>CAVQIB010000008.1:0-11733 GCA_963712435.1 uncultured Alphaproteobacteria bacterium | reverse complement strand
CGGGACTCGGATCAGGGCAATCGCATTACTTGGCCCTCGCCGCCGGATGCGGCGCGGACGAAACCTGTTCCGATGATGAAACCAAGTTGCGAAAAAACCATCCCGAAAGAGCAGCGTAATAAAAGGCAAATTTTAAGAGAATCCGCGCAGCTGCGTCACGCGCGTTGTCCTCATCCTGAGGAGCGTGCCGCAAGCGCGCGTCTCGAAGGATGAGGCCGACCTCCATCCTTCGAGACGCATCGCTTCGCGATGCTCCTCAGGATTAGGTCGTTATAGCGCAAAAACCCCCATTCTACGGCACTTTTCTCAGGTTCGTGCGGCTCCGGCGCGTCGATGCAAAGCCTTAATGCCCGAGGGGGAGGGAGCCGGCAGGCGGGCGCATTCACCCTGCATCCGGCTCCACTGGCGAGCGGGCGCTTTCCACGCGTCAAAACACATCCCTCAAACATCGAAAAGGGATGCACGAAATGAACCCCCCTCGAATGGTCTAAATCCAAAATCCTGCAGCGCCTGGCGGACTACGACAGGTCGTCATCAGCACCGCCAAGGGCGAACGGTGGTCCTGCACCAAATAGTAAGCTCAGGCGGCAGGCTGGCAGGTCACGCGCCTCCCCCTAAACGCTTCCGCCCCGCGCCAAGGACCGGTTGCCGAAAGACGCCTCGCGTGAAGGCTCGAATGCAAAGGCAAGGCCTTTCCTGCTCAGCGCGACGCCTTCCTGTTGGCAAGCCCCTCGATCAATTCGACGAATGAGTGGCGCACATCCAGATTTGGCGTTGCGCAGAAGCTGTCGCCAGTCGGGGCGCATAGGGCTTAGCCGGCAACGCCGCCGGTGCGTGGCCGTTGCCATTGCCTTCACCGTCGGCCATTGCTTGTTTCGCCCCCTCAAAAAACGCCTTGAGGGGCACGCCGAAAAGCGCCGCGGATTTTGAACAGCCGACCGGACGCGACGCGGTTGGCGCCGCTCTCGTATTTCTGAACTTGCTGGATCGTAACGCCGATCTTCTGTCCCAATTCTGTCTGCTATACCCCGTTCACGTCATGACCCGAAAATCCTTGGGGTTTATGACGCGGAAATTGTCGGTGACCGAATCGCACAGATCGGCCCAGTTCCGGGGAACCTTTTCCCGCAGGAAACCGAGCGTCGCGTCGGCGAATTGGGTGCAAGTGGCGTAGCATTTGTTGTGCGTGACATGCTTGTGCATGACGCCCCATAACCGCTCGATCGGGTTCAAGTGCGGGCAATAAGTTGGGATGAAATGCAGCTTGATCCGGCGTCCGGGCTGAGCCAGCCAGTCCTGCACGAGCTTGGCGTGATGATAGCGCGCGTTGTCGAGAAAGACATGGATGAGCGCCAGCATCGGATAGAAGCGCCTCGATCGATTGCAGCAGCCTGATCGTCGAGACGGCGTCGACGGTCTCAGACCTCGATCATCCGGGTTTGCCCGGTCTCCAGATCGATCGCGCCATGAATGTTGATGCGTTGACGCCCGCTCGTCTGCTCGATCGCGAGCTTCTCCTGGCTTGGGCGCCCAGCAGCCGGCAGGCCGCGCCGCATGGGTCGGATGCACGGCGTCCGCGAACAGCACGGCCTCGTCGTCGCCCAAGGAATTCAGCAGCTTTTCGTAGCTCTCGATGAAAGCCTTCTGCTTCTCTTCGTCGAGCTTGCGCGGGATGACGCTCGGCTTGTGATACTCGAGCCCCAGACGATGCAACAGCGCGATCAGTCCCGAGCGGCTTTCGTAGACGAGGCCGAATTCCTTCTCGATCCAGGCGCCGACCTGGCGCGTCGAGCGCGGTAAGGCTCGCGGCGACCCAGGCCTTCAGCTTTTCCTGTTGCTCGCCGCTCAACTGGCAAGCGCTGCCGCCCGTGCTCGAAGCTCGTCAGGCCCTCGATCCCGTCCTCGTTCAACAGAGCGATGCCAACCGCGGATGGTGTCGTCGTCCAGCAACAGGCCTTCGCGATCGTCCTCGCAGCTCCATCCCGTCGTCCAGAAGCACCAGCGCGTTCGCGCGTCGGGCCAGACGATGAGCAGCCGACCCGTCCCGAGCCAACTCGATCAGGTCTTGCCGCGATTCTCTGTCCAGAAAGCCGGGTCGTATCATTCGCTCGGTAGAATCCGGATCGCGCCGTTTGGCAAGGGGGTCCCTTCGGATTCTCTGGGAGTTCGGGGTATATATGCTGCGACTTTCGCGGAGCAGACGGATATTGCGACCGACGAGTTCGTCAATTTGGTCAGAGCGGCGCTTCGGGTGCGGTGTCATCGCGGTGATGGGCGCTATCAGCGGGCATGGCTGGGCGGGTAGATTGATACTGGCCCTACAATCGCAAAATGTGAAGGGCTGGATGCGAGGCCGTTCGCAGCGGGGAAATCGCGGCAAGGCGGCCGCATGCTCGTCAACGCCGGCGGTCGAATCATTGTATCGTGACGCGGCCGCACGGCGCTCAGCACGCCGGCGGGGATGCCATGGGAACCTATGACCGCTGCGCCGTTGCCGATCGCCGCCGTTGAATTCGATCGCCCGGTCGAGGTCGAAGCGCGGCTTGAGCGGCTGCTGGCGACGATCCGCGCGCCGCGCCCGGCCGAAGGCTATCTGCCGCTTGCTGAAGAGATGGTGGCGGCCTGCCCGGCCGAATCAGACGTCCTGATCATGGCGGCGACGGCTGCGGTGCTCGACGGGCAGCCGCGCCGGGCCCTGGTTTTTCTCAAGCGCCATTCCAAGCGTTATTTTCCGTCGGCGCCGCACCACCTGCTGCACGCGCTGGCGCTGAACCAGGAGAAGAAGCGCGTGGCCGCGCGCGCGCTCCTGGAACAGCACGGCCTCGCCGAATGGGGGCCTGCATATCATGCCTTCGCCGGCGGGCATACGCATGTCCATTGGCTATTCGAGCAACTCGCCGCGATCCTGGGGTGGGAGCCGCCCGCGGCGCGACGTCGCGGAGTTTGGGCGCCGGCGCTGTCCGCCCGCGCCGGAGGGACCGCGCCGAAGAAGAATGCACCGCAGGCGCCTGCGTCAAAGGCCGCCTCTAAGTCCCCGGCGGCGACGACGCCTCGTCGCGCGAAAGGCGCTGCCGCCGAACGGACTACGCTGCCCGCCAAGCCGGCCACGCCCGCCGCTTCGCCAGCGCCGCCGCCGGCGATTGCGCCGCTCGCCCGCGTCGAGATCGACATTCCCTGCCGAATCGACATCGACCTTGAGCCGATGCTGGCGGCGCTCGCCGCGCCCCCCGAAACCGATGGCCGCTGGTGGATCCTGCGCGAGCGCTTCGCCCATCTCGGCCTCGCGCAGGGGTTCGACGAACTGCTCTGCCTGCCGCATCTCACCGGGGTCGAGCCGCTATGGCACCAGATCGAGACCGTGCGCAAGGTGCTCAAGCAGTTCCGCGGGCGGGTGCTGCTCGCCGACGAGGTCGGCCTCGGCAAGACCATCGAGGCCGGCATGGTGCTGAAGGAATACGCGCTGCGCGGCATGGCCGAGCAGCGTTCTGGTGCTCACGCCCGGCCTCGCTGGTCGGGCAATGGCGCGAGGAGCTGGAGACCAAGTTCGGTATCGCCTTCAACACCACCCATGACGCGCTGTTTCGCGAGGACCCGGCCGCGTTCTGGGACAAGCCGCGCATCGTCGCCTCGATCGCGACGGCGCGGCGGCAGGAGCATGCCGGACGCATCTGCGCGCGCGTCAGTTCGATCTCGTCATCGTCGACGAGGCGCACCATCTGCGCGACCGCTCGAGCCGGAGCTGGAAACTGGTCGACGTCCTCAACAAGCGCTTCCTGCTGCTGTTGTCGGCGACGCCGGTGCAGAACGACCTGATCGAGCTCTACAATCTTGCTGACGCTGCTCAAGCCCGGCATCTTCAAGACGCTGACGGAATTCCGCGCCGCCTATATGACGCCCGGCAAGCCGCGCCAGCCGGCCAATGCCGAGCGGCTGCGCGAGCTGATGCGCGGCGCGATGATCCGCAACACCCGCGCGGTCGTGGCGCTCAAGCTGCCGCGGCGGCACGCCACGACCATCCGGGTCGAGGGCGGCCCCGCGGAGCGCGCGGCCTACGCCGACCTCGCCGCGGCCGTGCGCCGCCTGGCCGGCGGCGGGCGGGCCGGGCCGCAACCGCCTCGCGCTGCATCACCTGCTGGCGGCCGCTGGCTCGTCGCCCTGCCGCGGCGGCCGCAGCGCTCGAACGCTTCGCCGCAGCGGACGGCCGGACGATCCGGTCTGGCGCGAGCTTGCCGTGCGCTGGGCGGCGCTCGGAACCGGCGCGCAAAGAGGCCGCCCTGATCGACCTCCTCCGCCGCAACGCGGCCGAGAAGAAGCTGGTCTTCGTCCATTCGCGCGAGACGCTGGCGCGCCTCGCGGCGCTGCTGACGGAGGCCGGCATTCCGTTCGCGCAGTTCCACGGCGGCCTGTCGCGGCCCCGACAAGGACGCCGCCATCGCGCGATTTCCGCGAACGCGTCCCGGTGCTGCTGTGCACGGAGTCGGGCGGCGAGGGCCGCAACATTCAGTTCTGCAACACCCTGATCAACTTCGACCTGCCGTGGAACCCGATGGCGATCGAGCAGCGCATCGGCCGCATCGACCGCATCGGCCAGAACCGCGAGGTGTTCGTGTTCAATCTCGTCACGCGCGGCACGCTTGGAGGACGAACTCCTCGCGCTGCTCGACGAGAAGATCGCCATGTTCGAACTGGTCGTCGGCGAGGTCGGCGCCATCCTTGGCGGCCTCGAGGAGGAGCGCGAGTTCCCCGACCTGGTGCTGGAGGCCTGGCTCGAAGCGAGCGAGGCCAGCCGCTCGCAGGCGTTCGACGTGCTGGGCCGCCGGCTGGGCGCTGCGAAGCGGCCGCCACGAGGACGCCAAGGCGCTTGACGAGGCGCTGTTCGGCGACGAGTTCGAGACGGCGTGAGGACCTGATGGGCGCGCTGCGCGATTTTGTGGCCGAGGTGCTCGACGGCGAGGGCGCGCTGGTCGAGGCGATCGAACCGGATGGCCTGGAAGTGCTGTCGCCGCATCCGCTGCGCACGGCGATGCAGTGGCCGGAACTGACGCGGCTCGGGTTCGGGGCAGAGCTGCCGGCGGGCGCTACGGCGGTCGGGCTCGACGGCGACTGGCTGGAGCGCTTCGGCGCGCTGCTCGGCGCGCGCGGCGGCTGGAGCGCGCGCATGCTGGCGGACGGGCCGGCACCGCCGCCTGGTGGACCTGAACGATTGGTCGAACGCGCGCTCGATCTGCCCAACGCGATCTGGCGTCTCTCCGGCATCACGTCTGTCTGGACGCGTTGCCTGCTGCTCGCCTTCCGCTACACGGCGGTGTCGGACGAGCAGCGTGAAGGCATCGTCTGGTTGGGGCTGAATCAGGGGACCGGCGGCGGGCTCTGCGAGGTCACGCCGAAGTTGCGGGACTTGTTGGCGAATGAGCCTGAATGGTTGGCGCCGGACGACGAGGCGCGCCGCGCGGCAGGCGCCGGCGTCGATCCTGCTGCGCTCGTGGCGCAGGTGGGGCCGCTGCTCGACCACGCGGTGCGGCGGGAGATCGACCCGTTCCTGCGCGCAATGCGCCGCCGCCTCGACCGCGACAGCGCGCGCGTGCACCGCTATCACGACGACTTGCGCGCGGCGGCGCTCAAGAAGCTCCGCGCGGCGGGCCAGGCGACGGGCGCAAAGAGCGACGCGGACCGTCGGCGTGAGACGCTGCGGGTCGCCGCGATCGAGCGCGAATACGCCGCCAAGCTCGACGACCTCAAACGCAATTACGCGCTCGCCGTGACGACGCGCTTTGTGCAAGGGCTTGAACTGATCGCGCCGGTGCAGCGTTTTAATATCTTGATCCGCCGGCGCAAGGGCGAGCGGCGCATTGCGCTTGATTGGCATCCCGCCCTCCGCGTCATGGACGCGCCCCCCTCCGACGCCGGGCCGGTGCTCGGCCGCACGCGCTTTGTCTGCGACGGCGCGCTGCATCTGACTGACGCGGCGGCGCAAGGCCCTTGCCCCGGCTGCGGCAGGCCGTTCTGCCACGCCTGTCATCCGTCGCGGTGCCCGCGCTGCGGGCGTTCGCCCGAGGGCGTTGAACGATTGACCGCGAGCGATTGAGTGAGGGGGCGAAAGCCTTGGACATCCCGAAATGCTGCGAGAAAGCTCACGGGCTTCCGTCGCGGCAGGTTCACGGGGCGTCCGAGCCGAAACGCCGCGGATGATCAGTCGTCGAAGACCATGCCGGGTTGCGCTGCCTATGGCGCGCAGGCCGCGGCGGCGAGTTGTTCGATGGAGAGCGCGCACGAGGAACGGCGGGGGATAGTCCCGTTGCCTGTTGAAATTGGTGAAGCAGGCGTCATTGGTTGACTCCTACGCTGCCAGATTTTTGCTGGCAATGGGTTGGTCACCGAGCAACGTTTGCCGATGTCGCAGCAACGCGGCCCGCAGAATTGGTAGCTGCTTGTGGGCCTTCAAACGGCGGAAGCTTTTCGCAGAGAGTGTCAGGAACGATGTGTAAGTAGGTTTCTGTGAGTTTACCGGTGCCGTCGCGGGGTTGGTGGGAATTGAGGGTGGCGTAGTCTCCGGGGTGATCAACCTCGAATCATCCGGCGTTAAGCGCCGGACTGGAGACCACGCCATGACAAGCGTTACCACGAAGCCTGATTCCCCGCAGCCTCAGAGCGACACTGTCCACCTTTTCGACGACTGGTTTGATCCGATCGAAGCCGGCGTTCGCGATCGGGTTCGTGACTTCATCCATGCGATGATCGAGGGCGAACTCGACACTGCGCTATCACGGCCGCGCTATGCCCGTCCTGCGAAGCCGCCGAGCGGCGAAGCGGACGGCATGGTTGGCGCCACTGGTCACCGCCACGGCCACCGGATCGCGGTCGCTGCTGGGGAGCTTCGGCCAAGTGGAAATCGAGGTGCCGCGCGCCCGGCTGAACACCCCCGACGGCAAGACGACGGAGTGGAAGAGCAAGGCGCTGCGGGCCTATCAGCGGCGCACGCTTGCCGCCGACGCGCTGATCGCCGGCAGCTACCTCGCCGGCACCAACACACGCCGGGTGCGCCGTGCGCTGGCGGCCCTGTTTGGCGGCGCGGTCGGCAAGGACACGGTGAGCCGGGTGTGGCGCAAGGTGAAGACCGACTGGGACGCCTGGAACGCCCGTTCGCTGGCCGAAGAGCCAATCGTACGGCTCATTCTCGACGGCACAATGGTGCGCGTGCGGCTCGACCGCAAGGCCACCTCCATCTCGCTGCTCGTCGTCATCGGCGTGCGCGCGGACGGCCAGAAGGTGCTGCTCGCGATCAAGAGTATGGGCGGCGAGAGCACCGAGGCCTGGCGCACCGTCCTCGACGATCTCATCAAGCGCGGCTTGCGGGGGACTGTCAGGATTTTTGTGTGAGGCGGTTATCCGTCATGCGTTCACGAAGCGCTCTTTGAACATGACGGCGAATTGCGTCTTCGCCTCAGCCCACTCGCGCGGCGGCCGTTTCCATTCCGCAGCGGCGTGGTTCAAGACCAGATATAGCAGCTTTGTCGCGGCGTCGTCAGATGGGAAATGTCCTCTGGTCCTGACGGCGCGGCGCAGCTTCGAGTTCAACGCCTCGATGGCGTTCGTAACCGGTATGAGATTTCTCGGTGCCGATGTTCCGCTGCGATATTCAAGATCGTAGCGTATGGTGCGACCATCGGGACAGAGGCACCGGGAGCACGAAGGTGCGGGCAGGCCGATGCACACGATGAGCCGCGAGCTCGAGTTAGTAGCTGGCCGCCTCTGCGACTCGCCCGGTTGCGCTGAGAGCGCGAATCCGTAGTTGTCGTGTCGCCCGCAGCTCCCGTCATGTGTTCTGACTAGGGAGGTGCGAATGCGACGGGTGATTGGCATCGACATCCACCGAACTTTCGGGGAGGTGGTGTTTTGGGAGGACGGCAGGCTCCGACATGCAGGCCGCATTGATATGACGCGGACTGCGTTGGAGGGATTTGGCAAGACGCCTGCTGGCCACTGATGAGGTGGTGATCGAAGCGACCGCCAACAGCATGGCGGTGTCGCGGGTGCTGGCGCCGTTCGTGGCGCGGGTGATCATCGCCAATCCGCTGCAGGTGAAGGCGATCGCCCAGGCTCACGTCAAGACCGACAAGATCGATGCCGGCACGCTCGCCAGTCTGCAGGCGGCCGGGTACCTGCCGCAGATCTGGACGCCTGACGCGGAGACCGAACGCAAGCGTCGGCTGGTGGCGCGGCGCTACCAGGTCGTGCGGCATCGCACGCGGCTCAAGAACGAGGTGCATTCGATCCTGCACGCGCACCTGATCCCGAAGTGCCCGCATGCCGATCTTTTCAACCGCCGCGGCCGGGCGTGGTTGGCCGCTCAACAGTTGCCGGACGATGAGCGCGCGGCGATCGATCGGCACGTCCGCGAGCTTGACCGGCTGGCCGAAGACCTGGCCCTGCTCGACCGCGAGATCGCGCAGGACGCCATCGACGATCCCGCGGTCAACAGATTGATGACGATCACCGGCGTCAACCTGACGGTCGCCGCCGGGATCGTGGCGGCGATCGGCGACATCAGCCGGTTCAACAGCCCGCAGAAGCTGGTGAGCTATTTCGGGCTGAACCCGCGGGTGCGGCAGTCGGGACTGGGAGCCGCCCATCACGGCCGCATCAGCAAGATCGGCCGCAGTCACGCGCGCGCCATGCTGGTCGAGGCGGCCTGGGCAGCGGCCAAGGCGCCCGGTCCACTGCATGCGTTTTTCGTGCGCATCCGCGCCCGGCGCGGCCATCAGATCGCCGCGGTGGCCGTGGCCCGCAAGCTCACCGTGCTCTGCTGGCATCTATTGACGAAGGGCGAGGATTATCTGTGGGCGCGCCCGGCGCTGGTCGCCAACAAGACCCGCGCGATGGAGCTTCAGGCCGGACATCCGCAACAGAAAGGCAACCGGCGTGGACCAGCCTATGCCTACAACATCAAGGCGCTACGCGACCGCGAGATGCTGATTGCCGCCCAGGCAGAGCGAAGCTACGAACGCTTCGTGGCGCAATGGAAACCGCGGCGGCCGAAAACCGGCGCGCGGGCGCCTCAGCTCGGCAGGACAAAATAGGGCAGTCCGGTGACGCTTGCAGCCGATGCGCCACGCTTCGCCACGAGGTCGCCCGCGCCCAACAAGGATAGTCCCGCCTGACGGCAAGTGCCAGCCAGGGATGCAGTCCCGTTACACGCCAGCATGCCGCCGTGCTCGGGCCGGTCAAGGCCAAGCCTTGCGGTGGCCGCAAACGCGGCCAGCCTTGACCGCCCCTGCGCGCGGCGGCTGCGAGATCGGTGGACGGGACGGAAGAATGGCCCGCGGCGCAGCCGAACAAAAGAATGGACGTACGCGATTTCTGCAATCGTCATCTCGGTCATGAAAAAATCGCTTGTCCATCTCATCCGTGGTGTAGATGATCGCCGCACGCCTTCCGGGAAGGCGAAGATGTTCGTCCAGCTCGGTGTTCAAAATGCGCTCCGACAGCGCCTTCTTCAGTTCGTCAACCAGACCGTCCTTGTTGAAAACGTCCTTCGGATCGCGGCCAGCCAGAAGCTTGTCCAATAGCTCCTTCTCGATAGCCATATGATGCTCCTTCAGTCACAATCACTATGGCCTCAGACACAAGATTCCTGACAGTCCCAAGAGGGCTGAAGGTCCCCCAAAGACAACCAAAACGCGGTCGTTTGTGGCTGACGGACGGCTCCTGCACTCGCCTGCGACCTTCGTATCCCAACCACGTCTGGTCCTACGACTTTGTCAAGGACCGCACCCATGATGGTCGCAGGTACCGCATGCTCAATGTGATCGACGAGTTCACTCATGAATGTCTGGCGATCCGGATTAGCCGCAAGCTCAAGTCGATCGACGTCATCGACCTGCTGTCGAACTCGTACATTCCAGAGATGCCAGCTGCGCTTAGCGGCGCGAACTCCCCCATTTCCGCGATCCGAAGATCGGCTGGCCGCCAAATATCGCGGTAGGGACGCCCGTTGCCGGGCGCCCCCCGCACAGATCCGTACGTGCAGGATTCCTGCATACGGCTCTTACCTCGGGTGTTTGACGGCGAAGCGATCGCCCGGCCATGGATGAAGGATACGCGGTTTCGGGAGGAGGTCAGCAGCCAGCTTCGTCGCCCGTTCCCAGGTCGTGCCATCCTTCTGGCTGCGTCGCCGTAGCGACCGACGCCAGAGGTCGGTGACATGGTGATGGAATGCGACTATTGCCCTGCCATTGGTCGGCACGGCGTGATAGCCGAAGAAGCCAGTGATGACTCGCGTCAGCCATTTCCCTTGCTCAGGGATAGACTCGTGCATTCGCCATCGCAGTTCCTCCTTAATCTCCCTGAGCTTCGCTTTCATGCGGTCGCGCCGGGTCTTCCTATGAACCAGGAATTTGCCCCTGGCGGCTTTTGCCGCAAATGAAGGTGAACCCGAGGAAGTTGAAGGTTTCCGGCTTTCCGAGCCCGCTCCTCGCGCGCTGGGCCGCCGCAAAGCGGCCGAACGCGATCAGGCGGGTCTTGTCCGGATGCAGCGACAGTGCGAACTCCCGCAGCCGTTCACGCATTGCCTCCCAGAAGCGCCGGGCATCGGCTTCGTGCTGGAAGCCGATCACGATGTCGTCCGCGTAGCGCACGATGATCATGTCGCCCGTGGCCTCGCGCCGTCTCCAACGCTCGGCCCAGAGGTCGAAGACATAGTGAAGGTAAACGTTCGCGAGCAGTGGTGAGACCACTGAGCCCTGTCCCGTTCCCCTTTCACCGGCCGTGACCACTCCATCTTCTGGATCAGGCGGATGATGCGAGGGTCGCCGATCCGGTGGTTCAGGAACTTGATCAACCACTCGTGGCTGACGTCGTCGAAGAACGATCGGATGTCGGCGTCCAGTATGTAGTTCACCTTCGTGCTACTGATTCCAACGACCAATGCATCCAGCGCGTCGTGCTGGCCGCGCTTGGGTCGGAACCCATACGACAATCCGAGGAAGTCTTCCTCGTAGATCGCGTTCAGCACGGCGGTCATTGCCCTCTGGACAATCTTGTCTTCGAGTGCTGCGACCGCGAGCGGGCGTTGCTTACCATCCGATTTCGGGATGTACCGACGCCGGGATGGCAACGCTCGATACCCTCCCTCGTGGACTCGCGCATGCAGGTCCTCGATCCTGCGATCGAGGTCTGCCACGTAGTCCTGTGTAGCGCGACAATCGGACGGGAACACAGCGACAATCAGGATGGCCATTTCGGCGGTCGCGGCGGGATGATGATTGTCGCGGCCCGACGATAACGCAAGGGATATTTTCGTGGAGCCGTGATTTGATTGTCGTGGAGCGACAATCAGGATGAGCCTTTGATTGTCGCGCGGCTTGGCGGACGTCCCGCTCCACGGGCCTTGTCGACAGCTTCTTTTCGGCGATAACTGTCGACGTTCATTTCGAGGATCGTCGAGTGATGAACGAGCCGATCGATAGCGGCGAGCGTCATGGCTTGATCCGGGAAGATCCTTTCCAGTCGCCGAATGGTTGATTGGCGGTGATGAGCATCGATCGCCGTTCGTAGCGGGCGCTGATCAGTTCGAACAGAACCGCGGTCTCCGCCTGATCCTTGCTGACGTAGGCGAGATCGTCGAGAATCAGCAGATGATATTTGTCGCAGTTTGGCGATCGCCGCTTCGAGCACGAGATCGCGGCGAGCGATCTGGAGTTTTCCGCACGAGGTCGGTGGTTCTGGTGAACAACA
>CAVQIB010000007.1:0-80207 GCA_963712435.1 uncultured Alphaproteobacteria bacterium | reverse complement strand
GAAAGTGAATTCGAAGCGGTGCACCGGCTGATCGGCAAGCCAGGCTTTGGTTTCCCTCGAGATATGTGCAGAATGATTGTCCAGGATCAGCTTGATCGCCGTGCGTGCCGGATAGGCGGAGTCGAGAAGCTCGAGGAATTCGATGAATTCACGGCTGCGATGGCGATCCTTGACCAGCGCATGGACCTTGCCGGTGACGAGGTCGATGCCGGCCAGCAAGCTGACCGTGCCGTGGCGCTGTCCATCATGCTCTATGCTCGCCGCACGTTGCTGTTGCGACAGGCACAGCGGCAAATCTAGCGGCTGGCCATCCTGATTCCAAGGTGTGATGGAGCCGTGGAACCTTGTATGGCGACTTAAGAATAGGCCGTTTCGAAACAACGTGGATCGCTTTGCCGACGCTCTCGCAGAGCGCGCGACTTCCGCTCTTCAGCGGGTATCGAAGCTACTGTACAACGCAAGCCGTCGGCAGAGCACTCCAACTTCCGGTATGGCCAAGGAATTGTCCCGATCGATGTTGAAATAGGAGGAGCGGCGTTGCCCGCCTTGAGCCGATAGGCTCGGGGTGCTGATTCCACAAAGGAAAGCAACGCCATGAATAGAGCCTACTACATCCACAGCCATTCCGACGAGAGCGCTGAAGCTCGAAGCCCTGGCGAACATTTCGGCGAGCTTCGAGTTGTTTTGCCTGGCTTCCGGGATGGAGGCCCTTGGCGAGATGATGGATCACGATGCGCAAGCGATCTGTGGTCCACGCCATGCGCGAGGTCATGAGCGGCAGGCGCACCGCTGGGGGAAAACGAAGGGCAAGATCGGCTTCCACGGCGGCAAGGTCGAGATCGAGCGGCCAAGGCTTCGCGGTTTCGACGGGAAGGAGCAGGCTGTGCCGAGCTGGGAGGCGGCGGTTGCCGAGGACTGGCTCGGCAAGTGGGCCATGAACCAGATGCTGATCAACGTCTCGACGCGCAAGTTTGCCCGATCGGTTCGGCTGCCCGAGGGAGACGTTCCGGCGCCTGCGGGGGCCGGTCTGTCGAAATCGGCCGCCTCCCGCCGCTTCGTAGCGCTGTCGGCGGCGCGCATGAAGGAGTGGATGGCGTCCGATCTCTCTGGCCTCGATTTGCTGGTGATCCAGATCGACGGCATTCACATGGACGAGGATCTGATCCTCGTCGCGGCGATCGGTGTCGACGCGAAGGGCGACAAGCATCCGCTCGGCCTCGCCGAGGGTGCGACCGAGAACGCCGCGACCGTCCAGGCGCTGATCGACAATCTCGTCGAGCGCGGGCTCGACCCGGCCGTGCCGCGGCTCTTCATCATCGACGGCGCGAAGGCCCTGTCCAAGGCGATCCGCCGAACCTTCGGACGCGCCGCGGCGATCCAGCGCTGTCAGGTCCACAAGGCGCGCAACATTATGGAGCGATTGCCCAAATCGCTGCACGCCTCGGTCCGGCGCGTGTTGCGACAAGCCTGGGAGCTGGACGACGCCGACAAGGCCGAAAAGCTGATCCGCAACCTCGCCCAGCGTCTCGAACGAGACTGGTCCGGGGTCGCCGGCTCGATCCTGGAAGGCATCGACGAAATCCTCACCGTCACGCGGCTTGGATTGCCGAAGGAGCTGCGGCGCTCGCTCGCCTGTACCAACATCATCGAGAATGTCATGAGCACGGTGCGGCGCGTCTGCCGCAACGTGAAGCGATGGCGCTCGGCCTCGATGGCGATGCGCTGGACCGCTGCCGCCATGCAGGAAGCGGCCGATGTTCGTACGGTCTCCAATGGTAACGTCCACGCCTACTTTCACGCCCCTACCGATAGTTACGAAATCACCGAAGCGCCTGCCCATACCTGCATAATTTGTGACGTGGTATCGCATGTTCAGCTCCTATCAGTCTGGTTGTGCAGTTTTTCCCCGCCGTGCATCACGTTCAGCTCGTAGGCGATCTCTGCAAGGTCGACGTGCGTGCGGGTTACATACCCATCTTCGCCAGTTACGAAGAAATAACCTAGCTCGGCCATGACGGTATGACTCCTAGCTATGCGGAGACGGTTGCCCTCCCCGCGTCTCAGGAACGCCCGATCGACACGCGCCAAGAGCGCGCGCTCGCTGACCGGAATCTTGTTCTTCCTGTTACGTACTTTTGGTTTCAGGCGTCGCCGCCATGTCGCGTTTTCGATGCAGTTCTCCTCGATGTGTGATGATGCGAACGTTGCCGACAGCGTACGGTCCCTTGTCACCCTTGCGCGCCATGTGTTAGCGACCGCGGCCTTGTCCGCGTTCTTGCCAATGTGAAACCGTTGCCGAGGCCGCGCCGGCCGAGAAGAAGGCTCGCAAGCCGAAGTTCTCGGGAAAGCTGAAGGCCAAGCCGACTAAGAAGCCGGCCGCCAAGGCAAAGGGCAAGGCCAAGGGCAAGACCTCGGCTGCACCAAAGGCAAAGCCCGCCAAAGCCAAAGCCAAGGGCAACGGCAACCGCCGCGCACAATACCGGGGCGATCAGGTCATTCGCGTGTTACCTAAACCCGCGTCGTGAGGGAACCGTGCAGCACGACTGGTACGAACTCATACTCAAGTGCAACGGCAAGACGGTCGATGACTTCAAGGCGAAGGGCGGGGCCGTCTGCGCGGATCCGGTACGCTGAGGATGGAAACCGCGTCGAAGTGCGCTGAGAACAGAGCGTGAACGCGATGATTACTTAGTACGATTTGCAACGGCAATCCCCCGCATGGCTGCGGGGGTACAGTGCGAGGAGGGCGCGATGAAGAAGATCATAATCGCAACCGCAATCGCTTTGCTCGGGTGCAGCGCGGCGTTCGCCACGGCCGATGGCTGCGCCGTGGTTCTGCCGACTCCGGACGGCTTCCTCGCCTTGCGTGAGGCTCCGTCCACGCGGTTCAAGGTGTTGAAGAGGCTGCGCCCCGGCGAGCATCTGCTCGTTGATACGGCGACGTGCGCCACGCTGGGTGATCTCAGCGTGTTCGCGATAATGTGTCCTGGACCCACGTGACCTCGGTTCCGCGCCTCGACAAGGGCGGGCGGTTCACTTGTGGCTGGGTCTCCGACGCCTACGTGAAGTGGGTCCCGTGTCCAGAGGACGAGGAGGCCGTGCGATGACCAGAACCGCTCTCGTTGCGCTTAGTCTCTTGCTCGGTCCATCCGCGCTAGCGGATGGGCTCTACGTCCGGCCGGACGGGTACTGGCGGGCCGTTCCCCCTCAGCCGCCCTACTGTTGCTCGTGTTGGGCCAACATCGATCCCGGTCCAGCGATCATCGGCGGCATCATCGGCGGCATCATCGCAGGTGCGCCGCGTCCGTACTACGTGCCGGGGAGGTGGAGATGACCACGCTCTCAATCCGAGCACGAGCCGTTCTGCTCCTTGGCATGATCGGCCTCGCGATCTACGTGTGGCTCGTGGCTCTCACGGTGCTGGTGCACGGGCAGACCATTATCACTCGCGACCGCATGGGCCGCGAGCTGACGCACACTGCTCGCAATCAGGATGGGTCGCTCGTGATCCGCGACCGAATGGGGCGAGAAATCGGCTACGTCAGGTCGCCTGCTCGGCGCCGATAGGCCGGGCGCGCCGCGCCTGAAAATGCTTGGGGCCGCTCTGGGCGGCCCCTCTTTCTCGCCCGTGCGGGCGCTGGCGTGGTCCGTGGTTGCGCTTGCGGGGGCGGGGCTGGCCTTATGCCGCCCGGCCCGACGGACGACTCTTCGTCGTGAGAAATAAAGTCAAGGATGTCGTGTATGCCAGCGGCGTCCATCCGCTCGAAGAGCGCCACCTTGCAACTGTTGTTGACGACGGGATCGTGTTCTTTCATCAACCCGTTGAACAAATCCCTGGTTGTCAGACTGCGATAGTAACACAGAATTCTGCCAATCGGCATCGCCGACGCCAGTGTTGACCCACAAGAACCGAATCAAGTCGGGGACGGACATGGCGCGTAGCTCGGCGCTTAGTTCATCGTCAGATTTAGCAGGCTGCTGAAATTGGTTTTTGGAGGGTCCCTAAGCGCAACATAAATTCAATAGCGCTCACGATCGGCGCAAGAATGATTCGCCGCAGCCGATCGTCGGTTTCGAATGTTGCTCATCGCTGTTCGCTTCGGTTAGTTTTCCAGCAACTTGTTAGGCGTCCAGTGCAGATTGTAATGTTCCATTACAAGGTCCTCGATTGCTGCGCGCGGTTGCGGGCACTGGGGGCTGAAATGGGAATGCCTCGCCACGACGGCCAGAGCCTCACCAATGCGTTTTGTGCCGCCGCGCCCACGTTGTTGCCCGGCCCCAGAGGCCTTCGGCGCACTGGCGGGCCACTACAGCGGCGGGGCGTGGCGCTGCGCTTTGCATACCCGCAGGATTACCCCGTGGCGGCCAGTGGGGCCGCAAGTGGCCTGTTTATGCGGGTTTGTTGGCGCAATCAAGCGTCGCGCATGGTGCTGCGCGATTCGCGCGGCTCCCCGGAACTCGTCCAGCGCGACGGCGCGCCGGCCGGGCCGGATGCGCCAGGGGGCGCAGAGGGCGCGGCAGGGGGCGCAGGCGGCGTTGCGCGTAACGTCCCCGCCAATGCGCGGGCGGCGCGATGACCGCGACGCGATGACCGCAGCCGCGGCCGCCGCCATGCAAACGAGTTCGAACGGGATCGGAGCCGCCCCCCGGCAACTTCTCGATCGTCTCGACATAGAGGTCCTGCACCACGACGAGCGTGACGACCGCGAGCGGCGCGGCGAGCAGCGCGCCCATCACGCCGAACAGGATCGCGAAGGCAAGCACGGCGAACAGCGTGATCGCCGGCGGCAGCGCGACCATTTTGCGTTGGATGATCGGCTGGAGGAGATTGCCTTCGATCTGCTGGATCACCACGAACAGCGCGAGCACCCAGAGCGCCACCTTGGTGTCCTGCGACAGGGCGATGATCAGCGCGGGGATGGCGGCCGCGATCGGCCCCAATATGGGGACGAACTCCGCCAGTCCCGCGAACAGGCCGAGCGCGAGCGCAGACGGCACCCCGAGCAGCGCGAGGCCCGCCCAGGTGAGCACGCCCACCATCACCATCGCGATGGCCTGCCCGAGCAGCCAGTTGCGCAGCGCGCGGCCGCATCGGACGAGCGTCGCGCCGATCCGGTCGCGCTCCTGCGGCGGCACGAGCTTGAGGAAGCCGTCGTGATAAAGGCGGGGCTGCGCCGCGATATAGAGCCCGGCGAACAGCACGAGGAAAAGGTTGGCGACGGCGCTCACAAACGTGCCGAGCGCGCCGCCGATGCGGCTCACCACATTCCCGGACAGGAGCGCCTGGCCGGCTTGGTCGAGCGCGCTGGTGAGCCACCGCGGCGTCGCCGATCCGATCGCGCACGGCCCGCCAGGCGGTGGGGAGCTGCTCCGCCAGCGTGTCCACGTTTTGCCGGATCGTCGTGCCGAACAGCACCGTGATCACGACGACCAAGCCTGTGACCAGCAGCATGGCGACGGCGAGCGACCATCCGGACGAGAGCGCCGTCGGCCGCGCGATGACATCCGCCAAGGCGCGGAAGAAAATCGCGACCAGCACGGACGCAAAAACCAGCAGCAGTAGATCCGCGAGCTGCCAGGCAAGCAGCAGGACGAGGACCACTCCCGCGGCGAACAAGAGCCTTTTCGAGAACTTCGGCTCGGTCAGCATGCCGGTTCCTGCTGGAGTTCACGCGAGGGGCAAGAGCGCAACAGGATTTCTCTCCACCGAACGGAACGAACAAGGCGCCGGTCCGGGTCCATGAGCGCCGAGATTCACGGCGCAAGCCCCGCCGCGGCCGGTCTGCGCATTCGGTTCGCGGTCCGAAGAAACGCAACATATATCCGCCACGCGCCGGTTGCGCGAGTTGCCGAAAGGCGGCACTTTGCAGCCGCGAAAATACGTGCGCCCCGGCGCCGAGGAGCATCGATGGGGTTATTCGACAAGATCGTATCCGGCATGATCCAGGGGCTGGTGAAGAACCTCGACCCCGCGACGATTCCGGGGCTTGCCACGCAATATCTGTCGAAGACGGAACTTGGCGACGTCAGTGGTCTTCTCAAGAGGCTGCGGCAGGGCGGGCTCGACCGGGAAGTCGAGTCCTGGCTTGGGCCCGGCCCCAATCTTGCCGTCTCGCCCGACCAGCTGCGCATCGCCCTCGGCGAGGATGTGGTTGAACAATTCGCGGCCGCGACCGGCTTTTCTGCAGACAAGCTGCTGCCGCTGATGGCCGCCTATCTGCCGCAGACGATCGATGCGATGAGCCCGAACGGGCGGATCGAGGAGAAACCGGCCGGCGCTGGCGAGGCGCCATCGGCGTAGCGGGACGCGCGCCGTCGCGCTATATCGTTTTCCCATGTCGCTGTTTCCCCCCTTCGATCCCGAGCAGCCGGAGCCGCGCCGCCGCGCTTTCCGGTCGATTCCCATTCGCACTTTGGTGCCGAACGTCATCACGCTGCTCGCGCTGTGCGCGGGGCTGACGGCGATCCGCATCGCCCCCGAGGGCCGCTACGACCTGGCGCTCGCCGCGATCGTGTTCGCGGCCATCCTCGACGGCGTCGATGGGCGGCTCGCGCGCATCCTCAAGGGCACCTCGCGGTTCGGCGCGGAGCTCGACAGCCTGGCCGACTTCGTGAATTTCGGCGTCGCGCCGGCCCTGATCCTCTGGTTCTGGGGCCTGCACGAGGTGAAGGCGGTCGGCTGGATCGCCGCCATCGTGTTCGCGATCTGCGCCGGGCTGCGGCTTGCGCGCTTCAATGTGATGATCGAGGACCCGAACAAGCCCGCCTGGGCCTCCAACTTCTTTGTCGGGATGCCCGCGCCGGGCGGCGCCATCGCCGTGTTCCTGCCGGTCTATATGCACTTCCTCGGCATGCCGAAAATCCCGGCGGCGCTCGGCGTCGTCTACACGCTCCTCATCGCCTTTCTGATGATCTCGAAGCTGCCGGTCTATTCGGGCAAGAAGCTCGGCACCCGCGTCGCCCCGGACATGGTCCTGCCGGTGTTCGTGCTGGTCGTGCTGTTCTTCGCGTTGCTTATCAGCTTTCCGTGGGAAGTCCTTACCATTGGGACGCTTTGCTATCTAGGGAGTCTGCCGTTTGGCTGGCGGTCCTACCGCCGTTACGCGAAGGCGGAAGCGGCGGCCGAAGGCGCTTCCGGCCAGTCGCGCGAGGGTCCGCGGCGTGAGTTGCCGGCGCCGGATGTCCCGCTTCCGAACGACGACAACGAGCGGCCGACCCGGCTGAATTGACGCTTGTCTCCTCAGCCGGAACCGGCGCGAGCCAACGTCATTCCGATGAAGGTCGCAAGGGGTTGTCGCAAGGGGTTTATGAGAAAGACGCAGCCGTCACCGCCACGGCCGACCCGGCCGACCCGGCCTGCATCCGTAAATGCGGCCGCATTTCACGCAACGAGGCGGCGAGGTCAGTTCTGTCTCGAGACAGCGCGTGCAACGAGCACGGCTGGGATAGCAGGTTGGCGGCGTTCCTATCACCGCTTCCGCAGGCGAGGTGAACAGCGGCACGGCGAATGCGGACGATAACATCAATGCCGCAAGACTGATGACGGATCGGGTCCCTGAGCGCCGAGAAGCGGGAAAACTCATTCGATATCCTCCGGTTGCGTGCCGCCGTTCGGCACGAGAGATGGTCAGTCCCATTACAGCGAAGGTTCAAGCCGTCCGCAGGAAAGCGGTTCCGGACGCGCCAATTTCCCGCTAAGACGAGGCGGCGTGTCCACCGCGATTCGCGCGGAAGTGTCCGGTCCGCTTCGCCGCACGTGCGAAGCGCATTCGGCGAGGCGCGCAGCGGCTGACCCGCATTTGTCTAGAGAGGCTGGCTGAGGCCAGAGCCATGATCCGCAACGAACCGAAGATCATCGCCGGAGCTCGTCGCCGAGCACGGCCTCAAGCCGGAGGAGTACGCAGCGCATTCTTGCGCTGATCGGCCGCGAGCCGAGCATCACCGAGCTCGGCATCTTCTCGGCGATGTGGAACGAGCACTGCTCGTACAAGTCCTCCAAGGTCCACCTGAAGACGCTGCCGGTCACGGGCCGCTGCGTGATCCAGGGCCCGGGCGAGAACGCCGGCGTCATCGACATCGGCGACGGGCTTGCGGTCGTGTTCAAGATGGAGAGCCACAACCACCCGAGCTATATTGAGCCCTATCAGGGCGCTGCGACCGGGGTCGGCGGCATCCTGCGCGACGTCTTCACCATGGGCGCGCGGCCGATCGCCTGCCTCAATTCGCTCTCCTTCGGCGATCCCGCGCACGCAAAGACGCGCCGGCTGGTCGCCGGCGTGGTGGCGGGAATCGGCGGCTACGGCAATTCGTTCGGCGTGCCGACGGTGGGCGGCTCGGTGCGCTTCCACAACCGCTACGACGGCAACAACCTCGTCAATGCGATGGCGGTCGGCCTCGCCGAGAAGGACAAGATCTTCTACGCGGCCGCGTCGGGCGTCGGCATGCCGATCGTCTATCTCGGCTCGAAGACCGGGCGCGACGGCATCCACGGCGCGACCATGGCCTCGGCCGAGTTCGGCGCCGACGCCGAGGAAAAGCGGCCGACCGTGCAGGTCGGCGATCCCTTTGCCGAAAAGCTGCTGCTCGAGGCGTGCCTCGAGATCATGGGCAAGGGCTGCGTGGTCGCGATCCAGGACATGGGCGCGGCGGGGCTGACCTGCTCGGCCGTCGAGATGGGCGCCAAGGGCGATCTCGGCGTCACGCTCGATCTCGACAAGGTGCCGTGCCGCGAGACCGGCATGACCGCCTACGAAATGATGCTGTCGGAGAGCCAGGAGCGCATGCTCATGGTGCTCAAGCCGGACAAGGAGGCGGAGGCCGAGGCGATCTTCCGCAAATGGGGACTGGACTTCGCGGTCGTAGGCGAGACCACGCCGAACAGGCGGTTCCACGTGCGGCACGGCGGCGAGGTGATGGCCGACCTCCCGATCAAGGAATTGGGCGACGAGGCCCCGGTCTATCACCGGCCCCATGTCGAAGCGCCGAAGCAGCCCGTCATCGACCCCGCTTCGGTTCCCCCTGTGGCGGCCGCCGACGCCCTGGAGAAGCTCATCGGCTCGCCCGACCTCTGCTCCAAGCGCTGGGTGTGGGAGCAGTACGACCACATCATTCTCGGCAACACCGTGCAGCGGCCGGGCGGCGACGCCGCCGTCGTGCGCATCCTCGACGGGCCGAAGGCGCTCGCGCTGACCACCGACGTGACGCCGCGCTACTGCGAGGCCGACCCGTTCGAAGGCGGCAAGCAGGCGGTGGCCGAGGCCTGGCGCAATCTCACCGCCGTCGGCGCGCAGCCGCTCGCGCTCACCGACAATCTCAATTTCGGCAACCCGGAAAAGCCGGACATTATGGGCCAGCTGGTCGGCTGCATCCGCGGCATCGCGGAGGCCTGCCGGACGCTCGATTTCCCCGTCGTGTCGGGCAATGTGTCGCTCTACAACGAGACGTTCGGCCGCGCCATCCTGCCGACCCCGACGATCGGCGGGGTCGGGCTCCTCGATGACTTCACGGCCAGTGCGACGCTCGCCTTCAAGGCCGAGGGCGAGGCCATTCTGCTGATCGGCGCGACGCAAGGCTGGCTCGGCCAGTCGCTCTTTCTGCGCGACGTGTGCGGGCGGGAGGAGGGCGCGCCGCCGCCGGTCGACCTCGACGCAGAGAAGCGGAACGGCGACTTCGTGCGCGCGCTGATCCGGGAAAATACGACGCGGACGGTGCACGACGTGTCGGATGGCGGCCTCATCGTCGCGCTTGCCGAGATGGCGATCGCCTCCGGGCGGATCGGCGCGGTGCTCGAACCGCCGCCTGGCGTCGCGCCGACGCATGCCTATTGGTTCGGCGAGGATCAGGGACGCTATATTGTCGCCGTGCCGGCGAGCGCCGCCGACGGCGTGCTCCAGCGCGCGCGGGCGTGCGGGGCGCCGGCGTCGCGCATCGGCGTCACCGGCGGCGAGGCGCTCATCCTTCCCGGCGAGCGGCCGCTTCTGATAAAGGGCTTGACGGAGCGTTTCGAACAATGGTTTCCGACCTATATGTCAGGGGCAGCGGCATGAAGGCGAGGGCAATGCGGAGGCGGTCATGCCGATGAGCGCGGACGACATCGAACGGCTGATCCTGCGTCACATCCCGGACGCGGAGGTCACCATTCGCGATCTCGCCGGCGACGGCGATCACTATGCCGCCACGGTCGTCGCCGAATCGTTCCGCGGCAAGACGCGGGTGCAGCAGCACCAGCTCGTCTACGCGGCGCTCAAGGCGGAGATGGGCGGGGTGCTGCACGCGCTCGCCTTGCAGACCGGCACGCCGGAGCGCTAGGCTCAATCACTGAGGGCGCGGGGCTTGGCCCGCGTCATGAGGACAAACCATGGGCATCGAGCAATTCATCGCCAACGAACTGAAGTCCAACGACGTGGTGCTGTTCATGAAGGGAACGCCGCAGTTCCCGATGTGCGGCTTCTCCGGCCAGGTCGTGCAGATCCTCGACTATCTCGGCGTGCCCTATAAGGGGCTCAACGTGCTGGAGTCGGACGACCTGCGGCAGGGCGTCAAGGAGTTCTCCAACTGGCCGACCATTCCGCAGCTCTACGTGAAGGGCGAGTTCGTCGGCGGTTGCGACATCGTGCGCGAGATGTTTCAGGCGAACGAGCTGCCGCAGTTCTTCAAGGACAAGGGCATCCCGGTGCAGACGCCGGCGTCCGCCTGACGGTCGGCCGGACCTCTCTCGGGGCCACCTTCGCCGGCTTGACAAGGCTGCGTGAATTGCCGAGCGTCGCGCGCGCCGAGCAGCGGAGCGCGCGACATGCCGATCTCGGGCGAGCCTAGACCTGCCGATCAGCCATGTCCCGATCACGGGGCCGGCCGTGGATGCGCTCGACCGGCGCAAGGAAAGCAGCAGCAATCCCCGGATCGCCGCGATCGAGCTGCGCGAGAGCTACGACGCCGTCAAGGACGAGCTGTTCGCAGGCGTCAAGGCGCTCGTGCAGGCCGCTCCGAGCATCGCCTCTCGGCCGAGCGAACGGGGGCAGGGGTGAGTCCGTTCTACGCCTCGGAGAAGGCCGTCACGGAACGGGCCAATCTGTTGCGGGAGGTGGCGCGCGAACTGCTCGACAGCGGGACGCTTCCCGCCGACCGGGTCGTGCTGCGCGAGCCGCGTATTCGACTGCTCACCGAGGGCTATTTCCTGCTGAACAAGGCCTACAAGGACTGGCGGATCCCGGCGGGCCACGCCAACGAGCTGATCAGGATCGCCGCGCTGCATGCGGTGACGATCGTGCGCTTTCAACCGTTCATGCCGCTCGATCCGGCGAACGCGCAGGACCTCGCCGAGGCGCGATGCAACGAAATCTTCGCGCTCGTCTACGCACTCGGCACGCTCGGGCGCAAACTCGCGCTCGACGGTCCGGGAAGGTCGACTTCTGGCTGCGCGTCCTCGACATCATGACGGAAGCAACCATCGAGACGCTGGCCCCGTTCATCGCCGACATCAACCGGCAAGCGCAACGCCCGCTGGAGGATTACGCGCTGTCCTTCACGCCCGCGACAAGCTCGTGATCAACAGCCTGATCTCGATCTTCGAGCTTGTGTCGAATCCGAACAGTCCCGAACCGCCGCGATAAACAAAACCAGCCGGGAGTCGCCTCCCGGCTGGTTTGCTTCTGGTCTCGATCGTGTCGAACAGTCGACCGCGTTCAGATGCGGCCGCGCTCGGCCCGCTGCTCGGCATAGGCCGAATTCGATCCGGCGGCCTGCAGGAAGGGGACAAGCTGCCAAAGCGCGGACAGCCCGACGAGCGTGTACACGATCCGCGAGAGCGTCGCCGTCTGGCCGCCGAACAGGTTGGCGACGATGTCGTACTCGGCGATGCCGACCGCGCCCCAGTTGATGCCGCCGATAATGATCAGGAGGAGGGTAAGCAGGTTTAAGACTTTCATTGTGTCGCACCTTTTGTTTGCGGGGGGTTCCCGAACCAAACGGGCGACCGAGAGCAGGGTTCCCGTTCGCGCAAGGCGAATGGCCGCACCGCCGCATCGCCTAATGCGTCGGGGCTAGTTTGAGCGCCGGGTCTAAGCAGGTTTGCTTGGAACCGCCAACGAATGCGACGGGTTCAATGCTCCTTTGGCGTCCGTGTTTTCCGCTCGTCCCCGCGAAGGCGCATAGGCGCTAAAATACTTGTTGCGGCATGGAATCGTTTTGTGATTCCAGCATGGAATGAAACGCGAATTGCTTGTGAACGAAGACTGGACGAGGGTTGTCGCTCGGCTTGGCGGGGCGGCGACGCTGGGCGACACCGCCCGCGCGACGCGCGCTTTCCTTCGTCCGCGTGAGATCACCAACGCGGTCGATCTGTTGCGCCTGATCCTGGTCTATTGTCTGGGCGAGAGAGGCCTGCGGTCGACCGCGGCATGGGCGATGTCCGTCGGTCTCGCCGACATTTCCAATGTGGCTCTTCTGTACCGTTTGCGTCAGTGCGGAGACTGGCTCGCGATGCTGGTGGGGCAGGCCCTCGCGGCGGCCGCGCCGACCGCGGGCCGGGGTCGCACGATCCGTATCATCGACGCCACCGCGGTGCCCAAGGCAGGGCCGGCCGCGCGGAAGACCAGCGAGTTGTGGCGCATCCACAGCGCTTTTGATCTTCCGCACGAACGCTTTGGCCACTTCGAACTGACCGATCAGCAAGCGGGCGAGACGCTCGACCGGATACCGGTCGTCCCGGGCGAGATCCGTCTTGCCGATCGCGCCTATCTGCAACCGGACCGTATGGCCGTCGTGCTCGAAGCCGGCGCGGACTTCGTCATCCGGGCCGGGTGGAAGAGCGCGCGCTGGCTCGATGCCGACGGGGATGCGGTCGACCTGATCGCCGTGCTCCGCGCCGCAGCGACCCGCGGGCTGATCGATCGGCCGATCTGGATCAAACGCAACCGCGGGGCGCCTCTCGCGTTGCGGCTGGTCGCCGTCAAGAAGCCGACGCCGGCGGCTGCGGCCGCGCGCCGCAAGGCGCGCCGGGACGCCCAGCGGGAAGGCTATCGCCTCTCGAAGGACACGCTCGCGGCCGCCGATTGGGTGATCCTGGTGACCTCGCTCACGCCGGCGGATTTCGCCACGGCCGAGGTGCTGGCGCTCTATCGCCTGCGATGGCGCATCGAACTCGGCTTCAAGCGGCTGAAAAGCCTGATCGGCCTGAAAGGGCCACCAGGGGCCGACGAACGCTCGGCCAGACCCCATGTCCTGGCTCATCTGCTGATCATCCTTTTGCCTCGAGCCGCTCGTCGACGAACTCGAGACCCTCCCCGCTCGGCCGAAGCCGCCTGACCAGGCCCGGCGCCTGGCGCCTGCTGCAGCATCTCGTCGCTTCATTGCTCGAAGCGATCATGCCGCAGCCCACGATCGCTTGCCTGCATCAAGCCAAGGCCGCGCTGCGCCGACATCTCCACGAGCCGCCCAGGAAAAAACGTCGCTATCAAACAATGATCCCACTATCTTAGCGCCTATGCGCGAAAGCGGGGATCCAGAAAACTTTGAGAAGCCGTCTTCGCCGACCACCACGTAAGCGGTCTCGATCTTGCCGGTCTGCGCCGCGCCAGGGCTCGGCGCAAGCGCAGCGAGGGCGAGAAGCAGCGCCAGTCAGCGTGGAAGCCGCAGCCCAGACGCGGGCCACGCCCTCCTTATCGGCAGACTTGGCGGCGCTGCGGCAAGCGACACCGGACCGTCGCGGCATCAGCGCGAATAATATTCGACGACCAGATGCGGCTCCATCTGCACCGCGTAGGGCACCTCGTTGATCGGCGGGATGCGGGCGAGACTTGGCGGTCATCTTGTTGTGGTCGGCCTCGATGTAGTCCGGCACGTCGCGCTCGGCGAGCGCGGCGGCTTCGAGCACCAGCGCGAGCTGCTTCGAGGTCTCCTTGACCTCGATGACGTCGCCGGCCTTGACGCGATAGCTCGCGATGTTGACGCGGCTTGCCGTTCACCTTGACGTGGCCGTGGTTGACGAACTGGCGCGCGGCGAACACGGTCGGCACGAACTTGGCGCGGTAGACGACGGCGTCGAGCCGGCGCTCCAGGAGGCCGATCAGGTTGGCGCCTGAATCGCCCTTCAGGCGGATCGCCTCTTCATAGATGCCGCGGAACTGCTTCTCGGAAATGTTGCCGTAATAGCCCTTGCAGCTTCTGCTTGGCGCGCAGCTGCACGCCGTAGTCGGAGAGCTTGCCCTTGCGGCGCTGGCCGTGCTGGCCGGGGCCGTATTCGCGGCGGTTGACGGGGCTCTTCGGGCGGCCCCAGATGTTCTGGCCCATCCGGCGATCGATCTTGTACTTCGCCTCGGTGCGCTTGGTCATCGCGTCCTCGTGCGGCGGGCTTCGCCCGCCCATGTTGAAGTGAGCTCATGAGGATCGCGCCCTCCTTTGTCCCGGCTCGCCGGAACCGACAGGTCTGCGCTCAAGCGTCGAGCGCGCACCGCGGGTCGCGAAACGCCGCGCGGGCCTTCCGGCCCGCGCGATGCAGGTTTTTAGGAAATGGGCGGAATTGTCAAACCGGCCGGCTGCTCGCGTTCAACGGCGTCCGATCCGGATGGGAACGACGGGCAGCGACGCTTCGTCCGCGTCGAAGGGCGCATTCCCGCTCAGCCGGAGCCCGAAGCGCATCAGCGCCGCGGCGAGGTCCGGCGCAGGCGTGGTCGCCGAGGTGAACGCATGCGTCGCGCGCGCGCACGCTCGCTCGGATGCTTCTCGGCGTCGCCCGACCGGCCCGAGCAGCTGCGTCACGCGGCGGGCGATCGCCGGCGCCGGGTCGATCCAGGCGACCGGCCAGGGCGCCAGCCGCTCCAGGCGCTCGAGCAGCAGCGGATAATGCGTGCAGGCGAGCACGATCGTGTCGGTGCGCCGCCCGCCGCGCGCGACGAAGCAGGGCGCGATCTCGGCCGCGATGGCGGCGTCCTCGACCGGCTCCGCCCGCAGCGCCGCCTCGGCGAGGCTCGGCGAGCCTGGCGCGAGCCGACCAGCGTGACCTCGCAGCCCTGGCCGAAATCGCGGATCAGCCTGCGGGTGTATTCGCGCGCGACCGTCGCCTCGGTGCCGAGCACCGAGACGAGCTTGGTTTTCGAGGCGGCGCAGGCCGGCTTGATCGCCGGCACCGTGCCGACGAACGGGACGGAATAGGCCGCCCGCAGATGCGCGAGCACGAGCGTCGAGGCGGTGTTGCAGGCGATCACGACGAGATCGGG
The DNA here is from genome assembly GCA_963712435.1 of uncultured Alphaproteobacteria bacterium. GTDB lineage: Bacteria > Pseudomonadota > Alphaproteobacteria > Rhizobiales > Xanthobacteraceae > Rhodoplanes. The sequence continues at coordinate 64,995 of CAVQIB010000007.1, read as the reverse complement.
CCGATGGGCGGCGATCAGTTCGCCCATCAGCGGGACCACGCGGGCGATCAACGCCGCTTCGGAGTGGCGCCCGTAGGGAAAGAACGCGTCGTCGGCGACATAGACGATAGCGCGCGTCCGGCCGCGCCTTCACGACCTCGCGAAAGCACCGTGAGCCCGCCGAGCCCGGAGTCGAACACGAGGATGGTGGGGGAGGGCGTCAGCTTTAGCACCGCGTTCAAGTGAGATTGAGCAGCATCGGTTCCGAGCGCGGACGGTCACCCTGCCTTGCGCCGCGCTTCGATATAGCGCCGCAGAACGGCGTTGATGCGGCTTTGATATCCGCGTCCCTGATTTCGGAAATAGGCCAGGACGTCTCGGTCGAGCTTGATTGAGACCGCTTCCTTCCCCGGAGCCGCGGTCGCGGCTGCCCAGAAGGCGTCGTCCAGGCCGGGATGATCCGGATCGGAAGACGCCATGGCTTCGATCTCCGCCTCTGTGAGGCTATCGAACCGGGCTCGGTCCGTCTCCGAATCGATCGGGCGGTAGCTGCCGTCGGCCTGGCGCAGCAGCAGCGTTCCGTCGGCCAAACGAGTGAACGTTGTGCTATCTGGCGCCATAATGTTCTCGTTCCTTTCGGTTCGACGGCCAAGCCGTGATGATCCATGTCACTGGCCCGCGCATGGTGTAAACGACCGTGAATATCCGGCCGAGCGCCTTGCCGATCGTGACGCGACGCTCTTCGCCGTAATCACGGCGGGCATCCTGGAAATCGAGCCGGTTCGGGTCGGCAAACGCCGCGGCCGTATCGCGTACGTCGAATCCTCTTTCGGCCAGTAGCCAATTCCGCTTCGCAGGATCGCAGTCAAATATGCGTTCCATCGGTGCAAGTATATTTGAGCTCGGAGCGCCATGCCATTCGGTTCATGCGCGTCCGAACACCCGCTCGAAGATCGTATCGACGTGCTTGAGGTGATAGCCGAGGTCGAACAGCGCCTCGATCTCGGCTTCGCTCAGGTGCGCGCGCACCTCCGGGTCGGCTTCAGGAGCGCCAGGAAGTCGCCTTCGCCGCGCCAGACCTGCATGGCGTTGCGCTGCACGAGGGCGTAGGCGTCCTCGCGCGCGACGCCCTTCTGCGTCAGCGCCAGCAGCACGCGCTGCGAGTGGACGAGCCCGCCGAGCCGGTCGAGATTCTTCCGCATGTTCTCGGGATAGACGACGCAGCTTGTCGATCACGCCGGTGAGACGCGCCAGCGCGAAGTCGAGCGTCACCGTGGCGTCCGGGCCGATCATGCGCTCGACCGAGGAGTGCGAGATGTCGCGCTCGTGCCAGAGCGCGACGTTCTCCAGCGCCGGCATCGACATAGGCCGCGCACCATGCGCGCGAGGCCGGTGAGGTTCTCGGTCAGCACCGGATTGCGCTTGTGCGGCATGGCCGAGGAGCCCTTCTGGCCCTCGGAGAAGAACTCCTCCGCCTCCAGCACCTCGGTGCGCTGCAGATGGCGGATCTCGGTCGCGAGCCGCTCGATCGAGGAGGCGACGACGCCGAGCGTGGCGAAATACATGGCGTGGCGGTCGCGCGGGATGACCTGCGTCGAGATCGGCTCGACGGCAAGGCCCATCGCCTCGCGCGACATACGCCTCGACGCGCGGATCGATCTTGGCGAAGGTGCCGACCGCGCCGGAGATGGCGCAGGTCGCGACCTCCTTGCGCGCGGCGACGAGGCGCTCGCGGCGCGCGCGCGAACTCGGCATAGGCCTGGGCGAGCTTGAGGCCGAAGGTGGTCGGCTCGGCATGGATGCCGTGCGAGCGGCCGATGGTCGGCGTCAGCTTGTGCTCGAAGGCGCGGCGCTTGAGCGCGGCGAGCAGCGCGTCGACATCGGCGATCAGGAGGTCGGCGGCGCGCACGAGCTGCACGTTGAAGCAGGTGTCGAGCACGTCCGACGAGGTCATGCCCTGGTGCACGAAGCGCGCCTCGGGGCCGACGATCTCGGCGAGATGCGTCAGGAAGGCGATGACGTCGTGCTTGGTCTCGCGCTCGATCTCGTCGATGCGCGCGACGTCGAAGGTGGCGTCCTTGCCCTTCGCCCAGATCGTCGCGCGCGGCCTCCTTCGGGATGACGCCGAGTTCGGCCATCGCGTCGGCGGCATGCGCCTCGATCTCGAACCAGATGCGGAACTGCGTCTGCGGCGTCCAGATCGCGACCATCTCGGGGCGGGTGTAGCGGGGGATCATCGGCTCGTCCTTGTCACCAGACGAGCCCTGATCCTGAGGAACGCTGCGTCAGGAGCGCGTCTCGAAGGATGAGGGCCGAAGCCAAAAGTCTCAAGCCCAGTCGCCGCGCGGCTTCGGCCGCCTTGCGGATCGCGGCGATGTTGCCGGCGTAGCGTTGACGTCGCCGCTTTCGGCCTCGCCGCCCTTGAACACGGCGGAGCCGGCGACGAGCACATTGGCGCCGGCGCCCGCGACCAGCGCGGCGCATGTCCGGGCGTGACGCCGCCGTCGACCTCGATGTCGATCGGCCGGCCGCCGATCAGCGCGCGCAGCCGCGCGATCTTGTCCACCGCCGCCGGAATGAAGGCTCTGGCCGCCGAAGCCCGGATTGACCGTCATCACCAGGATGAGGTCGACGATGTCGATCACGTGCTCGATCGTCGAGACCGGCGTGCCGGGATTGAGCGTCACGCCGGCCTTCTTGCCGAGCGCGCGGATCGCCTGCAGCGAGCGGTGCAGATGCGGGCCGGCCTCGGCATGCACGGTGATGATGTCGGCGCCGGCCTTGGCGAAGGCTTCGAGATAGGGATCGCCGGGCGCGATCATCAGATGCACGTCGAACGGCTTGTGCGGAGTGCGGGCGCAGCGCCTTCACGACCTCCGGGCCGAAGGTGATGTTCGGCACGAAATGGCCGTCCATCACGTCGACATGGATCCAGTCGGCGCCGGCGGCGTCGACGGCGCGCACCTCCTCGCCGAGTCTGGCGAAGTCGGCCGACAGGATGGAGGGGGCGATGCGGAGGGGAAGGGGCATGGCTGTATCCGGTTCGCCGCTCGGTAACATGGGCTCGCCCGGGGGGCAACGCAGCCCGGCCGCGGAGACCGGAAAAGCAGCGAGGACAAGCGTCACCGCGCGTTCGGAAAAAACGGCGATGACGATCGCCCGCGCGCTCCCTATATCGGGCAAGGATTGATCCAGCGACTGGTTTCCAGCAAACGGAGCAAACAGTGGCGCGCACCGACGTCATCGTGCTCGGGGCCGGCATCATCGGCACGTCCGTCGCCCTGCATCTCGCCAAGCGCGGGCTTGCGGTGGCGCTCGTCGACCGGCGCGGGCCGGGCGAGGAAACGTCCTACGGGAATGCCGGGCTGATCGAAGGCGAAACGGTCTTCCCGCATCCGTTTCCGAGCGATTTTGCGGCGCTTCTGCGCATCGCGGCGGGCCGCGCGCCGGAGGCGAACTACCACCTCGCCTATCTCCCGCGTGTGGCGCCCTGGCTGCTCGCCTATCGCGCCTGGTCGTCGCCGCAGCGCCTGGTCGAGACCGCGAAGCTGATGCGCCCGTTATACGCCCGCGCGCTCGCCGAGCACGAGGCGCTGATGGCCGAGAGCGGCGCCGAGCAGTATCTGCGCCACACCGGCTGGCTCAAGCTCTACCGCACCGAACCCGCTTTCGCCGCGACCGCGCTCGAGCGCAAGGTCGCCGAGCAATACGGCATCGTCCATCACGTTCTCGACCTCGACGGGGCGCGCGCGCTCGAGCCCGCGCTTGCGCCGGTGTTCCGCAACGCGGTGTTCTGGGAACGGGTGGCGAGCGTTTCCGATCCGCTCGCGGTGACCCGCGCCTATGCCCGGCGCTTCGTGGAGCTGGGCGGCCGTCTGGTGAAGGGTGACGCGATGACCCTTCGGCGCGCCGCGCAGGCCTGCCAGGTCGACACCGAGGAGGGGAGCATCGAGGCCGGCCACGCCGTGATGGCGCTCGGGCCGTGGACGAACGATCTCCTGCGCGCCTTCCAATCTGCGCCTGCCGCTCGCGGTCAAGCGCGGCTACCATTGCCAATACCAGGCGCGGGGCAATGCCTCGCTCGCCCGGCCGGTGCTCGATTCGGAAGGCGGCTATGTGCTGGCGCCGATGGACCAGGGCATCCGCCTCACCACCGGGGTGGAGTTCGCGGATCGCGACGCGGCGCCGACGCCGGTCCAGATCGACCGCGTGCTGCCCGTCGCCAAGCGCCTGTTTCCGCTCGGGGCGGCGGTCGACGCGAGCCCGTGGATGGGATCACGGCCGTCGCTGCCCGATTCGCGCCCCGTGATCGGTCAGGCGCCCGGCCATCCGTGGCTGTGGATCGCCGCCGGCCATGCGCATTGGGGGCTCACCCTCGGCCCGGTCACCGGCCGGCTCGTCGCCGAGATGATGACGGGGGCGACCCCGTTCTGCGATCCGGTTCCGTATCGCGCCGAGCGGTTCGGCACGCTTGGCGTCTGAGGGGACGCAGCACTCAAAAACGATCATGGCCGGGACGATGCCCGGCCATGCTCCGACAAAACTAACCTGGTCGCCGTCAGTCGACCGTTTTCACCACGCTCGAGGTCGGACGTCCGCCGCCCATATCCATGCCTCCCGAGCCTTTCTGGTCCTTCCGGACCATCTCGTCATACTGGGCGACTCGACTTGAGCGAGTCGTGCGCCTTCATATGCACGACCTTGTAGCCCTTCTCCTTGAGCTGGGCGAGCAGGAGGGGAACGGCATGCGCCGTGACCGTCTGGAAGTCGTGCATCAGCAGAATGCCCTTGCCGTGCTTTTCCAGCTTGTCCATCAAGGTCTTGACGACCTGCTCCGGCTTGCGCGCCTTGAAGTCGAACGAGTCCATGTCGGTCGAGAACACGCCCATATTGCGCTGCTCCCCGACATATTTCAGCAGTTCCGGCGGGTGCTTGAGGCTCGGGAAGCGGATGAACGGCGAGGCATAGTCCCCGACGGCCATGCGGACCGCGCTGATGCCCTTCTCGATGTCGATCACGGCCTCTTCCGTCGAGAACTTCGAAATGTCGCGCGGATGGCTCCAGGTGTGATTGCCGATGGTGTGTCCGGCCTCGGCGACTTCCCTCAGGATTTCAGGATAATAGGTGGCGTGCTTGCCGATCGGGAAGAAGGTCGCCTTGACGCACTGGTCGGTCAGCGCCTTGAGCACGGCCGGGGTGTTGTTGAGCCAGGGGCCGTCGTCGAAGGTCAGCACCACTTCGCCCTTGCGGAGAAAATCGTGCTGCTTGAAATGCTCGAAGCCGAAGCCCGGGCCGCCGGTCGTGTCGATCTCGACCACCCGCGTCACGCCGAGGGCGTTCGGATTGGCGCAGGGGGGACCTTGCACGGCGGCGAGCGGGCGAGGGGCTCGGGAGCGCCGGCGCTGCGGCGCTCATCTGGGATGCCGCCGTCTGGCCCTGCCGGGCTCCGGCTTGCGCCACCACGATCGAATCAGCGATGGGCGTGACCACGCTGCGCGGGGTGCGCTGAGCCGGGGCCGGTTCCGCGGCCGTGCTGCCTGTGCTCGCGGCCTCCGCCCCCGACTTGCCCCAGGGCAGGGCGGTCAGGCTGCCCTTCTGGGCGAAGACCAGCCCCAACGAGCCCGCCAGGGCCACGGCGACCAAACCGGCTGCAATCGCACCTGCTCGCATCGCATCAACTCCTTATAATTCTTGCCCATTTCCCCATTACGGATTGGTCGCAAGGGCCATGCCCACTCGAGCGCCGGTTCCCTGGCCGCACTCAATCAGTATACTTCGCGCCAATTTGCGGCATTTGCCGGCAAAACGCGAGGAGGCCTCCCGCCTGGAGGCACGTTTGTTGCGCGTTGTGACTAAAAAGTCGTAGCCACGCCTCGGCAGGTTCAAATTACCACCCGCCGATTTGATGATTCGCGCTTTTGGTCGATTCCAGAGACAATCAAGCGCACAAATTAGGGCGGCGCAATGGCGTCGCGCCAGCGGACATAGATTTGCGCAACAATCAAGACGAACGCCGGGGTCAATCCGGAAACTTGTCCCGGTAGGCCGGCAGCGCGCCGGGGAAGGCCAGGGCGGCCGCCTCGTAGACGCCGCGGGCGATGGCGCGCGCCACCACTTGCGATGCCGCCGCGCCGAGGCGCAACAAGCCATAGACTGGATCGTTCAATGGCTTATGCCCGGTCGCTGCGGCGAAGACGAGATCGCCGTCGAGCGGCGTGTGGACGGGAGAGATCGCCCGGGCGAAACCGTCCTGCGCCATCATGGCCATGCGTTGCGCCTGCGCCTTGGTCAGGACGGCGTCGGTGGCGACCACCACGAGCGTGGTGCTTGCCGCGATGACGCCTTTGGCGCGCGGTTCCAGCGCCTCGGGCGGAACGGCGGGCGGAAAGCCGTGCGCACCGTATTCGCCGCCCTGCTCGAACGCAGCGGCCCAAAACCAGGGGCCGTCGCCGATGACCGCGCTGCCGACGGCGTTGACGGCAGCGAGCGCCCCGACCGCCAGTCCGTCCGCGGTCACCGCGGAGGCCGATCCTAATCCGCCCTTGTAATTGACCGTCGTCGCGCCCGTCCCGGCGCCGACGCTGCCGAGCGCGAACTCCGCCCCGCGGCCGCCGCGGCGGCGGCGTAGCCAAGCTCGCGATAGGGCGGGTAGCGGTCCCAATGCTTGTCGCCGCCGTTCGACAGATCGAACAAGACCGCACCCGGGACGATCGGCACCAGCGCCGGCCCGACCGCGAAGCCGCGGCCCTGTTCGCGCAGCCAGGCCTGGACGCCGCTTGCCGCGTCGAGCCCGAAGGCCGAGCCGCCCGCGAGCGCGATGGCGTCGATCGCCTGCACGGTGCGGGACGGCTCGAGCAGATCGGTCTCGCGCGTGCCCGGCCCGCCGCCGCGCACGTCGACGGAGGCGACCGCCGGCGCATCGAACAGGATGCAGGTGACGCCGGACGCAAGGCGCGCATCCTGCGCATGGCCGACGCGCACGCCCGCCACATCGGTCAAGAGGTTGCGGGGCGGCGTCACGCGGGCGCTCCGCGCATCGCGACAAAGCCTGGCCGCAGCATGCGGGCGAGGTGACGCCTTGCCTCCTCGAGACTCGCCGCATGGATGAAGGCGGCGCAAGCGCTTGCCGGGAACTCCTCGCGCGGCCCGATCAGAACCGTGCGGCGATCCGCGCGGGCCGGACCCGAGGCCGGCCCGAGCTCGGCCGCCATTTCAAGCTCGTTGCTGGTGCCGAGCGCCCCCGGCAGCGCCACCAGCGCGTGCGCGGTCAGCACATTGACGTGGTTGCGCGAGGGGGCGCTGCGCCAATCGGCGGCGCGCGGCGGCAGCGCCGTGAACACGGCGATCTCGACGAAGGCGTTGGGGTAGGGCCGTCCGTCCGGGGCGTGGTTCGGCGCATCGATGGGACCCGCGGGATCGCGCGGCACCATGCCGATCGAGAGGCCCTGCCGCTCTTCAACGGCGACGAAGCCTTCGGCCGCCGCCGCCATCACGCCATAGCCCGCTCCGGTGAGGAGATGGGCGTCGAGCCGCGCCACCATCGCGCCGACCGCGCGGGCGAGCGCGGCGCGCTCGGGGGCGATCGGCGATCCGGAACCAAGCACGCCGATGATCGGAAGTTTGCGCAGCATGCGATTGTTCGACAAGGGCTTCGGCGCACCGGATACGATTTCGCGGCAGGCGTCAACCGCAGCGCGGTGGCGTCGGGTTCGGCGTCACCTCTCCCGGCTTGCCACCGGGGAGGGACGCAAGCCCGGTGTGCGCCTGCAGCGCTTGCCTTCGCAGCCGCCGCGTCGCATGTGAGCGCCATGAACGATGTCACCATCTACTGGGCGCTGGTCGCGGGCCTGGTGAGCTTCCTCTCGCCCTGCGTGCTGCCGCTGGTGCCGCCCTATCTCGTCTATCTCGCCGGGACCTCGCTCGAGCGCTTCTCCGACGCCGAGCCCGAGCCGCGGGTGCGGCGCGAGACGGTGATCGCGGCGTTCCTGTTCGTGTGCGGCTTCTCCACCGTGTTCGTCGCGCTCGGCGCGAGCGCGAGCGCGATCGGCTCGCTGATGCGCAGCTATTCGCATGAACTCTCGATCATCGCCGGGATCGCGATCATCGTGATGGGCCTGCACTTCATGGGGGCTCACGCGCGTGTCTTTCCTCTTGCGCGAGAAACGCGCGCCGATGCCGCGCCCGGCCGGCCTGTGGGGCGCCTATGTGATGGGGCTTGCCTTCGCCTTCGGCTGGACGCCGTGCATCGGCCCGGTGCTCGCGGCGATCCTTGCGGTCGCGGCGTCGAAGGAGACGGTGCTGAAGGGCGCGGGCCTGCTCGCGCTCTATTCGGCGGGGCTCGGCATCCCGTTCCTGATCGCGGCGTTTGCGATCGAGCCGTTCGCGGCCTTCCTCGCCCGTTTCAAGCGCCACCTCGGCCGGGTCGAGAAGGCGATGGGCGTGCTGCTCGTGCTCACCGGCATCGCCTTCCTCACCGGCTGGGTGACGACCGCGAGCTTCTGGCTGCTGGAGGCTTTTCCGGCCCTGGGCCGGATCGGGTAGGGGCGTGCTCACGCGCCGTCCAGGAGGCGGCGCCGCGGTCGCGCACGGTTCCTTTGCGAACCGCTAACCTATTGCTGAAAAGCGTCGGGGGCGCATGCGCCCCCGACCGCCGCGCGCAAGATAGAAGCGCGGCGGCGCGCACCGTGAACAGGGCGGAAAGATCGTTCTGCGTGCGCGAACTTGCCGCCGACATGGACCCGCTCGCCCTTGGCCAGCTCGCTGAAGCGCTTCTGCAAGTCGGCGATCATGTGGCGCAACGCGACCCAGGGCGGGTTGCCGACGACGACGTTGGCCCAGCCGGTGCCGAAGGCGAGCGCCAGCGGCCGCGACAGGTTGCGCGCGACATAGGTCCACACCGAGTCGCGGCCCTGCCGCCGCAGCTCGTCGAACACCGCGTAGGCGGCGCCGAATCTCGATGCACGCCGTGCGGCTTCCGCCGGCGTGATGTCGCGCTTGTAGTGCCGCTCGATCTCGATCGTGAACACCGGCTCGATCTGCTTGCGCGTGCAGCCCCTGCTCGGCGCCCTGGCGCATCCGCGCGACCAGCTTGTCGAACAGGCGGATGTCTTTGCAGAGGATCTCGGGGAACATCAGCTCGGTGCTGCGGCGGCCGATCGTGCCATTGTCGCTCTCGACCGTCGCCGGGCGGTCGGCGACGCGGATGGCCAGCTCCTTGCCGCTTCATCCAGAGCTGGGTCGAGAGCTGCATGGCGTCGCCGAGATAGACGGGAATCGTAGAGCGACCCCGCGCGGCTCGAGAGCGACCGGGCGCGAGCGCCAGAAGATAGGTCACGCGGGCGATGATCACGGCGACCGGGTGGATGTCCATGCCGGCGACGTGGTCGGTCGCCTCCGCGGCCCGCAGCTTTCAGCTCCAGGCCTGCTTCCTCGGCCTCGGCGAGGAAGTTCCGGATCGCGTGAAACAGGAACGTGCCCGAGCCGCAGGCCGGATCGAGCACCCTCTGCTCGATCGGCGCGGTCGACGGCGCCGCCGGACGATCTTGCGCGGCGAGCCAGTCCGGCGTGTAGTACTCGCCGAGCCCGTGCCGCTCGTCGCGGTCGATCAGCGACTCGTAGAGGATCTTGAGCACGTCGCTTTCGACCTCGCCGAGCCGGAAGCGGCGGACATGAGTCGAGGATGCGGCGAACCAGCGCCTCGCCGTCGGCGTCTGCGACCACCCAGTCGAAGAAGTCGCTCTCGACCGCGCCGTAGATGCCAGCCGCCTCGAAGGCCGCGCCGGACAGCACGCGCTTCGGGTCGTCGTCGCGGAGGCCGAGCACGGCGAGCGCGATCGCCTTCGCAACGATCACGAGGAAGGTGTGCTGGAACCACAGCGCGTCGCTCTCGACCTCGCGCCCGTAGACCAGCTTGAGGAGCTGCGCCCAGAGCTGCCGCTTCAGCGCGACGGCCGGGTCGTCCTTCGAGCTTGCGCCCAGAGCGCCGCAAGCTCTTCGTTGGCGCGCCGGAAGGCGACCAAATCCTGGCCGAGCTCGATCCGGATGGTGAGCGGGTCGGGCGGCAGCGACGCCTTGAGCGCGAGCGCCGCCGTCGAGCCAGGCGAGGAAGACGCTCCGGCCTTCTCGGGGTCGAGCGTGGTCTCCTTGACCTCGATGAGCGCGGTGCCGCCGCTCGCGCCGCGGTCGCGCTCTGATCCTCTAGAACCTATCGCTGAAAAGCATCGGGGGCGCATGCGCCCCCGACCGCAAATCCATTTGTGCGAAACGCTACTCCGCCCCGTCCTCGAAATAGGAAATCCTGCCGTCCGGGCCCTTTTTCCAGGTGTAGAGCACGTAGCGGTCCTTCTTCTTGCCGTCGACCAGATAGCCGTTGTCGGACACGTCGCCCTTCTTGTCGAAGGAGAGCGTGCCGAGCACGGTGTCGAACGGCCGGCCGGAGCGGATCACCTCGGCCACCTTCTTGGGATCGAGCGACTTCGCCTCTTCCGCCGCCTGCTTCATGATCTGCACCGCGGCGTAGCTGTACAGCGTGTAGGCCTGCGGCTCGAACCCGCGCTTGCGGAACAGGTCGACGATCGTCTTGTTCTTCGGGTTGGTGCGCGGGTCGGGCGAGAACGTCATCAGCGTGCCGTCGGCGCCGGGGCCGGCGATCGCGGCGAACTCGTCGTCGGCGAGCCCGTCGCCGCCCATCATCGGCGCGCGCAGGCCCTGGTCGCGCATCTGCCGCAGGATGATGCCGCCGGTGTCGTGCAGCCCGCCCCAATAGACGAGGTCGGGGTTGGCCGCCTTCAGCTTGGAGACGAGCGCGGTGAAGTCCTTGTCGTCCTTGTTGACGCCCTCATACATGACCTCCTTGACGCCCTTGGCGTTGAGCGCCTTGCGCGTCTCGTCGGCGAGGCCCTGGCCGTAGGTGGTCTTGTCGTGGACGACGGCGATGCGCTTGCCCTTGAACTTGTCGGCGATGATCGCGCCCGCCATGCCGCCCTGCTGGTCGTCGCGCCCGCAGACGCGGAAAATGTTCCACAGGCCGCGCTCGGTGATGCGCGGATTGGTGGCCGCCGGCGTGATCGCCAGGATGCCGTTGTCCTGCAGGACTTCGGACGAGGGCATGGTGACGCCGGAGTTGAAGTGGCCGATGACGAACTTCACGCCGTCGGCGGCGAACTTGTTGGCGACCGAGACGCCTTCCTTGGGATCGCCGCGGTCGTCGCCGACGCTGAGCTCGATCTTCTGGCCGAGGATGCCGCCCGCCGCGTTGATGTCGTCGACCGCCTGCTCGACGCCCTGCTTGAGCTGGGCGCCGAAGGCCGCGCTGCCGCCGGTCAAGGGGCCCGCGACGCCGAACTTGACCTGGGCATGCGCGCTGCCCGCCATCGCAAGAGCGAGGCCGAGCGCCAGGGCGAGGGTCGTGCGGTGGATCATGTCGATTGTCCTCCGAAATGGCTTGCGCGGGTTGGTCGAGCGCCAAATGCCTGATTGATACGAAATTGCGCAGGAAAGTCACGCCGCGGCAAGCGCGGCCCTGTGCCGCGCGTCAGGGTTGCGGCCGCTGCGCCGGCCGGGCGAGGAATCCGTATTGCCGCGCCATCTGTTGGCGGCGGGTATTGCGGTAGCCCGCGAGCGCGATCGCGATCAGGATCGCGGTGTCCACCGACATAATAGTAGAGCGACGACAGCGTGCCGCCGAACAGCGCGTAGTGAAAGAAGCGCACCGCGAACCCGAGCACGAGCATGTACAGCACGAGATGCCACCACGGCCGCCAGGTCTGCGCGATCGCCCGCGCGGCGAGCCAGGCGCAGCCGCCGCCGAGAATCACCGAGACGAGCAGGAACGTGCCGAAGGAGTCTTCTTCGTAGAGATAAAGGTGCATCGCAGAAGCCGTCCTAACTGGTGTGCTCACTCCGCCGCTTGTTCCCACTCTGACAACGACCCGGCCCATCGGACGCAACGTTGCAGCCCCCTCCCGCTGGAAGGGGGAGGGTTGGGGTGAGGGTCGCAAGCGGCTCGCGACCCCTCCCCGGACCCTCTGCGATGATCCGACCCTCCCCTTCAGGGGAGGGTGAAGTCAAATGCGATTGCCCTGCCTTTTTTGGGGAGGTGCCGCCGCTCTATTCGTTAGTCCCTTTGCTACCGTTAATGCCGTCCGCCCTCGAGATAGGCGGCGCGCACCTCCGGCCGTTCCAGCAGCTCGCGGCCGGCGCCGCTCATCGTGATCGCGCCGTTGACCATCACATAGCCGCGATGCGCGAGCTTGAGCGCGTGATAGGCGTTCTGCTCGACCAGGAACACGGTGAGATGATGGCGCTCGTTGAGTTCGCGGACGATGTCGAAGATCTGCTGCGCGACCAGCGGCGCGAGGCCGAGCGAGGGCTCGTCGAGCAGCAGCAGGCGCGGCCGGCTCATCAGCGCGCGGGCGATCGCGAGCATCTGCTGCTCGCCGCCGGACAGCGTGCCGCCGCGCTGCGACAGCCGCTCGGCAAGCCGCGGAAACAGGCCGAGCACGTGGTCGAGCTGCGACTCGCCGTCCTCGTCGCCCGCGGCGACCGCGCCCATCTGCAGATTCTCCAGCACGGTCATGCGCGCGAAGATGCGCCGGCCTTCCGGCGCCTGCGCGATGCGGATGCGGGCGATCTCATGCGTCGGCAGATCGGTGATGTCGCGTCCGGCGAAAATGATGCGGCCCTCGCGCGCGCGCGGACTGGCGAAGATCGTCATCATCAGCGTCGACTTGCCGGCGCCGTTCGCCCCGATCAGCGTGACGATCTCGCCTTCGTACACGTCGACATCGACGCCCTTCAGCGCGCAGATGCTGCCGTAGAAGGTCTTCACCCCGCGCACGCGCTCAGCATGGGGCGGCCTTGCCGCCGGCAGGCCGCGAGATCGGGCGATTCACGGGGGAGGAGGTGCGTCGATCGAGCAATGTTCGAGGCTCACAGCCCGACCTCCGCTTGCGATTGCTGACCTCCTCGTCGGCGACGCCGAGATAGGCGGCGATGACCTTCTCGTCGTTGCGCACCGCCGCGGGCGGACCGTCGGCGATCTTGACGCCGTAATCGAGCACGACGACGTGGTCGGAGATCTCCATCACCACCGACATGTCGTGCTCGATCAGCAGGACCGAGGTCGCATGCTCGCCGCGGATCGACAGGATGAGCGCATTGAGCGCGGCGGTTTCCCGCGGGTTCAGTCCCGCCGCGGGCTCGTCCAGGCACAGCAGCACCGGATCGGTGCACATGGCCCGGGCGATCTCCAGCCGGCGCTGCGCCCCGTAGGGGAGCGCGCCGGCGGGATCGTCCGCGCGATCGAGCAGGTCGATGCGGGCGAGCCATTGGCGCGCCTTCTCGATCGCGGCGCGTTCGGCGCGGCGATAGCCGCCGATCCCGAGCACGCCGAGCAGCGTGTAGCCGGACGCGGCCATCAGCGGATTGTGCTGGGCGACGAGCAGGTTTTCCAGCACGGTCATGCCGGAGAACAGGCGGATGTTCTGGAACGTGCGGGCGACCTTGGCGCGATGCGCGACGAGATATTCGGGCATGCGTTCGAGCAGGAACAGCGTGCCGTCCGCCCGCGCGAGCTTGCGTTCGCCGCCGAGCGTCAGCGCGTCGAGCTCGTTCCACAGCCGCGGGTCGCCATGCGCGAGGCCGATCCGCCCTTCGGTCGGCTTGTAGAAGCCGGTGATGCAGTTGAACACCGTGGTCTTGCCCGCGCCGTTCGGTCCGATCAGGGCGGTGATCTCGGATCGTCTGGCGGAAAAGGTGAGGTCGTTGACGGCGATCAGTCCGCCGAAGCGCATGGTCAGGTGCTCGACTTCGAGCAGGGCCGGCGCTGCGGGCGTCATCCGTGCCCTTCCTTCACCAGCGCGCCGGAGATCGCCTTGCGCTCGCCGAGCGCGACCGACGGCTCGCGCGTCGCGATCAGCCCGCGCGGCTTCCAGATCATGATCAGCACCATGGCGAGCCCGAACAGCAGCATGCGGTACTGGGTCGGATCGAACTCGCTGCCGAACACCGCCTTGAGGAAGTCGAGCTCGCGCAGGATCTCGGTGCCGCCGATCATCCCGACGGCGGCGATGGCGACGCCGATCTGGCTGCCCATCCCGCCCAGCACGACGATGGCGACGATCGTCGCCGATTCGAGAAAGGTGAAGGACTCCGGCGAGATGAATCCCTGGCGCGCGGCGAAGAAGGAGCCGGCGAAGCCGCCGAACATCGCGCCGATCGCGAACGCGGTGAGCTTGGTGTTGGTGGTGTTGATGCCGAGCGAACGGCAGGCGATCTCGTCCTCGCGCAGCGCCTCCCAGGCGCGCCCGATCGGCAGCCGGCGCAGCCGCATGGTGACATAGGCGGTCAGGAGCGCCAGCGCGAGAATGATGTAGTAGAGGAAGATCGAGCGGTAGATCGGGCTGAACGGCAGGCCGAACACGGCGGCGAAGCCATCGTCGCTCGCGTTGAACGGGATGCCGAAAAAGGTCGGGCGGGGGATGCCGCTGATCCCGGCATAGCCGTTGGTGACCGGCACCCAGTTGATCAGGACGAGGCGGATGATCTCGCCGAAGGCGAGCGTGACGATGGCGAGGTAGTCGCCGCGCAGCCGCAATACGGGAAAGCCGAGCATCAGACCCCACAGGGCCGCGAGCATGCCGGCGATCGGCAGGAGCGTGAAAAAGGAGAGGCCGAATTCCTTGGCGATCAGCGCATAGGAATAGGCCCCGACCGCATAGAAGGCGACATAGCCGAGGTCGAGCAGCCCGGCGAGGCCAACGACGATATTGAGCCCGAAGCCCAGCATCACATAGATCAGAATCTGGATGCCGAAATTATCGACCCATTTCACCGCGCCCTGCGAGCCCGTCAGCGTCAGCGCAAGCACGGGATAGACGATCACGAAGCCGATCGCGAAAGGGGCGAACCAGCGGCCGAACGCGCTCCGAAAGCGCACCGCCGCGGCGCTCGGCTCGCGCGATCTTGTTTCGCGGCGCGCGCGCCAGGGGGCGATGACGAGCGAATTGACAAGGCTGCCGGCGACGACGAGGCCGACCAGCGCGAACAGGAGCGGCCAGCGCGTCTCGATCGTGAGCTCGTTGCGGATGTCCTGGGTGGTGCGCAGACCGATCAGCGGGAGAAACAGGCCGAAGGCGAGGAGCGCCGCGATGACGGCGTCCTTGAATGCGCGAACGACGTCGACGCGGGATGCAGGGCCGGCAGGTCGGGCGCCGAAAGCTCGCATCGGCACGCCTAGACCTTCTCCACGTCGGGCCGGCCGAGAATGCCCTGGGGCAGGAAGATCAGCGTGATCGCGAGCAGCGAGAAGGCGGCGACGTCCTTGTAGTCGATCGAGAAATACGCCGACCACATGGTCTCGACGAGACCGATCAAGAGGCCGCCCAGCACCGCGCCGGGCAATGAGCCGATGCCGCCGAGCACCGCCGCCGTGAAGGCCTTCACCCCCGGCGTGAAGCCGTCGGCGAAATTGATGACGCCGTAATACATGAGATACATCGTGCCGGCGACGGCGGCGAGCGCCGCGCCGATGATGAAGGTGACCGAGATCGTGCGGTCGACATCGACCCCGAGCAGGGCGGCCATCTTCTGGTCCTGCTCGCAGGCGCGCTGCGCGCGGCCGAGCGCGGTGCGGCTCACGACATACCAGAAAGCGGCCAGCAGCACGGCCGTGACGCCCCACACCATCAGTTGCTTGTAGGACAGCGTCACCTGGTAGCCGCCTTCGTGCATCAGCACGAACTCGCCGGGAATCAGCGGCGGGATCGATTTGTTGCGCGGACCTTGCACGACCTGGACGAAGTTCATCAGGAAGATCGACATCCCGATCGCCGAAATCAGCGGGGCGAGCCGGAACGAGCCGCGCAGCGGCCGATAGGCGAACCGCTCGATCGCCCAGTTGAGCAGCGAGGTCAGCACCATCGCGACGACGAGGACGATCAGGAGCGCGAGCGCGACCGAGCCGACGCCGAGCCACAGCGTGAGCACCAGGAAGGTGATCAGCGCGATGAAAGTGGACACCATGAACACGTCGCCATGGGCGAAATTGACCATGCCGATGATGCCGAACACCATCGTGTAGCCGATCGCGATCAGGCCGTAGATCGAGCCGAGCGTGATCCCGTTGATGAGCTGCTGGACAAAAACTTCCATTCGTCCGCCGTGCCTTTGCTGGAGCCCGCCGGTTTCCGCCGCGTCATCGCAGCTCCCAGGCGTCGCCGGGACCGCTTCGCCAACCGGAAGGTAACAGGGCCTTGTCGGCGCGGCAACGAGGAAGCGCCGGCGCACGGCGGGACGGCGTCTGCGATGCGCGGCCGGCCTCGCCGCGCAATCGACATCCCCTTCTCACGCCGTCAGATGCGCCTTACGCCGTGAGGAAGCCGAGCGCCTCCGCATTGAAGGCCGCGGCCTGCTCGACATTGGAAATGTGGGCCGCTTCGAGGATGGTGAGCTTTGCCCCGGCGATCCGGCTGCCGATGAACTCGGAGGCATCGAGGGTCGTCGAGTTGTCGTGGCGGCCGGCGATCACGAGGGTCGGCGCCTTGATCTTGGCGAGGATGTCGCGGTGGTCCATGTCGCGGACGGCCGCCGCGCAGCCGACATACCCTTCGAGCGGGGTCGACACCATCATCGCGCGGAACCGCGCGACCGTCGCCGGCTCGCGCGCGTGAAAATCCTTGGTGAACCACAGGCCGAGCACGGTGTCGGCGACGGCGGCGATGCCGCCCGCGCGCACCGCCTTGATTCGTTCGTTCCACGGATCCTTGAGCGGGAAGTAGCTCGACGTGTTGGCCAGAACGAGCCTGTCGATGCGTTCCGGCGCGAACGCGCCGAGCCATTGCCCAACCATCCCGCCCATTGAGATTCCGCAGAAATTCACCTTGGCAAGGCCGAGCCCGTCCATGATCGCGAGATCGTCGCGGGCAAGCTGCTCCATGGCGTAGGGGCCGGGCGGGACGCCTGAGCGCCCGTGTCCGCGCCGGTCGTAGCGCACCACCCGGAAATGCCGGGCGAACGGCGCGAGCTGCGGCGCCCACATCGAGAGATCGACCCCGAGCGAGTTCGACAGCATCAGCACGGGCGCGGTTGCGGGTCCTTCGACCTCCACATGAATGGGGCAACCGTCGGAGAGAATTACGGGCATGGCGTAGTCCTTGCGCAGGCGGAGCTCGGCGGTCGGCGTGGCGGTCCGATAACGGCGCAGGCGACTCCTAGGCGGAGCTTACCGCCGAGGCAAATTTGGTGAAGAACTCCGCCGCGAGCTTTTTCGAGGCGCCGACGACGAGTCGCTGCCCGAGCTGGGCGATCTTGCCGCCGATCTGCGCCTCCGCGGTATAGGACAGGAGCGTGCCGCCCTCCTTGTCGACGAGCAGCACGGCGGCGCCGCCCTTGGCGAAGCCGGCGATGCCGCCTTCGCCATCGCCGGAAATCCGGTAGCTGTTCGGCGGGTCGAGATCGGTGAGGCGAACCTTGCCCTTCCAGCGCGCCTTCACCGGACCGATCTTGGTGACGGCGATCGCCTGGAATTCGGTGTCGGACAGCTTGTCCAGAAGCTCGCAGCCCGGAATGCAGGTCCGCAGGACCTCGGGGTCGTTGAGCTTCGCCCAGACGGCGTCGCGCGCCGCCGGCAACTGAACCTCTCCCGTCAACGCAATCGCCATCGGGCCGCCTCCCGTTCGCCGACCTTCACATTCGGCTTCAACTAAGGGTTAACATAGGCCGCGTCCGACAAGAGAAAAGGGTTTTCGCTGGAGACGGCGGGCGCTGGCCGGCGCGCCGGGGCTGGTCTATCATCGCCGGCTCAACGGACGTTCGTCCGAGAAAAGACGAGGGGAGTCCATGATGGTTCTGCGGCTCGGCTTGGCAGGCGCGTTCGCCCTGGCGACAATCATCATCGGCATCGCTGCGGTGGCGGCGAGCGGGCCGGCGGCCGCGCAAGGCGGCGTCGTGTGCGCGTATGGCCCGGCGTCCTACCGCGCGTGCTGCAAGCAATCCTATGCGCGCAACCCGCGGATGGGAGGGCAGGCGCGCGCGGACGACATCGACGCCTGCATGGGCAAAGGACCGACCGGCAAGAAGAAGCAGCCGAGCTGAGCCTCTCCGGCCGGCTTGGGTCGACAAGGAGCGCTCTGCGTTATTGCGGCGGGAGCGCGCTCGCGGGCTGCGCCGCGGCCGGCAGGTGCGTCGCTTTCGAGGCGGCATGAGAGGGCAGCGGTCGGCGCGCCACCAGCGGCGGGCGCGGCGCACGGCTTGCGCAAAACGCCTTCACCGCATCGGTCACCGCGGCGCTGATGACCGCCTGGCGCTCGGGCGTCGTCAACGCCAACTCCTCGTCGCGATTGATGATCGACCCCGCCTCCAGAAGGACGGCCGGCATGCGCGTCTCCTTCAGGACGACGAGCTGGTCGTAGCGGTAGACGCCCGCTTCCGCGTCGAGGAGGTCGCGCCGCCGATGGCCCATGAAGGCCTGGGTGTAATGCGGCGTGTAGCGCAGGCCGCGCGCCTTCAATTGCAGGCCGAGCAGTCGGCCGAACAGGAGGCTCGCATTCCGCGCGCCGTTGTCGTTGGCGACGAAGATCGAATGGCCGCTGAAGCGATCGCAATAGAACCGCTCCTGGCCGTCGAACTCCCATTTCTCCAGGAACGAGTCCGGCACCGAATCGTGGTGGACGGAGAGAAAGAGATCCCCCGTCAAATCCGCGGCATAAGAGACGCGCTTGAACAGGCCGCGGCGCGGCGGCTCGGCGGTGACCATGAGCACGGTCCGCGCGAAGCCGGCGGCGAGCAGGTCGCGTTCGATCGCCTTGGCGAGGCGAAGGTTGAACTCGTATTCGAACGCGCCGCGCGCGCTCTTGGCGCCCGGAACCTCCGCGGTATGGCCGACATCGAGAATGACGCGGAAGGCCGCCGGATCGCACGCGCGCGCCGTGACGGGCTTGGCGACCGGCCTGGTCGGCGGAACGCCGGCGGTCTCGCCCTCTGCCGGCGTCGTCGCGCCATGCGACAGCAGCATCGCCCCGGCGATGACCGAAGCCATCGCAGCGTTCCGCCAATATGCCATGGGCCCCCCATCTGCGCGCACCGGTGATTTTCGGACGCGCCGGCAACCGCCAAGCACGCGATTGCGGTCGTTTGCGGACGGCGCCCCGCCCGTCCCGCGCCGGTTTCTCCGATCTCCGCACAGAATCTCGGCGCAATCAGGACCGCCAGACGACGCGCTCAGCGACGGCTAGGACCGCTCCGCCACGCGGAGGGTGACGAGAACATCGGCATTCGGGCAATAGTCCCGGAAGTTCGGCGCGCGCTCGCCTTCTTCGAGATCGGCGGCGCAGCGGTCATGGCTTTCGCACATGGCGCATTTGCTCTGCATCTCGCGGAAGCGCTGCGGCTCGGCCTGTTCGATCTCCGCCGGGTCGAGGCCCAGCCGGCGCATGAGCCGCGGCATGAAATTGCCGATGATCCAGTTGCGCAGCTGGAAGCGCCGCGTCTTGCCGGTGGCGGTGCGCGGAATCGCCTCGAGAAACACGATCCGCCGCGGACATTTGTATTTCGACAGCGCGGTGAGCAGCCGGTCCTGGACCTTCGCGTAGAGCGCGTTCGGGTCTGCGGCGGGCGCGACCAGAAACAGCGTCAGGCGAACGAGGCCGTCCTCGTCCTGTGCGCCGACGACGATCGCCTCCGACACGCCCGGAACGGCAATGGCGCACTCCTCGATCTCGGCGGGGCTCACCCATTGGCCGGATATTTTGAGAAGATCGTCGGCGCGCCCCTGGTGATACCACCACCCCTCGCGATCTTTGACGAACACGTCGCCCGTGCGATACCAGCCGTCCCGGAACGCCGCCGCGGTCTTCTGCGGCTGTTGCCAATAGCCGCGGCAGAGCGATCCCATCTTCACCCAGAGAATGCCGGGACTGTCCGGCCGGGTGACGGGGCGGTCGTCCAGGTCGAGAAGCCGCGCCTGGCAATAGGGAAACGGCTTGCCCGTCGCTCCCGGCAGGTGTTCGGCCGGGGTTCCTCCGATCATGAGAAAGATCGTCTCGGTCGCGCCGATGCCTTCCACGACGGGAACGCCGGTCGCCTCCAGCCAGCGGGAATAGAGGCTTTCCGGCAGGGATTCGCCGGCCGACATATAGCGGCGGACGGCCTTGAAGCATGGCCGGCCGGCCAGATTGTCGCGCAGCAGGCTGCGGTAAAAGGCCGGAACGCTCACCATGATGGTCGGGCGATAACGCTCCACCATGCGGGCGATCGCCTCGCCATCCGGCCAGCCGTCGAACAGGACGATGGTGGAGCCGGTGCGCAGGCCGCCGATCAGCACATGGCCGAGCGCGTAGGCGAAAAACAATTTCGACGACGAGAAGACCCGTTCTCCCGGACCGAACCCGAACGCATCGAAGAAACGGTCGCCGGTCGCCAGATTGCCATGCACATGGATGGCGGCCTTGGGCCGCCCGGTGGTCCCGGACGAATAGAGCCAATACGCCGTGTCTTCGCTCGTGGTCGTCGCCTTCGGCCGCTCGGCGCTGGCGCCGGCCAGCACGTCCTCCAGGCGGCGTGCGCCCGCGACCGCAGGTCCGCGCACGGCGACGAGGTCGGGGCGTCGGCCGTTGATTTCGATGGCTCGCCGGTATTGCGGCAGGAAATCGTCGTCGATGATCAGCGCCTTGGCGCCGCTGTCCGCCATGATGAATGCGAGGTCCTTGGCGGTGAGGCGGGTGCTGATCGGCACGGCGACGGCGCCGATGCGCATGACGCCGAGAAAGGCGGCGACGAAGACCGGGCTGTCCTTGAGCAGCAACAGCGCGCGGTCGCCCTTGCCGAGATGCGGCCGGAGCGCATTCCCGTAACGGTTCACCTCGGCGTCGAGCTGAGCAAACGTAATCGCCTCATCCCGGAACAGGATCGCGATGTCGCCACCCCTGCCGGCGGCGAGGGTGGGTCCAAGGACCTCGTCCGAAGCATTGGCCGTGCGTGTCCGCTCCTCGAACGCGACACCCATCTCAACCCTCCCGCGCGGCGGCTCCCCGGGGGCGAGGGCCGCTTTACCGCCGACAAGCGGTTGTTCTTGCTGCCGATCTTCCGGCAGTCAGCGACGCGCCGCGCCGCGCGCCGCGTTCAGGAATAGGTCCTTCGCAGTTTGCCGCGGAACACCCAGTAAACGACCGCCGAGTAGATCAGGATCACCGGCAGGACGACGATTCCCGCATAAAACATGAACTGGAGCGATTGCGCCGGCGCCGCGGCGTTGGTCACCGTGATCGAATAGGGGATCATGTACGGCCAGAACATTTCCGCAAGGGTGATGAACGCCATCACGAAGAACAGCGCAGTCATCGCAAACGGCCAGCCGTCCCGCTGTTTGCGCGCGCCCACCAGGACCCCGACCAGAGCGAGCGCGCCGAGCAGGGGAAAAATCAATCCCCAATACTGGCCGGCGACGTTGCGTTCGAGGCGGTCGCGGATATCGAAGGTCGACACGACGGCGACGATCAGGACGATGACGACGCCGGCGACCAGCCACGGAATGCGCCGATACGCCCAGTCCCGCAGGTCACGATCGCTCTTGAGCACGAGCCACGAGGCCCCCAGCAGGGCGTAGCCGAGCACGAGGCCGACGCCGCAGAAGATCGGGAACGGGGCGACCCATTCGAACGCGCCGCCCGCATAGTGCCCGTCGACCACCGGAATGCCGCGGATCATCGTTCCCATCGCCGCGCCCTGAACGAACGCGACGACGACCGAGCCGAGAAAGAACCCCCAGTCCCATAGCCAGCGGTTCCGCTCGGTCCGATAGCGGAACTCGAACGCGACGCCGCGGAAGATCAGCCCGAACAGAAGCAACAGGACGGGCAGGTAGAAGGCCGAGAGGAACACGGCGTAGACGATCGGGAAGGCGCCGAACAGCGAGGCGCCGACCACGATCAGCCACGTTTCGTTGCCGTCCCAGAACGGCGCGATCGACGCCATCATGTGATCTCGGTGCAAGGGGTTGCGCGTCGTGCCGTACAGGATGCCGACGCCGAGATCGTAGCCGTCGAGCACGACATAGATCAGAATGGAGACGGCGATGACGGCGGCCCAGAACAGGGCGAGGGTGTTTGCGTCCATCGCGCTCACTCCGCAGGGCCGATGTCGGCGCCGGTCGTCGTCGCGGCTGAATCGGCAAACGCCATGGGGCGGCTGGGCGTCGCTCCGAGCGGTTTGACGCTCTCAATATGCGGGCCTTCGCGCAGCAGCTTGTAGATGTAGAAGCCGCCGAACGAGAAGACCGTCAGGTAGACGACGACGTAGCACGCAAGCGAGAACATCACCGTCTCCACGGTGAGCGACGGCGTGATGCCTTCGGCGGTGCGCATCAGTCCATAGACGATCCAAGGCTGGCGACCGACCTCGGCGGTGTACCAGCCGGTGATGATGGCGACGAAGCCGGTCGGGAACGACAGGAACGCGGCCCACAGGAACCAGCGCGTCGTTTCCAGCCGGCCGCGCCACCACAGAAACAAGCCGAACCAGGAGATCGCCAGCATGATCAGCCCCATTCCGACCATGATGCGGAACGTGAAGAATGGGATGACCACCGGCGGACGGTCCTCCTGGGGGAAGCTCTCGAGGCCGACCTCGCGCGAATCCCAGGTGCCGCTTGCGATGAAGCTGCCGAGATAGGGCACCTCGATAGCGAACAGATTGCGTTCGCCCGCCTCGTCGGGAATGGCGAACAGCACTTCGGTGGCCGGCTGCTGCGTCTTCCACCGCGCCTCGATCGCGGCGAACTTCGCCGGCTGATATTTGTGGACGTAATCGCCGGTGAAATGCCCGATCATGAGCTGGATCGGGATCAGCAAGGCGACCAGGGCGAGCCCCCAGTGCAGCATCACCCGGGACTCCAAACGGTGGATTCCGCGCAGCCGGTACCAGGCCGCGGTGGCGATGATGCTCATGCCGGTGGTGAGAAAGGCGGCGACCAGCATATGCGGCCACCGCAAGCGCACGATCGGCCCGGTCGTGATCGCCCACCAGTCCGCCGGGATGAGCTTTCCGTCGATGAATTGATGGCCCAGCGGGACCTGCATCCAGCTGTTGTTGCAGAGAATCCAGAATGACGACGCCATGGTTCCGAGCGCCACCATGCAGCAGGCGAACCAGTAGAACAGCGGCGGCGTCCGATCGCGGCCGAGCAGCATGACGCCGAGGAAGGTGGCTTCGAGCAGGAACGCCGTGAACGATTCATAGGCCAGCAGCGGGCCCTGGATCGGTCCCATCTTCTCCGACATCGCGCTCCAATTGGTCCCGAACTGGAACGCCATGACGATGCCGCTGACGACGCCCATTCCGAACGAGACGGCGAAAACCTTCAGCCAGAGGTCGAACACCCGCCGGTAGATCGGGTTGCCGGTCGCGAGCCGCATGCCCTCGATGGTCGCAAGCCACGCGGCGAGGCCGATCGTGAAGGACGGAAATATGATGTGGAATGTGACGACGAACGCAAACTGGATACGCGACAAGAGGACGACGTCCGCATCCATTTTCTTCTCCCCCGCTTGGTGCTCGTAGGCGTTCCGGTTACGCTCGGCAAAGCGCCGACGGCTGAGTGAGCGGCCTCAGTCGGTCGGCCGCGGCTCCAGGCTGAAGGCTTGGCTGATCGGTTGCATCTTCGCGTTGGTGGCGACGAAAAGGAAACCGGCGACCAGCCCGAAATTCTTCAGGAACGGCCAGAAATTGTTCGTCCAGTCGGCGCTGGCGAACGGATATGCCCAGAAATTATGGAACAGCACCGCGGTCGCGATGCAGTAGAAGCAGAACAATAGCGCGAGCGGGCGGGCATAGATGTTGAGCAGGATGCCGAGCGAACCGAAAACCTCGAGCGCGCCGCCCAGCAGCAGCAAGAGCCAGCCCGGAACCGGCAGGCCGGACGCGTCGGCCTGCGCGACCGCATTGCCGTAATCGAAAATCTTGTCGAGCGCGCTGAAGGGAAACAGCAGCACGAGGCAGAGCCGGGCGATGAAGGGAAGAATGCGATCGATGCCGCTCATGGCGTAAAGGTCCTCTCGTTCGGGTCTCCCCGCCATCCCTGCGCGCTCATCGCTGCACAAGACGCATGGCGTGGCCGTCCGGGTCCATCACCATGATGGCCCGCGAGAAGCCGAGCGCCGGGTTCGGGATGGCGATGACGTCGGGGGAGATGAAGCGCACGCCGGCCGCGCGCAGCGCGACGGCGGCGGCGGCGACGTCCTCGACCACCAGCGAGGTCTGCCAGTGCCACAGGTCGCTCGCCTTGGTGTCGACCGGCATCGCGCGGCCGCCGGGCGGGGTCTCGTATTGCAGGAACTCGATATGCGGGGGCGCCGTTTCCGGCGCGACCGCGGTCACGCGCACGCGCGCATTGAACAGCCCGTCGAGCCGCTCCTGCGTGATGCCGGTATTCAGGCTTCCGCCGACTATCTTCATTCCGAGCAGGTCGCGGTAGAATTTGAGGCTCTGTTCGGTATTGCTCACCGTGATCGCGGTGTGATCGATGCCGAGGAACAGCCGGTTGGTCGGCTGGCGCCAGATCGCGCTGCCCTTGTCCTTGGGAAAATAGAGCAGTTCCAAATCGTGATTGTCGGGATCGCGGAACTTGATCGCCTTGATTCCGGCGGCCGGGACGTTCGATTCGGGAATCGTCTGCGGCTCGGGCGAAATCTGCCGGACGCCGTTGCGCTGGAGCGCCTCGTAGGCCTTCTCCATGTCGCTGACGACGATCGCCATGTGCTCGAACCACAGATCGTTGCTGCGGGACGGCACCGGGATCGGCCGGCCTTCCGGGGAAACGTATTGCGTGAGTTCGAGCGTCTGCTCGCCGAGCTTCATGTGGACGATTCGCATATTGCTGGCGAAGACGCCCTGAAGCGAATCGTATTGGCTCCCGGTCACCTGCAGCTCGGCGACCTTCTCGAATCCGAGCACGCGCTCGTAGAAGGCGACCGACCGCTCCATGTCGGACACGGTGAAGCCGATCATGGCGACGCGCTTGACGGTCGCAACGCCCGCCTCGAACGCGATCGCAGGCCCGGTCCAGGCGAACACGAGCAGGGCTGAAATCAGGCCGAGCGTTCGGCGCCGGGAGGTCGCGGAGCTGCGCAGGAATGCGCGCTCCTGCCGTGCGAGCACAGTCCCGCCTGTCAAGTCGCGTCCCTCCCTCTTGGTCCCTGCGTGCGGCGCAGACTAAGCAGAATCGGAAGGAATGTCATTCCCGAAGGCGCGGCCGACTTGGGCGGGGGAAGCCGTGCGGTCCAAATGCGGAAACGGCGCCTTTTTTCAAGGCGCCGCTTCCGTCGGGGGGGCGAGAGAGCAGTGGCGGTCGGCCATGCGCGGATCAGAAATTGCACTTCGCCGCGTTGACCACCTTGATGCCGCCGGTCTTCTTGTCGAACACGGCCTGCTTGCCGACGACGCAACCCTTGCCGTCGAGCTTGCCGTCGTCGAAAATCTTCTCGCCTTCGCTGTCGAAGATCGCGAAGCCCTTCTTGTTGCCCCTGGCGAGGGCGTCGCCGGTGACGGCGGTGATGGTGAGGGCGGCGGCGGCGGCGATGAGGAGAGCAGAGCGGAACATGGGGCAGGTCCTTTGAGGTTTGAGCGCTTCCCCGTCGGAAGCACGTGCGTTATCGCTCAAGGCGGCCGCGACCTCCGTGACGACGCTCACACAGCCGGCGGAATCCGCTTTGATTATTTCTGAATGGAAGTTCAGCCGGCGAACAGTTCTTCGGAATCGCAGTAGAACGCGCGATGGGGAGCTGCGCTTTTTCCATTCCCGAGGCGACGCGGGAAGCGGCGTCACTCCGCGCCGGCCGACTGCGGCGCGCCGTCTGCGGCGGCCGATGACGCAGGCTTTTTCCGCCCCTGCCGCCATTCCTCCAAACGCTGCAGCACGACGAAGAACGAGGGCACGAACACCACCGCGAGGCAGGTCGATGCGATCATGCCGCTGAACACGCAGATGCCGAGCGAGACGCGCGCAGCCGCCCCCGCGCCCGTCGCGGTCACCAGCGGGACGACGCCGAGAATGAAGGCGATCGAGGTCATCAGGATCGGACGAAAGCGTGTCCGCGCGGCCTCGACCGCGGCCTCGAGGATCGGCGCCCCGTCCAGCAAACGCCGCTCGCGCGCGACCTCGACGATCAGGATCGCGTTCTTTGCCGATAGCGCGATCAGCAGCATGAGCCCGATCTGCGTATAGAGATTGTTGGCGAGCCCGAGACTGGGGAGCGCGATCGCCGGACCGAGCAGCGACAGCGGCACGGCGAGGATGACCGAGAGCGGCGCCAGCCAGCTTTCGTATTGTCCGGCGAGGCAGAGATAGACCAGCAGCATTGCGAGGGCGAAGGCGTAGTAGAGCTGGTTGCCGACGATCTTCTCCTGATACGACATCCCCGACCATTCGAATGCGGCGCCCGGCGGCAAGGTCTGCGTTGCGATCTGCTCCATCAGAGCGAGCGATTCGCCCGAGCTGAAGCCGGGCGCGGCCGATCCCGCGATCGTCGACGACAGATACAGATTGAACAGGCTGATCAGCGAAGGCCCGACGACCGGCTGGATCTGCGCGAGCGCGCCGATCGGGACCATGTTCCCGTCCTCGCTGCGCACATACAGCTTCAGAATATCGGCGGGCAGCAGCCGGAACTGCGAGTCGGCCTGCACATAGACCTGGAAGGTCAGGCCGAATTTGTTGAACTGGTTCACATAGCTCGACCCGAGATAGGAGGCGACGGTGGCGAACACGTCGCCGACCGAGACCCGCAGCGTCTCCGCTTTGGAGCGGTCGACCACGAGCTGGAGCTGCGGCACGTCGGCGCGGAAGGAGGTGACCAGACGGCGCAGCGCCGACTGGCTGTTGCCTTCCTCAATGATCATGTTCGTCAGGCGCAGCAGCTTTGCGTAGTCGAAGCTGCCGTCGCGCAACTGAACCTGCATGGTGAAGCCGCCGGAATTTCCGATTCCCTGAATCGGCGGCGGCACGAGGACAAACCCCACGCCGTCGGACAGCTTGGTCACCCGGCCCTGCACCGCCTCGACGATGGAGCGCAGGTCCTCGCCCTTCGCTTCGCCGCGGACGTCGCCAGTCCTTGAGGATGACATAGGCGAGCCCGGCATTGGCGAGCGAGGCGTTGTTGTCGAGCACGGAAATGCCGGAGATCGCGATCACCTGCTCCACGCCGGGCGTTTCGCGGGCGATCGCGGTGACCTCGGCCAAGGCGGCGCCGGTTCGTTCGAGCGAAGCCCCGTCCGGGAGTTGCACGCCGACCAGCAGATAGCCCTGGTCCTCGTTGGGGATGAATGCGGTGGGCAGACGCGCGATCCCCCATACGCCGAGCGCGCTGACGAGGAGCGCGAGCACGACCATCGTCCCGCTCACATGCACCATGCGGCCGATCAGGGCCGCGTAGCGCGCCTCGATCCAGCCATAGGCGCGGTTGAACGCGCGGTAGAACACGTTGCGCCGTTCCAGCGGCACGGGCGGGCGCAGCCACAGCGCGCATTGGGTCGGCTTCAGCGTCGCGGCGTTGATCGCGCTGATGAGCGCGGTCGCCGCGATCACCAAGGCGAACTGCGCGAACATCTGGCCGGTCAGCCCGGGCAGGAACGCGGCGGGAATGAACACCGACATCAGCACGAGCGTGATGCCGATGATCGGCCCGAACAATTCGTTCATCGCCTTGATCGCGGCGTCATGGCCCGACATGCCGCGCTCGATGTGGTGGGACACGCCCTCGACGATGACGATCGCGTCGTCGACGACGATGCCGATCGCGAGCACGACCCCGAACAGCGTGGACAGGTTGACGGTGAAGCCGAGCGCGGCCATCGCGGCGAAGGTGCCGATGATGGTCACCGGGATGGTCGTCGCCGGCACCAGCGTCGCGCGCCAGTCCTGCAGGAACACGAGGATCACCAGCAGCACGAGGACGCCGGCTTCCACCAGGGTCTTGTAGACCTCGTTGATCGAGGTCCTGACGAATTTGGTCGTGTCGAACGGGACGCTGTATTCGAGGCCCTCGGGGAAGGCGCGGGCGAGTTGCGCCATCTTGGCTTCGACGCGCTTGGCGACGTCGAGCGCGTTCGCCTCGGGCGTCTGGAAGATCGCCAGTCCCGCCGCCTCGCGCCCGTTCAGGCGGAAAAGCTGCGAATAGGTCTGCGCGCCGAGTTCGACCCGCCCGACATCCTTCAGCCGCGTGATGCGCCCGCCCTGGCCCGGCTCCGTCTTGACGATGATATTGGCGAACTGCTCGGGCGCGTCGAGCCGTCCCTGGATGTCGATCGTGTACTGGAAGTCCTGGCTCTTCGGCGCCGGCGGCGCGCCGACCTGGCCGGCCGCGACCTGCTGGCTCTGCTGCTTGACGACCTCGATCACGTCCTTCGGCACGAGGCCGCGCGCGTAAAGCTTCTGCGGGTCCATCCACACCCGCATCGCATACTGGCCGACGCCGAACACGTTGACATTGCCGACGCCGGGCACGCGCTCGATCTCGTTGACGAGATTGATCGTCGCGTAATTGCTCATGAACAGGCTGTCGTAGCGGTCGCTCGGGGAGCTGAGCGCGACGATCTGCAGGATCGCGGTCGATTTCTTCTGGACGGTGACGCCCTGCGCCTGCACCGGGGCGGGCAGGGAGGCGAGCGCCGCGGAGACGCGGTTCTGGACGAGCACCTGCGCGAAATCGAGATTCGTGCCGATGGCGAACGTGACGGTCAGGACGTAGGTGCCGTCGGTCGCGCTGGTCGACTGCATGTACAGCATGTTCTCCACGCCGTTGACCTGCAGCTCGATCGGCAGCGCGACGGTGTCGACCACGGTCTGCGCGCTCGCGCCGGGATAGCGCGTCGTCACCTGCACCGTGGGCGGCACGACGTTCGGATATTGCGACACCGGCAGGGCGAACAGCGCAGACCGCGCCGATCAGCACGAACAGGATCGCGAGAACATTGGCGAGCACCGGGCGTTCGATGAAGAATTTCGAGATCATCGGGCCGGCTCCGGCGGGGTCACTGCGCCGCCGCGGCGGCGGGCGCGACCGAGGCGATCGTCGTCGGCTGCGGCGCGACCTTCCGGCCGGGGATCGCGCGCTGAATGCCGGCGACGACCACGCGGTCGTCCGGCTTCAGTCCCGACTGGATCAGCCGCAGTTCGCCGAATTGCTGGCCGATCTGCACCTTGCGCTGCTCGACCACGTCGTTCTTGTCGAGCACCAGGAG
Source organism: uncultured Alphaproteobacteria bacterium (assembly GCA_963712435.1). GTDB lineage: Bacteria > Pseudomonadota > Alphaproteobacteria > Rhizobiales > Xanthobacteraceae > Rhodoplanes. Next base: position 35,787 of record CAVQIB010000007.1, on the reverse strand, counting down.
ATAGCGGCCCTCCTGGTTCTGGCCGAGCGCCCGATCCGGCACGAGCAGCGCATTCTCCACGACCCGTCCGGTCGGAATGCGGATGCGCACGAACAGGCCGGGCAGCAGGACGCGGTCGGGGTTCGCAAACACGCCGCGCACGAGGATCGTCCCGGTGGCCGGATCGAGCTCCGGCGACACGTAATCGAGCTTGCCCGTGAGCGGGAAGCCCTGGTCGGTCATCAGGCCGACCTCGATCGGGATCGTGTGGAGCTCCGCCAGCGTGAGCCGTCGGCCGTCGAGATTGGCGCGGATCCGCAACAGGTCCTGCTCGCTCATGTTGAAGGTCACGTAGATGGGATCGAGCTGGACGATCGTCGCGAGCTTGGTCTTCTGCGTCCCGCCCACCAGCTCCCCGACCGAGACGAGGTGCCGCGTCACGATTCCATCGAAGGGCGCCGCCACGCTGGTGTAGCCGAGATTGATCTTGGCGAGCGTGACCCCGGCCTCCTGGCTCATCACATTGGCTTTGTCGCTGTCGCGCTGCGCCCGCGCTTTGTCGAGCGCGACCTGGGTCGAGATGTCCTGGCTGCGCAGCGTGGATTGGCGCGACAGCTCGGCCTCCGATTTCACCAGCTCGGCGTTGGCGGCGATCAGGGCCGCCTCGGCCTGCTGCAGCTTGGCCTGGTAGGGCGGCTGCTCGATGACGAACAGGACGTCGTCCTTCTTCGCCGACGCGCCGTCCTGGTACTTGATGTCGGTGAGGAAGCCTTCGACCCGCGCGATCAGATCGACCGTGGCGAAGGCGATGGCGTTGCCGGTCTGCTCGAGATGCAGCCGCAGGGTCTGCTGCAGCGGTTGGGCGACATCCACTTCCGCCGGCGGAGTGGCGATATAGGTGTTTTCCTTCGCGCAGCCGCCGAGCCACCCGGCGGCCGCCAAGGCGATGACGCAAGCTTTCAGGGTCGGAGCCGGGATGCGGCGCCCCCATTGGGGCGATAGCCATGCGGGCATTCGCAGTTCCTCTGACGCGCGACGTGCGCCATGATCATCGAGCGGGCGTTCGCTCGCAAGCACGGATGCGGCCCGCAGCTGCGGCGTTATTACCCGTGGCGCAGAAGGGGGAGCAAGCCGGCTGGCCGGCCATGCCGCCTTGCGTTACCGTCGGACTGGAAACGGCGCGCCGCCTGCGGTGCGCTGCGCCGAAACAGAGAGACCATGCGCCGGACGGCGTTGCGGATATGGCGTTGCGGATATGAGCGACGAGCCGATCTACGATATCGCCCATCTCGGCCACGTCGAGCTGCTGACGCCGCGGCCCGACGAGAGCCTGCGATTCTTCGTCGACGTCATGGGCATGACGGAAAGCGGACGCGCGGGCGCTTCGGTGTATCTGCGCGGCTGGGACGATTACGAGCGCTACAGCCTCAAGCTCACCGCCGCGCGACACGTCGGGCATGGGCCACATGGCCTTCCGCACCCGCAGCCCGCAGGCGCTTGAGCGGCGCGCGCAGGCGCTCGCCGGCTCCGGCTTCGACGTCGGGCTGGAGCGACGGCGATCTCGGCCACGGCAAGACCTTCGTGTGCCGCGACCCCGACGGCCATCGCATCGAGCTCTACTACGAGACCGAATGGTACGCGCCGCCGCCCGAGCAGACGCCGGCGCTGAAGAACCAGGCGCAGCGCTTCCCCGCGCGCGGCGTCAACGTGCGCCGGCTCGACCATCTCAACTGCCTCGCCGCCGACATCCGCGCCAACCGGATATTCTTCGAGACGCTATCTCGGCTTCCGCCTGACCGAGCAGATCGTGCTCGACAACGGGACCGAAGCGGGCATGTGGATGACCGCCACCAACAAGAGCTACGACTTCGCCTACACGCTCGACCGCACCGGATCGCGCGGGCGCTTCCATCACCTGACCTATGCGGTGGACTGCCGCGAGGACGTGCTGCGCGCCGCCGACATTTTCCTCGAGAACGGCGTCCACATCGAAACCGGGCCGCACAAGCACGCCGTGCAGCAGACCTTCTTCCTGTATGTGTACGAACCCGGCGGCAACCGCGTGGAGATCGCCAATGCCGGCGCGCGGCTCATCCTCGCCCCCGACTGGAAGCCGATCGTGTGGAGCGAAGCCGAACGCCGGAAGGGCCAGGCCTGGGGGCTGAAGACGGTCGAGTCGTTCCACACCTACGGCACCCCGCCGGTGTGAGGGCGCAGCCCGCGCTCAAGGCTCGCGCGGGCGCAGGCGCTTCAATCGCACCGTGACCGCGTCGCGGCGGTCCGGCTATTCACGGTGAGGCATCAGGCCGCGGCAGGGCGGCCTTACCCCGTTCGGCGGAACGACCCTATGCCGCTGCTGTTGTCCGAAGGAACGAACCAACGGAGAACAAGCAATGTTTGGCAGTTCAGGTATGTGGCTTCCACTATGGATCATCATCGCTCCGGCGGTCGCGATCCTCGCGCTGTCGGGCCTTAGCCGGGCGTCGGCCGAACCGCGCGAGGCGGCTTCGCCCAGGCCTCAGTCGCGGAGGTGATCCGCGCCGACGGGCGCTGATGGGTAACGCGAGACAGCGTCCGTATGGAAATGAGAGGCCCCGGTGATCCGGGGCCTCTTTTTGTTAAGTTCAGCCGGCGGCCGTGATGCGGCAACGGATGGAGATCGCTGATGCCGGCGCAAGGCGCATGATTGCTGGGTCGGCGGGTGCGCCCCGCATGCATGGCGGATAAGCGGAAAAACCGCACCCGTCGCCATCGGGAAGGGGCTATGCGTGACGCTGTTTGATCGAAAAGGAGATGTGTCATGCGTAAATTATTCGTCGCTGTCGGTTCTGCAATTGCGGTCGTTTCGGCGTCATCGCTTGTAACGAGCGACGCCAATGCGATGTCGGGTACTTACGTAGCAGGGGTTCTTGCGGCGGCCGGCCCGAGCAACGCGGCGGAAAAAATCGCTTGCTGGTGGTCGCGTCGTTGGGGGCGGATGGTCTGCAGCGGGCCCGTTGTGGTCGCGCCGCGTGTGATGGTCGTTCCGCCCGTCGTCGTTGGTCCAGATATTATTATGGGCCCCGACGTCATTACCGTCGCCATTGGTGATCGCCGCGCAAACGGAGGTTCTCGATCGCGTCCAGGGTTGAAGGCCTGTGCGCGCGCTCCGAGGCGCCGACCGGCGGTCGGCGCCGGCTCGTGGCCCCGGCCCCGCGCGTATCAATCAACGTTCGGATGAAAGGGAAGCGCTGGTCCGGAACGCCTGAGCGTCAGTGGCACACGTTTGCGCCGTCCACGCTCAGGAGCAGGATCGGTTGCGAGCAAATGCGCGCGTCGGATGGTGGCTGGGGGACGAGGATTCGAACCTCGACTAACGGAGTCAGAGTCCGCTGTTCTACCGTTAAACTATCCCCCAAACGCATTCGCCGCTTTCCATGCGCGTCCGCTCCGCTGGCCGCCGTCGAAGGGCCGGCAGTGGCGAAACGTTGTCCGGGCAGCATCCGGCCGGCAGAGCATCCGGCCGGGCAACTGCCGACCGCCATCTGCCGGTCGCCCGACGCACGCCCGCCCGTCACATAGGGCGGACGGGCGGCCGGCACAACGGAAAAAACGCGCGCGTGTCCTCACTCCTGCCGTCTGAGGCGCTGAGCGGCCGACGGCCGGCCTGCCGGCAGACCAGCCGATCTCCGCCGCTTAACGACAGGCGGGGACGCGCGCCGCGCAGGCGATGGACCAGGCGGCCGCCGGCGGTCACGCCGCCGGGCGCTCGACCTGCGGCGTGACCGCCGCATGCGCATGCTTGCGCAGCCGGAAGGACAGGCCGACCAGCAGGACGCCGAAGGCGATCGAATAGGCGGCGATCGCCCAGACCAGGCCGAGCGCGCCGGGTCCGGGGGCGATCAGCACCAGCAGGCCGAACAGCACCGAGATGATGCCGGCGAGGATCAGCCACCATTCGTTGTCGATCTCCTTGCGCAGCTTGATCGCGCCGATGATCTCGAAAATGCCGTGCACGAGCGCCCAGGCCCCGATGAAGATCACCAGCACGATCGCGGTCACGCCCGGCCACAGGAACGTGATGACGCCCGCGCCGATGCCGGCGACGCCGACCAGGATCAGCCACCAGGTCGGGGCGGGCCGGTCCTTGCCGAAGGCCGACGCCAGGGCGATCACGCCGTCGACCAGGGCGAAGGCGCCGTAGAACAGGACGAGCGTCACGAGCGTCAGTCCGGGCCACACAAAGGCGACGACGCCGAACAGGATCGACACGATCCCGCGCAGCAGGACGAGCCACCAGTTCTTCGCCAGCGCATGCAGGTGCGAAGGCCCCACAAGGGGAGCTGTGACGGATTGCATTGGTCTGCCTCCATTGTCCGATCGCCCGATCCGCTTCGGGCGCCGCAAGATCGACACAAGCTAGCCGAGTAGCCCCCGCCTGCCAACCGGGCGGGGTTGCGCCGTCCCGGATGCTTTGCGCACGGCTAATCAACGCGACAGGACCGGCGGCGGATCACATCGGCGCGGCGGCTGCGGCTGAGCGTCTGCCCCGCGCGCCGGACACGACCGCGACCGCGAGGACCGCCGTCGCGGCAATGACCATGAACACCGCGACCGGATGCCCGCGGTCCATCAGCGGTCCGAAACACAAGCGGCACGAGCACGCCGGCGAAATTGAAGCCGGTGGTGACGAAGCCGAACACCTTGCCGAACGAGCCGGGCGGCGTCACCGCCCGGACCATCATGTCGCGCGAGGGCATCGCCACGCCGCCGGCAAGCCCGGCGAGGCTCATGGCGATCACGGTTGCGGCCGGCCCGAGACTGAACAGGCCGAGCACGACCGCCAGCACGGCGAAGGCGAGCATGCTCGCGACCGTCACGAGGAGCGGGCTGACGCGGCCCAGCAGCAGGCCGCCGAGCAGCACGCCGGCCGCGTTCAGGAGCAGAAACCCGGACAGCGCCAGGCTGCCGACCGCGAAGGGGATGTCGTGCGCGGCGGTGAGCGCGACGACCGAATAGGTGATCAGGCCGCCATTGGTGAAGGCGAACAGCGCGAAGAACACGAAATTGAGCAGGATCACCGGCGACAGCAGGAGCCCGAGCGAGGTCTGCCCGTTTGCGGCCGGGGCGAGGGCGGGATCGTGATGCTGGTCGCCGCTCGGCTCGTCGCGTTGCAGCGCGAGCACGCCCGCGACGGCGAGGCCGAGCAGGGCGGTCGCCACAAAGGCTCCGCGCCAGCCGACATAGCCGTAAAGAAAGAGGAGGAGGCCGGGGGCGACCGCGCCGCCCAGCATCCCGGAAAAGGTGTGAATGGAGAAGGCCCGCCCCATGCGCTCGCTCGCGACGCGGTGGGACAGCATCGCATAATCGGCGGGGTGATAGACGGCGTTGCCGAGCCCGGCCAGCGCGAACATCGCGACGAACACCCAGAAGGAGGCGACGACGCCCGCGACCACGACGGCGACCGAGCCCAGAAGCAGGCCGCAGATCAGCACGATGCGCGCGCCGACGCGATCGACCAGGAAGCCGGCCGGCGTCTGGAAGATCGCGGTCAGCGCGTTGAAGGCGACGAGCGCCAGGCCGAGCTCGGTGTAGCTCACCTGGTAATCGGCGCGGATGATCTCGAACAGTGGCGGCAGCAGCAGGATGTAGACATGGGAGACGAAATGCGCGGCGCTGACCGACGCGATCGTTCGCGTATCGTTCGCGTGCTCCGTCGTCAGCGGAAGATCGGGCGCCGCAGTCATTGTCGGCTTTCAATCATGGGAGGAAGCTTGGACCGTCCGCTTGAACACGGCACCGCATATGATGGTTCCCGGTCGCGGAAGGAAGCGTCGGGGCGGAACTTTCCGCGACAGCCGCCGTCGATCGGGATGGTCGCGATTGCCGGGCGGCAGGCGGGCGTTCAGGCGGCGGCCAAGCATCAAGCATATGGCATCGCTCGTATTGCGTCCCCGCTCTTGGCGCTGTTAGACTAATTTTATTGCTATGATGGAGACAATGCGGCCGCGTCCGCGAGCCAGGTCTCCGGCCAGGAAAGGCAATCGATGGACCACGGGGTCCGGGCTACCGGCCTGTGCGACCCTGCGGGTGACGGGGCAAAGCTCGCGTCCGTGCTGGAAGGGCGGGCGGACGTCGCTCCCAAGCCGATGTCCGAACGGCGCCGGCCGGCCAAGGATCGCTTGCCGACTTACGCCGCGCTCGATCTCGGCACCAACAATTGCAGGCTCCTCGTCGCCCGCCCCACCGGAAACGGGTTCCGCGTCGTCGACGCCTTCTCGCGCATCATCCGGCTCGGCGAGGGCGTTTCGATCACGCACCGCATCAGCGAGGCGGCGATCGACCGGGCGATCGATGCGCTCGCCATCTGCCGCACCAAGATGCTCGCGCGCGGCGTCGGCCGCGCCCGCCTGATCGCCACCGAAGCCTGTCGCAGCGCCGAAAACGGCGCCGAATTCCGCGACCGGGTGAGCGAGGAGCTCGGTCTCGAACTCGAGATCGTAAGTCACGAGACCGAAGCCGAGCTTGCCGCGACCGGCTGCACGCCGCTGATGGACCCGCAATCGCGCGGGGCGATTCTGTTCGACATCGGCGGCGGATCGTCCGAACTGGTCCGCCTCGGGCGTTCCGATTCGTCTTGCAGCGGTCCGCCCAAGCCATTGATCGAGGCGTGGATTTCCTTGCCGCTCGGGGTGGTGACGCTGGCCGAGCGGTTCGGCGGCGTCACCGTCACGCCCAGGGCCTTTGCGGCCATGGTGGAGGCGGTCGAGGCCGAACTCGCCGGTTTCACCGCCCGCTATGGCGGCGACCTCGCCGATATCCATATGCTCGGGACGTCGGGAACCGTGACCACCATCGCCGGCGTTTTTCTCAATCTGATGCGCTACGACCGCCGCCGGGTCGACGGTTGCTGGCTGCGCGCCGAGGAGATCACCGGCGGTGATCGATCGGCTGATGGCGATGAGCTACCAGGACCGGGCCGCCAATCCCTGCATCGGGATCGAGCGCGCCGATCTTGTGCTGACCGGCTGCGCCATCCTGGAGGCGATCCGGCGCGCCTTCCCGGTCCCGCGGCTGCGGGTCGCCGATCGCGGCCTGCGCGAGGGCATGCTGGTCAAGCTGATGCGGGCCGACGGGGTGTGGGAAAATGCGGCGCCGCATAGATTTTCTATCGCGTGCGCGGCGATGACCTGGAGATTCTGCACATTCGTCATACGGCCCGGCGGCCATGGATGGGGTCGCGCTGATCGATGAGACCTGGCCGCAATCTTCCCCTCAAAACTCGCGTCAAGAGCGGCGGCGGGCGAACCCCCGCCCAAAAACGATGGCTCGAACGCCAGCTCAACGATCCCTATGTGGCGCGCGCCAGGCGCGAAGGCTTGCGTTCCCGCGCGGCCTACAAGCTCGTCGAGATCGACGACAAGCACCGCCTGCTGAAGCCGGGCGCGCAGGTGGTCGATCTCGGCGCGGCGCCGGGCGGCTGGAGCCAGGTCGCCGCCAAGCGGGTCGGCGCCGGCGAGGGCGGGGGACGCGTCGTCGCCATCGACCTCCTCGACATGCCGCCGATCCCGGGCGTCGATTTTCTCCGGCTCGACTTCCTCGATCCGGACGCGCCCGACCGGCTGAAGGCGATGCTGGGCGGGGAGGCCGATATCGTGCTCTCGGACATGGCGGCGAACGCGACCGGCCATCGGCAGACGGATCACTTGAAGATCATGGCGCTCGCCGAGGCGGCGGCGATGTTCGCGCGCGAGGTGCTCAAGCCGGGCGGCGGCTTCCTGTGCAAGGTCCTGCGCGGGGGCACGGAAGCGGCGCTGCTCGCCGCGCTGAAGCGCGATTTCGCTAACGTGAAGCATGTAAAGCCTCAGGCAAGCCGCTCTGATTCGGCTGAATTATATCTCCTCGCGTTGGGCTTTCGTCACCCCTCGCGTTAATCGGCCGGCGGGCCGGACTTGGCTTGGCCGCCCGCCGCCGGCTTGCCGGCCGCGAGTTCCGCGCCCGCATCGGCCGGCAGGCGCGCGAACAGCAGGGCCGAGGCGGCCGAGATGCAGGCGATGATCGCGAAGGCGGGCGGGAAATCGGACGCCGACAGCGTCGGGTGCTGCTCCAGGCGCAGCACGGTTTCGACGATCAGCGCCCCGACGGCGACTCCGGTCGAGATCGAAAGCTGCTGGGCGACGCTCACGAGCGAGGTGGCGCGGCTCATGCGGCGCGGCTCGACGTCGGCGAAGGCGATGGTGTTCACGCTGGTGAATTGCAGGGAGCGGAAGAAACCGCCGATCAGCAGCACGGCCACCATTACCCAGATCGGCGTCCCCGGACCGAACGCCGCGCACGCGCCAAGCGAGGCGGCGGCGAGCAGGGCGTTTACGGTCAGGGTGCGCCGGAAGCCGTACCGCCGCAGGATGCGGGCGGCCCCCGCCTTCATCGTGATCGCGCCGACCGCCGCCGAAAGGGTGATCAGTCCCGATTCGAACGGCGACATGCCGAGGCCGATCTGCAACAGGAGCGGCATCAGAAACGGCAGCGCGCCCACGCCGATGCGGAAAAGGAACCCGCCGGCAACGCCCGCGCGGAAACTCGGCAGCCGAAACAAGGACAGGTCGAGCACCGCGGTCGGCGTGCGCCGGGCATAGGCGACATAGGCGGCCGCCGCCGCCGCGCCGACCAGGAGGAGCACGGCCACCAGGCTGCGCGGGAGGAATCCGAGACCGGCCACGCTCGAACCAAAGGCGAGCCCGGTGACGGCCAAGCCGACCAGCGCCATGCCGATGAAGTCGAACGGGTCCGGCGTCTCGGAGCGGACATTCTCCACAAACCAAGTCACCAGGAAGAAGCCGAGGACGCCGATCGGCACATTGATGATGAAGATCCAGTGCCAGGATGCATAGGTCGTGATGAAGCCGCCGAGCGGCGGACCGAGCAGCGGACCGATCAGCGCCGGCATCGTCACCAAGGCCATGGCGTCGACGAGCTTGCTCTTCTCGACCGTGCGCAGGAGCACCAGGCGGCCGACGGGCGTCATCATCGCCCCGCCCATGCCCTGAAAAAAGCGCGCCAGCACGAAATGCCACAACTCGCCGGAAAAGGCGCAGCCGACCGAGCCCAGCACGAACACCACGATCGCCGTGCGGAAAATGGTGCGCGCCCCGAAACGGTCCGCCATCCAGCCGCTGATCGGGATGAAGACTGCGAGCGCAAGCAGATACGAGGTGATCGCGAGCTTCAAGGCGAGCGGGCTCGTGCCGATATCGGCGGCGATGGCCGGCAAGGCCGTGGCGATCACCGTGGAGTCCATGTTCTCCATGAACAGGGCGACCGCGACGATCAGCGGCACGAGGCGTTCGCGGGGCAGGGGCATCGGCGGAGGTTCGGGGTGGGCCAAGGACCGGAGAAAGGGACGCGAACAGTAGGCGGCGGCTCGCGGGCGGACAACAAAGCGAGCGCATTGCGCGCAAGCCCGGACCCCCTACATAAGGCGCACGCGGCCGGACGCGGACCGGAGTTCACCCATGATTTACATTGTTGCGGCGCTGCTGCCTCCCGTCGGGCTCCTGTTGAACGGGCAGCCCTTTTCGGCGCTGTTCAATTTCGTTCTGCTGGTGATCTGCCTCGTTCTGGGGCTCATCTTCCAGCCGCTGTGGGTGTTGCCGTCGCTGCACGCGATCATCGCGGTCGCCATGAAGCGCGATCAGAGGCGTCACCGGGAGATCGTCGAGGCGATCGAGCGGCACGGGCCGCCGGCGGCGTGGAGGAACTAGCGGCTCTTGACGCGCCACGCCCGGTTCCGCCTGCGGTGCGGCGCTATAAGCTATGCAATCGCCCGCGGGCGTGATAACCACCCTCGCCAACTCCGCATCGGGGACTCCGAGTCGCGCCGCACCAATTCGTGGCGCGAAGGCTTGGCCCTTTTCCATCCCCTGCGGCTGATCGGGAGTTTGGCATGGCCGCATTACGGGACGGCGCCCCGCGCGAAGCGCTTACCTTCGACGATGTGCTGTTGACGCCCCGGCTGTCGGACGTGATGCCGTCGGAGGCGGATATCCGCACCCGCATCACGCGCAGCATAACGCTGAACATCCCGATCGTCGCGTCGGCCATGGATACGGTCACGGAATCGGCTATGGCGATCGCCATGGCGCAGGCCGGCGGCATCGGCGTGATCCACCGCAATCTCGAGCCCGAACAGCAGGCGATGGCGGTGCGTCAGGTGAAGAAGTTCGAGGCGGGAATCGTGGTCAATCCGCTCACGATCGGCCCGGACGCCTCGCTTGCCGATGCGCTCAGGATGATGGCGGAGAACCGGATTTCCGGAATCCCCGTGGTGGAGAATGCGGGCGCGGTCGCGGGCAGGCTCGTCGGCATTCTCACCAACCGCGACGTGCGCTTTGCGACCGATCCGCGCCAGAAGGTGGCCGAGCTGATGACCAAGGATCGGCTCATCACCGTGCAGGAGGGAACCAGTCAGGACGAGGCCAAGCGGCTCCTGCACCAGTACCGGATCGAAAAGCTGCTCGTGGTCGACGACGCGTTCCGCTGCGTCGGCCTGATCACGGTGAAGGACATCGAGAAGGCGGTCGCCCATCCGAGCGCCTGCAAGGACGACCACGGCCGGCTCCGGGTGGCGGCGGCGACCACGGTCGGAGCGCTCGGGTTCGAGCGGACCGAGCGGCTGATCGACGCGGGCGTCGACCTCGTGGTGGTGGACACCGCGCACGGCCATTCCAAGCATGTTCTTGAAGCGGTGAGCCGGATCAAGCGCCTGTCCAATGCCGTGCAGGTCGTCGCCGGAAACATCGCGACGGGCGAGGGTGCGAAGGCGCTGATCGGCTCCGGCGCCGACGCGGTCAAGGTCGGCATCGGGCCGGGCTCGATCTGCACCACGCGGGTCGTCGCCGGGGTCGGCGTGCCGCAGCTCACCGCGATCATGGACGTGGTCGAGGTCGCGCGGGCGGCCGACACGCCGGTCATCGCCGATGGCGGCATCAAGTATTCCGGCGACCTCGCCAAGGCGCTTGCCGCCGGCGCGGACCTGGCGATGGTCGGCTCGCTGCTCGCCGGCACCGACGAGACGCCCGGCGAGGTGTTTCTCTATCAGGGCCGCTCGTACAAGACCTATCGCGGCATGGGATCGGTCGGCGCGATGGCGCGCGGCTCGGCCGATCGCTACTTCCAGCAGGATATCAAGGACTCGCTGAAGCTCGTGCCGGAGGGCGTCGAAGGCCAGGTTCCCTACAAGGGCCCGGTCGCCAATGTCCTGCATCAGCTCACCGGGGGGCTGCGCGCCGCCATGGGCTATGTCGGCGCCCGCACGATCGCCGAACTGCACGCCAAGGCCGAATTCGTCCGCATCTCGGGGGCGGGGGTGCGCGAAAGCCACGTGCACGACGTCACCATCACGCGCGAGAGCCCCAACTATCCGACGCAGGTCTAGTGTCGCGGCCCTGACGCTTCGCTCCCACCAGCACCGGCGCTTGTCCCGCAAACGTGGCGGCGCTGCGCCGAAGCGGAGCCCGCGGCACAAGGCTTTTCGGCCCGCCCAGGAACCAGCAATCCGCGCTCACGTTGCCCTTCCGAACCGTCGAACGGAAAGGGCAGCGTCGTGAATTCCGTCCAGGAGCGCAGCAGACCCTATTGGCTCGAAACGGTGAGCCTCGTGCATGCCGGCAGGCTCGCCACCGATGAAACCGCCGACGCAGTGGTGATCGGCGGCGGGATAGCAGGACTTTCGGTCGCCTACGAACTCGCCGCGGCCGGGCAGTCCGTCGTGGTGCTGGACCGCGGGCAGATCGGCGGCGGTATGACCTGCCGGACGACGGCCCATCTCGCATCGACTACCGACGACTCTTTCCAAGATCTGATCCGTAAACGCGGTCTTGAGTCTGCGCGGTTTTGGTTCGACAGCCAGGCCTGCGCCGTCAGTCGGATCGAGCAGGTCTCGGGCGCCGAGCGCATCGACTGCGACTTCGCGCGCGTCGACGGGTATCTGTTCCTCGCGCAGGACGGCGACCGCGCGATGCTCGAGGGCGAACTCGAGGCCGCACGCAATGTCGGGATGGACGTGCAGTGGCGGGACAGCGTGTCGTTCGGCGCGACGCAGGCGGGTCCGGGTCTCTGTTTCCCACGGCAGGCGCGCGTGCATCCGCTGAAATACCTCAATGGCCTGCTCGCTGCGATCGGACGGTGGGACGGCAAGGTGTTCGGCGACAGCCCGGTCGTTTCCGTCGAGGAGACCGAGGGCGGCGTCATCGCGAAGACCGAGCATGGCCCGTCGGTGCGGGCGCGCGTGGCGGTCGTCGCGACCAATTCACCGATCAATAACCGCGTCGCGCTGCACTCCAAGCAGGCGCCTTACCGGACCTACGCGATCGCCGGCCCGGTCGGAAAGGGAGCCGCGCCCGATGCGCTGTTCTGGGACACGGCCGATCCGTACCACTATGTCCGCCTCCAGCCGGACAGAGCGCACGCCGAGGACGTGCTGATCGTCGGCGGCGAAGATCACAAGACCGGCGAGGCCGACGACGGCGAGGAGCGCTTCGCTCGCCTGGAGGCGTGGACGCGCCGGTATTTCCCCGCATTCTCCACGGTGTCGCACCGCTGGTCGGGTCAGGTGCTCGAGCCGATGGACGGCGTCGGCTTCATCGGCCGCAATCCCGGCAACCAGAACATCTACCTCGTGACCGGCGATTCCGGGCAGGGCCTCACCACCGGCGTCGTCGCCGGCATGCTCATCCGCGATCTCGTGCTCGGGCGCGAGAACCGCTGGGCGGCGCTTTACGATCCCGGGCGCAGCGCGGCGCTCTCCCCGCTCGAATATATCAAGGAGAACGTGTCGATCGTCGAGAACCTGGCCGGCTATCTCATGCCCGGCGAGGTCGGCTCGGCCGACGAGCTCGCTCCGGGGCAGGGCGCGATCATCCGCGACGGGCTGAAAAAGCTCGCGGTTTACCGCGACGATGATGGCGACTTGTTCGTGCGCTCGGCGGCATGCACCCATCTGGGCTGTCTCCTGTCGTGGAATTCGTTCGAGCGCTGCTGGGACTGCACCTGTCATGGCTCGCAATTCGCGATTGACGGCGAGGTCCTCAACGGCCCCGCCATAACGGCGCTGACCGAACCCGAGGATGCGAGCGTCGAATTGGAAGCCGAATCCAAGACCAGCGCCTGACGAGCGCCCTGCGGCATAGCCTCGATCCGTTCGTCCACGGGCGACGGGGATTGCCGCGCACGGCTGGCGGCCGCCGCGAGTTCCCTCTATCGTCAGTGACGGTTCTGGGGGCTCATCATGACGCTGCCGGCTGTGCTCGCGCCGCTATTCGTCCAGGTCGCGCTGACCTTCGGACTTCTCACTTGGCTGGCCTATCGGCGCGTCTCGCTGATCGGGCGCGGCGAGGTGAAGCGTCGCGACATTGCGCTGCGCGAGCCGAACTGGCCGCCGCCCGTCCTGCAGCTCCAGAACGCGGTCTACAACCAGTTCGAGCTGCCGGTTCTGTTCTATGTGCTGACGATCCTGTCGATCATCACCCGGCACGCGGACTTCGTTTTCGTGGCGCTGGCCTGGGTTTTCGTGCTGCTTCGGCTTGGCCACGCCTACATCCATGTCACCGACAACGACGTGCCCCGACGCGGCGCGGTGTTCATCACGGGCGCGGCCGTGTTGATGGCGATGTGGGCGATCTTCATGCTGCGCATCCTGACCGGGACTTAGCTCCGCGCCAGCGAGGGGCGGCGGATGCGGCCGGCGAGCCGCATTCCGTCCCGGATGTTGGACGCGATCAGCGCAAGGTTGACGGCGCCGGCCAGCAGCTCGATCGCCTGCACGACGACGAAGGGCGTGCCGAACTCGCCGCGCGCCGACAGGATCGCCAGCGTAATCGCCGCCGGAACGAGAATGGCGATGCCGTTGCCGGCGATGACTGGCATGCGGCGCGTCTTGCGCGCAAGCAGCGGAGACGCTGCGCCGGCGGCGAGGCGGAAGCCGGTCAGCCCGGTCACGGCGAGCGCCGGAACGAGAATGAACAGCGCCCAGGCGATCGCCTGTTTCACCGCCGCAATGGTGGCGTGCGAACCGAGCAGTTCGGCGGAGACCGTCGCCGTCCAGAACGTAAGGATGGTGACGAAGGCGACGACCCCGGCGATCGGATGAACGAGACGAGCGATTCCTGGCGTCGATGAAGGCGGATTGGCTGCAATCATATCAGTCCCCGTTTGCTTTGAGGTCGGAGAAAAGCCGCGTGCGCAGCTCCCGCATCAACGCGGTCGCTTGCGCGAGCGCAGCCGGGTCGACGCCGCGCGCCAGCCGGTTCGACCACGCGGAATGGCGCTCGATCGCGGCCTCGTAGGCGTGACGCCCGCTATCGGTCAGGGCGACGAGCTTGGCGCGTCGGTGATGCGGGTTCGGTCGGAAGGCGACGAGGCCCTCCGCCGCGAGATCGTCGACGACGCGCTGCACCGACTGCCGCGTGAGGCCCATGTCGCGCGCGATGTGCGCGACCGGCTGGGCCTCTCCGGCGATCGCAATCGCGCCCAGCACCTGCCACCGGGCGCTCGTCAATCCGATCGGGGCGACGAGGCGGTCGCCGGCGGCGAGCAGGGCTCCGTTCAAGCGGAAAGTCTCGAGCATCAGTTCGGTCGCGGCGAGACCGGCGGCGCTTTGCGAGGCGTGGAAACGTGGGCTCATGACAGTTGTCTGTCATATTGACAGTTAGCTGTCAATAGCCTGCGTCCATTGCCATGCGCGGAGGATTGATGCGAGAGAGAGATAGAATCATGCCGACCGGACAGCGATTTGCCGCCGCGCTTGGGCCGAGGCGCGGCTCGCGGGCGTTCGCGGGCCGCGGCCGACCTGGAAAGAACCTGATGACGCCTGCCGCCCGTCTCTCCGCTGCGATCGATGTGCTTGCCGATACCGAGGCGCGCCGGCGTCCGGCGCCGGATGCGCTGAAGGACTGGGGCCTCGCCCATCGCTTCGCGGGCTCGGGCGACCGGGCGGCGATCGCCGGCCTTGTCTACGATGCGCTGCGCCGCAAGGCCTCGGCGGCGTTCCTGTTGGGCGAAGCCACGCCGCGCGCGGTCGCGCTCGGCATGCTCCGGCTCGAACGCGGCCTCGATGTCGAGGCGATCGCCCGGCTCGCGGATGGCGGGCGTTTCGCGCCCGTTCCGCTCACGCCGGCCGAGCGCCAAGCGCTCGCGGAGAATTCCCTCGCCGACGCGCCCGCTCACATCCGCGGCGACTATCCGGAATGGCTCGATCTCCCGTTGGCGCGGGCGTTCGGCGACGAGCGAGCGGAGGAGGGCGCTGCGCTCGCGCGCCGCGCCCCGCTCGATCTTCGCGTCAATACGCTAAAGGCCGACCGCGACAAGGCGGCCGCAGAGCTTGCGCATCTTACGCCCACGCCCACCATTTGGTCGCCGGTCGGCCTGCGCATCGTCATCGGCGCGGACGCCAAGAGCCCGCCGGTGCACGCCGAGCCGGCCTATCTCAAGGGCCATGTCGAGGTCCAGGACGAGGGCTCGCAGCTCGCCGCCCTGCTGACGGGCGCGCAACCGGGCGAGCAGGCGATCGATCTTTGCGCCGGCGGCGGCGGCAAGACCCTCGCGCTCGCGGCGCTGATGGAAAACCACGGCCAGATTTTTGCGAGCGATCTCGATCTGCGCCGGCTTGCCCCGATCCATGCGCGGCTTGCGCGTGCGGGCGCGCGCAATGTTCAGGTGCGCACGCCCCGCCGCAATCTCGATGTTCTCGCCGACCAGGCGGAACGCGCCGACCTCGTGCTGATCGACGCGCCTTGCACGGGAACGGGAACGTGGCGGCGCAACCCGGACGCCAAATGGCGCGTGCGGCCGGGCGCCCTCGCGGAGCGCACCAAGGAGCAGGCGAACCTGCTCGAGCGTGCAACCATGCTGGTGAAGCCGGGCGGCCGCATCGCCTATGTGACGTGCTCGGTGCTCGCCGAGGAAAACGGCGATCAGGTGCAGGCATTCCTCGCGCGCCATCCGGAGTTCGCTTCGGTTGCAGCGGAGGAGGTCGTGCGCGCGCTGGGCGAGCGCGCGGCGGACTTCCTCGCGGCGGTGGTGATGACTCCGGAGGGCCTGTTGATGACGCCCCGGCGGACCGGCACGGACGCTTTCTATGTCAGCCTGCTGCGCCGGACGGACCAAAGATAACAGATTGATCGGAGTGCGATTTATTGTCCGCACCGGGGCGGGGCGAAAGCCGCGGCCGGCCGCAAAAAAAGCGGCGTTGACGCGTGTGTCCGTCATTGCAGCGGGCCGCGCGATCCGCTAACCCCGGCGCATGGCTACGCATGACAAGATCCTCATCGTCGATTTCGGCTCGCAGGTGACTCAGTTGATCGCGCGGCGCGTGCGCGAGGAGCGGGTCTATTCCGAGATCGTTCCCTACCAGAAGGTCGAAGCCGCGTTCGCCGCGATGAAGCCGAAGGGCGTCATCCTGTCGGGCGGCCCTTGCTCGGTGCTCGAAGCGGGCGCGCCTCTGCCGCCCGCCTCGCTGTATCAGGCGGGCGTGCCGATCCTCGGCATCTGCTATGGCGAACAGGCGATGGCCCATCAGCTCGGCGGCAAAGTCGAGGCCGGCCATCACGGCGAGTTCGGCCGCGCCGAGGTGCAGGTCACCGAGGAATGCGTGCTGTTCGACGGGGTGTGGACGGTCGGCGAAAAATACCCGGTATGGATGAGCCATGGCGACCGGGTGACGGAGCTGCCGCCCGGCTTCCGCGCGGTCGCGACCTCGGCGAATGCGCCGATCGCCATGATCGCCGACGATGCGCGCAAGTTCTACGCGACCCAGTTCCATCTCGAAGTGATGCACACGCCGCACGGCGCGGCGCTGTTGCGCAATTTCGTGCGCAAGGTGGCGGGCTGCGCCGGCGACTGGACCATCCGCGCCTTCAAGGAGGAGGCGATCGAGAAAATCCGCGCCCAGGTCGGGCTGGGCAACGTGATCTGCGGGCTCTCCGGCGGGGTCGATTCGGCGGTCGCCGCGGTGCTGCTGCACGAGGCGATCGGCAACCAGCTCACCTGCGTGTTCGTCGATCACGGCCTGCTGCGGCGGGGCGAGGCGAAGCGCGTGATGTCGCTGTTCCGCGGCAGCTACAACATCCCGCTGGTGCATGTGCGCGCGCGCGAGCGCTTCATCGCGGGGCTCGCCGGCGTCACCGATCCGGAAGACAAGCGCAAGATCATCGGCAAGCTGTTCATCGACGTGTTCGTGGAAGAAGCGGAAAAGCTCGGCGGCGCCGAATTCCTCGCCCAGGGCACGCTCTATCCCGACGTGATCGAGAGCGTTTCGCCTACCGGGGGGCCCTCGGTCACCATCAAGTCGCACCACAATGTCGGCGGCCTGCCCGAGCGCATGCATATGAAGCTCGTCGAGCCGCTGCGCGAACTGTTCAAGGACGAGGCGCGCGCGCTCGGCCGCGAGCTCGATCTGCCGGACGTGTTCGTCGGCCGCCATCCGTTCCCGGGGCCGGGGCTCGCGATCCGCTGCCTCGGCGAGATCACCGCGGAGAAGCTCGAGATTCTGCGCTTCGTCGACGAAATCTATATCGAGGAAATCCGCCGCGCCGGCCTCTATGACGACATCTGGCAGGCCTTTGCCGTGATCCTGCCGGTCAAGACGGTGGGCGTGATGGGCGACGGCCGCACCTATGACTACGTCGTCGGCCTGCGCGCGGTGACCTCGGTCGACGGCATGACGGCCGACTTCTACCCGTTCGACATGGCCTTCATCGGCCATGTCGCGACCCGCATCATCAACGAGGTGAAGGGCGTCAACCGCGTCGTCTACGACATCACGTCAAAGCCGCCCGGCACGATCGAGTGGGAATAATTTTTGCCCATCCGAGGGTATCCGAAACTACGCCAGAGTACGACCTAACCACCTGAAAAACAAAAATAATTTAGCCGTCGACCTTCGAGAGCTATCGGTGGGCATGAATCGCGTCTGGCGGGCTCGCTGACGGACCTCGCCGCCTATTGATCATCCGGAAAATTCGAAAGTACCGTCACAGCGACTGAGGCTCGTGACGGTACTTTTTTTCAGCCTAAGACGTCTGATAGATAAAGAGATATCCGCGTCAAGAGCCTCCAAAAACCGCGTGACGGTACTTTTCCGCGAGGAGGCCGAGATGTTGACGGATGCAGCACTCAAGGCCTGAAACCAAAAGACAAAATGTACAAGGTGACCGATCGTGACGGCATGTACGTGCGCGTCGCGCCGACAGGCGCGCATCTCGTTCAGGCTCGACTACCGGCTGAACGGCCGGCGCGAGACCGTCTATCTTGGCAAGTACGGCCCGAGACGGGATCTCGCTCGCCCGGGCGCGCGAATGTGCCTCGACGCGAAACGCGTGATCGGCGAGGGGCGGTCCCCCGCCATCGAGAAGCAGCGCGAGAAGCGCCGGCTCAAGGAGGCCAAGAGCTTCGGCGAGTTCGGCGAGAAGTGGCTGACCGGCGCGCCGATGGCCGACAGCACGCGCGCCATGCGGCGCGCCATCTTCGAGCGTGAACTGCTGCCGGTCTGGCGCAACCGTCTGCTGACCGAGATCACGCCTGACGACCTGCGCGCCCACTGCGCGCAAGATCGTGGAACGCGGCGCGCCGGCGACGGCCATCCATGTGCGCGATATCCTGAAGCAGATCTACGGCTTCGCGATCCTCCACGGCGAGAAGGTCGCCAACCCGGCCGATGACGTTGGTCCGGCCTCGATCGCCACCTTCATGCCGAAGGACCGGTCGCTTTCGCCGACCGAGATCCGCATCATGCTCAAGCAGCTCGAGCATGTCGCGACGCTGCCGACGATCCGCCTCGGCATGAAGCTCTACCTGCTCACCATGGTCCGCAAGAGCGAGCTGCAGGACGCGGTCTGGGACGAGGTCGATTTCGAGAACGCGGTCTGGACGATCCCGAAGGAGCGCATGAAGCGATCGAAGCCGCACAATGTCTACCTGTCCCGCCAGATCCTCGACATCATGATCGCGCTGAAGACCTGCGCCGGTAATTCCAGATACCTGCTGCCGTCCCGCTACGATGCGGATGCGCCGATGTCGCGCGCGACCTTCAACCGGGTCACCTACGCGGTCGTCGAACGGGCGAAGAAGGAGGGGCTGCCGCTGGAGCCGTTCACCGTCCATGACCTGCGGCGCACGGGGTCGACGCTGCTGAACGAACTCGGGCTTCAACCGCGACTGGATCGAAAAGTGCCTGGCGCACGAGGACGGGCGTTCGTCGCGCGGCGTCTACAACAAGGCCGAGTACGAGGTGCAGCGTCGCCACATGATGCAGGAATGGGCGGACACCGTCGATGCCTGGGTCGAGGGCCGGAAGTACGTGCCCGACGCTGATGCCGACGTCATGCCGCTCTTCGCGCTCGATCCTGCCCTTTGACCGGGCGGGACTCGCGTTGGTGACGTCGGGATGCGGTGCGGGGAATTGGCTTCGCGCGCCGCGCCAGCAACCAGGCCTGGACCTCGGCGAGATCCCAGACGATGCAGCGCGGCGACAGCGCGAAGCGTCGCGGAAATTCGCCGCGCTGCTCCATCTCGTAGATTGTGCTGTCGGCCAGCGGCACCATCTCGCGCAGTTGGTCTCGCCGGATGGTGCGCTCGGATAGCGGTGAGATGTCGTGGCCCATCTAGATCCTCCCCTGCGCGGTGCCTGTGGAGATAAGAAGCGATAGGCCGCGAAAGGTGAAGATGAAAAACGCGAATGGAGTACTGTGGCGAACCGTGGCGTTGTATTTGTAGCGACGCGTTTCCAAACCTGCAGGGCGCTAGCTTTTACGCGTCAGGCGCAAGGAGATCAAAGGGACCGAGCCGATCCGCTGTGTCGTCGACACCGCCAACAGCGCCTTCGAAATCAGCCTCGATGAGAACTTCGCGCACGAGAACATGCATCCCGCCGATCGGTTCGAGGCTTTCAAGAAGCTCGCCGAGAGCGAGGTTTTGCCGCGTTCCACCGCACTCCGGTTCGCCCGCTGCCAGCCTGTTTGCGGTATCGGCAGCGTGATACTGAAGGAAAGCGCTATCGGCTGTGTAGCGCTGCTGCCTCAGCGGAGTCAGCGAGCTGCGCAAAGAGCGTGTCTGGCTTGCCAAACAATTCGGCGGACCTGGTCGCTCCCATGCCGGGCGCCGCATCAAGAGTTGGCAGGCCGCGCGATGGCGGGGCGCCGCTACGAAATTTGAGGTCTCCGCGCCGCCCGCCATCGCTTATGGTTGGTCCTGCTGTGGGTCGGGTCTGTTTCTACGTCCGACGGCCTATCCACCTCTAGGCCATCTTCCCCTGCTTCATCCAAACGCCGCGCGTGTTCACCCTGATCGCTTCGGAGCTTGTGGGCCATCCAGAGCAGCGCGCCGAAGATCATGGCACGATCGTCGCCGGTCAGATCCACGATCCCAGCTTTGACGACGAGGCCGCCGAGTTCGATGAGGTGCCGCGTGCGCTTGCGACGCTCGACCTGCCACGTGCGCATGTCATGTCGCGCTCTTGCGGCCTGATGCCGGTTGCGCGCTGCCCGGTTGCGCAGGAGCGCCGTCCGTGTCGCGGTCAGTTGCCGGTGCAGATCGCCGCGACCGTCCCTGAAAGAACGCGGCCCCGCGCCTGGCCCATGCCTCCCTCTTTCCGGCCTCTTTTGTCTCGGCGAGCACGATCAGCGCACCCGCCAATTCATTGGCGGTAAGTGTGTCGCGCCGGTGGTGATGACCAGTTCGCCGAGCTGCTGCACCTTGCGGGTTTTGAGCCCGCGTGCCTTGTCTTCGAGCGCCTTCAGTTCTGCATCAAAGTCCCGTGGCTTGCGCATGTGCGTTAGGTCCTAATCAAAGAAAGGAGTGCTTTGATTTTACTGTCGTTCCTGATCTCGCAGGGTGAGAGACCCCGCGCGCCGTATGACGCAACATGCGGTGATGAGCAGATGGGTGAGGCAAACCGGGTGCTTCCGGGGAGCCATAAATCAGCAGAACCCATCAAAGTCGGACGGACGGGGACTTCCGATCCCGTAGCTGGTCCGGCCAGCGAGCTTGCCATGGCGAGGGAAACCGAACCGATGGTGGACGCCCCGGTAGAACCGCGAACTCGCCAACTCGGAAGTGGGCGGGTCGATCTGTGGTGCGAACCACCGATCGGTGGAGTGTTGGTCCGTCCTATGCGTACATGGACTGGGGGCACGCAGCATGCTGCGCGCCAGCCTCGATATGGGTTTGCGTGGTGTCGAGGCCAGATTCCACACGGGGTAAAGTCGGCGCCTAAAGCAGGCGAGAGATCAGTTGCGGAACCTAAGAACCTTGTCGTTGCTTCCGGCAGTTTCCGACACCGGATGGCTGAAGTGACCAGCGATCGTGGCGACAAGGGACGGAGCCTTCGTAGTAGTCCGAGGACGGGAAAGCCGTCCACATGGCGAAGGGAGGCAGTGGATACAGCAAGCAGGCAGGGGGTGGACGCATGTCCGGCGAGATGAATATCTCGTTCGTCCTCGACATGCAGCGCAAGCTGTATCGGTGGAGCAACGAGGACCCCGATAAGGTCTTTGTTGATCTGTTCAATCTCGTATGTGACCGCAGAACTCTGAACGAGGCTTGGCGAAGGCTCGCCCGCAACAGCGGCAGTCGGACACCGGGCACGGACGGGATGACGCGGTACACGGTCGAACAGCGTCCCGGTGGCGCAGCGGCGTTCCTCGAAGAAATCCGAGAGGCGCTCCGCAACGGAACATATTGCCCGGAGCCTGTCAGGCAACGGCTCATCCCGAAGCCCGGCAAGCCGGGGCAGTTCCGGCCACTCGGCATTCCCACGCTGATCGACCGCCTGGTACAGATGGCTTTGAAGCTGATCCTGGAGCCCATCTTCGAGGCGGACTTCTATCCGACCTCTTACGGGTTCCGCAAAGGACGGAGCACCCACGATGCTCTGGTGAGAATCCAGAAAGTCCTTCACCCGACGCGGCGCGGACCCTCGGTCTATCGCTACGTCATAGAAGGCGACATCAAGGGCTGCTTCGACGCCATTGATCACCACGTCATGATGGAGGGCGTGCGACGACGCATCAGTGACCGCAAGGTGCTGAGGCTGATCTTCGCATTCCTGAAAGCGGGCGTGATGATCGAGGGGACCGTTCGTCACCCCGTAACAGGCTCGCCGCAAGGCGGGATCATCTCGCCGATGCTGTCGAATATCTACCTGACAGCCATCGACGAGCGTTACGGACGATGGTCCATGCGCCCTCGTGAACCAAGTATCAATGCCGCTGCCCGAAGGGCGAGAGATCGCAAACAGGGCAAGACGGCGTTCTACATGGTGCGATACGCGGACGACTTTGTCGTCCTCGTTGACGGCACGAGAGAGCAAGCGGAGGCGGAAAAGCTCGCGCTGGCGCAGTTCCTGAAAACGGAGCTTCGCATGGAGTTGTCGATGGAAAAGACAAGGGTCACCGACGTCAGGGAAGGCTTCGACTTCCTTGGCTACCGGGTGGTGCAGGCCAAAGCGCTCCGCACGGGGCACTGGGTCGGCAAGCTCTTCATCCCGAAGGGCAAGCTGAACGACCTGCGTCACAAGATCAAGGTCATGGTGAAAGGCATCCCCACCGGGTGCTCTCTCGCCGAAGTCATCGGCGACCTCAATCCGATCATCGTGGGATGGAGGAACTATTACCGATACGCCATAAGGGCGTATCGCGAGTTCAGCCACCTTGATTATTGGATATGGCAGCGCGTGGGGCGCTGGCCGAGAAGAAAGCACGGAAAGGCGACGTGGCCGATGCTGCGCCGCCGCTTTTATCTCAGCGCCCCGGGACAACGACGGCAATGGACCGAAGGGGCCAAACGCCTGCGGTTTCTCTGTGACGGAGGAACCTGCATTACCCGGATCAGAGCATTGCGAAGCCGAACGGTTGGAACACAGACGGGGAGCACCAGCAACGCGAAAGCGTGCGCGGCTTCTGGAATGCGTTCCAACGTCTCAGACACATCTGAGGCCCACCCATAGGCGCGCGAGCGCCCATGCATAGAGAGCCGGATGCTTGGAAACCTGCACGTCCGGTTCGGGAAGAGGGATGGAGAAACTTGTCTCCGCAAGGAGATGGAGCGCTTCATCTCTACTTTCACCAGTGTCTCCTTGAGCGTTGATGGAGAAATGATAGACGAGCACGTGAGACAATGCTGTAGGGTCGTCAGGACGGGCTGAGACGGTGCGATCCTTCCCGAGATTTTTCGAGGGAGGGCGCGGAAATTCGTCTGACGGTCGAGCGGGGCGCGAGAGACTTCGCCAGCGGGGATCGCGTCATGTTCCTGCAGAACGAACGCGGGCTTGGCGTCAGGAACGGCACGCTCGGGACCATCGAACAGGTAAGTGCGCAATCCATGACGGTGCGCACCGATGACGGACGGATTGTCGCGTTTGACCTCAAGGACTACAGCAGGATCGACCACGGTTATGCCGCGACCATCCACAAGGCGCAGGGCATGACTATCGATCGCACCCATGTTCTGGCGACACCGGGCATGGACGCCCATGGCAGCTATGTCGCGTTGTCGCGGCACCGCCACGGCATGGACCTGCATTACGGACGCGACGATTTTGCCAGTCAGGACCGGCTCACCCGCACCCTGTCGCGTGACCGCTCCAAGGACATGGCATCGGATTATGAGCGCGCCGATCCGGTCCAAAACTATGCCGAGCGGCGGGGCATCACCTTCCGCGAGCGCGTCGCTGAGATCGTGCGCAAGGTTGTGCCGGAGAAGGTCCGCAACATGTTCGACGGCCTGCCGGCCGGCTGCTGAAGCGATGCCTGGATTGGACGACGGGCGGAAGTTCCGGAACGGGAAGAGCAGGAACGGAAGGTGGCGAACAATCCGGAAGCGGCACTGCGTAAGGTCCGCACCGATGCGCTGAAACGTCATGCTCGTGCCGTGGAGGCGATCTTCGATGTGGAGGAGCGGGGCGGCAAGGCTAGCCCGGCGCAGGTGAAGGAATTGCAGGAGGCCCGCAAGGTCTTCGAGGAGGTGCGGCCCCATGGCTCGCACGACGCCGAAGCCGCCTACAAGAAGAACCCGGAACTCTGCCGCGAGGCGGCTGGCGGCCAGATCAACCGCGCCATTCGCGCGCTTCAACTCGAAACCGAACTGCGAACAGATCCGGGCCACCGCGCCAACCGCTTCGTGGAGCGCTGGCAGAAACTCGACCAGGCCAGCCAGGGCCAGTATCGGGCCGGCGACATTTCCGCCTACAGGGCGACGCGCTCGGCGATGGGCAATATGGCCAAAAACCTCGAACGCGATCCGCAGCTGGAATCCATCCTCGCCAACCGCAAGCGGGAGCTCGGCATCGCCTTCGCATTCAGGCCGTAGGCTCGGCCAGGAGTTGGCCTTCACCCACGGCCTTGACATCGGCAGAGGTCGGCGCCTCGAAATCTGACCTATCCGATTGCCGCCGATTCCTCGCCTACGCTTCGACGGATCGAACAGCCCTCTTGTCCACCCGCAACTACTCGTCCTGTTTGGTCTCAGAAGCCGTCAGGAATAGCCAGCAGGAGGCAGCGCGGCCATGCGCGAACCAGAACGGATCGTCCGTTTGAAAACCGTCCTCGCCCGGACCGGGCTTTCCCGCTCCACCATATACCGCAAGATCGCCGAGGGTACGTTCCCGCCGCAGATCAAGATCAGCGTCAACGGTAGCGGCTGGCATGAGTCCGACATCGTCAGCTGGATCACAGACCCCGTCGCTTGGCGACCGAAGCGCACGTCCGATGAAGTCAGGTGAGGCCGCTAGCAACAGTCCTTTGCTGGTGGCGAGCCATCGCTT
Source organism: uncultured Alphaproteobacteria bacterium (assembly GCA_963712435.1). Lineage (GTDB taxonomy): Bacteria > Pseudomonadota > Alphaproteobacteria > Rhizobiales > Xanthobacteraceae > Rhodoplanes. The sequence goes on along the minus strand of CAVQIB010000007.1, from coordinate 11,018 downwards.
CCGTCCCGGCTCCACGAACTCCGATCCTTCAGGATCAGCGCCGTTGCAGCGCCCCGGCCCCGCGCATTGAACCGACCGATTCCTTGCCCCTTCCCGGTGCTGTCCTGGTTCGGATTACCGCCAGCGCGCCGGATGCCTGATGAACCTCACCGACGAAACTGGTCGGGCGTCCACGGGCCCCGCGCGCGCTGATGCTCACAAGTCACCTAACTTGTGATTCAATTCGGTGTCGTGGGCACAGAATGACCGCGAGAGGACCAGCCACGTCGTTACGAAAAATGATTGACGACGGGCGCGGACTATTACGCCCGTCCGAGCCAAGTCAACACTAGTCGCCCGATTTATTCAGATTGAAGGGTAGAGGTGCTTGAGTTTGATGCGAGCATCTGGGGTTGTGAAGTGCCAGTTGGCCTTGGCGTGGTTGGCATTGCGGTCGTCCTGCCAGGCGGCGATTTCCTCGATGAGGGTTTGCTTGTCGGGGATGCGGCGGTCGAGGCACTGGGGCGACAGGACGCCGAGTTCGGATTCCGCCAGATTGAGCCAGCTGCCGTGCTTTGGGGTGTAGTGCCATTCGAAGCGCTCGACCAGCCGCCTGGCTTCGGCGGCGGGAAAGGCCTCGTAGAGTGACGCCTTGCTGTGGATGTTGAGATTGTCCTGGACCAGAACGATGGTCTTGGCGTGGGCGAAGTGGCGATCGGCCAAATCCTTCAAGACGTGAGCGTAGTCCACAGCGGTATGGCGATCCGTGACCTTGACGTGGCGCCAGCCTTCGAGCGGCGCGAACATCATGAAGAGGTTGGCGGTGCCGTTGCGCTCGTACTCGTAATCGAACCGGGCCGGGCGTCCCGGCTTCATCGGGATCGGCACGCGCGTCTCGGCGATGCAGTTGCTTTGAGGTCTCGTCCAGACAGACCAGCGGACAATCCGGATCGCGTGGCCGCGTGTAGACGGCCAGCACGTCTTCCATGGCGGCGACGAACGCGCTGTTGGCCTTCGGCGGGATGACCCAGCACTGCCGGCGATGCGGCTTGAGAGTGTTTTTTTGAGCGTCCGCCCGATCGTTGAGTCGCTGGCGCGCTCGACGATGCCGAGTTCCACGACCTTGTTCTCCAGCAGCCGCAAGGTCCAGCGGGCGCGGCCCTTGGGCGGTTTGGAACAGGCCAGAGCGATCAGTTTGGCTTCCTTCTCGCCGTCGAAAATCCGCGGCACCGCCGGCGTCGCCCGTGGCTTGCGGCTCAGCACCGCCTCAAAGCCCTCTTCCACCAGTTGCTTGCGCACCCGGTAAACCATCGAGGGCGTTGGTCTCCAAAGCCTTGACGATCCGGCTGTCACTCCAGCCTTCGCCGGCTTCCGAGACATCCGCCTTCAACAATATCCGCGCCTTCAACAGCCGGTGCGCCGCGCTCTTTCCCTTGCGGATCAGCGCTTCAAGCTGTTCGCGCTCCTCGGCGCTCAGCCGCACCACATACTTCTTTACCGAAATCTCCTTCGCAGCCATGATCGCCTCCGTCGCCAGAGTGGCGACGAATTGAATCACAAATCATATCCTTTCAAATTGGTTGAAGCGAGCGACTAGTCTAATGAAGACAAGCGGTCGTCATAGCTGGAAGTCCGATGCGGAGAGGTTGAGATTCATGCCGGTTAGCACAAGCAGGAAGTCCGCTGTGGTATTGCCGTTCACGTCGGCCTGAACGATCGTATTCCCCTCACTCTCGAACCACGTAACGCTGTGCGCAACCGCATTGGAATTCTGACCGGCAAACACGAACGCCTGGTTTCCGCCGGCGGCCGTGTTTGCATCGATCGCCGACAAATCGATTTTGTCGAAGCCATGCGTGAAGTCCGTGATCGTGTCTGGGCTCGCCGGCGTGCTGTTCGACAACGCGGTGAATACAAAGGTGTCGTTGCCCGCGCCGCCGATCAGGGTATCCGCGCCGTTACCCCCGATCAGCCGGTCGTTGCCGTCGAGGCCCGTCAGAGCATTGCTGGCTGACGACCCGGTGAGGGTATCATCGAAGGCCGAGCCAGTCAGGTTCGCGAAGGCGGTCAGGGTGTCGGAGCCGGCACCGATCGTGTTCTGCGCGCCGGTTATCGCAAAACTGACCGTCACGGCCGCTGCGGCGTGCTCATAGGAAACCGTATCGGTACCGCCGCCTCCGGCCAGCGCGTTGTTGCCGCTATCACCCTCGATCGTGTCGTTGAAGACCGAGCCGGTCAGAAATTCTCGATGTTGACGAGTAAATCGCCTTCAGAGTTCGCCGCCGCTGCCGTGCCCGGTCGCCAGGCTGACATTGACCGCGGCGCTGGAGGCCGTATAGGTCGCTCTGTCGGCTCCAAGCCCGCCATCGAGCAAGTCGGCGCCGCCAAGGCCGGCGAGCAGATTGTTGCCGGTGTTACCCGTGATCACGTTGTCGAGTTCGTTACCGGAGCCGTTGATGTTCGCCGTCCCGGTTAGTATCAGGTTCTCGACATTGGCGCCGAGCGCATAGGCGATCGAGGATTGGACCGTATCCGTGCCCCCGCCGAGTTCCTCTGTCACCACGTCACCCCTGGCATCGACCACATAAGCGTCATCTCCGGTTCCGCCGATCATCGTGTCGGCATTGCTCCCGCCGTTCAAAAGATCGTTGCCACTGCCGCCGACCAGCGTATCGGTGCCGCCGCCACCATTGAGCAGGTCGTCGCCGTCGAGACCGATCAGGATGTTGCTCGCCGAGGATCCCGTCAGCATGTCGTCGAAGAGCGATCCGGTGAGGTTCTCAAAGCCTCTCAGCGTGTCCGTTCCCGCCCCAAGTGTGCTTTGCGCGGCCGTTACCGCTAGACTGATCGTCACTGCGGCTGCAGCGTGCTGATAGGAAACCGTGTCAATCCCGCCACCGCCAGCCAATACGTTATTGCCAGATTCCCCTCCAGCGTATCGCTGAAGGCAGAGCCGGTGAGGTTTTCGACGTTAACGAGCGTGTCGCCTTCGGCATCCCCGCCGGCGCCGCGCCCGGTCGCCAAGCTGACGGCGACCCCGGCAGCGGAGGCCGCATAGGTCGCCGTATCGGTTCCGAGCACACCATCGAGCGTATCCGCGCCGCCACGGCCTGCAAGCACGTTGTTGCCGCTGTTGCCGGTGATGACATTGGCGAATTCGTTACCGGTGCCGTTGATGTTCGCGGCTCCGGTCAGCGTCAGGTTCTCGACATTGGCGCCGAGCGTATGATTGATCGAGGACTGGACCGTGTCGGTGCCCTCGCCGGGATTCTCCGTCACCACGTCGCCGGTGTTGTCGACCACATAGGTGTCGTTGCCCGCTCCGCCGATCATCGTGTCGGCATTGGCCCCGCCGTTCAGAAGGTCGTTGCCGCCGAGGCCGCTGATGGTATCGCGTCCGGCGCCGCCGTTGATGACGTCCTCCTCGTTGGTGGGCAGCGGCTGGCCCGCAACGGTGTGCGTCGCGTCGATCAGATCGTTGGCCGACGTGCCGTTGATGGTGACGCCGGGAACGTTCGCCACGCTCACGGTGATCAGTTCAGAGGTAGTATTGGCCCCATCACTCGCGGTCACCTGCACCTGGTAGCTGTGCGGGTCGGCCTCGTAGTCGGGTGCGGTCTTGAACACCAGATTGCCGCCGACGATGTCGAACCGAGCCGCGTCTGCCCCACCCGTGATCGAGAACGACGCGGGATTGGCGCCGACCGTGTCGACATCCGTCGTTGTCAGAGCCGCAACGAAACTCGTATCCTCGGTCACCGCCTGCGTTGTAGCGGTCGTGATCACCGGAGCGTTGTCATTGATGTCGGCAACAGCGAGCGTGATCGTTTTGTCGAACGTATTGTTCGCTGAATCGGTGACGCGCACGGTGACGTCGTACGAGGTGGCAGCTTCGTAATCGAGCGGCCCAGCGACCACGAGGTTCGATCCATCGATGGCGAACAGGTTCCCGGGATTACCCGGCAGCGTGTAGGTAAATATCTCGCCAGCGTCCGGATCGATCGCCGAAAGCACGCCGACGATCGTCCCGCTGATGCTGTTCTCGGCGATCCCGTCGTTGGACAAAACGATGTTGGCAGGCACGTGATTGGTCGCGAAGACGAAATCATTCATTGTAAGGTTAGCCAAAGTCAGGCCCAAGAGCGTTATGGTGTCGCCACCACCGAAGTCGATGACGGTCGTCCCATTCGATTCGGTGGCGTACGACAGAACGCGCGCGAGGGAATACATGCCGGGTACACCGGTCAGATCGATCTTGTCGCCCTCAGCATGGGAGAAATCGGTGAAGGTATCCGCGCCGCCACCCGGAGCGTAGACAAAGGTGTCGGCGCCGGATCCGCCGATTAGAATATCCGCGCCCGATCCTCCGTCTAGACGATCATTGCCTGCGATCCCCTGCAAGGTATTGTTTTGCCCGTCGCCCGTCAGAACATCGGCGAACGCGGTCCCTATGAGCCCCTCAATGGAAAAGTATGTGTCGCCCGCCGCATCCCCCGTGTTGCTCGCGGGATTGGACAAACTCGCGACCACGCCGCTTGGTCCATTCGTGTTGTAGCTGGCGTAATCGAATCCATTGCCACCATCGAGAACGTCGCCGCTGGGCCCGCCGGCCAGGATGTTTCCGTTGGCGTCTCCGATGAGCCAGTCACTGAAACTGGACCCCACCAGGCTCTCTATCGAGGTGTAGCTGTCGCCGGCGGCATCGCCCGTGTTGTTCGCCGGATTGGCGAGGCTGGCGGTCAAGCCGGTCGCAGCGGTCCAATAGGCCGCGAAATCGATGCCCCCCTGCCCATCCAGGGAATCCGCGCCGGTTCCTCCGACCAGCCAATTGCTGTTGCCATCGCCGATCAGGATGTCATTGAAATTCGATCCGATCAGTCCCTCGATCGAGAGATACATGTCTCCCACGGCTTCTGCGGTATTGATCGCTGGCGTGCTAAGACTGACGGTCAGGCCAATCGACGAATTCCAGTAGGCTGCGTAGTCAAAGTTGCCCTGGCCATCGAGAATGTCAGCGCCTTGCTCGCCCGTCAGGATGTTCAAATTCGCATCGCCCATCAGGGCGTCATTGAAATTGCTGCCATCAAGCCCTTCGATCGAAACATAGCTGTCGCCGGCCGCGTCACCGGTGTTGATGGCCGGATTTGTCAGGCTGGCCGTGACGGCAGCGGTAGCCGATTGATAGCGGGCATAATCGAAGCCACCGCGGCCATCGAGCAGATCCCCGCCGGCGCCACCATCGAGGTAATTTCCGTTGGCATCGCCAATCAAGGTATCGCTGAAGTCGCTGCCCCAGAGGCCCTCGATCGAAACATAGGTGTCACCGGCGGCGAAGCCGGTATTCTGGGTCGGATCGGCGAGGCTGGCAATTACGCCCGACGTCGCAGACGAATACCTAGCATAGTCGAATCCGCTGCGCCCATCGAGATAGTCGGCGCCGCTGCCGCCGTCGAGCGTATTGCTCAGACTGTTTCCGTAGAGACGATCATCGAAGTTGCTGCCGCGCAGGCGTTCGATCGAAATGAAGGTGTCGCCCGCGGCATCCCCGGTATTGTTCGCGGGGGTGGCGAGATCGGCGGTGAGGCCTTGTGTGGCGGTGCGGTAATCAGCCGTGTCGTTGCCAGCGCCACCGTTCAGTATGTCGGCGCCGGGTCCGCCAATCAGGAAATTATTGCTGCCGTCGCCGATCAACGTATCGGCGAAACCGGTACCCTGAAGTCCTTCGATGCTGACATAGGTATCGCCTTGGGCATCTCCGGTATTTTGTGCGGGATTGCCCAGGCTGGCTGTTAGCCCGGTGGATGCTGTCGAATAGGACGCACGGTCGGTGCCGGGCCCGCCATCCAGCGCATCGGCTCCTCCGAGACCCGCCAGGACATTGTTGCCGGAGTTCCCGGTGATGACGTTGTCGAGTCCGTTGCCGGTGCCGTTGATGTTCGCCGCTCCGGTCAATATCAAATTCTCGACATCGGCGCCAAGCGCATACGAGACCGACGACAGAACTGTATCGATGCCCTCGCCGGATTCTCCGTCACCACGTCGCCGACATTATCGACGACGTAGGCGTCGTTACCGGCACCCCCGAGCATCGTGTCGGCCCCGGATCCACCGTCCAGCAAGTCATTGCCGGCGAGGCCATAGAGGATATCGTTGCCGCCCAGACCATTGATGATATCATTGTAGTCGGTCGGCAGCGATTGCCCTGCGACCGTGTGGGTCGCATCAATCGTGTCGTTTTCTGCTGTGCCGTCGATCGTTACGCCGGACAGCGTAACCGTCAGCGATGCCGTTCCGGTATTTCCGGCGGCATCCGTCTCACTCGCCACGATCGTGTGCTGACCGGCGGCAAGTCCCGTCGGGGTGAACGTCCAGACACCGTTGGCGTCTGCCGTCGCCGTCGTGGCAACGGAATTTCCATCGATCGTGAAATGCACCACCGCGTTGGCATCGCCGGAACCGGTGAGCGTGGGGTCGGAGGTAATCAAATCACTGGGCGAGATACCCGTGTCGTTGAGCAAGCTCTCCGTCACCGCCGGAGGACCACTGTCGTAAATTGCAGTGAAGATTGCAGACGGCGCGCTCGTGTTGCCAGACGCATCGGTTGCGGTCGCCGTCAGGGTGTGGACCACCGGGACGATCGTCGGACCGACTGCCTCCGAGTTAAGCGCGACATTCCCAATGCTCCAGACGCCGGCGGCGTCTGCCACGATGGTGCCGACCTGCGTGGGACCGTCGAACAGTTTCACGGTACTATTCGGTTCGGCGGTCCCGCTCACCGTCACGGCAGCCTGATTGGTATAGCCGTCGCTTCCACTCGACCCGCTGTCAGGATCGATGCTGTTGACGATCGGCGCCGACGGAGCGATCGCGTCGACGGGTGCGCTGAAGACGAAGTCCTCGGCCCTGAGATCGTCATTTCGAAGTTCGGCAGCGTCAGCGTGTCGCCGTTGCCGAAGTCGATCACGACAGGATCGGCAGGATTTACCTGCGTAGCGTGCGCCAGCACATCGGCCGAGCGTATGGACGCCCGGCATTCCCGTGAGGTCGATCTTGTCCCCCTTCGCCGTGTCCGGCAATTCCGTCGTGGCCCATCAGACCCGAGAAATCGGTGATCGTGTCCGCATTGTAGCCGGCGGCAAAGACAAAGGTATCGGCGCCGGCGCCGCCCGCCAGCGTGTCGATGCCTGGCCCGCCGTCGAGCGTATCGTTGCCGTCATTGCCGGCAAGCGCGGGTAAGGGTGCGGTCGCGTATTCGATGACCGCATTACCATAGCTCCAGTTGACGTTGCCAACGCCGTGAGACCCAAAAAACTGGATTTGGCCGTTCTGGACCTGGATATCCTGAATGCTGAAATCGGTTGGAAGATCGATGCTCCCGCCGATGGCGAAATTCACGCCATCGGTCGATGTTGCGTAATAGGAGAGCCCGTCCTTGCTCAGGACCGCCAGAATATTGTCAACCCCGCCCAGCTTGGCCGTGGTCGCAGCCACGAAATCGTAGCCGCTTGCCAGTACAACGGGCGTATCGCCCGAGAAATGGACGCCATCGCTCGAAACGGCTTGGTAGAGGACAGTGCCGGTGGGACTGGCGTCGACGAAATAGGCATAGTACTGGCCGTCAAGCTTGACGACTTCCTGCAAACTGATCTCCGTTCCCGTTCGGGCTGTTCAATTCCCAGCGAATTGGATCGTTGGAGTCGAACGTCCAGTGAACCGCATCAGTCGATGTCGCATAGCCGAACCCGGTGCCGTAGCCGGGATCGGAGGCAAGGTTGCTGTTACTTCCATTGAACCAGAGCTTGTAGATGCCGTTCTCGTACATCAGCGTCACGGGGAATTCCCGAAACGCCGCCCATGACGGGCTTCCCGCATTGGAAATGACGGGATCGGCGGAATACGGCGTCCAGGTCGCGCCATCGGGCGATGTTGCCAATCCAATCTGGTAGTTGTTGCCGAACGGCAACCCGCCATAGAGCATGACATGACCCGCTGCCCGCGTCGAACGACCGCAGGGTTTTGAACGCGGGTCGCGTCGAAGCCGGAACCGTCGAAGCTCAGGATCGTGCTGGGCGAGAGCGCGCTGATATTTCCTAGCAACAAGCTTCCCATATTGTCGTAGTTGATGACCAGTTCGGGCCAGTATTGCGCCATCTCTCCACGGCCATGACCCGGCTGCGGGCCGTCCAGCGCACGACCGACGGCTTCGAGCTGGCCGAGCTGGACATCGCGCTGCGCAAGGAAGGGGAGCTCCTGGGGCTGCGACAGAGCGGCCTGCCGCCACTGCGGGTCGCGCGCCTGGCCGACCCCCGACACCGCGAGCTGTCGCTCGTGGCGCGGCGCCAGGCGGAGCTCGCTGGTGGGACCCGACGGCCGCCTGCTCGCGCGGCCACGGCCGCGCTGGAGCGGGAGCTGACCAGCGGCTGGCTGGCGCGCATCGGCGCGGGCGACGTGCTGGGCGCGGACGAGATCGATGGCTGACGCCGGGCGGGTCATCAGCGGTCGCGCCGCCGGTCTGCGCCTGGCGGCGCCCGGGGAGGGCACCCGGCCGTTCGGGGACCGGGTGAAGCAGGCCCTCTTCGGGACCCTCGAGGCCGACCCGGACGAGCCGCTCGGCGGCCCGTTCCTGGACCTGTTCGCGGGCAGCGGCGCGGCGGGCATCGAGGCGCTCAGTCGTGGCGCACCGACCGCGGTGTTCGTGGAGCGCGACGCCGGGGCCGCGCGGGTGATCGCGGACAACCTGCGCCGGACGGCCCTCGAGGGCGGCCGGGTGGTGCGTGCGGACGTGCTCCGGTTCCTCGATGGTGACGCCGGGCGCCGCCGGGGGACCGTTCTCGGGGGTGGTCGTCGACCCGCCCTACGCCGACACGGACGCTCCTCGCGGCGACGCTCGCGCGGCTGGCCGACCCCGATCGAGCCTGGCTGCTGCCGCGGGCGGTGGTCGTGGCCAAGCACTCCTGGCGCTGGCGACCGGAGCGCTGCGTGGGCTGCCTCGTCCGGGGCCGCGAGCGCCGGTTCAGCGACACGGCCTTGACGTGGTACCGCAGGCTGGACGCATGAGGCACGCCGTCTACCCGGGCACGTTCGATCCCATCACGCTGGGCCACCTGGACATCGTGGCCCGCGCACGCGCCGTGTTCGACCTGGTCACCGTGGCGGTGCTCGTCAACTCCCGCAAGCAGCCGAGCATGGACCTCGACACCCGCATCGCGGTCATCCGCGAGTCGCTCGCGGAGCTGCCCGGCGGCGATCGGGGCATCGAGGTCATCAGCTTCGACGGGCTGACCGTGGAGCTGGCGCGGCCAGCTCGGCGCCACGTCGATCGTGCGCGGCCTGCGGGCCATCAGCGACTTCGAGTCGGAGCTCCAGATGGCCCAGCTCAACCGGCGCCTGGCGCCCGGACATCGACACCGTGTTCTTCATGACCGACATCGAGCACGCCTACGTCAGCTCCACCATGGTGCGCGAGATCGCGGGCCTCGGCGGGGACGTCAGCTCGATGGTGCCCGCGGGCGGTCGATTCGGCGGCTCGCGACCGTAGCAGCCCCGGGGTGCGATACAATCCCGTGCTGCTACGTCCCGCTTCAGGTCCCGTCCCATCGACATCATCTTCCTCATCGAACGTCTCGAGGCGCTGATCGCCAACGGCCGCCGCATGCCCATGACCAACTCCGTGGTCGTGGACCAGGTCGGCGCGCTCGACCTCATCGACCAGCTGCGCGTCGCCGTGCCCGAGGAGATCCGGCAGGCCAAGCGCATCAACGAGGAGACGACCCGCCTCGTGGAGCGTGCCCAGGAGGAGGCCGAGCGCATCCTGGCACGTGCCCAGGAGCAGGCCGCCTTCCTCATCGAGGAGCGGGAGCTCACGCGGGCCGCCGAGATCCGCTCGCAGCAGATCGATCGCCCAGGGCAACAGCGACGCGGATGACATCCGGCGCGGCGCGGACCAGTACGCCGCGACCGTCCTGGTGCGCCTGGAAGGCGAATGCGTCAAGGCGCTCCAGAGCATCCGGCGGGGCATCACCATGCTCGACGAGCGTCATCCCGACGAGGCCGTGCCCGCAGAGCCGGCGCCGCCCGTGCGCGAGGCGAGCTTCCCGGCGGACATGCCCCTGGAGTCGCGGGTCCATGCTTAGCTACAACGTGGCGGACCTGCTGCGGTCCGTGCCCGGGCACCTCCCGGGACTACCCGTTCGAGCTCCGGGAGCTCGTCATCGCCGACGACCTCGCGGTCGCCGCGCCGGTCCGGGGCACGGTCCACCTGGCCAACACCGGCCGGGGCATCATCGCCCGCGGGCACCTGTCGACGGCACTGCCCGAGACCTGCAGCCGCTGCCTCGTGGCGACCACGACGCCGGTCGACGCTGGACTTCGTGGAAGAGGCGCTGCCGTCGATCGACCTCGACTCGGGTGCCCCCGTGGCGCACGAGGACGAGGACCCCGAGGTCCTGCTGCTGGACGACCACCACGAGCTGGACCTGACCGGGACGGTCCGTGACGCCATCTCCCTCGCCGAGCCGATCGTCGCGCTGTGTCGACCGGACTGCCGCGGGCTGTGCCTGACCTGCGGCATCGACCTCAACGCGGATCCATCCCATTCCCACGGCGACGACGACCTCGATCCCCGGCTGGAGGCCCTGCTGGCCATCCGGGAACGGCTCGACCGAGCCGACCTGACCATCATCACCCGCCGCGGCCGGCAGGCCGGCGGCCCGACCCGGATCGACATCCAGAAGGAGCTCGAACATGGGAGTCCCCAAGCGTCGCGTGTCCCACGCGCGGCAGGGTGATCACCGGGCGCATCACGCGCTGACGGTGCCGCAGCTGGAGGAGTGTCCGCACTGCCACCAGCCCAAGCAGAGTCACCACGCATGCCCCAGCTGTGGCTGGTACAACGGTCGGCAGGCCATCCACATCCGCCAGAAGTCGACCGACCGAGTCCGGATCGTGACCGTCACCCCGGTCCACGGATCGCCCCCGGCGGGAGCATCGGATCGGGGTCGCCGGCCCGACGGGGGTCGCTGAGCGCAGGGATGGATCAG
>CAVQIB010000006.1:0-19673 GCA_963712435.1 uncultured Alphaproteobacteria bacterium | reverse complement strand
GAGGTCGCCCTTGAGCAGGGTGACGCCGGCGCTCTCGATGGCGACGTCCGTGCCCGTCCCCATGGCGATGCCGACCTCGGCCGCGGCGAGCGCCGGTGCGTCGTTCACCCCGTCGCCCGCCATTGCGACGACCCGGCCTTCCTTACCGCGCAGCCTTTCGACCACGGCGCTCTTCTGGTCCGGCATCACTTCGGCTTCGACCTCGGTGATGCCGAGCCGCTTGGCAACTGCTTCAGCGGTCGTCTTGTTGTCGCCGGTCAGCATCACGACGCGGACGCGTTCACGCGACAGCGCCGCAAGCGCCTCGGGCGTCGTGCGCTTGACCGGATCGGCGATCGCGATCACGGCGGCGACGTTTCCATCCGCGGCCAGAAAGATCGCAGTGGCGCCGTCGCGCCTCAGCCGTTCAAATCGTTCTCCAAAGCGGACGTGTCGATCCCGAGTTCCCGGCGGAATCGGGCGTTGCCGAGCGCCAGCCGCCGGCCCGCGACCACGCCGACGACGCCCTTACCGGTGCGGGAATCGAACTCGGACACATCCGGAGGAAGCGGCAGACCGCGCTCGCGCGCCGCAGCGACGATCGCGAGCGCCAGGGGATGCTCGCTCGCCTGCTCGATACTCGCGGCGAGGCGCAGCGCCTCGGCCTCGTCGACCCCGCCACTCGGAACCACGCCCGTAACCTTCGGCTGTCCCTCCGTCAATGTGCCGGTCTTGTCGACCACCAGCGTGTCGACCCGCTCCATGCGTTCGAGCGCCTGGGCGTCCTTGATCAGCACGCCCGCCTGGGCGCCGCGCCCGACGCCGACCATGATCGACATCGGCGTCGCAAGCCCGAGCGCGCACGGACACGCGATGATCAGGACACTGACCGCGGCGACGAGTCCGAACGCATAGCGCGGCTCGGGGCCAAAGACCGACCATGCCACGAACGCCGCAATTGCGATCGCGATCACGGCCGGCACAAACCAGCCGGACGGCGACTCGGTCCGCAAGCCGCTGAATGGGCGCGCGCGAGCGCCGCGCGGCGGCGACCATCTGGACGATCTGCGACAGCATCGTGTCGCGCCCCACTTTCTCGGCGCGCATGATAAAGCCGCCCGTCGTGTTGAGCGTGCCGCCGATCACCTTCGAGCCGGGCTCTTTCGTAACCGGCATCGACTCGCCTGTGACCAGTAATTCGTCGAGCGACGAGCGGCCCTCTTCCACCTCGCCGTCGACCGGAACCTTCTCGCCGGGGCGAACGCGCAGCCGGTCGCCGACCATGACCAAGTCCAGCGAGACCTCCTCGTCGGTTCCGTCCGCGCTCAGGCGGCGCGCGGCTTTTGGCGCAAGGTCGAGCAAGGCGCGGATCGCGCCCGAGGTCTGCTCTCGCGCGCGCAGCTCCAGCACTTGCCCGAGGAGGACCAGCACCGTGATCACCGCAGCGGCTTCGAAATAGACCGCGACCGCGCCATCACCGCTGCGAAACGCCGGCGGGAACAGGTCCGGAAGGAGGACCGCCACGACGCTGTAGAGCCAAGCAACGCCGACTCCCATCGCGATCAGCGTGAACATGTTGAGATTGCGTGGGGAGCGTACCGCTCGCCCTGATCGGCAGCGTGGCAGCGCTGTGGATCGCCGGCCAGCCGCTCTCGGTCGCGAGCATGATCGGCTTCATCACGCTGACCGGCATCACCGCGCGGAACGGCATCCTCAAGATTAGCCATTATATCAATCTAGCGATCCACGGACGCAACTACTTCGGCCCCGATCTCGTCGTGCGCGGCAGTCTTGAACGCCTGACCCCGGTGCTGATGACGGCGCTGTCCGCCGGAGTAGCGCTCGTTCCGCTGCTGATCGACGCCACCATGCCAGGAAAAGACAATTCTTCACCCGGTCGCCGTCACGATTTTTGGCGGCCTCGTCAGCGCAACCCTGCTTGATACGCTGCTCACGCCCGTCCTGTTCCTGCGCTTCGGTGAGAAGCCGCTCGATCGCATCCTCGCCGCAACCCGCGAGAGCGCGTCGGCCGCGGGAGACCGGACGACTGCGCGCCCCGCCGATGCGTTCTGAATGCAGAGAAGGAGAGAGGCCAATGAAGCTAGTCAATAACGCGAACCGAGCGATCGGTTTGACCCTTGCGATGCTGCTCGCCGGAGCGATGCCGTCTTTAGCGCACGCGCCGAAGATGGGCGAACATGGCGGTCTGCAGGCCGACGCCGGCAGCTTCCACGTCGAACTCGTTCCGCAAAGCACGGAGCTGCTGGTCTACCTGCGGGATCATTCGGACAAGCCGGTCAGCACGGAAGGTTTTCGGGGCGCCGCTATCTTCGTGATCGACGGGAAGCCGGAGCGCATCACGTTGACCCCGGCCGGCGGCAACCAGCTCAAGGGCGCGTCGTCCGTCAACATTCCCTCCGAGCCGAAGGGCGCGGACGTGACCTCGCCCCCGACGGAAGCACCGTGCAGGCGAAGTTCAACTGAGCGCTAATCGGCGCCGAAACTGAGCCGAGCCTACTAATATCCAAAGGAGTTCCCCCGGCTCTGCCGGGGTGGCAGTAGAAGTTTGACGTTTAAGGGGGTCCATCGACGAAACTTCCAAATCGTGAGCCGCCAAGCACACGAAAGGGAAGTCCATCGATGGACGAATTTGAGAGCCTAAGTCACACGAAATGGGACTGCAAATATCACGTGGTCTTCATTCCCAAGCGTCGCAGGAAGACGCTGTACGCGGAGCTGCGGAGGCATCTTGCGGAGGTGTTCCGAAGACTGGCGATGCAGAAGGAATGCCGGATCGAAGAGGGGCATCTGCTACCGGATCACGTGCACATGATGATCTCAATCCCACCGAAATATGCGGTGTCGCAGGTGGTGGGCTTCATCAAGGGAAAGAGTGCGATCTACCTGGCGCGGGTCTACGGCGAACGGAAGCGCAATTTCGTGGGCCAGCACTTCTGGGCCAGAGGGTACTACGTCTCCACGGTGGGACGGGACGAGCAAGCCATCCGTGAGTACATCAAGAACCAGGAGGAAGAGGACAGGCGCCTGGAGCAACTTAATCTGTGGCGCTGAACCGCCACCTTTAAGTTCCGCCAGAAATTCATCAGACTATCCGTGCCGCCGAAGAGTGTGGTGAAGTTCGTTAAGTCCACGAGCACGATATCTCCAGTACACTGCTTATCGCCCGCGCTGCGACACGCGCCTGTGACTTGCTTGTTCTCGTTACGATTGATAATGCAACATCATGGGCGGGACGTTTCGGTGATAACAGGAGGAACGTCATGAAATCAGTCATCGGCTTGCTATTCGCTGCCGCGATCTTCGCGACCGTCCCGATCTCAGCGCAAGTCACGCCGCGTGGTCTAGAACTGAGCGTCGATGGAGCGAAGGCCATCACCTACGGGCACGCCCGTCGAGTCCAACGGCGGGTGGGAAGACGCGAGTTTCGACAAGAGCGACGGGCTGTCCGTCGCGGCTACTAATCCTGTCCGAACGCCAACGCCGCTATTGCGAAATCGGCGAGCGCTTGCTCGATGGAGAGCCTGTCATCCGCCGCGCGCGAGCCGATTTCGGCGGCCGGTTCGATCCGGCCGAATGGCGGAAGGCTGCACTGAGCAGTCCGATCACTGGAAACGAACGCGGGCTTGCCCGCGCCGCGGGTGGCCACGCCGCCGCCGCGGCGCCGCCGATGAGTGTGATGAACTCGCGTCACCTCATGCTCCCTCAGCCCGAGGATCACACCCTACCACATCATTGTGGGAGTGCCGCATTGCACCAAAAACTGCGGACGATGGCAGAGAGGGGTCAGAACGAGCCGTGAGCAAATGCAGCAAACCTGTGCGATAGCTCATGCCAAAAGGCGACAGGCGAACTTGATCGCGAAACGCCACAGACACCGGATCCCCTCATCCGTCTCTGTCGCAGCGAAATGATGTCGCAGCTGTATGGACATAAATGCCGAACCGGCAGTTGCAAGGCTTGCCCCTGCGCCTGCAATTGCACTAATCGATGAGAGGCTCAAAGAGAGGCCCAAATGAAGCGGCGGGACTTCAACCGCATGGCGCTCGGCGCCGGTCTGAGCCCATTGTTGTCAAAGCCCACATTGGCACAATGGTACGAAGGGCAGGACCCACCGAAACAAGAGCCGCCGAAAAAATTTGATATCGTCATCAAGCATTCCCCGCGCACCTACAACCAGGTGAATGTGCCGCGGAAGTCGGCTTCTGGCCGTCGATTTACGATCTATTGGACCTGGAGCTATCCCTGGGAGGCCAATCGCGATGTGACGGAATTGGACAATCGTTTTTCGACCATGACCGAGGTACGCCGCGTCGCATGGCCGAATTATGAAAAGCCGGAATTTTCGGAAAAGGTGTTCTTGCAAGGAATTGCGGGAACGCTTGAGCTATTCCACCTGTCTACGGTGCGATTCCAAACGATCGTCGGCCAGGTGACCGGACAGCCCGTCGTTGTCTACCAGCGGATCGATCAGGCCGGTCAGAAACTGCCGATCGATGAACGGATGCTCGCCGACACGGACACCCTGATGGTGTTCGGTCTCGATCACATGATCACAGAGCAGGAGGCCGCTCCGGAAGAAATCGAAGCCGCTCAAGCAGTTTCTGACGCGAGAAGGGACCTGCCTGATGATCGGCCCCACCACGACGTGGGCGCATCACAGGACGTACGACGGCTTCAAATGGAGTACGCCCATCACGGCGATCCATTGGTCCCTCGCCAGCAGCGGTTCGGCCTCTACACGCGATCTCTTATGAAAGGACTGGGGGTGCCGGTGGAGAATCGTTTTGGTCTTCGCCCGGCGGTCATCCAGGGCACCAACCAGATCGCGCCGTTGACGGCCATGCGCGATCTCGACACGCACGGTTGGCTCGCGAACGTGACCGACCTTCAACTTTCACCAACACCTGCCCCACTATGCGCTGACACGGACGATACGAACACAATTCGTGTTCTTGCTCGGCAGCCGATTGATCTGACCAGACCGCATCCATTCATTGAAGCCGGAAATACTGAATTCAATAGCTTCCTCTGGATGCCGCCGACAGGCACGCGGGCCGGCCACATCCTGCTGGCCGACCTCACTATCTTCACCACCTTGTTTGGCGGCGCCGAGAGCCTCGACAACTTTTGGTATAACCTCGCAACAAAAGGATAGACGTCTCGATGAAGTTCGACCAACGACTTATAGATGTTGTTCACATAGGGAGCAGCGTCAGTAGCCGATGACCTCACAGGAGATCAGATCGGAAACACCACGAACGACTCGCCGTGGCTTCCTTGGGCACTGCCACTGCCGCCACGGCATTGACGCTCGGCACTTCGCCGTGCGCTGAAGCACAGACTGCTCCAATTAAGTCGGACGAAGTCCAAATGGCGCAATTGGCGACGACCGGCCAAGGTGCGCAGCCACCCGCAACCGGTACGCCGGATTGGACAAAGCCCGCCGCAATGGCGATTCCCAAGGAAGGATATTTCAAGCTCGAGCAAGGCCGCTATGGTCCAGTCTTTCCAAGAACTCCCGCGAATTATGGCTTTACAGTCATCGCGAAGGTGAAGCCCGGAAGGGAAGAACGCGATTCGTGACGTACGGCAAAACGATCGAAGAGGCAGTGAAGAGCGATCCCCCGGGTGCTCGCGCCGCTGCGCCTTCACTATCTCCGCTGGGTGTTGTTCGATGTCGGCTCCGGTTTGCACTTCATGTACCAGGGCATCTTCGATACCGACTTCGACAAGTATCTCGAGGACGCCATAGCGCTCTTCAACTCGACCGGCATCACAACGGTATTTGTAAACCTCGAAGGTTGGCCCGAAGACTGGAAGACAAACACGGCCGCCGTGATCAAGTTCTTCCGAGATCACCAGAGGCCGAGCTTTCTGGAATACGGAGAATATCCGTATGTCACGGCGGACGAAGTGAAGAAGGCGCTGAGAGTCAAAACCTCGCTCTCGACCATGCTTGACCAGATGCAGTGAGCGCCGGCCCACTGCAACCGTCATGCAGGGGACCGTTCGTATCGTCGAGCGTTGCACGCCGGACATGGCGCAGCATATGCTTGAGATCGATGATATTCAGCACTCTGTCTGACCCGCGTACCCGCGATCACGGGTCGATACGAATTCCTCTCATTTCAGCAGCCTGCGCGGGGACGAGCGTGGTTGGCGGGAATTCTGGACAAGGTTGCCTCGGTTCAACAGGCCCGGGAATCCATCGAACGGGAGCAAAGATGGGTAGTCGGTTGCATTCACGTGGCAAGGGCTTCGCGCGCTCGGAGTGGACGAGCCATCACTCGCAACGTTTCCCAGAAGAATTCCGGCAGGGCATGGTCGGCACGTGCGGAAGTGCTCGGCGATACGGGCAGGAATAGTCCCGACAAGTGGGTTGGCGGTCTCGCCAGTCCGGAGCTGCACGCCATCGCAATTCTTTTCGCCCGCAACGCGGCTGAGCGCGAGCGTGTAACCCGGGAACACCAGGCGTTCCTGGCGAGGACGCCGGGTGTCGAAGTGCTTTCATCACTGGACCTGGACGGCATTCCGCCGTTTGACTACGCGCACGAGCATTTCGGCTATCGAGATCGGCTCTCTGAGCCACAAATCGAAGGAAGCGGAATACAGCCGACGCCCGGCTCGGGCGCGCCTGTAAAGGCGGGTGAATTCATTCTCGGACATGAGGAGGAGAGCGGCACGGTGATTCCGTTGCCGAAGCCGGAAGTTCTCTCGCGAAACGGCACCTTCATGGCTTATCGCAGATTGCAGGAGCATGTGGGCGCGTTTCGCGACTTTCTCCGACAGCATGGTGGACCAACAGCCGACGGCCAAGAGTTGATTGCGGCGAAGCTGATGGGACGCTGGCGGAGCGGAGCTCCGCTTGTCCTGGCGCCCGAAAAGGACGATCCAGCACTTGGCGCTGACTACCAACGCAACAACAATTTCAACTACGCGAAAATGGACCCCCAAGGGTATGCCGTTCCGCTAGGAGCACATATTCGGCGAATGAACCCTCGGGACACGACGGTGAACATCCAGCGGCGACGAATGATCCGCCGTGGTGCGACCTACGGTCCTCCCTTGCCAGAAGGCGCGCCGGAAGATGGCGTCGATCGTGGAATTGCAGCTTTCATTCTCTGTGCAAGCCTCGTGCGGCAATTTGAGTTTGCGCAGAATGTCTGGATCAACGACCCGAATTTTCACGAACTGGGCAACGAACGAGACCCGCTCATTGGCAACCAGGACGGCACCTTCGATTTCACCATGCCCAAACGGCCGATCCGCAAAAAGATAACAGGTCTACCGGCCTTCACGACGGTCAAGGGGGGTGCATATTTTTTCCTTCCCAGTATTAGAGCGCTGAATTTTCTGACAAGGCTAAATTAGGACGGATGGCCTGCGACGCTTTCGTTCCTATGGTGACCTTACAACTCAAAGTGTGGGCCGCGGCCGTGCGTACTCGCAATCGAATACGAATCTCGCGGCGCAAAAAAGTTGGGCGACGACAACCGCTCTGGGTCAACCTCGACCGTCCCAACCATCCTTCGACTGTCAGCTATCGTATCGATCAGCTGCCGACCCGCAAGCTCCGGATCGCATGATCGCGAACCGACGCGATTGGCACACAGCGGCTTTCGGCGATCGTCGGCTTTCGGCGATTTGCTGCTGTGCGGGGGGGGCGCTTCCATTGGCGAAGGCGCAACTCAGCTTAGCCCAACAGGGAGAGCAACGCGGACATGTAGCCGGCCGCGCCAGGCGCGTCGGCGCGCTTGAGCGTAATGTCGACCTCGATCACCTTGCCGACGCCGCGGGCGTCCTCCGCCGCAAACCGCACGGTGAACTTGCCGAGCCGCAATTGCTCCGGCGAATTCTGGTCGCGGGTAGAAGCCGACCTTGTAGCCGAGGATGTCGCCGTCGGCCTTGAGGTCGCGCAGCGCGAACTCCATCGTGTTGAGCACCGTCCTGGATGGTCTGCCGTATTGAGATTGAAGCGGCCGAGGTAATAGCGCAGCGTGCGCAGGAACATCAGGTGGATGTAATCGCGCCCACGCATCGACATGGTAGAATCGCCAGAGCGAGTCCTCGGAGCAATTGTCGGTGCCGACATAGACGAAGCCGCCCGACGCGATCGCGGTCTCGACCCCGATCTCGCCGCGCAGGATGACGCCGCCATTGTGCGGCAAGAATTTCCTGGCCCTCGGTCGCGCCGTCGGTGAGCGAGAAGTCGATCGGACCGGTTCGGCCCGACGATGCCCTGCACCGGCTGGTTGGCCCAGGAGTGGAACGGCCTGCCGTTCTTCTCGAAGTCGCGGCGCACGCCGACGCCAATGATCCGTCCCTCGGATGGCCGGTTGACCACCGTTCCGTCGGCAAGCGTCACCTTGACCGAGGAGGCGACCGGGATCAGCCGCTCGGATTGCAGCGTCTCGCGCCAATCGATGAAGGCCTGGCGCGACGTATCGGGCCCGCCGACCACGGCCATGCCGATCAGTCTGTTGAGCACGCCGGTCAGGGCCGCGCAGACCGGATTGGCGAGCGGCTCGATCGTCGCGGTCGCCGCCGCTCCGGTTCCGCCGCCGCCGCTAAACCCGATGATGGGCGGCGCATCAAACCATTGGCCGGGATTGTCGACCACGACCGAGGTGATGGCGCCGTTCGTCACGGCGGCGTGCGCGGTTGCCCCATTGGCCGGCGTGATCGTCACACTCGGAGCGCTGGTGTAGTCCTCGCCGCCATCCGTCAGCGTGATGGTGGCGAGCCCGCTCGGCTGCTGATGGGTGAAGCCGGGCGCGGCGATCAGGCGCGGAATGACGCCGAGCTTCTGGCCGGCCTTGAGGAAGGCGTGAATGCCGGTCCCCGCTGCCGAGTTCCCCCGCGATGCTGGCGATGGTCTCCCGCTCCTTCTCCGCGTCAGCGCCGGCCGCCGACGCCGCAACCCGCACCAGCACGATACGCGCGGCCTGCTGGAACTCGGCGAGCTGAGCGTTGATGCCGTTGATGGCGTCCTGGATGAGATTATTGGCGCCGAGCGACGCCAGCATGCTGATTCCGGGGCAAGCCGCCCACCGTTCCGGAATGATGTCGCCCACCCATTCCGAGATTATTCCGCCCGGCGTTCCGAGATGATCTCGCCCACCAATCCGAGATGATTTCGCCCGGGTCGAGGGCGCCTCTGCTGGCCTGTTTAGGGTCCGCTCCTTTGGCTGTTCCAAGGGAGGGACCGGATGCCGGCAGAGAGGACGACGATGCGCCAGGTGCGCGAAGTTCTTCGCTTGAAGTTTGCGGGCGTGCCGACGCGGGAGATCGCCCGCCGGGTCGGGGTGGCGGCGTCGACGGTGCGGGCGACGATCGATCGGTTTCGGGCAGCCGGCCTGAGCTGGCCCTTGCCAGCCGAGATCACGGACGCGACGCTGGAGGCACGGCTCTACGCCAACGTCGGCACGAAACAGGGACACCGGCGTCAGGCGGAGCCCGACTGGGCGGCGATGCATCGCGAGCTCAAGCGCAAGCACGTCACGCTGTCGATCCTGTGGGACGAGTACATCGAGCGCCATCCCGACGGCTATCGCTATTCCCGGTTCTGCGAACTCTACCGCGCCTGGGAGAGCAAGCTCTCGGTCACGATGCGCCAAACTTATGCGGGCGGCGACAAGCTGTTCGTCGATTATGCCGGCGACACGGTCCCGGTGATCGTCGACCGGCTGACCGGCGCGACGCGTCCGGCGCAGATCTTCGTGGCCGTCCTTGGCGCCTCGAACTTCACCTACGCCGAAGCGACGTGGACGCAGGGGCTCGGCGACTGGATCGCCGCCCATACGCACGCCTTCGCCGCGATCGGCGGAGCGCCGCAGCTGATCGTGCCCGACAACGCCAAGGTCGCTGTCATCAAAGCGTGCCTGTACGAGCCCCAGGTCAATCGCACCTATGCCGAGATGGCGGCCCATTATGGAGCCGCCGTGCTGCCGGCCCGGCCGCGCCGGCCGCGCGACAAGGCGAAGGTCGAGGCCGGCGTGCTGATCGTCGAGCGCTGGCTGATCGGCCGGCTGCGCCATCGCCGATTTCATAGCCTGGCCGAACTGAACGCGGCGATCGGCGAGCTGCTCATCCGCCTCAACGAGGAGCGGCCGATCAGGCGGCTCGGCGTGACGCGGCGGCAGTTGCTCGAAGAGCTCGATCGTCCCGCGCTCAAATCGCTGCCGGTCGAGCCTTACGTTTTCGCCGAATGGCGCGTGCGCCGCGTTGGCATCGACTACCACGTCGACGTCGACGATCACTTCTACAGCGTCCCCTACCGCTTTGCGCGCGCCGAGGTGGAGGTCCGTCTCACCGCCCGCACCGTCGAGGTCTTCGCCAGAGGCGAGCGGATCGCCGTGCATCTGCGATCGAGCGGCAACAGCAAGCACACCACAATTCCCGATCACATGCCGTCCAGTCATCGGCGCTACGCCGACTGGACCATCGACCGCATCCGCAAGGACGCCGCCGGCGTCGGGCCGGCGACCGCCGCGTTGTGCGATCTCATCCTGGAGCGGCGGCCTCACCCCGAGCAGGGATTCCGAGCCTGCCTCGGCATTCTGCGCCTCGCCAGACCGTTCGGCGTCGATCGTCTCGAAGCCGCCGCCACACGCGCCATCGAGATCGGCGCGCTCACCTACGGATCAGTCCGTTCCATCCTCGACAACAAGCTCGATCGTCACGCCGCGCACAAGCGCGCCGCGGACAGCGTGCCGATCCTCCATCCCAACATCCGCGGCTCGCGCTACTATCAATAGGAGACCACGCCTTGCTCACCCATCCAACCCTCGACCGCTTGCATGAGCTCGGCCTTGCCGGAATGGCCAAGGCGTTCGCCGAGATCGAAGCGTCCGACGAAGCCGCCAGCCTCACGCATCCCGAATGGCTCGCCCTCTTGCTCGATCGCGAGATCAGTCATCGACGTGACAGACGCCTCATGGCGCGACTGCGATACGCGCGGTTGCGCCATCAAGCCTCAGTCGAAGACGTCGACTACCGAGCTGCGCGCGGCCTCGATCGTGCGCTCTTCCACAAACTCGCCGACGGACAGTGGATCGATGCGCATGAGAATTTAATTCTGTGCGGGCCGTGCGGACACGCGACATAATGCTATACCTCCCTACGTCATTGATAATCCAGAATTCCTTGTCGCGGATCGTGTGATACTGCACGGCCGCTCTCGATGGCGCGCCTGACCGCGGGCAAATCGAGGTCCGCTTCCCGAATCACATACGGCGCACCGATGCAGGCTTGCTTTGCAGGCAGCAGGCCGTCTTTGACAAGTCGGATCACCGTCATCTTGCTGACGCCCAAGCGGGTTCCCGCTTCATGCAGGATGATCTCGCCACGTTCGGCGCGTTCGCCATCCCGGTAGACGGCAATCTGGTGTTCGTTGCGGAAGCCGCGGATGCGCTGTTCCGTCCATGTGTGTCCCTTTGCGGTCCGGATGCCAAGTCGATTGAGAACAGATGCGATGCTGCCGTCCGGCAGAAGGCGTGAGAGATCGCGGATCAATTGTTCGGTTGCGGTACTGGTCTTCCACCGATGCTGTCCGGATCGGTTCTTGACGACCTCGAGCGAGGTGTGATCGCCTCCCTTCCAATGGACGACGAGCCGCAACCGCCCGGGCTCCACGGTCACGATGATCTCTTCGAGCACGGCGCGAAGAATCCGCTTCCGCGTCGCTGCCGTCGCCCCGGGATGCTCCCACAATCGCGGCAGGTCCGCTCCGAGGGCCACGATCTCTCTCCGCTCGGCGTCCGTCAGTGCCGGCGGCTGCTTCTCGCGTGCGTCGGCCAGCTCCCCCTCGAGACGCGCCACTTCCGCGAGCCGCTTGTTCCAGCGCCGTTCGAGATCGCCGACGACCAGACGATTGGCGGGGTCGACGGCATCGTACTGGCGATGCGCGCGATCGGCTTCGTAACGCGCCTGCTCCAGCGCCAACTCGATCTGTCGAAGCCGCTCCGCCCCGTCACGCTCGCGATCGGCGATCGCCTGCATCGAGGCCTCGAGGCCGAATGGTGCGATCGCCCGCAACACCTCGGCCGACACCGCCGCATCGATGCGCATGTTCCCGAATGCGATGCACGTCCCGCGCCGCCCATGGTTCACGTTCGCATCGTTACAGAGATAGCGCGCGACGCCGCGCAACCGGTTGTGCTGGACCTTCAGCTTGCGTCCGCAGTGCCCACAACGAAGAAGCCCGACCAGCAATCCGCCCCCGTTCCGTACCGAGCCCGGTACGATCTCGCCCTTCATGTTCGCATTCTCACCGATGAGGCGTTGGTTGCGCTCGTATTCGTCCCAGGAGATGTAGCTCTCGTGGTGGTCTCGAAGCAGAGTGGTCCAGGCATCCTGCGCCCGGCGCACATTGCGGGTAATCACTTTGCGGCCGCCTTCAACACGAATCTGCGAACCGGTGCGGCCGAACACGTAGGCGCCGGCATAAACCGGATTGGTCAGCAACCGATGGATCGTATTGTAGCGTGGCAGCCGCCACACGATGGCCCTGCCTTGAGGGCCGTGCACAACCGTGGGAACCTCGATTCCCTCGTCGGTCAACCAGATCGCCACCTGGCGAACACTTCCGAATTCCGCGAATTTGCGGAACACCAGATGAAGCGCTTCGCGGACGCGGCGGTCCGGATCGAGTTCGAGACGATCGCCGGCGCCCCGCACGTACCCGACAGCAACGCTCGTGTGCAGGTCGCCGCGCGCCGCCTTCTGGAGTAGCGCCTCCTGCGAGCGTTGACGCAAGATCGAAAGCTCGAGCTCGCTGAACGTTCCCTTCATGCCGAGGAGCAAACGGTCATTGACGTGCTTCGGATCATAGACGCCATCCTCGTCGATGATCAGGCTGTTCACGAGAGCGCAGAACTCTAGCAAGGTATGCCAGTCACGGCCATTGCGAGCCAAACGCGAGGCTTCGATCGCGAACACGGCGCCGGTCGTTCCGGTGCAGATGGCGGTCAACAGTCGCTCGAACCCCGGCCGCGCGACTCCGCCGGCCGAGCGGCCGAGATCATCGTCGATGACGATGACGTTCTCCCAGCCGAGCGCTCGTGCGCGGGCCGCAAGCGCATATTGGCGGCGCCGGCTCTCGGGATTGTTCGTCAGTTGGTCCGGCGTCGATTGCCGCACGTAGATGTAGGCGCTGCGAGACAGATGCTCGACCGTGATCTTATTCATTGGTCGGCTCCTTTGCGCTGCGCACGCTGCCGACGCTCTCGTCGAGAAGCCGTTTGAGCAGAGCGACGATCTCCGCTTGAGCAAGAGGTTCGATCCTCTGGTGCTGGAGCGATCCCTCGTCGAGCAGCGGGAGACATGTCTGCCGCCATGCATTGCGCTGTTCCATCGACGCCTCCGCTCGTCCAATTCGGTTCGGGCAATGGCGGTGACGATATGCGAAGTGCCTCGACGATAGCCCGAAGAGCACGGAGTGCGTCGAGTGCGATCCGAGGAACATCGACGGTCGGAGGCGTCGCGACAGCCGTCTCGGTCATCCACGCCGGCAGAAGAGCCCGACATCCATCGGGTCCTTCGATGACGAAATGGACAAGACCAGCGTGCTTGACGCGACGGATCGCTGTGATCCGCCGACCGGAAAGCGGGTGATATGGATACCTGACTACGACATCAAACGCCTGTTCGTGCGCAGTATGTCGTTGGTTTGACCGGCGTCGGCAAAAGCTGGTTGGCGTCAGCGCTCGGCCACAAAGCCTGTCGCGACAATCGCTCCGTTCTATATCAACGCATTCCCAAGCTCTTCGCCGACCTCGCATTGGCGCGCGGCGATGGCCGCTATGTGCGTCTCCTGCGAGCGCTCGGGGGCGTGCAGCTCCTCATCCTCGACGACTGGGGTCTCGAACCGCTCGACGCCGCCGCACGCCACGATCTCCTCGAGATTCTCGAAGAACGCTACGGCCGGCGCGCCACCATCATCACCAGCCAAATCCCGGTCGACCAATGGCACGACGTCATCGGCAACCCGACCTATGCCGACGCCATCCTCGATCGACTCGTCCACAACGCGCATCGCATCAATCTTGCCGGAAACAGCCTGCGACGCGACCGCACCGCAAAGCCCGCAAAGGATTGACCGACCCGCAACGCGCTGCAAAGATCAACCGCCAGCGAGGCTCCCCGCCCTGGGCGACATCATGTCGGAATAACGGGCGGCATCATCTCGGAACGCCCGGGCGACTTCGTCGGAATCCGCAGCCAGCATCGCCGCGTCGTCGGAGTCGAACGTGATCGGATCGTTGAGCGGGATCAATTCGTTGGCGTCGGCCATCGGGCCGATCAGGCCGACCACCGACAGATCGGAACTCGATGGCCGGACGCGGCTCGTTGTCGTCGCGCAGGAAGCTGATGCCAAATGTCGGCTCGGTCATCGCGAGCGCTCCTTGATTGCGGAAAAAAGAAAAGGCCGCAAAAGCGGCCTCCACAAACTCACCCTGGTCTCGATGCGGGCTACTGCCAGGTCACCACGACCCGGCCATCGGCGCCGCGGCCGCCCTGGTAGGTTCCCGAACCGCCGTTGCCCCCCGCGCCGACCGTCAGCTGCAACGGCTGAAGCGCGCAGGGATCGCATTGACGCGCGCGACCACCGCACCCGCCACCTCATCCACCAGCGTCATGGCCTCGGCGAGCGGAACCAGTTCACGCTCGGTCTGCGCGACGGCGAGCTCCTCCTTGCGCGCCCGAATCTCCTGCAGCCGGGTGTGCGACGCAGTCTTGGTCGCACGACGAGCTTCGTCCTTGAGAAAGCGGATATAGCCCTGCACGACATCGACCACGCGGTAGCGCCCGCGCTCGGTCTTCGCGATCCAGCCGTCCTTGGTCAGCCGGCGAACCCATTCCGGCGTAACCATCAGCAGCTTTGCGGCGACCTCGATCGTGATCGTGCCCGCCGCCTCGCCGCCGGGGAGTGGCTGCGCCGAGACCGGTTCTCTCACACTTTGCGCCATCGTCATGCGATGCCCGCTCTACCGAACAATTCTACCCAGTCGTGCGACGATGCGAACGGCGCCCTCCACAACAATTGCTTCGGGCACCCGGAGTAAATCAGCGCTTCAAGGGAACTCCCGTAACTTCTGCGGAAGGTTCTGGGCTGAGCCAGTGATAAAGCAGCCCGCCAGCCGCTCCGCCGATCAGCGGGGCAACCCAGAACAGCCAAAGCTGTGCAAGGGCCCAGTCGCCGACGAAAAGCGCGGGACCCGTGCTGCGCGCCGGGTTCACCGAAGTATTGGTGACTGGGATGCTGATGAGGTGAATCAGCGTGAGCCCAAGTCCGATCGCGATCGGGGCAAAACCCGCAGGCGCTTTGCCATGCGTCGAGCCCATGATGATGAACAGGAACATCATGGTCAGAACAACTCGGCGATCAGGCAGGCGACCAAGCTGTATTTGCCCGGCGAGTGATCGCCATAGCCATTTGCCGCAAAACCTTTGGCGAGGGTGAAGTCCGCTGTCCCGCTCGCAATCGCGTACAGGACCGCAGATGCGATGATCGCGCCGACGACTTGCGCCACGATATACGGCACGACCTCACCCCGCGGGAAGCGCCGGCCGGCTGCGAGCCCGACCGTAACCGCCGGATTGAGATGGCATCCGGAAATATGGCCGATGGCGTAGGCCATTGTGAGCACGGTCAGCCCGAATGCGAATGACACGCCCAGCAGCCCAATGCCGACCTGCGGAAAGCCGGCCGCGATAACCGCGCTGCCGCAGCCGCCAAAGGTCAACCAGAATGTGCCGATCGCCTCGGCCAAGAGTTTCCTGAAGTCCATATTGCCCTCTTTTGAACAATCAATTTCGCGGGCGAGCTCGTCAAAATCGACCTCAACAACCCCCCCGCTCAAGTCTCATTAAAGAGGTACGAAGCGCTAGGCAATTTGCGGGGTCATTCGATGATTGTTCGGTCCGCCAGAAAGCACGGACATAATCTGCTTATCGACTTGGCTTTGCAGGCAAACAGAGCGTGTATGCGATCACGTCGCCTGCGCTCCGCAGCAGCCCCGTCCGGTAACGGCCGGCGGGGCTCGGGGTGGTAGCAGGGCCCGCGATGGGCGCGGCCCCGCTGCACCCGGAGCAAGGCCATGCCGCAACTGTCCAATTCTCAACTCGTCGTTCTCACCGCCGCCTCCCAGCGACCCGATCGCTGCGTCTTCCCCGTCACCGCCAGGCTCAAGGGCAATGCCGCCGGCAACGTCCTCAAGAGCCTGCTCAACAAGGGCCTGATCAAGGAGGTTCGCGCCAAGCGGGACGACACCGTCTGGCGGCATGACGAAGAGCGCGGCCGCGTCACGCTCGTCGCCACCAAGGCCGCATTCGTTGCGCTGGGCATTGATCCGCAGGACGCGCCGGCAGAGGAAGATGCGGAGAGCCCTGCGAGCAATTCAAAAAGCGATGCCGCCGACGCTCCGAAAACTCAGGGCAAATCCAAGTCGCGCGCCTCTCGTACTGCTGCGCCCTCGTACCCGCGCCGACACCAAACAGGCGCAACTTATCGCGATGCTGCGCCGGCCGAAAGGAGCGACCATCGACGAGATTGCGGCGGCGCTGTCGTGGCAGGCGCACACGGTGCGCGGCGCGATCGCCGGTGCACTGAAGAAGAAGCTCGGCCTCGAGGTCGCGTCGGAGAAGGACGAAAAGCGCGGGCGAGTCTATCGCGTTACGGAGTGACCACCCCCCAGCAATAAACCCCGCCGGTCTGGCAGCGGCCGCCGGCGGGGTTTATGTGCTTTTCAGACGCTCGCATTTCTCTTGCGCTGGCTCAACTCGCCATCTGAAAAGAAGTCCAGACTGGCACGCCCGCACGGGCGCACGTATCCGATTTTGGAGAAGACGATGACCAAGTTCGCAAAGACCGGCGGCGCGGTCTCCGTCGCTGTTGTGCTCACGCTCATTAGCAGTGCACAAGCGCAGCAATACGGGCAATGCGAGCCCGAGCGAGTGATCAATTCGCTCACTACGGCCGTGCTTCGAGTAGCGCCGCTATTCATCAAACCAAAATCACAACCAGCGCCGCAAGGGAATGTCAGATGAAAATTCGTGTCGGCTACGAACTGATTTACGACTTCCCACAATCCACACCCATAATCATGGTTCTAGGCACCCATTTTACCCGGGCGTCCAACGTCATCGTGCCCGATTACCTGACCACCAGCCCTTCGGTGCCATTCTCCCCCTACCGCGACGTCTTCGGCAATTGGTGTAGCCGCATCGTCGCTCCCGCCGGCCGAATGCGCCTGTCGGCCGATGGCGTCGTTCGTGATACCGGCCTGCCGGACGTGGTTGCCCTTTCAGCCTCCCAACACGCGGTGGAGGACTTGCCGGCAGAGACGCTAATCTTTCTCCTCGCCAGTCGCTACTGCGAGACCGATCGCCTGTCCGATGTGGCGTGGAAGCTCTTCGAAACGTCGCCACCGGGTTGGGCGCGCGTCCAGGCGATCTGCGATTTCGTCCACCGCCACATTGCGTTTGGCTACGAGCATGCGCGCGCGACCATGACGGCCTGGGACGTATTCAATGAAAGCAAGGGTGTGTGTCGCGACTACGCGCACCTTGCCATCACGTTCTGCCGCTGCATGAACATTCCGGCGCGCTATTGCACCGGTTATCTCGGCGACATCGGCATGATGCCGCCCTATGGCCCGATGGATTTCGCCGCCTGGTTCGAGGCGTATCTTGGCGGGCGGTGGTACACTTTTTGATGCCCGTAATAACATTCCAAATCGGCCGCGTGCTGATCGGTTTGGGCCGCGACGCAGCCGACGTGCCGATCACCCACACCTTCGGCCCCAACAGGCTGGTCAGTTTCAAGGTCTGGACGGATGAGGTAACGACCGGCTGACTGTGTATGAGCAACTTTCATTTGCGGTCAGGCCTACGCCATGACAATTCTAACGGTACGCCACATCACCACCTACTGCTATCGGAGGCCGGTCGCATTTGGCGAGCACCGCATGATGTTCCGGCCACGCGACAGCTATGACCAGCGGTTGATGAACTCCCGGCTTGTCATCATCCCTGAGCCGACCAACCTGCGCTGGATCCATGACCCATTCGGCAACTGTGTCGCGTTGGCGCAGTTCAACATGCGAGCGTCCGAGTTGAGTTTTGAGAGTACGATTCGGGTGAAGCACTACCCTTGGAATTTTCCGGATTTTCAAACCGAGCCCGAAGCCAAGACCTATCCGTTTATGTACGACCCCGGCGAGATGCCGGATTTGATGGCCTCAATTGCACGTGGCTATCCCGATCCGAACGGCGAGATCGACCGCTGGGTACGCAGGTTCTTGCACGTAGGGCGGCCGACACCGACGGGGGAGTTGTTGATGACGATCACGTGCGCAATCAAGGAGAGCTTCACCTACACGAGGCGGACCGAGCGCGGCACTCAGGAGCCAGTCGTAACATTGAGGATTGGACGTGGTAGTTGCCGCGACTTTGCGTTGCTGATGATGGAAGCGGTCCGTTCGCTTGGCCTCGCGGCCCGCTTTATTACTGGCTATCTATACGTTCCCTCGCGTGATAGCCGCGAATATGTCGGCGGCGGCTCGACCCACGCGTGGTGCCAAGTCTATCTGCCGGGCGCCGGCTGGGTCGAATTCGATCCGACAAATGGCATCATCGGCAATCGTGACCTCATCCGCGTCGCTGTTGCGCGTGACCCCGGCCAAGCAGTCCCGCTTTTCCGGCACCTATCTGGGAAATCTGGAGGACGAGTTGGACATGAAGGTCGAAGTCAACGTGAAATGCGAGGCGGATGCCGGAACATCAACGGCTTTGGCAGTTTGATCGTCACCCAGCGAGGCGACTGCACCAATTTCCGAAGGTGTCATCTCACTGAAACTTTTTCCCGAGGGCTCAAGCCGGGCGCTTTGCCCCGTCGGCTCCTGCCAGCGCCGGACGATCACGTCGGCATAGGCTGGGTCGATCTCCAGCAGCCGCGCGCGCCGGCCGGTCCGCTCCGCCGCGATCATGGTGGTGCCGGAGCCGCCGAAGGGATCCAGCACCGTGTCGCGCTGCTTGCTGCTGTTGCGGATCGCGCGCTCGACCAGCGCGACCGGCTTCATCGTGGGATGCAGGTCGTTCCGCGCCGGCTTGTCGAAGTGCCAGACGTTCCCCTGGTCGCGGGCGCCGCACCAGTAGTGCTGGGCGCCGGCCTTCCAGCCGTAGAGCATCGCCTCGAACTGCTGGTGATAGTCGGCGCGGCCGAGCGCGAAGGTGTTCTTCGCCCAGATGACGGGCTCGACCACTTGCCGCCGGCCTCCTGCCAGGCGCGGTGCAGCGTCGGCCATTCGGACGACGACATGCAGACGTAGCAGGCGCCCTTCGTGACCGAGAGCAGGTTCGCCAGCGCGGGGCGGAGGAAGTCCGCGAAAGCCGGAGCCGAGCGCGTCGTTGGCGATGGTCGTCTTGCCGGCCACGTCTCGTCCCTGCCTCGTAGCCACATTATAGGGCGGATCGGTCCACGCCATGTCGGCAAGCGAACGACGCCGAGCGCGCGCTGCACGTCGGCCAGCTTGGTGGCGTCGCCGCAGAGCAGGCGGTGGTCGCCGCAGCGCCACAGATCGCCGGCGCGGGTGACCGGCACGGCCGGCGGCTCGGGGGCGTCATCGGCGTCGTCGTCCAAGCCGGGCTCGCCGACGAGCAGTCGGTCGAGC
>CAVQIB010000005.1:0-293031 GCA_963712435.1 uncultured Alphaproteobacteria bacterium | reverse complement strand
CAGCACGCGCTTGCCCGCGAGGCGTTCGCGATAGGGCGCAAGGCGGGCGAAGGCGCGCGCCTCCTGCTCTGCGATCAGAGCCTCCGCCTGGTCGAGCAAGGGGGGAGCAACACCCTGCTCGACCAGGAGCGCGGCGGTGTTCCGCAGCGCCTCGGAGGTGTCCGAAATGCCGTAGAACGAGCCCTCGAAGAACGGGATGCCCCAGCGCTCGCGCATCTTGCGCGCCAGCGTCACGAGCGCGGTGGAGCACACCACCATGTTGACGCGCGCGGTATGCGCGGCGGCGACGTCCGCATAGCGCGCATCGCCGGGAAGCGAGGCGCGGATGCGGATGCCGAGCCGCTCGAACAGCGGCTTCACCTGCCAGAACTCGCCCGACAGGTTGAACTCGCCCAGCACGTTGATGTCGGTCGGGCCGGCGTCGTCCGGCTCGATCGTGCCGATGACGTGCTCGAACAAGGCTTCGCCCGCGAGCTTGTTGCCGAAATTCTTCGAGCCGACAAAACCGGGCGCGTCGATCGGAATCACCGGTAGCCCGTATTTCTGCGCGGCATGCCGGCACACCGCGTCGATATCGTCCCCGATCAGCGCGGGGACGCAGGTCGAATAGACGAAGATGGCGGGCGGACGGTAGCGGGTCGCGATCTCTCTGATGGCTTTGTAGAGCTTGCGCTCCCCCTGCCCCATCACGATGTCGATCTCGCTGAGATCGGTGGTGAAGCTCGTGCGCCAGAGGGTCGGGCCCGACGACGCCGAGCCGCGATTGTCCCAGGAATTGCCCTCGCAGGCGAGCGGGGCGTGCACGAGATGGGCGACGTCGGTCACCGGCTGCAGCGCGATCTTGGCGCCGTCGAAGGCGCAGCCGCCCGCCGCCGCTCCCGGCGTCAGCGGCTTCGAGCAGCCGGTTCTGCGCTCCGTCTCCGACTTCGCCTGGTTCTTGGCGCAGGCGGGCTCGACGAAGAGATGCTGGACCTTGTCCTTCATCATCGCGATTTGGGCTCCCGATGGCGCGCCGGCGCTCGTCTCACCGCGTCAGGTCGAACGAGATGTCCTGCCCCGCCGCGCTGGTGTCGGCGTCGAGCTTGTCGAATATCTTGTCGAGGACGGTGGTGAGCAGGCGCAGCCCGCCCTGGTAGCCCCACAGCGGGAAGCGGTGGTGGTGATGCCGATCGAAGATCGGGAAGGTGAGCCGGATCAGCGGCGTGCCGGTGTCGCGCTCGAGGAACTTGCCGTAGGAATTGCCGATCAGGAAATCGACCGGCTCGGTGAACAGGAGCGAGCGGAGATGCCAGAGGTCCTTGCCGGGCCACACTTTGCCGTCCGCGCCGAACGGCGAGGAGGCAAGCAGAGCCTGCATCTCCTCCGCCCATTGCTTGTTGCCATTGGTGGCGAGGCAATGCACCGGCTCTCCGCCGGTCTCCATCAGGAAGCGCGCCATGCCGGAGACGAAATCGGGATCGCCATAGATGGCATAGCGCTTGCCGTGCAGGTGCGACTGCAAGTCGGCGAGCGCGTCCACCAGGCGGCCGCGTTCGACCGTGAGCGCGTCCGGGATCGTCACGCCCGCCAGCTCGGAAATCTTCAGCAGCAGCTCGTCGGTCGCGCCGACGCCGAGCGGGTAGCGGAAGCTCGCGGTCGCGTGGCCTTTCTCGGCCGCGTAATCGAGCGTCTTGCGCGTGCAGTAGTTCTGCAGCGACACCGTCGCCTTGGCGTCGAGCGCCGCCGCCGTATCCTCGAGCTTGGTGCCGCCATAGTACATGCGGAACTCGCCGTCGGAAGGCGTGTCGAACTGGTCGGACGCGTCCTGCAGGACCGTGTACTCGACTCCCATCAGATCGAGCACGCGCTTGAGCTCGCGGTTGTTGCCGACGCAGAAGCCGTCGAAGCCGGGAATGATGTTGATCCGCGCCGCGGGCTTCCGCTCCCGATCCTTCCAGAAATGCTCCAGCACGCCCTTGAGCATGTTGTCGTAGCCGTCGACATGGCTGCCGACGAAGGCGGGCGTGTGGGCGAACGGGACGTCGAATTCCGTCGGCACCGAGCCTTTCTGCTTTGCGGTTCCGATGAATGCGTGCAGGTCGTCGCCGATCACCTCCGCCATGCAGGTGGTCGAGACGGCGATCATCTTCGGCGCGTACAGCGAATAGGCGTTCGCGAGGCCATCGACCATGTTGTTGAGGCCGCCGAACACCGCGGCGTCCTCGGTCATCGACGACGACACCGCCGAGGCGGCCTCCTTGAAATGGCGCGCGAGGTGCGAGCGGTAATAGGCGACGCAGCCCTGCGAGCCGTGCACGAAGGAGAGCGTGCCTTCGAAGCCGGCGGCGGCGAACACCGCCCCGAGCGGCTGACAGGCCTTCGCCGGATTGATCACCAGCGCTTCGCGCGCCAGGTTCTTCTCGCGATACTCCCAGCTCTTGCTGTATTCGCGCTGCGCCTCGACGTCCGCCGTCGACGCCGGACATTCGAAGTCGTTGCGCTTGCGCTTGAGCAGCTCCTGGTATTCCGGCTCGCGGAACAGGGGTCCGTGATCGAGAATGCGGTCGGCCGACTGTGGCATGATCAACTCCGTCCTTGTCTGCGCGGCCGGCCTTTACGGCGGCGCGTTCAATCCAGTTCAGGCGCGAGACCGTCGGCTTTCGGGGCCTCCCGCGGCGAGAAGGGTCAAGGCCTTCGAGCCGCGAGGGCGCCGCGCGAGTGCCGGGCTCGCGCGGATCGCTTATTCGGCGGCTTGCAGCACCGATGCGTGCTCCGCCTTCCACGGCGGGTCGAACAGGCCCCAGACCGGGTTGTTGATCGCAAGGTCCATGTCTCGGGCAAAGATCGCGAAGCCGTCATAGCCGTGATACGGACCGGAATAGTCCCAGCTGTGCATCTGGCGGAACGGAACCCCCAGCTTCTGCACCGGGTACTTCTCCTTGATGCCGGAGCCGACGAGATCGGGCCTTATGCGCTGGATGAAGTTTTCCAGCTCGTAACCCGTGACGTCGTCGTAGATCAGCGTGCCTTCCCGCACGTAATGGCCGGTGCGCTGGTAATCGTCGTTGTGGGCGAACTCGTAGCCGGCGCCGACGATCTCCATCCGAGATCCTCGTAGGCGGTGATGACGTGACGCGGGCGCAAGCCGCCGACATAGAGCATCACAGTCTTGCCCTGCAGACGCGGCCGGTACTTGGCGACGATCGCATCCACCAGCGGCTGATACTTGACGATGACCTGCTCGGCCGTCTCTTCGATCTCGGGGCCGAAGTGCTTCGCGATCTTGCGCAGCGAGGCCGCAATCTGCGTCGGGCCGAAGAAGTTGTACTCCATCCAGGCGACGCCGTGCTTCTCCTCCATGTGCCGGCAGATATAGTTCATCGACCGGTAGCAATGGATGAGGTTGAGCTTCGCTTTGGGCGCGTGCTCGATCTCGGCGAGCGTCGCATCGCCGGACCAGTTGCCGATCACCCGCAGGCCGATCTCTTCGAGGAGCAGGCGCGAGGCCCACGCGTCGCCGCCGATATTGTAATCGCCGATCACGTTGACATCGTACGGCCCGGCCTCGAAGGCGACGTCCTTCTTGTCGAGCACCCAGTCGCGGATCGCGTCGTTGGCGATGTGATGGCCGAGCGACTGCGAGACGCCGCGAAAACCCTCGCAGCGCACCGGCACGATCGTCTTGCCGGTTTCCTTGGCCTTCTTCTTGGCGACCGCCTCGATATCGTCCCCGATCAGTCCGATCGGGCACTCCGACTGCACGGTGATGCCGCGACTGAGCGGAAACAGCGTCTCGATCTCGTCGATGATCTTGGCGAGCTTCTTGTCGCCGCCGAACACGATGTCGCGCTCCTGGAAGTCGGAGGTGAATTGCATCGTGACGAACAAGTCGATGCCGGTCGTGCCCGTGTAGTAGTTGCGGCGCTGCGCCCAGGAATAGTGCCCGCAGCCGACCGGACCGTGACTGATGTGGACCATGTCCTTGACCGGGCCCCACACCACGCCCTTCGAGCCGGCATAGGCGCAGCCGCGAACGGTCATCACGCCGGGGATCGACTTGATGTTCGATTTCACCTCGCATTCGGTGACCGTGCCGCCGCCCTCGGCCACCTCGGCCGCGTCCTTCGCCGGCTTGGCGACGGACAGATGCTTGCGGCGGCGCTTGGCGAACTTGTCGGGATAGGCCGACAAGACTTCCTCGATGAGCTTCTCGTGGAAGCTGCCGTCATTCTGGTAGTCGGGGCTCATGGCGTGTTCCTTGTTCGGGACGCATAGGCGGCGCGCGGCGCGCCGCCTCATTGCGATGTCGCCGTTCAGTGAACCGCGGCCGGCGTGCGCTTCGCCGCCGCTTCCTTAGCCGTCAGTTCGGCGAGCAGCTGTTCTTCCGTCTTCATCACCCCGAATTCGAGCAGCATCTGCTCAAGCTCGTCCATGGTGATGGGCGTGGGAACCGTGCCCTGGCCCGAGTTCGCGTGGATCTTCTTGGCAAGCGCGCGATACTCGTCGGCCTGCTTCGAGTCGGGCGCGTATTGCAGCACCGTCTGGCGGCGCAGCTCGGCATGCTGCACGATATTGTCGCGCGGCACGAAGTGGATGAGCTTCGAGTTGAGCCGCTTCGCCAGCGCCTCGGAGAGGTCGAGCTCGCGGTCGGTCTGGCGCTCGTTGCAGATGAGCCCGCCGAGCCGGACGCTGCCGGACTGCGCATATTTGAGGATGCCGCGCGAGATGTTGTTGGCGGCGTAGAGCGCCATCATCTCGCCGGACATCACGATGTAGATTTCCTGCGCCTTGTTCTCGCGGATCGGCATGGCGAAGCCGCCGCAGACCACGTCGCCGAGCACGTCATAGCAGACATAATCGACGTCGTTGTAGGCGCCGTTCTCCTCAAGGAAGTTGATCGAGGTGATCACGCCGCGGCCGGCGCAGCCGACGCCCGGCTCCGGTCCGCCGGACTCGACGCATTTGATGCCCTTGTATCCGACCTTGAGTACGTTCTCGATTTCGAGGTCCTCGACCGAGCCAGCCTCCGCGGCGAGACTGAGCACCGTATTCTGCGCCTTGGCGTTCAGGATCAGTCGTGTCGAGTCCGCTTTCGGATCGCACCCGACGATGAGGATGCGCTGATCCATTCCGACCAGCGCGGCGAGCGTATTCTGCGAAGGTGGTCGATTTGCCGATGCCGCCCTTCCCGTAAAAGGCGATCTGCCGCAAAGAGGCCATGGTCATTCCTTTCATGCGCGCCGCTGGTGTTGAGATGGCAATCGGCGCCGTTCCGACCTCTCCGGAGCAACCAGCGTGCCAAGTGCGGTCATGCTGCGCCGCACGGTATGGATCATTCATCAATGCAATGGCTTAGAAACCTTGCGGGAGCGGATGCGAACGCCGCTGAGGCCTGTGCGCAACCCGACAAAGCCGACAAACCAATGTCGCGGGAGAAGCGAACGAGCCGTTCTGCAATGTCCTTGTTCTCGACATGACGGCGCATGCCGCCCCGCAGTCAAGGCTTGCGCGCTGTTTCGAAGAGCGGATGGAGCCGGTGCTTATGGATGGGAATGATGGGAGCCGCGTTGAAATAGGGATGCAGCGGCGCGCATCGGTTCGCGCAGTTTCAATCCGTCGCAACAATCTTTGTCGTCATCCGCGCAAACGGATGATCCTGAACCCGCTCGCTGCGCGAGGCTTATACCGGCTATCGCAATCAGCGACCCGTCATACGCGGGCTTGATCCACGTATCCATCTTTGAAAAGCACTGCCATTTCAGAAGGATGGATTGCCGGGTCAAGCCCACGGCTGTCCGGTTCATGTATTTCCCCAGTTGAGGTCCAATTGACGGGAGTCGATTTGCGGGGGGGATTGGATCTGACGCAAGCGGGTGGCGTCTTTTCGGTGCATGAGATTGGCGCGCACGAGTCGAACGAGTTCGAGAAATCCCTGCTGTGCTTTGGTCATCTTGTGCAGGAGGTGGAGGAGCACGAATGCGATCAGCGCTACCGCGATCTGAATGCGCACGGCGTTCTCGGAGCGGCCGATGAAATGGGTAATTTTCAGCATCTGTTTCATCCGGCGGAAGAACAGCTCGATCAGCCAGCGCCGCTTGTAGAGATCGGCGATCTCCTGGGCGGGCGCGTCGAGATCGTTGGTGAGGATGCGCAAAGGCTTGCCGGTGTCGATCGTCACGACGATCTCGCGCACCGCCTGTTGCATCGGGTTCTGGCGGCTTCTGGCCTGCCGGGCGGGCAAAAAGCCGATGCGATCGGACCGCGCGCGCGATCCCGGCTCCAGCGGCAGATCGCGGGCCTGGCAAAGCGGCGTGTTGGTCTTGAACCGCGTCACGATGCGGCAGCCGGCCTGATCGAGTTCGGCCCACCAGCGGTAATCGTAATAGCCGAGATCGAAGACATAGGTGGCCCCCGGCTCGATCGGCATCGCCTGGGCGGCCGTGATGTCGTTGACATTGGCGGCGCTGATCGCGTGATAGACCGGGCAGGCGAGGTCCGGATCATAGATGACATGGGCCTTGGCGCCGCACAGATCGACCGAGAAGCGCGCCCACTGGGCGCCGACGCCGGCAAGATGCAGGCTGGTGGAGTCGATGAGGAGGACTGCCTCGCCCATCTTGCGCCTGACCGCGCGCGTCGCCATGCCCAGCATGTGCTGGAACAGCCCGGAAAACACCAGCGGGCTGCGCATGCGGTTGGCGTCCGCGCGGGTCGAGCGGTGCGGGACCTGCCCGCCGACATGATAAAGCCGGCCCCGATGGCTCGCCATCGTGGCTTCGATCTCACGCAGCGAGGCGGCGCCGGCCAATTGGCCGTACAGAAGCGCGATGAGCTGGTGACGGGTCTTGAACTTGCGAACGAGTTCATCGCTCCCGTGTTCTTCCACAAGTCGGTCGAACACAGTCCACGGAATGAGTTTAAGAAGATGGTGCAAAACGCTATTCTGATGCCGCACGGCGTCGACCCCTGTTCGTGTCCAGACGATTCGTAACCTTCTGGAACCGAGTAGAATCAACGCCGTGCGCCGCTTCAAGCACAAAACGTACCGGACAGCCGTGGGTCAAGCCCGGCAATGACGGTTCGTATGGGTCGGAACCGGTGAAGCTTGGTATTGCTGGATGCGCCGCCTTCGCGCGGCATGACAATGCATGAATGACGGCCGAATCGTCAGGAAAAACCCGTGGCCGCAGTCACTCGCCGAGACGCTTGGCCTCGACGGTGATCGGCAGCCGCGTTTCCGCCGGCATGTCCGGCAGCGCCAGGATCCAGCCGTTCTTCAGCTTCACCCAGCCGCCCCACAGCGATTCCTTCTCGAGTTCGACGATCGGCTCCTCGAGATCCTTCGGGACGTAGGCGGAGAGCCCGGCGCTGGTGCGGCGTATCATCAGTTTCATGCTGCAGGCTCCTGAACGCTCGCATCGCGCTCCGGCGCGACCGCTGCTTCCGCCTGGTCGGCCGCAACGAGCTCGCGTCCGCGCATGCCGACCACGACCCCTCGATCGACGAACTCGACGGCATAGACATAGAAGCGCTGCAGGAACGTGCCGATGTCGCGCACATAGCCGACATCGCCCTTGCGCACCAGAATGTCCCCGATGTCGCGATGCGGATAGGTCCCGTCGTTCTTGACGAGCTTGGTCGCCGCACCTTTACGCCCGGCACGAAACAGGGGCGCTGATCTCTACCTCTTGCTCAGGCGCGGATGGTTTCATCCGCTTTCGATCCGATCATGTCTTCTCGCTCTCCCGCGCTGGGAGACGGAGTTGGCGGTGCCGCGGCGAGCGGCCGGAATCGATATCCTGCACGCGACGATTCCGGTCACGCCGGCACGCAGGTGTCGGGGACCGGGCAGACCGAGGCGCATTGCGGCTCGGCGGAGTGACCGCTGCATTCCGTGCACAGCCCCGCATCGATGATGAACACTCCGCGCTTCGTGCGAATCGCCGCATTCGGACATTCGAATTCGCAAGCGCCGCAGACCATGCACTGCGAGGCGATGATCTTGTTGGCCATGTCTGTTCCTCCTCTGTTGCGATCAGGCGCCGAGCGCGAGCTGCGGCGCGCCGAACCGGTTCGCGTAATAATCGCCGATCGCGGTTTCGATGTAGTCGTAGGCGTACGCGTCGCTCGTCGCGATGCCGGCGGCGCGCAGCTTCTCCTTCGGGCAATCGCCGATCTTGGCGCAGAGCACGGCATCGACGCCGTCGAGCGTCTTGATGACGCCGTCGAGCGTGGCGTCCTCGCCGAAGCCGCCCTGGCAATAGTCGGCTCGACCTTGCGATGGCCGATGAAGCGCACGCCCTCCGGGCCGGCCTCGTAGACCTGGAATTCGCGTGGCGTGGCCGAAATGCTGGTTGACGCGGCCGCCGCCCTTGGTGGCGACGGCGACGAGCAGCCGCGCCGCCGCTTCGAGTCGCGTGCACGCTCGCCGACCGCTGCGTGCTTGGCCGCGACGTGGTCGCCGCGCTCGCGCGCCACGACCTCGCGATAGGCGTCGCGCTTGGACGGGTCGTAGGCGACCGTCTTCGGGCAGCTGGTCGAGCGTGAATTCCTGGCCGCGATCCTCGCCCAGCAGGCCGACCGCGTCGGCGCGGCACTGGCGGCAATGGCGCATCAGCTTGGCGCCGCCCGTCGCAGGCGTCCTGCAGCGCCTTCAGCTCGGCATGCGTCGGCCCGCGCTGGCCGGTCAGGCCGTAATGCGTGCCATGCGCCGGATCGGAGATCAGCGGCATGATGTTGTGCAGGAAGGCGCCGCGCTTCTTCACCTCGGCGTTGACGTCGCCGAGATGCTCGTCGTTGACGCCGGGGATCATGCACCGAATTGATCTTGGTCAGGATGCCGCGCGCCGTCAGCATCTCGAGGCCGAGCATCTGGCGCTCGTGCAGGATGCTGCGAGGCTTCGATGCCCGGTGTAGCGCTTGTGCTTGTAGAAGATCCACGGATA
Organism: uncultured Alphaproteobacteria bacterium; assembly: GCA_963712435.1. Lineage (GTDB taxonomy): Bacteria > Pseudomonadota > Alphaproteobacteria > Rhizobiales > Xanthobacteraceae > Rhodoplanes. The sequence continues at coordinate 284,107 of CAVQIB010000005.1, read as the reverse complement.
GATCTTCGTCGCCGATCTCCGGATCGACCATGTTGATGGTGATCGTGACGTGATCGACATTCATGTCGGCCAGCTCGTCGACATGGTCGGGCAGCGCCAGGCCGTTGGTCGAGATGCACAGCTTGATGTCGGGGATGGTCGCGGGACGCGTCGCGAAGGTCGCCTTGGTCTTTGCCCAGTCGTAGCAGGCGTCGCCCGGGCCGGCGATGCCGAGCACCGAGAGCTGCGGCACCTCGTTGGCGACCGTGATGACCTTGCGCAGCGCCTGATCGGGCGTCAGCTTCTCCGACACCACGCCGGGGCGGCTCTCGTTGGCGCAGTCGTATTTGCGATTGCAGTAGTTGCACTGGATGTTGCAGGCGGGCGCGACCGCGACGTGCATGCGCGCGAAATAGTGGTGCGCCTCCTCCGAATAGCAGGGATGATCCTTGATGCGCTCCCACAGCTCGGGCGCGATATCGCTCGGAGCGGGGCTTGTAGCTTCCGGAGTCCGCGGAGTTTTCCGCGCGCCGCGCATCTCTGCCGCCGTCGTCTTCCGGTCCAAGGCGTCGAGCGACACGAAAAATGCCATCGGTCCGTTTCCCACGCGCCGGAGCGGCGCCGAACCCAGTCATTCAAGCCGCGTGCCAAGCCTCCAGACGCCGGATTTCACGAGCTTTTTTGCGGCAACTCGGCTCTCGGCCATGTCGCTCCCCCGACAGACTGTCGGAACTAAGACGTGGGAGCGTCGGGCGCGCCGCAGCGTCCATACATCAGAGCGACGATGCACTTGGCCGCATCGAGATCATCCTCCCCCCGCAAGCGGCGCTGCGCGGGGGAGGATGATCCGAACGAACCATCAGAACCGCTTGATCGCGATGCCGTGCTTCTTCAGCGCGTAGCCGATCTGGCGCGGGGTGAGGCCGAGAAGCCGTGCGGCCTTGGCCTGCACCCAGCCGGTGCGCTCCATCGCTTCGATCAGCCGGTCGCGCTCCAAGGCGCGATCGGCGCGCGCGATCACGAGCCCGTCAACTCCGGCCGCCGCGTCCGCCGCGCGATCGCGTGGCTCGACGGGGAGCGCGCTCGCCTGCGGCAAGGGATTGGCGACATGCACGCTGCGCGGCGCCTCGCGGCTCTTCCACAGGATGGTTGAGAGGCATTGGTCGTGGCGGCAGGCGAAATCGGTCGCGACGATCAACGGCCCTTCGGCGAGCGTCGCCGTGCGCCGCACGCAGTTCTCCAGTTCGCGCACATTGCCGGGGAAGCAGCACGCCGACAGCACTTCGAGCGCGCCCGGCGCGAACGCGACGTCGCGTCCGTTTTCGCTGTTGAACCGGTCGAGGAACTCCTGCGCCAACAGCGGAATGTCGCTCCTGCGCTCGCGCAGTGGCGGCAGCATCAGCGGGACCACATTGATGCGGTAATAGAGATCGGCGCGGAACTCCTTCTTCACCACCGCTTCTTCGAGATTCGGTTGGTGGCGGTGACGAGGCGCACATTCACCTTGATGGTTCGACTGCCGCCAACCCGCTCGAACTCGCTCTCCTGCAGCACCCGCAGGAGCTTGGCCTGGAACGCGGGCGACATCTCGCCGATCTCGTCGAGAAACAGCGTGCCCCCGTCGGCCAGTTCGAAGCGGCCCTTGCGGGCGGCGACGGCGCCGGTGAAGGCGCCCTTCTCGTGGCCGAACAGCTCCGACTCGAGCAGCGATTCCGGCAGCGCGGCGCAATTGACCTTGACGAACGGGCCGCTCGCGCAAGGCGACAGATCATGGATCGCACGGGCGAACAGCTCCTTGCCGGTGCCCGAACTCGCCGCGCAGCAGCACCGGCGAGCGCGACCGCGCGACGACCGCGATCTTTTCCAGCAGAGAACGCATCGGCTTGCTGTCGCCGAGGATGCCGGCCACCGGTACCTTGCCGAACTCCGGCTTCAACTCGGCGAGCTGTTTCTGCAGGCGATGGCTCTCGGCGATCAGCCGCTCGCGGTCGCGCGCGAGCATCCGATGCAGCTCGACCGTCTGGCCGATCAGATTGGCGATCATCACGAGGAACCGGACGTCGAAATCCAGGCGGAAGGCGGAATGAGGATCAAGGGCGCGGTCGATCGTGAGGGTGCCGACGACCTTGAAGCCGATGCGGATCGGCACGCCGATGAACGACACGGTCGTGCCGTTTTCCGCGCCGAGCGCCACGATGTCGGCCGGCTCGAACAAGGGATGCGCCGCGACATTGGGCACGACGAACGGCATTGCGGTCGCGATGACTTGGCCGATCGCCTTTTTCGGCATGCGTTCGCGATAGCGCTCGGAGGATTCCTCGCTCCAGCCGGCCCCGACCACGATGTCCGGAATGCCGTCATGGTCGAGCAGCACGATCACGCCGTGCCGCATCTGCATGAACGAGGCCAAGAGATTGACGACGTTCGACAACGTCGTCTCGAGACGATGCGCCGAGGTCAGAATTTTGGAAATTTCATAGACGCCGGTTAGCGCGATCTCACTCACCGCGACCGACTTTGCCGCGGGCGCGAGCGACCGACGTAACCGTCCAGGACCGGCGTGAAGCATCGGACACGCTCCATTGTCCTTACTGCTTCGCTCCCTATGTCACTACGTATTGGGGAAATTATGGGCGAGAATCGGCAGACTGTCGCGCCTAATTTCGCGCCCATGGTTGCCTAAAAGCTTCTCCGCGCGCAGCGTCTGAGCTGCCGTCGAGCGGCGGAGAAGTCGCGAAGACTCTGGGTGCGCCAAGTGGTCAGTTAATATGCACGCCGAGAAGCCGCTCGGCATTGTGGCTCGCCACGTCCGCACGAACCTCGTCGGGGAGCGGCACCGTGTCCATGAATTTGCCCGCCGCGTCGCTCAACTCGAACGGATAATCGACTGAGAACATCACCCGGTCAGCGCCAGCGCGTCGATGGTGCAATGGAGCGGCTCCGCCGAGAACATGCCCGAGGTCGTCACCACGATATTCTCGCGGATATAGTCGGATCAATTCTTCCGAGCTTCACGCCATAGAGCTCGGCGGGCTGTGAGACGCCCAACCGAAACGGCAGCGTCTCACCGAGATGGCCGACGCGAGCCGCGCCTTCGGAAAGCGATCGAAGATGCCGCCGAAAATGAGCCGCAAGGCATGCGAGGCGGTTTCGACGCCCCACCCCCAAGTCGCGCGCGCCAAACTGTCGTAGCCCGCGAGCACCGGGAGAGGCGCCACCGGGTCAGCGGGATGCAGATAGATGAGCGTGCCGAGCGCCTCAGCCCGCTCCCAAAACGGGTAAAGCTTCGGATCGTCGAGATACTGCCGTTGGTTTGGCCATCGATCAGGGCGCCGCAGAACTTCAAGTCCTTAAAGCCCGGCTCGAAGAATGCGTCGCCTTCGCGGAAGGGGATTTCCGCCTGATCGACTTCAACGACACCTTCGAGAGGCTCCCGGTGCAAGCGGCCACGACGGTCTCTCCCCTGCACAGAGGGCCAGCGTCTGAGCGCCTGCATGCCTCATTGTAGGTCTTTATACCGCTTGCTGGGCTGCCCGTCCCATCTGACTATGCTGTTCCTCGCACTCGTGCAACGTGCTCAGAATGCTCAGCGTGGTCGCGTTCGGGCAGTAATTGCGCCAGTCGCCCCAGCCGAGATCGGCGAACTCCTCATCGAGATCGCGCATGCATCTGCCGCGCGCTTCGCAGCGGCTGCACAGCCCGGTCTTGATGCCGGTGAACCGCGCCGGGGCGCGATCGAGATCGTCGGGGTCGAGATGCAGAGCGCGCATGCGGCGCTTGAGGAGATCCGAGCTATCCTCGACGGCGGCCGGTCCGCGTTCGGAGAGCGCCGGGCACTCGATGGCGGCGCCACCCCTACCGGCTCCGACCATCACGGTCGGCCGAGTGGCCTGCATCCTGAACAGGCGCAGCAGCGCCTTCAGGGCGGCCCAAAACTCCCTGGGAGGGGTCATATAACCCTCCTTCTGTTCACGGTGAACCTCCCTTTCTCAAGATACATGAAACATTCGCAGGTGCGAAATGTTTTTGACGTTACGTTGAACAAATTGCCTATTGCGTCGGCGGCGCCGGCCATTTTGGCGGGCGCCGTCGTGTAGAATTGTCGTCAGGCGGCCTTTTCGGGACGTGGCAAGCGCGACGGCACCTTCACCCAAGCTTCACCCTCGAGCACGACCTCGTCGCCCACTTTGCAGCTGCACGCTAGCCGCGCGCGGCACTTCTCGGCCATCAGTTCGCCGACCTCGACCTTCGCCACGACCGTGTCGCCGAGGCGAACCGGCGCCCGGAAGAACAGGGTTTGCGAAATATAAATCGCGCCCGGACCTGGAATCCGCATCCCGATCAGTGCCGAGATGAAGCTCGCGGTGTAAATACCGTGGGCAATTCGTGTTTTCAGGAACGTCTTGGCGGCAAATTCCTCCGAAAGATGGATCGGATTGCGATCTCCGCTCAGCTCGGCGAAGCCCTTGATGTCGCTGTCGGTGATGGTGTGCGACATCAACTCGCTCATCCCCAGCGCGAGGTCTTCAAAAAAGAGGCTGCGAATCTCCAGTTTATCGTTTGCCATTTGCCTCTCCGGCGGCTCGATTGTTGCACTGCGAGAGCAACACGGTCGGAGAGAATTGGCAAGCTTAAACACACGCTGCGACGTTTCTTTTATGCAGTCTGCCACAGGCGGCGAAAAAGGGCGGAGCCCACGCTCCGCCCCTCGATTCCTCGAAAAATCGCGGATATCACCGACCGCCGGTATAACCCCCTTCTCTGCCGCCCTGACCCGCTGGTCCACCGCCCGGGCCACCGCCGCCCGGGCCGGGTCCACCTCCGCCGCGGCCGGTAAACGCACGCGCGCCTCCACCTGGGCCGCCCGCGCCCATGCCGCCTCCGGGACCACGACCGGGCCCAGGGCCGCCCCCGCCGCGACCTTCGCCGTAATACCGGCCTCCACCGCCGTACCGCCCCCCACCATAGGGACCACGGCCCCAGCCCTGCCACCCGAGCGGGCCGCCCCAGCCGAAGCCACGGCGCGCGCCGAAGCCGCACTGGTACCAGCCCGGGCCGCGCCAGCCATCGTACCAGCAGTAGCGGGCCCCGCCGTAGAAGAACTGGGCATTCTCACTGAGACTCAACGCTTCGCCCGCGCCGCCGAGCCCGCCTGCCGCGCCCAGCGGCGCGGCTTGCGCCCCGGACCCGAGCCCGACCACGGCCGCCGTCGCAAGGCCAACCAAAGCATAACGCATTTAAATTCCTCCTTTAGGTGTGTCGCAGAGGTAACGCAGCCTCCACCGCGCCGAACGGCGCGGACGCAGAAATCGCGGCAGCGAAGTTTCCGCTCAATCTGCGGCGCCCACAGGTCAGCCCGTGGCGCCGAGCCGGCTATCCCGCGGCAAAATAGGTGATTCCGTCAACGCGTAGCGAAGAACCGTCGCGGAGTCAGCCCGCAAAGGGGAGCGCCCGCCGACGGTACGCGACGGATTACGTGGGAAACGTCAACGAAGTCTTAGCGACCTATGCGGGATGCGAATAGCTGCGTCGCAACATAAGGCCTTCTTCTTTACAGCCAGGGGTTTATTTACAGGGTCGAAAGAAGCGCGGCGGAAACGCTGCTGCAGAGCAAAAGGAGACAGCCATGTATCTGGTCGCTGGCTTGGTTCGGATGCTTCGGGTCTGGCGTAGGTACAATGAAAGTCTTCGTGAGTTGAACCGCCTGGACGAGCGTGAACTGGCCGATATCGGCATCACGCGTTGCGACATTCAGCGAATCGCGTGGGAAGCCGCGCACACCTGACGAACGTCGCCATCCCAATATCCGCGAAGAATAAAGCAGTTTATAAGGAGAACGAACATGGTCGCGGTGAAGGATGTAGCCGGGAAATGCCTGGCATGTACGATTATCTCCGGGTCGGCTGCGCTTCTTGCGTGGACCCTGCCCCTGTTGACTTGGGTCGCTTTCAAGTTCTGAGCGGCTCGCGCCGATGAGTAGTCTCCGTGGCCGGGAGTGCGGTCAGCAGCGTCAAGCGTCGTGTCCTGCGTAACAGAACTGCTAGAAACGCCCGCCTCTGGCGGGCGCTTTTCGTTTCGGCTCCGCCCCAAATAAGCTAGACCTCGCTTTGAGGCTCTTTTGCGGGAGCGGACGCCGTCTATGCAACCTGTCCATATTATCGGCGGCGGCCTCGCAGGGTCGGAGGCGGCTTGGCAGCTTGCGAATCACGGCATCCCCGTCGCGCTGCACGAGATGCGCCCGAGCCAATCGACTGCGGCGCATAAGACGGCGGGGCTTGCCGAGCTCGTATGCTCGAATTCGTTCCGCTCCGACGATTGCGGGACGAATGCGGTCGGTCTTCTGCACGAGGAGATGCGCCGCTTGGGCTCGCTGATCATGGCGGCCGCCCATGCCCATCAAGTGCCGGCGGGCGGCGCGCTCGCCGTCGACCGCGACGGCTTCTCGTCGGCGGTCACCGAAGCGATCGCCGGCCATCCTCTGATCGATATCCATCGCGGGGAGATCGCGGGCCTGCCGCCGTCGGATTGGGACAGCGTGATCGTCGCGACCGGCCCCCTCACCTCCCCGGCCCTTGCCGCGGCGATTCTCGCAGCGACCGGGGAAGCGGCGCTCGCCTTCTTCGACGCGATTGCGCCGATCGTCCATCGCGACACGATCGACATGTCGGTCGCCTGGCTGCAGTCGCGCTACGACAAGGCCGGGCCCGGCGGCTCGGGCGCCGATTACATCAACTGCCCGCTCGATCGTGCCGGTTACGAGTTATTTATCGATGCGCTGCGCGCCGCCGAGAAGGTCGCGTTCCACGACTGGGAGCTCACCACCCCTTATTTCGATGGCTGCCTTCCCATCGAAGTCATGGCGGAGCGCGGGCGTGACACGCTGCGCTTCGGGCCGATGAAGCCGGTCGGGCTCACCAATCCGCACCGGCCCACGGAGAAGCCTTACGCGGTCGTGCAGCTGCGGCAGGATAACCGGCTCGGCACGCTGTTCAACATGGTCGGGTTCCAGACCAAGCTCAAGCACAACGAGCAGATCCGGGTTTTCCGCACGATTCCAGGGCTTGAAGCGGCGGAGTTCGCGCGTCTCGGCGGGCTCCACCGCAACACGTTCCTCAACGCGCCGAAGCTCCTCGACCCTGAGTTGCGGTTGAAGGCGGAGCCGCGCCTGCGCTTTGCGGGACAGATTACCGGTTGCGAGGGCTATGTCGAATTGGCCGCGATCGGGCTGCTCGCCGGCCGCTTCGCCGCCGCGGAGCGGCTCGGGACTAGCCTCGAACCTCCGCCGCCGACCACCGCGCATGGGGCGCTGCTCGGGCATATCACCGGCGGGCATGTGGAAACGATCGACGCGGGTCCGCGTTCGTTCCAGCCGATGAACGTCAATTTCGGGCTGTTTCCTCCGCTCGCCAGCAGCCCCGCGCGCGCCCCGAACGGCGAACGCCTCAGAGGCGCGGCGAAAACCCTCGCGAAGAAGCGCGCGCTCACCGCGCGCGCCCTCGCCGACCTCGAACAATGGATCGCCGGGAGCCCACGGGTCGCTGCGGAGTAATGCGCTCTCTTTCGGCCGGCGCGCCTGTGCTATATCGCCCGGCGATGGACGTCGAAGCAGCCGTTCCCGGAGAAATCGCGAGCCGCTTTCGCAGCGAGCTCGTCCTCAAGCGCGACGTCTTCAGCACCATCGAGCGCGGCCGTTTCCTCTCCGAGAAGGGCGAGGTTGCGGCGGTGCTGCGGCGGATCGACGTGGCCCCGTGGTGGTCGTTTCCACTCGCCCGTCACCTCTTCAGTCGGGAAGCGCGCGCGCTCGCCATCGCCGGGAGGCTGGGAATCGCGCCGCCGCTTCTCTTCGCCGGACGCCGCAGCCTGGTCCGCGGGTGGATCGACGGCCTGCCCCTGCACATCGCCAAGCCGACGGCCGATCCGGCGTATTTCCAATCGGCAAAACGGGCTTTGCGCGCATTGCATCGCGCGCTTCTCACCCACAACGATCTCGCCAAGGAACAGAACTGGCTGAGAACCCCGGACGGGCGCGCCGCGCTGACCGATTTTCAGCTTGCCTCGCGCTTTCGCCGCCGGACCCGGCTGTTTCGCGTGATGGCGTACGAAGACCTGCGTCACCTGCTCAAGCACAAGCGCCGCTACGCGCCGGCGAGCCTGACCGCCGGCGAACGGCGCGTGCTCGCGCGCAAGAGCTGGCCCACCCGGATCTGGATGGCGACGGGCAAGCGCGTCTACTATTGGATCACGCGGGGCATGCTGAATTTCGCCGACCGCGAGGGCGGCGGGCTGCGCCTTATGAACGACGCGCCTGCGCTCACCGCCTGGCTGAAGCGGCACCCCGCGGTGCGCGACGCGGCGATCGTAGCGTTCCCCGACCGCCGGAGCGGCGCCGGGCTCTACGCCTTCATCGAATTGGATGCGGCCGACGGATCCCTGCTCCGCGACCTGTCGGCGATGACGGTCCCGGCGCGAATGCCGGAGCGGCTGCAAGTGGTGCCGCAGCTCCCGCGCGATAAGCGCGGAGCGCTGCGCACCGACATCCTGCAACTCATCGCCATGAATCAGATCGACCTGATCGATCCGCTGATTGCGACCGAGGCGGAGAAAGAGGTCGTCGCGCGGATCGTCGCGGATCGGCGGAACCTGCGCGACCGCTACGCGCTGTGAGCGCCGCCTAATTTAGACGGAACTTCCTTCTTTCAAATCGATAAGCTTTTGATCTCACTCTCGTTTGTCGAGGGCGAGGGCAGGTTACTGGGTACGATCCGGGTTGATGGCGAGGAGTTCGAAGGCGCGCTGCTGGATCGGGGTTGGCCTGGTGTGGAGGGTGAAGACGTATTTCTCGTTGAGCGCCGTGGTCGCCTGGATGCGGGAATAGGTGGCGAGATCGGCGAGCAGGCTTTTGAAGCTGTGCACCGGCAGGCCGTCGTCGGTGCGGCCGGTTGTCTGCTTGCGCCTGGCGGCATCGGAGCGCTCGGCTCTGGCGACGATGCTGGTGCGCATCGCGGCGGCGGCCTCGTGATCGGTCTCGTCGTAGAGCATCGGGGCGAGCCTGGCACGCATGTGATGCTCGACATGGTAGGCGAGCATGCACAGGAGGACGTGGGCGCGCACGCGCGGCGCCGTCCAGTGGAAGATCGGACGCAGATGGATGTCGACGGTCTTCAAGGAACGGAACGCGCGCTCGACGCGGGCGAGGCTCTTGTAGGCGCCGACGGTCGCGGCGGCGTCGAGCGCCTTCTTCGGCAGGCTGGTGCGCACGACATAGATGCCGTCCAGCGCCGCCTCGGCGGCGATCGCCGCGGCCTTGCGATGGAACGTGAAGCTCGCCTCGCCGATGACGAGCTCGAAGTGCTTGGCCATCTTGTGCCGGTTGACGACGGCGCCGACCCTGAGCGCAATCTCGGCCTCGCCGCGCGGCGGCTTGCGGGAGCGCCGGACCGCGGCCGCGATGGCGGCGAGATCCTTTTCGGTCGCGGCCAGCAGGTCCTGGCGCTTGCGTGCGCGCTCGCGCGCGAGATCGGGATTGCGGCAGACGACGAGCCGTTCGCCCGGATAATCGGGCGAGGTAATGGCCGCCATGTCGCGCTCGTCGAACAGCGACATCTGCAAGGCTCCGGCTTCGGCGAGTGCCCTGATGGCCGGCGCGCGCAACGCCGTGATCCAGTCGAGCCCCGCCGGAGCGATCTCGGCATCGATGCGCGCCTGCGTGATCATCCCGCGGTCGCCGACCAGCACCACGTGCTCGATCGCGAAGCGCTTCTTGACCTTGTCGATCTGTGCGGCGAGCGTGCGCGGATCGGCGGTGTCGCCCTCGAACACCTCGATCGCCACCGGGCAACCGTCGGGCGCGCACAGCAGGCCGTAGACGATCTGCAGCTTGCCCTTCTTGCCGTCGCGGTTGTAGCCGAGCCGCGCCAGCTCGCAGCAGCGCCCCTCCAGGTAGCTCGATGACACGTCGTAGAGCACGAGCGTGCCCTCGCGCAGATGCTTGCGGGCGAGCGCCTTCTCGATCGCCTGTTGGCGCTCGCCGAGCCAGTCGAGGGCGACATAGAGTTCGTCCTCGTCGACCGGCCCGAGCCCGAGCACAGCGCCGAGGCTGGAGGCGGCGGTGAGCGGATCAAGCATGCGGGCGGTGGCCAACTTGGAGGCCGGCGCGATGAGCCGCGCGACGATCATGGCGATGACGAGATCACGACAGCGGTTGCGGGCAGGTCCCAGCAGACGATCGAGACCGATGTCGCGCAGGGCGCCGAGCACGGCCGCGACATGGCCGTGCGGCAACGCGCGGCGCACGATGATGGTCTCCTGATCGGCCGGCGCGACCTTCCCGCCCTTGAGCAGCGTGCGCAGCCCTTCGACGAGTTCGGTTGGCCAGTTGGATAGGTTGGCGATGGTGCGCTTCTTGATCTTCCCGCCGTCCCGATAGCTCTCCCGCAGCAGAATGGCGGGAGGCGAGTTCCGGTTGGGAACGGATTCGATATACATGGCGCTAACATGTCATATCCGGTGCCTTACTGCAATATATAAATCGCATATTACATGGCTACGTTTTCCCAGCCAATTTCCGGGAACTCCATCAAATTCAACCCCTTATCGTTTTTCCAAGAAGGAAGTTCGGTTTAGACTAAAGCACGCCCGAGAGGTTGCGCGCGGCGAGCCACAGCGCCCATTGCCGGCGCCACTGCGCCACCTCGACAGGAACGAACGGATCGGCGGCGCGTGCGTGCAAGCGATCGAGCAGCAAACGGGCAAGCGCAACGGAAAGGAATGCGGGTCGCGCCGACGCCGCCAGGCGGTCGCGGGCGGCCGTGACCTGGTCGAGCTCAAGGCGCGCGCGCCCCCGCAAATCGGACAGCGCCTCGCGCAATTGCGGCGCTCGCCCGGCCGGCATAGACCTCGGCGACGTCGACGCCGTAACGGCCGAGCAGGTCGAGCGGCAGATAGAGCCGGCCATGCGCGGCATGGATCGGAAAGGCCTGCAGCAGCCGCGCAAGTCCGGACCCGATCCCGGCCGGTCCGGCGAGGCCGCTTCGCGATCGGGTCCGCTCCGCCGAGAATGATGGCGGCGAGTTCGATCAGGGTCGAGGAGGTCTTGCGCACATAGCCATAGAGCGTATCGAGGGTCGGCATCGGATCGTCGTAAAGATCGAAGCTGCGCGCCTCGATCAATGCGAGCAGCGGCTCGACCGGCAACCGGCATGCGGCGATGGTGTCGATCAGCGCGTCGGCGACCGGGTTCGCCCGGACCTCGCTCGGAGCGGAGGCTTCGAGCGCGTCGCGCCACCACTGCAGGCGGATTTCGCCCGCAATCGGCGTGCGGACCACCTCGCGCACCCGTGCGATCTCCGCATTGAAGGCATAGAGCGCGAACAGGCGCCGCCTGCGCTCGGCCGGCGCGAACAGGCTCGCGAGGAACCGATCCTTGTCGGCCGCGCGGACCAGCGCTTCGCAGTGGGCGTAGGAATCCACGGTCGAGACTGCACCAGTTTCGTCATCGTCCGCGCAAGCGGACGATCCAGGAATCCCGGTCTCCGTAACAAAAACATACGCCTTGTTCACGTCATGCTCCGCTTTCGCGTCGCATGACGTGTGGCAAACGGGACAGCAGTGGGCCGAGCCCGGCGATTACGGGGTGAAGGGGTCGACGCCTTCCGCACTCCTCACGTCGACGACTGCCCGGCATCTCACTCGACCGCGAGCAACAGCGCGCCGATCCGCCGTCCCTCCGCGAGCAGCTGGTTGTAGGTATGAACAGCCGCGCGGGTCGACATGGTCTCGACGACGATCCCCTGCGTGCGCAGACGCGCCCGCAACGGTTCGGGCATCAGCCACGGAATCCGGCCTGTTCCGATCAACAAATGCTCGATCGGCGGCATGCTCGCGAGGACGAGTGCGAGTTCTCCTTCTCCGATCGCATCCGGCGCGGCGACGTCGATCCCCCAAATCCCGTTGGGCAGGCACAGGAGCGAGCCGCGATGCGACATGTCGGCGAAACGGAAGCCGCCCGCGCCATAGGCGTCGATCTGCGCGGGATACGGAAGGTGCGGGCTCGCCTGCTCGCCGGACATGCGCGGTTTGTTCAGGTCCGCGCCCCGGCCGGGCCGGCGCGACCTCGTCGGCTTCGTCCGATCCGCCCTGCGTCTTGACGCCGAGATAGATCAGCACCGGCGCGGCGATGAAGATCGACGAATAGGTGCCGACGACGACGCCGAACAGCATCGCCTGCGACGAAGCCCTCGATCGCCTGGCCGCCGAAGAGAACAGCGCGAGCAGCGCCAGAGATCACCGTCGATCGAGGTCATGACGGTGCGCGACAGCGTCGAGTTGATCGAGAGGTCGAGCAGCTCGCGCGATCGGCATCGTCTTGTATTGGCGCAGCATCTCGCGGATGCGGTCGATAGACCACGACGGTGTCGTTGAGCGAGTAGCCGACGATGGTCAGGATCGCCGCGATCGAGGTCAGGTTGAACTCGAGCTGCGTCGACGGCGAAGAAGCCGATGGTCAGCACGACGTCGTGCAGCGTCGCGATGATCGCGCCGACCGCGAACTGCCACTCGAAGCGGAACCAGAGGTAGATCAGGATGCCGAGCATCGCGAGCAGCGACGCCGAGCGTGCCGGTCTGGACGCAGCTCGCCCGACACGCGCGGCCCGACCACCTCGACGCGGCGGAAGTCGTAGCTCGTCGCCGAGCGCCGCCCGCACCTTGCCGACCGCCGCCTGCTGCGCCTCGTCGCCGCCCGGCTGCTGGGCGAAGCGGATCGAGCACGTCGCTCGGCGTCGCCGAACTCCTGCACCTGGACCTCGCCGAGGTCGAGTGCGGCCAGCCGTCGTCGCGGATCGCGCCGATGTCGGCCGGGCCGCTCTTGGCCTGCATCTCGATCAGCGTGCCGCCGCGGAAGTCGATGCCGAAGTTCAGGCCGACCGTGAGGAACAGACAGCCGATCGCGAGAAGCGAGAGCAGTCGCCGAGAACGGAAAGCTGATCCGCCGGAAGCGCATGAACGTCGAAGTTGGTGTCGTCGGGAACGAGGCGCAGAAGCCGCATGGCGATGTCTCCAGATCGGCATCAGATCGGCACGGTGCTCGGCCGCGCCAGGCGGACCCAGACGCGACGATCAGGCGGGTCAAGGTGACCGCGGTGAACACCGTGGTGATGATGCCGATGATGAGCGTCACGGCGAAGCCGCGCACCGGGCCCGAGCCGAGCAAGAACAGCACCACCGCGGCGATCAGCGTCGTGATGTTGGCGTCGATGATGGTGCGCGAGCGCGCGCTGGAAGCCGGCGTCGATCGCGCTGATGGCCGAGCGGCCCGCGCGCGCTTCCTCGCGGATGCGCTCGTAGATCAGCACGTTGGCGTCGACCGCCATGCCGATCGTCAGCACGATGCCGGCGATGCCGGGCAGCGTCAGCGTCGCGTTGAGCAGCGACATGATGCCGAAGATCATCGCGACGTTGACGACCAGCGCGATGTTGGCGAAGACGCCGAACAGGCCGTAGGTCGACGATCATGAAGACGATCACCAGCACCGACGCCGACGATAGGCGGCGATCTTGCCGGCCTCGATCGAATCGGCGCCGAGGTCCGGGCCGACCGTGCGCTCCTCGACGACGTCGAGCGTCGCCGGCAGCGCGCCGGCGCGCAGCAGGATGGCGAGATCGTTGGCGCTCTCGACGGTGAAATTGCCGGAGATCTGGCCGGAGCCGCCGAGGATCGGCTCGCGGATCACCGGCGCCGAGATCACCTTGTTGTCGAGCACGATCGCGAACGGCCGGCCGACATTCTCCTGCGTCACCTGGGCGAAGCGGCTGCGCGCCCGCGTGTTGAAGCGGAACGAGACGATCGGCTCGCTGGTGCGCTGGTCGAAGCCCGGCTGCGCGTCGATCAGGTCCTCGCCCGACACCATGACGCGCTTCTCGACCAGTACGGGAGCGCGCTGAGCGCCCTTGCCCTCGAGAGAATCTCGGCGTCCGCCGGCGCGCGGCCCTGCTGACGGCCTCCTGCGGCGTTCATCGACTGGTCGACCAGCCGGAACGTCGAGCTTGGCGGTCTGGCCGAGCATGTCCTTCAGCCGCTGCGGGATCCTGCAGGCCGGGCACCTGCACCAGGATGCGGTCGACGCCCTGGCGCTGGATCGTCGGCTCGATCGTGCCGAGCTCGTTGACCCGGCGTTCGATGACCTCGATCGACTGATCGACCGACTGGCGGACGCGCTCGGTCATCGCCGCCTCGGTCACCTGCAGCCGGATCAGCCCGCCTGCCGGCATCGCTGATGTCGACGCTGCGCTGGCCCGGTGCCGCCGAGCAGGCCGCCGAGGGGCTGCGACAGTTCGCGCAATTTGGTCAGCGCCTGGGCGACGTCCGCGCCGTCGCGAATGCGGACCTCGACCGTGTCGCCGCGGGCGACAAGCCCGGAATAGCCGATGCGCGCGTCGCGCAGGACGCGCCGGACGTCGTCGCGCAACGCCTCCACCTTCTCCTGGCGGACCGGCGTTGGCGTCGACCTCGAGCAGGATGTGCGAGCCGCCCTGGAGATCGAGCCCGAGCACGATGTGGCGCTGCGCCCATTTCGGCCAGCGCTCCACCGACCGATTCCGGGAACAGGTTCGGCACTGCGGCGAGACAGATGAGCAACGCCGTCAGCACGATCGCCAGGGCTTTCCAGCGCGAGAAGTACAGCATCGGCTACTCTAGCACTCTTTGTCTTGGGCGACTTGCGGCGCCGGATCAGCTCGACTTGGCGGCGGTTTCGTCCTTCACCGGCTCGCCCTTGGTGCGGACCTCGGCGATCATGCCGCGCAACTGGCGCACGCGCACGCCGTCGGAGATTTCCACCTCGATCTCGTTGTCGTCGACCACCTTGGTGATCTTGCCCACGAGCCCGCCGGAGGTCACGACGCTGTCGCCCCGGCGCATGTTCTTGACCATCTCCTGATGCTGCTTCGCCCGCTTCTGCTGCGGCCGCAGGATCAGAAAATACATGATGACGAATATAAGTACGAAAGGCAGCAACGACACCAGCATGTCGCTGCCGCCCGCTCCCGCGCCCTGAGCAAAGGCGGGCGTAACGATCATAAGCTCTCTCCTTGAGCGGCTTCTCGAAATCCGCGTGACAGTCCGATATCGGCGTCTGCGGCCCGATGACGTCCAATCCACCAAAGCCGCCGGGACTATACCGGCCGAGATGCCTTTTGCAACGCCGCCGGAATGCGGCGAAAGGCGGCCGGCCCGCCCCGGGGCGGCGGCGCCCGCCCGGCGGGGGGCGCCCCGCTGCGCGGCCCCAGCCCTGCGGGATGCGGCGGCCGGCTCCGAACCGATGCGGCCCCGCCTGCGGGATGCGGCGACCGGCTCCGAACCGATGCGGCCGAGCCTGCGCGGGTGGCGCGCGTGCATCGCTTGCCGCTCCCGGCAAAGAACTTTATATCTCGCCCCGCATCCCGATCGCGTCGCCGCTTCCTTGAGGCGGACCGACGCCATGGCGCCCATCGTCTAGCGGTCCAGGACGTCGCCCTTTCACGGCGAAAACAGGGGTTCGATTCCCCTTGGGCGCGCCATTTTCGGTACAAAACTGGGGTTCGGTACCAAACTGGGGACGCCGCCGGCTCGCTCCCGCCGATCGGCTGTCGCGCCACGATGCGGCCGCCTCACCGAGGCCAGACCGGCAGGTCAGCCTGCAGAAGGCGCTGCCGCACAGATGCGGCCTGGATCGTCACTGAATCTCGCTGGCCGCAGAGCGTCATGCTCCAATTGGTGAGCGGCGCGTTGCCCAGCTTTGACAGCTGTATCACTCAATGATACACATTGCCTGTGATCAGGAGCTTCCGGGACAAGACCACCGAAGCCGTCTTCACAGGCGAAAGTCCGAAGGGCTTTCCGGCCGATCTGGTCAGGGTTGCACGCCGGAAATTGCGCTATATCAACGCCGCGGGCGATCTCGGCGACTTGAGGTCGCCTCCAGGCAACCGTCTTGAGGCCCTTGACGGGCGATCGCAAGGGACAACACTCGATCAGGATCAACGACCAATTCCGGGTGTGCTTTGTTTGGATGGCGGAAGGCCCGGCGGAGAGATCACAGACTACCACTAGAAGAGGACGCGAACATTGGCCAAAAGGCTCAAGCCCATGCATCCGGGCGAGGTTCTGCGGAAGGAGTTTCTGGCTCCCCTGAAAATGTCGGCTGGCGCTCTTGCCAAGACGTGCGGCTTGCCTCGCACACGGATCGAGCGGATCGCCAGCGAACAGACCGGCATTACCGCCGATACTGCGCTTCGGATCGCCAAGGCGCTCGGCACAACGGCGCAGCTTTGGCTCAATCTTCAGAACGACTATGACGTTCAGATCGCGAAGCGCGATCTCGGAAAGATTCTCGATCGAATCGAGACCGTAAACAAGCCTAGGGCGGCCTAACCGGCGCGATGCGGCAGCGGGTTCATAACAGCGGAAAGACCTGCGCGCGAACGGCGGCAGGCGCACGCTTGGCCGGGAAGCGCAGATCTGGTTGATTGCCGCCGCCGCAGGCCGGCCCGGATCACGCCGAGCGGATATACTCGCGCAAGGCGTTCGATTCCTCTTCCATCTGCTCGAGGCGCGACTTCACCACGTCGCCGATCGACACGATGCCGACCAGTCGCCCGTCCTCGACGACCGGGAAATGACGGAACTTCCCTTCGGTCATGCGCTGCATCAGATCGACCAGCTTGTCCTGCCCGCTGCAGGTGATGACCTTGCGGGTCATGATTTCGGCCACCGGCGTCTCCAGCGCCGCGCTGCCGCGCGCACTCAATGCGCGCACGATGTCGCGCTCCGAAACGATGCCGACGGGGCGGCCCTCCGCCCCCGTCACCACAAGCGCGCCGATGTCGTGGTCCGCGAGCGATTTCGCCGCGTAAGCAATCGAAGCCGCAGGTTCAATGGTGTAGACGGTCGAACCTTTGCGGGAGAGAATGTGTTGAACGGTCAAGCTCGCCTCCTTGAATTACACCGGAGCACGACTGGCGTCGTTTTCCTTGTTTCGCGTGCGCGGCTCCTCGCGCGGGCGGGATCGTGAGACCGAGCAGACGATTGGCCGCCCGCGCGCTCCGGCGGGCAATCGCAGATCATCGGACAAATCCGACGGGCGTGCAAGGCGCGAAGCGCGTGCGCGCCGGCCTTCGCAGGAGAATGCGCGCGAGCGCTCGCGTGCAATGCGTCGCATTCAGGTCTTTGCTGCGCTCGCGATGGTGACCCGATCGAACAGGGGAAAAAGCAGAAGCCCGGCGAGGAACCCGCCAATATGCGCCTGCCACGCGACGGGCTGTTCGACGCCCAGCAAACCCACCGATCCGATCCCGAATAGCGCGTTGAGTCCGAACCAGACTACAAGGAACGCGAGAATGCGCGGATCGCGCAGCGCCTTCCGCAGGGGAACGGCGGGCACGTGATAGACCGGCGCTTCCGCGCCGCGAAATACGCCGAGCGGCCCGCCCGCCTGAAACACGAAGCGGATCGCGGCCGCCATGAACCCGGAGACCGCGGCCGAAGCGCCGATCATCGGCAACAGTTCCCCCGGGTGAGTGAGCAGATGGACCGCCGCCCCCGCCGCCGCCGTCGCGCCGAACAGGGCGAGGAAACGCGCCGTGCCGACGCGGCGCGCCACCGCGCTTCCGAACGGCAGCAGCCAGATCACATTGATGGCGAGATGCGTCAGGTCGCCATGAAGGAAGGCGTAGGTGACGAAGGTCCAGAGGTCGGCGGCAAAACCGCCCGGAATGGCGTCCGCCGCCAGCATCTCCGGCGTGTAGCGCGCAGGGATGAACGCGAACAGCAGCAGGAACTCGACATCCTGTTGCGGCGTGAGGATCAGTTCGCGGATGGCATGGACGGCGCCGAACGCGGCGATCGTCAACACGATCACGGCCGGCACATTGAACATCGGCTCGGAGGTTTTCGTCACGAATCCAATCCAGCGGGTCCGGCTCACATAGGCCAGCCCTGACCGCATCGCAAGCAAGCAGGCAAGCGCCGCATCCCCCCGGCGATGCGGCTGCGCGCGCCGTTAACCTTAAATCATCGTAAACGCCCGCGCGCGATCGGCTTGCGCTATCAACGAGCGGGCCTGCGGATGACCTAAGGATAACGCCGTCCGCGGAATTCGAGCAACAGCTCGCCGGCCTGTCAGAGCAAAGCCGATGAAGCACGCATCGAGCCGCGAGGTGTTCTGCTACTGGAACGCGCTGCGCGGTCGGCGCATCGCCCCCCAGCGCCAGGAACTCGATCCAGCCGCCGTCCGCAAGGCGCTCGCCGACAGCGTCGTCCTGTCATTCGATCGGGACGCCGGGCATCCGGTCCTCCTGGCCGGAACCCGCGTCTGCGCACTGTTCTGCCGCGAGTTGAAGGCGGCGCCGTTCGTGCCGATGTGGGATGCGGTCAGCCGTCCGCTGTTGCGCTCGCTCGTCGCCAGGGTCGGCGATGACGTCACGGCGATCGCGGCGGGCGTGTTCGGCCGAAACCGGTCCGGGCATTCGGTGGCGCTCGAAATGCTGCTCCTGCCGCTCGCCGGCGGGATCGCGTCGGACCCCCGAATCCTCGGCGTGCTCGCGCCGCTCGCCGTTCCTGCTTGGATTGGAACGAGCCCGGTCGAGGCGCTGACGCTCGGCGCGTGCCGCCCTGTTTCGGCGGAGGTCGCGATTGCGCCCCATCGGGCGTCCGAGCCGCACAGAGGCCGCAGGCCCACCCGGCTCATCGTGTACGAGGGCGGAGCGGCCGGTCGCGCCTGCGCCCTCGATCCGGTCGGCGCTGCCGGCGCGGCTTTTACACCCGGCGTTAACGTCGTCCACCATAATTTCGCCCGGTCCGACGATGGGGCGGATACGTGATGGCGATCACCGACCGCAAGCCGAGCCTGCGCACTCTCCCCGACGATTGGCGCGGCGTCCCGCATGTCGCCGTCAACCTGCTCGGCCGCTATATGCTCGAGAACCGCCGCGAGTTTCCCTGCCAGGTGGTCGACATGTCGCCCGGCGGGATGGCGCTGATTGCGCCGGTCAGCGGTCATGAGGGCGAGCGGGTGGTCGCCTATGTCGACCGGATCGGCCGGCTCGAAGGCGCGATTACCCGTCGTTTCGCGAACGGCTTCGCGATGGATTTCGTCGCCTCGGACCGCAAACGCGACAAGCTCGCCGCCCAACTCGCCGGGCTCGCCCATCGCGACAGTCCCGGAACGGGGACGGCGCGCCGGGACGGCTAGTTCCCGGCGTGGTCCCTGGACACAGCGCGAAGCAGATCACGACCGCAGCCGCCTTACCCTCTGCGCCACCAGGCACTGCCGAGCGCGCAGGCGTCGATGCGAACCAAAGCCCAACCGACCAGACCCGCTGCGCGAGAACAGGCGCCGGGCGCTAGCAGGCCGCCGCCGCGCGTCCGATCCGGCTGAAAGATAAAATTTGAATCAAATCAATCTATACTGTGCGCCGCTTGGATTATGTTCGTTTAACTCAGTACAGTGTGATCGTTTATCTATGTTTGTTTCAATTTGAATGGATCAATTTAGCGGCGGCGCAAAGTTTATCTGCGAAGGTCGACCCTGAGAGACGGAAGGGGTCGACAATGAAAATTCGCCTTGGATGGATTGCCTCGGCCCTGTTGAGCGTGGCCGCGCTCGCCTCCGCGCCATTGCCCGGCGCGGCCCAGGAGCGCCCGCTCTACGTTTCGGTCGGCGAGGCCGCCCGTGCGCCGATCGGCTGGATTTCCTTTTGCGTCGAGCATCCGCGCGAATGCGCGGCGAAGCCGACCGCTTCGCGCGACGCGGTGTTGACCGAGCGCGCCTGGCGCGATCTCCAGCGCATCAATCGCTGGGTCAATGACAGCATCCGTCCCCTCACCGACATGGAGCATTGGGGCGTGGTCGAGAAATGGTCGTACCCGGCCGACGGCTACGGCGACTGCGAGGATTACGTGCTCCTCAAGCGCCGCATGCTGATCGCCGCCGGCTGGCCGCGCGAAGCGCTGCTGATCACCGTGGTGCGCGACGACAAGGATGACGGGCACGCCGTGCTGACGGTCAAGACCGACAAGGGCGAGTTCGTGCTCGACAACCAGGCGGAGCAGGTCCTGCCATGGACGCAGACGGGCTATCGCTTCGTGAAGCGGCAGTCGCAGTCCGATCCGAACACCTGGGTCGCCCTCGAGGATCCGCGGCCGGCGGTCGCAACCACCGCCTCGCGGTGAACCGGACGGCCGCGCGCGCTCACAAAAGAGCGAACGCCAATCAAGCTCGGTTAGCGAAGGGTTTCCGCGAATCCGGTCACGTCCCCACCCCTCTCCGTCTCACGACCGGGTTCGCGCACGGCCGGCTCTTCCCCAAGGAGCCGGCCGCTTTCGTTTTGTAGCTGACGAAGCGTTCGCGCGAAATGCAACCCATCGGCGCCATCGGCTCACGGCCGGCCGCTCGCTTGTCCGCTGCGGTCCGCACGATTGGACGAAGCCGCTGCAACATCATCCGCGCAGCTTGCGCGGAACATGATGGGCGGCGCCAACCGACAGCCTTTGATTGGCGCCAGTCCTCCGACTGGGTAGAAAGCAACCGACATTGGCCTGAAAGACACGGTGTATCGAGAATAGCTTTCGGCTTGAAACCTCCGACGTTCCTCGAGCACCGCCCTCAAAGGTCGTCCCGGACATGCGGCGTCAACGTCTCGATCACAATCGCGAGAACGCGCGCCCCGCTCTCTCCGCTTCCTAATCCCGGCGAGCCCGGGCATCGCCGTGGCGCCGCGCCGTTTGCGCTCGTCGCGCGTGAAAAGAAATCGGCGGCCAAGCGCGAGGGCGGGCCGCCGTTTTCGAGCTATTGCGACGCTAGCGGACAACTCACTTCAAGTTGTTACCACCACCAGCGCCCACGACGCCAGCGACGACGCCGTCTGCGACGCCGCCAACCGGCTTCTGCCGGAGTCGTTGACGACGTCAATGCGAGACTCGATATCCCGACAGCGCTGAGAACCTGTGTCCCGACGCTTCCCGCAGCGTAGGTCAAAACCACCGCCGCCACGGCCAAGCCACGCACCAGCAGGGCTCTCGCTCTCGCGGCAATCATCTCAGTCATATTGCCTCCTTGTCATTCCCAGATCTGCAACGTTAGTTTAAGCGTTAGCGGGGGTCAACTGCACCCCTGATTACCGCTGGCGCAAATGCGTGCCGGCAAAAACCGGCTTGGCAGAAGCATCAGATGGAAAAAAAGCAAGTCTACGTTCTCGGAATAAACGCATACGATCACGACGTGAGCGCATGCCTGCTTCGCGACGGCGAGATCGCGTTCGCCATCAACAAAGAGCGGATCACCCGCCAGAAGCACGACACCGGCTTCTTCCAGGAAGTGGTCGATTACTGCCTCAACGCCGAGTGCATCTCGTTAGAAGATGTCGATCTGATTGTGCGCAACTGTTACGTTCTCCCGGTCGAAGACCTCGAAGTGCGCATGGTGCACCAGGACGTGCCCGAGATCATGGACGACAAGGAGCGCCGGCAGGCGTCGAAGAACCCATTATATCTTTCGCACTCGAACAGGATCGTCACGGTCTCCCATCACATCGCCCACGCCTATAGCGCCTTCGCCGCCTGCCCGTTCTCCGAGGGCGTGGTGATGGTGGTGGATGGCGTCGGCAACTACTGCGCCGACATTACCGAGCCGGGCCAGCCGACCGACAATGTCAATCCGCTCGCGCGCGAGTCGGAAAGCTATTACCGCTTTGAAGGAACGCGGCTTGAAACACTGAAAAAGGTTTGGCTCGACCCCGTGCGGGGGTTTCTGAGTGACGAGTTCTTCTACATGCCGGGCCTGGGCGCGATGTATAGCCGTGTTTCGAGCTATATCTTCGCCGACTGGAACAAGTGCGGCGAGGTCATGGGCCTCGCGCCCTATGGCCGTCCGGAGGCGTTCAAGCCGCTCGTCGAGATGAAGGACGGCGAGCTTTTTTTCCCCGAATGGGGTTTGGACTTCGACAAGCCGTGGCTGGTGGATCGCGAGCGCAAGTGGGAAGCGAGTCCATCCATGAAGCATTGGGAGGATATGGCCTGGCGGGTGCAGGACGACACCGAGAAGGTGCTGCTCGAACGCGCCAAGTGGCTGCGGGAGACGACCGGCGCGAAAAACCTGTGCATGGCGGGGGGCGTCGCGCTCAACTGCGTCGCCAATGGACGTATCCAGCGCGAGGCCGGCTTCGACAATGTGTGGGTCCAACCGGCCGCCGGCGACGACGGCATCGCCATCGGCTGCGCCTATTACGGCTATCTTGAGATACTGAAAAAGCCGCGCTCCTTCGTCATGGATCATGCCTTTCTCGGCAGGCCCTATGCAGACGATGTTGCGCGCGCGGCCGCGAACAAACCGTTGGTCCGCGTGCGGACGGTCACGACCGATTGCGCGAATATCTGCGCGGAAACCGCGAAGCTGCTCGCGGAAGGCCACGTGTTCGGCTGGTTTCAGGGCGGCTCCGAATTCGGGCCGCGCGCGCTCGGCAATCGCAGCATCATCGCCGATCCGCGCCGGCCGGAGATGAAGGACAAGCTGAACAGCCGGGTGAAGCACCGGCAGGCCTTCCGCCCGTTCGCCCCCGTCATTCTCGCCGAGCGCGTCGACGAGGTCTTCGAGGGCGCGGAGGAATTGCCCTATATGCTGCTCGTCAAGCGCGTGCGGCCGGAATGGAAGGACAAGATCCCGGCGATCGTCCATGTCGACGGCACCGCCCGCATCCAGACGGTGCGCGAAAACCAGAACGCGCGGCTGTACCGGCTGCTCAAGGAATTCGAGGCGATCACCGGCGTGCCGGTTCTGGTGAACACCTCGTTCAACGTGAAGGGCGAGCCGATCGTCGAGACGCCGGAGGACGCGATCGCGTGCTTCCTCAACACCGGGATGGATTACCTCGCCTTGCACGACATGCTGCTCGGGAAACAGCGGCTGCACGGGGTCATGACGCCGGTGATCAAGACGTTCTCCGAGGTGCGCTCGATTGTCCGCAGCGTGATGAGGGCCGAGATAGAGTGACCGCCGCTGCCGCCCCTCGCGCCTCCCCAACGGGGAGGAGTTGAGGGGAAGCGGGAGGGGCATTCATACGGGCAGCGCGGACCGCCACCCCTCACTTGGTTCGGAACTCGCTGCGCTCGTTCCTCATCGCGCCCTTCCGCATGGGGGCGCATGACGGAAGCGCATGGCGGCTGGAGAATCGATGGCCCGACGAATTCTTCCCGATCAGTGCTTCGGCGCGATCATCGACATGCAGGATTTCTTCTTGTCCCAGGTGGACAAGAGCCTGCGCCCGGCGCTCAAGACCAATGGCCGGCATTTCGCGCGCCTGCTCGGTCATTTCCGGATTCCGATGGTCGTCACGCTCGAACGGCCGATCGCGCGCAAGGGCCGTCTGCCGAAGGACATCAAGAAGCACCTGGGCGATCCCGTCCAAACCTTCGAGAAGGATTTCTTCGATCTCACCAAGGAACCTGCAATCAGGGAGCACATCGACCGGCTGGGAAAAAAGCAGGCGATCCTGGCGGGCTGCGAGACCGATGTCTGCGTGCTGCAGTCATGCCTCGGCCTGCTCGATCTCGGCTACGAGGTCTTCGTGGTGGAGGAGCTGTTGTTCTCCTCCGCGCGCCATGTCGACAGCGCGCTCGCGCGCATGCAGGCGGAAGGCGCGGTGTTCCTCAGCTACAAGACCCTCTATTACGAGCTGATCGCGGCGGTGGATGATAGCCGCCACGGCGAAAAGCTCCTTGAGGCCTTTGGCCCGCTGCCCGACGACCTGCCCGACACGGCGGCGTGACCGCGCGGCCTTACCGACCATGCCCCGCCGCCGTCAATGGGGCGAACGCGCCGGCTCCTCGCTGCTTTGCTTCTGTTCCTCGGCTTCGTAAATGCGCCGGGTCGCGCGGTCGCGCACCTCGGTCGTTGCGCTGTCGCGGTGACGCCGCCGCGAGGCGCCGAAGGCGATCGCCACGCCGAGAACCACCACGCCCACTCCCATGACGACCCAAAGCCAGCCAAAATCGATCATTACACCTGCTCCGCTTGCGCCTCGCGAACGGCGCTCGAAGGGCAACGCGCGAGCGGACGATGTGATCCTCCGCGTTTCACCCTGGATGGAAATCCGAAGCCGCATGCAGCGCCACGGGACGAAGAATGCCGGTCACGCCGCCCACCTTTCGCCGTCCGGACCGCGCCGCGGGCGGGCCGCTCGACCATGAAATCGCCGAAGAAAAGGCCGCTGCGCTGGGGCGAACTCGGACGTGGGCTGGAACGGGCGCTTGCGGCGCTCGCGGCGTTCGATGCCGAGCACCCGGAGGACCGCCGCTCGGAGGAAAGCCGCAGCCTCCGCACGGCGCTGGTCGAAGCGGCGGGACACGCGCTGTGGCTGTTCATGGTTCAGCGCGACGCCTGCGGCCTGCGCGACGCCAGAACGGTGATGCGCGATTACCGGGTTCCCGCGGAGGTGCAGGCGCGGGCCGGCGCCTTCCCCCCTCGCCTGCCCGCGCGCGGCTGACCGCGACGGCTTGCGGACGTCATACGCCGGCTGCACGCGGCGCGGACGTCAGGACGGCCACGTGTTATCGCAGGCGTAGGTCGGGCTGTCGTTCACATGCTTGGCGACGAGCGATCCGAGAAGCCGATAACCGGTCTCGTTCGGATGGTTCCAATCGCGCGGACCATGGACCGGTTTATGCGCCGCCGCCTGGCGCAAGGTCGGCCGGGCATCGATGAACGAAACGCCCGATTTCAGCGTGGCTGCGCGGACTTTGTCGCATACGCGCTGGCTGTGCTCGTAAACTTTGGACACCGGGAAGGACGGTCCGTCGACGATCACCTCCCGTCCCGACGTCTTGCTCTGTTCGGGGAGATAGACGTCCTTGGCGACGACGTCTGGGCCAGCGTGACGGTAGGTCGCCGCCGGAGCGGGGACGTACACAACCGTGGTCGGAACGTCAGGATAATTCCGGCGAAGCCAAGCCAAGGCGCGCTCGTATACGAGAACCCCCTCATCAATCTCGCTCTCGGTCAGGTTCACCGGGGGGGTCTGCAGTTCGGGCGTTCCGGTCGCCTTGTTTCCGATCAGCACCTTGTTGCTGGTCGGGGGCAGATCGATGGTGCGATGTTGCGCGAAGTAATCCCGGACGAGAAATCTCGCCATGCGGTAGATCATGTCGCCCAAGTGCCCGTGACACCGCCACGGCGACACCGAGCCATATTCCTCCTCGAGGAAGCGATCGACGCTCGCTTGCGGATCGGAGTTCCCGTCCTTGAGCGCGCGCTGCATGAGCCGGTGGTTGTCGTAGATGTCGTTGCCGCCGTAGAAATAGATGAAGAAGCGTTTCGGCCGTTCGATGGGCGGAAACAGGTAGCAATAGGAGTTGCCCAGAATACGGGTGACCCGCAGCACCATCGCTTCGGCGCTGCCGGCCGCGGCGCGACCGAAGGAGACGACATCATTGCCGGCAAGCTCGCGCACGACGTTCGCCGAATGGTACGGCCGATCGTTCTTGCCGCCGACGGACAACAGCCAGTCGCCCATGCCCTGCGCATAGGAATCGCCGATCAAGGCGATGTAATCGCGCGGAACATGGTCGGCTTTGGAGTTCTGCAGATAGAAATCGGCGCGGTCCGGCAGATGCGGCCGCAGGTTCATCGACACATGCGGCAGGCCGTGGCGGAAGAACGCATATTCGGCGGCGAGATAGGTGATTCCCAGCGAGAGGGTGATCAGCGCCGCGTTCGCCAGTCCGTTCCTGATGCGCTTGCGTCCGGCGGTCGGTTTTCCGTGACCGAACCAGCGGCTGCGAATGCCGCCGGAAGCGCCGAACACGCCGCCGCGTTCCGGTGAGCCGCCGCCCGGGGAGCGGGAGGAAGGCGGCGGGCTGTCGAGCCGCGCCATCACCGCAGCCAATGATCCGCCGGCCAATGCCGCGGGCGGGAGACCTTCAAGCACGACGCCGCCGACATGCTCCATCGCGCGCACGAAAGCGCGGCAGCGCGCGCACTCGCGGAGATGCGCGGCGACCGCCGAGCGCTGGGCGTCATCGAGCGTGCCGGCCGCGAAGGCCGAGAGCTCGTTGTCGGAGGGATGATCCTGGGCGGTCATGCTATATCGCCCAACAGGGCGCGCAGCCGGCCTATCGCCAGCCGCAGACGCGATTTCACGGTGCCGAGCGGGATCTGCAGAAGCTCCGCAATCTCGCCATGGGGCTTATCCTCGAAGAAGGACAGTTCGATGACGCGCAGCTGCTCGTCTGACAGCTGCGCCATCGCTTGGCGCACGCAGTCTTCCAACTGGCCGGCCGCGACCTGCGATTCCGGCGTCAGCCGCTCGTCAACCTGAGGCTCGGCAACGCCCTCGGGCGTTGTCGACCTCGACAGCGCCGCCGCGCCGCTCGCGCCGGAACGCGTCAATCCGCTGGTTGCGCGCGATCGTGAAGATCCAGGCCGCCGCACCCGCGGAGTCAGGCTTGAACGAGTTCGGCCTTGCGCCACACGGACAGCATGGTTTCCTGGGCGATTTCCTCGGCCGCCGCCTCGCTCGCCCCGGAGCGCAGCATGAACGTCTTCACGCGCGGCGCGAAATGCTGGAACAGCCTGACAAAGGCCGCACGGTCCCGCCGGGTCGCCACCGCCTCGATCAGCCGACCCCACGCAGGTCCTGCAGCTTGGTCGTCTTCAGCCGGCATAAGCGCCGAATGCCTTGGTCGGAGCCACGCGAAACTTATCCCAGCTATTCCGGGATCTATCAGGAGGGCGAACGGCCCACGCGGTTGGGGCAAGACCAATTGCATCCACCCCGGAACGCTGGAAAATCCCGTTTGGATCAATGGTCAGCGACCCGGAAGGAGCATGGATTTGTTCCGCAACGCTAATTTTTCGTAAACGACAGCCGGAACGGTTTGCGGATTGGGTCGCCCCAATAGGTTCTGCGGATTGGGTCCCCCCACTAGAAGTGTGGCGCATGCGGGCCCTTAGAGTGGCCGATGGAGCACGTCCGGGAGCGCCCGGACCGGCTACTCAGCCAGCGCCAAATGTTGACCACGGTGCGTCGATTGGACGGGAACGCACCATCGCACCACCAAGTCAATCGGGCTACTCGCATTTTGTCGATACTGCTTCGCGCTCGATCCGACAATTGGGGTACGCGGATTTGCGACGCGGTTCAACCTCCTCGACGC
Source organism: uncultured Alphaproteobacteria bacterium (assembly GCA_963712435.1). Lineage (GTDB taxonomy): Bacteria > Pseudomonadota > Alphaproteobacteria > Rhizobiales > Xanthobacteraceae > Rhodoplanes. The sequence goes on along the minus strand of CAVQIB010000005.1, from coordinate 256,947 downwards.
AAAACGCATCAGCTTGGTTATCTCGTTGCAGCTGTTGCGCGATGCTGGCCTGAATCTCGTCTCGCGTCGACTACCCGCAAATCCGATGAACGGATGACGGAAGTGCCGTCAGGCGCAACGAAACAAAGTCGACACTCGTGAGCCTTGCATTGCGCCAAGCATACCGCGAGCGGCGGCTGCGGGCCTACGTTGCAGAGATGTGCTTCAGAATGCTCCGGCGGCTCCTTCCGAAGCGGATCCGGTACTTCGATGTCTGGTTGCATCGTTTCAATCTGCGATCTAAGTGGACGCGGGGAGCGCCACCTCGGCCGTTGTGAATCCCGCAATTCGAAAATCGATTTCCCTGCAATACGCAGCGCTGGAAACCAACCGCTGCGCGTCGGAGACGATTTAACTGCCGCCAGGCGGCGTACGACTTTAGAAGAAAGATTAGGCGGATGATGATCCGCGCGTCGAACTGCACCGTTCTAGTGGCGAGCGTTACGGTTCCGACGCTGGCGAATTGGTGAGCTACGAACCGTGATCGTTCGTTTGGTCTTATGCCGGGCAGGCATGGTCATTGTGTGCATTTAGAGCAAACGAAAAGGCGACGTGAATGCCTCGAATTCTGGTGTTTGACGAACATAGCGTTTACCGCACGGGACTGCGGAGCCTCATTCGTGTACAAATGCCGCAGGCCGAGGTGACCGAGGCGAGCAGCCTGGTTCAGGCGTTGTCCCTGATCCGCAACGAGGTGTTCGATCTGGTCCTCGTGGGCGTGGATTTGTCCAGCTTCGGTTCGCTCGATCCGCTCAAGGCGGCGCGCGACGCCTCACCGGCGACTCGCTTCGTGATTATTTCTTCGTCGGACTCGCGCGCCGACATTCTCGCCAGTCTCGCCGCGGGCTTTCACGGCTTTATCTCAAAGCACCAGTCCGACAGCGGCATTCTCGGCGCCCTCGCCGACGTTCTGTCCGGGCGGATTTATGTCCCGTGGTCGCTCGCCGACGCCGGCGACCCGGTCGGCGGCCGCTACGGCGGAGACGCGGTTCCGACGCTCTCGACCGAGGCCGATCTCCTCAAGCTCACCGGCCGGCAGCGTGAAGTGCTCTGCCTTCTGGCGCATGGCAAGTCCAACAAGGAGATCGCGCGCGCGCTGGACATTGCCGAGGCGACAACCAAGATCCACTTGGCGGCCCTCCTGCGCGCGCTCGGCGTGCGCAATCGCACCGAGGCCGCGTTCAAGGCCGGCAAGCTTGTCAATTCGCCGGGCTTGCCGTCTCCGCTCGAACTCGATGGCCGCGCCGCAAGACAACCGCCGCAGCGAACGCCCCCTCCGCATCCGGTCGACCGGCCGCGAGTGACACGTCCTTCGCTGGCGTCAGCCCGGCCACCCGTCATCGCAGCGGTCGGCGGGCCGATCGTCCACATGCTCCGCGACGATGGCGCCCAGAAGCCGATAACCCGCTTCGTTCGGATGATTCCAGTCGGTCGGCCCGTGCAGGGCGTGGCGGGCGCCCGCCTCGCGAAAGGCGGGGCGGGGATCGATGAACGAAGCGCCTTGTTGCAGCGAAACCTCGCGGATCCTCCCGCACAGACGCTGGCTGGAAGCGTAAACCTGGGAAACCGGGAAGGAAGGCCCCTCCCCGTTCGCGCCGCCCGCCGCGGGAAGGAAGCGATGCGCGAAGTCCTTGGCGAGCACCGCGTCGGTCGCATGACGATAGATCGCCGCGGGCGACGGGATGTAGACGACGGTGACCGGGACGTCGGGGAAGTGCCGGCGCAACCAAGCCAAGGCGCGCTCGTAGACGGCGATCCCATCCTCGAGTTGGCGGTCGGTGAGATTGGCGGGCGGGATTTGCAGTGCGGGCGTCCGGACGGCGGCGCCCCCGATCAGCAGCCGGTTGCCGGTTGTGGGCGGACCCGTATCCGGCGCAGCACCGGGATCGACCTGCGGTTCCGCAGCTGCGCTGCGGACGACCAATCTCGCCACAAAAGCGCGGAACCTGGTCATGGTGTCGAGCGCGAGGGACGAGGCCATGCTGCTCATCATCTCGCCGAGTTGTCCGTAGCATCGCCCCTGCGCGCCATAATCATGCTCGAGAACGCTATCGAGACTCGCCGACAGGTCGGGCCCCCCTGCCCTGAGGGCGCGCCGCAGCGCCCGGCTGTTGTCGTAGATGTCGTTGCCTTCATAGAAATAGACGAAGAACCGCCGCGGCTGTTCAAGCGGGGGAACATATGTAGCAATCGGCTTCGCCCAGGATGCGGGCGACGCGCAGGACAAGCGCTTCGGCGCTTCCCGCCCCGCCGCGGCCGAACGTAATCACGTCCTTGCCGGCGAGATCGTGGATGACATTGGCGGAATGATAAGGCCGATCGTTCTCGTAGCCGACCGACCACAGCCAATCGCCCGCGCCCTGGGCATGCGAATCGCCGATCAGCGCGATGTAGTCACGCGGACGTAACGCGGCCTTGGCGTTCTGCAGATAAATTTCGGCCCGGTCCGGCACATAGGCCCGCAAGTCCTTCGCCACATGCGGCAGCACATGGCGAAAGAACACGTACTCGGTACGAAATAGGTGATCGCAAGCGAGACAAGGACGACCGCGGCGTTGGTCAGTCCGGTCTTGAGACGCTTCCGCCGGACATCGACCGACGCCTGTCGCGGGGCGACATCGCTCATCTATGCGATCAGCCGGGGCCGGCCGGCCGCACCCGCCGGCGCTTGCTCAGTAGCAATAACGGCCGGGACCGGCTGATACCCGCCCGGGACGGCCTGATAGCATCGGCCCCGATGCCAATAAAACGAGTTGCGCCGCTGCGCCTCCGACCCGATCACCGCGCCCGCCGTTCCGCCGATCAGGCCGCCGACCAGCGCGCCGCCTGCGCGGCCGGTGGCTGCGCCGCCGATCAGCGCGCCGGCCGCGCCGCCCAGCAGAGCGCCGCTCAGCGCGTCCTGCGCCGCGGCCGGCTCAGGCGGCGCGATCGCCGCGATCGAGAGCAGCGCTACGGCCCCAATTGTGCGAATCATCATTATTCCCCTCCTCACGACCAAACGCAGGCTCTGTGCCTAAGGAAAATCATGGCTTTTTTCGAGGCGGGGCTGCGAATTGAAGGTCTCGTCATGGTGAGGCGCCGTGCGAAACCGCGCGCCTCGAACCATGCGGGCCGCCGGGCAGGCCGCCACCCGCGCTTGACCGGAGAGCTCAGCCCTTGGGCGGCAGATTGAGCCGGATATGCAGCTCGCGCAGCTGCTTGGGCGTGACCTCGGAAGGCGCGCCCATCAGCAGATCCTCGGCGCGCTGGTTCATCGGGAACAGCACCACCTCGCGCAAGTTCTCTTCGCCCGCGAGCAGCATGACCATGCGGTCGATGCCGGGCGCGATGCCGCCATGCGGCGGCGCGCCGAGCGAGAGCGCGCGCAGCATGCCGCCGAATTTCTGCTCCAGCACGTCCTCGCCATAGCCGGCGATGGCGAAGGCCTTCTTCATGACGTCGGGGCGATGGTTGCGGATCGCGCCCGAGGACAGTTCGATCCCGTTGCAGACCACGTCGTACTGGATCGCCTTGAGCGCGAGAATCGTCTCCGCGTCGTTCGGATCGAGCGCAAGAAATTCGTCCGCCGGCAGGTTCGGCATCGAGAACGGGTTGTGGGAGAAGTCGATCTTCTTCTCCTCCTCGTTCCACTCATACATCGGGAAATCGACGATCCAGCAGAAGGCGAACCGGTCCTTGTCGATCAGGCCGAGTTCCTCGCCGATGCGGGTGCGCGCCGTGCCGGCGAGCTGCGCCGCGCCGGCCGGCTTGCCGGCGGCGAAGAACACCGCGTCGCCCGCCTTCGACGCCGGTCTTCTCGCGAGCGATCGCGCGCCTGCATCGTCGGCCGGGCATGAATTTCGCGATCGGCCCTTTGCCGGCCATCGCGCCGTCCTCTCGAACACGATGTAGCCGAGGCCCGGCGCGCCCATCTCCTGGCGCGCCCAGTCGTTGAGCTTGTCGAAGAAGGAGCGCGGCTGCGCCGCCGCGCCCGGCGCCGGGATCGCGCGCACGACGCCGCCCGCGCGATCACCCGCTTGAACGCGTTGAAGGTGACGCTCGCGTCGTTGAACTCCTCGCTCACGTCCGCGATTTCGATCGGATTGCGCAGGTCCGGCTTGTCGACGCCGTATTTCAGCATCGCCTCGGCATAGGGAATGCGCGGGAACTTCGGCGTGACCGGCTTGCCGCCGGCGAACTCCTCGAACAGGCCGTGCAGCACCGGCTCGACCGCGGCGAACACGTCATCCTGCGTCACGAAGCTCATTTCCAGGTCGAGCTGGTAGAACTCGCCGGGCGAGCGGTCGGCGCGCGCATCCTCGTCGCGGAAGCAGGGCGCGATCTGGAAGTAGCGATCGAAGCCCGAGATCATGATGCAGCTGCTTGAACTGCTGCGGCGCCTGCGGCAGCGCGTAGAATTTTCCCGGATGCAGGCGCGACGGCACGAGAAAATCGCGCGCGCCTTCCGGGCTCGACGCGGTGAGGATCGGCGTCTGGAACTCGAAGAAGCCCTGCTCCTTCATGCGCCGCCGCAGCGAATCGATGATCGCCCCGCGCAGCATGATGTTCTTGTGCAGGCGCTCGCGCCGCAGATCGAGGAAGCGATAGCGCAGCCTGATGTCCTCGGGATATTCCTGGTCGCCGAACACGGGCATCGGCAGCTCGGCGGCGGGGCCGAGCACCTCGATCGCGCTCGCATAGACCTCGACCGCGCCGGTCGGCAGATCGGGGTTTTCCGTTCCCGGCGGGCGCAGGCGCAGCTTGCCGTCGACCTTCACGACCCATTCCGAGCGCAACGTCTCGGCGACCGCAAAGGCGGGCGAATCCGGGTCGATCACGCACTGCGTCACGCCGTAATGGTCGCGCAGATCGATGAACAGCACGCCGCCATGGTCGCGGATGCGGTGGCACCAGCCGGACAGGCGCACGTCTTGGCCGACATCGCTCGCGCGCAGGTCGCCGCATTTGTGGGTGCGATAGCGATGCATCCGGGCTTTCCGAGCGGAGCGCTTTCAGGCGACGCCCGCCCTCGGACGTGATCCGGGGGTGGGAAACGGTTCGCCGTGGAAACGCGACCAACCAAAAAAAGGCGCGCGATTTACCCCGCACGCGGAGGCCGGAAGGTGCATGCGCCCCCCGCTTTGTCAAGAATGGCTCGCCGCGCATTGGTCAAGGATGACGCCGCGCGCGCCGGAGCGCCTCGACATCGCTCTCCCCGGCGGGGAGAGAGCCTGTCCTCGGGCTTGACCCGAGAATCGGCGAGAATCACGCGAGCCGGAAAAAAGGGGAACCTTGACCTCTCCCGTATTCCCCTCACACTGAAACTCGATCCGAAACACATCCTCCCCCGCGCGCGGGGGAGGGGAACCGCCCATCGCAGGCAAGCTTGCGCAGCCTGCGCAGGCTTGGCTGCGTCGGCGGTGGAGGGGGCCGGCTTGCGTGTACGGCCGCTGCCCCCTCCACCATGCTGCGCATGGTCCCCCTCCCCCGTTTTCACGGGGGAGGATGAAATCGAACGACCGTTCCATCCATCAGAGATCGAACGCACGGCGAACGGCCGGAGTTCGCGCCCGCGACAGGAGCGCGACAGCGGGCGCGCGGTCGGCTATCAAGCACCGACCCGAAAGCGCCAGTCCGAGCCATCCCATGCACATGATGACGACTGCGGAGGCGACGGTCGCCTCGCTGCTCGCGCACGATATCCGCACGCTCTACGCCCTGCCGGGCGTGCACAACGATCATCTGTTCGATGCGCTGTTCCAGGCCTCCGACCGTATCCGCGTGATCCATACCCGCCACGAACAGGGCGCGGCCTGGATGGCGCTCGGCGCCGCGCTCGCGACCGGCCGCCCGCAGGCCTATGCGGCGGTGCCGGGGCCCGGCCTCCTCAACACCGGGGCGGCCCTGCTCACGGCCTATTCGATGAACGCCCCGGTGCTCGCCCTGATCGGGCAGATCCCGGATGCCGAAATCGGGCGCGGGTTCGGCCATCTGCATGAAATCCGCGACCAGGCCGGCATTCTGTCGCGTCTCGTCGACTTCACCGCCCGCATCCGTGCGCCCGAAGACGCCTCCGGCCTGGTCGCGCAGGCCTTGCACGCGATGGCGAGCGCGAGCGGCCGGCCGGGCCCGGCCGCGCTCGAATGCGCGATAGACGTGTGGGGACGAAGCGCCCCTGTCTCGCTCGTTGCTCCCCGCGCGCCTGCGCCGCCTGCGATCGACGAGGACGCGGCGCTGGCCGCGGCGAAACAACTCGGAGCCGCGAAAAATCCGATGATCGTGTGCGGCGGCGGCGCGCAGGACGCCTCCGCCGAGGTCACGCTCTTGTCCGAGATGCTGCAGGCGCCGGTGCTTGCCTATCGGCGCGGGCGCGGCGTGCTCGACAGCCGCGACCCGCTGAGCGTCACGCTTCCGCTCGGCCGCGAATTGTGGGGCGAAGCGGACGTGGTGCTCGCGGTCGGCACGCGCCTGCTGATGCAGTTCCGGCAGTGGGGCATCGACGACGAACTCGCGATCATCCGGGTCGACGCCGACCGGGAAGAGCCGGCGCGCTTCTGCCCGCCGGCGGAAGCGCTGATCGGCGACGCCGCGCCCATCCTGCGGCGGCTGATCGACCTCCTGCCCGCGCACAACGCCAAGCGCCCCTCCCGCCGCGACGAGATGAAGGCGCGGCAGGCGCGCTGGGCGGGAAGGCTGCAAAAGCTCGCGCCGCAGCTCGCCTTTCTCGATGCGATCCGCGCGGAGCTGCCGGAGGACGGCATATTCGTCGACGAGGTGACGCAGCTCGGCTTCGTCGCGCGCATCGCCATGCCGGTCTACCGGCCGCGCACCTTCCTGTCGCCCGGCTACCAGGACCCGCTCGGCTGGGGCTATGCGACCGCGCTCGGGGCAAAGCACGCCTGCGCCGACCGGCCGGTCGTTTCGATCAATGGCGACGGCGGCTTTCTGTTCACGGCGAACGAGCTTGCGACGGCGATGCTCCACCGCATCCCGCTCGTCGCCATCGTGTTCGCGGACGGCGCGTTCGGCAATGTGCGGCGCATCCAGGAGGAGAACTTTCGGCAACCGGCTGATCGCCTGCGACCTCGCCAATCCCGACTTCGTGCGTTTCGCGGAGAGCTTCGGGGCGGCGGCCGAGCGCGTCCGCACGCCGGAGGAGCTCCGTGCGGCGCTCGCCCGCGGCTTTGCCCGGACCGATGTCCCGACGGTGATCGAGGCGCCGGTCGGGCCCTTCCCGAGCCCGTGGGAGTTCATCCACATGCCGCGGCTGCGCGGAGGCTGAGCTGCAAGTCATTCTGCATATACGTTTGCACGAACACGGGAATCTCCTAGAGTTTATATTCGTTCTAATCAATGCTAACGCTGGTCCGACCCGCCAGGCGCATGTCTTTCGGGAGGGCGAATGAGCGAACGTATGGCGCCGTTACGGCCTTGTCCTGATCTCACTCGCGGGACTGGCGTCGGCCTCGCCGCCTGGCTCGCCGGAGAAGGAAAGGCTCGCCTCCTGGGCATGGGCGCTCGGCACCGCGCCGGTCGTCGCAGCGCTCGCGATCACCATCGTCCGCGACCTCATGGCCGGACGCATGGGCGTCGATGCCGTCGCCTTCGTGTCGATGAGTGCGGCGCTCGCGCTCGGCGAGGAACTGGCGGGCGTGGTCGTCGCCATCATGTATGCCGGCGGCAATGTGCTCGAGCAGATCGCCGTCGCGCGCGCGGAGCGCGACCTCAGATCGCTGGTCGACCGCGCTCCGCGGGTCGCCCATCGGCGGCTCGGCGATCGCATCGAGGATGTCCCGATCGAAGCGGTCGCGATCGGCGACATGCTTCTCGTGCGCGCCGGCGAGTTGATCCCCGTCGACGGCGCGGTGATGAGCGCCGAGGCCTTGATCGACGAGTCGGCGCTGACCGGCGAGCCGCTTCCGGTCCTGCGCCGCGCCCTCGATCAGGTGCGCAGCGGCACGGTCAATGCCGGCGAATCGTTCGCCATGCGCGCCAGCGCGACGGCCGGCGAAAGCACCTATGCCGGGATCGTCCGCCTCGTCACCGCCGCGCAGACCGCGAAGGCGCCGTTCATCCGCCTTGCCGACCGCTACGCCTTGCTGCTGCTGCCGGCGACGCTCGTCGTTGCAGGAGCGGCCTATCTCTGGTCGGGCGATCCGATCCGGGCGCTCGCCGTGCTCGTCGCCTCGACCCCCTGCCCGCTCATCCTCGCCGCTCCCGTCGCCTTCATCGCCGGCGTTTCCCAGGCGGCCCGCCACGGCGTTCTGGTCAAGGGCGGCGGCGCGCTCGAAGCGCTGGCGCGAACGCATACGGTGATGTTCGACAAGACCGGAACGCTGACCGTGGGCGGCGCGCGGCTGGTCGCGATCGAAACCGCGCCGGGGGAGAGCGCCGAGACGGTGCTTCGCCTCGCCGCCTCGCTGGAACTGGCCTCGCACCATATCGCCGCCGAAGCGATCGTCGCGGCGGCGACCGCGCGCGGCCTCGCCCTCGCGGTTCCGGACGGCGTGCGCGAGACGCTCGGCTCGGGCGTCGAAGGAATGGTCGAGGGACGCAGCGTGTGCGTCGGCGCGCCGTCGCTCGTATTCGGGACGGCTCGGCCGCCCGACTGGGCGGTGCGGGCGCTGCGGCGCGCCTCCTGGCGGGCGGCGCTCAGCGTGTTCGTTTCGGTGGACGGCCGCGCCGTCGGCGCGCTCCTGCTCGCCGACGAATTGCGCGCCGAGACCCCGCGCGCCATTCAGGCGCTGCGCCAGGCCGGCGTCGGGCGCATCATGATGGTCACGGGCGACCGCGCCGAGGCGGCCGAGACGATCGGCGCGGCGCTCGATCTCGACGAGGTGCTCGCCGACCGCAGCCCGTCCGACAAGGTCGATGCGGTGGCCACCGAGCAGCGCCTCAATCCGACCCTGATGGTCGGCGACGGCATCAACGATGCGCCCGCGCTCGCGGCGGCCGGCGTCGGAATCGCCATGGGCGCGCGCGGCGCCAGCGCGTCCTCGCAGGCCGCCGACGTGGTGATCCTGGTCGACCGGCTCGACCGGGTGTCGCAGGCGGTCACGATCGCGCGGCGGGCGCGGCGCATCGCGGTGGAGAGCATCGTCGCCGGCATGGCGCTGTCGGCCCTCGCGATGATCGCCGCGGCCTTCGGGTTTCTCACGCCGGTCGCCGGCGCCCTCATCCAGGAAGGAATCGACGTCGTCGTGATCCTCAACGCCCTGCGCGCGCTCGGGCCCGGACGCGGCGTCATGGCCCGCCTGCATACGTTGCCGTCGGCCGCCGCGCGCGACCTGCACGAAGGGCACGAACTCCTCGACAAGGCGCTCGACCGCCTGCGCAGCATCGCGGATGCGCTCGACGACGCCGATCCCGGGCGCGCCTGCGACCTGATCGCCGAGGCGAACGCCATCGTCTCCGAGCAGGTGGTCCGGCACGAGCGCAACGACGAGGCCGCGGTCTATCCGCGACTCACCAAGTTCCTGCCTGACGGGCATGGGCTCTCGGCCATGAGCCGGGCGCATCGCGAGATCCTGCATCTCGCCCGGCTGCTCGCCCGTCTCGCCGACGAACGTGCGGCCGCAGGATGTCGACCGCTATCTCGTCCATGATGCTCAGCGGGTGATCGAGTTCGATCGAGGCGCTGGTGCGCCTCCACAACGCCCAGGAGGAAGATATTTACGAGCACGCGACCGCGGCCTAACCTCGAAGCGACTCAAGCGTGTTACGCCCGAATTCCTCCTCGACCTCGCCGCACCCGCTCTGTATGATGCTTTGACCATGACAAAAAACCGCGTGAAAACGACACGTTGAGTGGTGATTCTCATTTTGTTCGTCCCGTCGAGAGCCGTTTGCCAAAAGCGATGTTGATCGAGGACCCGCGTTTGCGAGCCAGAGGGAGCAACCATGCTTCCTTCGCGGCGGAGCTGATCACGACGACCGAGGACCTCGCAGCCGCGTGCGAGCGCATGGCGCGCCACCCCTACGTGACCGTCGACACCGAATTCCTGCGCGAGTCGACCTACTACCCGCTGCTCTGCGTCGCCCAGATGGCCAGTCCGGCCGAAGCGCTCGTCATCGACGCGCTCGCCGCGGAAATCGATCTCAGCCCCTTCTATGCGCTGATGGCGAATGAACGGGTGATCAAGGTCTTCCATGCCGCCCGCCAGGATGTGGAGATCATCTGGCACCAGGCGGCGCTGATCCCGCGCCCGCTGTTCGACACCCAGGTCGCCGCGATGGTGCTGGGCTATGGCGACGCGATCTCCTACGACCAGCTGGTCCAGCGCATCACCGGCGACGCCCTCGACAAGTCGAGCCGCTTCACCGACTGGGCGCGGCGGCCGCTGACGCTCGGCGCAGACATCCTATGCGATCTCCGACGTCACCCATCTGCGCGACGTCTATCTCGCGCTCGCGGCCGATCTGGCCGAGCGCGGACGCACCAATTGGGTCGACGAGGAAATGGAGATCCTCACCTCGCCCGAGACCTATCGCGCCGACCCGGCGACGGCCTGGGAAAGGCTGAAGAGCCGCGTGCGCAAGCCCAAGGAGCTCGCAATCCTGATCGAGCTTGCCGCCTGGCGGGAACGCGAGGCGCAACTGCGCGACGTGCCGCGCGGCCGCGTGCTCAAGGACGAGGTCATCGGCGATATCGCCATTCAGGCGCCGACCACGCCGGAGGGTCTTGCGGCGCTGCGCTCGCTGCCGAAGGGCTTCGAACGGTCCAAATGGGGACAGGACATTCTCGACGGCGTCCGGCGCGGCCTTTCGCGCGATCCGAAAACGCTGCCGCGGCTCGAGCGCTCGCGCGCCCAGGCCAATGCGAGCGCGACGGTGGAGCTCCTGAAAGTGCTGCTGCGGATGACCGCCGAGAAACACGGCGTCGCCGCCAAGGTGATTGCGACGGTGGACGATCTCGAGCGGATCGTCGCCCACGACAACGCCGAGGTGCCGCGCGCTCAAGGGCTGGCGCCGCGAACTGTTCGGCGAAAAAGCGCTCGCCCTCAAGCATGGCGACCTCGCGCTCGCCATCGAGCGCAACCGCGTCATCGCCGTCGACCGGGCGCCCGGCTCAGCTTGAGACGGAGATCGACGTCGCGCCCGATCAGGCGCGCAAGCTGCCGCAACCGGTTGTACAGGCGCTCCCCGCCCAGCGTGGCGTACCGGCCTTTCAGCGAGAGCACGAGCTGGCCGCGAACGACCGCGAGCGGCACTTCGGGCAGAATGCCGGGCATCGCCGCGGATATCAGATAGGCGACCCGCAACGCGCCCCCGAGCACGCGCGCACGGTCGATCATCCGCGGCGCTTGCGAGTTCGCGCACATGCGGCGACAGCTCGCCCTCCCACAGCCCGACATGGCGGAAAAACACCGCCAGCGCGAGATAGGCGCGCCCGGGGTGATCGACGCCGACGAAAGCTCGCATGCGCGATGATGTTGAGCGACTGCTCGCCGCGGTAGTCGGGATGGGCGCGCCAGCCGATATCGGCGAGCAGACAGGCGGCATGGCGCAGGCGCACCTCTTCGGCCGTCTCCTCGATCTTCGACGAGGACATGAACCTGTCGGTCCAGCGGATCAGCTCCTCGCCGTGCTGCGGCGAGCGCGAGCGCAGCACGTTGAGGTCGCCCGCCGCGGCGAGCAGCGCGTCGCGCTTTTGCTCCTTCTCCTTGAGCAGCGAGTAGAGCAGCCCTTCGCGCACCCCGGCCGCGGAGACCACGATCTCGCGCGGCTTGGCGCGCCGGATGATGTGCTCCATGCACCAGCGCGGCATAACCGAGCAGAGGCCGCCGCGCGTCCGTCACCGCCTCGATCTGCGACAGCATGTCGGGATTGACGCGCCGCACGAGGCGGACGAATTCGAGCGCCTCCTTGGCGGGGATCGAATAGCCATGCATCACATGCAGCGGATAGCCCGTCTGGCGCATATGCAGGCGGGCGAGCGCACGCCAGGTGCCGCCGACCGAATAGAAGGCGCGGCCCGCGCCCGCCCCTAAAAACCGCACGCCGCCGAGCGTCGTTTCGACGATCTTTTCCGCTTTCTTCAGCGATTTCTCGGAACTGTCCTGGAGCGCGAGCCCGCCCAGCGGCACCGTGGTGGCCGCCCGGCAGCGCGAACCGCGCAGGTCGATGAGCTCGAGCGATCCGCCGCCGAGATCTCCGACCAGGCCGTCGGGCTCGTGAATGCCGGACAGAACGCCGAGCGCCGACAGCTCCGCCTCCCGCTTGCCGGAGATCACGTCGATCTTGACGCGGCAGATCTTCTCGGCCTCGCCGATGAAGTCCGGACCGTTCACGGCGTCGCGGCACGCGGCGGTGGCGATGATCCACAGCCGGCGCGCGCCCATCGCGTCGCACAGCGAACGGAAGCGCCGCAGCGACGACAGCGCCCGCTCCACGGCGTCGCGCGCGAGCAGGCCGGTCGATTGGACCTCACGCCCGAGCCCGGCGAGCACCTTCTCGTTGAAGATCGGCGTGGGGCTGCGGGTCAGGCCTTCATAGGCGACGAGGCGGACCGAATTCGATCCGATGTCGATGACCGCAATGGGCGGGCCATGATCGAGACGACCCTTGGCGGCGGCATGGCTTGTTCGGTTTCGGCTAGGCACGTTCTCCCCGCCGCGTGAGGCTGCGGGGCGACGATTCCTTGAGCGATTTTCCGCGGCCGGACAGGCTCGGATTGGTCATGAAATATTTGTGCGCATTGAACGGCTCGTCGCCCGCGGCGACCTTGATACGCGTCCATGTTCCGTCAGGCAAGAGCATCCAGCTCTGCTGGTTGTCCTTGAGATTGGCGATCATGATCTGATCGAGCACCTGCTGATGCACGGTCGGATTGAGGATCGGACATAGCGCCTCGACCCGGCGGTCGAGATTGCGCGGCATCATGTCGGCCGACGAAATGTAGACATGCGCCTTCGGGTGCGGCAGGCCGTGGCCGCCGCCGAAGCAGAAGATGCGGCTGTGCTCGAGAAACCGCCCGACGATCGACTTGACCCGGATGTTCTCGGACAGGCCGCTCACCCCCGGGCGCAGGCAACAGATGCCGCGCACCACGAGGTCGACCGGAACGCCCGCCTGCGACGGCCTCGTACAGCGCATCGACGATGCCGGGATCGACCAGCGAGTTCATCTTCATCCAGATCGCCGCCGGCCGGCCGGCGCGCGCATGGGAAATTTCCTGGGCGATGTGATCCATGATGCGCTTGCGCAGATTGAGCGGCGAGGCGGCCATGCGCTCGAGCCCGGCGGGCTCCGCATAGCCGGTGATGAAATTGAAGATGCGGGCGACGTCGCGGCGCAATGGCCGGATCGGCGGTGAAGAAGGACAGATCGGTGTAAACCCGCGCCGTGACCGGGTGATAATTGCCCGTGCCGGTGTGGACATAGGATAGAGGCGAGCCGCCCTCCCGGCGCACCACGAGCGACAGCTTGGCGTGCGTCTTCAACTCGATGAAGCCGTACACGACCTGCGCGCCGGCCCGCTCCAGATCGCGCGCCCAGCGGATGTTCGCTTCCTCGTCGAAGCGCGCCTTCAGCTCGACGACCGCGGTGACCGACTTGCCCAGTTCGGCCGCCTCCGCGAGCGTCTTGCACGATCGGGCTGTCCTTCGAGGTGCGGTAGAGCGTCTGCTTGATCGCGACCACGTCGGGGTCGCGCGCCGCCTGCTGCAGGAACTGCACGACGACGTCGAACGACTCGTAAGGATGATGGACGATCAGGTCCTTCTGCCGGATGGCCGCGAAGCAGTCGCCGGCTTGCTCGCGGATGCGCTCGGGAAAGCGCGGCTTGTACGGCTTCCATTCGAGGTCGAGCCGGTTGAGCGACGACAGCTGCGCGAGTTCGGCCAGCGCCAGCGCGCCCTCGACCGTGAAGACCTCGTCGTCGGCGACGGCGAGTTCGCGTTGAACGAAGCGCCGCAGTTCGGCCGGCATCGCCGCATCGACTTCGAGCCGGATGACCGAGCCGCGCCGGCGCTGTTTCAGCGCCGTCTCGTACAGGCGCACGAGGTCCTCGGCCTCTTCCTCGATTTCGACTTCGGAGTCGCGCAGGACGCGGAAGCCGCCCTGCCCTTTGACCGAGTAGCCGGGGAACAGGCGAGGAACGAACAAGGCGATCACCTGTTCGAGCGTGATCAGGCGCACGACGCCGCCGTCTTCCGCCGGCAGCCGAATGAACCGCTCCACCTTCGGCGGCACGCGGATGAGGGCGTTCAGCGGTCGTCCGTCATGCGTGCGCGCCAGATGCAAAGCGAGCGAGAAGCTGAAATTCGGAATGAAGGGAAACGGATGCGCCGGGTCGATCGCGAGCGGCGTCAGGACCGGAAAGATCCGGTGCAGGAAATAGTCCTCGAGCCAATGCCGATCGGTTTTCTTGAGCGAGTCCGCTTCGGCAAACACGATACTGGCGTCGGCCAAGTCCTTCTTCAGCGCGCGCCAGCGCTGCTGCTGATCGACCGCAAGCGTGGCGACCGCCTCGTTGATGCGCGCCAATTGGTCTTTCGGGGTCAGTCCGTCCGGGCTCTTGGTGGTGATGCCCGCGTCGACCTGACCGATATAGCCGGCCACCCGCACCATGAAGAATTCGTCGAGATTGTTGGCGGAGATGGACAGGAACCGCACCCGCTCGAGGAGCGGATGGTTCGGGTTCTCCGCTTCCTCCAGAACTCTCCGGTTGAACTGCAGCCAGGACAGCTCACGGTTGAAGAACCGCTCCGGAGACCCCTTGAGAGGCGATGGCTGGTCGGCCGCCACCGGGGCCACTTCTGCTGTTTCCATAGACAGAACAGATAGTTTTCGATCAGCCATCATGTTTACCTTGAGGTCCGGAGCACGTCGGCCGTCGGCCAGCCTTTGGATCGGCGACAAGCTTATCGCGAGTCGTCGCTGCCTACTACGACAAGCGCACAACGCCTTAGCCGCGGAAAACGCCGTCCTGGGCGTCAAGAAATTCGGCGGCGAGCGCGCGCGTGACCGGACGGTGCTGGCGCAGCCCTTCGCCGTCGAGCGCCGCGACGATCCTTTGCGCGGCGATGAGCGAGCGTTCGACCCGCCGCTCGAGATAGACGAGCAGGGCTTCGTCCACGGTCAGTTGACGGTCGGCGAACAGCTTGACCATGACCGTGCGGAACAGCGCATCGTCGGGCGGCGCGACGGTGACCACAGGGATGGCGCGCAGCCGCGAGGCGAGATCGGCGAGCCGCAGCGTCCAGGCGGCGGGCGCGCTCTGCGCCGTCAGGAGCACATGGCCTTGCTCCTCGCCGGCGATATTGAGGAGATGGAACAAGGCGCGCTCGTTCACCACCCCCTCGGCCGCATCCTCGATCACCACCGCGCCGCTCGCCAAGGCCGCCGGCACCGAGGGTCCGTCGAGCATGCGCGCGGCGACAATGCGCGCGCCGGCGCGCGCCGCCCAAATGGCGGCGAGATGGCTCTTGCCCGAGCCGCGCGGGCCGACCAGCGCAAGCGTTCGCGCCGGCCAATCGGGCCAGCGCTCGACCATGTCGAGCGCCGCCGCATTGGTCGGCCCCGCCACGAAATCGTCGCGCGCCAGAACTCTCGGGATGGTCGAGAGCAAGCGTCAGCTGCACCGGCTCGCGCGCCCGCGCGCCCATCAGCCGAGCTCGTGCCCTTGCGCGTTCATGTGGCGTATCCATTCGCGCGTGTAAAAGCCGATCGACACAAGGGTGAGGGTCGCGACCGCAAGCATCAAGACATTCTCCAGCATTCCCGCATCGAAGCCGAAGGCGAGCGAGCCAAGGACGAGACAGGCGAACACGATCTGCACCACCGTGTTGAGTTTGGAGACGAGCAGCGGCCGCACCTTGACGGGCTTGCCGAGCAGCAGCGACAGCATGACGGCGCCGATGATCAGGATATCGCGGGAGACCACGATGACGACCAGCCACAGCGGGATCGCCCCGGTAATGCCCAGCCCGACGAACACCGAAATGATGAGCGCCTTGTCGGCCAGCGGATCGAGCAAGGCGCCGAAGTCGGTGGACATGCCGAACCGTTTGGCGAGGAAGCCGTCCACGGCGTCGCTCAGCCCGGCCGCGAGGAACAGGCCGAACGCGATCTTCGGCTCGCCGGCGGCTATCGCCCAGACGAGCGCCGGAACGAGCATGATCCGCCCGATCGTGATAAGATTGGGAAGGTTAAAGGTTGGCCCTGGCGTATTCATACTGCAATCAGTCGACCTCGCATCACGCTAGACAAGAACCACTTCTGATATTGCGATCAGGGGTCTCGCGCTAGCTTCTTTTCCGCCGTTCGAACCGGGCCATCCACCATGCGCGAAACAATCCGAGCGGGCCTGAGTTACGCCGACGCCGGTGTCGACATCGACGCCGGCGCCAGGATGGTCGACCTGATCAAGCCGCTGGTGCGCGGAACCGCGCGGCCGGGGGCGAATGGGGAGATCGGCGGGTTCGGCGGCCTGTTCGATCTCGCGCGGGCGGGCTTCAAGGACCCGGTCCTGGTCGCCGCCACCGACGGCGTCGGCACCAAGCTCAAGATCGCCATCGAGACCGGTCGGCACGACACGATCGGCATCGACCTCGTCGCAATGTCGGTGAACGACCTCGTCGTTCAAGGCGCTGAGCCTTTGTTCTTCCTCGATTATTTTGCCTGCGGCAAGCTCGATCCCAAGGTCGGCGCAAGCGTCGTCGCGGGCGTGGCGGCGGGCTGCCGCCAGGCCAATTGCGCGCTCATTGGCGGGGAGACCGCGGAGATGCCCGGCCTCTACGCGCCAGGCGACTACGATCTCGCCGGCTTCGCCGTCGGGGCTGCGGAGCGCGACATGCTGTTGCCCCGTGGCGACATCGCTCCGGGCGACGCGGTGCTCGGGATCGTGTCCGCGGGCGTCCATTCCAACGGCTTTTCGCTGGTCCGCCGGGTGGTGGAGCAACAAGGCCTGCGCTGGGACGAGCCCGCGCCCTTCGAGCCCGCACTCTCGCTTGGCCAGGCGTTCCTCACGCCGACCCTGATTTATGTGCCGGCCTGCCTCGCCGCGATCCGCGGGACCGGAGCGGTGAAAGCGCTCGCCCACATCACCGGCGGCGGATTGACCGACAACATTCCGCGCGTCTTGCCGCCAGGTCTCGGCGTGCGGATCGACCTTGCCTGCGTGCCGGTCCTTCCGGTGTTCCAGTGGCTCGCCTGGGCCGGCGGAATCGCCGAGACGGAAATGCTGCGCACGTTCAACTGCGGCGTCGGCATGGTGGCGATCACCGCCCCCGACCGCGCCGGCGCGGTCGAATCCGCGTTCGCACAGGCCGGCCACAGCGTCGTGCCGCTCGGCGCGGTGGTCGAGGCGGCCGGCGCCCGCGTCGCCTATGCCGGGCGGCTCACCCTCGGGACGTGGGCCTGCGAGGGGACCATGCAGCGCAAGCGCGTCGCCATCCTGATTTCCGGCCGCGGCTCGAACATGGCGGCGCTCATTTCCGCGGCGGCGGATCCCGCCTATCCGGCCGAGATCGCGCTCGTCGTCTCCAATCGTGCGGACGCCGCCGGGCTCGCGCGGGCGCAGGCTGCGGGGATCGCGACGCGCGGTCATCGACCACACGACGTTCGGCAAGGACCGCACGGCGTTCGAGCAGGCGCTCGACGCCGAACTGTCGGCGCAGCGGATCGACCTGATCTGCCTCGCCGGTTTCATGCGGCTGTTCACCCCGTGGTTCGTGTCGCGCTGGCAGGGCCGGCTGATCAACATCCACCCTGCCCTGCTGCCCGCCTTCAAGGGTCTCGACACGCATGCGCGCGCGCTCGCCGCCGGCGTGAAGCTGCATGGCGCCTCCGTCCACTTCGTCATTCCGGAGATGGATTCCGGCCCGATCATCGTCCAGGCGGCGGTTCCGGTGCGCGACGACGACACGCCCGACACGCTGGGCGCGCGCGTGCTCGCAGCCGAGCACCGCATCTATCCGCTTGCCTTGCGCTGGCTCGCCGAGGGCCGGCTTGCGGTGGTCGACGGACGCTGCAAGGTCGCCGGCGCGAGCGATCGCCCCGACATGCTGATTTCCCCGTCCGATTGACGCCGGCGCATTCTTTTCGTCGGAACGCCGCGCGCGCAAAGCGGTGCGGACCGTCCTGCGGATGAGCCCAATCACTGTGCTTGCGGACGGGGCAGGTCTTGTCGTGCGCGCGCTTCGATGCGCCGCTGCGCACGGGCCGCCGAACGGCGGGCAAACTCCGCCGCCATGTTGGCCGCATGCACGCGCGCTGTTATCCGGATGACTGGGAGAGAGCCGGCTGGGTGTCGCGCGCGTGAAGACAACAAAAAACCCCCGGCCGGAACCGGGGGCTACGGGCAAGCACCCGCAAAGCCGGGATGACCGGCTCGTCGCTTTTATGCGACCTTGAGGTTCTCCGCGGATGTTTTGCCGCGGTTGGTGACGAGTTCGTACTCGACCACCTGACCTTCATTCAGGGTGCTGAGACCGGCGCGCTCGACTGCGGAGATGTGGACGAACACGTCCTTCTCGCCGGTCGACGGTCGGATGAACCCATAGCCCTTGGTGGGGTTAAACCATTTGACGGTGCCTTTTTGCATCGTCGGCCTCCTGTAGCTCAGTCTGTCGAAGGTGAGCGACAATTGCAGTCGCCTGCAATGGCGCGACAAGCCGGGTTTTGGGGAAGATCCGAAGCGATCGCGTGTAAAACGCTAAGCGGGCCGGAGCGGCCAAAATCCGATTGCTGCGCTGTAATTAACGCGAGACTTGCGCCGACGCAAGACGCACGAGACCGTTTTCCCAGGATCGCCGCGAATTGCGGGCGGCGCTCGCGACGCAACATGCGTGCGCTTGGTTGTCCAACCGTCAGACGGCGTTTACACCGCGCGCCGCGAGAATAGTCTCTGTCGCTGCGCTGCGATGTGGAGCGGATTACATCTGCTCGGGTTAGAAATCATCGGCGCCAACTCGCCACTCCAAGGTGATGCGGATGCACGAACGAATTTCGATGATCGCGCCCTATCGCAGCAGCGCGGACGCCGTCCTTTCCGATCTCGGTTCCGACGCTGCACACGGACTGAGCCGCGCCGAGGTGGAACGGCGACTTACTGAATACGGCCCGAACCAGCTGAAGAGCGCGCCCGAAACGCCGTGGTGGAGGCGCCTGCTCGAGCAGTTCGAGAACTTCCTGGTCATCATCCTGCTGGTCGCCATCGTCATCTCGATGGTCGAATGGCTGCTGCAGGACCCGCGCGAGACCGCGCTGCCCTACGAGGCGATCGTCATCCTGGCGATCGTCGTCCTCAACGCGATGCTCGGCTTCGTCCAGGAAGCGCGCGCCGAGAAGTCGGTGCGCGCGCTGATGGCGCTCGCCGCGCCCGAAGCGACCGTGATCCGCGACGGCGAGCGCCAGCGCATCGCCACCCACGACATCGTCCCCGGCGACATCGTGCTGGTCGAGGCCGGCGACAAGATCCCGGCCGACGCCCGCCTCATCGAAGTCGCCAATCTGCAGACCGACGAAGCGCCGCTGACCGGCGAAAGCATGCCGGTGGCGAAGGATGCCAGGCCGATCGACGGCGACGTCGGCCTCGGCGACCGCCGCAACATGCTGTATTCCGGCACGGTCGCCACCTACGGCCGCGGCCGCGCGGTCGTCGTCGCGACCGGCATGGAGACCGAGGTCGGCCGCATCGCCGGCCTGCTCGAGGCCGCCGAGAAGGAGCCGACGCCGCTGCAGCAGGAACTCGACCGCACCGGCAAGCGGCTGAGCGTCATCATGCTCGGCATCTGCGCCGTCGTGTTCGCGACCGGCCTGCTCAGCAGCCACGGTCATCACCCTCAACGTCGTGCTCGGCCTGTTCCTGTTCGCCGTGGCGCTGGCGGTCGCCGCGATCCCGGAGGCGCTGCCGGCGATCGTGACGGTCGGGCTGAGCCTCGGCGTGCGCCGCATGGCGGCGGCCAACGCCATCGTGCGCAAGCTGCCGGCGGTCGAGACGCTCGGCGCCGCGACCGTGATCTGCTCCGACAAGACCGGCACGCTGACGCGCAACGAGATGACGGTGCGCGCGATCGCTCACCGTCGAGCGCGCTGATCGAGGTCGGCGGCAGCGGCTACATCCCGGAGGGCGAGTTCACCGTCGACGGCGAGCCGCTGGCCGCCGGCTCGCCGCATGCGCGACGCGCGTCGGCGCAGACGCTGCGCGCCGCGGCGCTCGCCAACGACGCCGACGCTGGCCAACAGCGAGGGCCGCTGGCGCGTGCAGGGCGACCCGACCGAAGGCGCGCTGATCGTCGCCGCGCGCAAGTTCGGCATCGCCGAAGCCGAGCTCGCGCGCTTCCCGCGCATCGCCGAAATCCCGTTCACGTCCGAGCGCAAGCGCCACACCACCGTCCATCGTCGACCGCGACAACGCCGGCCGAGCTGCGCGTCTTCGTCAAGGGCGCGCCGGAAATGCTGCTGGCGAAGTGCCGCTATCTCTGGGACGGCGGCAAGATCGTGCCGCTCGAGCGACGCGCGCCGCGCCGACCTCGCTGCAGCGCAACGAGGAGCTCGCCGCGCCAGGCGCTGCGCACGCTGGCGATCGCCACGCGCACCGTGCCGGCCGCCGCGCTCGGCATCGATCCGCAGGCGCAGCCGCCGGCCGACCAGACATCGAGCTGCCGGAGAGCATCGAGGACGATCTCGTGCTGCTCGGCTTCGTCGGCATGATCGATCCGCCGCGCGACCGGAGGCGAAGGACGCCGTCGCCGTCGCCAAGCGCGCGCATATCCGCACGGTGATGATCACCGGCGACCATCCGGCGACCGCCGAGGCGATCGCCCGCGAGCTCGACATCTTCGAGCCGGGCGCGCGGACTCGTCACCGGCACCGAGCTGCGCACCATGGACGACGCCGCGCTCGACGCCATCGTCGAGGACGTGCGCGTGTTCGCCCGCGTCGATCCCGAGCACAAGCTGCGCATCGTCGAGGCGCTGCAGCGCAAGGGCCACATCGTCGCGATGACCGGCGACGGCATCAACGACGCGCCCGCGCTCAAGACCGCCAATATCGGCGTCGCCATGGGCATCACCGGCACCGACGTCTCCAAGGAAGCCGCCGACATGGTGCTGACCGACGACAACTTCGCCAGCATCGTGAAGGCGATCGAGGAAGGCCGCGGCATCTACGACAACATCCGCAAGTACCTGATCTACCTGCTGTCGTCGAACGCCGGCGAACTGCTGACGATGTTCGCGGGCGTGATGTTCGCCGGCATGCTCGGCCTCATCTCGGCCGAGCCCGGGCTGTTCCTGCCGCTGCTCGCCGCCCAGCTGCTCTGGATCAACCTGATCACCGACGGGCCGCCCGCGCTCGCGCTCGGCGTCGATCCCGAAGGACCCCGACGTCATGGAGCGGCGAGCCGCGCAGCGCGCGGCACCGGCGTGCTCGCGACCGAGGACTGGATGCGCATCGGCGGCGTCGGCCTGGTGATGATGGTCGGCACGCTCGCCGTGCTCGACGCCTACTATCCGGGCGGCCTGTTCACGCTGTTCGCGACCGGGCACCGGCCCGAACGCGGCCGACGAGGCCTACGCGCGCACCATGGCGTTCACCACGCTGATGATGTTCCAGCTCTTCAACGTGTACAACTGCCGCTCGACCTGGCGCAGCGCGTTCAGCGGCTTCTTCGACAACAAGTGGCTGCTCGGCGCGGTTGCTGCTGTCGCTCGCTGGCGCACGTTGCTGGTGATCTACGTGCCGGTCCTGCAGGCGGCGTTCCACACCGTGCCGCTGTCGTGCGCGACTGGCTGATCGCGACGGGCGTTGGCGCCACCCTGCTCGCGGTGTTGGAGACCGGAAAATTCGCATTGCGCGTCGAGCGCCGCAGCAGCGCGGTCGAGCAGCGGGCGGCCAGCGATTGACCGCTTGCGCCGCTCCGCCGCGCGGCGTTGCTTGGCTAGGCGGGATGCGCGTGCGCCTGTGCGGCGCGTATTTTCGAGCGCCGCCACAGCCCGCCGACGAGAAGGACCAGCACGGCGCAAACTCCTGCGGCGGCAAGCTCGACCATATGCGCGGTTTCCGCGCCCAGGCCCGCGACGATAAGCGGCTCGATTGCGGGATCCGTGGCGATCACCTCGCCCGTGATCCAGCCGAGCAGCGCGGCGCCCGCCCAGATTAGAATAGGGAAACGATCGAGCAGGCCCATGACGAGGGCGGCGCCCGCGATGATCAGCGGCATGCTGACGGCGAGGCCGAAGATGAGAAGCAGGTAGTTGCCCTGCGCCGCCGCGGCGATCGCGATGACATTGTCGAGGCTCATGACGACGTCGGCGATGGCGACGATGCGAACCGCCCGCCACAAATGCTCGACCGCCTCGATCTCGTCGCCGTCCTTGTCCTCGGGAACCAGCAGCTTGACGGCGATATAGAACAGCGCCAGCCCGCCCACCAGCTTGAGGTAAGGCACGAGCATCAAGGACGCGATGACGATCGTGAAAATGATGCGCAGTCCGACGGCCACTCCGGCGCCCAGGATCATGCCCCAGAAGCGCTGTTTCGGCGGCAGCCCGCGGCACGCCATCGCGATCACGACGGCGTTGTCTCCGGACAAGAGAATGTTGATCCAGATGATCTTGCCGACGGCGACCCAGAATGCGGGATGGGCCATCTGGCCCAATTCGCACTGAAACAGGGCGCCCCAGGGCAGATTCTGGCAGTCCGCTGCTAAACTCATTGCGTTCGCCTCGCTCGCGGTCGCACCCGAAACCTGCCTACGCCGCTAGATCTGTAAGCTCATTATGTCACAGCCGAACGTGAATAGCCCTACCGGGGAGTACGGACCCCGGGCAGGCGCGAATGGCGCCCGCCGGCGGGTCAGCCGACGATTTCGTTGCCCGAGAAAAACTGTGCGATTTCCTGGACCGCGGTTTCCGGCGCGTCGGAGCCGTGCACCGAATTCTCGCCGATCGATTGCGCATAGCGCTTGCGGATCGTGCCCTCCGCCGCCTTGGCCGGGTCGGTCGCGCCCATCACGTCGCGATAGCGGGCGATGGCGTTCTCGCCTTCCAGCACCTGGACGACCACCGGGCCGGACGTCATGAAATCGACGAGCTCGCCGAAGAAGGGGCGCGCGCGATGCACGCCATAAAAGGTCTCGGCCTGATCGCGCGTGATACGGACCCGCTTCTGGCCGACGATGCGCAGACCGGCCGCCTCGATGAGCGCGTTGATCGCACCCGTCAGGTTCCGCGCGGTCGCATCCGGCTTGATGATAGAAAAAGTGCGTTCGACGCCCATGACCGATTCCCCCCAATAACGCCACGGTCGTGCGAGGCCTTTTGTACGAAGCGGGACCGCTCCGTCATTGAAAATTGCGACCGCACACGGCAACACAGCGTATAGCGGCGTAGCGGCCGCCCAGCAAGAGCGGGAACTGCGCTCACCCGGCGTTCGTCGATGAACAATCCATGAACGGAAAGATGTTCAGCCGCGCAGTCCCAGGCGTTTCGCGACCGCGCCGCATTCTTTATTCATGGGAGCGACACTACACGTGTTCATGCTGGCTCCGGCCGCGACAGATGGGGAATGGTTATGCGCGTCTTTCTTGCTTTTTTTCTCGGGATCGTCGTCACGATCGGCGCCGCCTATGTGCGCGAACTCGTCGGTGACGCTCCCGACCGATCGCTTCGTCAACTGGGAGGTGGTGAGCGCGAGCACCCGCGGCGTGGTGGATTCCGGCCGCGCACAATGGGAGCGCTGGACGCGCTAGCATCTTTGCGCGACCGCGCTCCGACAAAAAAGCCGGCGGCTGCGAATGCAGCGCGACGCGACAACGATGGCGCCGCTTGCGTCAGGACTGGGCTGGAAGAGCCCGTTTACTCGGACTCTTCGGTTTCCCAATCGGCGATCGCCTCTTCGGCGTCCATGCTGAGATGCACCTTTTCGTCGACGCTGTCGACCCAGGCGAGCGGGATGAAGTGATGCTCGCCGCCGGCCGCCGGATCCGACTTGGTCAGCTTGATTTGAGCTTCATCAACGCTATCGACGGTGCCCACATGCTCCTCGTCGGCGCCGACCACTTCCATACGCTCTCGGATTTGCTTGGTTTGCATTTTGGCCTCCAGAAATCATTTTGCCCGACAACGATTGTTGTCGGGACAAGTTCCGCCAGCAGGGTTGCTTGAAACGATCTGCATGCGCGCCGCCTACGGGCGGCGCGGCTAGAGGCAGCCGAACCCGGGCGCATGTCGGAAGGTGGCGATCACCCTGCCCTGACAACGCGCTCCGCCACGGCGGCGAGCGCTCCGCCGCGCCCGGCGGCAACCACATGCCATATCAGCTACGCCCAATTCAGCGACGCTCGATCGTTTGCTCGCGCTCGTATAACGCCATGCGTCGCCGCTATCGACCCTCTTCCCGCGGATAGGAACTGGTGAAGAAAGGCCGCGTTGGATCACAGGGCTCGGTTTCCCGAGACACGGACATTCTGCTGGTAGGAGAGGAATCCATGAGGAAGAGTAAACTATTGGCGGCGGCGGCGATCGCCGCCCTGGTCGGCGGGACGACTTTGGCGGTCGGCCAAGGCTCGGGTTCGGGCGCAGGTGGCGGTGGTGGCGGCGGCGCGGCGGGCCCGGGCGGCAGCGCCGGGTCGGGCGGCTCCGGCATGAGCGGCGGCGGCTCCGGCTCCGGCATGAGCGGCGGCGGTGCGATGGAGGGCGAGCGGGGGTCCGGCGCGCGAAGCTCGCAAGGGTCCGAGCGCTCGCCGCAAGGCGGGAGTGCGCGGGACGCGCAGGGGTCCGAACGCCGCGGCCAGACGGCCGATCCGAGCGGCCGCGAACAGCGCTCCGGAACGACCGGTCAGGGCAGCTCGCAAGAACGCAACCAGACGGGCCGGGATCAGGATCGCAGCCAGACGGGCCGGGATCAGGATCGCAGCCAGACGGGCCGGGATCAGGATCGCAGCCGCACCGGACAGGACCGCGAGCGCATGGGCCAGGACCGCGAGGGTCGGTCTGGCGCATCCGCGAGCGGCGGTTCGGCCAGTCTGACGACCGAGCAGCGCACGCGCATTCGCGAGACCATCGTGCGGCAAGGCAACGCGCCACGCGTGTCGAACGTCAACTTCTCTGTTTCGGTCGGAACCCGGGTGCCGCGTTCGGTGCGACTGGTGAGCGTGCCGTCGACGATTATCGAGATCAATCCAGGATGGCGCGGCTATGAATATTTCATGGTGGGGGACCAGATCGTGATCGTCGACCCCGACACCATGCAGATTGTCGCGGTGATCTCCGCCTAGTAGTCGCTCGCGCGGCGCATCTCCCACGCGTCAGACAGGGCCGGCCGCACAGCCGGCCCTCACTCCGTCAGCAGCGCCTCGCACCCGCGCTGCAATGGCCGCAGCGTGAGGCGTATCGGCGCACCTTTCACGCATTACGGAAGGGTCTGACATCGGAACTTTTCGGATGGCGCGCGATTGGTTTTACAGCGACCACGATGGGTCGGCAGGAGGACACTGAATGGATAAGGATCGCGTCAAAGGCTCGTTCGAGCAGACCAAGGGTTCGGTGAAGGAAGGCGTCGGCAAGATGACCGGCGACGAGAAGCTCGAGAGCGAAGGCAAAGCCGACAAGGTCTCTGGAAAGATCAAGAGCACGGTCGGCGGCATCAAGGACACGGTCCGCGGAAAGTAACCGTGTGACCATGGTCGCCGGGCACAGAACGGCGACCGGACTGGATAAAACCCGGCCCCGCCGGGTTTTGTCTTTTTTTTCGTACCTATGAAGCGCATCGTGTAAGGCGCAATCGCCACGCGCTGTCGAGAACGGCCGGATGACAGCGCCGCTCACGTGGCGACGCTGAACTTTCGGACGCTCTGCTACTGAACGATTCCGGCTTCCGAATCCCGCAGAATCACGGGCCAGTCGACCTCGACGTCGGGAAGCACCCACGTTTCCAGAAGCGCTGCGTGCCGCCATTCGGACCAGGCCGGCAGCGCCATGATTGCTTTCATGTAGGCGCGCGAGGGGTTGCTCACCTCGATCGCGTAAGTGTCGAAGCGGCTGACGACCGGCGCATACATCGCATCCGCTGCGCTGAACTGCTCGAACAGGAACGGGCCGCCGCCGCCGAAGCGGGCAAGACACATCTGCCAAAGGGCATCGATGCGTTTCACGTCGGCGATCACCTCGTCCGTGAGTTCGCGGGGTTTGATCTGTCGCGCCATGTTCATCGGGCAATGGCGGCGCAGCGCAAGGAACCCCGCATGCA
Source organism: uncultured Alphaproteobacteria bacterium (assembly GCA_963712435.1). Classification (GTDB taxonomy): domain Bacteria; phylum Pseudomonadota; class Alphaproteobacteria; order Rhizobiales; family Xanthobacteraceae; genus Rhodoplanes. The sequence goes on along the minus strand of CAVQIB010000005.1, from coordinate 230,733 downwards.
TCTCATTGGCGATCGCCCGGGCATGCGCGCGCGCCGCCCGGTCGGCCGGCCACAGCCGCGCGTCCGGGCGCATTTCCGCCACGTATTCGATGATCGCGAGCAACTCCCAGACGACGATCTCGCCGTCGATCAGCACCGGCACCTTGGTGGTGGCGGACAGTTTGCTGACCCGCTCCTTGAAATCCGCGCTGCCGAGCGGGAGCACGGTTTCCTCGAAATGAAGGCCCGCCACCTTCATGGCGAACCATGGCCGGAACGACCACGATGAATAGTTCTTGTTTCCAATGACAAGGTGCATGCGTTCTCTCTCACGGCCGCCGGGAGGCGGCGCTGAACGACCGATGCCATTCTTCCGTGCCCCGCCGGCTTCCGCGAAGTGCGCGCCCCTGCCAAGGCGCGACGGCGCCGGAACAATGCCCATCTTCGAACGCGAAAAGCATATCGCATTCGGCGGCCAAAGCCACCCATTGCCGCCAGACCTCTTCCGGTGCGAGGATCGGACGCGCAAAGGAATCAGCAACCGATGCCATTTTTCGGCCCGCTCGATCTTGCCGCCTTCGCGTTCTTCGTGATCGCCTGGACCATCTACGCGGTGTTGGTCGAGTGGACGCCGTTCGGCGCAAACAGCCTCAATGGGCGGATCGACGAATATCGCGAGGCCTGGTTTCGCTGCACGCTTGCGCGCGAAATGCGCATGGTCGACATGCAGATCATGACGGCGCTGCAGAGCGGGGCCGCGTTTTTCGCCTCCACTTCGCTGATCGCCATCGGCGGCGCGCTTGGCCTCTTGCGCACGACCGACCAGATCGTCGAACTCGTCACCGGCCTCCCCTTCGGGATCGCCACCAGCCGCGAGCAATGGGAGGCCAAGACGGTCGGTCTCGCCGTCATCCTCGTCTACGCCTTTTTCAAGTTTTCCTGGGCCTACCGGCTGTTCAACTATGTCGCGATCATGCTGGGCGCGATGCCGCCTTCCGCGGAGAAGAACACGCCGGAGGCGGAAGCGCATGTCCTCCGCACCACGCGGGTGTTCCAGTCCGCCGGCCGCCATTTCAACCGCGGACAGCGCGCCTTCTTCTTCTCGCTCGGCTATCTCGGCTGGTTCATCCATCCCTGGCTGCTCATCGCTGCGACCGCGGCGGTTCTGGTCGTCATGCTGCTGCGCCAGTTCGCCTCCGCTCCCCTGGCCGCGCTCACGGACGGGAAGTGACGCGCCGCCGGCGCAATCAGCAAGCCGTCACGCGCGGGCGTGACCCGCGTATCCATCTTTGAAAAGCACTGCCAATTCCAAGATGGATTACCGGGTCAAGCCCGGCAACGACGGTTTGCATGGATCGGAGCTGGTGAAGCTCGGTATGACGTGCTGGCCGGCGCGGGACGACGGAAAGGCAGGATCAGGGCGCGGGAAACAGCTCCGACGATCTTCCCGTCAGCCAGTAGACGAAGAGGCCGACCCATTCGCGCACGGCGGTGTCGGTGCGCCTGAGCCCGTCGCCGACCGACATGAACGGGCGCAGCGCGTCGACAGAGCCGCGCGTGCGCCAGTCGACCGGAAAGGGCTCGACCTCGAAGCCGGCGCGGCGAAAGACCCCGATCGCGCGCGGCATGTGATAGCCGGAGGTGACCAGCAGCCAGCGCTCCCCCGGTTTTGGCGCCGCAAGTTCGTTTGCGAACACGGCGTTCTCCGCAGTGTTGCGCGAACGATCCTCCAAGATGATGCGCCCGGGGGCAACGCCGAGATCGCGCAGGAGGCGCGCGGCAAAGGTCGCCTCTGCGCCCTCGACCCGGACAAGCCCGGCGTCGCCGCCGGAAAAGACGATCTTGGCGCGCGGATATGCGGCGGCCAGACGCGCAGCGGCGGTGAGGCGCTCGCCTGAACTCGTTGGAGACTCACCTCGTCACGCGCCGCCGAAACGTCGGGCGACACCCCGCCGCCGAGCACGATGATCCCGGCGATATCGCCGCTCCCGCTCCACGGCGGAAACCGGTCCTCCAAGGGGATCATGAGCGCATTGCCGAGCGGCGAAAGGCCGAGGATCGCGAGCAGCACGAGGCTTGCGACCACGAGCACGCGCCCGGTGCGCCGGAAGCGCGTCAGCAGCAACAGCACGCCGATCAGGCCAGCCACGATCACGAGGTTGGACGGCAGCGCGAAAAAGCCGAGGATTTTCGAGAGCGGGAAGAACATTTATTCACCGGACGCGCGAGCGCACCGAAAGCGCATCCCTCAATGCTTGGCTTCGATGAAGAACTTGCCCAGCCAGCCGACGACGAGCGCTTGGATGAGACCGAGAAACAGGCCGGATTGCTCGAGGCTCGACTGCATCGATCCGCTCGCATGCGCGCCCAGGACCACGTACAGGACGGCGAGGTAGAACGCAGACGCGACCACCGCTCCCCAGAATACGATCGACGATCCGAGCGGCTTGTCTTCGTCCGGCGAGGCCGCGACCGACCAGGCCCCGCCGATCAGCGTCAGGTTGGGAAAGAGAAACTGCGCGGCCCAGGACCAGGCCGCCTGCGCCTGGTCTCCGTAGAACCCGTTGAGCTGCCGCAAGACCAGGATCGACAGCAGGGGAATCGCCCCCACCCCCCACAAGGCGGTCAGTACGATCTTGGCGTTCTTGACGGTCATTGCAGCTGTTTCAGCGAGACGCCGAGCGTCGAGAGGTGCTGATCGAGCGGCCATCGGCTTGGCCGGAAGTGCTTCGTCTCGCCGCCGTCCACTTTCTCGAATTCGTAGACCATGACGACGAGCACGTGGTCCTGTCCGACGGGAAGCGCCTTGATTTCCGCCGGAAGAGAGGGACGGCCTTCTATCGCCCAGGTCTGCGCGATTGCGAATGCCTGGGCGGAGTCGACCGCCTGAGTCATCGGCGGGTCGTCGGTGAGAAGAAACACGAACACCCGGTAGAAGCCCGAGGCGCGGGTGGTCGCGAAAATGGAGGAAAGGCTCAGGCCGGCATAGGTCGCGCGCGCCCCCCAGCGCGCCGTCCCGGCGAGCGGCGCTCCGCTCTCGCCGTCGAGACTTTCGATCCGGGTGATCAGGGCAAAGCCGCCGGGCACGCGGTAATAACCGAAGGCGTCGAACGCGGCGCTCCGCATGATCTGTTCGAGCCTGCTTGCCACGTCTCCGACTTTTCTCGCCCGCGCAGCGCCTTCAATGACGTCGGGAGAGAAGGAGCGCCGCGTCGATGGCGTCGGCGGCGGCCATGGGAAAAGCTGTTCGAGCGGACGATCGCCGGCGCTCGGTGCGGGAGCGACGGTGGGCGGCGGCGGCGCATTCTGCGACATAGGCGGCGGACCCATCCGCGCCTGGGGCGCGGGTCGCGGCTCGGTCGTCGCCTGGGGGCTTTCACCGCCGGCCCGATAGTATCGTCGATGAGCGTATCCGGAGAACTGGGGCCTTCTCGCCTCGGCGAGCCTTCCGATCAGTTGAAGACACGCGTCATTGAGGGGGCTTGTTCGTTTCAGTCGGGCGCGCTGCGCTTCGTCGAGCGCGTCGACCAGTTCACCGCGGCGGCGCCACATCGCCTGTTCACGATCGTCGAGGCGGATCTTGCGCGCCTCGCAGATCCTGACCAAGGCGCGGTCCACCCGCTGCAGCTCCGATAAGGCTTCTTGCGAAAGGGCGCCGTCGAAGGCGACGCCCGCTACGCTCAGCATCGCCGCAACAACCAGGGTCCAGGCTCGCATGAGCGACTCCCCCAAGTCCAACGCCGCCCGAAGCTAGTACAGTCGGAGCAAGGATTGCAACCTGCGGCGCGTGCGGGGGTCCGGGCGCGAACGCGAGCGCTTCCCCGCTGCATCGGACCGGCGTCCCCGCTCGGCCGATCCGGCGGCCTTGTTCCGTTCACGCAGCCGCGAGGCCGAGGCGCGCGTCGCGGCGGCGCAGCCAGGCGACGAAGGGGAGCGACAGCAGCACCATCCAGGCCTTGCCGACCACCTGGCCGGCGAGGAAGTCGAGCGACCCGAAGGCGAGCCAGAGGAAGACGACGGAATCGACCACGAGGCCCGACGAAACTCGAAGCGATCACCGCGAGCACGAGCCCGCGGCGGGCGAGCGGGGTGTATACTCCGAGATCGGCGAATTCCGACAGAAGGAAGGCGACCGCCGACGCGATCACCAGCGCCGGCGGGGCGAGCAGCGCGGACAAGGCCGCGCCCGCGAGAATGGCGAGCGACGCCGCGGCGACGCCGAGCCGCCGCTGCACCAGATCGCGCAGCACGAGGGCTGACGCCGATCATCAGCACGCCGGACGGCGCGGCAAGGCCGGGCATCACCGGAATGAGGCAGGGCCCGCGCGGCACGCAGGTCGTGCCGACATGCTGGATCAGGTAGTTCGCCGCCGGGATGGTGAGCCCGAACAGGACGAGGAACAGCACTCCCTCGCGGCGGCGGCGCGCTTGCGTCTCGGCGCAGTCGTTCATCGTGATGCGGTCCATTTCAGGTAGCCGTCCGCGCGCAGCCGGCAGGCAGGGCATTCCCCGCAGCCGTAGCCCCACGCATGACGGTGCGAGCGGTCGCCGAGATAGCAGGTGTGGGTGTGTTCGAGAAGCACGTCGATCAGCCCCTCCCCGCCGAGTTCGTGCGCGAGCGCGAACGTCGCCGCCTTGTCGATCCACATCAGCGGGGTATGCACGACGAAGCGCCGCTCCATGCCGAGATTGAGCGCGAGCTGCATCGCCTTCAGCGTGTCGTCGCGGCAATCGGGATAGCCGGAATAGTCGGTCTCGCACATGCCGGCGACGAGGTGCTTGACCCCGCGCCGATAGGCGAGCGCGCCGGCGAAGGTGAGAAAAACGAGATTGCGGCCCGGCACGAAGGTGGTGGGCAGGCCGTTCTCGGCGATCGTCGATCGCCGCATCCCGGGTGAGCGCCGTCTCCGAGATCGCGGCAAGCGCATCGAGCTTGATCATGTGATCGTCGCCGAGGCGCTGCGCCCAGTCGGGATCGAGCGCCGCAACCTCGGCGCGGATGCGCGGGCGCTGCTCGAGTTCGACCGCATGGCGCTGGCCGTAGAAGAAGCCGACCGTCTCGACCTGCGCAAAGCGCGCAAGCGCCCAGGCCAGGCAGACGGTCGAAATCCTGCCCGCCGGAAAACAAGACGAGAGCGCCATCGCCGTCGATCATCGCCGGTGGTCCGCCGATCGCCGATCGCCGGCCGCGCGCCGCCGCCGCCATTCGCTCATTGCTCGGGCTCATCCCAGGCCGGCGCGCCGGACCAGTCGACGATCCGGCCGTCCGGGTTCGCGAGCGCGCGGATGTCTTCCATCTCCTGCTCGTCGAGGACGAAATCGAAGATCGCCAGGTTTTCGGCGAGGCGTTCGGGCCGCGAGGTGCGCGGGATGACGATCGCGCCCTCCTGGATCAGGAAACGCAGGCTCGCCTGCGCGGCGGTCTTGCCGTGCGCCGCCGCGATCCGCTCGATCACGGCGTTGCCGGCGATCCGCCCGCGGGCGATGGGGCTGTAGGCCGTCACCGCGAGGCCGTACCGGCGACAGACGGCGCGCACCTTCGACTGGTCCATGAACGGGTGCCATTCGACCTGGTCGACGACGAGCGGCTCGGTCGCGAGCTGCACCGCGTCAGCGACGAGGGCGACGGTGAAATTCGAGACGCCGATATGCCGGGTCAGGCCCGCGCTCTTCATCCGGCACAGCGCGCCGATGGTGTCGGCCAGCGGGATGCTCGTGCTCGGCCAATGGATCAGGAGCAGGTCAAGCTCCGACAGCCGCAGGCGCGTGAGGCTTTCCTTGGTCGCGCGTTCGAACTCGCGCGGGGCGAGATGGTCCGACCACACTTTGGTGGTGACGAACACGTCGGCCCGCGTCACGCCGGAGGCGCGCAGCCCCTCCCCCACCTCGCGCTCATTGTCGTAGGCCTCCGCGGTATCGACATGGCGATAGCCCATGCTCAGCGCCCGCTCGACGATGCGCGCGCAGACATTCCCGCGCAGCTCCCAGGTGCCAAGCCCGATGGCCGGAATGGTCGCGCCATTCGCTTCGACGAATTGCATGCTGGCCTCCTGCGCCCACCATCAGGATAGGGTGCGGAAGGCCGCTCCGGAAGGGCTGCGCACTCATGGATTATGATCGACCGCCACCGGCTCACAGCAGCCCCTGCAGGTCTTGCAGTTCGCGTTCGTTGAGGTCGGAGACGGCCCAATAGGTCATGCCGCCCTTGCTCCAGGTGAGAAGATTGTAGCCGTTCGCGGTCAGGCTTGACGGCCGCGTCTCTTCGCCGCCGGCGGACGGCCACATGAACACCGTCACGCGATGAAGCCGACGACGGTAAACCAGGGCCGCCACGCGGCGGCCGGCAATGTAGTCGAGCCGCCCGCCGGCCAGCGGATAGCCTTGCGCAGCAAGCTCGGTGACCACCGGCGCAAACTCGATCCGCCCGGAAAACCACGGCTTGACCGTATGGGTGTCGGACGAGGCGATCTGGACCGGGTTGTCCTGCAAGAGCGAGCGGACATGGGCGGACAGCACGTCGCGCTCAAGCGTGGCGCGCTGATCCGCTCCGCGCAGCGCGAACCAGGTCGCGGCCGCGGAGACGAGGCACGACACGAGAATAATCGCGGCGAGCCGCATCAGCGGGCGCAGGCGGCCGCGCATGCGATCGCGCAAAGCGCCGATACGCACCGGAACCCCCGGCTCGGCTGCGACGCTCCGTCCCGCCTCCCTCGCCACCGCTGCCCGAATCCCATCGGCCAGACCCGGCCGCGCGGGCGCGCGGGCCGCAGCCACTTGCCGCTTCAGTCGTTTCAGGTCGGCCAATTCCTGGGCGCAGCCGCCGCACGCCGCGACATGCGCGTCGATGTCCCGGCGCTGCTCGTCTGCAAGCTCGCCGTCGATGAGCGCGCCGATCCGATCGCGAGCCTCGTCACACTGCATTCCTGTCCTCCTTCTCGATCAGCTCGGCCAGCCGCATCCTGAGCAGCGCGCGCGCACGCGACAGCCGCGACATGACCGTGCCCACCGGAACGCCCGCGATCGTCGCGATGTCCTGATAGGAAAGTTCCTCCATCTCGCGCAGCACGATCGCCTCGCGAAACGGCCGGGGGAGCTCCGCGAGCGCCTTCGCGACGAGCGCGCGCTCGGCCTGCCCGACGAGCAAGTCTTCGGCTGACGCTTCACCGGACGCGAAGTCGCCCCCCTCGCCCGCTCCCGTCCGTGCCGACAGGGCCTCGTCGAGCGAAATGACATTGGCGGCCTTCTTGCGCGTCGAAAGCCACCGATAGGCAAGGTTGCGCACGATCGCGAGCAGCCACGGCTTGACGTTCTCGCTCTCGCACGTCGCGAACGCCTTGAACGCGCGGAGATAGGCGTCCTGCACGATATCTTCGGCGTCCGGCCGGCTGCGCACCAGCCAGAAGGCAAGGTTGTGCGCGGCGTCGAGATGAGGCAGCGCCCTTTGCTCGAACTCCGCCGGTGTGCTCATGCGCCACCACGTCCGATCGCATCCAGCCTATCAGCGAACAACTCGAGCGGCGGCGATTTTATTCCCGATTCGCCGGCCCGATTTCCGCGCCCCTCTCCCGCGTCGAACGCCGATGATGGACGGGAATATCCGGCGACGCTCGGGAGTCTCCATGTGCGAGGCCGCCCGGCGCGTGGCCGGGCTTTCACGAGAGGACGACCGATGCTTGACCTGTCACGTCGCGACTTCGTCATATCGACCGGCTTTGCCGCCGCGCTCGCGCTCGACGCGCGGCTCGCCATTTCGCCAGCCTTCGCGCAGAAAACTCCCGATCCGGCCAAAGGCTTCCACACCTACAAGGTGGGCGAGATCGAGATCACCGCGCTCTATGACGGCGTCTGGGAAAAGCCGCATGATCCGGCCTTCATCAAGAACGCCTCGGTCGAGGAAACCAAGGAAGCGCTCGGCAAGGCCGGCCTTCCCATCGACTTCGTCTCCATTCCCCTTACCGTGGTCGTGCTCAAGGTCGGCGACCGGCTCATTCTCGTCGACTCGGGCTCGGGCGGCCAGTGGCAACCGACCGCCGGCAAGCTGCACGCCAACATGAAGGCGGCCGGCATCGATCCCGCGCAGATTCGCACCATTCTCCTCTCGCATTTCCATCCGGACCACATTTTCGGGCTGATGGAGAAGGGCAGCAACAATCCCGTCTTTCCCGACGCCGAAATCGTCGTCAGCGCCGCCGAATATAACTGGTGGACCGAGCCCGGCCGCGTCGAAAAGCTCCCCGACGCCCGAAAGCCGCTCGGCCAGCGCATTCAGACCGTGTTCCCGACCTGGAAGAATTTCACGCTGATCGAGGGCGAGAAGGAGGTCGCGCCGGGCGTTCGCCTCGCCAACGCGCCCGGTCACACGCCCGGCCACGCGGCGTTCCACCTGAGCTCCGGCGGTCGGCAGCTGATGATCTCCAACGACACCGCCTATGTGCCGGCGCTGCTCGCACCGCATCCGGAGTGGCAGGGCGCCTATGACCAGGATGGACCGCTCGCCGTCGAGACCCGGCGCAAGCTGCTCGACCGCGTGATCGCCGACAAGATGATGATCTGCGGCGCGCATTTTCCATTCCCCGGCGCGGGCACGATCGCCAAGGACGGCGCGGGTTACGCCCTGACCCCGGCCGGCGGCTGACCGCGAGGAGAGGTATTATGAAAGACAGACGCTTCCGTCTTGCGTTCGCGGCGCTGCTCGGCGCCGCACTCATGGCGCCGGCCGACTTCGGACCGGCGCATGCCGTGGACACGGTCACGGCAAGGGACACGCCCGATCTCCGGCCGGTCCGCGCCAAGATCAGAGCCAAGGACTGGAAGGGCGCGACCGCGGACCTCTATGCGCTGATCGACCGCGGCGTGCAGCATGCGGACGTGTACAATCTGCTCGGCTTCAGCCTGCGCAATGGCGGCGACTATCAGACCGCCTACACCTTCTACCGCAAGGCGCTCGAATTCGACCCCGAGCACAAGGGCGCGCTCGAATATCTCGGCGAGCTTTACGTCAAGACCGGCGACATGGCGAAGGCGCACGAGCACGTGGCGCGCCTGAAGAAGCTATGTCCGCAAGGATGCGAGGAACTGGCCGACCTCGAAAAGGCGATCGCCGACGCGGAGCCGACGACGGAGTGATGCGTCCCTCCGACAGCCCTGCACTCGCGGCCGCCACCGAACTCGCCGGCCGCCTGCTCCTGGCGTTCCTTTTTCTCCACGAGGCGTGGAGCAAGCTTGCGGCCTTCGGCGCCGCGGGCGCCTATATGGAGGCTTACGGCGTTCCCGCCCTGCTGTTGCCGCTTGCGATCGCCGTCGAGTTGGGGGCCGGAATGCTGATCGCTTTCGGCTATGCCACGCGCCTTGCCGCGCTCGCGCTGGCCGGATTCTGCCTGCTGGCGGCGCTTGTCTTCCACACGAGCTTCGGCGACCGCAACCAGCTTCTCCATTTCGAGAAGGACCTGGCGCTCGCCGGCGCATTTCTTATCCTCGCTGCCCGCGGCGCCGGCGCGTTCTCGCTCGATGCGCTGTGGATCTCGTCGCGCGGCAAGGCGTGACGCTGAGCGCGACCGGATAGCCGAGTGGACGCGCGGTGACGTCCGGTCGCGATGCGAGCGGCCGGGCGATCCATTCGCTCCGCTGACCCGCCGGACCTTTCGCCTACGGAGGTCGTCGCGGCCGTCCACCTCGGCTCGCCGCTCCTGCTCCCCTCGACCCAACGCGAATTGATGAACGTCAAGTCTCCACCAGGCGAACAGCTACTGTCGAGCGCGACCGGAGAGGGGCCAGTTCCGCGCATCGCCCATTTCGTCAGTTCGAATGAACGTATTGGATCGGTTCGATACGTATTGATTTTCATGCGATCGAGGATTTCCAGCGTTGCCAATAAGCTTAGTTAAATCAGAGCCTTCACGCCACCGTCCGGCCCTTTATTCCGAGCCGCAGAGGCGGACAGGCCGCGCCGAGGCGCCGGTCCGCGTCATGGCCCTTCCTTGGCGCCTGCACGACAACTCACTTCCCGACGGCGTCGAGCAGGTCGTGTTCCAGGAGGCCCCGGACGTCGTCGTCCTGACCCAGATCAACGCCGGACACCTGATCACCAACCGATTGTCGCCCGCCTTGGCCGCAATCGTCCCGGTGGTCGACGCGTCCGAGCCGGGCGGCGACGGCTTCAACGCGCGCCGCGCGGACATCCGCATTGCGGCCGCCAACAAGGCGGCGCTGGCCGATACCTTCTTGATGCTGCAGCAGCCGATCGCGCGGCTTCGCGCGCTCGCCCCGTCGGTGTTTCAGTCCAAAGACCCGCGCGTGCACCTGCTTGCGCGGCTCTTCGTCCGGGACCGCGGGCTCGAGCCGCGGCGCGATCCCAACTCCCGCGAAACGGTGGTCTATGCCGACGAGAGCTCGATCGCCTGCGTGCAGCGCCACGCCGAAGACCTCGTTGAGCTGAAACTCCTGGAACGCCAGTTCTTCGACAAGCTGATCACCTGTCCGCGGTGTAAATCGGCGCGCATTTCCGTGCGCGAGCGATGCCTCGCGTGTCGCAGCTCCGACGTCATCGAAGAACCCATCATCCACCATATGCGCTGCGCGCATCAGGGTCCCGAACACGAGTTCCGGCGCGGCGGCGAGCTGATCTGCCCGAAATGCCGCGGGCATCTCGAGCATTTCAGCATCGACTACGACCGGCCGGGCTTTGTCTCGACATGCCGCGCCTGCGGACAAATCTCGTCCGAGACGTCAGTCGGTCTGGTCTGTCTCGACTGCGCGGCCGAGAGCGACGCGGCGGAAGCGGGGTCGAAAACCGTTCACCGCTATCGCCTGACCGAATCCGGCCGCGAGTGCCTGCGCAGCGGCGCCGCCTTGGCCGAGCCGTCCGCGCAGCCGGGCGTCGCGGCCAATCGCATCCGCGCCTTCCTCGGCCGGCATATCGAGGCGAATTCGGCCTGCTCGCTTCTGGCGATCAAACTGGAGGCACCCGCCGGCCAGGGCGTCGGCCGGGCCTGGCTGCAGACCCGCGCCCTCTACGCCTCGCTGATGCACGAAGTCTTCACCGCGGAAACCGAGATCATCGAGGTTGCCCCGTGGTTCTTCGCGTTGCTGGACAAGGACAAGAAGGCCGACGTGGAAGCGGCCTTGCCGCAGATAAGACGGGCGATCGAGCAGCATCTCGCCGCGCCGCCGAAGGCCCATTATCGCGTCTACGCGCCGCACGAGGTCCTGACGATCATCGGGCATGCGGACCCGACCGGCTGACGAACGGAGGGACTCGACATGGCCGGGTCCGAACTGGTCACGCAGGCATGGCAGTTCCTCGGCGCGCTTCCGTTCGGATCGCTGGTCGCCATCTTCTGGCTCGTCCTGCTCATCGAAATGCCGCGCTATTTCGTCGGCATCCAGGCGACCGCGGCGGCGCTGCTCCTGAGCGACTGGCGGCGGCCCGCCCCGCTCGCCCGCACGCCCCGCATTTCCATCCTTCTGGTCGGGCATAACGAGGAGACGACGCTCGACAAATGCGTGCGGTCGCTTCGCGAGCAAAGCTATCGGAATTTCGAGATCGTCTGTGTCGACGACGGATCGAGCGACGCGACCTTTTCGATCATGAGCAGGCTCCAGCGCGAGGGACTGGTCGAATCCGTCGCGCGGCTCGACCTGCGCGGCGGCAAGGCGTCGGGCATCAATCTCGCCGCCCGCATGGCGCGGAGCCAGTTCTTCGTCGTCGTGGATTGCGACTGCTCGTTCGAGCCCGACGCGATCGAGGAGCTCGTCCGGCCGCTCGTGACCGATCCGTCCATCGCCGCGGTCAGCGGGAACATCCTGGTGCGGAACTGGCGCGTGTCGCTGACCGCGACAATGCAGGCGATCGAGTATCTCGTCTCGATTTCGCTCGGGAAGGCCTATTCCAACGTTCTCGACCAGGTCTCCTGCGTGTCCGGAGCGTTCGGGGCGTTCCGGCGCGACGCGTGGGAATATGCCGGCGGCATGGATGTCGGCGGCGGCGAGGATCTCGACTTCACAATGCGCCTGCGCCTCGCCGGCCGCAGGGTCGTCTTCGCGCGCCACTCGATCTGCTACACCGATGCGCCGGATACGGTCTATGCCCTGATACGGCAGCGCAATCGGTGGGAGCGCGACGCCTTCTGGATCCGCTTCCGGAAATATCGGCGGGTGATGAATCCGTTCAGCCCCGGCTTTTCGTGGCGCGACGCCGCGCATCAGTGGGACTTCGTTCTGTTCAACATGGTCCCGACGCTTGTGTTTCCCTTCTATGTCACCTGGCTCTTCGCGAATTTCGGCGATTTCGCCCCGATCGTCCTGGTCGCGGTGGCGATCGCGCTGTTTGCCGTCGATCTCCCGGTGTTCGTCTGCGCGGTTCTCGTCACGGGCAAGCCGGTCTACTGGCGGCTCCTGCCGTTCCTGCCGCTGTACGGGCTGTTCCAGTCCTATCTGATGCGTTTCAACCAAATCTACGCCTATGTCACCGAGTGGATTTGGGCGCTGTCGCTGACCGACAATTACGTTCCGCAAAAGGTCCGCGACTGGGCCATTTGGAGAAGATGAGCGCGCCCATGACCCTTCATTCGCTTCGCAGTCGCGTCCGGCCCGACAACCTGAAGAACCAGGTGCGCGCCGGCCAGTCCATGGCGCGGCGCATCTATCTCGGCGCTTTGGTGGCGAGCGCCGGGTGGATCGCGTTCCAGGTGTTCGGCCCGATGGTCTTTCTCGACGCCGACGGCCTGGTCGTCCAGGATCGGGCGGTCGTGGCGCCCGCCTATGCGGCGCAGGTCGTCGACGTGACCGTGCATCCCGGCGACGCGGTGAGCGCGGGCGCCCGCATCGGCAATGTCGTCTCCATGCAGATGCTCGATCTCGTGTCCGAGCTGACGACGCGGGAGGCGCAGACGCGCGCCCGCCGGGAGCACATCGATGCGCGGCTGATCGCGATCAGAGGGACTATGCCGGCCGCGGACCAGCGCGCCGAGCAATCGCTTGCCGCGCAGCAAGCAATCGAACGGGCGATGGCGGGCGGGTTCACCACGGTGACCCGGCGCGCCGAGGTGGCGCAGGCGCGCTACGAGGCGGCGCGGGAGGCGGCGGCCCTGCGGGCCGAAGCCGCTTCGCTGGAAAGCGAGCGCACGGCGCTCGACGGCAATCTCTCGCGCATCGCCGCAGCGCTCGAAAAGGCGCGGCAAACCTATCGCGACGGCGCGATCCTGGCGACGGTCGCGGGCACCGTGGGCGCGAAGGTGGTGCCGGCCGGCACCGTGCTGCGCCCGGGCGAAGCGCTCGCCGACATCTACCACGGCGACAAATACGTCATCGCCTATCTACCGACCAGCCGGCTTTATACGATCGCCATCGGCAAGCCCGTCGTCGTCACCGACGGGGTCAATCGGCACAAGGGGCACATCGAGCGGATCGAGGGGATCACGGACGCGGTGCCCGCCGAGTTCCAGTCGAACTTCCGCAGCGTCGAGCGGCAGCAGGTGGCGCGGGTCATGATCGACGACGCGAACTCCCTCCCGCTGCTGTCAAAGATCAAGGTGACGAGCAAGCATTCGCCGGCAAACCTGTTGGCCGAAGCGCACAGGCTGCTCGTCGCCTTCGCCGGCGCGGTCGACTGGGGACCGGCAAGAGCCGCCGCGGGCGTCGCGCCGCAAACGACGGGCGCCGCGGCGCCGTGAACGCGTTGCCGCGCCGGACAAAGTCAGGCGGCGGGTCCTTCGTTTTCCAGCGCGTCGATGACCGACCAGGTCTTCGGCCCGACTACGCCGTCGACGGCGAGGCCCGCTTGCTGCTGAAGCTTCCTGACGGCCGCTTCGGTCTTCGGGCCGTAGCGTCCGTCAACGCCGCCGACATCGTAGCCGACAAGGCTCATCCGTTTCTGCGCGCGCCGCACCGGCAGGCCGGTCGCGCCGATCTTCAGCACGGGCTCGCTCTGGTCGGCCTCGTCGATATTGATCCATGTCACCTTGCCGACGATTCCGTCGACCGTGATGCCCTTCGCCTGCTGGAACGCCTTGACGGCGGCTTCGGTCGAGGCTCCGAAGACGCCGTCGACCGGCCCGGAGAAATGGCCGAGCGTCTTGAGGGCCTCCTGCAGGTCACGCACCGCGGGGTCGGTCGAGCCCTTCTTCAGAACAGGTTCCGCCATGGCGTCTCTCCCTTGCGGCCGCCGGACCCCTTTTCCGGCAAGTCCCGTCAGCCCGGCCTATAGTCGGCGCAAGTGTAGGTTCGGTTCAGCGGGCGGATAGCCGATTTCGTTATAGCCGCGTCCCGTCCACGGCCTTTCGCGGAGCATGACGAGCGGTGTGAACCCGACGGCCGTGCGCCTCGTCCAAGGGGCGTTCCGCGCTTGGAATTGACCGATATCGGCGAGTGTGATCCTCATCCGGCGCGCTGTCGCGAAGAGATTCTAAAGGGATATGGGGATGGAAGCAGTGTCGGTTGCCGTGCTCGTGGCGGTGATTATCGGTGCGCTTTTTGTGGTCTACAACCTGCTCCATTACGTTCTGTTCCTGCTCGCCACGCACCCGAAGGACGCAAGCGGGATCGGCCATGAACTGAACGAGTTCGAGCGCCGCCAATTGACGGAATGGGCGCCCAAGCCCGACGACTTTCTCAAACACGACGACGAGCATCGCACCTATGACGATGTCTTCGGCCCGTACCGGAGCGAGTTCGACAATTACAGCACCTGCGTTTTCCCGCGCGCCGCCTTCACCTCTCGCTATGCGGCCGACGCCTGCCTGCTCGAGCCGCGCGACGGAATGCGGCTGCTCGATCTCGGATGCGGGTCGGGCGCGGCGGCCGAATATCTTGCAGGCCTGCGCAAGCTCGACATCACCTGCGTGACCAATTCCCCCGTGCAGGGCGACATCTGCCGGCGCAAATTTGAGAAATTCGGCGGTCGCGCCCGCGTGATGGTCACCGACTTCGACTGCCTCAACCTGCCGGACGCCAGCTTCGACGCCATCTACGCTTTCGAATCGATCGGCTATTCGAAGGACGTGGACGCCTGGCTCGCGCGCTGCTGGCGCATGCTCAAGCCGGGCGGGCGCCTTCTGATCCGTTCGCCGGGATCGCTCGACTTCTGTCGCCGGGACAAGGACTACAACAGCGTCACCGCCTTCTTCGAGAACTGGCGCTACAATTTCCTCGGCGCGAATGTCCTCGTGTTCAAGCTGCGGCGGCTCGGTTTCGGCCCGATCCGGTATCGGCATCTGCCGTTCTGGGCGTGGGGGCTGACGTGGAACTTCTTTCAGCACCTGTTCTTGTGGAAGTTCCGCCTGCGGATGCGCTCCATGGTCGAGCTTGAACGCATCATCTGGCGGACCTCGAAGGTTTTCGTGTTCGGCAACGGCTACAATATCGTGCTGGCGGTCAAGCCCGCGGAAGCGGCGTCAGCGCCGGCGTTGGAGGCCGCAGGTCCCGAGGCCGCAACCGAGCGCCGATCAGCGCTCGGCTGAATGCCGGCCTGATCTCGCGACGAGCCAGGCGCGAACGATCAGCGCCGTGACGACCGCGTGCAGCACAGCGGCCGGCCACAGCAGAATGCCCGCCCACCGGCCGTCAATGCCGACATAGAGGAAATACGCCGTCGCGAGCAGGTTGTAGGTCAGCAGCCCGCGCAGCGCGCCGATCGAGTGCTTCGGCGTCCCAGGCTGAGGCCAGCAGGCCGCCGCGAGCGCAAGCAGCGTTATTCCTGCAAGCCGGCCGAGCGCCTGTCCCGGTTCCGGCAGTTCGGCGCCGAACAGCGACGAAGCGACCAGCGATGGGCTGACGAGCAGAAGAAGGCCCACCGCGGCCTCCAAACCGGCCGCGAAAAAGATCAACACGGAGGTCCTTCGCTTTCCTCACGCCAATGCAACACGGGTTCCAGTCAGGGCGCGGCTTATCCCTCGAAGCTGAACCGCCGGAAGACGGCCGTCGGATCGACGGATATCTGCCCGTTTCCGCGAAGCCGGCGCTGCTTTCGCGATGCGCAACATACCGAGCGCAGCAATTGTAGCAACCGTGGCCGGACTGCACGTCTCGGAAATTCGGGCGTCGAGTCAACTCGGCCTCTCCGGTTGGAGAGGTAAGTAGAGCGATTTTGCCTTGGATCATTCCACCCTGAATGGTCATGCCCCGCGCAGGCGGGGCATCCAGTAAACACCGAAAAGCATTGTGTTTACTGGATTCGCCCGCTTGCGCGGGCGATGACGCCGGAAGTTGGTCGATTCGAAGCCAATTCATCGCGCTGTAGCGCAAAACCCGATTATCCGCTCATTCCCGCGCAAGCGGGAATCTTCGCCAACCGCGCGCAAGCGCGGCGGCGCCATCATCGCTCGCGGAATGTGCGTGCGATCTGGTCCTGGAGCGGCTTGAGCAGGTACTGGAGCGGCGTGCGCTCGTAGGTCTGGATGAAGACCTCGGCGGGCATGCCGGGAACGAGGCGGATGTCTTGGAGGCGCGCCAGTTCCTCCGGCGGAAGCGTGATGCGCACCATGTAGTATGGCTGGGGCGGGTACGCGGGATTTTGCTGCTGCTCGCGCGTGAGGTCGGCGGACACGCGGGTCACGACGCCGTTGATTTCCGGCGTGGTCCGCTGATTGCCGGCCATGATCCGCACGATCGCCTTCGCCCCTGCGGCGACCTGATCGATGTCGGAGGGGGCCACCTTGGCCTCCACCACCAGTTCGTCGGCGCGCGGAACGATCTGCATGATGATCTCGCCGTTGCCGATCACGCCGCCGACCGTGTGCACGGCGAGCTGGTGGACGACGCCGGCCTGCGGCGCGCGCAGGTCGACGCGCTTGAGCTGGTCCTCCGCCGCCGTGACCCGCTCCTTGAGCTCGGCGATCTTGCCTTGCGTCTCGCGCAGCTCCTTGAGCACCTCGGTGCGGAAATCCTGGTCGAGCTGGATGATCTGCAGCTCGGTCTCGCTGATCTTGCCGCGCGCGCGCGCGCTGTCGGCGATGAGCTGGCCGCGCTCGCCGCGCAGCCGCGTCTGGTCGCGCTGGAGCTGCGTGAAGCGCGAAATCGACACGAGGTTCTTCTGGTAGAGCTCGGCGACGCCGACCAGTTCCTCGGCGATCAGCTCGAGCTCGCTTTCCTTCGCTTCGCAGCTGGGCCGAGAGGCCGCTGATCTCCTCGTTCATCTGGGCGATGCGCTCGCGCAACTGCGCGCGCTGGCCGGTGCGCGCAGTCCTTCGCGACTCGAACAGCTTCTCCTCGCCGGCCACGGCCGTGGCGGCGGACGCATCGCCGCGAGCGGCCTTCAATTGCGCCGGAAACACGATGGCGGACGGCGTCGTCGCGCTCCGCCAGCAGTCGCGCCTCGCGCGCCGTGAGCTCGTCGAGCTGCGAGCGCACGACGCCGAGCGTCGCCCGGGTCACGGTGTCGTCGAGCCGCAGCACGACCTGGCCGGCCTCGACCTCGCCGCCCTCCTTGACGAGGATTTCTCCGACGACGCCGCCGGTCGGATGCTGCACCTTCTTGACGTTCGATTCGACCACGATCGTGCCCGGAGCGATCACCGCGCCGGACAGCTCGGTCGTCGCCGCCCAGCCGCCGACGCCGCCGACCAGGAGACACGACGATCGCCAGTCCGACGAGATTGAGCTTGCGGATCGTGCGCGGGGATTCGGTTCGGCTGCGCTCATCGCCGGCTTCCGCTCATCGTGTCGCTGACGACCTTGAGGTTGCCGGCCGCCGCTGCGGGCAGAACCGAGCGCGGCGTAATCTTGCGCAAGATCGCCTCGCGCGGTCCGAAGTCCTGCTGCACGCCGTTGGCGAGCACGAGGATCTTGTCGCAAACGGACAGCGCGGACGGCCGATGCGCGATCAGCACGACGATGGCGCCGCGCGCCTTGAGGCCGGCGATCGCTTTGCGCAATGCCGCCTCGCCCTCGCTGTCGAGATTGGAGTTCGGCTCGTCGAGCACGACCAGGAACGGGTCGCCATAGAGCGCGCGCGCCAGCGCGATGCGCTGCCGCTGCCCGCCCGACAGCGCCTCGCCGCCCTCGCCGATCGGCGTGTCGTAGCCGTTCGGAAGCCGCAGGATCATGTCGTGCGCGCCGGCGGCGTGGGCGGCGCGCAGCACGGCGTCGGCGTCGGGCGCGACGCTCATCCGGGCGATGTTCTCGGCGATCGTGCCGTCGAACAGCTCGACCGTCTGCGACAGGAAGCCGACATGCCGGCCGAGCGCTCCGGGTCCCACTGGTCGAGCGCCGCGCCATCGAGCCGCACGCTGCCCTGGCGGGCCGCCAGACGCCGACGAGGGCGCGCACCAGCGAGGTCTTGCCGGCGCCGCTCGGGCCGATGACGCCGAGCGCCTCGCCGGCCTTGAGGCTGAAATGCACGTTGGCGACGATCGGCGTGGCGCCGCCTGGCGCGACGACCAGGACCTGCTCGACGTCAAGGCTGCGCGTCGGCGGCGGCAGCGCGGTGTCGGCCTGCCGTCGGCGTCGCCCGCGTGAGCGCCTCCGACAGCCGCGTGATGCTCTGGCGCGCGGCGATGAAGCCGCGCCAGTTGGCGATCGCGGTCTCGATCGGAGCGAGCGCGCGGCCCATCATGATCGAGGCGGCGATCATCGCGCCGGCGGTCAGCTCCTGCCGGATCACGAGATAGGCGCCGAGGCCGAGCATGACCGACTGCAGCAGCAGCCGCAGCGACCTTCGAGACGCTGCCGTAGGAGCTGGCGACGTCGCTCAGGCGGGCGACGCCGTCGATGTAGCGGTTGTTGACCCCGGCCCAGCGCTCGCCCAGCGCCCCGGCCATTCCCATCGCGATGATGGTCTCGCCGTTGCGGCGCTGGGCCTCCACCATGACCGAGCGCCTCGCCGCATCTTGCGCCACCACGCGCGCGGGCGCGCGGCTCGCGCGCTCGGTCAGCAGCGTCATCGTGAACAGGACGACAGCGCCGGCCAAGCGGCGAAGCCCGAGCCAGGGATGAATGAGGAAGCAGATCGCCAGGAACACCGGAATCCACGGCAAGTCGACGATGGCGATCGGGCCGGCGCCGGTCAGGAAGGCGCGGATCTGATCGAGGTCGCGGACCGGCTGAGGGCCTTCGCCCGATGACGGAGCGTAACGGCGAGACGGATCACCGCGCCATGAACCGCCATCGCCAGGCGCTGGTCGAGCAACGTCGCCGACCGCACCACCACGCGCGAGCGGATGAGATCGAGCGCGCCCTGGAACGCATAGGCGCCGACCAGAAAGAACGAGAGCGCGACCAGGGTCGGCACGCTGCGGCTGCTCAGCACGCGGTCGTAGATCTGCAGCATGTAGAGCGGGCCGGCGAGCATCAGCAGGTTCACCACGCCCGAGAACAGCGCCACGCTCCAGAACGCGCGCCGGCACTCGCGCAGAGCCTCGGCGACGTCGGGATGGGTTGCGTTTCGAGGTGCAGACATCAGGTGCTTTCGAGAGGTGTGCCCGCTGCGGGCGGGGAATCTACCGCGATGAGGTGCCAATCTGGGCCCGGACTGGAAGCAACGATCTCTCCCGACAGCAACGTCGTGCCGTCCATCAGCCAGACCGCCGCTTGGCCGTCTGTCGTCGCTGCCAGAGGATGTCGCTATCGGCCGGCTGTTGCTCGCCGCCAGGACGGCGTTTACGTCAACGTTGTTGTTGAACTCGACCAGTCCCAAGCCTGCGCCGGCGGCGAAGTCGAGCACCACGTCCGCGCCGAAGCCGGAGCCGAACACGAATGTGTCGTCGCCGGAACCGCCGGCGAGAATGCATTGCCCGCGCGCCACGTTCCAGTCGGCCCCGGGGTTCGGCCCAACCACGCCCCCGCTGACGAGGTTCGTCCCGTTCATCAGCCAGACCGCGGCCTGGCCGTTGTCGTTCTGCCAAAGTATGTCGCTGAAGAAATCGTCATTAAAGTCGCCCGCCGCCTTGACGTGCCAGGACGGGTCCACGGCCGGCCCAACCACGCTCCCGCCGACGAGGTTCGTCCCGTTCATCAGCCAGACCGCGGCCTGGCCGTTGTCGTTCTGCCAAAGAATGTCGCTGAAGGAATCGCCGTTGAAGTCGCCGGCCGCCTTAATGTGCCAGGACGGGCCCACGGCGGGCCCAACCACGCCTCCATAAGCAGGTACGGAGGCCCAACCACGCCTCCGCCGACGAGGTTGGTCCCGTTCATCAGCCAAACCCCGGCCTGGCCATTGTCATTCTGCCAGAGAATGTCGCTGAAGGAATCGCCGTCGAAGTCGCCGGCGCCCTTGACGTGCCAGGACGGGTCCACGGCCGGCCCAACCACGCTCCCGCCGGCGAGGTTCGTCCCGTTCATCAGCCAGACCGCGGCCTGGCCGTTGTCATTCTGCCACAGGAAATCACTACCGCCATCGGCATTGAAGTCGCCCGATCCCTTGAGATGCCAACTCGGGCCGACGCTGGGACCGACCAGCGCGCCGGATGCAAGGCTCGTATCGTCGATCAGCCAGACCGCGGCCAAGCCGCTGTTGTGCTGCCATAGAAAGTCGCTGGCGCTAAATATAGAATCCTAGTAAAGTAAGATATGCAAAAATTTATCTAAAATATGTCGCCATTGAAGTCGCCTTTCGGCAGGGCGGTGGGTCCAACAAGGATCGTATCGCCGGCCTGAGCCGCGGCATTGGCCAGCGCGAGGGTTGCGAAGCCGCCGCTGCCAACGAGCAGGAAGGTATGGCCCGCGCTGTCGGTGACCTTCTCGATGCCGGTGAGAAGGTCCGTGCCCTCTGCTCCCGCGCTTACACGCCAGCCGGCCTGGTTGCCGGCCGTTACGGGATCGGCGTCGATGACAGCCGTGATGTTGGCCGAAACCAGCGTGCCCGTATACAGCGCCGTGTCTATGCCGCCACGACCGATGAGCCTGTCGTCGCCGCCGCCGCCAGTGAATATGTTGGCGTCGCTGTTGCCGGTGATGCTGTCGTTGAAGTTGCCGCCGACGACGTTGTCGATGTCGATCAGCGCGTCGATGCCGATGTTGCCGCCTTGCGCGTAGCCGACCGGCGTGGTCGCCGGAAGGCTGGCGCCCAGCAGGATGGCGCCAAGCGCAGCGCTGAGGATCGGGTCGCCGGACCGGTCGACCTCGTTGAGATCGACGGTGATACCGGTATTGGCCGACGGGTATTCGACCGTGTTGCTACCGGAGCCGCCGTCGTAGAGGTCGTTGCCGCCGCCCTGCCCGCCGACAATCGCGTCGTCGCCTCCGCCGGCATGGACGACGTCATCGCCGTCGCCCGTATGGATCGTGTCGTCGCCTCCGCCGGTGGTGACGATGTCGTCGCCGCCGCCCGTGGTGATGTCGTTGTCGCCATCGCCGGTGACGATCTTATTGTCGCCGTCGCCGGTGACGATCTTATTGTCGCCCTCGCCGGTTTCGATATCCAAGTCCGCGTCGCCCGGGATTGTGAGGTTGATATCCTCGTCGTCCTCGGACAGGTCGATTTCGATCGGCACGTCGGGAGCCGGCGGCGTAGCGAACAAGATGGTGTCGCCCGCCTGCGTCGCGACCAATGCCGCGGCCGCGGCGTTGGCGAAGCCGTTGGCGCCGGAGGTGTTGGGATCGTCGACGAGCAGGTAGCGGCCGCCGGCGTGCCGGACGATCTCCATGTTAGACAGCGTGTCGGCGCCTTCCGAGGCGTCGCCGTTCACCTCCCATAGGCCGGAGACCGTATTGAAGGTGACGCTCGCCGCCGCCAGGGTCCCGGCGTAGACGGCGGCATCGATTCCGGCGCCGCCGTCGAGCGCGTCGTCGCCGCCTTTTCCGATGAGGGTGTCGTCGCCGGCAAGGCCGCTGAGCGTATTGTCGCCGCTGTTGCCGGTGATGACGTTGTTAAGCTCGTTGCCGGTGGCGCTCGCATTGTTGTAGACGCCGTAGGTTATGTCGTCGAAGTAGAAGCCTTGATTCTGCCCGCCGGGGCCGTCCTGCGGCGCCGCGCCGCCGGCGCTGTTCCGGAAGAACACACGATTGGTCTGATTGGCCTCGGCGTTATCGGCGTGAGTCGTTCCAGCGAACCAGTCGCGGTAGTTCTCGAACGTCGTCGTTGAGCCAATCAATTCGCCATCGAGGTACACCTTGATGACATCGTTGTTTGCACCGTCGACATAAGTCAGACGCAGCTCGATTTCATGCGACCGGCTGGCGTCGATCCCGCCGATCAGCTCGACATTGCCGGTGAACGCGGTGAAGTCCTGGCCAGTTGTCCAGATATCGTTTGTCGTCGTCGGTTCATTCACCGCGATGCGGATGCCTTGGCCCGCGACCAATTCGATCACCATGAAACTGTTGCGGTCAGTGCCGGCGGCATTGCCGAAGTCCACCTCGAGCCGGGAGCCATCCGGGACACTACTGACCGCACTGAAGTTGAAGCGGATGATCTGCGACGAGTAATCCGCCGTGGTCTGCGGCTCGCCGGCGGCATCGCCGAGCGCCGGCGAGTACGGTCCTCCGAATGCGCCGGTGGTCGGATCGCTCGACATGCGCAGCATCTTGTCGCCGCCGACGTCGACGATCTCCTGGTCGGATGCGCCAGCGTATTTCCAGCCGTTCTCTCCGTTGGCGATCGGGCCGAGGTCGAAGTTCTCGAAGGTCTCGGTGCGGAAATCGCCGTCGGTGAGCGTCAGGTTCTCGACATTGGCCGCGAGCGTGTAAGTGATCGACGACTGCACCGTGTCGATGCCGGCGCCCGGGCCGGCGTCTTCCGTCACCACCTCGCCCGCGTCATCCACGACATAGATGTCGTTGCCCACGCCGCCGATCATCGTGTCGACGCCGGCGCCGCCATTGAGCGTGTCGGCGCCGCCGCCGCCGGTCAGCGTGTCGTCGCCAGCGCCGGTCGAGATCGTGTTGTCGAGCCCGTTGCCGGTGACCTCCACATCGGCCTGAGAACCGGACGCGTTGAAACTGACCTGGCCCGCGCCGAGCGTGACGCTCGTCGTCCCGCCGTTCGTCGCATCAGTGACGTTGGCGAGGTCGGCGACCGTGGCGTTCGCGATCGTCACGCTCTGCAGGAGCACATCCGGGCCGTCATTGTCCTTGCCCGGCTCGCCCACGCGAACGCCGGTGCTGGTGCCGTCGATGCTGAGGCCGTTGAACACGATCTGGCCGCTGAAGTCGGCCGGATGGGCGTTGTAGGACGGGCCGTCGTCGCGGATCTTCACGCCGATAGCCGCCCCGAATGCGCCCGGAGAGCCGGCGCCGTCCCGGTCGGAATGGCCCGAATTCGTGATCGCCGTGTCCGTGAAGGTCACGTTCGCGTAGGTCTCGTATTTCAGGTTGATGTCGATCGCCTGGCCGTACTCGCCGTTCTGTCCGACCGGCCCGAACGGCGGCGCAACGCGGCCATAGTTGCCCACATCGTCGAAGCTGTTGCCGTCGAGCGACGCATTCGACAGCTGCTCGAAATACATCCCCTTCTCGGACAGATGCGAGAAGACGTTGTCGTTCATCGTGATGCCGTCGAACGCGCCGGCGCCGTCCTCCGCGGCATAGATGGTCATGCCGTGGATGCCCTGGGTGAACGTGTTGTCGTTCACCGTAAGATCGGTCACTTGCGCGGCCGTGCCCTTGCGGATGCCGGTCACATTGTCGATGAAGGTATTGCCGGTCAGCGTCACGCCATCCGACGTGCCGAGCTCAAGGCCGATCGAGAAGCCGGTGATCGTCAGGCCGGAAATCGTCACGTCGTTCGCGCCGATCGTCACGCCGGTCACGCCGCTATAGCTCGGATGGTTCTGCTCGAAGAAATCATTGAGAGGCGCGCCGCTCAACTGGGTCAGAAGCGGACCCGCGATGATGACATTGCCTGCTGCAACGATGTTCAGACCCGCCACGTCGGCGGTGAAGCCGCCATAGGTTCCTGCGGCGACCATGATCGTGTCGCCGTCCGACGCGTGCGTCGATCGCGGCCTGGATGGTGGCGTAGCCGCCATTGCCGACCAGTAGGATGTTGGCCGATCCCGCGCCATCAATCTTCTCAATGCCGGTCAGAAGATCGACGCCCTCTCCGCTCGCGGCGACCTGCCAGCCGGCCTGGTCGCCTGCGGTGGTCGGATCGCCATCGGCGACAGCCGTTATATTCGCGGCCGTGAGCGCGCCCGAATAGCTCGCGGTGTCGGTTCCGCCGCCGCCATTGAGCGTGTCGTTTCCGCCGCCACCCGTCAGCGTGTCGTTGCCCGCTCCCCCGTCGAGGGTGTTGGCGCCGCTGTTGCCGGTGATGACGTTATCTAGACCGTTGCCGGTCACGTCGACATTGGCGCCCTGTCCGAGGGCGTAGTCGGCGAGGGTGATCTCGGCCACGCCTGTGCCGAGCGTCAGGTTGAGGTCCGCCGAACCGTTCAGCGCCTTTACGGTCAGGTCGTCGGTGACGATGATCTCGTTGTCGGGACCCGCGCCGCTCTGCACGATCAGCGTGTCGCCGGCCAATGCAAAGCCGCTGGCCGAGCCCGCCGTCTCGTGTACCGAGGTGCGGAGCGGGTCGGGGGCGCCGCCGTTTATGTCCGAGGGCGTTGCGCGCAACACCGTCTCGGTCGGATCGACGGCGAAGGCATATTGCGAGACGGGGTTCGCGGTTACGAAGTCCTGCGCGTCCGTCAGATCGAGGGGGATGTCGCCTGCGTTCTGGTCACGGCCACGGATGTAGTGGACGAAGCCGCTCTCGAAGCTGTTTCCGGCGATCGACGTCGGCCCCGCGATGGGGGCGTTCATCCAGGCGATCCCATCGACATACCCGTTGAGGATAATGCCGGTGTTGTAGATGGCGTTTCCGCCGCTCTGCGCCTTGAACAGATTGCCTTCAATCGCCATCGTCCCGGCGGCGATGTTCCAACCCACGCCGTTCGAGATCACGACTGCGCCCGTCAGGACGTTGTCGGAGACGTCGTAGTCGTTGATCGTCGCGCCGCTGAAAGCCGGTCCGGCGCCCACCGGAACCAAAAGCTCGTTGATGTAGACCGACGAGGATATCCCTTTTCCGGCCACCGCCCCGACAATCGAGTTCGTGATCGAGAAGCCGTCCGCGACCGCCTCGATCGCCTTGTTGACGACCGAGCCGGACGCTGTCGCCTCGAAGGCAAGGCCGGTGATGGTGACGTTCGCAGCGGTTACGTAGAAGTTCGTTCCCCAGTTCGACTGCACCGTCGAGCGGATCGTGCCGACCACATCCGCCGTATCGGTCACCGCCGCCCCGTTCGCCGTCACGCCTTGGATGGCGATGCTCTTATTGACCAGCAGCCCGACCGGATTCGACGGGAAATTGTTCAGATTCGTCGTCGGATTGTAGCTCGCCGCCTCCAGATAAAGGCCCGGCGCGACCAGGATGACATCGCCTTCCGACGCCGCATCTATCGCGGCCTGGAGCGTCGTGAACCCGTCATTCGCGTCCGGATCGACCAGCAGATAGGTCTGCGAGCCGATGGTGATTTTCTCCACGCCGGAGAGCGTGTCGACCCCGTCCGCCGTGGTCACCGTCCAATGGCCCGATGCGTCGCGGCCGATGGCGTCGCGCCCGAGCAGCGCTTCCGCAACCGTGTAGATCGCGGTGTCGGTTCCGCCGCCGCCGATGAGCGTGTCGGCGCCGCCGCCACCCGTCAGCGTGTCGTTGCCGGCGCCGCCGTCGATCGTGTCGTCGCCGCCGAGACCGGAAAGGGCGTCGGCGCCCGATCCGCCCTGCAAGGAGTTCGGGCCCCTCGGAGCCGCTGAAAGTCAGGTTGGCGCTACCGTTCGCCTCCAGGGCGACGTTGTAGTCATTGCCGCTGTAAACGTTTCCTGCATGCACAAGCGGGGTGGCGAAGTTGCCGCTATCGACCAGCCCAGCCGTGGTCGAGGAAATGGTGTTGCCGTTGGCGACCGGCGCTTCGGTGT
The DNA here is from genome assembly GCA_963712435.1 of uncultured Alphaproteobacteria bacterium. GTDB lineage: Bacteria > Pseudomonadota > Alphaproteobacteria > Rhizobiales > Xanthobacteraceae > Rhodoplanes. Next base: position 204,927 of record CAVQIB010000005.1, on the reverse strand, counting down.
TGACGAACACCACGCCGTAGCTCGGGTTGGCGGTGCCGGTGATGGTGTTGCCGTCGACCGAGACCGAGCCCGCGTTGAAGGCGAGCACGCCCGTTCCGAGGCCGTTCGCCACCGGGCCGGTGACGCCGAGGCCGGATATGTCGTTATCGGAAATAGTTGCGTCGGTCCCCGCCAACGCGCCGCTGCTGCCGACCTGGATGCCGTTCTGCGCCTGCACGCCGGGGCCCGCCCCGACGATGTCGTTGTCGTGTAGATTGGCCGTGAGCGTCGGCCCGATGACGAAGATGCCGGACTTCTGGAACAGATCGATCAGCGAGTTCTGCACCGTGATCGTGTGCTCGCCGGCGCCCGAATGGCTGTCCGCGACGATCGCGTGGTTGCGCTGATTGCCGGACGCCGCCTGGCCGGCGAGCTCGTCCACCTTGGTCACGTGAACGCCATCGACAGTGAGGTCCGAGTTCAACGCATAAATTCCGACGAACTGACCGCCCGAGTTCGCAACCGCGCCCTGGTCGTTGCCGTCGACGGTCAGACCCTTGATGATGACATCGGCGTCGTTCTTGACGCCGATCACGGCGTACTGGTTGGGCAAGCCGCGCAAGCTGTCGACCAGGTTCACCGTGAGGTTGGCCGCATCCGGCGACAGAATGATCGTCTGCCCCTGCCCCGCCCCCGACAGCGTGATGTCCTTACCGTCAATGGTGAGCTGTTCTTGGTAGGTGCCCGCCGCAATGAGGATTGTATCGCCGTCCTGCGCCGCGTCGATCGCGGCCTGGATGGTGGCGTAGCCGCCATTGCCAACAAGCAGGAAAGCATCACCGGCCCCGCCGGTGATTGACTCGACGTCGGTCACGCGGTCGGTTCCTTCGGCTCCAGCGCTCACCTGCCAACCGGGCTGGTTTCCGGCGGTCATCGGATCGGCGTCGGCGACCGGCGTGATGTTCGCGGCGGTCAACGATCCGGAATAGGTCACGGCATCCGCGCCGCCGCCGCTGCTGAAAACATCATTCGCGGCGGTGCTCGCGATCGTGTCGTTGCTGGTTCCGCCGCCGACGAACTCGCTGGCGATGGCGGCGCCATCGACGATTGAATTGGTCAGGTGCAACACGCCGCCCGGCGGCTGCCAGGCCGGATGGTCGACATCGGTGAATTGATTGTTGTCGATGGTGATCGACAGGCCTGCGATGGTCGCGCCAGGCGTTCCGGAGGTTCGGATGCCGGAGTCGGCGTCCGTGAAGGTGTTGCCGGTGATCGTGATCGGCCCGAGTTCCGCGTTCGGCAGGTAGAAGACGACTCCGGCGGCAAAACCGCCTCCAGTCTCGCCCGGCGACCGGTGCATATCGTCGAAGGTATTGCCGCTGATGGTCAGCGGGCCTGTTCCGTTCGCGACCAGCACGCCGATATCGACGTGGCTGAACGTGTTGCCGCTGACCGTGCCGTTGACGTCGCTCAAATTGAGAATCAGCGGCACGACATTGTCGTCATCGGGGACATAGGCGGTCGGATGTCCGATGAACGTGTTGCCGGTGAAGGTGACTTCGGAATGCGAGGGATTGTCAGGGTCGCCGACCGGCTGGAAGAAGGCGCTGGCATAGCCGTGCGCATCGACGAGATTGTTCGAAAACGTGAAATGGTCGGGCTCGGAAAGATAGAATGCGTTGCCGCCCGTTCCCCCGGACTGAATATCGAAGGTGCTGTTCGTGAAGGTGATGTTCGAATTCTGCGTATGGGTCGTGATGACATCGGTGTTGGCGACAAATCGAAGCCCATCGAACGTCACGAGCGCCGTTGTGGTGATCGTCGCCATATCGCCGGACGGCCGGGTCAGCACCGTCTCGTCGCCGCGCGCGCCGGAGCCGGCGATGCCGGCATTGGCGCCCTGGATCGTCAGAGCCTTGTCGATCAATAGGGTTTCATTGTAGGTCCCCGCCTCAACCTGAATCGTGTCGCCCGGGGCAGCGGCCGTGATGGCGGCCTGGATGCTTTCGCCATTATGGACGATAATTGTCGGCATGAGACGTTCTCCTCGGAATTCAGGTCGCGCAGCACCGATGACGCACTTCCCCATCGCTGGGGATGCGCCCAGATTTCGTCGGCTTATTCGGGCAAGGCCCGATCCTGCCGCTATGTTTTCAAGTTGTAGCTCAGCCTCGTCGGACGCATCGTTAGATGCACACGCCTAGGGTTCGCAGCAAAGGCGCGCGTCCTGCCCAAAGGATCTGACTTGAACGCGTCAACAACTCCGCGCGCGATAAACGCCGCGCTCCGAAAGCAAGCTTATAGGTTATAATCCTGGAGAGCCCGCCAGGATCAACCAAGCACTACTCGTCGAGAATTGTTTGACTTCAATCGCTCCCGACGGCCATTCCCGTGTCCGTTGGCTCGTCTTAAAAGGCTAATACTTGTGAGTCAAGAACGATCGCATATGCGACAAATTACATCCAAACCGCGAGTCCGGAATCTGCCGCGCACGCTCCCCGGCGAGCTTCCGCCGGCAAAAGAGCTATTACTTGAATGACTTCCGTTCCAGATTGCGCCATGAAGCGGCGCCGTTCCTTCAAAGGTTGCCGGGTGGAATAGGCGGACTAAACCGAGCGGGCCTATCGCTTTCTTGGATATTATATTCACATTCACGAAGGCGTCATCGCCTCCAGCGCCGTCGTCACACGCCGCCTTCTTTCCTTATCCTTTTGTCCGCTCGAAAATCTCCCGGCCGATCAGCATGCGCCTGATCTCGTTCGTCCCCGCGCCGATCTCGTACAGCTTCGCGTCGCGCAGCAGGCGGCCGGCGGCGTAATCGTTGGTGTACCCATTGCCGCCGAGGCACTGGATCGCCTCCAGCGCCATCGCGGTCGCCCGCTCCGAGGCGAACAGGATCGCGCCCGCCGCGTCCTCGCGGGTGACGCGGTCCTCGTCGCAGGCGCGCGCGACCGCGTAGACGTAGGAGCGCGCCGCATTGAGCGCGACATACATGTCGGCGAGCTTCGCCTGGATGAGCTGGAACGAGCCGATCGGCTCGCCGAACTGACGGCGCTCATGCACGTAGGGGACGACGAGGTCGAGCGCCGACTGCATGATGCCGAGCGGGCCGGCCGCGAGCACCACCCGCTCATAGTCGAGGCCGGACATCAGCACCTTGACGCCGTGGCCGACGCGCCCGAGCACGTTCTCCTCCGGCGCCTCGCAGTCCTCGAACAGAAGCTCGCAGGTGTCGGAGCCGCGCATGCCGAGCTTGTCGAGCTTCTGCGCGGTCGAGAAACCCTTCATGCCCTTCTCGATCAGGAAGGCGGTGATGCCGCGCGCCCCCGCCTCGCGGTCGGTCTTGGCGTAGACGACGAGCGTGTCGGCCTCCGGCCCGTTGGTGATCCACATCTTGCTGCCGTTGAGGACGTAGCGGTCCCCCTGCTTGTCGGCGCGCGTGCGCATCGAGACGACGTCGGAGCCCGCGCCGGTCTCGCTCATCGCGAGCGCGCCGACATGCTCGCCGGAGATGAGCTTCGGCAGGAAGCGCCGCTTCTGCTCGTCGGTGCCGTTGCGGCGGATCTGGTTGACGCAGAGATTGGAATGCGCGCCATAGGACAGGCCGACGGACGCCGAGCCGCGCGAGACCTCCTCCATCGCCACGCAATGGGCGACATAGCCGAGCCCGGCGCCGCCCCACTCCTCCTCCACCGTGATGCCGTGCAGGCCGAGCGCGCCGAGTTCGGGCCACAGGTCGCGCGGGAACTGGTTGGTGCGGTCGATCTCCTCGGCGCGCGGGGCGATGCGCTCGTCGGAAAAGCGCCGCACGAGGTCGCGCAGCTGGTCGACATCGTCACCGAGCCCGAAATCGAGGCCCGACCAGGCGTTGGGGATCATGGAAGGCGCTCCGGCCACGAGGAGACATTGCAGGCGCTTATAGCGGCGAACGGCGGGAATGGCCAAGGCGGGCGTCCGGCGTGCCGCCTATCGCCGAGGCTCGCTTGCATCGCGTAAGGGGGGCAGCTCCCTCCCCATCCCTCCCCCGCATGCGGAGGAGGGAGTCGCGCGGCGGCGCGACGGGTGGGGGCATTCGTGTGCGCTTGAATTCGGGGCGCGCGATTCACTTCAGTCCGAACCAGAGCGTGGCGATGCCGAGAAACGAGAAGAAGCCGACCACGTCGGTGACCGTGGTGACGAACACGCCCGACGACACCGCCGGATCGACGCCGAACCTGGCGATCAGTGCAGCGGGATCAGGATGCCGCCGAGCGCGGCCGCGGCGAGATTGCAGATCATGGCGAGGCCGATCACGACGCCGAGATCCGGCAATCTGAACCAGGCGAACGCGGCGACCCCGGTGATGACGGCGAAGGCGAGCCCATTGACGATCCCGACCAGGAATTCGCGGAGCACGACCCGGCCGCGCATTGGCTGTCGCGCAGCTCGCGCGTCGCGAGCGCCCGCACGGCGACCGTCATGGTCTGCGTCGCCGGCGTTGCCGCCCTGGCTGGCGACGATCGGCGCGAGCACGGCGAGCGCCACCATCTTCTGCAGTTCGCCCTCGAACAGGCCGAGCACGGACGAGGCGAGGAAGGCCGTCGCCAGGTTGACCAGCAGCCAGTTGAAGCGGCCGCGCGCGATGGTCCAGACGGAGTCGGACAGCTGCTCGTCGCCGGTCGACGCCGCCGAGCGCCTTGATGTCCTCCTCGGCCTCCTCCTCGATCACGTCGACGACGTCGTCGACGGTGATGACGCCGACCAGCCGGTCGGCGTCGTCGACCACCGGCGCCGCGACGAGGTTGTAGCGCTCGAACAGGCGCGCGACCTCTTCCTGGTCGTCGGTCGCCCGCACGCGGTGGCGCTCGGCGTCCATCAGTTCGGAAATCGGCGTCGGACGCTTGGTGCGCAGCAGCCGGTCGAGCGCTCACCGCGCCGAGCAGGCGGGAGCCGGCGTCGACCACGTAGAGCTCGTAGAAGCGGTCGGGCAGGTCGCTCGGTCTCGCGCATGTAGTCGATCGCCTGGCCGACCGTCCAGTCGGGCGGCACGGCGATGAAGTCGGTCTGCATCCGCCGGCCGGCGGAGTCTTCCGGGATAGTCGCAGGCTGCGCGTCGAGCGCGACGCGCTCGGGCGGCGGCAGCTGCTCGAGGATTTCCGCCTGCTCGTCCTGCGGCAGGTCCTCGAGGATGTAGACGGCGTCGTCGGAGTCGAGATCGCGCACGCCCTCGGCGACCGTTTCGGGCGGCAGTTCGTCGAGGATCTCCTCGCGCACCGCATCGTCGACCTCGGTGAGCGCGGTGAAGTCGAAATCGCGCGCCGATCAGCTCGATCAGGCGGGGACGTTCAGTCCGGATCGAGCGCTTCGAGCAGGTCGCCGAGATCGGCTTCGTGCAGGTCGCCGACGACCCTGCGCAGCGTCGCCGCGTCGGCCGCTTCAAGCGCGGTGCGGACGCGCGCAACGAACTCGGCGCGGATTGCGCCGTCGTCGTCGCGCAGCGCAGGGTGGTCGGCGCCGCCTGCGGCGGTGTGGCTTTCTGCCTCGAGCATCGCATCCTTCCGATCGAGCGGCGCGCATGCCCGGGCTCTGCGGGCGCGCGCCGACCAGTGCAAACCACGGGCGACAGGATTATGACGCGGCGAATCGCCGCGAACCGTCTTTGATTTTCCGCCACTTTAGCGAGCGGTGCTCGACGTTTCGCGGGCCGACCCGCCGGCGGCGAATCGGTTGTTCTGCGTATAGCGGGTCGGTTTCGACGCCCGAATTGATGCAAACCGAGCACGCTCACCGCAATTTCAACGCTTATGCACTCTATTTAATTAACTGCGGCCGTTACGAAATCGACGGAAGTATGAAAGGACTAGTGCTGTAACGGATCGGAGGGGGGACCTTGATCGACCTTCGCGCGCTGAGCGCGGCCGCCGGTTTGCTCGCGCTGATCGCGACAGGTCCGGCGCACGCGGCCGAATGCCCGGGCAAACCGGACGCTCTCGGGACGAGCCGCACTCTGGTCATCGACCCGAGCGAACATGTCCGTCTGGGGATGATGCAATATCCCGAGACGCTGCCGCTCGCCGACCGGGAGGTCGTGCTCACCTTCGACGACGGCCCGCTTCCGCCCTTCACCACCCGCGTTCTCGACCTGCTCGCGGCCGAATGCGTCAAGGCCACCTTCTTCCTCGTCGGCCAGATGGCGAAAGCCCATCCCGATCTGGTGCGGCAGATACACGCCGCCGGCCACACGATCGGCACCCATAGCAACAACCACCCTTTCACGTTCCATCGCATGTCGCCGCAACAGGCGGATGCGGAGGTCGAAGGCGGGATCGCCTCAGTCGCCGCCGCGCTCGGCGACCGCGACGCGGTGGCCCCCTTCTTCCGCATTCCCGGCCTCATGCGCGGCGACACGATCGAGCGTTACCTCGCCGGCCGGACGCTGATGACCTGGAGCGCCGATTTCCCGGCCGACGACTGGAAGCGCATTTCGGCGAACGAAATCGCGGCGCGCGCCCTGCATCGGATCGAAGCCAGGGGCCGCGGCATGCTGCTGCTGCACGACATCAAACCGGCCACCGTGCTGGCGATGCCCGTGATCCTGAGCGAATTGAAGCGCCGTGGCTACCGCATCGTCCATGTCGAGCCGGCGACGCCGGATCGCGTGAAGACGGCGACGCTTCCCTCGCAATGGCGGGTTCGCCGGGACGGCAAGTGGCCGTCGCCGGAGCTGAGCATCGAGGTTCTGCTCGCCGAGTTCGGTCCTGCCCGCCCCTGCGCCGGTGAGCTTCGGCCTCGCCAATTCGTTCTTCCCCGGCGAGGCGGTCGCGCTACCACGCCTGCGCTTCTACGCGGTCGCGCGGGGGCATATCCCGCTGCCGCCTGAAACGCCCTGGCCGCGCTTGCAGCCGCAGGACGAACCGGTCACCACGCTCGCACAGGCCGACGAGGCCGAGTTGCCGGCGCCGAGCCTCAGCAGTTTCGGCTATGGCGACGACTTCGCCCCGATGGTTCCGGAGCCGGGCTCGCTCCAGCGGCAGGCCTCCTTTCCGCCGCTGCCCGACACGAAGGGCCGTCTGAGCGCCGGCGAGGGGGCGGCGAGCGTCCGCACCCGCCCGGCGCGGCGTCAGGTGGAGACCGCGGGCATTCTACGCTTCCTGTTCCCGTCCAGGCACGCGAAGCCGATGTGACGCGCCGGCCGTCGCCTAAAGGCGCTTGCCGGACGCGGTCCGTCCGGTTTGCCTGCGCTGATGGCTGACGGCCGCTTACCGCCTGTCGCGGGCCGCACGGCGCGCGGCTGGTGCGCCGCCCGTGCCGAAGGAATAATAAGAACCGTAGGCCGCGTACCAGGTATTGACGGCGCAGTAGCCGCCGACTCCGCTCACGGCCGCCCGGCACTGCTCGATGGTGGAAAAGTAGCAGTTCGTGCCGCCGCCCCGCGTGCTGTAATAGGCGCACCAGGGATAGAGCCGATAGCCGCCGCTCTGGGCGCTTGCCGGCGCGGCGTCGAGGGCAAGAGCGGCGGTCAGTGTGGCCAGTGCAAGCAGGGCGGTCCGACGCATCGCGTTCTCCTTCAGTCAGGCAAGCTCGGCGTTGCTTCCCCTCGACGGCGAATGTGGAGACGCCTGCACGTTAAGATAAGCCCTCGCCGGAACAGGCGGGGCGCACCCTTGCGCCGCAGCAGCGGAAACAGCCAATCAACTTCCAGAGATTATTGGTGCGGTCGAGAGGACTCGAACCTCCACGGGTCGCCCCACTAGCACCTCAAGCTAGCGCGTCTACCAGTTCCGCCACGACCGCTCAGGATGAACGCCGGCCGGCGGGCCAAGCGTTTTTGCGCGACAACGAGTTCGCGACAACGAGCATGTAACAAATCGATCATGCCGGGACAAGATCGGTCCGGCGACGGCTCGGTCGCCGGGTCCTTGGCGCGCGCAGCATTCCGGGCCATCTAGACCAAGAATCTTTTTCTTCGAATGGATAACCGGATTGGTTGAAGAGGCGATCGAGGCGATTGACGCTCCCATCGCGCCGGGCGGCATCGGCGCAGCGCCTTCGGCTGCGCTCGCGCCGGTCGAATGGCGCGTCGGCGCAGGCCTCGTCCCCTACGCGCAGGCGCTCGCCGTGATGGAGGCGCGCGCCGCCGCCGTCGCGGACGGTCGCGCCGCCGAGCTCGTCTGGCTGCTCGAGCACCCTCCCCTTTACACCGCGGGCACCAGCGCCGACGCCAAGGACCTGGTCGAGGCGCGCTTCCCGGTGCATCGCGCCGGGCGCGGCGGACAGTTCACCTATCACGGCCCGGGCCAGCGGGTGATCTATCTCATGCTCGACCTCAAGCGCCGCCGGCCGGACGTCCGCCGCTTCGTCGCGACGGTCGAGGAGTGGCTGATTCGCACGCTGGCGCATGTCGGCGTGCGGGCCGAGCGCCGCGCCGGGCGCATCGGGGTGTGGGTGCAGCGCCCCGAGAGGGGCGACGGCCGTGAGGACAAGATCGCGGCGATCGGCATACGCCTCACGCGCTGGGTGAGCCTGCACGGCGCGAGCCTCAACATCGATCCCGATCTGTCGCATTTTTCCGGAATCGTTCCGTGCGGCGTCGCCGACCCGCGCTATGGGGTCACGAGCTTGCGGGATCTCGGCCGGGCAGCCCCGATGACCGAAGTGGACGCAATCCTGAAACGTGAATTCGAACCGCTGTTCGGGCCGGCCGAATGGATGGCGGGCGATCCGCACGAGTTGTCCGCCGCGCGCCTTTCGGCAGAGGCGATCGAGGCCGCCGACCGGCGCTGATCACATCGTGGACAGGACCGAGAAAGCTTCGCCGCGGCGGCGCTCGTCGAGATCGCGCACGGCGCCGTCCGCCACATCGAGCCGGGTGACGCGGGCGAGAAAGGGACCCCGGCGCGCCGCCTCGACCATCGCTTCGACCACATCGGCTGGACCGGCGATCACCGCTTCCACAGAGCCTTCTCGCCGATTCCTCACCCAACCTTCGAGGCCAAGCCGGGCCGCCTCGTTCGCAGCCCAGGCGCGATAGCCGATGCCCTGCACGCGGCCTCGCACGATGAGATGCCGAATCACGCGTGGCTTTCCCCCCATGCGACAGCTCCGATCCCAAGCACGGCCTCACCCACCCGCGGCATTTGCCGCAGATCGGCCCGGATCGCTCTAGCATGGTTTCTCCGAGTCGGTGACGCGGCGGCGCTCAGGTCAGGCATTCGCGCAAAGGACCGGATGGCTGAAGACAGCGACGGCTCGTCAAGGCGCTTGCGATATGTCCTTGGAGTTGTGCAAACTCGAATCGCCAGCTTCTTGTATACGGCTCAACGCCTCCGCTTCGAGGTGCGCCATGTCCAGGATGAAACCGAGCGCGTCGAGCCCGTGCCGACGGGCGATCTGCGCCAAATCCAGCGACAGGTCCGCGATATAGGCTGCGGCCTCGGCCGAATTGTTGACATGTTGGAGGTGCGTTTGTTCCGGCATATACGACCTGCGGAGCGGTGTCTGAGGCCATGGGCTAGACCCCAGAGCATGCCCTACTCTTAGTTGATGTTAACTATAATCTCTACTCCTAATTTAGTCGGACTAGCCGGTCGTCCAGGTCATGCAATTTGACAGGCGGGGGATGCTTACCCATTTTCCAGGCGCTCGCGTTGGCGATCCACCCGCCGCGCGCCGGCAAAAGTTGCCGAAAACACAAGGCACTTCATGAACATAGTTGTCGTCGAATCTCCGGCCAAGGCAAAGACCATCAACAAATATCTCGGCCGCGGCTATGAGGTGCTGGCCTCGTTCGGCCATGTGAGGGACCTTCCTGCGAAAGACGGCTCGGTCGATCCCGCCACCGATTTCCGCATGGTCTGGGAGGTGGATCCGAGGGCGCAGAAGCGACTCAACGAGATCGCGCGCGCGCTCAAATCCGCGGACAAGCTCATCCTCGCGACCGACCCGGACCGCGAGGGCGAAGCGATCTCCTGGCATCTTCTCGAAGCGCTGAAGGAGAAGCGCGCCCTGAGCGGCCAGGCGGTCGAGCGGGTCGTCTTCAACGCCATCACCAAGCAGGCGGTGACCGAGGCGATGAAGCATCCGCGCGAGATCGATCAGGCGCTGGTCGACGCCTATCTCGCCCGCCGCGCGCTCGACTATCTCGTCGGCTTCACGCTCTCGCCGGTGCTGTGGCGCAAGCTGCCGGGCGCGCGTTCGGCCGGCCGGGTGCAGTCGGTCGCGCTGCGGCTCGTCTGCGACCGTGAGCTCGAGATCGAGAAATTCGTCCCGCGCGAATACTGGTCGCTCGTGGCGACGCTTGCGACCCCGCGCGGGGAGAGCTTCCAGGCGCGGCTCGTGGGCGCCGACGGGCAGAAGATCGCACGGCTCGACATCGGCGCTGGCGCCGAGGCCGAGGCGTTCAAGCAGGCGCTGGAACAGGCGGCTTTTTCCGTCGCCTCGGTGGAAGCCAAGCCGACCAAGCGCAATCCGGCGCCGCCCTTCACCACCTCGACCCTGCAGCAGGAGGCGAGCCGCAAGCTCGGCTTTGCCGCCCGCGCATACGATGCGCGTCGCCCAGCGCCTTTACGAGGGCATCGAGATCGGCGGCGAGGCGGTCGGCCTGATCACCTATATGCGCACCGACGGCGTGCAGATCGCCGAAGAGGCCGTGCGCGGCGATCCGGTCGGCGATCGGGACCGACTACGGCGCGCGCTACGTGCCGGACGCGCCCCGCCGCTATCAGACCAAGGCGAAGAACGCGCAGGAGGCGCACGAAGCGATCCGGCCGACCGACATCGCGCGGCGGCCGCGCGATGTCGCGCGATTCCTCGATACCGACCAGGCCAAGCTGTACGAACTCATCTTCAAGCGCGCCCTCGCGAGCCAGATGGAATCGGCCGAGCTCGAGCGCACCACCGTCGACATCACCGCGAAGGTGGACGCGCCCAGGCCGCGCGTGCTCGATCTGCGCGCCAACGGCACCGTGGTCACGTTCGACGGCTTCCTCGCCGTGTACCAGGAGGGCCGCGACGAAGCGGCCGAGGACGAGGAGCAGCGCCGGCTGCCGCAGATGAGCGTCGGCGAGGCGCTCAAGAAGCTCGGCGATCGATGTCGAGCCAGCATTTCACCGAGCCGCCGCCGCGCTATTCGGAAGCCTCGCTGGTCAAGCGGCTGGAGGAGCTCGGCATCGGCCGGCCCTCGACCTATGCCTCGATCCTGCAGGTGCTGAAGGACCGCAGCTATGTCCGCGCCGAGAAGAACCGGCTGGTCCCGGAGGACCGCGGCCGCATCGTCACGGCCTTTCTGGAAAGCTTCTTCTCGCGCTATGTCGAATACGACTTCACCGCCGATCTCGAAGAGCAGCTCGACCGCGTCTCCAACAACGAGATGGCGTGGCTCGAACTCATGCGCCGGTTCTGGCGCGACTTCTTCGCCGCGGTGGAGGAGATCAAGGATCTGCGCGTCGGCAACGTGATCGACACGCTCGACGAGATGCTCGCGCCGCATCTCTTCCCGCCGCGGCCGGACGGGACCGATCCGCGGCTCTGCCCGACCTGCGCCACCGGGCGGCTGTCGTTGAAGCTCGGCCGTTACGGCGCGTTCATCGGCTGCTCGAACTACCCGGACTGCCGCTACACCCGTCCCTTCTCGGTGCCGGGCGCCGACGGCGTGACGGAGCCGGAGACCCGCGTGCTCGGACAGGCCCCCGACACCGGGCTCGAGGTCTCGCTCCGGTCCGGCCGGTTCGGCCCTTACGTGCAACTCGGCGAAGGCAATGGCGAGGAGAAGCCCAAGCGCGCCGGCCTGCCGAAGGGGACCAACCCCGACTCTGTCGATCTCGACCTTGCGCTCGGCCTTTTGTCGCTGCCGCGGGAGATCGGCGTGCATCCGGAAGACGGCGAGCCGATCGTCGCGGGCATCGGCCGCTATGGCTCCTATGTCCAGCACGGCAAGACCTACGCCAATCTGGAGCCGGGCGACGACGTGCTCACGATCGGCCTCAACCGCGCCGTGACCTTGATCGCCGAGAAACAGGCGAAGGGGCCGCGCGGGCGGCGCTTCGCCGCCGACCCCGGCCGGCCGCTCGGCGACCACCCGGAAAAGGGCGGGTCGATCGTGGTCAAGAGCGGGCGCTACGGCCCCTATGTCAGCCATGGCGGGCTCAACGCCACCATTCCGCGCGACAAGACGCCGGATGCGATCACGCTCGACGAGGCGGTCGGCCTGCTCGCCGCGCGCGCGGAGCGGGTCGGCACTGCGCCGCCGCGCCGGCGCGGTGGGGGCCCGCGGAAAAAGGCGGCCGCCGCCGACGCGGGCGCGGCCAATCGCGGCGGAGCGGAAGCGGACGGCGCGACGGGCACTGCGGCCGTGGCCCGTGCAGCAAAGCCGAAGCGGGCGAAAGGCGCAAAGCCAGGCGCCAAGCCGAAGCCATCGACGGCCAAGCGGGCGAAGAAGGCCGCCGCCGGCAGCGGCTGACGCCGGCCGGCTCCAGTGTTGTGACGTTTCGCGCTCCCTCCCCCTGAAAGGGGGAGGGTCGGGGTGGGGGTCGCGTGAGGTTGACCCCCTCCCGGCGAGCTTCGCTCGCCGACCTCCCCCTTCCAAGGGGAGGTCGGATCAGCAGGGCGTCGGGTCCACGCCGATCCACTGCACAGAGGCAATGTGAACCTTTAAAGGTGGCGTAACCCTAGAAATTTTCCGCACGTCGGCTTGATCGGAATGGCGACCGGCGGAGGCGCACCTGCCCCTTCTCCGTCCGCGCCCTTTATTCCGCCCCCAACTCCGCCTATATTCACTCTGCCGGCTTGCCGGCTATGGCGATAAATGGCCGTCGTAATAAACCTTTCGGACCCGGGGGCAGTACCCGGCGCCTCCACCATCTGCCCATGGGGCTGCGGCCCCGCCGCAATCAGGCGCGGCTGCTGTCCAGGTGGGCAGGTGATGGGGGCGAAATAGGATCGACGAGGGCGTAAAGGGCGCGCTTTTGCTCGGTATGGTTCCGCCGTTATCGGGCCTTAGCAATAGTTGCCAACGACAACTATGCTCCGGTGGCTCAGGCCGCGTAACGCGGTTTGAAATACCGATTTTAAGCCCTGGCGTGTAGCAACGTCAGGCGGGGTTCGGAGGCACCTGGCAACAGAAGCCTCCACTTCGCCTTCCCTCGCGGCTCGGTTCTGATGGGGAGGTCTGTTTTCTTGGGTTTGTTTGGGCGCGCCACGCGGAACCGCTGGTTGCGTAACCTTTGCGCCGGGCGTGCGCCCGGCCGCTTTCGCCGCTATTCCAGATTTCTGGGGGGAAGTTCACACTTCGCCAGGAAATGCTCTAGCATCGCTCCTTAACGAATCGTCGAGACCCCGATCGATGGCGACTGATTACATCCGCTACGACATCCTCACCCAGGAGGCGCTGCGCGGCGTGGTGCGAACCGTGCTCACCGACGCGGCGGCCAAGGGCCTGCCCGGCGAGCACCATTTCTACATCAATATCGACACCCGCGCGGACGGCGTGAAAATCTCTCCCCGGCTGTCCGCGCAGTACCCGGAAGAGATGACCATCGTCCTGCAGCATCAGTTCTGGGACCTGGCCATCCATGACGACGTGTTCGAGGTGGGCCTGTCGTTCAATGGCATTCCCGAGCGTCTGGTGGTGCCGCTCGCGGCGATCAAGGGCTTCTTCGACCCCTCGGTTCAGTTCGGCCTGCAGTTCGCGATCGAGTCCGAACTCGACGCCGAAGCGGCCGAAGCCACGACCGCCGAGCCGGCGGAAGACGGCGCGTCCGCGCCCCCGTCCGGCAAGCCGGTCAAGGAGCGCCCGCCGGCGCGCCACAAGCGCGTGCCCGGGCGCGCGAGCGAGCCCGTGCCGACCCCGGCCAATCCCCCGCCGCAGGCGCGCGCGGACGAACCGCCCGACAAGCCCCAAGGCGGCGGCGAGGTCGTGCGTCTCGACCGGTTCCGCAAGAAATAGGGCGGTCAAGCCGAGCCTCGACTTCGCCCGCAGGGCATCGCTTCCCAAATCGAGCACGAGACGGAACGCGATGCTTGGCGGCGCGTGGTCGTAGGACCATTCACAGCGCCAGCGAGATCGCCCATGCCGCGGATGCGCACCGAGACCGACACGTTCGGCCCCATCGACGTTCCCGCCGAGTCCTACTGGGGCGCGCAGACCGAGCGCTCGCGCCGCAATTTCCGCATCGGCGACGAACGCATGCCGATGTCGCTCATCCGCGCGCTCGCCCGCGTCAAGCGCGTGGCCGCCGAGGTGAACAACGCGCTCGGGCTTCTCGACGAACGCCGCATGGGCGCGATTGTCGCCGCCGCCGACGAGATCGTCGCCGGGCGTTTCGACGAGCACTTCCCGCTGATCGTCTGGCAGACCGGCTCCGGCACCCAGACCAACATGAATGTCAACGAGGTCATCGCCAACCGCGCGAACGAATTGCTGGGCGGGACGCTCGGCGCCAAGGCGCCGGTGCACCCGAACGACCACGTCAATATGAGCCAGTCCTCCAACGACAGTTTCCCCAGCGCGATGCATATCGCCGCGGTCGCGGAAATCGCCGAGCAGCCTGGTCCCCGCGCTCCTCCATCTGCGGGCGGCGCTTGCCGAGAAAAGCGAAGCGTTCGAGCCGATCGTGAAGATCGGGCGCACGCATCTGCAGGACGCGGTCCCGCTCACGCTCGGACAGGAGTTTTCCGGCTACGCGGCGCAAGTGGGCTCGTCGCTCGCCCGCGTCGAAGAGGCCATGCGCCACCTGTATCCGCTCGCCCAGGGCGGCACGGCGGTGGGCACCGGTCTCAACGCGCCGCGTGAGTTCGCCGAGCGGTTCGCCGCGCGCATGGCCGCCCTCACCGGGCGTCCCTTCGTGAGCGCGGGAAACAAGTTCGAGGCGCTCGCCGCGCATGACGTCTTCGTCTTCGTCCACGGGGCGCTCGCCGCGCTCGCCACCGCGCTGTTCAAGATCGCCAACGATCTTCGCCTGCTCGGCAGCGGGCCGCGCTCCGGCTTCGGCGAAATCATCCTGCCGGAGAACGAGCCCGGCTCCTCGATCATGCCGGGCAAGGTCAACCCGACCCAGAGCGAGGCGCTCACCATGGTGTGCGCCCGCGTGTTCGGGAACGAGACGACGATCACGGCGGCGGCGAGCCAGGGGCATTTCGAGCTGAACGTGTTCAAGCCGGTGATCGCGTTCGCCTTCCTCCAATCGGTGCGCCTGCTCGCCGACGCGGCGCGTTCCTTCACCGATTACTGCGTCGCCGGCATACGTCCCAACGAAGAGCGGATCGCCGCGCTCATGCGGCAGTCGCTCATGCTGGTGACGGCGCTCGCGCCCAAGCTCGGCTACGAGAAGGCGGCGGAAATCGCCAAGACGGCGCACGCGAAGGGCACGACGCTGCGCGACGAAGCGGTCCGGCTCGGTCATGTCACCGCCGAGGAATTCGATCGCATCGTGCTCCCGCACGCGATGACGCGGCCGGGCTGACGCTTCCGGCGGAGCGGTGCGCCGCCGCGCCGTCCGCCCAATCCGAAAAAGCATCCAAAACGCCAATCGCTGCGGAACGCGCGGCCGGGAACCGGGTTCATTGGGGAGACGTCGAAGGCTTACGGAAGCCGCTTGACGCCGTTCGAGACGGCCAACCGCGATCTCGACCGACACCGGATCGATACGGGAGATGGTTATGAAGTCGCCAGTCGTGAAGCGCTCGATCGTGATTGCCGGCCACAAGACAAGCGTGAGCCTTGAGGATGCATTCTGGAAAGGTTTGAAGGAGATCGCCGGAAGTCGTCACATGACGCTTTCGGACCTTGTGTCGACCATCGATACCGATCGTCAGCACGGAAATCTGTCGTCGGCGATCCGCCTGTTCGTGCTGGACCACTACCGCGGCAGCGGGACCCACGCCGCCGCTCCTCCCGCGCATGACGGGGCCGCCCGGCCGGCGATGCGCGCCGGGTAAATCCCGAATTCGGGCCGTCACAGATCGCGTCAGCGGCGTTTATGGCCGGCCGAAAAACTCGCCCCAGAACGTTCGGTTCGGCGGCGGGGGCGGCGGTCGTGGCGCGGGCGCCTGGGCGGGCCTTGCCGGGGGAGAGGCTGTCGCGGGTTTCACCGGCTGCGGCTTGATATTGATCGCCGCGGGCAATTGCGGCGCACGTTCCGAAACGGCGGACCCCGTCTCGCGCTGGCCGGCATCGACGCCTTCGCGGCGCGCGCGCTCGATCCCATCCGGCTCCGTTCGTTGCAGGGCTCGCTCCCGCTCCACGCGCTCCCGCTCCACGCGCTCCCGGTCGACGCGTTCACGTTCCGCGCGCGCACGCTCTGCGCGTTCGGCCGCGGCCGCTTCGTCGCGCCGCCTCGCGTCCCGCTCGGCCGCCTCGACGCGCTTGGTCTCCCGTTCGACCGCCCGCAGCGTCACGAAGCTGACGAGCTCGGAGGTGTCGACCGCGCGTTTCGGGGCGGAGAGTGGCCCGGTCAGCAGGACGGAGATTTCCGGACGGCGCCCTTTCATCTCCTCGCGCGGCTCGCCCGTCAGGGTGAAACGCGCGTCGAGGTCGTTGTCGGCGAGATTGAGGGTCCCCGCGAGCGCGAGCTCCGCCCCGCCCACGGCGACGACCGCCGGCACGAGCCTGATCCGCCCATCCAGGATGGCGATCCCGGTCGAGGCCGCGGGAATGACAACCCGCCCCGCATCGAGGGCCGGACCGAGGTAGCCCGAAAGCCGGTCGGGCGCGAGGCCGCGCTCGGACGCCCGGATGGCCGCATCGATCGCCTTGGGATCGAGACCCATGATCTGCACGCCTTCCGCCGACAAGGTTCCGTTCCCCTGCAGCGCGCCGACCAGCGCGGCCGGACTTCGTCCGGTCCCCTCGATCTCGACGGACAGGGACACGCCGCCCGAAGCCGGCGGCTTGCTGCGGCCGAACGCGATCTGGGCAAGATCGCCCTTCGCAAGATCGAGGCGCGCCCGCGCCGACAGGCCTTCTGGGGTAAGCCGGAAAGCCGCATTGGCGGTCAGGGCGCCGCCGGCAACGCGGGCCGTGAGCTCATCCAGAGCAAGAGACGAGCCGTCGAAGCTCGCGCGGCCTTTCAGATCCTGGGCTGCGAGCCCAGGCAGGAGCGCGGCGCGTCCAGCTTCGAAATCTATGCCGCCTTTGACATCGTCGAACAGCGGACGGCCGAACGGCTCGGCCGGCCAGCCGGCCGCCTGGTCGCGCGCGGGCGCGCGCCGCGGGACGCCGATCACCGCCGCGATGACCTGCGCGGCGTCCAGGTCGGTCGCCTGGATGCGGCCGTCGATCGCGAGCGGAGACGCGAGCCGAAGGCTCACGCGGCCCCCAACCCCCGCGCCCATGATCCGGCCCTTGATGTCCGCAAAGGTGAGCGCCCGGCCGGCAAAGGCGAGCCGGCTCTCGAAGGCGAGCGGCAGGGCCGCCGGCGCAGCCGCGTTCAGGAGGGGCCGCACGTCCGCAGCGGTCAGCGCCAGATTGGCGACGCCGCGCAGTTCGCCCTTGTCGCGCCGAGCCGTGCCCGCGGCTGACGCCGTGAGCCCGCTTGCCGCAAGGCGCAGCTCGAATGCGACATCGCCATCGAGCGGGCCGTTTCCGGCGAGCGAGATGGTGGCAGGCCGCGCATCGATCGCCGCCACGCGGTCGAGCCCGACCAGGGCGGCGAGCACCTTGCCGTCGTCGGCCTCGAGCGTTCCGTCGATCTTCACTTTGGCCGCGGCGGGCGCGGCGGGATCGCCGGTCCCGCTCGCGACCAAGTTCAGCCGCACCGCGCCGAGCTTGCCGTCGATCGCCAGCCGCGCCTGGGTCGCCGGTCCGGCGCGGCCCGAAGTCGCCGGCTCCGGCTTGGCCGGCCCCACTTCGAGCCGGGCGCGCAAATCGGCGGGGCCGAGTTGACCGCCATACCGCTTGATCTCGTCGGCGGCGGGCGGCGCGAAGCGGCCGAGCAGCGCGATCAGTCCGTCGGAACGCGCCGCTGCGAGGGAGAGCGAGGCGGCGCCCTGCGGCGAGGCGGCCGATGTATCGATCAAGCCGGTCGCCTTGATGCTCGCGCCGCGGAGATCGGCGACCGAGACGCGTTCGATCGTGAGCCCGCTCGCGTCCAGCTTGAGCTTCGTTTCGACCCGGCTCGCTTCGATGTCGGCGTAGCTGAGCTTTCCGATCGAGAGCGCGAGCGCCACGTTGCGCGGCCATTCAAGCTTGACGCCGGCGAACGCGCCGGTGGCGATCGCGATCGCGGATTCGAGATCGATCTCGTCGGCGCGAAGCGCGGCGTCGAGCCGCGCCGGGCCGTCCGGACCCGCCGGCGCATAGGCGATGCGCCCTTCGATCTGCTTGTGGTCGATGTCCGCCTTGAGCCGATCGACGGTGATCGCCTGATCGCCAACGATGAGCTCGCCGCTGGCGCGGAGCGGCGCCACCGGGCCGCGCAACCGGTCCCCGTCGCCCTCGATGAAGGACCACAGCGCGCGCGGATCAGCCAACTCGATGCTGGCGGGGCCGGCGAATTCGAGCCCGTTTCGGCCCGATTCGAGCCGGCCGCTCAGGCGCACCTGGGTCAGGCCGGGCGCGCGGAATTCGAGCGTCTCGATATCCCACTGATCGCTGTCGACGCCGATCGTGCCTTGGACGCTTTGCACGGCTGCGCCGCCGACCGTGAGCGCGTCGATATCGAGCTCCAGTCTGCCGCGCATGGGCGCGCGCACCCCCTCGAACAGGGTCCGCACGGTGGCGAGCAGCGCCGACGCGGGCGAGCGCGGGCCGTTTTCGGGCGCGCCGACCACCCGGTCGAGATCGATCTGGCGTCCGGCGAGCAGAGCCGTGAAATGCCGGTCGGCGCCCAAGGCGACTTCCACCTTTCCCGAGAGACGGAACGGGCGGTCGTCGGACCCATACTGAAATTCGATCTGCTCGGCGAGCACGCGGCGCGGGTCCGCCTTCACCTGCGTCGTCAGCCGCCATGGCTCGCCTTGCAGCGTCCGCCCGCCGGACAGCGCCGCGCCGGCCGGCCGCGCCACGGTCAGCGCGCCTTCGTAGCTCGGGCTTGCTTTGTCGATCCGTACGACGCCGTCGGCTTCCGCGACCAGCGGCCGATCGATTCCTTCGAGGCTCAAGCGCATTTTCACGCCGTCGCCGGTGCGGCGGCCGGACACAATGCGAAAGCGATAAGGGCCGGCGGGGGAGACGAACGAGCCTTCCCCGCGAACCGGCCCGGCGAGGGACCGCAGTTCGCCCTGAAACGAAATTCCCTCGAGCGCCAGGGCCGTACCGCCCGAGCCGGCGCGGAGCACGGCGCGCCCGCGCTCGACCGTCAGCCGTTCGATGGCGAGCCGGTCGGGATCGATCCCGCTTCCGATCGGAGGCGCTTGCAGCCGGCCCGCGGAATCGACGCCGATGAGGATACGCGGTTCGCTGATCGTCAGCTCGCTCGCGCGCCATTCCCCGCGCATCAGCGAACCGAGCGCGAGTTCGAAGCGCAGCGCGCGCGCGGAGACGGCCGTCTCGCCGGACGACAACTCCACGCTGTTCAGAACGAGCGAGGGCGTGGGCAGGAGCCGCGCCTCGATCGGCCCGGAGATGCGCACCGGCGCGCCCATCAGGCGGCTTGCCTCGGCCTCGAAGCCGGCTGCGGTAGCGCCCCCAATCGACGAAATGCGGCCCGACCAGCGCCGCCACCAGCGCCAGGATCAGGGCCATCGCCACGCTGAGTAACGTCGTCTGCACGCGCACGCTCCGGACGAATGATCCGCCTCACCGCGGTTGCGCCCCCGTCACGCACGAAACCACCGCCCCGATCGGCAGTTCGTCGCCCGGCGTCGGGCGCGATCAAGCCCCGCTATATGTCTCCGCTCGGACTCACAAACAAGCAACCACCTTGCCGGGGTTCATGATGATCGTGCGGGTCGAGCGCGCGCTTGATCGCGCGCATGACGTCGACGGCCGTCGCGCCGAGTTCGCGCTTCGAGATACTTCATCTTGCCCTGCCCGATGCCGTGCTCGCCGGTGCAGGTGCCGTCCATCGCGAGCGCCCGCGCGACGAGCCGCTGCGACGAAGCGCCTCGCGCGCGCGCGATCTCGGCCGGGTCGTCCATGTCGATCAGCAGCCAGCAGGTGGAAATTGCCGTCGCCGACATGGCCGACGATCGGCGCGATGAGGCCGGCTCTCGGCGATGTCGCGCCTGCGTCTCGGCGATGCATTCGGCGAGCCGCGAGATCGGCACGCAGACATCGGTGACGAAGACCTTCGCGCCGGGCCGCAGCGCGACCGCCGCCCAATAGGCGTCGTGCCGCGCCTTCCACAGCCGCGTGCGCTCCTCCGCGCGCGTCGCCCACTCGAACGGCCCGCCGCCGAACTCGGCGGCGATCTCGCCGAAGCGCTCGCGCCTGCTCGGCGACGCCCGCCTCGCGTGCCGTGGAACTCGACGAACAGCATCGGGACTTCGGGCAGAGTCGAGCTTCGAATAGGCGTTCATCGCCTTCACCTGCAGCGCGTCGAGCAGCTCGATGCGCGCGACCGGAATGCCGGTCTGGATCGTCGCGATCACCGCGTTGCAGGCCGCCTCGACGCTCGGGAACGGGCAGACGCCGCCGGCGATCGCCTCCGGGATGCCGTGCAGCTTCAGCGTCAGCTCGGTGATGACGCCGAGCGTGCCCTCCGAGCCGACGAACAGCCGGGTCAGATCGTAGCCGGCGGACGACTTCTTCGCGCGCGCCGCCGGTCGTCATCACGCTCGCCGTTCGGCGAGCACGGCCGTCAGCGAGAGCACGTTGTCCCGCATCGTGCCGTAGCGCACCGCATTGGTGCCGGAGGCGCGCGTCGCCGCCATGCCGCCGAGGCGAGGCGTCGGCGCCGGGATCGATCGGGAAGAACAGGCCCTGGTCGCGCAGATGCTCGTTGAGCTGCTTGCGCGTGACGCCCGGCTCGACGACGCAGTCGAGATCCTCGGCATGGACCGCGAGCACGCGGTTCATGTCGCGACATGTCGATCGAGATGCCGCCGCGCGGCGCGTTGACCTGGCCTTCGAGCGAGGTGCCGGTGCCGAACGCGATGACCGGCACGCCGATGCGCGGCGCAGATGCGCGACGATCGCCTGCACGTCCGCGGTCGACTGCGGAAAGACGACGGCGTCCGGCGGCTCGTTCGCGATCCAGGTCGTCGTGTGCGCGTGCTGCTCGCGCACGGCGCGCGACGTGACGACGCGATTGCCGAACGCCGCGGTAAGCGCTGCGATCGCCGCGCTCAGCGCCGCCGCGCCGCAGCGTGGAACCGGGGCCTGTTCCAGCCGGGTCTGATGGTGTGTCATGCCGGCCTCAGCCGTGTGGCCTTGTGCGGCGCAGCGCGGTGCGACGCTTCGACTTTGTGGCGCAATGCTGGCATACTCGCCTCATGACGGTCACTTTCGATCCGATCGAGTTCAAGCCCTTGTTCTTCGCGCCCTTCGTCTCGTCCGTGCTGCGGGTCGAGCCGGAGTGGATCGACTATAACGGCCATCTGAATATGGCCTATTACCATGTCCTGTTCGACCGCGCTTTCGACGAAGCGCTGCACCTGATCGGCGCCGACGTCGACTATGTGAAGCGCGAACGGCGCTCCTACTACACGGCCGAGGCGCATGTCCGCTACTTGCGCGAACTGCATGCCGGCGATCCGGTCCGCGTCACCATCCAGCTGCTCGGCTACGATCCCAAGCGCGTGCATTACTTCGAGCAGCTGTTCCACGCGACCGAAGGCTGGATGGCGGCGACGCTCGAAACCATGGCGCTGCATGTCGACATGGACTCGAAGAAAACGACTCCGGCATCGCCGGAGGTCGCCGCCCGGCTCGTCCGAGATGAGGGCCTCCCACGCCCTCCTGCCGATCCCGGAGGCCGCCGGCCGGCGGATCGGCATGCCGGCGCGCGGCTGACGCCTCCGGTCGAACTCGCCGAACAGGCCCCTCCCCACGCGGCGCGGCGGATGCCATCTTCAGAGCATGAGCGAATTCGCGCCGAAAGGAAAGCGCGATTGCGCGCGGGGCCCGCCCCGCTCGGGGCGAATGAGCGAACCGGACCTGCTCGCCGCAGACTTGCGACCACGGGATCATCAAGAGAGCGATTTCCGCACGCCGGACCTCGCTCCGGGAGCCAGAATGGCCGAACCGAACCAATGTCCGCCGCCCGCCTTCGACGTCGACCCGCCGGCGCTTGCCGCGGGCGGCATCGCGGCGCGGGCGCGGGGGGGCGCCGCGCGCCCTATCTCGACGGGCTCAATCCGGAGCAGCGCGAGGCGGTGGAAACCCTGGACGGCCCGGTGCTGGTGCTCGCCGGCGCCGGCACCGGCAAGACGCGGGTGCTGACCACGCGGATCGCCCACATTCTCGCGACCGGCGGGCGCGCGCCTCGGAAATCCTCGCCGTCACCTTCACCAACAAGGCGGCGCGCGAGATGAAGGAGCGGGTCGGCCACATGGTCGGCGAGGTCGTCGAAGGCATGCCCTGGCTCGGCACCTTCCACTCGATCGGCGCGAAGATCCTGCGCCGCCATGCCGAGCTGGTCGGGCTCAAGCCCGATTTCACCATTCTCGACACCGACGACCAGATCAGGCTCCTGAAGCAGCTTCTCGCGGCGGAGAACATCGACGAGAAGCGCTGGCCCGCGCGCGTGCTCGCCAGCCAGATCGACGGCTGGAAGAACCGCGGCCTGACGCCCGAGCAGGTGCCCGCGGGCGAGGCCGCCGCCTTCGCCGACGGACGCGGGCAGAGGCTCTACGCCGCCTATCAGGCGCGGCTGAAGACGCTCAACGCCGCCGATTTCGGCGACCTCCTGCTCGAGACGATCCGGCTGTTCCGCGACGCACCCGGAGGTGCTGCGCCAGTATCAGGCGCGGTTTCGCTATATCCTGGTCGACGAGTACCAGGACACCAATGTCGCGCAATATCTGTGGCTGCGCCTGCTGGCGCAGCGCCCGACATCCGTTCCCTCGTCATTGCCGGGCGTGCAATCCGTGCGAGGCGGAGGCGGACCGCGCGGCATTCAGCCTCGTCCCCGGGTCGGGAGAGGTCGGCGCGCAAAGCGCGTCGGCGTGAGGGGGCCCCGCCCTCGGCCGGAGCGAAATTGCCCCTGATCCCGGCCCTGCGGCCGGCCCGGGGATGACGAGGAGAAACAGCGTCCTTTCACCTCTCCCCGGGGGGAGAGGTCGGCGCGCGGAGCGAGCCGGGTGAGGGGGAATCGCCCCTCCTCACGAGCGCTGGAGCCCCCTCACCCGACATCCTCGCTGCGCTCGGATGTCGACCTCTCCCTTATGGGGAGAGGTGAAGCGGCGCCCGCAGCGCGCTCGGAAATCGTGCAAAAAAACATCTGCTGCGTCGGCGACGACGACCAGTCGATCTATGGCTGGCGCGGCGCGGAGGTCGACAACATCCTGCGCTTCGAGCACGATTTTCCCGGCGCCAAGGTGATCCGGCTCGAACGCAATTACCGCTCGACCGGCCACATCCTCGGCGCCGCCTCGCACCTGATCGCCCACAATGAAGGCCGGCTCGGCAAGACGCTGCGCTCGGAAGGCGAGCCGGGCGACAAGGTCGTCGTCGCCTCCGCCTGGGATTCCGAGGAGGAGGCGCGCGCGCTCGGCGAGGAGATCGAGCAGCTCCAGCGCCACGGCGAGAAGCTCGACGAGATGGCCATCCTGGTGCGCGCCTCGTTCCAGATGCGCGAGTTCGAGGACCGCTTCGTCACCCTCGGCCTGCCCTATCGCGTGATCGGCGGCCCGCGCTTCTACGAGCGGGCGGAAATCCGCGACGCCCTGGCCTATCTGCGGCTGGTCAACCAGGCGCGCCGACGATCTCGCCTTCGAGCGCATCGTCAATGTGCCGAAGCGCGGGCTGGGCGACGCGACGCTGAAAAGCTTGCACGACCTCGCCCGCGCGCATGGCGTCCCGCTGATGGAGGCCGCGCGCCTGATCGTCGGGACCGAAGAGCTGAAGCCGAAGCCGCGCCTGGCGCTGCGCGACCTCGTCGCCTGCTTCGACCGCTGGCGCGGCCAGCGCGACGCGCTTCCGCATACCGAACTCGCCGAGATCGTGCTCGACGAGTTCGGGCTACACCGAGATGTGGCAGAAGGACCGTTCGGCCGACGCCGCCGGCCGGCTGGAGAACCTGAAGGAGCTGATCCGCTCGATGGAGGAGTTCGAGAACCTGCAGGGGTTCCTCGAACACGTCTCGCTCGTCATGGACGCCGACCGCGGCGAGGACGTCGAGGCCGTCTCCATCATGACGCTGCACGCCGCCAAGGGACTCGAATTCGACACCGTGTTCCTGCCCGGCTGGGAGGAAGGCCTGCTGCCGCACCAGCGCTCGATGGACGAGCAGGGCCGCGCGGGCC
This sequence comes from uncultured Alphaproteobacteria bacterium, assembly GCA_963712435.1. Lineage (GTDB taxonomy): Bacteria > Pseudomonadota > Alphaproteobacteria > Rhizobiales > Xanthobacteraceae > Rhodoplanes. The sequence continues at coordinate 180,627 of CAVQIB010000005.1, read as the reverse complement.
TCGAGGAGGAGCGCCGGCTCGCCCATGTCGGGCTGACGCGGGCGCGCAAGCGGGCGCGCATCTCCTTCGTCGCCAACCGGCGCATTCACGGGAGCTGGTCGTCGAGCCTGCCCTCGCGCTTCATCGACGAACTGCCGGAGGCGCATGTCGAGGTCGCCGAGGCCAGGGGCTTCGGCGGGTTCGGCGGCTACGGCCATTACGGCTCGCGCTTCGACACCGCGCAAAGCTTCGGCTCGAACTACGGCACCCCCGGCTGGCGGCGCGCGCAGAAGGCCCGCGAGGCGGCGGCGGCGGGTCCGGCGGCGGCGGACACGGACGGGGCGGATTCGGCGAGGAGCGGCAACGCGGATTTGGCGAAGACCGGCGGCGCGGATTTGGCGAAGACCGCAATCAATTCCGCAGCGACGACGACGAGAACGACCGCTCTGATCACCTCTCCCCTTGGGGGAGAGGTCGATCGCCCGCCGACCCGGTCGGCCGGCGATCGGGTGAGGGGGGCCGCCCACCTCAGACCGATGCCCCCTCACCCGACCTTTCCCGGACCAGGTCCGGGCAAGGTCCACCTCTCCCCGCCGGGGAGAGGTGGGATCAAGCTGCGCCGCAACCTCGATCGCCTCCCCCTAGAAGGGTTGGGGGAGTGCCAGGGAGCGCGCGAGCCCCGCTCACCATCGAGGGCGAGCTGGTGGCGCGCTCGACCGGCGCGGCCTCGGCGTTCGCGCGCGGCGACCGCGTGTTTCACCAGAAATTCGGCAATGGCGAAGTGAGGGCCGTCGACGGCAACAAGCTCACCATCCAGTTCGACCGCGCCGGCGAAAAACGCGTGGTGGATAGCTTTGTGACGCGGGTATAGGCGGTGTTTGCGTTCGGCGGAACGGGTTATCTGATGCAGCACCGATCGAGCGGAGAAAACAGTCGAGCTTTCGACATTTGCAAATTGAACGGATCGGCCGGTTGGTGAGGGTCTCGGCAACACGAAAGACTGAACATGGTCAACCGCACCCGCAACGACGAAACCGCTCTTGCGCCCCCCGAGCCCGTGGGCGCTGCTTACGAGCGCGATTTCTACACGTGGTCGCAGGAGCAGGCGCGGCTGCTGCGCGCGGGCCTCTGGAACGCCGTCGATCGGGAGAACGTGGCGGAGGAGATCGAATCCTTGGGGCGGGAGCAGTTCAACAAGCTCGAAAGCGCGCTGCGCGTGCTGTTGCTGCATCTATTGAAATGGGATCATCAGCCAAGCAAGCGCACGCGGAGCTGGGCCTTGTCCGTCAAGGACCAGCGCGTCGCATTCGACCATGTGCTCGCCGACAATCCCGGCCTGAAGAGCCGGCTCGACGAGGCGCTCGCCCGCGCCTATCGGCGCGCGCGCATCCAGGCCGCAGCCGAAACGGGACTGCCGGAAGAGGCTTTTCCGGAAAGCTGCCCCTATGGACTCGACGAAATCGCCACGCGGGAGCTCACATTGTAAGCAAGCGCAGCCAGCGTAGCCCGCATGGAGCGAGCGACATGCGGGGTCGTAGACACTTTTGACTGATCCCGGATTTCGCTGCGCTCAATCCGGGCTACATTATCCGGAGCGCGAATGCCGCGTTACGTTGCTATCGTTGAAGACGCCGGACCCGAAACCGCGGTCGGGGTGTGGTTTCCCGACCTGCCCGGCTGCTTTTCCGCGGGCGATGATCTCGACGCGGCGCTGCGCAACGCGCCGGAGGCGGTCGCGCTCTATGCGCAATCCCTCGCCGAGGACGGTCGCGCGCTCCCGCCCCCGCGCACGCTGACCGAGCTCAAGCGCGATCCGGACGTCGCGCGCGACATAGAGCGACTACATGGTCGCGCTCGTCCCTGCGCCCGCCCGCGCCAACGCCGCGGAGTGATGCTGGACCGCGTGCCCCGGACGCGGCGCAGCGTGAAACGGTGCGCCGCCGATCCGGGGTCCAGATACGCGGGCGACGCCACCCGTGGATCCCGGGTCTGCAGCGCGCGCTTCGCGCTGCGCGGCGCCCGGGACACGATCATTGGCGGCCGCCTGCGCCGTTCAACCCCTCACGCCGCCTGCTTGCGCTCCTGCCGCGCCGTCAGCAACAGGGACAACAGCGCCGCGGCGAACACGAAGCCGAGCGCCACCTCGTTCACCATCGGCCAGCCGAATTTCGCCAAGAGCTGGCCGGAGGCGAACGAGCCGATCGCCATCGAGCCGAAGATCAGGAAGTCGTTGACCGACTGCACCCTGTTGCGCTCCTCCGGCCGGTGGCACTGCGTCACCATCGCGGTCGCGCCGATGAAGCCGAAGTTCCAGCCGAAGCCGAGCAGGATCAGCATCGTCCAGAAATGCGCGACGCTCGTCCCCGCGAGCCCGACGAGCGCGGAGGCCGCGATCAGCGTGAGCCCGCCGGCGATCAGCCGCCCCGCCCCGAACCGGGCGATCAGGGACCCGCTCACGAAGCTCGGCGCATACATCGCCATCACGTGCCATTGCAGGCCGAGGGCTGCGTCGTCCACGCTGTGATCGCAACCGATCATCGCGACCGGGGCGGACGTCATCAGCAGGTTCATCATCGCGTAGCTCGCAAGCCCGCAGATCACCGCCGCGATCAGGCGGGGCTGGCGGAACAGCACGGCGAGCGGCCGGCCGCCCTGCGCGCCCGCTGGCCGCCGGCGGCGCCGGAAAGCGCACCAGCAGCAGCACCGCGCCGGCCACGACCGCGACGACGGCCTGCGCGAGATAGCTCGCCGCAAACAGGTAATGCGGCAGGATATCCTTGGTCAGGATGATGAGCTGAGGGCCGAGCACGCCCGCGAGCACGCCGCCCGTCAGCACCCACGAGATCGCCCTCGGCTTGAACGCATCGCTTGCGGTATCGGCGGCGGCGAAGCGGTAAGACTGGTGCGCCGCGGCGTAGAGCCCGCCGAACGCGGTGCCGAGACAGAGCAGCGCGAAGGAGCCGAGGATCACGCCGGCGGCGCAGGTGAGCCCCGCGAGCATCCCGCACAGCGCGCCCGCCTCGAACGCGGCGAGCCGCCCCCAGCGATGCGCGATCGCGCCGACCGGCAGCGTGCCGATCCACAGGCCGACCACATAGGTCGTGATCGGCAGCGTCGCGAGCGACCTGTCGGGGGCGAGCACCACGCCGATGATGCCGGCGCTGCCGAAGATGACCGCGCTGTTGCCGCCGGCGAGCGCCTGCGCGCCTGCGAGCACGAGGGCGTTCCGGCGCGCGAGCCGGTCGTCGGTCGCTGGCTCGATCGCGCGATCGGCAATGGCGGACATGCGAACTCCTTCGGGCGCAGACGTATAGCCTCCGCGCCGCGGCTGGCGATAGGGAATTTGTCTTGCGTCGCCACGAGGCCGCCCCTCAAGCAAATCGCCCCCACCGCCGCGCTTCGCGCGACGCCCTCCCCTGAAAGCGGGGGTGGATGGAGGGGGCGCTTCCCAAGACGCGGGCGTACTCTGGTGTCGGCTTCGAGAATCGCTCCCCGACCGTCATGCCCGGCCTTGACCCGGCCATGACGAACGGACAGAGGGCCGACGCTAGCAAAGGCTGGTATATTCTACTCGAAATGGCTGAAGGAGGCCCGCGCGAAGGTGAGCGGCTGTCCGTCCGCTCCGATGAAGACCGCCCTCCCCTCGCCCGCTGCGATCCGACCGATCTCGGTGACCGCGACGCCCGCCGCCGTCGCCTCGGCGATCAGCGCGCCAAGATTGTCCGGCGTGACCGATGCAACGATCTCGTAATCGTCGCCGCCGGTGAGCAGCTCGGCGAGCAGCGCGGGTTCGGCCGCCACCGCCCGGCGCGCCCCCTCCGACAACGGCGCCCGGGCAGCCTCAATCACGGCATCGACGCCCGAGACCGCGCACAGCTTGCCGAGATCGCCGGCGAGCCCGTCCGACACGTCCATGCCGCCGGTGGCGTGGCGGCGGAATATCTCGGCGACGGCGTTGCGCGGCTGCGGCAGGCGGTAGCGCGCGATCAGCGCGTCGCGCATCGCAGGATCGAGCCCCCACCGCGCGGCCGCTCCTGCGTCGCGCCGCAGCTTGAGGCCGAGCACCGCATCGCCGATCGTCCCGGTCGCCACCACGCGGTCGCCCGGCCGCGCGCCGCTGCGTCGGAGCATGGTCCCGTGCGGCACGGCGCCGAACGCCGCGACGGACACCATGATCGGGCCGGGGGTGCGGTCGGTGTCGCCGCCGAACAGCGGGCAGGCGTAGCGCTCGGCGTCCTCCTTGAGGCCGCGCGCAAACGCGGCCAGCCAGTCGTCGCCGATTTCCCTGGGCAGCGCGAGCGACAGGAGGAATCCGAGCGGCCGCGCGCCCTTGGCGGCAAGGTCCGAAAGGTTCACGCGCAGCGCCTTCTGCGCGATTGTGCCGGGCGGATCGTCGGGAAGGAAATGCACGCCGCCGATGATCGCGTCGGCCTTCAGCACGAGGTCGCACCCAGCCGGCGGCACGAGGATCGCTGCGTCGTCGGTGAGCCCGAACGCGCCCGGATCGGTTGCGATCGGGCGGAAATGGCGCGCGATCAGCCGGTCCTCGCCCGAGCCCGTTTCGTCTGAGTTCGTCATCCTGCTGAGCGCCTTGTTCATGCGTGCCTGTCCATGCGTGCCTATATGACGCTGAGCCCATTTACAGCATCCGCCTCGATCAATGAGCCCTGCCAGTTCTACCGTATCGGACGCCCCGGCGATCGTCTGGTTCCGCGACGATCTGCGCGTCGCCGACAACCCCGCGCTCGCGGCTGCGGCCGGGTCGGGGCGGCCGGTGATCGCCTTGTTCGTGCTGGACGAGGAGAGCGCGGGCCTGCGCCCGCGCGGCGGGGCGAGCCGCTGGTGGCTTGCCGGCTCGCTGCGCGCGCTCGATCGCTCCCTGCGCGAGCGTGGCCTGCCGTTGACCTTGCGGCGTGGCCCCGCCGCGCATGTGCTCGCCAGGCTCGCGGCGGCCACCGGCGCGGCGGCCGTGTATTGGAACCGGCGCTACGAGCCTTCGGGCGCAGCGGTCGACCAGGCGGTCGCGGCCGATCTGTCCGCATGCGGCGTCGCCGCGAAGACCTTCCAGGCCTCGCTCCTGTTCGAGCCGCAAGCCGTGCAGACCCGGTCGGGCGCGCCCTTTGCCGTGTTCACGCCGTTCCTGCGCCATGTGCTCGCGCTCCCCGAGCCGCGCACGCCCCTGCCCGCCCCCGACCGGATCAGGAGCGCCGGCGGCGTCGCCTCGGAGCGTCTCGACGACTGGGCGCTTGAACCGAGCGCGCCGGACTGGGCGGCGAAATTCAACGACCACTGGACCCGCGGCGAGGCGGCGGCGTGCGAGAAGCTCGCGGCCTTCGCCGACGGCGCGCTCGCCGATTATGCCGCGCAGCGCGACCGGCCGGGCGGGCCGCACACGTCCCGGCTCTCGCCGCATCTGCGCTTCGGCGAGATCAGCCCGTTCCAGCTCTGGCATGCAATCCGGCACGCGCGCGAAGCCGCGGCCCCGCGCTCGATCGCGGCCTCCGCCGACAAGTTCGTCTCCGAACTCGTCTGGCGCGAATTCTGTCATCACCTGCTCGCGCACCATCCCGATCTCGCCGTCCGTAACGTCCAGCCGCGTTTCGACGATTTCCCCTGGCGCAGCGACGACGCCGCGCTGAACGCGTGGCGGCGCGGGGAGACCGGCTATCCGATCGTCGACGCCGGCATGCGGCGAATTGTGGGCGACCGGCTGGATGCACAACCGCGTGCGCCTGGTTACCGCGTCGTTCCTGATCAAGCATCTCCTCATCGACTGGCGCGACGGCGAGCGCTGGTTCTGGGACACGCTGCTCGACGCCGATCCCGCCAACAATCCCGCGAACTGGCAATGGGTCGCGGGCTCCGGCGCCGACGCCGCGCCCTATTTCCGCATCTTCAACCCGGTGCTGCAGGGGGCGAAATTCGACGCGGCGGGCGAGTATGTGCGGCGCTGGGTTCCTGAGCTTTCCGGGCTGCCGGCGGATGCGATCCATGCGCCGTTCGACGCCCCGCCGGCCATCCTTGCTGCCGCCGGAGTGACGCTCGGCGAGACCTATCCAGCGCCGATCGTCGAACACAAGGCGGCCCGCGCCCGCGCGCTCGCAGCGTACGACCTGGTCAAGGGGCGAGCCGGGTGACGTGAGGCGAGGCAGAGAAGCTGCTCAGGCGGCTCCCCGGCGCGGGAGCGGCTGGGCTTGCGAATGTCCGGTCATCTGGCGAATCGGACCTCGCGGTGTTGAGTTCACATGACTGAATCTGACCCACTGCCGAAGTTCCTGAGGCCGAGGTCTTGGTCGATGTGCCTGTGATGCTTTCGGTTGTGCGAATCACCATGCGGACCAAGAATTTGTACGAGCGGGCGGCGGTGACGCGCATGCGAGGCGCTTCATTGCGTTAAGGAGAGCGAATGACGGAACCCCCGGAAAGCATTTATACCCTCATGCTTGCGATGAAGAGGGCCGTATTCGCCGGTCGGTTATGAATTGCTCAAACTCCTCCTTGTCCTTCGCCGCCCGCAGCCGGGAGATGAATTCCTGAAACTACCACTGTTCCTGGTCGAGACGCTGCAAGGTTTGCGCTCGGTACTCTTCAAAGGCGGAGTGCCCAATATGACTTGCCTCCATTCCTCCGCTAGTGTTGCGACCTGATAGCCAAACTCCAATGCCGTATTCGCCGGCGCTGCCCATCACAGCGGTTTCGTTCCTGTCGACGTTGCATGGCGCGCATCACAAAGAACATGCTCGCCAAAAAGATCGCAATGAATGTAAGCATCATTATGGGCCCTAAAAACATCCAGGGCACCGGGCCGCAATCGCTCCACCACAACATGGCACTTCTCCTTATCTTGCAGACTTACAGACTGCGCCATTGCTACTGAAGCTTTGGACGTAATCCGCCGCAAAAAGTACGCACCTGCGCTCACGCGGCCGCCCATCCCGCCCGAATCGGCTTAACATGCACGGCTGCGACCACCGCAAGGAGCAGCGTGGTCACCGCCGAAATGAGGCAGATAGATGCAAAATGCGCGGATGAAGGCAACCTGTAGCACCATGAAGTAGAGCGAGAACAGCACGCCCAAGCCGGCGCAGAGAATCACGCCGAGACGCAACCCGCTCGAATGCGGATCAAGGGCGAGCAGCACCGCCAAGCCGACCATGTAAAGGTAGAACACGACGCCGTAGTAGCCCACGGGCAGGCCGAGGATTCGGGCGTACGGGCTCGCCGCGACTTCGTTGCAGCCATCGATCGGCGGCGGGCACCACAGCGGCAGGCCATTGTAGATCATGTCATCGATATCGATCGTAGACGCCGCAGCGACCGCCAATCCGATGAGAGCCAGGGCGATCATCTCAGGCGCATGGCGCGTGGCGAAGGATTTCCGCACGATCGACTTTTGCAGGTCGTATCGTTGCATAGGCATTCCAGGCCCAGATTGTTCATGGCTTCGTTCTCTCGGCGGTTGGGACGACCACACGGTCGGTTGAAGCGAGGCGCCGCCGCGCAGCTCCTTGTTTGCTGACCATTTGGACGAGGAACGACAGTGAAAAGTTACAGCCGGGGTTTTTTGTGCCGATCAGCGGCCGGTACGCGTGGCGGCCGGCCCCGGACGGCAGCAGTCGGGCGAGGTCGGCTTGCATGAGAGTTCGTTCTGGTAGAAATCACAACGCGCTGCGATGATTTCCTTGAACTCCTGCCGCGCCCGATGCAGGAGCACTTTGGCGTTTCCGTGCGTGACGCCGAGGATCGCCGCGATCTCCTGGTCGTTGAGTTCCACCGAGCGCGCTCATCATGAGCACGTCGCGATGTCTGTCGGAGAGCTTGGCGATTTCACCGCGAATGCATGCACTCGTGTCCTTGCTGGCGAGTTCCTGTTCGGGCGTCGCAGCGTCTTCGATATCCGCCGCGCCCGGCAGCACGGCGCGTGCATCCTCCCCAGGTGTATTGTGAGGAGCAACTCGGTCAGTTTGTATTCGTCGCACCGCCCGGCTGCGCAACCAATCTGAGGCTACATTGCCAGCGATGCGATAAAGCCACGTCGAGCCTTGCGCCTCGCCGCGGAAGCTCGGTAGCGCCTTGGCTGCTTTCGCAAACGCGGTTTGCGCCAGGTCTTCGGCATCCTGCGGCCCAACCATGCGCGCCAAGAGGCTACGAACGCGCTCGTGATCTCGCCTTGTACAGGTTCCGAAAAGGATCGGGGTCCGATGGCGTGCCCATAATGATAAGATTTGACCGTTGGGGAGGATTCCGCATTGCGCAAGATCAATCCGGCCTATTCCCGTGGGTCGCCGGTCGCCGAGCACCGCGCAACGGTTCTCTGGTCCGCTGTTGGCACATCTCAGCCATAAGGCGCTGCGCAGCAACACGTCGCTTTTCGGAGCGAAGCGGAACTCGATGGGCTAGGGTCCGCGCCGCCCGACCCAAATACCAAGAAGCAGGGCTTCGAACCCTCCTCGTCGTCATTGCCGGGCTTGACCCGGCAATCCATCTTCTTGAACTCGCTTTGTAAGATGGATACGCGGGTCAAGCCCGCGTATGACGAGTCATTCGTATCGCGGAGGAATATAAGCCCGGACCCGCGCTTGTCCGACCCTTCCGCCCCCGATAGGCTCTCTTCCATCGCCAACGTTGCTCCAGCGTCACCTCTCGATCGAAGGGTCGCCATGCAAGTCTGCGACGGCATTGTCGGCGCCATCGGGCGCACGCCGCTGATCAAGCTCAAGCGCGCCTCGGAGGCGACCGGCTGCACGATCCTCGGCAAGGCCGAGTTCATGAATCCGGGCCAGTCGGTGAAGGACCGCGCGGCGCTGTTCATCATCGAGGATGCCGTCCGCAAGGGCGAGCTCGAGCCGGGCGGCGTGATCGTCGAAGGCACCGCAGGCAATACCGGGATCGGGCTCGCGCTGATCGGCAACGCGCTCGGCTTCCGCACCGTGATCGTCATCCCGGACACCCAAAGCCAGGAGAAGAAGGACACGCTGCGCGCCTGCGGGGCTGCGCTGATCGAAGTGCCGGCCGTGCCCTACGCCAATCCCAACAACTACGTGAAGGTGTCCGGGCGGCTCGCCGCCGAGCTTGCGAAGAGCGAGCCGAACGGCGCGATCTGGGCCAACCAGTTCGACAATGTCGCCAATCGCGACGGCCATGCCGCGACCACCGGCCCGGAAATCTGGGAGCAGACCGACGGGACGCTCGACGGTTTCGTCTGCGCGGTCGGCACCGGCGGCACGCTCGCGGGCGTCGGCCTCGCGCTGAAGGCGCGCAACCCGGCGGTCAAGATCGCGCTCGCCGATCCGAGGGGCGCGGCGCTCTACAGCTATTTCACGACCGGCGTGCTCAAGGCGGAAGGGAGCTCGATCACCGAAGGCATCGGCCAGGGCCGCATCACCAAGAACCTCGAAGGCGCGCCGGTCGACCTCGCGTTCCAGATTCCGGACGAGGAGGCGATCCCCCTCGTGTTCGACCTGATCGAGCATGAAGGGCTCTGCCTCGGCGGCTCGTCCGGGGTCAATGTCGCGGGCGCGGTCCGGCTCGCGCGCGAGCTCGGCCCCGGCCACACGATCGTGACGGTGCTGTGCGACTACGCCACGCGCTACCAGTCGCGCCTGTTCAACCCGGCCTTCCTGCGCGAGAAGGGCCTGCCCGTCCCTGCCTGGCTCGAGCGGCAAGCGCCGATCAAGGTCCCGTTCGAGACGGTGTAAGATGACCAGAACGGCTCTTTCATGAATGCCGGGCTTGACCCACGGGTGTCGGGTTCACTCACCCCGCTGGGGAGAGGTCGGCGAGCAATCGAGTGCAACGAGATGCGAGCCGGGTGAGGGGGAATTTCCACTTGCCTCTTTGCTCCCCCTCACCCGGATTCCTCGCTGCGCTCGGTATCCGACCTCTCCCCGCCGGGGAGAGGCGCCGGTTCAGCTTAACCGACCGCCGCTGGTCAAACCCGCGCATGACGGTCAATAACTCGAAGACCGGCGCCGGATTCGCGCGAGCCGGAGCGCTCGCCAGGGAAAAAGCCATGACCAGCCCCTCCCCTTCGACGCACAGCCCGTGGATCGTCACCCCCGGCTGGCTTGCCGCGAGCCTCGGCACGCCCGACTTCGTCGTGCTCGACGGCTCTTATTATCTGCCGACCATGATGCGCGACGCCGACGTGGAATACGAGATCAGGCACATCCCCGGCGCGCTGCGCTTCGACATCGAGAAGATCGCCGACACCTCGTCGCCGCTGCCGCACATGCTGCCCACGCGCGCAGCCTTCGCCGCGGCGGTGGGCGCGATGGGGATAGCCGAGCGCGACACCATCGTCTGCTATGACGGGCTCGGCATGTTCGCCTCGCCGCGCCTGTGGTGGACCTTCCGCCTGTTCGGCGCGCAGCGCGTGTTCGTGCTCGAAGGCGGCCTGCCGGCCTGGATGGCGGAAGGACTGCCGGTCGAACGCGACGTCGCGACGCGCGCGCCTACCCGCTTCAATGCGCGCGAGCCGGCCGATGTCGTGCACGATCTCGCCCGCATGCAGCGCGTGCTCGCCGAAGGGAGCGCCCAGGTGGTCGATGCGCGGCCGGCCGAGCGCTTCCGCGGCGAAGCCCCGGAGCCGCGCCCCGGCCTGCGCCCGGGCCGCATCCCCGGTTCGTTCAATGTGCCGCATACGAGCCTGGTGCAGGACGGACGGCTGCTGCCGCCGGACAGATTGCGCGAGGCGTTCCGCGCCGCCGGCGTCGATCTCGACCGCCCCATCGTCAGCACCTGCGGCTCGGGCGTCTCGGCCGCAACCATCTGGCTTGCGCTCGACGCGCTCGGCGTCGAGCCGGCCGGCCTCTATGACGGCTCGTGGAGCGAATGGGGCGCGCGCGCCGACCTTCCCGTCGCGACGGGGCCGTAGCGGCAATGCGCAATCCTATTCTGATGTTGTCGGCTTCCGCCCTCAATGAAATCATGGAATCAGGCCCTCAATTGAAACCATGGATTGGGACCAGAATGACTGCAGTTCTCATCTGCGCCGCGGCGATGCTGTTGATTTCGGGCGTTGCGAGCGCCGCACCGCTCGATGCGCAACACGTCAATGCGGCCCAGCTGCCGGCGCCGTCCGGCAAGAAGCGCGCTCCCGATCCCGCTCCCAGCCAAGCCGCAATCATAAAGGCTGAAGTCTTGCTCGATCGGGCCGGCTACTCACCGGGCGTGATCGACGGCAAGATCGACGTCAATTACCAAAAGGCTCTCGCCGCCTTTCAGGGCGGAAACGAATTGAATCCCAGCGGGCGTCTTGATGCTCAAACATGGGATCGCCTGACCGCGACATCCGCCGACCCCGTGCTCATCGAATATGAAATCCAACCCGCGGACGTAAAGGGTCCGTTCAACAAGACCATTCCAAAGCCATTGGAAAAGAAAGCGGAGCTGAAAACGCTCAACTTCACCAGCCCGCGCGAACTGCTCGCCGAGAAATTCCACATCGACGCGGCTCTGTTGGCCAGGCTCAATCCGAAGGCCTCGTTCGACGCGGCCGGAACGAAAATTCTGGCGCCGAATGTTGCGCGGAAGCCGTCGGAGGCGAAGGTCGCAAAAGTCGTGGTGAACAAGTCAAATGGAACGGTTCGCGCATTGGACGGCGGTGGAAAACTGATCAGCTTTTTTCCGGCGTCGGTCGGCAGCGAGGAGCGGCCGGCGCCGAGCGGGACGCTATCCATTCATTCGGTGGTGGAGAATCCCACCTATCACTACACCCCCAAGCTCCACTTCCAAGGGGTGAAGACGCAAAAGCCGTTTACGATCGCCCCGGGGCCCAACAATCCGGTCGGTGAAACCTGGATCGATCTGGGCGACGGTTACGGCATCCATGGCACCCCGGAGCCGCAGAATATCGGCAAGACGCACTCGCACGGATGCGTCCGCCTCACCAATTGGGACGCACACGCTCTCGGAAAAATGGTCCACAAGGGAACCAAGGTCGAATTTTCCGACTGAGTGCGGGCGTCGCTTCGATCTCGACGCCCCGCTCGTTTGACTCTCGGCGCTACAAACGTGATCACGCGCCGATCGGTATCTTCAGCACCTGGCCCGGGAAGATCAGATCAGGGTCGCTGATGACCAGCGGATTTGCCCGCACGATATTCGGGTAGCGATTGGGATCGCCGTAATTGTCTCGCGCGATCCGCGAGAGCGTGTCGCCGCGCCGGACAGTATGCAGCCGATACCCATAGTAGCCGGCGACAATGCGCGGCCCGTAGATCACCGGGACGATCACTTTGTTGATTTCCGAACCGTCGGCCGCGCTCTCTTCGTAGATCTCCACGAACAGCCGATCCAACTGGAAGGAAGCCCCGGACACATCCACGGAAAGCTGGAACTGGCCGTGCTCGCCGGTGCCGCCGCCGACCGTGAAATGCCCCGCGCGTTCGTCGTGCCCCTCGTGAATGCGATACTGAAGCGTCGCCTCGAAGCCCGAGCCGATGCCGCCGACAAGTATCGGATTTCCCACCAGATCATACGGTCGCGGTTGCTGAATCTCGTTTGCCATGCGGTGCTCTCCTGCCTACTCTGGAACAGCCGCGCTCTTGACCCCAAAGCATTCCCGCGGCCCAACGCGGTTGTGCGCGCCAGCCGGGGTTCGGTTCTATCTGTCGTTGTTTCGGCTGCGCCGGGCGACGACCCGGCCCCGCCCGTCAACTGGCCCAGCCCGCCCACTGCCGAGCGAGGTCAAGCCTTTACCGGACCACGTTGTACCAGCGTCCCTTGCGGGACGCGCCGTCCCGCGTCGCCGCCGTTCCGCTCGGAGCAGCTCTGGCCGAGCGTCGATACGATCGGCGGACATAGCGCTTTCGGTAGCCGCCGATCCCCCACGAACGCGCGATGGCGGGTCCCGCGGTGTAGCCGATCACGGCGCCCGCCGCGGCACCGACCGGCCCGAGAACGACTGCGCCGGACAACGCCCCCAAAGCGGCGTCGCCCACGCGCTCCTGCGCGAGCGCGCCCGCCGGCGTCAATGCGGCCGCGATCAGCGCCGCGGCAAAGATCGGCTTCATGGTCCCCCTCCGGAAATCGCTCCGACTGCCCCCCTCCCGTATAATCCCGCATCGGGGCATAAGGATGGAGGCTGCGCCTACGCCCAATCGGCCGGCGGGCCGGCGAGCGCCGCCAGCGCCTCCGCGCTCGCATGTGCGCGGCGATAGCGTTTGACCGCGAGATGGTCGCGCCAGAGCCGCGCGACGCCGGCATCGAGCACGCCGGCGGCGCGGAAGCGCCGGATATCGGCGGCGAGGCTTCGAAGATCGCGATGGCGGACATGCATGACGAGGATCTTGGTCGCGAGGTAATGCCCCAGCTTGCGGTAGGCTCCGAGATACTCCGGGCGCGCGCGGAAATAGGGAAGCAGGTCGCGGCCCGTTCCCGCCCATTCGTTTGACAGGCCGTCCGGCGACCAGGCCTTCTCGAACAGCAGGTCGGGGAGAATGCGCAACGCGCCGAGCCGCGCCAGCCGGATGAGGAATTCGCGGTCTTCGGTGCGGCGCAAGGCCGGGTCGAAGCCGCCGGCCATCACCGCCTGTTCGGTCCGCACGGTGATGCTCGTGCTTTCCACGCCGACGAGATCGGCGAGCATCGCCCATTCGAAGGCGGGCGCAGCAAGCTTGGCCGCCGGCGCCGCCGCCGCCCGCGCCTGCCCGCGCTTGTCCTCCTTGCGCGAGGAGGACAGCGTGCAGACCACGTCAGGCTCCGCCGCCAGCACGGCGAGGGGCAGCGACAGCCGATTGGCGCAATAGACGTCGTCGGAGTCGAGGAAGGCGAGCACCGGCGCCTTCGCCAGCTTGATTCCGATATCGCGCGCGGCGCTCGGGCCCTGGTTGCGTTCGCAGCGCGCGCGCCGAATGCGCGGATCGCGCAGCGTGTCGAGCCAGGCGGGCGTCTCGTCGGTCGAGGCGTCATCGACGACGATCAGTTCGAAATCAGGTTCGTCCTGCGCCAGCACGCTTGCGACGGCGCGCGGCAAGGTTTTAGCGCGGTTATAGGTGGGCAGGATGACCGTGCAGCGGGGCGGTTTCGGCATGCGTTCTGCCCCGATGTCGCGCGGCGGAACCGTTCAGCTTCGCCCGCCGTCCGGCTTCGGCCGGGCCGCTTCGTAGATCGCATGCTTCGTCACGACGAAGTCGATGCGCCGGTCGAGCAGCGCCTGCGCGCATTCGCGCGGCGTATTGACGATCGGCTCTTCATGCACGTTGAAGCTCGTATTGACGAGCACCGGAACGCCGGTCTCGCGCGCGAAGCCCGTGACCAGATCGAAGTACAGCGGATTCGTATTGCGATCGATGGTCTGCGGCCGCGCCGAGCCGTCGACATGGACGACCGCGGCGATGCGTTCGCGCCAGGCGGGCCGCACGTCGCAGGTGGTCGTCATGAACCGGCAGGCATAGGCGTTGACCGAATTGACGTCGAACACCTCGGCCGCCTTTTCGATCGGCACGACGGGGGCGAACGGCATGAATTCGGTGCGGTCGAGCCGCTCATTGAGGAGATCGTGGGTTTCGCGCCGCGACGGGTTGGCGAGGATCGAGCGGGCGCCGAGCGCGCGCGGCCCGTATTCCATGCGGCCGGTATAAACTGCGCCGATCTCTCCCGCGGCGAGGCGCTTCGCCGCCGCGGCGACCGGATCGCCGGGAAGCCGCTTCACCCCGGCGATCGCCGCGAGATCGCCGTCGGCCTGGTCGGTGTAATCGCGGCCGAGATAGACGTCGCTCAGGCGCCGCCTTTGGCCGAGCCAGCGCGCGAGGCCGTCGCGCTTGAGCAGATAGGACAGCGCGCCGCCGACCGGGAGCCCTTCGTCGCCCATCGGCGGGAACACGAAAATCTCCTCGAGGCCGAGTTGCTCGGCGAGGAGGCGGTTGAGCCGCACATTGGCGAAGACGCCCCCCGCGAGCCCGAGATGGCGCGCCGGATTGCGCTCCAGCAGCCGGCGCACCGAGGTGAGCATCGTGTCTTCCAGCACCTTCTGGATCGAGGCGGCGACGTCCTCGCGCCGGCTCGTCTTGGCGATGTCGCGCAGCAGGTCGAACATCGCCTTGTTGTTGAGGAAATTGGAATGCACGCGGCCGGCCTGATCGACATGGAAGTGCTTTCCGATGCGCTCGGCGTGGATCGGGTCGCCCATCGCCGAAAGGCCGGTGAGCTTGCCCTCGTGCCGGTTGTCGCGAAAGCCGAGCGCGCGCGTCGCCGCCGCATAGGCCTGGCCGAGGCTGTCGATCGGCGGCCAGACGGTGAGGCACTCGTCGCCGCCATAGAGCGTCTTGAGTTCGCCATTGGCGAAATGACGATGGCTGTGGTTGACGGTGTCGCCGCCGCCGTCGGAGGTGACGAGCAGCGCATCGTCCCATTCGGTGTAGAACAGCGTCGGCAGCGCGTGCGCGCAATGATGGTTGTAGAAATGCACGGCGACGTCGTCGCGCAGCCCGACATCGCGCCGCATCGCACCGACGTCGAAGAAGTCCTCGACGCGCGGTTTGCCGGCGCGCAGCGTCTCGCGCGGGATCCAGCGCAGCGTCTTGCCTTCGACATGCGTGCGCCACTGCTCGCGCAGCCAGCGCAGCCCGTGGAAATGGCGGAAATACTTGACCGGGTAGTCGGACCGGCTCACCGCGAGCACGTCGACGTCGCGCCGCGTCGCGCCGACCATGCCGAGCGTCTCGTCGATCGACAGGTCGGGATACCCGCCGTCGCTCTTGACCCGGGTCAGCCGTTCGAGCTGGACGGCCGCTTTCAGGTCGTAGTCGACCAGCACCGCGGCGACCGCGTCATGGGGCCCGTTGTGAACGGCGAGAATGAGTTCAGGCATTGATGGGGACTGACGGTTTGTGGAGGTCAGGCTGGTCTAGCGGAGTTGACGCCGGGCGGCAACCGCGCCTGCCGGCCGCGTTTCCGCCGGGGCGTGCCCCAACCGCGCCGCCCCCCTGCAACCGCGCGCGAGACGCTCTCTTTTTTATCGGCCCGGCATCGGCTATCTGTCAGATGGCGTCCGGCCCCGTAGCTCAGCGGATAGAGCAGCAGCCTTCTAAGCTGACGGTCGCAGGTTCAATTCCTGCCGGGGTCGCCAACGATATCAAGTACTTGCGTGGCGGTTTCGGAACAGACGAGTCCAGAATCGCGATGGGGTGGCGTTCGGGTGAACAGATCGTCGATGGTAGCGCGATGAAGCCGCAATTGACCCTTCTCTCCCGAACGCCGAGCGCGGCGGATATCGCCAAGCTGTTCGAGCGGATCACCGGCCGCAGGCCGACCGAGCAGGAGATGGAGAGAGTGCGGCCCGTCCTGGCGAAGGCGCTGCGCGTCGACGCGCCGGCTGACAGAAAGGCGGCAAGACAATGAACGCGAAATGGCTCGCCCTTGCGCTCGTGCTCGGCGGCGCCTGCAGCGCGCACGCACAAGGTCCGTGCGAACCGGAACGCACCATCAATGCGCTGGCGAATGCGGTGACCCGCGTCGCGCCATTGTTCATAAAGCCGCGAGCCGCGCCGGAAACGCTAGGCTTGGCGCCGCTTCCCCCGCCGCCGTCGGCGCCGCAGCCGTCCATGACGCGCGAAGAATGGAAGCAGTCGCTCATCGAGCAAGGGCGAAGGTTCTGCGAGCGCTATCCCGACGACAGCGTTTGCACCGCGCAGCAATGAAGCCGGCCGACCTCGCCACGCGCGAAAAACCTCCTCGTTCAACCGGCGAGTGGTATCAAATCGCCGAATTGAGGAGTACTGAAGGGAAGATTACGCGCGCGAGGCAGCAAGACCCGAGCCTCTCGGCAAAGATGCGCTGGCGGTTCGGATGGAGAAGAAAATGGACATGGACGAAGGTAAGTAGCGTCAACTCGAGCTGTTTACAGAACACTTGCCTTATGAGCTCGCCATGCTCGATGCGGCAACGGATTTCCTATCGAGGCCGATGAGCGAGGACCGATCAAGCGAGGGTTGGTTCAGAAGGCAATCTGGGATCGAAGCCTTCTGGGTACACGCTCGACTATTGGTAGAGTTCTTCGCGACACGAATCAGCATGTCCGCGAACTTTACCGCGACGTTCAACAACAGGCCGAGCGTATCGACCAGAATGTGCCGCTTGCGTCCTTTGACCTTTTTTCCCGCGTCGTAGCCTTGCGGGTCCAGCGCAGAGCCCCTTTTTGAGCGGCCTTGCCGCTCTGGCTGTCGATGATGGCCGCCGTCGGACTGGCGTCGCGCCCGGCTTGCTCGCGGGCCGCCACGTAGAGGGCGTGGTGGATGCGCTCCAGCGCGCCCTCACGATCCAGCAGGATGAAGTAGGAATGCACCGTGCTCTTGGGCGGCAGGTCCTTCGGCAGCGCCTGCCACTGGCAGCCGGTCCACAGCACGTAGAAGATCGCGTTGAGAACCTCGCGGATGTTAACCGACCGCTTGCGGCCCCCCCGCCGCGCCGGCGGGATCATCGGCACGATCAACAACCATTCGGCGTCGGTGAGATCGCTCGGATAACGAAGACCACGTCGGTCCGCGGCAACTCGGTGTTCGGGCTTCCACATCGGCGGCTCCGCTGGCAAATCATTTTCAAGCGAACCATGCCTCAGCGAAAGACTTTGCGAAAGGGTTCAACTCTAAACTGAAGCTTGACACGCTCGTGAAGCGAAAAGATCAATCCTCAAATGAACCCATATCAACTATCGACGGCAGAAAGCACCGAGATTCGCCGGGAGACAGCTCGGGCTTACGAGATCGATTTCATCAGTGACAAGCGCAAGTCGACGAAATACGTGAGAAACTTCGTAGATAAACTTGATCCCAAATGGAAGGAGGTGTGGAAAAAAACCGATCGGTGGCAACAGCGCAAGCCCGTGCCATTCGCCCCGACGAACGACCAGCCCTACCCGACTTCTTCCGCATTTGGCACTTTGGTTAGATTGATTACGCCCTCGGAGCCTTCCGAAAACGTTGGAAACATTGTCAACCGGTACGGCACCACAACGTACACCGGCGGCTGAAAGGATCGCTCGGCACAAGCTCGTCGCAAAAGCCTACTCACGCTTTCGGCGCGAACCACTTATTGCCACCGGCATCGCCCGCGCATGGCGCATTGACTACTCCTGCTGCGCCTGGGCGATTTCCTCGTCCCTCGCCGTCGCGCGCTTGAGCGCCGGGCGATCGGCGAAGCGGGCGATATAGTCGGTGAACTCCTGCCGGTCGGGGATCAGGTTGAACTTGATGCTCCAGCACAGCGAGGAGCCGATCACGAGGTCGGCGGCGGTGAACTGTTCGCCGAGCAGGAACGGGCCCGGCGTCACCGCGCGCGCGACGACGTCCATGGTCGTGTCGAAGTCGCCATAGCCGAGCGCCTGGCGCGGCGCCTCCTCCGCGCGCTTGAAGGCGCGGTCCATGATCGCCGGCTCGAGCGCGCCCGGATTGAAGAACAACCATTTGAGATAGGGCCCGCGGCGCGGGTCGCCGAGCGGAACGTTCAGCTTCGCCTGCGGGAAGGCGTCGGCGAGATAGCAGCAGATCGCCGCCAGTTCGGTGATGATCACGTCGCCATGCCGGAGCGCCGGGACCTTCCCCATCGGATTGATCGCGAGATAGTCGGGCTGCCGGTTCTCGCCCTTCTTGGAGTCGAGCACGTGCAGGTCGAACGGCTCGCCGATTTCCTCCAGCATCCAATGCGCGACCGAGGAGCGCGAGGGCGCGATATGATAGAGCGTGAGGTCTGCCATGGACGGGACTTTCCTGCGTTGCGCCGCCGCCCTGCGGCGGGCCGGACCGAACCTGGTCTACGTCGTGATCATGACGGTTTGGCAGCGCTGCAGGGCCGGCTTCGGCCGCGCCCAGGTCGCTTGCGCGCCGCTCAGGCGAGCGGCTTCAGCCCTTTCGCATAAGCCTTCCAGCGGCGCACGTAATTGTCGGCGCCCGCGGCGATCGACTTCACCGCCTTGTCGTCGAGCGTGCGGACGACGCGCGCCGGCGAGCCGACGATCAGCGAATGCTCGGGAAACTCCTTCCCCTCGGGGATGACCGCGCCGGCGCCAACGATCGAACCGTACGCGATGCGCACGCCGTTCATCACGATCGCGCCCATGCCGA
Source organism: uncultured Alphaproteobacteria bacterium (assembly GCA_963712435.1). GTDB lineage: Bacteria > Pseudomonadota > Alphaproteobacteria > Rhizobiales > Xanthobacteraceae > Rhodoplanes. The sequence continues at coordinate 161,587 of CAVQIB010000005.1, read as the reverse complement.
CCAGGCAATGCGATTCGATCGTGCAGCCATGCATGATGACATTGTGGCCGATCACACAATCGCTGCCGATCGTCAGAGGAAAGCCGGGATCGGTGTGCAATGTCGCATTGTCCTGGACTTGCGAGCGGACGCCGATCTCGATCCACTCGTTGTCGCCGCGCAGCACTGCGTTCCACCACACGCTCGCCTCCGAAAGCAGCCGCACGCGGCCGATCAGCACCGCCGTCTCGGCGACCCAGGATTGACCATCGGGTGGAAATTCCGGACGCACTCCGTCCATTTCGTAGATCGGCATGAACGCTCTCTCCCTGTGACGCCGAAGCGCGGGCGAACTTGCCACGGCGCGCACGCCTTGGCGAGCGGAGAGCGGGCTGCGGGGGGATGCGTGGGGGCCGGCGCGGCCCTCCGGAAGGAGGATCGCGCGGCGCCGCCTGCTTGCACGGGGAAGCCTCCGCCGCCGGCGCGCCGCCGTGCCATACTCCCGCGCTGATTCGCGAATGGGAGGCGGGAATGGCCGCGGAGGGGATCATGCGACGCGAGGAAACCGGCCCGCGCGCGCCGGGGCGCCACAGCCGCCGCCTGCTCGTACCGGTGCTCTCCGGCCTCGTTGTCGCGGCGCTCGGGGCGGGCTTCGTCGTCTACGCGCTGTGGCCGCGCTGGCCCGAGGCCCTGCCTGCGCCCGACGCCCCGCATGTGCCGATCGTGATCGCCGGGGAAACCTTCCACGTGCCGCCGGCGGCGATCCGCATCAAGCTGCAGCGCCGTCCCGGCCCGCAGGAGCGCATCGATCTCGTCTACACATGGCCCGCGCTCGCGCCGCCCGCCTCCGCGCCGAACGGCGGGGCGGCGATGGCGTCGGATCGGCTGTTCGTCACGATCACGCCGAATGACGGGGCGGCCGAACCGGTGGAGCGCCTGCGCACCATCTATCTGCGCTATGCGGCGACGGAGCCGTCATTCGCGCCGGACGGGCTCTCCGTCATCGCGTTCCGCGCCGGCACGCCCTATCAGGGCGAAGACATCGTCTATGACGAGAGCGCGCCGGAGCGTTTCGTCGCCCGCTGCAGCCGTTCGACCAACCCGCTCGCCCCGGCCGCCTGTCTGCTCGAGCGATTCGTCGGGCATGCGAACGTCACCGTCCGTTTCCCGCGCGCGTGGCTCGCCGATTGGCGCGCGCTCGCGAGCGGGCTCGACCGGCTGATCGCCGAACTGCGGCCGAAGCCGGCGGGGTGATGCGGTCGCCGGCTAATCCAGGTCGGTCCCGAGAATAGCCATCTGGAAGTTGTAGGATCGGTCTTCGTCCTCGTCGTCGACGAACATGACGCCGATGAACTCCTCGCCGAGATAGACCTCCGCCGAGTCGTCCTTCTTGGGCCGCGGCACGACGCGCAGCCGCGCATTGCCGAACAGGCGGCGCATATAGGCTTCAAGCTTCCTGATTTCGAGCGCGTCCACTTAGGCCCTCCCGGCAGTTTCAACACATCCATTATACCGTGCTCGGCGCGCCGCGCATCACAGCCCGGTGTCGTGAGGCGGGCGCGTGGTCGGGCTCCGCAGGCGCAGCCGCCTGCGGCTGCACGTTAGAACATTTTCTCGCGCAGTGGGAACCGGTTCGCGGTAGAAAATGCGACACGCAACAGCAACTTGAACGCAACCCTTTTTCCACCGCACCGGGATCAGGCCTCGCGCATCGGAGCCCGCTCTTTGTCCACATCCGATCGGGCTTCATTGACGTCTGACTAGGGCCGCTCGCCGAGGAATTGCAGCACGGCTTGCTTGAACGCCTTGTCGCCGACCGCGCGCATGTGATCGCGGCGGGGAATGTCGATCGCCTGCGCGCCCGGAATCAGCGCCGCTAATTCCTGCGGCGAGCCGGCGATTTCATCCTTGGTCCCGACCGCGATCAGGACGGGAAGCGCGATTCGCCCCGCCTCGCCGGGCGTCAGGCTTTGCCGCGACCCGCGGATGCAGGCCGCGAGCGCGGCGAAATCGGACCCGGTCTGCTCGGCGAATTCACGATAGCCGCGGCTCTGACGGTCGGGCGCGTCGGCGGCCGATCGCGCCTCCAGCGCGTCCGCCACCCCCTCGGGCAGGCCCGCGCTCTCGACCAGGCGGATGCCGAGGCCGCCCAGGATGGCCGAGCGCACCCGCTCGGGATCGGCGAGCGCCAGGAAGGCCGCGATGCGCGCGCCCATCGAGTAGCCGAGAATGTCGGCCCAGCCGAGCCCGAGATGGTCGAGCAGCGCGCGCACATCGTCGGCCATGATCGACGTGTGGTAGGCGGCGGGATCGTACAATTTGGTCGACGCGCCGTGGCCGCGCATGTCGGGAGCGATCACCCGCCGTCGCGCGCGCGTCAGCGTCGCCACCCACCGGGTCGAAACCCAGTTGACCTCCTTGTTGGAGGCAAAGCCGTGCACCAGCACGATCGGCTCGCCCTCCCCTTCGTCGAGGTAGGCGATCTCAACCGGGCCGTGGCGGAAACTGGGCATGGACGGACTGTGAATTGCAGGCGTGAACCAGGGAAGCGGTCTTTAATCTACATCGGCTTATCTGAACAAGTTGCGAAAACAGATTCGCTTCAGACTGCCGGCGCCAAGCGCGCGCGGCGCGCCTTGCGCCAGGAGAGCCAGCGGCGGGTGGCGCGCTCGGTCAGCCCTTTGGCGGCGGCGCAGAAGCCGAGCAGCGCCACGAGCGCGCTGAACGTCCAGCTCGCCAGATGGAACGCGGCGACGGTGAGCGCGATCGCCCCCCGCCCGCCGAGCTTGAGGATCGCCCGCGTCCTGCTCCCCTTCGCCTCGGCGAGCCGCGCGACGCGCCCCATGTCCTTCGGGGTCTCGGCGACCTTCAATCCGTCCATGGCGGCGCGGGTTCCGGCCTTCGCCTGCACGCGGCCGGTATCTTCCATCAGGCGGACGAGGCCGCCCGCCCGCTCGAGCTTGACCGCCGCGCGCGCGGCGCGCACCGCCGTCGCCGGCTGGGACAACGAGACGGGCGCGACGGCGGTCTTCAGCGCCGGCAGGTCGACCGCGCTGCGCAGCGCGCGGCTGATCTCGCCGGCGAGGCGGCCGCCGATCCGTCCCGCCTTGCGCGCGCCCTTGATGACCGACACGCCGATACGCGCCGGCGCGCCGACGCCGAGCGACGCATAGGTCCCGGCCGTCACCGCAATTCCGACCAAAGCGAGCCCGAGAATCAGTTCGTCGGCCTCCTCCCCGGAGGCGAACCGCCGGCCCTCGCGCAAGGCGTCGCGAATGTCGCCGAACACGAACAGATCGCCCGCCGCCGTCCCGGCGAGCCCGACGGCGTCCTGCGGCTCGCCGGTGACCAGGCCATGCGCAAAGCTGCCGGCCGCCTGCGACGTGCGCGCCATGGTCGAATTCGCCGCCTCGACCCGCTTGACAAGGTCCGTGTCGACCGCGACCCCCTGCCCACGGGCAAGCGCAACAAAACTTGCGGCGAGTTCGGGATCGTTCGCCGCGAGCGCGGCTTCGATCTCGCGCCGCGCGGTCGCAGGGTCGAGCGATGTCCTGACGGCGCGATCGGCGAGCGCGACCGGATCGTCCCGGTGAAGCAGCAGGTATCCCGCGTCGATGGCGCGCGGCCCAAGCAGCGCCACAGCCCCCGCGAGTATCAAAGCCACAAGAATTGCCAGCGCCGCGCCGGCGCCTGCCTGCGTTTGCGATGGGAGGTCGTGTTCGCCGCCCAGCCGTTCCGGTCCCCCCGGCCGCGCGCACGCCGCTGCGCCAGCCTCGCGCCGGTTTCGCCAAGCCCACGGGCGTCGGACTAGGAATCGCATTGCTTGCCCGCTATGGTCCGCGCCGGCATCGCGCCGACGGCGCAATCCAACGCTCGCGAGAAGAAACGGTCATGACCGAAAGAGTCGTTCCCCATTTCCATAATGATCTGGGCGTGCCTGTCATCGAGATCGGCGCTCGGCGCTTCATGTGCATCGGCGCGCTGCCGCCTTTCGATCATCCGCACATCTTCCTTGATATGGGAGACGACACCGAGATTGTCTGCCCCTATTGCTCGACGCTTTATCGGCACGATCCCAGTCTCGATGCGTTCGAAGCGCGGCCACCGGAATGCGCCCTGTCCGAAGCGACCGCGGCGTGATCGATGGAGCGGTGAACGGGTGTCGTGTCCTCCTCGCAAACGATCATCATTGCCGGCGCCGGCATCGGCGGCCTGACCGCCGCGCTGTCGCTCGCGTCACGCGGGATGCGGGTGCGCCTGCTCGAACAGGCGACGCGGCTTCAGGAGACCGGCGCCGGACTCCAGCTATCGCCCAATGCGACGCGCGTTCTGATCGGGCTCGGCCTCGCGGAGCGTCTGCAGCCGCGCGTGGTCGCCCCTGACGCCGTCCGCGTGCGCAAGGCGGGCAGTGGGCGCGACTTGGCGCTGCTCCCGGTCGGCCGCGCCCAGCATTATTACGGCGCGCCCTATTGGGTGATCCATCGCGGCGACCTGCAGGCGGCGCTGCTCGCCGCGGTGAACGAGCATCCGGACATCACGCTCGAGCTCGGCGCCCGCGTTCAGGCCTTTGCGGCCGATCCGAAAGGCGTCACGGTCGACTATCTCGGCCAGTCCGGAAGCGGGAATGCGGCCGGCATCGGGCTCGTCGGCGCCGACGGAATCTGGTCGACGGTCCGCCCATGGCTCGGAGAGAAATCAGCGCCGCAACCGGCAGGCCGTACCGCCTGGCGCGCGCTCGTGCCGGCCGCGGCCGTTCCGGCCGAGTTCCGCGACCCGGTGGTGCATCTATGGATCGGACCCGACAGCCATCTCGTGCACTATCCGGTGCGCGCCGGCGAGGCGATCAACATCGTCGCGATCTCGACCGACGCCTGGAGCGGCACGGATTGGAGCACGCGCACCGAACGCGACGAGCTGTTGGCGCGTTTTGCCGCCGGCGATTGGGCGGAGCCGGCGCGCACGCTGCTCGCCGCGCCCGAGCGATGGCTCAAATGGGCGCTGTACGATCATCGGCCGCTGCGCCGCTGGGGCCGTGGGATCGCGACCCTCCTGGGCGACGCGGCGCACCCGATGCTGCCGTTCATGGCGCAAGGCGCCGCCATGGCGATCGAGGATGCGGCCGTGCTCGGGCATGCGCTCGCGACCGTATCGGGCGGCACCGCCGCGGCGATGCGCAGTTACGAAAACCAGCGGCGGGAGCGGACCGCGCGCGTTCAACGCGCGGCGCGGTCCAATGGCGTGGTCTATCACCTGGGCGGGCCTGCGGCCCTGATGCGCGACTTTGCCATGACCATCATGCTCGGGAGCGACTTCCTGCTCAACCGCTATGACTGGATCTATGACTGGCGGCCGCCCGAATCCGCCGCCCGGTCATGACGTGACCGAAGCCGCCCGCATGCGACGCAGCGCGGGGCGCGACTGGCTCGTCGTGGCGGCGATGCTCGCGCTGCTTCTCTGGCCCGCCGTGTGGAACGGCTTCCCGCTCATCTTTCCCGACACGGGCGGCTATCTCCTGCGCGCGTTGCAGGGCACGCTCACGATCGGCCGGTCGGCCCTGTACGGCGCGTTTCTCGCTTCGGGACTTCCGCTCGACTTCTGGCCGAATGTGGTGATCCAGGCGGCGGTGACCGTGTTCATCATGCGGGTTCTGCTGCGCACGCACGGGCTTGGGAAGACACCGGGACCGGCCCTCCTGATCACGCTCGCGCTCGCCGCGCTCTCGTCCCTGCCCTGGTATGTCTCGCAGTTGATGCCCGACATTCTGGTCGGATGGGCGGTGCTCGCCCTTTATCTCATCGCCGTGCGGCGCGACGCGCTCGGCCGCATCGAGACATTTGCCCTCGGCGTCGTGATCGCGCTCGCGATCGCAAGCCACATGGGCACGCTCGCCCTCTGCCTCGGCCTCATCGCCTGCTTCGGCCTCATGCGCCTCGCCGGCGGCCGGATGGGCCTGCCGCGCCCCCAACTTGCCGCGCCAGCGCTCGCCGCCGCCCTCGGCGTCCTGCTCGGCCCCGCGACCAACTACCTGATCGCCCGGGAATTCGCCTTCACGCCCGGGGGAACGAGCTTCGCGTTCGGGCGCGTGCTCCAGGACGGGCTGATCAAGCGCTATCTCGACGACACGTGCCCGGATGCGACGATCAAGCTCTGCGACTATGCCGCCGAACTGCCCGGCACCGCCGATGAATGGCTGTGGACCTATGCGAGCCCGATCCACAAGCTCGGCGGCTGGGACGGCTACGCGCCGGAGGCGCGGCGGCTCATCGTCGCGACGCTACGCGCCTATCCCACCGCCCATGTCGACGCCGCCATTCGCGCGTCCATGGCGCAGTTCGCCTCCTTCCGCACGACCCTGTCGGTCCTGCGGAGCGACAATATCGATGCGATCGAGACGTTCGACCGCGTGCTGTCGCCGCGCGCCAATGCCCGTTTCCTCGCCGCGCGCCAACAGCGCGATCAGCCCGACGTGAGCGCGATCAACCTCGTCCATGCGCCGGCGGCGGTGCTGAGCCTCGGGCTGATCGGCTTTGTCGTCGTGAGCCGGCGCGCGGACCGGTTCGGGGCGTTCACCGGCGCGCTCGGCGCGACGGTTCTGCTCGCGCTCGTCGGCAACGCGATCATCTGCGGGGTGTTCTCGAACCCGAACGACCGCTATCAGAACCGGCTGATGTGGATTGCGGTGCTGGCGGCCGCGATCGCGATCGGCAACTGGCTGCGGCCCGCGCACCCCGCACGCCTGTCGAAGTGATCAGCGATCGGGCGAGGCTTGCCCCGCCGCGCCTCACCCGATCGGCGTCCAGCTTCCGTCCGGGTTGCGGCAGGCGGTCCCGCGCGCGGTCTGCGGCGTTCCGTCGATATAGATCGTGTGGGTGAAGTGGCGGCACTGGGCGCCCGCCTGATCGTAAGCGGGACCGGGCACGATGGAGCCGTAGCGGCCGGAATCGGGATTGCGCCAGCTCTTCGGCGCGCCGGACCGTCCCGATTCGAGCGCCTCCAACTGCGCCTCATAGGCGAGCCGGCGGTCTTCGTCGTCGAGCGCCGAGCCGATGCGATTGCCGATCAGTCCGCCGATCGCCGCCCCGGCGACGCCCGCCGCGACCCGCGCGCCGGTATTGCCGCCGATCGTCGAGCCGATCGCCGCGCCGGTCAGCGCCCCGACCAGCGTTCCGGTATTCTGGCGCGGGCCCGGCTCCGGTGACGGGATCGCCGGCGCACCCGGCAAGGGCGAAAGCGGCGAGCCCGATCGTCGTCAGGGTGATCTTCGACAGCATGGGCGCCTCCCCCGCGCGCCGCACCGAATCGACCACGAATTGCCGTCGATCTGGCGTTCGCGCGTCCAACAATGAGGCAAGGAATGGGGCAAAACTTGGCCGTGCAAGCCGCGCCTCAGGGATGGGCCCATGTCTTGCCGGGCTGTGCGGAGCCGGGCAGAACGAGTTCGGCGCGCAGCCCGCCGACCGGCGCCGGGGAAAGATTGAGGCTGCCGCCGTAAAGCGCGGCCAGCTCGAGCACGATCGACAGGCCGAGTCCCGAACCGGGCTTCGTTTCGTCGAGCCTTTGGCCGCGCTGCGCGACCTGCTCGCGCTCGGTCGCCGACAGGCCCGGACCGTCATCGTCGATGACGATGCGAACCGCGGGCGGAAGCCCCTTCCCGGCGCGGGTTTCCGATTCGACCGTGATCGATACCCGCGACGTGGCCCATTTGCAGGCGTTGTCGACCAGATTGCCGACCATTTCCTCGAGGTCCTGGCGTTCGCCGAGGAAGCGGACCGGCTCCGGCGCATCGACTTCGATCTGAATGCCGCGGTCGTGGTGCAGCTTCTCCATCATGCGCGCGAGCGCGGCGACCACTGGAGGCACCTCGGTCACCACGCCCACCACGGTGAGGCGCGCGGCGAATCGCGCCCGCTCCAGATGCCGCGTCACCTGATCGCGCATGATATCCGCCTGCTCGCGCATCTTCCCGGCGAACGGCTCGCCGGCATGCGCGGCGGCCTCGTTGACGATCACCGAGAGCGGGGTCTTGAGCGCATGCGCCAGATTGCCGACATGCGTGCGCGCCCGTTCGACCACCTGCCGGTTTGCGTCGATCAGCGCATTGGTTTCGCGCGCGAGCGGCTCGATCTCGACCGGGAACTGGCCTTCGAGCCGTTCCGCGCGGCCGGTCCGGATCGCGGCCAGGCTTTCCGAGATGCGCTTGAGCGGGGCAAGCCCGAACCGCACCTGGAACATGGTGATGAGAAGAAGCACCGCGGCGAGCATGACGAAGGTGATCGCGAGCGTCTGGTTGAAGGCCCGCATCTCCTCCTCGATTTCCTGCGGGTCGGCGGCAACCGAGACGAGATAGCGGCCCTCCTCGCCGAGGTCGACGGTGCGCTCGACCAGCCGCAGGCGCTGGTCCTCCGGCCCATCGATATAGCTGCGGCGGGTGCCGTCCGCAGTCGCGGGGACCTGCCGATCGGCGAGGTGCGGCAGCGTGCCGTCCCACAGCGAGCGCGACAGGCGGGTCTCCGGCTTGGGGGTGTTGAGGCGGGTGACCTGCCAGTACCAGCCGGACAGCGGCAGGTCGAACAGCGGCTCGCCGAGCGACAGGGCGCCGCGATCGCCCCCCTCCTCCGGCGCCGCGACCGCGGCGACCAGCGTGCGGAGATAAACGCCGAGACGACGATCGAAGGAGCGCTCGACGGCCTCGTGATAGAGGGAGGAGAGGCTCACGCCGGTGGCGAAGAGAATGACGACGGTCCAGGCCGTCGCCGAAAGGAATAGCCGGAACGCGAGCGAGTTCTTCCGCATGCAGCTCAGCGCGCGTCGCTCGGCGGAGTGAGGAGATAGCCCAGCCCGCGCACGGTTTGGATGACCTCGACCCCGAGCTTCTTGCGGATGCGCCCGACAAACACCTCGATGGTGTTCGAATCGCGGTCGAAGTCCTGGTCGTAAAGGTGCTCGACCAGTTCGGTGCGCGACACCACCCGCCCGGTGTGATGCATGAGATAGGACAGCAGGCGGTATTCGTGCGAGGTGAGCCGCACCGGGACGCCGTCGACGGTGACGCGGCCGGTGCGCGAATCAAGGCGCACCGACCCGCACAGGAACTCGCTCTTGGCGTGGCCGACCGAGCGGCGCAGCAGCGCGCGGATGCGCGCCAGCACTTCCTCGAGATGAAACGGCTTGGCGACATAGTCGTCGGCGCCGGCGTCGAAGCCCTGCACCTTGTCGCTCCAGCGGTCGCGCGCCGTGAGCAGCAGGACGGGCATCGCCCGCCCGGTCCGCCGCCACGCCTCCAGCACGGAAATGCCGTCGAGCTTGGGCAGCCCGATGTCGAGGATCACCGCGTCATAGGGCTCGGTCTCGCCGAGATAATGCGCTTCTTCGCCGTCGAAGGCGCGATCGACCACATAACCGGCGTCGGTCAGCGCGGTCGCGAGCTGGCGGTTGAGGTCGGGATCGTCCTCGACGACGAGGAGCCGCATATGGAATGTCCCTAGCGCGGCGGGTTGATCAGCGTGCCGGAGCCGGCGTCGACGGTCGCGCGCAGCACTTTGCCACCGCCCGCCAGCACTGTCAGCAGGTAGACGAGCTTGCCGTCGCGCTCGCACAGACGGGCATGGAGCAGGTCGTCGCGGCGGCCCTTGACCGCTCGCGCCGCCTTGGCCAGGGGAACCACGGTCCGCGCCGCGATGCGCGCGCGCTGCTCCTGGCGCGACAGGCATTGCCCCGCGGCGGCTGAATCGCCATGGGCCGACGCCTGAGCTGCCTCGGCGCCGCTGGTCGGGCTGCTGATGTCGGCGGCTTCGGCTTGCGGCAGACCTGTCAGGGACAGGCTCGCAACCGACAGCGCCCCGATAAGCAGCGCGACGCTCCGGTCAGCGGCGGGATCGGCCGAGGCGGGAGTGGCATCGAACTGCGCCACGTTTCTTCTCATCACGAGACCGAACGTAAGCCGAATCGGCTCCTCGTCAATGAACCTCTGTAGACTGGCTCCGCGTCAAGACTGCGGCAGATCCAGGCTCTCGGCGATCGCCGGAACGGGGCATCCAGTCAATTCATCCGCTCCAGTCTCGGCCGCCGCCTCCGCGCGGCGAAAGCGGCTGAAAGACTGGAGCGACCCGGCAACCGAAGCAAAAAAACCCGGGGCGGATGAGCCCCGGGTGCGACGTAAGACATGGAATGGGGTTTACACAGACAACACGGCTCAGTATCGGGCGATCACGGGAGCGCCCCAATTGAACCTCCAGTTCACGCCGGCCTTGATCACGTGGAAGGTCTCGTCGAGGTCCGCCGGGCTCACCACCGAAAACGTCGGAACGCCGGGTATGCCGGAGATGACGTTCACATGGGTCACTGAATCGCTGCCGAAATCGAAGTAATTGTACTCGACAAAGGCCGACCAGTTTGGCGCGAAGGCGTATTCGACGCCGGCGCCGAAAGTCCATCCTGAGCGGGTTTCGTCAGCGGCGCTCGGCGTGGCGATGGCGCCGGGACCGCCGACAAATGACGAGGTTGGACAGATAGACGTCGTGCTCCGTGCGCTCCCAGCCCAGCCGCCCTTCGCATAGATCAGGGTGCGATCAAACGCAGCCCCGAGCCGCCCCGTCACCGACCCGAACGCCGTGACCTTCGCATTGCAGTTGACGGCGACGCCGAAGCCGGGGAGACCGCTCAAGCAGGCGCCGCTGCCGTCGAGATCGGCCCAATGGGCGTCCGCCTGAATGCCGAAAACGGCCCATCCGGCCTGCCAGTTTCCGCCGAGCTGACCGCCGACGAAACCGCCGTTGACGTCGTGCGTCCCCAGGTTGCGGCCCACAGGAGCTCCGAGCGGCGGGAAAACGCCCTGGGCGGCGAGAGAGGCGAAGGTGGAGTCCAGATCCCAGCTGTACTCTTTCGTTCCCCAGCCGAAGCCGCCGCCGACGCCGATATAGATTCCCGTCCAGCTGAACACCGGAGGCGCCAGGATCGGCGCCCGAACCGCCAGATCGGCTGCCGAAGCGCCGTTGGCGAGGCCCAATGCCAGAACCGATGTTGCCGCAGCAATGACCAGACTTCGCTTCATTTCAACCTCCCCCTAATCAATCCCAGCCGACAAAATACACGCTTCGGTAGATAGTTGGTGTCGTTTTTGCAACACAACTGAACATTGCTTAACTGGCAGCTGCAACGCTCTCGGCCGAGGTCCGGCCCAGCCCGCGTCGCGCACACGGACGTGAAAGCCGCGCGCCACCGGCGTTCCTGTCGCGCTGGAACTTCCTCACTCGTTGCACTGTTGCTGAGGGGCGGCGCTGCCGCACGGACCGGCAGGACCGGCCGAATGCGGCGGCGGGTCACCAGCACACGACCGACAAATCACAAGGGGCAGTTCGTGTTCAAGCGTTACAACCCGAACTACTCGCTATGGCCGGAACGGGCGCGGCCGGGTCGCCGTCGCTTGCCGCTCATGCTTGCCGCCGGCAGCTTCGCCGTCGGGTTCGTCTGTGCGGCCGCGGCCTATACGGTTTTTTCCGCCTTTGTCGGCCCTGCAGCCGTGCAGGAATCGCCCGCACAGCGCGATGTCCAGGACAGTCCCCTCATTACGCCTGAAACGCCGCCTGCGCCGAAGGCGCCGCCGCCGCCCGAAAACACCAACCACGCGAGCCGGACTCCCGCACGGGCCGCGCGAAATCCCCTGCCGATCATCGGATCGCAAGCCGCCCGGCCAAACGCCGCGACCGACGGACGCGGCGGTGATCCCGAACTTGCAGGAGGGCCGTCAGCAACCGACGTCGCAGCGAGTTCCGATAGCGCGCCGAACGAGATGCGAGAAGAAGGGGATCCGGCGCTTCAGCCGCGAGCAGAACACGCATCAATCGACGTCAACACGCCCGTCCCAGCAAGCGAGCCCACGCCCCCGCCGCGCAAGAAGACGGTCCGCAAGACGCGTGAGCGCACGAATATCTACGCCGAAAGGTCGCGCCAGAAGCGCGCGCGATCGACGACATACGCCGCCGCGCGAGAACGCCCGACGCCGGCCTATTCGGGGGTCAGCGAAACGGCGAGCTGGTACTAAAGCGCTTTCCGATTGGGCTGAATCGGTTCCCGCTCGTCCCGCTTGCGCGGCGCGCAAGCGGGCGATCCAGAAAAACACACGAAAGCTGGATTCCCGCTCGCGCGGGAACAAGCGGATAAATCAACTTGATCGGATTTCGCGATAAAGCCCGCCGCGCGGACGGCGGGCTGGACGGACGCGTGCTTACTCGAATCCCTGCACGCTCGGCGAAGGCGGCGAGGCGTTCGCCGATTTGGTCGACGATCGCGACGTCGGAGCCGCCTGTACTGTCCCCGTGACTTCGCGGTCGGCGCCTGGCGCGGCGGCCACGTTTCGCGGCGCGCCTTGCGGCGCACGACCGCCCACATTCGATGACGCAGAGCGGTTCGACGGTCGCGCCTGGGCGCTCCGTCCGGACCGTCGCCACCCCCACGATCGGGCGATCGCAGGCCCCGCGGTGTACCCGATCGCCGCGCCGGCGACCGCTCCGACGGGACCCAGCACGACGGCGCCCGACAGAGCGCCGAGCGCTGCGCTGCCCACGCGTTCTTGAGCGAATGCGGCCGACGGCGTGAGACAGAGCGCCATGGCCGCCGCGGCAAAGATCATTCTCATCCATCACCCCCGCAATGTGATCCCCGTCTACAGAAGCGCCAGAATTGCGGCGCTACTTGGTCGCCGGATTTTTCTTGAGGTTGCGTCCGGTTTTCCTTCAGGTTGCGTAAGGCAGGGCCGCAAAAATCACCTCTAGCAATTCTCTTGCGTCCGCTAATCTATAAGCGTCCGAAGCCGCGCGCGAACGGCACGGCATGCGGTCTGAAGCGTTGAGAATTGTCATAGGAAAAGCGGAATGCGTGTCACTGTTGTACCGCTCGCCGCCCCAATGGGTGACTATGCCGAATAACGCAGCGGTCGCAGAAGGCGCGAGTTCGTGGGAGCAACTGATCCAGGCAGTTGCCACCCGGCAGGATCGCGCGACCTTCGTCAGGCTGTTCCAGCATTTCGCGCCGCGCGTGAAGACGTTCATGCTGCGCTCGGGGGCGAGCGACGCTGCGGCGGAAGAAATCGCCCGACAAACCATGGTGTCCGTGTGGCGCAAGGCCGCGCGAGTTCAAACCCAGCGCCGCCGGCGCGGCCGCCTGGATATTCACCATCGCCCGCAATCTGCGGACCGACGCGCTCCGGCGCGAGCGGCGCGGCGGCGCTGCCGCGGTCGACAACGACGCCGATGGCGCCGAGCCTCAGGTTGACGCGCTGCTGACACGAGAATCACAGGTCGCGGCGGCGCAGGTGGAGCACTGCGTCCGCGATGCCATGGCGCAGCTGTCGAACAAGCAACTGCGTTCACTCGAACGATCCTTCTTCGAAGATAAGCCCGGGGCTGAAATTGCGGAGCTCCTCGCGCCGCGGCTGCGCTCCGTGTTGGGCCACACATCATGACGGCCGACGAACATCCCTCGAATATCGAGCTCGCGGCCTTCGCCGCCGGCACGCTCGACGACGCTCGCCGCTTGGCGGTCACCGATCATGTCCGCGGCTGCACGCGCTGCCGCGCTTTCGTGCGCGCGATGGAGCATGTCGGCGGCTTTGTGCTCGAAGGTCTCCCGCCTGCGGCATTGGCGGGCGGATCATTGGCCGCGGTGATGGCGCAGCTCGACAGCTCCGCTCCTCAATTCCGCCCGGCGCCGGATCGCCCTCGCATGGCCGGCTCGGGCGGCCTCGCGCGCCGCTGGTCGGGACGGCCGGCGCATCCAAGCAGGCGGCTGCGGATCGCATTGGCGAGCGCCGCGCTCATCGTCCTCTCGCTCGGCGTCACCTATTTCGCCGGCGATGCGCTGTTCAACTATATCGACGACTTTCCGGCTTCGACGGCGACGACCGGAATGGTCGCCGTCGGCGGCTCGAGCAGAGGCAATATCGAGACGGCCGGCGACGCCGACTGGTTCAGGGTGACGCTCACGTCCGGCAAGAACTATCAGTTCGCCTGCGAGGGGAGCGACGCCGGGCATGGGACCTTGGGTCATCCCGTGCTGCGGCTTATCGACGGGACCGGCCAAGTGCTGGTCAGCGACTCCGGCAGCGTCGATGGCCCAGGGCCGGGCTGGACCTCTGTTCTGAGCTATGTCGCGCCTTCGACCGGGATCTACCACGTTTCGGCCGAGGGCCACGGCAAGCACACGGGCACTTACCGGATCAGAGCGAACGAACTGTAGCTTCGGAAGCACCGACGGGCTCGGCGGATGCGGGCGCAACGACGCGGATGGCTTCTGTCAGATTGTCTCCTCAGCTTCTTTTATTTCTAAGGCCGCCATTCTAGCATATTCGGCCTTTTCTTCTGACAATATTTCCGACATTTTGGAATGCTCGCGAGCCCCGCATGGTTTACAACCTGCCAATTCACGGACGATGGGGTCAGCCATGGAGCGCGCCAAGCATAGCTTTTCAAGACACGCGTTGAGGCGAGCACAGCAAAGAGGGATACGGCCACCCGTGGTGGACTTTATATTGCAGCACGCCGACGTGAACCTGGAGGCGGGTGATGGTGGCCGCTCTTATCGGATCAGCAAGAAGGCTTTAGCCGACCTCCGCCAGATCGTACAGAGGGCGACCGATGTTGTCGTGCTCGTCAGCGAGGACTCGGAAGACATCATCACGGTGATGCACGACTGTAGCCCGGATGGTCGCCGGCATCGAAGACAGTGGCCGACTAGGAACCGGTCGTCGCGCCGGCATCCCCGGGCAGCGTGAAGAAAAGGGTCAAACAAGAGCGCAGATTTGACTTCTCCGACATCGAACGTCATCCCGTCGCGGCCGGCGCGGACGCAGCAGAAGTATGAGGCGGTGGCAAAATTAGATCGGGAGAGCCAAGAGCGTCGGTTCGCCTCGATCAACGCCGCCATTTGCGAGCGAAAAAAGATCACCGAGGAAAAAGACCGAAAAATTGTCGCGGAAAACCTCGGCGAGATTCTCGACCGTCTTGAGCGCTCCGGTAAGGGCACGAAGGAGGCTGTACTCAGGGCAGCAAATATGGGTGCGCCTGGCAACTCGACTAAGCAGCTTTTCAACTACACTCTTCCACGCGCAAATAAGCCTACACCGGCGCTAGAGAACCAATTCCTAACTCTCGTCAAGCGAGTCGAAAAATACATTTTGCTCGCAAACAAAGCAGCCGATATGGCTGGATGGGATCCCAAGGGAATTTTATCGACCTCTTTAAAGGGTCATCATATGACTCCGATAGGCTACACGATTTGCCTGAATACCTTTTCGCCCTGAATAACGACCTACACAAAATGGGAGAGTTTCTTCTTCAGAACACTCGAATTGATCGGTACTACAATAAACTGAAAGATTTTACGATTTGGGATGAGTGGGGCAACTTTTTATTTGATACACTCATTACCCAACAAAGGATCTCATTGAAACGGATGGGCTTAAGCGTTCGTTAACGAGTATTTTCGCGAAAGTCATCCCAAGTGTCCTCCTTTATCGCGTACAAGCTGCAGAGCGGCCGGTCGATTTTATATCGACTGACGGAATTGACCTTGAGCAAGCAGGCGACTTGCGGAATAAACTTTACAACAACGAAACTCCGCACAACACGCCTATCGGCGGCCGCGGTTCTCCGCGCTGCCATTGTCGAGGCCGGATCGCCTCAGGCGTTCCGCCGAAAGATGCTCGATTTCCGATGTGACGCTGCGGGTCTGCGCCTGAAGCTGCTGCGTGAGTTGTGAAATCTGCTCACGGATACTGTCGTTGCCGTGGCGCAGAACCTCGCACTCGGCTCCAAGTCTGGCGACGTCCAAACACAAATCTTGGAGCTTCTGCGCATAAGCATCCCGCTGCTGTGCGACACCGGCAAGTTGTTCCACCTGCCGCGCATAGGCATCCCTCTGCTCCACCAACCTTCTCAACGGCGGCAGCCTTGATGCAAGACGGTGAACAAATTGGCGCATTTAAATCGCCGTTGGCGGAACAACCGAGGACACAAGCCCCTCCTCTTCGAGCGACGGAATCGAACCGTTTAGCCTGATGGCGCAGGCGCCACAATCGTTGCAAATTCGCCCTCCCTCACGAATACTGCCCGCCGGTTGCGGTCGTGCCGGCCACGTTTCCCGGCAGCGTGAGGCCGCTGCTGAGGATCACGCCGTTCAGATTGACGTCGTAGCGCTTGCCGGTCGCCGCGCCGGTGAACGAGCCGCCGGCGAGCTCGATCAGCGCCACGCGCGTGGCGAGCGCGAATTCGGCCGCGAACGCCGGGGTTCCGGTCAGCGTCACCGCCGCGGCGAAGGTGAGATAGCCGCCGGCATTGGCGACCCAGTGGACGGCTGCGCCGCCCGAGATGGCGTAAGCCGATTGCATCCGCACGATGGCCGCGGCCGAGCCGACAGTGACGTGAAAGCGGGTGGCCGCGCCGTAGTCGTTGGTCCCGAGCAGCAGGCTTCCGGTGCCCACATGGTTGACGCAGTCGGAGCCTGCGCCCGCGGTCGTAAGCTTGAATCCGGCGACGGTGAGCGCGCCGGGCAGCGCCGCGCTGACATTGACGCAATGCGCGCCCGATCCGTTCGTCGCAATGACCACATTGCCGGGAGTCGCCGTGTCGCCCTGGAACGTCACCGCGCCGCCGCCGGTCCATGGCTGCGCGACATCAAGGCCGCCGGCATAGGTTCCCGGGCCGACCTGCACCGTCACGGTGAAGCCGCCGAGGTCGAGCTTCGCCGCGATGACGTCATAGGCCTTCTGCAAGGTCAGGAAGGCGCCGCCCGCCGAGTTCGCCAGGCCGTCATTCGCATCGGAGCCGTCGGTTCGCACATAGTAGGTGCGGTTGGCCGCGAGCATCTCGCGCGGTCCGCCGCTCGCTGGAAGCCGCGGCCGACGGTTGCGGAGAGCTGCGCGACGCGCACGGCGAGGCTCGCCTGCGGCGCTCCGAAATCGGCGAGCTCGTCGGCCGCCGCATAGAGCGCCGATGGCTGCGCGGCCGCGAGGCTGCGCACCACCTCTGCGCCGGACAGGATGTCGACGGCGTAGGCCTCGCTGTCCTCGCCCAGCGGCGCGTCGAGCGTCGCCCACGAATCACCGTCGCGACGCGTGCGCCTGATCCATGACAGGGTGACGCCGCCCGCCCCGCGGCGCGCGCGCAGATGGACCGGCGCGAGCGGACGCAGCGCGGTGGCCTGCGGCGTCGCCACGCAAGCGACCGCGGTCGGGTCGCCGTGGCTGCGGTCGGCCGCCACCACGCGCAGCTGAATGGTGCGGCCGAGCAGGCCGATGCCGTGCGCGAGCGTCGTGACGTTCTCGTCCAGGATGACGAACCGCGCGCCGGCCGCGAGCGGACCGCCCATCGCCCATTCGCTGCCGGCCTGTCCGCGCAAGAGACGGCTGATCGCATAGGTCCGTTCGCCGACCAGCTCGGCGCGCGCGAACTGGACCACCTCGGCGCTGCCGTCCGGCTGCACGAGCGCCGCCGCATTCGCCCCCGCGAGCACCGCCGCATCGCCGAGCGACGCGAGCGCGCCGCGATAGAGCCGCACCCGGACCGCGGAATTTGCCTGGAACCGCCCGGTCGGGCCGGCCGGCAGCGCGTCGAGCGTTTCGCCGACGGTCGCCGGCGCCATCGCGACCGCGACGCGCTCGAACGCAACGCCGTCGAAGGAGCGCCACACCGCGACCGGTCCCGGCCAGGGATCCGCAACGATGGCGGCGCGCAGCAGCACCGGGTTTTCGTCGGCGGGAAGCGTCGGAAGATCGAGCAGGACGACCTCCGCCGGCCCGATTGCCGCCGGCAGCGCGGGCGCGCGCCGGCGCGGCGGCGTCAGCGGAACGGCGAAGACCTCCGGATCGATCGAGCGGGCGCTGATGTCGCGCGCGCCGCTCTCGACCAGTTCGCGGATTTCGAGCAGCCGACGCCGTCCGCCGATCGTGAGCCCGACCACGTCGCCCGGCACGAGTTCCGAGCCGGCTCGGCGGCACGGCGAAACTCGCCTGCTCGCGGCCGGCCCACAAATCCTGCAGCCAGATATTGGCGCGGCGCTCGGCGGCGGCGCGGTCCATCACGGTGGCGAGGTCGGCATGCGCGGTCTTGGCCGAGCCGCCGACCAGGCGGCGCGACGTCGCCGCCGCGCGGCGATAGTCTTGCGCGAGATCGGTGAAGCCGAGCGAAATGTCGTTCGGCAGTTCGGTTTCCTGCGCGCGCACGAGCCGCGCCGGCGCGCCCTTGTCGGGCATCACGAGATCATCCTCGCCGAGTTCGGCGACCGGCGGCCCGCCGCGCGGGCGAAAGCTCAGGAGCCCGCCGTCGGTCGCAGCCTCGAAGGCGAACGCCGCGCCGAGCGGTTCGAGCGCGGCGCGCGGCGACATCGGCCGATCGATCACATAGCCGTCCGTCCAGTCGCGCAGCGTGCTCGCGTCGCATTCGGCGACGCCGGCGTCCGCCAAAATCTGCGCGACGAGCGCATCGAGCGGACACGATCCGAGCCGCCCGGTGAGCCAGTGGCCGGTGTCCCAGTTCAGCCCGTCGCTCCATGCGTCGAGCGCCGCCGGGAAGACCGGGAACGGACGCGCATCCCACGTCCACAGATGGATGGCGGACGGATCGACCATGCGCTGGCCGTACACGGCCGAGAGCGGATTGTTCGCGGCCGTCGCCCCGAAGGCCGGGTCGAACGTCGCGAGCATCGCTTCGAGCAGGCGGCGCTGGATCAGGTCGTCGCGCTGCCCGTCGGAAAAATACGGGACGCCGGCCTCTGCGGATTTCGGGTCGGGAAACACGCTCGGCTGGTTCGCGCCCTTGTCGACCGCCGGACAGCCGACCTCGGTGATCCAGATCGGCTTGCTCTGCGGGGCCCAGGCGGTCGGCGTCGGCAGCTCCGCGCCGCCGACGCGCTCGTAATGCGGGTTGGACCACCAGCTCCACAGATCCTTGACGCGAAACACCCAGGGCTTGCCGAGCCCGTCGGTGATCGGCGTGCGCGCCTGCGCCGCGCGTTCTCCATTGTTTGCGTAGTACCAGTCGAACCCCTCCCCGGCGCGGATGTTCCGGGCGAGATAGCCGCGGTCGTAGATCGTGTTCGCGAGCTGCCGGTCGAGATGATCGGCGGTGTCGCGCCAATCCGACAGCGGCGCGTAATAGTCGATCCCGACCGCATCGATCGCAGGCGACGCCCATAGCGCGTCGAGCGGAAAGCGCATCTCGTTGGCGGCGGGATCGACCGCATGCGCGCCGTACTCGGTCCAGTCGGCGCCATAGGTGACGAGCGTGCCGGGGCCGAGAATGGATTTCGCCTCGCTCGCGAGCTGCACCAGCGCGGCGACCGCGGGATAGACGCCGGAGGCCGAGCGCACGCGCGTCAGGCCGCGCAGCTCCGAGCCGATCAGGAAGGCGTCGACGCCGCCCGCCGCATGCGGCGAGTCCCGCATAGTGCAGCACCATGCGCCGGTAGCTCCAGGCGTCGGGATCGCCCGCGCCGAAAAACGCGTCGAGCTGCGCCTGCGCCGCGCTTGTTCCGTCGGGCGTGCCCGGCCGGCCCGGCGCCGGATCGCAGGTGATGCGGCCGCGCCAGGGATAGGCCGGCTGCGCGGCCGCGCCGGTCCATGGATCGGGAAGCGCGTTCGCCGCCCGGAATGTCCATCATCACGAACGGGTAGAAGGTGATCTTGAGCCCCCTCGCCTTCAGCTCGGCGATCAGATGGCGCACGCTCTCGTCGGACGGGGTTCCGCCGTAAGCGGGCCGCCCGTCCACCATCGAGACGAGATGCGCCTGCGCGCGGTCGAGGCCCGCGACCGACCAGGTCGCGCCGAAAGTGAACTTGGTCGCGCGAGTTCGACGCCCGGTTCGATGCGGCACTGTCCGGCGCGCAGATCGCCGCCGAACCAGGCGACGACGATCGCGACGCGTTCGAGGTTCGGACACATCGCCTGCAGATCGTCGAGCGCGGCTTCGACGTCGGACGCGGCGATCGTGACATGGCGGTTTTCCGCGCGCCGACCGCCCGGGCCAGAGCGACTGCGACACGGTCGCGGGCTCGTAGCCGAATTCGGTCGTGCCGGGAATGAGCGTCACCGCGCGGAGCATGCGCTCGAGCGCGCCGACCGGCCGCACGACTTCGAAGGAGAGCTGCGGAATGCGATTGGAGAAGGGCTCGAGCGGCAGCCGCTCGAACACCGCATAGGCGAGCCCGCGATAGGCGGGCGCATTGCCTGCGCCCTCCTTGGCGACGATCAGCGGATCGGCGCGTCTGCTCCTCGGTCCCGCGATAGAACGCGCACATTCAGGCCCGAAAGGTCGAGCGGTTTGCCGTCGGCCCAGATGCGCGCGATCCGGCCGATCGGCCCCTCGCACAGGCCGACCGCGACATTGGCGAAATAGCTGTAGGAGGTGGTGAATGTCTGCGTCGCGCCGCCGCCGCCCCCGCCGAAGCCTTTGCCGCCGCCGCCGCCCGAGGTCTGCACGCTCGTGCTCGCGACCTCTTCGAGCCTGGTCGCCCAGATGACCTGGCCGGCCAGGCGCGCGCGCCCGTACACGCGCGGCAATCGGCGCGCCCTCGGTCGAGGCCATCACGTCGAGATCGGCGAGCCGCGGGCCCTCGATGCGGCGGGTCGCGCCGGCGCTGCCGGGACCGAGCAGCGCGTTGTCGAGCATGTTGCCGGCGAGCGCGCCGACCAGGCGGCCGGCGATCGCCCCGACGGGGCCGAACGCCGCGCCGCCGACGGCGCCGCCGGCGGCGGACAGAACGAGTGCGGCCATGGTTGGATCCCAAACCGGTTTCGTGGTCGTTCGATGAACGTGAGGCTTGGCCCCCTCCCTACCCTCCCCCGCAAGCGGGGAGGAAGTCGAGCGGACCGAGACTGAGGGGGCAGTCAGTCATCCAATCCCGGAAAGCGGAAGGCGTAAGCGAGGCGGCGTCGCCACCACGGCGCGATCGCGACTTCGGCGACCGCCGCGCCGTCATGCGCATGCACCATCAGGTCGGGCGCGGTCGCGATGGCCGCGTGCTTGGCGGGAAGCCCCGCGCGCCAGCGGAACAGCAGCAGGTCGCCCGGCGCAAACTCCGCGGGAGCGATCTCGATCATGTGGCGGCGCGCCGCCTGCGCGAGCGTCTCCGCCGCGGTCGCCTCAGCCCAGTCCGGCGCATAAGCGGGCGTTGATTCCGGCTCCGGCCCATAGAGCGCGCGCCAGACGCCGCGCACGAGGCCGAGGCAATCGCAGCCGATCCCTTCGAGCGAGGCCTGGTGCCGATAGGGCGTGCCGATCCATCGGCGCGCTTCGGCGATGATGCGGGCGCGGCTGACTGACATTGGACGACCTGCTCCAGCGCTTGGTCACGCGTAGCCGCCCTCGCCCCCGAAGCTCGCGCCGTCAAAGCCGGGCTGGCCGGGCGAGGGATAGCTCATGACGAAGTCGTTGCCGGGAATGTGGGGGAAGCCGCGGAAATTGGCGGTGTTGCCGAAGCGGTCGCGACAGGTCGCGAACTGCTTGTCGCAGCCGGCGGTCACGACGAACGTATCGCCCGGCGCGATCGGCTCCGGGGCCGCCTGCCACAGCGCGAAGCCGACGCCCTGCGCGTCGGCGCGGTGCAGCTTCACCTCGATGGCGACGCCCGCATTCGCGCCGCTCGCAAAGGTGAGCCGACCCCCGGTGAACCAGCCGCTCGCGAAGCCGCTGAAATCCGCTGGCGGTGAATGCGGACGCGCCGGACAGCGCCGCAACCGTGCCTCCGGCCTGGAAGGCCACGAGATTCACCTTGCAGCGCGCGTCGCCGAGATCGGCCGTGCAGGCGCCGGTAAACAGCCGTCCGCTCTCCTGGTTGAGGCGGTCGGCCGGCGAGCGCAGCTCGGCGGTGAAGGCTGCGCCCTCGCGGCGCACCTCGCCGAGCACGCCTCTGGCGAGCAGCACGCGCAAAGCAGGATCGCTCCAATCGACCAGCCAGGTTTCGACGCGCGCGGCGTCGTAGCGACCGGCGGCGAGATCGGCCTCGGTGAGCAAGTCGTGCACCAGCGCGCCCGACAGTTCCGCGCCGTCGATCTGCATCCCGAGCCGCTCCGTCGCCTCGGACGCGTCGAGGCCGGTTCCGGCAAGGCACGGCGTGCCCGCGAGCATCACGGTCTCGTCATGGTCGGTGAAGCCCTGCACGAGGCCGTCCCGCCGCACGATGAGCCAGCAGCGGCAGAGCGTGGTCGCGCCCTGATCGAGCTTGGCCTGCAAGGCGGGCGGAATGGCGCGCATGTTTTTCTCCTGGCGCACATGGACGCCGCGCTCTTCCTTTCCGATGGCGGAAGGAAACCTCCTCCCCCTGCAAGGGGGAGGTCGGCGCGCAGCGCCGGGAGGGGGTCGGGTGCGGCCTGCGACCCCTCCCCGGATCGCTTTCAGCGATCCGACCCTCCCCTTTCAGGGGAGAGTGAGGGACGCGACGTGCCCCAATGAGTAAGAGGATTGGCTACGGCCGGATCTCGATCAGCGGAATTTTCGGGATCGCGCCGGCCGCAAACGCGGTGAGATCGACTTCGAGGTAATCGGTGTCGAATCGCACCGGCACGTCGAAGAGAAACCCCGCCGTCACGGCCGCCCCCGCGCCCGGCGCGTGCTGCGCGAGAAAGGTCACCACGCCCGTGGTCGGATCGCAGGCGAAATCCACCCCTTCGGTCTTTTCCACGCCGGCGACGGCGACCCGCACGCTGCCGGTCACGGGCTTTACGATCGGCCGCTGATAGGGCGCGTGCACGCCGCCATAGGTCTTGGTGAGCGCAAACGCCGTCCGCACGCCGTCGCCCGTCCCGAGCGCCTGGTCGAGCGGGCCGGGCGCGCCGGTGGCCGCCGACGAATGATCGATCCGGTCGCGCCAGCGAAAGCCGTGCAGCCGGCCGCGGCGCTCCTCGAAAAACGCGACCACCGCCGACAGCGCCTCGAAGCTGCGCACGCCATAGCCCGCATCGTAGCGCCGGCGCGAATGCGCCCAGCGCGCATTGCGCTCCTCGCGTCCCGAGCCGAGCGTGACGATCTCGGTGCGCCGCTCCGGCCCGCCCCGCGCCTTGAGCCCGCGCGCGTCCTCGACCAGGTCGAGCCACACGCCGATCGGCTCGGCCGGATCGTGCTGGAACAGCATGGGGATGCGGCGTAGCCCGCGCGTGCGCAAAGACTGCGCGAAGGCGCCCGGCATCACCATGTCGCGGGTGGAATCGACCGCGTGGAACAGCGAGGCATAGCCTTCGACGGTTCCGTCACCCTCGATCGTCGCCGGGCGTATCGTCTGGTTCGGTGCAAGCATGAGTCTCCCCGGCCTTTGCCGAGCGGCAAAGGTCCCATCCCGATCTTTATGTCCGGTGACTATTGGATGCCCCGCCTGCGCGAGGGCATGACGACTGATAGGTCGATCCAAGGTGAAATCATCACGCACTGGAGACAAAAACCCCCCGTCGAGGACGGGGGGTTTTCTTCAAGGACGCTTCGGAAACGCGGTCGACCTGGAAAGCAGAGCGACCTTTACCGCGCCGCCCTGGCGTTGCCGTTGCGCAGCGCTTCGACGTCTTTCAAATGCTTGCGCAAAGTCGGCAGCGTGTCGTTGACATATTGCGCCGTGTCGCCGCCTTTCTTGGATTGCCGTTCGTAGTCGCGGATATCCTTCTTGTGGTCCTCCACCATCGCCTTGATGAAGGCGCTGTCGAACGCCGCGCCGTTGAGCTTGGAGAGGCGGTCGTACATGGCCTTCTGCTTCTTGGTGGGCGCGGTGGGCGGTTTGATCTTCATGGAATTGGCGAGCGCGATCGCCTTCTGGTTGGCGGCGGAGTGATCGGTGACCAGCTCCTTGCCGAAATTGCGCACGCCGTCATTGGCGCCCTTATCCTGCGCGAGCTTGCCCATGTCGACTTCCGCCAGATTGCCTTCAATGGCGTGCCGGACGAACATCTCGCTCGCCTTGTCGGCGGCGACCGAGGCGGAGCTGGCGCAAGCAGCGGCGACCAGTCCGAGAACGAGAAGGAGCTTCCTCATCATGATACCTCGCGTGAATGGGTGCGCCGCCGCGGATGCGACGAGCGGTTGTTCAACCATTCAACGCTGAGGCATGTTCCGTCGGCGATCTTCAGGTTTGCTCAATCCAGCCGGTCGCCGCCCTCGCGGGGGCCGAAGCCGAGCAGTTCGCGCTTCTCGTTCACCGTAAGGAACGCCGCCTTGCTCACGCGATCCCACAGCGACTCGCGGTCGGCGCTGAGCGCGTCGATGCGGTCGGTGTCGACCACGAGCGCAAGGCCTTCGCCGAAAGCCGGGCCGAGCCATTGCGCGAGCGCTCCGCCGATCCGGTTCGCCAGCGGCAGCAAAGTATGCCGCCAGAAGGCGCGGTTCGCTTCCTGGTAATTGGCGTAGGTGTTGTCGCCGGGAATGCCGAGCAGCATGGGCGGCACGCCGAAGGCGAGCGCGATCTCGCGCGCCGCCGCGTGCTTCGCCTCCATGAAGTCCATGTCCTTGGGCGCTTAGCGACATCGGCTTCCAGTCGAGCCCGCCTTCGAGCAGCAGCGGGCGGCCGGCATTGGCCGACCCCTGATAGGTCGTCTCGAGCTCGCGCTTGAGCCGCTCATACTGGCTGTCGGAGAGCACCGCGCCGTCCGGCCCGACATAGACGAGCGCGCCGGACGGCCGCGCGGCGTTGTCGAGCAGCGCCTTGTTCCACGCGGCGGCGGCGTTGTGGGTGTCGATCGCGACGGCGGCGGCTTCGAGGGCGCCCAGCCCGTAATGGTCGTCGAGCGGATTGAACAGGGCAAGATGCAGGATCGGCGGGACCGGCCCCGTCTGCTCGAAGCGCATGGTGCGTCCCGCGACCGCATACTCGTAGGCCTGCGCCCAGCCGTCCGGACCGGGTACGACGCGCATGCGGTCGGGCCGCAGCGCGTAGAGCTCGCGCACCGCGCCGTCGAGGCTCACCGCCTCGACATAGGCGTTGCCGCTGATGAGAAGATAGGCGGTGACCGCTTCGAGCAGGCCCGGCCCGTCCTGGCGCGGATTGGGACGCGCGAGCAGCGTCGCGAGCGGATGCCGGTCGAGCGCCTGCGCGCCCTCGTACACAAGAAAGGTGAGCGAGCCGACATTCTCGGCCACGAGCTTGATCGCGCGATGCACGATCGCATTGGCGGCAAAGCCCTCGCGCGCGAGCGCCGCATAGTCGCGCGGCGTCCACCGCGCGCGCCCCGGCGATTCGAGCTGGATCAGCCGCGCCGTGCGCGAGGCTTTCTGCTCGGCGGGGCGGCGCAGACGTTTCAAGCGATGGAGCATGGGTTTGTCCTTCGAAAACGCCGGCGGGTTTTTGGAATTGTGTCCGCGCGCAGCGACGCGCCGCCGATTTGTTTATTGGATTCTGAATCGTGTCCCGGGCGCGGTGCTGCGCGCAGCGACGCGGCCTGTATTCTGAGTCGTGTCCCGAGCGCGGTGCGGCGCGCAGCGATGCGCCGCAGAACCGGGACCATTCCAAGTGACGCGCACAGATTTTCTGGACCCCGGATCAGCGCCGCACCGCTTCGCGCTGCGCCGCGTCCGGGGAACGTCTATTCTATATATGCCAGGAAAGTCATATGCTACGTCAGTCATCAACGAGCGATAACTATGTCTCGCAATTTCTTTGTCTATATACTCACTAATCGGCGCAACGGTACGCTTTACGTTGGCGTGACGAACGACTTAACTCGTCGAATATCAGAACACAAAGCGAAGTTAGTTCCGGGATTTACGCGCAAATACAATTTAGACAAACTCGTTTATGCTGAACCATACGATTCTGTTATCGAAGCCCGCGCCTGCGAGCATTCAATGAAGCGGTGGCGACGCGCCTGGAAAATCGCCCTTATAGAAAAGCTCAATCCCGATTGGCACGACTTGTCTTCGGACTGGCTGTGAATCGTGTCCCGGGTGCGGCGCGCAGCGACGCGGCTTGTATTCTGAATCGTGTCCCGGGCGCGGTGCGGCGCGCAGCAACGCGCCGCAGAACCGGGACCATTCCACAGCTGGACGCGCGCTGCGCCGCGTCCGGGGAACGCGTGCCCTCGATCAGCGTCGCACCGCTTCGCGCTGCGCCGCGTCCGGGGAACGCGTGCCTTCGAGGGACGCGGGCAAGATGCCGGCGCCGCAACTCCTCCCTTGTTTCTTTATTTTAAATCGTGTCCCGGGCGCGGTGCGGCGCGCAGCGACGCTCCGCAGAACCGGGACCCATGCAGTTGCACGCCCAGACCTTCTGGATCCCGGATCAGCGCCGCACCGCTTCGCGCTGCGCCGCGTCCGGGGAACGTCTATTCTTTAGTTCTTTAGTTCGACAGAAAAGTTATATGCGCATCAGTCATCAACGAGCGAAGCCGCCCGACCTCGCACTCACAGCCCCCTCACGCGCGGGCCGCGCTTCGCCCCGAAGCTGAGCGAGGCGATCGCCCACACGAGCGCGTCGAGCCGGTCGGGCGAGCGGCCGGACGAAAGCCCGTCCAGCCCGAAGTCGCACATCTCGTCTTCCAGCGCCGGGAAAGCGCCGGCATGCCTCACTTTGCCCTGCTCGTAGAGGGCGGCGACGGGTTCGGCGCGCAGCCACTTGCCGCGCCGCGCATGCACCATGGTCACCGGCACGCTCGGGTCGGCCTCGGCCAGCACCGCCCGCGCCATCTCGCCGCCCTGGTTGACCTCGACGACCAGCGCGTCGGCGGACAGCCTGCGCCACAGCGCGATCGCCTTCTGCGCCCAGCCGGCGGGCGAAAGCCCGGCGGCGGTCTCGTCGGCAAGCACGTAGATCAGGTCCGCCGCGCGCCCGGCGGCGACGATGCCGCACGCGGCCGAGCGCCGTCCGCTCGACGCCGGCGGATCGACCGCGACGACGATGCGCTCGAGCGGCGGCGCCGCGCCCATCCGCGCCGCCTCGATCAGCGCGCGCGACCACAGCGCGTCCGGCCGGTCCTCGACGATCTCGCCGTCGAGCTCCTGGCGGCCGAGCCGCGTGCCGGCATAGCGGGCGGCGATCGTGTCGAGAAACGCCGCCGAGAGATTGTAGGCATTGGCCCGCGTCGGCGCGCGCGTGACCGCGGTGTGCGGATCGCCGAGCAGCCGCTTGATCAGCGCGCTCGGCCGCGGCGTCGTGGTGATGACCTGGCGTGGCTGCTCGCCCAGGCGGAGCGCAAACTGCAGCATGTCGAAAGCGGCCTCCGCCTGCCGCCATTTGGCGAGTTCGTCCGCCCAGGCCGCGCCGAATTGCGGGCCGCGCAGACTCTCCGGATCCTCCGCCGAGAACGCCTGGGCGACCGCGCCATTGCTCCATTCGATGCGCCGGCGGCTCGGCAGCCAGACCGGACGCTCGCGCCGCGCATGCGCGGCGAGCACGCCGGACACGCCCTCGACCATCACCTCGCGCACATCGTGCTCGGTCTCGCCGACCAGCGCGATGCGCCCGACCGGCCGGACGGCAAAGGGCGGCAGCCCCAAAGCGAGTCCCCTCACCCACCGCGCCCCGGCCCAGGTCTTTCCCGCGCCGCGTCCGCCGAGAAAAAGCCAGGTCGTCCACGGCCGGCCGCTGTTGGCGAACGCAGGCGGCAGTTGCGACGCATGCGCGAAGAGCTCGACATCCTTCGCGAAGAACTCGAGGAAGCGGCTATCCGCCGTCGCCAGGAGCCGCAGCCTCAGCGTCCGCGGCAAGCGCTTCAATCCGTCGCGCAAGCTCGCGACGGAATTCATCGAGGTCTCGCGGCATGGCATCGTCATCATCGGGATCGGGCGTCTGCTCCGGCGCGGTGAGCCGCATGACCTCCGTCAAGGCGCGGGCGAGGCTCGCGAGCGTGCGCGCGGAGCGCTCCGCGTCGGCTGAATCGGCGACGCCGAGCACGCTCAGCACCGAATCGATGGCGTCGAGTTCGCGTTCGACCACGCGCTGGACGCGCGCCGCCAGCGCCTCGGGCGTCGTGCGCGGAGGCGCAATGGACGGCGAAGGCGGGCGCGGTTGGGCGCGCGGCTTTTTCTGCGCGGCCTCGAGCGTTACGCGGCGCCGCCGCGCAGGCGGAGCTTTCCGGGACCTGCCGGTCTTGGTCGCGGGCCGGGCCGGAGCGCAGGCGCGCCGCTCGGGCCAGCCCCATTCCTCGATGCGCGACTTGAGCGTGCCGCGGGTGATCCCGAGCGACGCCGCGACGTCGTCGACCGCGGTCCGGTGGTTTTCGTAAAGCCGGCGCGCGGCGTCGATCTGCTCCGGCGTGAAGGTTTTTTTCACAAACGCCATCGCCATCCCCGACAATGCCCACCTCACGCGTGCGCTTTGCGACGCGATCAGCATGGCGGTCCGCTGGGCAGTCGCCGCAAGCCGCCGCCGCGCCGTCCGGTCGCCCGGATGGCGCGCTAAGGGATGCGCGGCTCAGACGCCTCGCCGGCCGTCAGCCGAAGAAATAGAAGTAAGCGACCGCGAGCAGAACGACGACGCTGCCCAAACTGATGAACAGGATATAGCTCACGTCCCGGCCGCTCTCGCCCTGGCGCGCTTCGACCGCGGGCTTGACCACGGGTTCGTCGGGATAGTTCGCCATGGTCCGCTGCTCCGCATGAGTCAAGAAAGCGAGCCCCCGGCCGGACAGAGGAGCACGGCCGGGGGCGTAGCCAGGCGGCGGTGGGGGGACGGGGGGATGAGACGCCGCCGCCTGTCCGAATAACGCCGAGCGAACGCCACTGTTCCGATCACGCATGCGCGTTCTGCTTCCGAGTTGCGGCCGCCGCTGCGGGCCGGCCGCAGCGACCAAGGGGCAGCGCACCTGCCGCCTCTGGCCGGGGCCGTTGTCTGACGCATTTTGGGAGCGTGGACGGAACCTAGCTCAGCAGCGCCGCGCTGTCAATGACTAAATTCCTATTGCAGTTTGGCTCGGCCCACCCTCATGCGGAAGGGGCGGGTTCGTCCGCCGGCGCCTTCATCATGCGCTCGACCACCGTCCGGGTGATGACCCAAGACACGTAGAAATTGGCGAAGAACAATCCGATGAAGACGGCCACGCTGCCGGCGTCGGTGATCTCGCGTTCGACGAACAGGCCGACAAACGCCGCAACGACGGTGCCGATGATGACAAGTACCGCGTAGAGAATGAGCGCTCGCATGACGTC
This sequence comes from uncultured Alphaproteobacteria bacterium, assembly GCA_963712435.1. GTDB lineage: Bacteria > Pseudomonadota > Alphaproteobacteria > Rhizobiales > Xanthobacteraceae > Rhodoplanes. The sequence continues at coordinate 132,502 of CAVQIB010000005.1, read as the reverse complement.
TCCGACAGATCGCCGCAGCCGCGTCTGATCCTCGCTCATCTCGACGCCGACCGCAATGACCGTTGAACGACCGCGCCCGGTCGGCCTCACGGCTTGCCGGCGCGCCGCTTCGCCGCGGCCGCCGCCAGCCGCCGTTCCGCCGTGCTTTGCCGGAGGGCGTCCGACTGCGCCGTGCGGCCCGCGCGCGGCCGCTGCGGAGGGCGCAACGCCTGTCGCGGAATCTTGGTCGGCCAGTCGACGATGCGGTCCTCGAGTTCCTGCTCGCCCATCGCGTGCTCGAAAATGCCGACCCGACCGCGCACCGAAATACCCGCCGCGTGCACCGTCTCGGAATCGCCGGAGACGAGCGGGTGCCACCAATAGAGGTCGCGCCCGGCGTCGATCAGGCGATAGCCGCAGGTCGCGGGAAGCCAGTTGAGGCGGCGGATGTTCTGGGCGGTCAGCCGATCGCAGTTCTCGACCAGCGCATTGCGATTCGGGTAGTCGCGGCAGCGGCAGCTCTCGCCGTCCAGCAAGCGGCAGCCGACATCGGTATAGACGATCTCGCCGGTGTCTTCGTATTCAAGCTTGTTGAGGCAGCAGCGACCGCAGCCGTCGCACAGGCTTTCCCATTCGGCCCTGCTCATCTGGGCGAGCGTCTTGCGTTTCCAGAACGGGCGATCGTCGGCGGCGTCGGTCATGCGGGGTCGCGGATTGTCATCTGCCGTGTTGTGTCACCCTGCGCGCGGCGGTGCAAGCGCACGCGATCGCAAGCGACACGGCAAGCGCAGTCCGCGCCGTTGGTCGGCAGCGCCGCAGCGAACACGGCTGCGCCGCCTTCGGCCCGCGGTCACATCCGACGCAAGCTCACGATCGCGTCGTGCGCCGCCGCCGTTTGCGACTGGGCGCCGGCGGACCGGCCGTCAGCCGGGTGGTCGGCTCGTCGACATACCGTTCGATACGGATCACCGGCAAGATGATGATCATCGCCGGTCCGTGGCGTTCCGCGTTCGCCTGCGAATTGTGGCAGCGCCGCGATTCCGGGAAAGAAATGATGGTCCCCATAACCCCCCTCCAGCGGATCAGAAGGATCCGCGGTTCGCCCACGACGGTAAGGGCCTTGTTGTTGGTTAACGTCGCGCTAACGGTCATGCTTCTAGACTGTGGCGGAAAAGCAGTGCGATGGGGGTTGTTGCGTGAGTGCGTCGCTGGTTTCCGGCGCGGACAGCCTGCTCGGGCTGGTCCAGCGCGGGCTCGATATGAAGCCGACTTTGTTGCGCGCATTGACCGAGCTATACGTACAGAAAGCCTCGCATTCTTCGGAAGAAGAACGACAATTCGTCGAGCTCGCTTTGCGGCTCGTGGACGCGGTCGATGCGGAAACGCGCGCGTCGGTCGCGCGCCGCTTGTCGGAGTATCGGGGAGCGCCGGACGAAATCCTTCGCCGTGTGGCCGAGAAGCATCACTCCGCGAGCCTCGCCGACCAAGCTTTCGGCCGCGCCGAAGCGCCGATCCCGGGCGCTTCCTTCGGCGACCCCGATTCGGCCTCCGAGGTCCACCCCGCGAGCGCCGACGGCGCCGCGATCACCGCGCGCTTCTTCGCGGCGACGCCGGAGGAGCGCGCCCTTCTGCTCGCCGAGCTCGACGCCGCCGGCGCGCTCGCGCCGGGAGGCCCGATCACGCCGACCAGGCACACGGCGGCGATCCTGGAAGCGAGCGCCCTCGCCGGCCGGCCGAGCGATTTCATCCGCGAACTCGAGCGCGCGCTCGGCATTGCGCAAAGACTGGCCGAAGCGATCGTCAACGACCGCTCGGGCGAGCCGCTCGTCGTCGCCGCCAAGGCGCTGGCGGTTCCGATCGATGTGCTCCAGCGCATCCTTCTGTTCGTCAATCCGGCGATCGGCCACTCGGTCCGGCGCGTCTATGCGCTGACCGCCCTGTTCGATCGAATGAGCCTGGACGCCGCGTTGCGCCTGGTCGCGGCGTGGCGCGGCGCGGACGCCGCAGCGCCGGTGCGTCCGCATCGGAACGCCGCCTCGCCGAGCGCGCGCGTCGCGTCGGCGGCAGCTCCGGCGACCCGGCGCGCCACCCCCAAGCCGCGCATCCGCTCGGCCCGGCCGGCACGCCGTCAGCGAACGATCCAATCGAGAAAGTGGCGTCCTGACCGCTCCTCGATTTCGATCACCCAGAGATCGGGGTCGAACCGGCTTTCCCGCGCGATATAGGCGTCGATCGCGCTTTCCGGCGCCGGCAGGGCCGCAAGCGCCGGGCTGAAGGCGCGATCGCTCGGCATGCCGTCGTCGAACGCGGTCTGCGGGGCCGGGCTATAAATATCCGCCGTCCCATCGAGCCGATTGACGACGACATAGATCGCGCCCGCCTCCTCGGCGCCGCGGCGGCGGACGGCGGCGAACACTCCCTCGACGCCGCAGCGGCGGATATAGGCGGCGACCCAGATTCCGGATTTCAGGCGCATGCATGATCGTCCGTTTCAGCGCGCGCGGGCGGCGCGCGGTGGCGGCGCGCACCGGTCTAGCGCAATTCGATGCGGTTGGCTGGCTTGCCCGATCGCACGATGCGCCCGGAGCCCGGCTCACTCGACCGGACGGTCGGTCACGGCCACGAGCTCGCGCAGGAAGCGATCGCTGATTTCTCCGGTCACCGGCAGCTTGTGCACGGTCTCGAACGCCTCGATCGCGGCGCGGGTTGCGGCGTCGGGAACTCCGGTCGGCTTCACCTGGCCGTACCCGAAATCGGCCAGCGCCTGCTGCACCGCTTTCATCTGCTTCGCCGGAACATTGGCGCCCGGGTCGCTGCGCGGCGGCGCTGCGCTTGCTCCGCCCGCAAAGCCGCAGCGATCGGATCGGAGACGGCCGCGCTCGGAACGGCGCGCGCGGGCGGAACGCCAGCCTCAGCGCGCGGGCCGACGACCGCCCCCGTGGGCCCGGATTTTCCGAGCGGCGTCCGGGTGATCGTCTTGAGAATCGCCTCGTTCGGTTCTCCGGTCGGCGACAGGCCGGCGCTCTTCTCGAACTCGCGAATGGCGGCCTCGGTCTTGCCGCCGTGCTTGCCGTTGACCGGACCGTCATAGAAGCCGCGGCGCGCCAGCTCGCGCTGAATGTCGCTGACGATTTCCGTGCGCGGGCGGACCGGGCCGGCGCGCGGCGCAGGGTCGGCGCGAATTGCAGGCTCGGCGCGAACCGCAGGCTCGCCGCGCGCCAGGGACTCGGGCCGGATCGCAGGCTCGGGGCGGACCGCCATCTCCGCCGGGCGCGGGCGCGGAAGAACCACGGCGCCGGTCGAATCGCGCGCGCCGCCCGGCGTCTGTTTTCCTTTCAACGAAAAGAGCGGAGCCGGATGCGGCAAGGGCTGCAGGAACATCGCATTCACGAGAATGGTTGCGAGCGCGGTGAACGCCGCTGCGGCCGCGAGCGTGTCGTGCGGACGTCGCAACAGAAGGCCGAGACAAGCGAACACCCATTGGCGGGGTCCCACGCCGTCGTCGGCGCGGTCTTCGTCGAGCCTCGTCGAGCGCGTCACGCACTTTTCTTCACCGGGATGGCCGCCTCGCTCACTGCGTCGGCGGACGTCGCAAGGCGGGTGATGGTGGCGGAGGACTTGAGCGGGAGGACGGGCCTTGCGGCGTTCCCGCTTCGACAGTCGAGCGGAAAGCGCACCGCGACCCGGGTGCCGCGCCGATGCGACTGTCGATCGACACGTCGCCGCCATGCAGGCCGACCAGACCTTTGACGATGCAGAGACCGAGCCCCGTGCCGTCGCGGGCGCGATCTTGCGAACCGCCCGATTGAAAGAACGGATCGCCGACGCGCGGAAGATCGTCCTCGCGGATGCCGATCCCGTCGTCCTCGACCGTGATGCAGACATCCGCGCCGTCGCGCTTCGCGCCGACGCTCACCTGGCCGCCGCGATCGGTGAACTTGACGGCGTTCGACAGCAAGTTGATGAGCACCTGCTTCAACGCCCGCTTGTCGGCATTGATCGGCGGCAGATCGGATTCGACATCGACGGCGAGCCGTATTCCGCACTCGCGCGCCTTGAGCGCAAGCAGATCGCAGCACGAGGCGACCACGGGAGCAAGCGCGAACGGCTCCGGCCGGATCTCGAACTCGCCGGCTTCAAGCTTGGACATTGCGAGTATGTCGGTGACGACGGCGAGCAGATGGTGCCCGGACTCGTTTATCAGTCTCGCATATTCCTCGCGCCGGCTGGCGCGGAGCGCCATCGCCCGCTCGTTGATCAGCATGTCGGAGAAGCCGATGATGGCGTTGAGCGGCGTGCGCAGTTCATGGCTCATGACCGCGAGGAACCGGGCCTTGGCCGCATTCGCGCGTTCGGCTTCGGCGCGCGCGTCTTCGAACTCGCGCTCCTGCGCCTTGCGCTCGCTGACGTCGCGCAGAACCGCGACGACCTCGCGCGTCTCGCCGCCGCCCGCGAAGACGCCGCGATCGAGCGGACGGCAGCGCATCTCGATCCAGATGAAGCGGACCGGGACCGCCGGATCGTCGGTGTCGCGCCGCGCGCGGAACTCGACCGAATGCGCCTCCCCCCGCGCGGCATCGGCGAGCGCGCTCAGATAGGCGGGGCGATCGGCGATGTGCACGCGTTCGAACAGGCCCTGTCCGCGCAATTCGCAGATGCTTGCGCCGAACACGCGCTCCGCCGCCGGCGACATGAACAGGACCGTTCCGTTCTTGCCGTGACGACTGATCACGTCGGTCATGTTGCGGGCGAGCAGCCGGTAGCGATCCTCCTCGGAACGCAGCAGCGAGAGATCGGCGCGCGCAAGCAACTCGCCCGCAAGCGCAAGGCCCGTAGCATAGAGCGACGCGGACATGATCCCGAGCGCGGCCAGCGCGCCGGCGTCCTGCTCCGGGTTTGGCAGGAGATCGGCCACGTTCATGAACAGCAGCAGTCCGGCGGCGCCGAGCGCCGCCGCCGCAGCCGCCGCGACCACGCGGCGCACGGCCGACAGCGCCGCTTCGAGCGGCACGACGACGAGCCAGATCGCCGCGACGGAGTTGATCCCGCCGGTCTTCGCCGCGACCATGGTCACGAGCCCGGCCAGCGCCAGCGAGGACAGCAGGTGCGCGCGTTCGTAACGGCCCGTTCGCGACAGATAATGCGAGGTGAGGATCGGCGCGAGCAACCAGCAGAACACCAACAGCTCGGTCACGCTCGGCGCGCTGCGCAGCGCGAGATAGGCGGGAAGCGCCACGAGCGCGACGAGGCTGCCGAGCAGGCGCGGCGCGATGAAGGCGCGATGCCGCGCGGTCGCCATCGGATCGGTGCGCGCCGACGGATGCACGAGCGCGTCGAGACAGTCGCGAAGCAGCTTGAGAACACCCACGTCACTCACTGCGCGTCTCTTTGTCGGACGCGCCCCCCTGGTCGACGCGATCGTCTCAAACGCTCATTAAGCTAAACCTAAAGACGCGTGGCGGCGCTGCAATGGGCGCGGTCATATCGGGCCGAATTGCGGCCGACCGGGGCGTCAATCTCCCTCCATGGTGAACGCAGTGTTGCTAGGGCGGGCGCCACAACGCTTTTGACCCCATCGGGGCGCGCGTGTCCCGGGCGGAGCGCAGCATGCGCGCGCTGCCAACTGACACGATCGGATTCTTCGCCGTCTGCTTCGCCGGTTGCGGCGCGGCTTTGCGCAACCGCCCGGATCGTTCCAATTTTAAGAAAATGAGACGCGCATTCGCAGCGTATTTGCGGCAAATCCTCGCGTTTCGCCGAACGCCCTGTTCAAGCGGCTCTGCTAGCGTCACGCCTATGGGGAAGACTTATCGGGGACGACGGGGAAGACCTGTCATCACGGGACTACGGCCATGAGGTTCTTGTTGCGAGCCGCTTTCTGGTTCGGCCTTGTCTTGCTGCTGCTGCCGGCCGGCCGCTCATCCGATTCCGACGCGCCGCAAAACGCAGCCGTCGCCGCGGTGGAAGCGGCCTCGGCCGCGACCGCGACCTTCTCGGATATGCGCCTGTTCTGCACGCGCCAGCCGGACGCCTGCGCGGTCGGCGCGCAGGTCGCCAGCGCCGCCGGACAGAGGGCGCAGGTCGGCGCGAAAATGCTGTACGAATTCTTCAGCGAGAAGCTCGCGGCCGAATCCGACGGCGCTGCGACCGGCGCGGGCGGCGCCCGGCGCGAGACCGGTCCCGCCCGGCAAGGGCTCGCGGGACACGCTGACGCATGGCGATCTCACGCCGGACTGGCGCAGTCCGGGAAAGAGCAAGGATGCGTCGCCGAAGCGTGCGCGCAACGAGAGCTGAAGGCCGCACGCAACCCTCGCGGCGGCGCGCCGCTCAGACTCGCGCTGCAGGTGGCGTATTTTCTTGCAGCGCGCCGGGTCCCACTTCGCCGGAAAATGCCCTATGTATGCAAGGCCGGCAGGCCGATGGGCGGCCCCGCGAAGCGTGTGCGCCATGACGATCGACGAGATCAGCGACAATTTCTCCCTGCTCGACGAATGGGACGACCGCTATCGGTACATCATCGAGCTCGGCCGCACGCTCGACCCGCTCCCGGCCGAGGCGCATAGCGACGCAAACAAGGTCCCGGGCTGCGCCAGCCAGGTCTGGCTCACCACCTCCGTGCGGCCGAACGGCGCCGACGGTCCGGTGCTGACCTTTCGCGGCGACAGCGACGCCCATATCGTGCGCGGGCTGATCGCGATCATGTTCGCGCTCTATTCCGACAAGACCGCGCGCGACATCCTCGCGATCGATGCGTCCGCCCTGTTCGAGCGGCTCGGCTTGCGCGAGCATCTCACGCCGCAGCGCTCGAACGGGCTGAAATCGATGGTCGCCCGCATCCGCGCCGAGGCCGAAGCGGCGCTCGCCGCGGTCGGCGTGACCGGTCTGCCCTGAGCGGCCTTATCCGCGCAAGGCCGTTACGGTTGCATGCGCTCGCACCGTCAGCCGGAAGCGGCTTCCTCCCCCTCGACCACGAAACGCTCGCCGGGCGCAAGCCAGGTGCGCACCGCCGCCCGGCCGCGCCCGCGCGCTTCCGCAGCGAGCCCGTAATGGCGGACCAGCCGGTCCAGGCCGAGCTGCAGGACGACCTTGGCGGAGCGCGGCGGCCATCCGCGCTCGCGCTCGACATCCTCGATCCCCTTCAGGAAGCAGCAGACATCGAGGAGAAGTCCGGCGAATTCCGGCCCGGCCGCATCGAGCGCGTGCTTCAACCGCTGTCTCGCCGCGACCACCGTTTCGGCCATCGCGGCCGGCCCGCCGGCGCCCGCGCCCGGCCCGCCGGCGATCGGCGACGCCCAGTCGACCGTCATCCGCGGCATCAGCTGAGCAAAGGTGAAGTCCGCCCGCAGGCGTTCGCCTGCGAGGAACTGGGCCGGCTCGATCATCGGCCGGCCGTCCCTGCCCTTGCGGCGGGCAAGCCAGGCGAGCGGACTCTCGGCGTCGTTGACCACGACCGCGGCCGTTTCCGGCTGCTGGACCGCTCGGCGCACGCCGCGGCGCGCGAGCGCCAAGTGCTGCGCGCGGAACGCATCGATGTCGCCGCCCGCCTTCGTGGCGGCAAGGCGTGCGAGCCGGGCGCGGCCCGCCGCGGTCAGCTCGAATCCGCCGTCCGGACGGCGCGCGACAAGGTCGGCGGCGACGAGTTCGGCCATCGCGTCCGGATCGGCCGCGGCCGGGCGGCGGCTCCCGCGCCCGTCCGGCTGCGCGGCGTTCGCGAGGCGGGAGAGCAGACGATCGGTCGCTTGGCCTGCTCCCTTGCGGTTCGCGCGCGTCATCGCTCACCCCCGATCGCGCCGGCCGCGCGCAGCGCCGCGCAGTCCCGCTCGAGTTGCTCCAATGTGGCGTCGAGGTGCGGATCGTCGCGCCTTTCCTCGACGGTGCGGCAGGCATGCGCCGCCGTCGTGCGATCCCGCCCGAAAGCGCGGCCGATCTCGCTGTAATTCGCGCCGAAACTCACATGGGCGAGATACATCGCGACCTGGCGGGCAAACGCAGCCGCGGCGGACCGGCGGGTCGTCGAGACGAGCTCGGATGGCGGAACGGCGAGGCGCGCGCCCACGAGCGCGGTGAGCTCCTCGCGAGTCCCAGAGCGATGCGCCGCGGCCGGCTCGATGAACCGTTCCGGTCAGCGGCGACACAGACGTGAGGCTCTCCATGGCAAACCCCCGTGTAGGACTTTGTACCTAGGATAGCCCGATGGAGCGAGGTGAGGATAAGTTTTTACGCGTTGTACAAACGTTTGAGTTGGATTGGTGAATTTTAGTCGCGCCGAGCCCGACGCGCGCGCGGATTAGGATTTTTATCCATAATCTTGCCGCTCTGGGCCGGCCGCAGCAAAGTCGGATCGGCAGGATTCGGTCAATCCGAGTCGATGTCAGGTCCAAGCCGTTCTCACGAGGCAGGTCCCATGGCTTCTCACTTCAGCGACACGATGCTCGCCGCGGCGGTCCCCAATCGCCTCCGCTCGGACGTCACGCTTCCCCGGCGGCAGAGCTTTCATCCTTCGCCGGCCGACTGGCGGAACGAGCTCCTGTATTTTCTGCTGGTGGACCGGTTCAGCGACGGCCGGGAAGCCTCGCGGCCGCTGCTCGACCGGGGCGACCGCGCCGCGGCAAGGCCGGACGGGCATGACGGTCAGGGCTGGCGCTGGGACCGCTGGGCGGAGTCCGGAGCGCACCGCTGGCAGGGCGGCACGATCAAGGGCGTGCAGTCCAAGCTCGACTACCTGAAGAAGCTCGGCGTCTCGGCGATCTGGCTCAGCCCGGTGTTCAAGCAGCGCGGCCACCTCGACACCTTCCACGGCTACGGCATCCAGCATTTCCTCGACGTCGACCCGCGATTCGGCACGCGGAGCGACATCGTCGAACTCGTCGACGCCGCGCACCAGAACGGCATCCGCATCATACTCGACATCATCTTCAACCATTCCGGTTTCAACTGGGTCTATCCCGGCCGCGAAAACGAGGTCCGCCTACCGGCCGTTTCCCGGACACTACCCGTTCGGGGAGTGGCTCGGCCGCGACGGGGCGCCGGTCGGCGCGGCGCTCACCGATGTCGAGCAGGGCGTCTGGCCGGCCGAACTGCAGGACGCGCAGTGCTACACGCGCGCCGGCACGGGCAATCTCGGCGAAGGCGACTTGAACGATGCGCGCGCGGAGCACAAGCGGACCGACTTCTTCACGCTCCGCGACTTCGCCCTCGACAATCCGGGCGTCCTGAACCACCTCGCCGACTGCTACAAATACTGGATCGCGCTGACCGATTGCGACGGCTTCCGCATCGACACGCTCAAGCATGTGTCATTGGAGGAGGGACGCAACTTCTGCGGCGCGATCAAGGAATTCGCCGCCAATCTCGGCAAGGCGGATTTCTTTCTCGTCGGCGAAGTGGCGGGCGGCGACTTCGCCCAGGACCGCTACCTCGACGTGCTCGGCAGCAATCTGAATGCGGCGCTGGACATCGGCGACATGCGCACCACGCTGCATGATGTCGCCAAGGGTCTGAGCCGGCCGAAAAACTATTTCGCGGGATTCGATCCGGGCGACGCGGAGATGGGGTCGCACCGCAATCTCGGCCAACGGCATGTTTCCATTCTCGACGATCACGATCACGTCTTCGGCGCGAAGATCCGCTTCTCGAGCGAGGCCGCGTCGGAGCATCAGGTCGTCGCGGGCGTCGCGCTTCAGCTTCTCACGCTGGGCATTCCCTGCATCTACTACGGCACGGAACAGTCATTCGCAGGTCCTGAGCCGTCCGAGCGGATGTTTCTGCCGAGTTGGCGCGGGAGTTCGAACCACGCGGACCGATATCTGCGGGAGGCGATGTTCGGCCCGCCTCATCCGCGGAAGTCGGGACTGGCGGGGCTCGACGCGACGAACAGTCTCGATCCCACCTTGCCGGGTTTCGGGCCGTTCGGAACCGCCGGCGCTCATTGCTTCGATCCGGCGTTCGGCGCCTACCGACGGATTGCCGCGCTGGCTGCGCTGCGCAAGCAGTTCCCGGTGCTGCGCCAGGGCCGGCAATATCAACGGCCGTTTTCGCTGTTCGGCGGTCCCTTCTCCGAGCACGGGCCGGGAGAACTCGTCGCCTGGTCGCGCATCCTGAGCGATGAGGAAGCTCTGTGCGTCGTCAATTCGCACGGAGGCGAGCCGCGCGGCGGCGACGTCGTGGTCGATGCAAACCTCAATCCGGAGGGGGGCGAGATGACGGTGGTCGCCAACACCGCGGAAGCCGCGGCCGGAACGGCCGCCGGGATGTCCCATCCCGTGGGCTCGCGCCTGCCGGTTAAACGCCGCGCCGACGGGACCGCCTTCGTGGAAATCCGCGACCTGCCGCCTTCGGAGGTTCTGGTTCTCGTCAACCACCCGTAACGCGCCGTCCGGAGAAACTCGGGGCAGCGCTGCGCCGGCTCGGCTATTTCCGCCGGCGTCGCTGCTGGCCGAGACCCATCTGCTTTGCGAGCTGCGAGCGCGCTGCGGCATAATTCGGCGCGACCATCGGATAGTCGGGCGGCAGCCCCCATTTCTCGCGATACTGCTCAGGCGTCATGTTGTACTGGGTGCGCAGATGGCGCTTGAGCGACTTGAACTTCTTGCCGTCTTCGAGACAGACAATGTATTCGGGCGTGATCGACTTCTTGATCGGGATCGCCGGCTTGAGCGGTTCCGCGGGCGTCTCGGCCTGGCCGCCGGAGACGCGCATCAGCGCCGAGTGGACCTGATTGATCAAACCCGGAATGTCGCCTGCGGACACGCTGTTATTGCTGACATAGGCAGACACGATATCAGCCGTCAGTTCGATGTAATTCTGGGGGGCGCCTTCGCCCGCTGCACGATGATTTCGCATAGAGAACCCCGGTCATTCTCGGCCTGGCGGCCTGCGTCTTACGGACAGCGCGGCGGCGAAACGAACACGCAGTTGACGGCGCAGTCAGGCGATTCGGAAGAACAGATGATTTTTACTATGCATTTCTAGCCAAAGCAATAAAAGATTCGGGCCGGCAAAAATAGTGTGAGTTTAGCTTAACATGAGTTGCTCGTTTTCGCCCCGCAATTCGCGCCAATAAAGGGTTCGCCTCGCCGTCTGCATGTTTTCGTGCCGCCGCGGGGAAGAAGACCCGCGCCGTCGTGGCCTCCGCGGGCGCATCGAACGACCTGCGGCGGGCGATCCTTGCCCTTCACTTGAGCCAGGCTCCTCCGATGCTTACCTCTGGACGAAGCCTTCCGATCTCGATGCCACGCCAAGAAAGCGCCATGGACACCAAGACCGACACCCGCGTCAAAGTCGTCAAGTCCGACGAGGAATGGCGGCGACAACTCACCCAGGACCAGTACCACGTCACCCGCAAGCACGGCACCGAGCGGGCCTTCACCGGCCCGTTCCGGGACGAGAAGCGCGCCGGCGCCTATGGGTGCGTATGCTGCGGCGCGCCGCTGTTCTCCTCGGCGACGAAATTCGACTCGGGCACCGGGTGGCCGAGCTTTTCGCGCCGGTCGAGGCGGACGCGGTGTCCGAGCACGACGACCGTTCGTGGTTCATGCGCCGCACCGAGATCCGCTGCGCGACCTGCGACGCCCATCTCGGCCACGTCTTCCCCGACGGCCCGCGCCCGACCGGCCTGCGCTACTGCATGAACGGGACCGCGCTGACGTTCGCGCCCGCGGCCGGCATTGCGAGCAACGACGATGCTTGACCGCGCTTCCCGACCCGCCGTCCCGCCGCGCGCGGAGCAAAGGCCCGTGCGCTCGGTCGCGCATGGCGTCGAACGCGTCGACGAATTCGCCTGGCTGCGCGCGGCGAACTGGCAGGAGGTGATGCGCGATCCGCAGCTGCTCGACCCCGACATCCGCGCCTATCTCGAAGCCGAGAACGCCTATGCGGATGCGGCGCTCGCCGACACCGCGGCGCTGCAGGACACGCTGTTCGCCGAGATGAAGGGCCGCATCAAGGAGGACGATTCGACGCGTTCCCGAGCCCGACGGTCCGTTCGCCTACTATCATGCGCTACCGCGAGGGCGGGCAGCACCCGCTGATCTGCCGCGACGCCGCGCGACGGCGGGGCGGAGCAGATGCTGCTCGACGGCGACGCGCTCGCGGCCGGCAAGCCGTTCTTCCAGCTCGGCGGCGCGACGCATTCGCCGCGACCATCGCCTGCTCGCCTGGGTCGTCCGACGACACGGGCTCGGAGTTCTTACACCGTGCGGGTGCGCGACCTCGCGACCGGCGCCGATCTCGCCGACGCGGTGCCCGAGGTCGTCCGGCGCGGTCGTCTGGACGCGCGATTCGGCCGCCTTCTACTACGTGCGGCTCGACGAGCAGCATCGCCCGACCGAGGTCTTCCGCCACCGGCTCGGCACGCCGGCGAGCGACGACGCGCTGCGTCTTCGAGGAGGACGATCCCGGCTTCTTCGTGTCCGTCGATCGCGCCGCAGTCGGGCCGCTTCGCCGAGATCTCGGTGCACGACCACGAGACCTCCGAGGCCTGGCTGATCGATCTCGCCGCCCCGGCGGCCGCCGCCGCTGCTGGTCGCCGCGCGCGAGCCGGCGCTGCGCTACGAGGTCGAGCACCATCCCGTCGTTCGGCGGCGAGCCGACGCTGATCCTGCGCACCAATGCCGACGGCGCCGAGGACTTCAAGATCGTCGGTCGCGCCGCTCGCCGACCCCGTCGCGCGCGCATTGGCGCGATCTCGTCCCGCACCGCCCCGGCGTCTTCATCCTCGTCGCTATCTGGTGCTCGCCGACTGGCTGATCCGGCTCGAGCGCGAGGACGGCCTGCCGCGCATCGTCGTGCGCCATCTCGCGAGCGGCGAGGAGCACGCGATCGCCTTCGACGAGGAGGCCTATTCGCTCGGCGTCGAGCACGGCTACGAGTTCGACACCGACACGCTGCGCTTCGGCTATTCGTCGATGACGACGCCGGCGGAAACCTGGGACTACGACTGCGCCGCGCGCACCCGCGTGCTGCGCAAGCGGCAGGAGGTGCCGAGCGGCCACGATCCCGCCGACTTACGTGACGCGGCGGCTGCTTCGCGCCGGCGGCCGACGGCGAGACCGTTCCGATCTCGATCCTGTATCGCAAGGACACGCCGCTCGACGGCACCGCGCCCTGCCTCCTCTACGGCTACGGCGCCTACGGCATATCGATGCCGGCCGCGTTCAGCGCCAATCGCCTGTCGCTCGTCGACCGCGGCTTCGTCTACGCCATCGCCCATATCCGCGGCGGCACCGAGAAGGGCTGGCGCTGGTATCGCGAAGGCAAGCTCGCCAAGAAGGCGAACACCTTCACCGACTTCATCGCCGCGGCCGAGTATCTCGCCGCGACGAAGATTCGTCGCCGCCGACAGATCGTCGCGCAGGGCGGCTCCGCCGGCGGCATGCTGATGGGCGCGGTCGCCAACTGCGCGCCCGATCTCTTCGCCGGCCTGATCGCCGAGGTGCCGTTCGTCGACGTGCTCAACACGATGCTCGACGACACGCTGCCGCTGACGCCGCCGGAATGGCCCGAATGGGGCAATCCGATCGCCGATGCGGAGGCGTTCCGCACCATCCTGTCCTACTCGCCCTACGACAATGTGCGGGCGCAAGCCTATCCGGCCATGCTGGCGCTCGCCGGCCTCACCGATCCGCGCGTGACCTATTGGGAGCCGGCGAAATGGGTGGCGCGGCTGCGCGCGGTCAAGACCGACGACAATCTCGTCGCGCTGCGCACCAATCTGGATGCCGGCCACGGGGGCGGCCGGCCGCTTCGACCGCCTGAAGGAGGTGGCGCTCGCCTACGCCTTCGCCATCAAGCTGGTGGGAGGCGAATAATCCGTCTCCGTGATCAGCGAGCGATCTGAAAACGGCTCGGCAGCATCTTCTGCTGCAGAGTGTGCCGCTTCAGCACGCTTGGATCCCGTTTGATGATCGAAGCCTTACTTTCTTTCGGCGGCAAGGGTTGGGGATTGAGCGCGTGCGCCGGCAGCGCAAAGGCCGAGAGCGCGACGACCGCGGACGTGACCACGGCGAAAGTCTTGAGGCTCATGTCAGTCTCCTGTTGCATTCCGCATGACGAATGCGCGCACCGTGCAGGAGCCGGCGAGACCGGGCTGTGAGGAACGTCACGCTCCGTGCTTGGCCCGGCGCAAGCGCGCCATCGATTTCACGCGAGCCCGAGAAACGCGCGGATCTCTTGCGCGGCGGCTTCTGCGGAGGCCTTGGCCGCAGGCGGCAGCTCCAGATGCGCGCCCGAGCGCGTGACGAGCAGCGTGTAGCAGGACGCAAAGCCGCAGGAGCGATCGATCGCCGGGGTCACGGCGATCTTGCAGATATCCGCGAGCGGGACGGTGATCGGCTTGCGATCCCACAGCAGCGCCTTGCGGCGCAGGCTCGCCTGTCCGCTCTCCTTGTCGAGAACGAGCGTGGTTGCGCCCGCTTGCAGTACTAGCCGCTGCGACGTGCGTTCGACCGTCGCCAATTCGCTTCTCCCCTACGTGCGTCCGCAGCAGATGTGCGCTATTGGTCGGCTCGCATTTTCGCGCCAATGTCACGGTCAAGCCAGCGTGTGGGCGCGGCGATCTCTCAATGCGAAGCGTCGACCTCGAACCAGCGCGCGTCGGTCATGGCAGGACAATAGCCCCCGCCGAAACTCGCTCGAGAAACGCCGGCGTGCACCAGGATATGGGCCGGATATCGGCTTTCAGGCGCAAGCGCGCAGACGCGCTCTCGACAAAATCGAGCGCGGGGCGCAGCGGCGGCCCTTTCAAGAAGCGCCCGCCATGCGTTCTGCCGTATCCGGAAAGCTCCTCGCGCAGGCGGGCGAAGCCCGCGCGGATTTCCTCCACCCGGGCTTTCTTGCGGTCCGACAGCGTGAGCGCCATGATCGCACCTTCGACGATCGTCATCCTTGCTCTTCGAGATGGCGGCGGAGGTCCTCGATCGAGGCGAAGCGCAGCTTCCCGTCGGGAAACTCGGCGTCGATCGAGCCGTCGGTGTAGAGCGTGTAGGACATGCCGCCCACCGTGCCGGACTTGAGGACCTGAACCTCGTCTTCCGGAGCCGGCTGCGCCTCGCGCGCGGCCGGCGGGCGCTCGGCGGCCGGACGCGCCGGCTCTCGCCGCTCCTCCCGATCCTCGCCCCGGGCCGCAAAGCGCGGAGCTTCGCCGCGCGGACCGCCTTCGCCCAGACCAGGCTCGGCGCGCGGCTCGGCAGGCTGTTCGGGCGCTTCGCGGCCGGTGCTCCGCCGGGTCCATGCGAACAAGCGACGACGTTCCGGCGAGGTGGCCGGCGCGGACGGCTCGCCCGCCCCCTCGCGCGCAGGCCCCGCGACGCCCGGCTCGGCCGCGTGCGAGGGCTCCGGGGCGCGGCCCGGGCCCTCGCCCGGCCGCGGCGGCTCGACAAGGGGTTCGCGCGGCCGCTCGGCGCGCATCGGCGCGCGGCCAGGGGCGGGGCCGCGCTCTGCGCGCAGCGGCGGAGCGGCAGGGCGCGGCGCCGGCGCCCGCGTTCCTTCCCGCGCCGATTCCTCGCGCGCTTCGGACCAGGCCGGTCGCGCCGGCGGCGTCGCTTCGGCGCGCTCGCGCAGCGGGCCTTCGGGACGCATGGGCGCAACCGGGGCCGGGCGCGGCCATTCGGCCGCGCCGCCCGCCCGCTCGGCCGGCGGCGCGGCGGATTCCTCCTCCAGGGCCGGGAGCTCGCGATTGCCGCGCTCGATCGCACGCAAGACGGCCCCGAGCGCGAGCACGATGAACCCGGCCGAAACCGCGGTCGTCCCTGCAAGGATCAGCGTGTTGCCGAGACCGAATTCGTTGATGGGAATGCCGAACGCGATCGCGACCGCGCCGGCCAGCGTGGCGATCACGCCAAGAAAAAACACGAACGGGACCATCGCACCTCTTTCTACGATTCGCGATCGCCGCGCACGGGCGGCAGGCGTCCCGATCGCACCGCTGTGACATGCGCATGACGGAGAGGCCGCGACCAATTGCGCCCGTCGCGTCAATACAATAAGCGATGCGGCCAGCCAGGGACAACTCCCTGCAAAAGAGAAAACATCGGGACGGGACGTTGCGGCCCTTCCGTCAGCGCCCGCGCGCTTGCGCCGCGCTTGGCCACCGCGCATCATCCGCGCTAAGTTGCCGCTTTCCCGACCTGACGGTCACCCCCAAGTCTGCCGAGGAGCAAGGCGATGTCGTTCACGCTGCCGGACCTTCCCTATCCTTATGAAGCGCTCGCGCCCTTACATGTCGCGCGAGACGCTCGAATATCATCACGACAAGCATCATCAGGCCTATGTCAACAACGGCAACAACCTGCTCAAGGGCACCGAGTGGGAGGACAAGTCGCTCGAGGAAGTCGTGAAGGGCTCGTTCGGCAAGAACCAGGCGCTCTTCAACAATGCCGGCCAGCACTACAACCATATCCATTTCTGGAAATGGATGAAGCCGAACGGCGGCGGCGACAAGATTCCCGGCAATCTCGAAAAGAAGATCGTCGCCGATCTCGGCTCCGTCGCCAAGATGAAGGAGGACTTCATCCAGGCCGGCGTCACCCAGTTCGGCTCGGGCTGGTGCTGGCTCACGGTCAAGGACGGCAAGATCGTCGTGACCAAGACGCCGAACGGCGAGAACCCGCTCGTGCATGGCGGCGCGCCCATTCTCGGCTGCGACGTGTGGGAGCATTCCTATTACATCGACTACCGCAACCGGCGGGCCGACTACCTGAAGGCCTTTGTCGATCACCTGGTCAACTGGGATCATGTCGCCGAACTGTACGAGGCGGCGGCGAAGTAACGAGTTCGGGCGCATGAAACCGTCGTCATCCGCGCCAGCGGATGGTCCCGTCATCGGCGGCCACATCGCCGCCGATGACGAACGCCGGACACTCCTGCGCGGAGCATCCGGCGAATGCGTCACGCCCGCGGAACAGCCGCAAGGTGACCGCCACGCCCATTGAAGCCGCCGCGTCGGAACTTCCTGTCATGGCGACGCAGCCGACCATCGCGCGCGCGGCCGACGCGGCTTGCCGACGCCCTGTCGCTTGCGGTGTTCGCCGCCGTCGCGATCGTCGCCGCCTTCACGTTCCGCGACTACGGGCTCGGCTGGGACGACTACACCCACGCCGAATATGGCGGCCTGCTGCTGCGCCTCTACACATCGGGCTTCAGCGATCAGCGCGCGCTCTCCTTCGTCAATCTCTACGCCTATGGCGGCGGCTTCGACATGCTCGCGGCGCTCGTCGCCAAGGTCCTGCCGTTCGATCTGTTCGAGACGCGCCGCCTCGTCGGCGCCGCGGTCGGGATTGTCGGACTTTTCATCGACCTGGCGCATCGCCCGCCGCCTCGGCGGGCCGGTCGCCGGCTTGCTCGCGGTCGCGCTGCTGGCGACCTGCCCGCTCTATTACGGGCATATGTTCATCAACCCGAAGGACGCGCCCTTTGCGGTCGCGATGGCGCTGCTCGCGCTTGGCCTCGTGCGCGCCTTCGACGAATATCCGACGCCCGTCGGTCGCCGCCATCGCCCTCATCGGGATCGGTTTCGGCCTGTCCTTCGGCTCGCGCGTCATGGGCGCGCTCGCCGTCGTGCCCGCCGGCGCGGCGCTCGCCCTCATCCTCGCGGTCGAGACTGCGCAAGGACGCGCGCGCAGCGCTCGCGCGCGCCGGCCGATTTCTGCTGCGGCTCCTCCCTGCCCTGCTCGCTCGCCTATGCGGCGATGGCGCTGGTATGGCCCTGGTCGGTCGTCTCCCCGCTCAATCCGCTGCGCGCGCTGTTCTACTTCTCGCAATTCTTCGAAAAGCCGTGGAAGGAGCTGTTCGACGGCGAGCGATCCTCGCGGTGCCGGACATGCCGCGCAGCTACGTGCCGACGCTGTTCCTGCTGAAGGCGCCGGTCATCTTCGTCGCGCTGGGGTTGGCCGGCGCGCTCGGCGCCGTGGTCGCGGCGGCGAATTCGGCGCTGCCGGCGGGTCGCCGCGCGGGATTGCTGTTTCTTGCCGTGAGCGCCCTGTTCCCCATCGCGTACGTCGTCGCTCACCCGGCCGGCCGGCTACAACGGCATCCGGCATTTCGTTTTCCTGCTGCCGCCCTTCGCCGTTCTCGGGGGACTTGCCGGGCTTTGGCTGATCGCCCGCGCGATGCGCCTGTCTCGGGCCGCGGCCGCGGGGGTGGCCGCTCTCATCCTCGCCGGACTGATCCAGCCGGTCGTCGCGATCGTGAAGCTGCACCCGTACGAGTACACGTATTTCAACCCGCTGGCCGGCGGCGTGCAGGCGGCCGAGGGCCGCTTCATGCTGGACTATTGGGGGTTGGCCAGCAAAGAGGCCGCACAGGGACTGCGCGCCAGGCTCGCCGCGATGAACTCGCCGCCGCAGCCGGCGCGGCCCTGGCGCATCGCCGTATGCGGTCCGCAGCGCGCGGTGAAGGTCGAGCTCGGCCCTGATTACGTGACGCAATGGCAGCCGCAGGACGCCGATTTCGCCATTTCGCTCGGCGTCTTCTATTGCGCGAAGCTCGATGCGCCGCTCCTCTTCGAGGTCGCGCGCGAGGGCGCGGTCTATGCCCGCGTCTACGACCTTCGCGGGCGCGATATTCCGACGCTGCTGACCCTGCCGCCGCCGTAACGCGCCCTCGCAAGCCGCATAAGTCCGATGGCGCGAGCAGCAGCTTCTTTGTTGCTCTGCTATCTCAGGTTCGCCCGCTAGGGTCTTATGAACGCTACAAATCCGAATTCATCCGAAGCGGGTTGTCCCGCATTCCCACACGCGCCGAACCGTGCTTGACTTCAGCTCAGAAGATGGCGCGGGGGCTTGTCATGCGTACCCCCTGAGCATCCGGAACGTAGCGTCCTTCGCCGCCCAGGCCCATGCCGAATCAAGAGCTGACAATGCTTCGCTTCGTCCTCGCTGAGTTCCGCCCATTCGCATCGCCCGTTTCCGAGTGGCGATTGCCGCGGCGCTTCGCGCAGGTCGATGCGCTGTTCCGGTCCATCGTGGCGGCGCTCACCGATCCCTATCGGCCGGAGCAGCACTATATGCGCGGACCCGGCCCGAAATGGCGAGCAAAGCACGCGCGCGGCGAACCCTTGCCGCGCCCGATAGAGTAATCCTGCCGCCTGATTGGCTTGCGCGCGCGTGCTGTTCGCGGACCCGGCGTCATGCCCCTCCCCCCGCTTTCCCGACTCGAGCTGTTGAAGGTTTGGCGCGCGGCGCGACCTCCGGCTAGACTGAACTGATCGCCCGCGCAAGCATCGCCCCGAGCAAGCCGGAAGCAAACGTGGCCCCGTTGGTCTTTGTGTTCGACGCCTACGGCACGCTGTTCGACGTGCACGCCGCGATCGCCCGCCACCGCGAGGCGGCCGGTCCGGATGCTGATCGCGCTGTCCGAGCTCTGGCGGGCCAAGCAGCTCGAATACACCTGGACGCTGACGCTCGCCGGCCGTTACGCTCGATTTCTGGACGCTCACCGAGCGTGCGCTCGATCATGCATTGGCCCGCGTGCCGTCGGTCCGGCAAGGCGCTGCGGTCGAAGCTGCTCGACGCCTATCTCACGCTCGATGCGTTCCCGACGCCCGCGCGGCCTGCTGGACGCTGAAGCGCTGCGGACGGCAGCACGGCGATCCTCTCCAACGGCTCGCCCGCGCATGCTGGAATCGGCGGTCGCGGCCGCCCGCCTTGCCGGCGAACTCGACGCGGTCCTCTCCGTCGATGCGATCCGCATGTACAAGCCGCGCCCGGAGGTCTACGCGGCTGGTCACCGATGCGTTCGCCGTCGCGCCCCGACGAGGTCGTCGTTCGTCTCGTCGAACCGCTGGGACGTGATGGGAGCGGCGGCGTTCGGTTTTCGCGCCGTGTGGGTGAACCGCGCGGGCGCACCCGACGAATATCCCGAGCTGCCGCCGGCCCTGGTCGTGCCGGGCCTGTCGGGAGTGACGGCGCTGGTCGCGTGAGGCGGGGCTAGCGCGGCAACGGAACGATGATGCGGGCGCGCAATCCGTCGGGGTCGTAGTCGACGGTCACGTCGGCTCCGATCTGCCGGGCGAGAACATGCTCGAGCAGCCGCGATCCGAACCCCTTGCGCGTCGGCGGCTTCACCGCCGGGCCGTCCTGCTCGATCCACGCGACCTGCAGTCTGCGCGCATCGGATTCGATGCGGACGCTCCACGTGACTTCGACGACCCCGCCGATCAGGGACAGCGAGCCGTATTTCGCAGCATTGGTCGTGAGTTCGTGCAGCGCCATGCCGATCGGGACGGCGAGAACGGACGGCAGCTCGACCGGCGGCCCCTTCAGCCGGACGCGCTGGCAGGCGCCGTCGTCATAGGCGTCGAGTTCGTTCGACAACAGGGTGGCGAGCGCGACCGCCTGGTCGAAATTCTCCGTCAGCAATTCGTGCGTCTTGGAGAGCGAATCGATACGGCCGACAAAGGCTTCCTCGAATTCCTCGATGGTCGCCGACGCGCGCGCCGTCGTGCGCATGACCGCCTGGACGGTGGCGAGCGTGTTGCGCACGCGGTGATGCAGCTCGCGGATCATGAGCGCCTGCTGGTTTTCCGCCCGCTTGCGGTCCGTAATGTCGACCAGCATGTTGACCGCGCCGACCAGCGCGCCCGCGCCGTCGTATAGCGGGGTCGGAAAGGGAATGAACGGAACCCGAATTCCGTCGGGGCGTTCGGCGATCGCCTCCATCCCCCGGACCGGGCGTTTCTCGCGCAGCGCCATCGCCATCGGGCACTGGTCGTGCCGCATCGGCAGCCCATTGGGCCAGTAGAGCTTCCAGGAACCGCACCATTCCGTGCTGCCCAATACCGGGCTGCAACCCCAAAGGTCGACGGCCGCCTGGTTGTAATAGGTGATCTTTCCGTTTGCGTCGGTGGTGTAGATCGCGGCCGGAAGGGCTTCAAGGAGCTGATGAAAACGCTCTTCACGCTCGCGCGGCGTCAACGCCCGCCCGCGCCCCGAAGCCCCGGCGCGCGCATAGGGCTCGAACTCAGTCCATGCCCGGACGACCTTGTGCTCGACCTCCGCGGCTTCCGTTTCGATGACGCTCAGGCGTGGCTTGTCCATGGAATCCTCGATTGTCCGTCACAAATATGTAGCGGACGAAACAGGAACGCGGCGCCCCGTCGTTTGGTTCAGCACAGGCGAGCCTTCTTCAGCACAGGCGAGCCTTCTATAGAATAATTGCTGACGGAGTGATCACGATGGGGCGAGCGCGCGGGCGACCGACCGATGTCCGGCCGGCGGCCCGGCCAGAGCTGTCGGCTTTCAGGCGCGGGCGCTCGTCATTTCACCAGAACTGGCAACACGATCGGGACCAATAGCGCGGTGACAAGGCCGTTCAGTCCGAGCGCGATCCCGGCGAAGGCGCCGGCGACCGGATCGAGCTGGAACGCCCGCGCGGTCCCGATGCCGTGCGAGGCGAGGCCGGCGGCGAAGCCTGCCGCCGCGGCGTTCTTCAGCCGCAGAAGGCTCATCAACGGCGTGACTAGGATCGCGCCGACAATGCCGGTCAGGATGACGAACACGGCGGTCAGCGCCGGGTCGGCGCCGATGCTCTCCGCCGTGCCCATGGCGATCGCCGCGGTCGCCGATTTCGGGGCGAGCGCCCGGATCGTGGCGGCGTCCAAGCCCATGGCCTGCGCGAGGAGAACGGCGGAAACAATGGCGGTGAGCGACCCGACGACGAGCGCGGCCAAGAGCGGCACGAGCAGGCGGCGCACCTGCGGCATATGCCGCACCAGCGGGATCGCAAGCGCCACCGTCGCCGGGCCGAGCAGGAAATGGACGAACTGGGCGCCGGCGAAATAGGCGGCGAACGGCGTCCCGCTCGCGAGCAGAACGAGCGACACCAGCACGACCGCGATCAGGACCGGGTTCGCCAGCGGATGGCGCTTGAGCCGCGCCGAGACGGCGTCGGCTGCGAGATAGGCGGCGAGCGTCGCCGTGAGCCACAGCAACGGCCCGCTGGAAAGATAGACCCATAGATCGACCAGGCTGATCACGGGCGCTCCTTCGATCTATCGTTTTCCATGCGCCGGCTCAGCAGGCGGGCGACGCCCGCGAACACGAGCGCCGTGACCGCGAGCGTGATCACGGTCGAGAGCACGATGACCGCCATCAGGCGCACGCCTTCGCTCCCGAGCCGATCGAGATGCTGCACCACGCCGACCCCGGCCGGCACGAACAGGAGGGACAGATGCTTCAGGAGCCCGTCGGCCGTATCGTCCAGTCCGGACGGAAGCGGCGCCTTGAAGGCCATCAGCGCCGCGAGCAGGATCATGCCCAGCACGGGGCCGGGAACCGCGAGCGCCAGCGCGCGAACGAACACCTCGCCCGCGAGCTGACACGAGAGCAGGGTGGCGAAGCCGTAGAGCATGTTTCCTCCCCCCGCGCCACCTTGTGCGGATGTTCCAAATCGCACGAACGGCGCGCGCCAGCTTCGCCCCCCGGGCGGGAGATGACAAGGTGATGTCGAGGCCGTTTCGGCCTTGTAACGTATAACGTTCTACGTTATACATCCAACGATGATCGTGAGCTTCCGCGATCCTAAGTCCGAAGTCGGTCTGGCACGGTCGTCGTAGCAGAAGGCTGCCGTCGGACATCCAGGCGGTCGCGCTACGGAAGCTGCGTCTTCTCAACAATGCGCGCCGGCTCGACGATCTGAGAGTGCCGCCTGGCAATAGGCTCGAAGCGTTGAGCCGCAATCGGCGCGGACAGCACGCGATCCGCATCAACGACCAGTGGCGGATTTGCTTCGTCTGGAGGGACAAAAATGCCCATCAAGTCGAGATCGTCGACTATCACTGAGGCTCTCCCTAATCCGCATCCGGGCGAAATTCTGCTGGAGGAGTTCCTTAAGCCGATGGGCTTGTCGCAGACCGCGCTCGCCCGCGCCATCGGCGTGCCGCCGCGCCGGATCAACGAAATCGTGCTCGGCAAGCGCGCCATCACGGCTGACACCGACCTGCGGCTCGCGCGCTATTTCGGAATGTCGGACGGGTCTTTCCTCGGCCTGCAGACCGATTACGAACTGATGCAGCGCCGCCGCGAAATCAGCCCTGCGCTGAAGGCGATCCGGCCGCGCGCGGCATGACGGCATAGCGCAGTGACGAACGGCGCATCATTTTCGGGAGTTCGGGAGCTTCCACTGGCGTCGCGTTGGGGGCAAGGGTTTATTAAAAGCTTCCAAACAGGGGCACTCCCATGAAAATCAAGACCGTCGTCCATGAAGCGGAAGAGGGTGGTGCTGGGCCGAGGTTCCGGCGATCCCCGGCTGCGCCACCCAGGGCGAGAGCAATCGAGGGCTGCCTCTCCGTAGACGTTGAAGAGCCCGAGACCGGCGGGAATCCGAGGGTTCTGGAAATCTCCGTATGAAGCCTTTGTCAGGGCGCGAGCTGGCGCGCCTTGTCGAGCGCCATGGCTGGACGCTTCTTCGCATTCATGGAAGTCGCCACATCTACGGCAAGCCGGGAAGTATCGTCCGCCTCGCTATCCCCATTCACGGAAAACCGAGCGCTCAAGATGGGCTTGCTCCGGCGCCCGCTGAAGCTTGCGGGCATTCCCGAAACCAATTGAGCTGACGGCGGGCGAACGCCCCTGCTACGCCGCGAGCGCCGCGAGGATGCGCGCCCAGCTGCGCGTGCCCTTGTGGAACGAGGTCAGGTCGTACTTCTCGTTGGGCGAATGCACGCGGTCGTCGTCGAGGCCGAAGCCGACCAGGAGCGTGTCCATGCCGAGCAGGCGCTTCAGATCGGCGACGATCGGGATCGAGGCGCCGGAGCCGATGAGGAGCGCCGCGCGCCCCCATTCGTCGGCGAGCGCGCCGCGCGCGGCGGCAAGCTGCGGCAGGTCCCAAGGCAGCGCCACCGCGGGCGCCGCCGTGTGGTCGAGGAATTCCGCCTTGCAGTCCGCCGGCAGGCGCGCGCGCACGAAGGCGCGGAAGGCCGCGCGGATTTTCTCCGGGTCCTGGCCGCGCACCAGGCGGAACGAGATCTTCGCCGAAGCCTGCGACGGGATCACGGTTTTCGAGCCCTGCCCCATATAGCCGCCCCAGATGCCGTTCACGTCGCAGCTCGGGCGCGAGAACACCTGCTCGATCAGAAGGCGGTCGGTCTCGCCCGCCGGCGCGCTGAGGCCGACCGGCTTGAGGAAGCTCTCGGGCGTGAAGCCGAGCGTGCGCCACTCGCGGATCACTTCCGGCGGCAGATCGTCGATGCCGTCATAGAAGCCGGGGATCGTGATCCGCCCGTTGTCCGCGTGGATGCCGCCGAGAATGCGCGTGAGCGCGCGGATCGGGTTCTGCGCCGCGCCGCCGAACAGGCCGGAATGCAGGTCGCGGTCGGCCGCCTTGATGGTGACTTCCTCGTAGACGAGGCCGCGCAGCGACGTGGTGATCGCCGGCGTCTGCGGGTCCCACATGCCGGTGTCGCAGACGAGCGCGAGGCCGGCGGCAAGCTCGCCGGCGTTGTCCTTGACCCAGGCCGGCAGGCTCTTCGAACCGCATTCTTCTTCGCCCTCGATCAGGATCGTGGTCGGCACGGGCAGCGACCCGGTCACCGCCTTCCACGCGCGGCAGGCCTCGATGAAGGTCATCACCTGCCCCTTGTCGTCGCAGGCCCCGCGCGCGACGATCGCCTTGCGCCCGTCGGCAAGCGTCGCGATGCGCGGCGCAAAGGGCGGCGCCTCCCACAGATCGAGCGGGTCGACCGGCTGCACGTCGTAATGGCCGTAAAAGAGCACGCGCGGCGCGCCGCCGTTCCCCGCCTTGGCGAGCACGACCGGGTGACCCGCGGTCTCGCGCAAATCCGCCGCAAAGCCGATGCTGCGCAGGTCGGCTGCGACATGCTCCGCCGCCGCCCGGCACTGGTCCCGATAGGCGAGGTCGGTCGAGATCGACTGGATGCGCAGGAGCGCGAACAAGCGCTCGAGGCTGGCGTCGAAATCGGCGTCGATGCGGGCGAGGACGGCGTCGAGGGGCGTCATGATGATGATCCGGAGCGGGGTTTGCGGGTGCGGCTCGGTTTCTCGTACTCGCCTGACCGGGCTTCTCCCGAGCGCCCAATTGTAAAGCCGGTGCGGTTGGCTCGCCAGACCCGTTTCGAGCCGCGACGCGAGCGCCTGCGGAGCGCGACGATTTTATTTCGGATTGCTGCTGCGGGGTCCTTCCGTTTCAAACGTCTCTCGGGTGAGGGCTGCGCGGCAGCGGTCGCGCGGATGGATCGGCATGGCGATGGAACACGTACTGAAATCCGGGCACGGGAGCGTCGCGGCGCCTCACGCAAGGTCGGAGCGCCTGGAGGATATCGACCGCGCCAAGGGTTTCGCTATTGCGCTCGTCGTGCTGGGGCACGTCGTGGCGCGCGACCCGCCGCTCGGCAACGAATGGTACGTCACACTGAAGAACGCGATCTACTGCTTCCATATGCCACTGTTTATGTTCCTGGGCGGGTTCATCTTCTTCTACAGCGGCAATGCCCAAAAACCCAGACCGGACTATGCCGGATACGTCAGGCGCCAGGCCGTCCGCCTGCTCGTTCCGTTCTTGGCGATCGGCCTCCTTGTGCTGATCGCCAAGTCGGCTGCCGGGACGGTGCTGCAAGTCGACAACAATCCCGAATCCTTCGAGCGCGGTCTCATCTCACTGGTGTGGAACACCCACCGGAGCGCGGCCCTGTCCGTCTGGTACCTGTTCGTCTCTTTCGTGTTCTGCGCGGGAACGCCGGGACTTCTGAAAATCTCCGAGGGACGCATCTGGCCGTTGATGCTGCTCGCTGCTGTGTTGCAGTTCATCAGCATGCCCCAAGTCATGTACCTGGACCGGATCGCGGCATTCTATCTCTACTTCGTGTTTGGCATGGCTTGCGCGAACCGCCGCGCGTGGGCGGTGTCGGTCATCGACCGGTTCCTTGTCCTCTGGATCGCTCTCTTCGCCGCGACGCTCGCGGCCATCATGATCCTGTTCGACACGGCGCCGTTGGGCCCGCCTTTCCTGCTCGCCGCCATCGGCTTGCTGTCCGGGCCGGCGATGCTCGGCCTGATGCGCGCAACGCCTTTTTTCCGATCGAGGCTCTTGCTCTTCCTCGGAGAACGAACGTTCGTCATCTACATGTTCAATACGTTCTTTATCGGAGCAACGAAGGCGGTCCTGCTGAAGTTCACGTCCTGGGACGGTGCGCACTTCATCCTGCTTTTCCTTCCGGCGCTCATGCTCGCAGGTCTCTTCGGACCCATCGCCCTGAAATACGCTCTTCTTGATCGGGTTCCTGCGCTTCGCTTCGCCGGCTGACGCGCTAGGACCGTTCGTGTGGCCCGATTGCTCTATGCCGATAATGCGGTTCGCGGCGAACGCCGGTTCGCTCGCTGGCGAACATGAGCGCGGCGAGCAGTTGAACGAATATGTACAGCACGACATTGTCGGTGATCATCAATATTCCCAGTGCGCATCCGAGCGCCACCGTCATCGCAGACCGTGCATAAAGCGCGGCAAGGCCAACGGTGAGGAGCACGGAGCCGACAAGGCCGTAATCGTAATAAAATCGCATCCAATCATTGTGTGTCGGAACGACCTGTCCGCCTGACGAGAGGAGGACCAGAGTGTCGCAAGCGCCAGGCCCGTTTCCGAACAGGAACTGGTAGAACGTCCGTTCGCGCAGGCTGTCGTAGATGAGGGTATTGGTGCCGAGACGGCCGGCAAAGAACACTTCTCCGTTGAAGGTGAGCCCGAGCTGGTTGCCGAGAAAATCGACGAACGCCAACAGGTCGATCGCCGCGAGGTTGATCAAACCGAGCACGACAAGGAGAAAGGCGAAGCGAGCGCCAAGGCTCCTGCCAGGGGTGTTTTCGCCACGAAATAGTAGGTCAGCACACCGGCGAGCGCGGCGACGAGGGCAATGCGTTTTCCGCCCAGGACCGTCAGGATCAGGCCGAAAAAAAACCGAGAACCGATTTCGTGCAGAAGAAATAGACCGCGTAAAGGGCGCCGACCAGCGCATCGCTGTTGTCATAGCCGCCCGTGATCGAAGCCGACTCGAAAATGTTGATCTTGAAGGTGATCCCGCTGCCCTCCACCAACACATTGATTGCGAGCATGATTACGGAAGCAGCAAGCAGAACCTTCAGCACGGCTGAGTCGACCTTGAACCGAGGAACGAAGCCGGCGATGCAGGCGGAAATTATGCCGATATTGATCAGCGTCCGCTCGTTTGCGCCTTCAACGAGCGAGGGCAGACAGATCAGCCAGTAACAGAGCAGGAACAGGACCGGGACCGGTTCAAATTTCGGTCCGGACGCGGCGAGGACGAAAGCCATCCAGACCGGCGGAATGAGGTAGAGCAGGAAACGAAGCGGGACGTTCGCCGCTACCGGGAAGCAACCGATATATCCGACGATGTAAATGCAAATGGTGATGGTTCCCAATGCTCCGAGCCGGGACAGCCATCCGCCTGAGCGGCGCTTCGGCCGGCGGAGCGCCGCTCCTGGAGCTGGCGGGCCGGCCAGGCACGCCGGGTCCATTCGTGGCGTCATGTCGACGGCGAGGCCTTTCCGTTGCATGGCGGCACGATTCACACATCAATCATGCGATCAACGTTAACGTTATACGGCAACATGACGTCACGTCGGTGAAAGGACCATCATCATTCAACGGGCGTGCTGCCAATGACGCGAGGCCTTGCCGCGACGTGGTGATCGCCGGCGTCTGCGGATCCCACATGCCGGTGTCGCAGACGAGCGCGAGGGCGGCGGCAAGCTCGCCGGCGTTCTCCTTGAACCAGGCCGGCAAGCGCTTCGAACCGCACTCTTCTTCGCCCTCGATCAGGATCGTGGTCGGCAAGGGCAGCGACCCGGTCACCGCCTTCTACGCAAGCGGCGTCATGATGATGATCCGGAGCGGGGTTTGCGCGGGCGTTTGGGTGACGGTTGCGGCGTGCCGAACAAGCCGCGGTCGCCCATGGCGGCGTCCGCAATGCTGGTAAGCTGGTCGAGCCCGGCATTGCCGGAGGATTGGCGGCTGGGCCGCCGGCGCGTCGGCTTCATGCCCATCCGCCGCATCGCCTCCTGGGTCGCGGTCCGCGCGACGACGGCGGCGGCCGAGCGCCCGAACTGGCGGACCGCGGGATGGCTGAAGAACGCGCCGACCCCCGCAATGACGCGCGTCCAGACGCCTGTCGCCTCGGCCGGCGGCCGGCCGGCGCGATCGGGCGACGGGTCGCCCTCCCCTGCAGCCTCTTCAGCGCCTTGCAGGATGTCCGACAACGACCGGTGCGGTTCGGCTTTCTCGTACTCGCCCCTGACCGGGCTGCTGGCGAGGATCGATCTGCGCTCGTCCGGCGTGATCGGTCCGACGCGGGCGGAGGGCGGGCGAATGAGCGTCCGTTCGACCATTGACGGCGTGCCGTTTCCTTCCAGGAAGGAGACGAGCGCCTCGCCCTTGCCAAGCTCGGTGATCACCTGCGCGGTGTCGAGATCGGGATTGGGACGGAATGTTTCGGCAGCCGCCCTGACCGCCTTCTGATCCCGCGGCGTGAAGGCGCGCAGCGCGTGCTGCACGCGATTGCCGAGCTGGGCAAGCACTTTGTCCGGAATGTCGAGCGGGTTCTGCGTGACGAAATAGATGCCGACGCCCTTGGAGCGGATCAGCCGCACCACCTGTTCGATCTTGTCGAGCAGCGCCTTGGGCGCTTCGCTGAACAAGAGGTGCGCCTCGTCGAAGAAGAACACGAGCTTCGGCTTGTCGAGGTCGCCCACCTCGGGCAGCTGTTCGAACAGTTCTGCGATCAGCCACAACAGAAAGGTGGCGTAGAGCCGGGGGCTCTCCATCAGCTTGTCGGCGGCGAGAATGTTGATGCGCCCGCGCCCCTTGCCGTCTGTCGCCATCAAATCGGACAGATCGAGCTGCGGCAGACCGAAGAACTTTTCGCCGCCCTGGTTCTCGACCACCAGGAGTTCGCGCTGAACGGCCCCGATGGTGGCGGGCGCGACATTGCCGTAGCGCGCGCCGACGCTACGCGCATTGTCGCCGAGATAGGCGAGCAGTTCGCGCAGGTTTTCGAGATCCACCAGACCCTTGTGCGGCTCGTCGGTTTCGCCGGCCTCGCTCACCACCTTGAAGGCGATGTTGATCACGCCCTCCTGCACGTCGTTGAGGTCGAGCATGCGGGTGAGCAGGAGCGGCCCCATATCGTGCACGGTGGCGCGGATCGGATGCCCCTGCTCCGCGAACAGGTCCCAGAACACGACGGGAAACTGGTCGGGCTCATAGTCGAAGCCCATCTCCTTCGCGCGCTTGACGAACGCCTCCCTCCGCTCGCCCATCGCGCCGACGCCGGAGAGATCGCCCTTGACGTCGGCCGCGAAGACGGGAACGCCCGCACGCGAAAACCCTTCCGCAAGCGTCTGCAGCGTGACGGTCTTGCCGGTGCCGGTCGCCCCCGTGATCAGCCCGTGCCGGTTGCCGAAAGCAAGCGTCAGCATTTCCGGCTTGTGACTCAGCCCAACGAAAATCTTGCCGTCCTGATCGAGGCTCGTCATGCGTCTCTCACACTGGCCGCGCGCGCTCCGCCTTTTCCGCTCCACCGTCGGTACGCAAACAAGTGACGCGTGGATACCATGCGGCCGAAGCGCCCGCGAGCATTCCGCCGCTCGGCGGCGACATACCCGCCGTCACGGCGCGTCAATTGAATCGTTGCGCTATCGCAACACACGCGGCGGAACATACCTCGCAGCGATCGTGGCGTCTTTGTGATTCGCCGCGATGGTGCCAAAATGGTGATGCGATCGGCGGATCGTGAGGGGGCCATGGACGAGGGGCGTGAGCTTCGTCGCCATGCTTGGCGTCGAGCCGAGCGCAGCGGCGGAACGACCGGAAACAATTCGTACCATTCCATCCGATTTCGCCGCGACGGCAGCTCATCCGCCGTTGTTCCTGCCACTCGTTCGACCTGAAGCTCGCGAAAAGAGGAGACGGGCATGTCATACTCTATCGCCGAGCTTGACCCGCTTCATCCGGGAATAGCCGCCAAACTGCGATCATTCGGCATCCGCACCACCACCAAACTCCTCGAAGAGGCAAAGGATCCCAAAGGACGCAAGTCGCTCTCCGAACGGACCGGCTTGACGGCGCAATGCCTGCTGCGCGTCGCCAATTTCGCGGACAAGATGCGCATCAAGGGGATCGGCGAAGAATATGCCGAACTGCTCGAAGCGGCCGGCGTAGACACGGTGAGGGAGCTGAAATATCGCAACCCGGCCAATCTCGCCAAACGGATGGCGGAGGTAAACAAGCAGCTCAAGCTCGTCCGCGTGCCGCCTTCCGAGAAGGTCGTCGTGCGCTGGATCGAAACGGCCAAGAAGCTGCCGATCAAGATCAGCTACTGACCGGCGCGGCAAATCCTTTTGGTGTAATCTCCGCGGTCTGACGCGCCATTAGCTCATGCTTTTAAATCGCTATTCAGTTTGGTCTTAATGCTGTGACTGAAACGCTTGACTTTCTTCCGCCCCCTCCCCGTGTCCCGCACGCGTGCAGCATCGCAGTCGAG
Source organism: uncultured Alphaproteobacteria bacterium (assembly GCA_963712435.1). Classification (GTDB taxonomy): domain Bacteria; phylum Pseudomonadota; class Alphaproteobacteria; order Rhizobiales; family Xanthobacteraceae; genus Rhodoplanes. Next base: position 102,021 of record CAVQIB010000005.1, on the reverse strand, counting down.
CTTGCGCCGGAGCGGCTTGACAGCGGAACCGGCGCCGCGCAAAGCCGCGCTATGACCGCTGACGATCCCGCTCCGGTGACGCAAGCGCCCGCGGCAAGGCTTGCCGACCTTCTCGGCCGCCGTCGGCCGCTGATCATGGGCGTCCTCAATGTCACGCCCGAACTCTTTTTCCGATGGCGGGCTGTTTTTCGACCCGGACGCGGCGATCGAACAGGCCCGTCGCATGATCGCGGAAGGAGCGGATATGATCGATGTCGGGGCCGAGTCGACGCGGCCCTATGGGGGCGCTGCGCCGGTGCCGGCCGACGAGGAGGTGCGCCGCCTCGCCCCGGTGCTTGCCTCGGTCGTCGCGCTCGGCGTCCCGGTGTCGATCGACACGATGAAGGCCGAAGTCGCGCATTGGGCGCTCGACCTCGGCGCTGCAATCGTCAACGATGTCTGGGGCCTTCAGCGCGATCCGGACATGGCCCGCATCGTCGCCGCGCGGGGCGCGCCGGTGATTATCATGCACAACAGGACGCAAGCGGACCCGGCGATCGACATCATGCGCGACATCGAGGCGTTCTTTCATCGCTCGCTCGAGATCGCCGGCAAGGCCGGGATCGGCCGCGACCGGATCGTGCTCGACCCGGGGATCGGTTTCGGCAAGACGGCCGAGCAGAGCATCGCCGTGCTCGCCAGGCTCGACCGGCTGAACGGGTTCGGATTGCCGTTGCTGGTCGGCGCATCGCGCAAGCGCTTCATCGATCGGGTCTCGCCATCGGCGCCGCAGGACCGCCTCGGCGGCTCGATCGCCGCGCACCTCGCCGCGGTGGCGAAGGGCGCGGCCATCATCCGCACCCATGACGTCGCGCCGACGGTGCAGGCCGTGCAAGTCGCGCAGGCGATCCGGAGCGCATGATGGATGGCGAGGGCGACGTGATCTTCATCGCAGGGCTCGCGATCCACGCCTATCACGGCGTGATGGAGCACGAAGGCACCGTCGGCCAGACTTTCCTGCTCGATCTGGAGCTTGCGATCGATCTTGCGGAAGCGTCGCGATCGGACAAGATCGCCAGCACCGTGTCCTACGATGAAGTGGTGGACTGCGCGAGCCGGGCGTTCTCCACCGAGCGCTTCCGCCTCGTGGAGGCCGCCGCCGGCGCGGTCGCCGCCGCCATCCTCGCCCGCTTCCCGCGCATTTCGAGGGTTCGCGTCACCGTGCACAAGCCGCATGCGCCGATCGCCGCAACCTTCACCGATGTGGGCGTTTCGATCGTGCGGGAGCGGCATGGCTGAAGCCGTCCTGGCGCTCGGGGGCAATCTCGGGCCGGTCCGCGACACGTTCGACCGCGCGGTCGCGCTTCTCTGCGACGGCGAGAGCGTCCGCCTCCTCGCCCGTTCCTCCGACTACCGCACCGCCCCCTGGGGCGATCCCGACCAGCCCAGTTTCGTCAATGCATGCCTGATCGTCGCGACCACGCTGTCGCCGCGCGCCCTGCTCGCGCGGACGCAAGCGATCGAGGCGGCGCTCGGCCGCAACCGGACGAACGAGCGGCGCTGGGGACCGCGGCCGATCGATATCGACCTCATCGCCTATGACAGCCTCGTGATCGCCGAACCCGATCTCGTTTTGCCCCATCCATTTGCGCTCGAACGTGCATTCGTGCTGGCGCCGTTGGCGGAAATCGCCCCCGACCGGACGATCGGCGGCGTCGCCGTGGCGGACGCGCTGGCGCGCCTCGACCGGAGCGGGGTCGAGCGGCTCCCGCCGCGCTCATTCATCCGGTCGAAGCCTCGGCGTCCCTCATCGGGTGCAGCGCGGCATTCCGCCTCCGGCGCTGTCATAAAATAATCGATTGGCGTGGCGGCCCGGCCATGGCATTTTTCGCGCCATGGCACAGGACACCGAACTTTCGCTCGCCGCCGATTTCCCTCCGGCCCGCCGGGAGGAATGGCTCAAACTTGTCGATGGCGTTCTCAAGGGAGCGCCGTTTGAAAGAACGGCTCGTCAGCCAAGACCTATGACGGGCTTGTGATCGAGCCGCTTTACGCGCCGCAGGCGGGCTCGCGGCCGCTGGCCGCGCGCCGCCGGCGGCGCCCTGGCAGGTCCTGCAGCGCGTGGACCATCCCGATCCGGCCGTCGCCAATGCCGAAGCGCGCCATGAGCTGGAGAACGGCGCAACCGGCCTCGTGCTGGTGTTCGCCGGCGCGGTCGGGGCGAACGGCTATGGCATCGCGCACGACAAGGCCTCTCTGTCAAAGGTGCTCGACGGAATTCGCCCGGATGCGGGCATTTCGCTCGAGCTGCAGCTTGGTTCCGACGCACGGGAATGCAGCGAACAATCTCGCGGAGATCATCAAGGGGAGCGGCGTCCCTCCCGATGCGACCGACATACGCTTCGGCTTCGACCCGCTCGGCGCAATCGCGACCGGATCGGGTGCGGCGGCGTGGCCCGAGGCGGCGCCGGCCTTCGCCGTGGCGGTGCAGCACCTGGAGGCGCTCGGCTTCCGCGGACCGTTTGCCGTCGCCGATGGCCGCGTCGTGCATAACGCCGGCGGCTCGGAGGCGCAGGAACTCGCCTATGTGCTTGCCGCCGCGGTGTCCTATCTGCGGGCGCTGGAAACCGGCGGCATGACGCTCGACGACGCGCGCCGGGCGATCTTCTTCCGCCTGGCCGCGGACGCCGACCAGATCATATCGATCGCCAAGTTCCGCGCGCTGCGCGAAAGCTGTGGGCGCGAGTCGAAGAAGCCTGCGGCGTTTCCCCGGGGCACGTCTTCATCTCGGCCGAGACCGCATGGCGGATGATGACCAAGCGTGACCCCTGGGTGAACATGCTGCGGGGGACGATCGCCGTGTTCGCGGCCGGCGTCGGCGGCGCCGACGCCGTCACCGTCCTGCCCTGCACCAATGCGCTCGGCCTGCCGGACCGTTTCGCCCGGCGGATCGCGCGCAACACGCAGCTCATCCTGCTCGAGGAATCGAACCTCGCCCGGGTCGCCGATCCGGCGGCCGGCTCGGGCGGCGTCGAAGAGATGACGAAGCAGCTCTGCTCCGGAGCCTGGAGCCTGTTCCAGGAGATCGAGAAGGCGGGCGGCCTCGTGGAGCGCGCTGCAATCGGGCCTCGTGCAGAAGAAGGTCGCCGCCGTGGTCGCCGCGCGCGAGAAGGCGATCGCCACGCGCAAGGAACCGCTGACCGGCATCAGCGAGTTCCCCAATATCCACGAAGCGCCGGTCTCGGTCCTGCCGGCGACGCCGGTCGCGTCTCAAGCCCGGCAGTGCGCTGGTCGAGCCGCTCAAGCCGATCCGGCTCGCCGAATCGTTCGAGCGGCTGCGCGAGGCGTCCGATCGCCTGTTTGCGGAAACCGGGGCGCGGCCGAAGATCTTCCTCGCCAATCTCGGCCGCATCGCCGAGTTCAACGCCCGCGCCACGTTCGCCAAGAACTTCTTCGAGGCGGGCGGCATCGAGGCGGTCAGCAATGACGGCTTCGCCGCGGCGGACGGCAAGACCGAGCGGCCCGCCCTCGTCGCCGCGTTCAAGGCACTCGGGCGCGAAGCTCGCCTGCCTCTGCTCGTCCGACAAGGTCTACCCGGTCGAGGCGATCGAGACGGCGAAAGCGCTGGCTGCGGCGGGCGCGACGGAGGTCTACCTCGCCGGCCGGCCGGGCGATCTCGAAGCCGCCCTCAAGGAGGCCGGCGTGCAAGAACTTCATCTTCGTCGGATGCGATACGCTTGCGATGCTGAGCGCAGCGCAGAAGACGCTCGGCCTTCGTTCGTGACTGTCGGAAGTGACGGCCCGCCCCAAACCTGGCGGGCCGTGTACCGAAATGATCTGGACAGCACAGTTTTCGTGATTTGGCCGGCTGCGCCGGCCGAACGAATGAGGTGAACCCCCATGACCCGCATTCCGGATTTCTCCTCGGTCGACTTCACCGAGCCGTCGACCGCCGCTCCCCAGAGCGCCGCCCCGCCCTGGCTCACCCCGGAGGACATCGCGGTGAAGCCGGTGTACGGGCCGGCGGACCTGCAGGGCTCGACTTCCTCGACACCTTCCCCGGCATGCCGCCCTATCTGCGCGGCCCCTACCCGACGATGTATGTCACCCAGCCCTGGACCGTGCGCCAATATGCCGGCTTCTCCACGGCCGAGGATTCGAACGCCTTCTACCGGCGCAACCTCGCCGCCGGGCAGAAGGGCCTGTCGGTCGCCTTCGATCTCGCCACCCATCGCGGCTACGACAGCGACCATCCGCGCGTCTCCGGCGATGTCGGCATGGCGGGCGTCGCCATCGACTCGATCTACGACATGCGCACGCTGTTCTCCGGCATCCCGCTCGACCAGATGAGCGTGTCGATGACCATGAACGGCGCGGTGCTGCCGGTGCTGGCGCTCTACATCGTCGCGGCGGAAGAACAGGGCGTGCCGCCGGCCAAGCTGTCGGGAACGATCCAGAACGACATCCTCAAAGAGTTCATGGTGCGCAACACCTACATCTATCCGCCCACGCCCTCGATGCGCATCATCTCCGACATCTTCGCCTACACCTCGGCGAACATGCCGAAGTTCAACTCGATCTCGATCTCCGGCTATCACATGCAGGAGGCGGGCGCGACGCAGGACCTCGAGCTCGCCTACACGCTCGCCGACGGCGTCGAATATGTGCGCGCCGGCATCGCCGCCGGACTGACCGTCGACAAGTTCGCGCCGCGCCTCTCCTTCTTCTGGGCGATCGGCATGAACTTCTTCATGGAGGTGGCGAAGCTGCGCGCCGGCCGCCTCTTGTGGGCGAAGCTGATGAAGGAGTTCAACCCGAAGCGACCCGCGCTCGCTGTCGCTGCGCACGCATTCGCCAGACCTCGGGCTGGTCGCTGACGGCGCAGGACGTGTTCAACAACGTGATCCGCACCGCGATCGAGGCGATGGCGGCGACGCAGGGCCACACGCAGTCGCTGCACACCAACGCGCTCGACGAGGCGCTGGCGCTGCCGACCGACTTCTCCGCCCGCATCGCCCGCAACACCCAGCTGTTCCTGCAGCAGGAGAGCGGCACGACGCCGCATCGTCGATCCGTGGGGCGGCTCCTTCTATGTCGAGCGGCTGACCGCACGAGCTCGCCAAGAAGGCCTGGGCGCATATCCAGCGAGGTCGAGGAGCTCGGCGGCATGGCCAAGGCGATCGAGGCCGGCATTCCCAAGCTGCGCATCGAGGAGGCCGCGGCCAAGACGCAGGCGCGCATCGACTCCGGCAGCCAGTCGGTGATCGGCGTCAACAAGTACAAGCCGGACGACGAGCGGCCGATCGACGTGCTCAAGGTCGACAATTCGGCCGTGCGCCAGATGCAGATCGACAAGCTCACGCAGCTCAAGGCCGAGCGCGACCCGCAGACGGTCGCAGGAAGCGCTCGACGCGCTGACCCGCGCGGCCGAGGGCGGCAACGGCAATCTGCTGGCGCTCGCGATCGACGCCGCGCGCGCCAAGGCGACCGTCGGCGAGATCTCGCTTTGCGCTGGAGAAGGTGTTCGGCCGCCATCGCGCGGAGATCCGGGCGATTTCGGGCGTCTACAAGCGGGAGGCGGGCGCGATGTCGCAAGCCATCGATCGCGTGCAGAAGCTGGTCGCGCAGTTCGAGCATGACGAGGGCCGCCGGCCGCGCATCCTCGTCGCCAAGATCGGCCAGGACGGCCACGACCGCGGCCAGAAGGTGATCGCCTCGGCCTTCGCCGATCTCGGCTTCGACGTCGATATCGGCCCGCTGTTCGCGACGCCCGAGGAGGCCGCGCGCCAGGCGGTCGAGAACGACGTGCATATCGTCGGCGTGTCCTCGCTCGCCGCCGGCCACCTCACGCTGGTGCCGGAGCTCAAGGCCGCGCTCGGGGCGGCAGGGCCGGGGCGACATCATGATCGTCGTCGGCGGCGTCATCCCGCCGCAGGACTATGACGCGCTGCAAGGCCGCCGGCGCCGAGGCGATCTTCCCGCCCGGCACCGTGATCGCCGAGGCCGCCGAGCAGCTGATGCACTCGCTCAACCGCCGCCTCGGGCACACAAGGGAAGCAGCGGAGTAGCCCTATCAAGCTGACGGCCGCGACATGGTCAGTCCGGCCGTCAGCTCTTCGCGACGCTCCGGCGCAAATGCGTTTCCGAGAAATACAATAGCAGGCGCTGGGCATGACAGAAAACTCATCGTCGCCAGACGCATCGAGGAGCTTAAGCGATGGCGGCAAGCAACTCGCGCTGTTGAACTACATCCTGTATTTCGCCGGGTTTTTCGTCGGTCTGACGGCGCTCATCGGCCTTATCATCGCCTATCTCAAGAAGGCCGATGCGGCAGCATGGGTGCAGTCGCATTTCACCTATCAGATCCGCACATTCTGGATCGGCTTGCTATGGCTGGTGATTGGAGGGCTGACGTCTTTCATTCTCATTGGCTATTTGCTGCTGGCCTGGTGGGTCGTGTGGACGCTGGTCCGGTGCGTCAAGGGCGTTACCCGCTTGAGCGACAATAGGCCGATCGAGGACGCCCTGACGTGGCTCTGGTGACCGCGTCCTAATCCAATCGCGAATTGAGCGTTATAATCTGGACAGTGAGGCGTTTCGAGAAACAGCCGCGCCCACCTTCGCTTTGCTCCGTCACCTCTCCTGCAAGGGGAAGGGCTGTATGATGAAACGCTGCTGTTCTGGTATCGGCGGTGTCGGATCGACGCCCATGACGCGCGAGGAGATCATCGCGAAGCTCAAGGAGAGCGCCCCGGCCATCAAGGCGGAGGGCGTGACCAAGCTTGCGATTTTCGGCTCGCGCGCGCGCGGCGACGAGCGTCCCGACAGCGATCTCGACGTGCTGATCGAGGTGAGCGACGCGTTCCGAGGACTGAGCTGGCCGGCGGTGGCGTCGATCATCGAACATGTCACCGGCCTTCCAGCGCAAGTAACGCTGCGCCGATCACTCGATCCGCGGATCGCCGAACGGATCGCCGACGATGTGATCGAGGTGTTCTAGGTGCCGCCGAACTTTCGCCGACCGCGTCCGACACATCCTCGACGCCATCGCCAACATCGAGCGCGTTCTCGCGGGCAAAACCGCTCAGGATTTCGCCGGGGACTACCTTCTACGGCTGCTCGTCGAGAGATTGCTTGAGATCATCTGCGAGGCTTCCCGCCACGTTCCGGAAAACGTAAAAGCGAGCGAGCCCGGCATTCCGTGGCAGGACATCGTCGATTTCGGCAACCGCTTGCGCCATGCTTATCACAGCGTCGATCCGGCGATTGTCTGGAGGGTTGTTACGGAAGACCTCCCGCCGCTGAAGGCCTTCGTCGAGCGGGTCATCCGGGAAGAAGAGGGACAGGCGAAGTAGCCCGCCCGCTCAATCGATGTCGGCGAGGCGGATATTAAAGCCCGGCAGGGTGTCGGTCGCGAGCAAATCCTGCGGCCGTTCATGTCGTGCACCCTCATTGGCTGGTGAAATATAGTCCCATCATCGAGCGCTTGCGAGAAAAGCCTGCGCGCGCAACCCCGCCCGATCGCTTCGCAGACCGTTTCCCTCGGCGCGATCCTGCTTTAAACAGGCGCTCATGAAACCACGCCCCGCCCCCGCCTCCTTCGCCGACATCGCCCTTCTGAGCCATGGCGTCCGCAAGGGAGAGCGCGCCGTGCTCGCCCGCGCGATCACGCTCGCCGAATCGAAGCGCGCCGATCATCAACATGCGGCGCGCGAACTCGTGCAGGACCTGCTCCCGCAGACCGGCCACGCGGTCCGCGTCGGGATCACCGGGGCGCCCGGCGTCGGCAAGTCGACATCGATCGACACGCTCGGCGCCTATCTCACCGGCGCCGGACACAAAGTGGCGGTGCTCGCGGTCGATCCGTCTTCGGCGCGCACCGGCGGCTCCATTCTCGGCGACAAGACCCGCATGGCGCGGCTCGCCGTCGACCCGAACGCCTTCATCCGCCCTTCGCCCGCGGCGGGAACGCTCGGCGGCGTCGCCGCGAAGACGCGCGAAACCATGCTCATCTGCGAAGCCGCGGGCTACGACGTGATCCTCGTCGAGACCGTCGGCATCGGCCAGTCGGAGACGGCGGTCGCCGACATGACGGACTTCTTTCTCGCGCTGATGCTCCCCGGCGCGGGCGACGAGCTGCAGGGCATCAAGAAGGGCCTGGTCGAGCTCGCCGACATGATCGCGGTCAACAAGGCGGACGGGGACAATGTCATGCGGGCGCGCGCGGCGGCGGCGGAATACCGCGCGGCGCTGCATATCCTGAGCCCGCGCTCGCCCAACTGGCAGGTGCCGGTCGTCACCTATTCGGCGATGACCGGCGACGGCATCCCCGACTTGTGGGCGAAGGTGCTGGAGCATCGCGAAAAGCTCTCGAAGAGCGGCGAGTTCTCCGCCCGCCGGCGCGACCAGCAGGTGAAGTGGATGTGGGCGATCCTCGAGGACCGCTGGCGCGGGCGCATCGCCTCCGACCCGAAGCTGCGGGCGAAGCTCCCGCAGATCGAGAAGGCGGTGGCGGAGGGACGGCTGTCGCCCGCGCTCGCCGTCGACGACATCATGGCCACGCTCGGCTGGTGATGACGGCGATCCTGGTGACCGGGTTCGGCCGCTTCCCCGGCGCGCCGATCAACCCGACGATCGCCCTGATCGCCGCGCTGAAGCGCCGCCGTCGCCCCGCGCTGGCCGAGCTTCGCCTCGCGACGCATGTCTTCGCCACCCGCTATGCGGCGGTCGATCGCGACTTGCCGGCGCTGATTGCGCGTGAAAAACCCGACGCGATCGTGCTGTTCGGCGTGGCCGCGAAGGCGAAGCGCCTGCGCATCGAGCTGTTCGCGCGCAACCGCGCCTCGGTGCTGTTTCCCGACGCGGGCGGAACGAAGCCGGCCGGCTGCGGCGATCGCACGCGGCGCGCCGCCCCGGCAGAACGGCCGGTTTCGCCTGAGCCGCCTGCTCGCGGCCGCCCGTTCGGCCGGGTTGCCCGCCGCGACCTCGCGCAATGCCGGCGCCTATCTCTGCAACTACGCCTATTGGCGGGCGCTCGAAGCGGCCGCGCGACCCGGCGGCCCGCGCCTGGTCGTGCTCGTGCACATCCCGCCGCTAGCAACAAAAGCGCGGCCGCGGCGAGGACCGAGCGGGAGAGCAAACGCGACAACCTTTGCACTCGCTCGCCAATCTCACGCGCGCCGCCGAGGCGATGCTGATCGCCGTCCGCGCCGCGCTTTTGGCGTTGCCCTCTCCCCTTGTGCGAGAGGATGACGAGACCCAGATCGTAGCGAGATCGGCGCAGGGTCTTGGAAGCTCACGCCTCCATCAGCGCCCTCGCCGGCTGCAGCGCGCCGACCATCGTCCTGTGCCAGTTGCGCAGGACGGGCCGCGCAAAGCGGTTGAGCTCGGCCCTGCTCTCGTCTCCAAGCGGCAGAAAGCGCGCGAGCAGCGCCGCCATCGCCGCTTCGGCGGCGCGTCTTGCGCCGTCGTCGATCTTGAGCGCAAGCCCGAGCCCCTGCTCCGGAAGCGCCGCGCACAAGACGCCTTCCGCCCCGGTCTTTATGAAAACCCGCTCGCGCAGAGCGGTCATCACTTCGGTGCAGAACCGTCCGGTGCCGGCGACGTGCCACGGATAGGCCGCACACGCCGCGCGCAAGCGCTGCGCCGCCGCGGCTCGCCCGGGCGCAAGCCCCTGCCCCGTTCCGAACCGTGCGAAGGCGAGCGCGAGACGATCGAGCGGCATGGCGAAGGTCGGGACCGAGCAGCCGTCCACGCCGATATGGCTGTCCGGAATGGCGGCGCCGCCGAGCTGCTCCAGCACCGCCCTCACCGCCTGCTGCACCGGGTGCTGCGCATCGACATAGGTCGCGGGCTCGCACCCCATGGCGCAGGCCGCGCACAGAAATCCCGCATGCTTTCCCGAGCAGTTGTTGTGGAGCGCGGTCGCGGCGCCGCCGCTGCGCGCGAGCGCGAGCGCCGCCGGCTGGTGCAGCGGCCAATGCGTCCCGCACATCAGCGACCCCGGATCGAGGCCGGCGCGCGCGAGCATGCTGGCGACGCCCGCCACGTGGTCGGGCTCGCCGCCATGCGAGGCGCAAGCCAGCGCCAGCTCCTCGTCGCGCAGGCCGAAGCGTTCGGCCGCGCCCGATTCGACCAGCACCAGCGCCTGCAGGGCCTTGATGGCCGAGCGCGGATAGACCGGCTGCTCGACATCGCCGAGCGCGAGCACGTTGCCGCCATCCGCATCAACCACGGCGACCGCGCCGCGATGCCGGCTTTCGACGAGCGCGCCGCGCAGCGCCTCGACCAGAACGGGATTATCCATTGGTCCGCGAGGAAACTCAGCAGGAGGACGAAACGATGGCGCGCGGCGCGCTTGCCGCCGGTCAGGGAGGACCTATTTATACTCTCGCCGTGATGCCGCAACCGTCTCCATCAACACGCCTGCGCCGCTCTGTCGTGATCCTGTCCATCATTGCGCTGTTTCTGCTGCCGGTCGCGGCGCAAGCGGCGCTTTACGCCATGTCCGGCGGTCCGCGCAGCTGGCGCGACGCCGACTGGTCGAGCATCGGCAGCCTGCCGCCGGCACGAGCCCATCCCGAGGCGCGCGTCCTCGTTCTGTCCGGCCGCACCGGCGGCTGGAAGGGCGTCGTCGCGGTCCACAGCTGGATCGTGTTCAAGCGCGAAGGACGCGCCCGCCTGGACGCCGCTACGACGTGGTCGGCTGGGGCAATCCGGTGCGCATGAACGGCTGGGCGCCGGACGGGCGCTGGTACGGCGAACATGCCGACCGTCGTGGCCGACCTGTCACGGGCGAGCCGCCGAGCGGCTGATCCCGCGCGATCGACGCCGCGATCGACGACTACCAGTATCGCAATGCCGGCGACTACCGCATCTGGCCGGGTCCGAACAGCAACACCTTCGTCGCCGACGGTGCTGCGCGCCGTGCCCGGAGCTCGGCGCGACGCTGCCGCCGAACGCGATCGGCCGCGACTTCCGGCCCGCGCCCTATGTCGGCCTGACCGACAGCGGCACCGGCGTCGAAGCCAGTCTGTGGGGCGTGCTCGGCGTCAAGCTCGGCTGGGTCGAGGGCGTCGAGGTCAATCTGCTCGGCCTGGTCGCCGGGCTCGACCTGCGCCAGCCCGGCGCTGAAGCTGCCGGGCTTCGGCCGGATCGGCGTCGACGGACTTCGCCGGCGCCCGCTGCGGCCGGCACCGTGACGGCGCTGACGCGTCGCGGCGATTTGCGCCCAATTGCCGCACGGCGTAACGACCGCTGGGTATCGTGCGAAAGCTCGACCGACGTCAATGCCGAATGGCAGAACGCATGCGAGACACCTGGCCGCTGCTCGAACCGATCCCGTTCCCGGCGATCCGCCGCGGCCGGCTCGACACGCTGCAGGTCAATGTCGGCTATCGCTGCAACCAGTCCTGCGTGCATTGCCACGTCGAATGCCGGGCCCGAACCGCACCGAGGAGATGGCGGGCGAGATCGATCGACCTCGTGCTCGCGTTGCTCGAGCGCCGGCGCATCGCGACGCTCGACATCACCGGCGGCGCGCCCGAGCTCAATCCGCATTTCCGCCGGCTGGTGCATGCGCGCGCGCGAGCTCGGCGTGCAGGTGATGGACCGCTGCAACCTGACCATCCTGGAGAGCCCGGGCCAGGAGGACCTCGCCGGATTCCTCGCCGGCGAGCAGGTCGAGATCGTCGCCTCGATGCCCTGCTATCTCGAAGACAATGTCGACCGGCAGCGCGGCAAGGGCGTGTTCGACGCCTCGATCCGCGGCGTTGCAGCGGCTCAACGCGCTCGGCTATGGCCGCGACGGCGGCGGCCTCGTCCTCAACCTCGTCTACAATCCGCAGGGCCCGTCGCTGCCGCCGCCGCAGGCCGCGCTCGAAGCCGACTACAAGCGCGTTCTCGGCGAGCGCTACGGCATCGTGTTCAACAGCCTGTTCACGCTCGCCAACATGCCGATCCAGCGCTTCGGCTCGATGCTGATCGCCAAGGGCGAGTTCGACGCGCTATCTCGCGCTGCTGCAGCAGCGCGCATCGCGACGACAATCTCGACGACGTGATGTGCCGCAACCTGATCTCGGTCGACTGGCGCGGCTATCGTCTACGACTGCGACTTCAACCAGATGCTCGACCTGCCGCTGCGCCATCGCGGGCACGCGGCAGCGCGTCGCATCTCTCCGACCTGCTCGACGACGACCTCGACGGACGATCCGATCCGCGTCGCCGGCCATTGCTTCGGCTGCACCGCCGGCCAGGGATCGAGCTGCGGCGGCGCGCTGCCGCGGAGTGACGCCGCGGCGAGTCGAGGCTCGCTCTCCATCATCATCCCGGTGCTCGACGAGGAAGCGGAGATCGCCGACGCGCTCGACGCGCTCGCGCCGCTGCGGGCGCGCGGCGTCGAGATCATCGTCGTCGACGGCGGCAGCCGCGACGCGACCGTCGCGCTCGCCGCTCCGCTCGCCGATCGCGTGATCGCGGCGCCGCGCGGGCGCGCGGCGCAGATGAATGCCGGCGCGGCGGCGGCCACGCGGCGACGTTCTCCTGTTCCTGCACGCCGACACGCGGCTGCCGGCCGAGGCCGATCGGCTGGTGCTGGACGGGCTCGCGCGCAGCGGCCGCCAATGGGGCCGCTTCGACGTGCGCATCGACGGCCGGCATCCGCTGCTTCGGGTCGTCGCCGCGCTGATGAACCTGCGCTCGCGCGTGACCGGCATCGCCACCGGCGATCAGGCGATGTTCGTCACGGCGCGACGCTGTTCGAACGCGGCCGGCGGCTTTCCCGCCATCCCGCTGATGGAGGACATCGCGCTGTCGCAGCGCGCTCAAGCGGACCGGCCGGCCGCTCTGCCTTGCGCGCGCGCGCGATCACCTCCGGCCGGCGCTGGGAACAGCGCGGCGTGCTGCGCACCATCCTGCTGATGTGGCGGCTGCGGCTCGCCTATTCGCTCGGCGCGCGATCCGGCCCGGCTTGCCCGCCGTTACGGCTATGCGCGCCGCCGTCCTGAACCGGTTGCGGTCGCGATTCTCGCCAAGGCGCCGATCGCCGGGCTTGGCCAAGACGCGGCTGATCCCTGTGCTCGGGCGCCGACGGCGCGGCCGCGCTGCAGGCGCGCCTGATCGAGCGCGCGGTCGCGACGGCGAGCGCGGCCGGCGATCGGGCCGGTGACGTTGTGGGCCGCGCCCGACGAGGGCCATGTCGTCTTTCAGGCGCTGCGAAGGCGCGCCACGGCGTCGCGCTCGCGCGCCAGCCCGAGGGCGACCTCGGCGCATCGCATGGTCGACGGCGCTCGCGGCGGCGCACGGTCCGGCGCTCGTCATCGGCACCGATTGTCCGGCGCTGACGCCGGAGCATCTGCGCGACTGCGGCGGAGTCGCTGCGCGACGGCATCGACGCCGCGGTCATTCCCGCCGAGGACGGCGGCTATGTGCTGCTCGGGACGCGGCGTCCGAACGCGCATCTGTTCGCCGACATGCCATGGGGAACCGCGCTGGTGATGGGCGAGACGCGGTCCCGGCTCGCCCGGCTTTCACTGGCCTGGCGCGAGCCCGCCCGCCTTTGGGACATCGATCGGCCTGAAGATCTCGCGCGTCTCGCCGAAATCGACCTCGCATGAGGCAAGTAACGTAAGTAATGTCCCCAAGACGCTAGGCCCTATTCTCCGCGCAATACTTGGTAAACATGGCGACTGAGGCGTTGCGGCGGCTCATGTTTTTTCAGCATCGCGCGGATTCCAGAAACTGTGATTGGCGTCGGGGGTTGACGTGAGCGTCGTTATGATCAGGTGTCCCTATCGTGGGCAGGCCGTCTCCACCGGCATCGAGATCGACGAAGCGACCTTTCTGCGCCTGCCCGACACGCTCATTATCTCGCGCTGCCCGCTGTGCGGCCTGGAGCATGTCTGGTGGAAGCACGAGGCTTGGCTCGAGCCGACCCGCTACGACAACAATCAACGCACGGGCTGAGCGCCGCCGCTTCGCGGAAGCTCGGGCGCTCGGACTCTTTTCAGCATCTTACCGATCGGTCGAGAATTCCCGATGATGCACGGCGGTTCGGATCGTCGTGCCGACCGTCGCCCGCTCCGTCGCGCTCCAGCGATCGACGCCGTGCACCGCTTCGCGCAGGTGATTGACGAGTTCCGCTTCCGTGTAATAGAGCCGCCAGCGACCGCTCTCATAAAGATCGACCAGATGCGCCTTGCGCCGCTGCGCAAGCGCCAGCCATTTCCGTATCATCTCCACCGGAAAGGCGGACGGAAGCTGCTCAGGCATCGTCCCCCCGAGAATCTTATTGTTCTCTGACGTGGTGCTCGAACGCGCACGCGAGGCGGCCGCCAATGGAAAACCTTGCCGCGACGGTCACGGGCTTTTCGTAACAAATACGACCAAAGCGTGCAACAATGTTCGCACAATGGTCGAACATTGTGGAAACAGACGGCGGCTAGCGGTGCTTCACGACGGTCGCGCGACAGGCGCCATGGGCGCCGTCGGCCTGCCTTCGCCGGCACGCTAAACGCGCTCTCCGGCGAAGCGGAAACCGGTTCGCATCAGAAAACGCGACCACCAAAATCAGGGAAACGGATTCCTGGGCGGCTCAGAACGAGCTCGCCTCAGCGTGTCGGCGACCGCGCAATGTCCTCGGCCTCGATCGCGCCAAGCAGCTTTTCCAGCGACCGCGCCGAAGGCGACCCGAGGCTTTCGTTGAGCCGAATGGTTTGCTCCTGCTCGACGCGGATCCACTCGAACCGCCGAGCAAACTCCGGCGAGTGCGCGAGCGCGCATTCGACCGCGTCGATCGTCTGCTGGCTCAGCATGCCGGTCGCGTACCAGGGGAGAAGAAATTCCAATTCCGCCGCACCGAGGACGCCTCCGTCGGTCGTCATCATGGCAAACCTCGCTCGACCCCAAGCTGCGCGAGCAGCCCCCCGATCGCGTGCATGTCGTGACGAAATAACGACGCCGCACCCGATCCCCGTTCGCCCTTCGACCGGTGCGGCCCTCTTCCCAAATCGCTTGAGCGTGCCGCGTCCCGACCGGTGGTCTGCTGAGTAGTGGCGGCCAGGCGCGTCCCGGTTCAAATACCCGCGAGCGCGTCGGCGCAACTCGGCCCGCTCGAGCAAACGCACATGCGTTCAACACTATTTGATTCGGTTTTCCGCGCTGCAACTTGACCTAATCGCCGGAAGTACAAAAGGATTCGACAGGTGAACGCGCTTATGTTCAAGTCCGCCGCCTCGGGGACGAGGGGATATCGAACGATCCGACGAAAAGCGCTGCCTTCGATGACGTGCACGGGGACGTCAGCGGGATGACGTTGACGCAAGACAAGGGGAGCGCGCATGCCGCTCGATGAAAAGTTCCGGACGAATCTCGCGAACCGCCGCGACAAGGTCGTAGGGGTCGGCGGACCTGACAAGATCGACGAGCGGCACGAGAAGGGCTTGATGACGGCGCGCGAGCGCTTGGCTGCGCTGTTCCAGGACAGACACGTTCCAGGAATACGGCGCCCATATCCGCCACGGCTGCACCGCGTTCGGCATGGCGCGATCTGGACATTCCCGTCCGACGGCGTGGTGGTCGGCACCGGCCATGTCGACGGCCGTCAGGTCGTCGCCTTCAGCCAGGACTTCATGGTGGTGGGCGGCACGCTCGGCAAAATGCACGCGCGCAAGATCGTGTGGGCGCAGGACTATGCCGCCAAGAACGGCACGCCGCTGATCGGCTTCAAGGATTCCGGCGGCGCCCGCATCCAGGAGGGCGTCGACGCGCTGTCCGGCTACGGCGAGGTGTTCTACCGCAACGTCGTGCTGTCGGGCGTCGTGCCGCAGATCGCGATCATCGCCGGCCCGTGCGCCGGCGGCGCGTCCTACTCGCCGGCGCTGATGGACTTCATCATCATGACGCGGCAGAACGCGCAGATGTTCATCACCGGCCCGCAGGTGATCAAGTCGGTGTCCGGCCGCAAAGTGTCAGCATGGACGAGGTCGGCGGCGCCGAGATGCACGCCTCCGTGTCAGCGGCAATGTCCATATGCTCGCCGACGACGACCGCCACGCGATCGAACTGACGCAGCAGCTGCTGTCCTATCTGCCGAGCAACAACACCGACGACCCGCCGCACGATCCGCACCGCGAGATCGACTTCGGCCCCGACGACGGAATGGACGCGCTGGTGCGCTCGGACCCGTCCGATCCGATGGACATGCACGCCATCGTGCGCCGCGTGCTCGACAATGGCGATCTGTTCGAAATCCACGCGAACTTCGCCAAGAACCTGATCGTCGGCTTCGGCCGCGTCGAAGGGCTCGTCGTCGGCGTGCTCGCCAACAATTCGATGGAGAAGGCCGGCTGCCTCGACATCGATTCGTCCGACAAGGGCGCCCGCTTCATCCGCTTCTGCAACGCCTTCAACATTCCGCTCGTCACCTTCGTCGACGTGCCGGGCTTCCTGCCCGGCATCGACCAGGAGCGCGGCGGCATCATCCGCCACGGCGCCAAGATGCTGTTCGCCTACTCCGGTGCGACCGTGCCGAAGATCACGATCGTCACCCGCAAGGCCTATGGCGGCTCCTATCTTGCGATGTGCAGCCAGGAAATGGGCGCCGACGTGGTGTTCGCCTGGCCGACCGCCGAGATCGCGGTGATGGGCGCCGACGGGCGCCGTCAACATCCTGTACAGCAGGGAGCTGAAGGCGATCGCGGATCCGGAGGAGAAGAAGGCCAAGCGCAAGGAATTCGTCGAGTACTACCGCTCCGAGTTCGCCTCGCCCTATCTCGCCGCATCCAAGGGCTACATCACCGACATCATCGAGCCGGAAATGACCCGCGCCATGGTCTCGCTGTCGCTTGCGCAAGCTGCTCACCAAGCGCGAGTTGCGCCCGCCCAAGAAGCACGGGCTGATCCCGCTCTGATCGAGAAACCACAGCGCAAGGAAGGCCTCCATCGATGATCGAGGAGAGCATCAGCAGCCTTTTCAGTCATCCGCTCGGCTATGCCGTGCTGGCGGTCATCGCGATTGCCGTGCTGGCGTTTGTCGTTGCAGCGATCAATCTGTCGCTGACCGCCAAGCTCCTGAACGCACATCGCGCGGCGGGAGCCTCCGCCGCCGGCTCGGCGGCGGCGAAGGCAAGCGCGCATTTGCCTGCCGTCGACGAGCGCGCGGTCGTCGCCGCAATCGCGGCGGCGGTCACGGCGACCCTCGGGTCGCAACGCATAATCTATATCGGCGCTCGGCAGTCCGGTTCGGGCTGGGCGTCGCAACTGCGGTCGCGGCATCACGCCTCGCACATGCCGCAGCAGTCAAATCGCAACTGATCATCGCGCCGCCAAGAGGGGGGACGATTACACCATGATGAGACATCTGCGGATCACCGTCGACGGCCGGGCCTACGACGTCGTAGTCGAAGACGTGAACGATCCGACCCGATCCGTCGCCAGCGCGCCGCCGCCGGCTGCCGTCGCCGCGCCTCGCCGCAGGCAGCCGCTCCCAGTGCTCCGGCCGCGCCCGCCGCGCCGCCCGCCGCTCCCGCCGCGGCCTCGCGGCGCCGTCTGCGGCGCCTTCCGGTGGCCCGGACGATCGCCTCGCCCCGCTCGCCGGCGTCGTGCTCGAAGTCAATGTCAGCGTCGGCGACACGGTGGAAGTCGACGATCAGGTGCGTCGTGCTCGAAGCCATGAAGATGAAGACGGTGATCGGCGCGCACAAAGGCGGCCGCATCACCGCCGTGCATGTCAAGCAAGGCGACGCGGTCGACTTCGATCAGCCGCTCGTGACGATCCAGTAGTCGCTTCTTCCCCCGCTTGCAGCGAGAGACAGGCCGGGACGCCGGGCGGCGCGGAACGCGCCCCCGCGCGGCCTGCGCCTACGCTTTGCGCGCGGGCGCTTGCGTCGCCTTCTCCACCAGCGCGACCAGCCCTTTCAGCAGATCGATCGGCCGCGGCGGACAACCGCGGATCGAGAGATCGACCGGCACGACCTTGTCGACCGCGCCCACGACCGCATAGCTGCCCTCGAATACGCCGCAACCGCAGGCGCAGTCGCCGACCGCGACCACCCATTTCGGGTCGGGCGTCGCCGCATAGGTGCGCGCGAGCGCCACGCTCATATTGCGCGTGACCGGACCGGTGACGAGCAGCACGTCGGCGTGGCGCGGCGAGGCGACGAAACGCAGTCCGAACCGCTCGGCATCGTAAACGGGATTGCTGAGCGCGTGGATTTCGAGTTCGCAGCCATTGCATGAACCCGCATCGACCTCGCGGATCGCGAGCGAGCGCCCGTACAGACGGCGCACGCGCCCCTCGAGCGCGCGGCCGACCTCGGCGAGCGCGGCGTCGGCCGGGGCCGGGCCGTCGATGGTCGCCGGGCGAGGCGAACAGCGATTTGAGGAGAAGCGTGCGCATCGTGACGCCTATAGATCGTGCCCGGAATAGGAGCAGTTGAACGATTTGTTGCAGAGCGGGAAGTCGGCGACGATGTTGTTCTCGATCACCGCTTCGAGCAGCGGCCACTGCAGCCAGGACGCGTCGCGCACATGGCAGCGCGCGATGCGGCCGTCCGGCGTCACGCGCAACCAGACGAGAAGATCGCCGCGGAACGCTTCGATGAAGGCGATGCCTTCGCCCGGCGCGTTGGCGTCCGGGATCGGCGTCAGCACCGGCCCGTCGGGCAGCGCCGCAAGGAAATCGCGCACGAGCTTCATGCTCGCCAGGGCTTCGGCGATGCGCACCCGCACCCGCGCATCGACGTCGCCGGCCGTGAACAGCGGCACATCGAAGGCGAGCCCGGCATAGGGCGGATAGGCGAAATCGCGCCGCGCGTCGAAGTCGCGCGCCGAGGCGCGCCCGACATGGCCGCCGACGGCGAAGCGCTTGGCGAGATCCGGCGCGAGATAGCCGGTATTGCAGGTGCGGTCCTGCAGCGACGGCGTGTCCTCGTAGCAGCCGACGATGTCGGCGAAGGCCGGCGCGATTTCGTCGAGCGCGGACGACGATCAGCCGGGCGCCGTCATGCGTGATGTTGGCGGCGACGCCGCCCGGCACGATCACGTCCATCATCAGGCGATGCGCAAACACGGCGTCGCACGCCGCGAGCACGCGCTCGCGGAGCATGCCGCAATGCGCATGGATCAGCGCGAAGGCCGCGTCATTGCAGATCGCGCCGATGTCGCCGAAATGGTTGGCGAGCCGCTCGAGCTCGGCCATCACGCCGCGCACGACCGCCGCGCGCGGCGGCGCCTCGAAGCCGAGCGCGGCCTCGACCGCGCGGGCAGAAGGCGAAGCTCGCGGCCACCGTCGAGTCGCCGGACACGCGCGCAACGATGCGCGCCGCGCGCTCGACCGGCGCGCCGGTGGTCAGCGCATCGATCCCCTTGTGCACATAGCCGAGCCGTTCCTCCAGCCGCGCCACGATCTCGCCATTGGCGGTGAAGCGGAAATGGCCGGGCTCGATGATGCCGGCGTGCACCGGTCCGACCGGAATCTGATGCAGGCCCTCCCCGTGCACCGGCAGGAACGCATAGTCGGCGGGATCGCGCAGGGCGCTGGCGGCGCGCGTCCCGAGCGGGCATTCGATCTCCCACGCGCCGTGATCGAGCCATGGCCGCCTGTCCGCGGCGCCGACGGGACGATAGCCGTAGAGATCGTGGATCGTCCGCTCGAGCCGGATGGCCGGCGCATGCCAGCGGCCGATCGACGGAAAGCCGCCATCGATCACCACGGTCGAGACGACGCTCGGCGGCTCCCCGATCGCGCGCACCGCCATATGCACCCTGCCCGGCTCCGCCCACAGGCCGAACAGCTCGCGTTCGCCCTCCCCCAGCGCATGGCCGATCTCATCGAAGGCGGCATGGCTGACCTCGTAGCGCGGCCACGGCTTGAGCGGGGCGACCGTGTGCGCCTGCGCCAGCAAACGAGCGATGCGGTCGCGGCTCATTGTCCTTACCCGAGCAGCGCGGCGACGCCGCGGAACCAGCCGACGACCGCGTCGGGCAGCCACAGCCCGGCGATGAGAACGAGGACGAGATGGATGAACAGCGGGATGTACGAGGCCTCCACCGGATCGCCCTTGCCCGTCGGCGCTCCGAACACGAGACCATGCAGGCGCAGCAAGAGCGCGGCGAACGAGAGCAGGAGGCCCGCGACGAACAGCACAGTGAGGACCGGCTGGCGCGCGATCGCCGAGCTGACGAGGAGGAACTCGCTCATGAACACGCCGAAAGGCGGCAGCCCGGCGATGGCGATCACGCCGAGCGCAAAGCCGAATGCGAGCACCGGATGCGTCACCGACAGGCCGCTGATCCCGGCGATGCTCTGCGTCCCCTTCGCCTGGGCGATGTGGCCGACGGCGAAGAAGATCGCGGACTTCGTCAGCGAATGCATGCTCATGTGCAGGAGCCCGGCGAAATTCGCGAGCGGGCCGCCGACGCCGAAGGCGAAAGTCGTGATGCCCATATGCTCGATCGAGGAATAGGCGAACAGCCGTTTGATGTCGCGCCGGCCGAACAGCATGAAGCCCGCGAATACGAGGCTCACGACGCCGAGCACGATCAGGATGGCCCCGACATTGATCGCTTCCGGATTGCCGGCGAGCACGATCTTGAAGCGCAGCAACGCGTACAGCCCGACATTCAGCAACAGGCCCGACAGCACCGCCGAGATCGGCGTCGGCCCCTCCGCATGCGCGTCGGGCAGCCAGGCGTGGAACGGCGCCAGGCCCACTTTGGTGCCGTAGCCGACCAGCAGGAACACGAACGCAAGCGAGAGAAGGGCGGGATCGAACTTGCCGGCGTTCTGCACCATGAGATCCCAGCGCATCGCCGACAGGCCGCCGCCCAGCACATTGGCGGCGACGAGGTAGGTGAGCACGGTGCCGAAAAAGGCGAGCCCGATGCCGACGCTGCCGAGAATGAAGTATTTCCACGCCGCTTCGATCGCCGCCGGCGTGCGGTAGGTGCCGACCATCATCACGGTGGCGAGCGTCGCCACCTCGACGCCGACCCACATCAGCCCGACATTGTTGGCGACCAGAGCGAGATTCATCGCGCCCAGCATCGCCTGATACATCGCATGATAGAAGCGCAGCAGCGCCGGCGTGAGCCGCTCGGTCTCCAGTTCGTGGCCGATATAGCTTGCGCTGTAGATGCTGGTGGTGAAGCCGACAAACGTCGTCAGCACCAACAGGAAAATGTTGAGATCATCGACGATGAAGAAGTCGCCGCGCACGCCCGGCCGGAACGGCAGCGAGAGGGCGACGGCGAGCGTCAGGGCGCAGACGAGCATGTTGAGCGCCGCGCTCAGGCGATAATTCGTGATGACGGCGAGCGCCGGGATGGCGACGGCCGGCACGACGATCAGGAGGAGGACCGAAGCAAACGGCGTGACGGGTCCCGGGTCGAACATCACGCTTGCTCCCTCCGCTCGCCGCGGAATCGTTCGAGCACGGTCACGTCGACCGTGTCGAAGCGCTCGCGGATCCGGAAGACGAACACCCCGAACACGATGAAGGCGATGAGGACCGAGAAGGCGACCGACACCTCCACCACGAGCGGCATTCCGCGCGCGCCGGTCGCGGCCAAGATGAGCCCGTTCTCGAGCGACATGAAGCCGATCACCTGGGTGACGGCGTTGTAGCGGGTGATCATCATCAGGAGCCCGAGCAGAACGACGGCGAGCGCAAACGCGATGTCCTCGCGCGCGACCATGTCGCCGGTGCCGGCGACCGGCTGCACCAGGAGAATCGACAGCGCGACCAGGGCGAGGCCGGCGAGCATGGTCGCTCCCCCGCCGATCACCCGTTCGACCTCGCGATGGATGTCGAGCCGGCGCACGATGCGATGCAGCGCGGTGGGAATGACGAAGCCCTTGACCGCAAGCGCGAGCAGCGCGGTGACGAGGAGAAACGGCTCGCGCTGAATGAAGGCCTGCCAGCCGACCGACAGCGCGAGCGTGATCGCCTGCAAGGCGAAGACGTTGATCGCGGCGGTGATGCGGTCCTGATAGAGCAGCACGAGACTGAGAACGAGCACGCCGCCGGCGAAGAGATGCGCGATATCGAACCACAAAGAGGGCATCAAAATCCCCGCGACACGAAGCGCAAGAACACGGCAAGGGCGGCCGCCGCGAACGCGCCGCCGAGAAAGGCCGGATAGCGGAAGACCCGCATCTTGGCGACGCCCGTCTCGGCGATCGGCAAGAGGACGGCGAAGACCATTATCTTGAACAGATAGGCGCCGAGGCCGAGCGTGAGCGCCGCCGCCGTCTTGTCTCCCGTGGCGATGCCGAACGGAAAGAACAGGCAGGCGACCAGCGAGAAGTATAGCACGAGCTTGACCGCCGCCGCGGCCTCGATCATCGCGAGGTGCCGGCCGGAATATTCCAGCACCATCGCTTCGTGCACCATTGTGAGTTCGAGATGGGTGGCGGGATTGTCGATCGGAATGCGCGCATTCTCGGCGACCCCGACGATGATCAGGCCGAGCAGCGCCAGACCGAGCGAGACGCGCAGCCCGGTCTCGGCGGTCACGAACAGCGCCGCGATCGCGGAAAGCTGGGTGGTGCCGGCGATCAGCGCCACGGTGAAGGCGATGAGCATCATCGCCGGCTCGGCGAGCGAGGCGATCATCATTTCGCGCGACGAGCCGATGCCGCCGAAGGCGGTGCCGACATCCATGCCGGCGAGCGCCAGCGCGAACCGCGCGGTGCCGAGCAGCGCGACGATGGCGATCAGGTCGGCCGACCAGGAGAACAACAGGCCGGTCGCGTAGGTCGGCACGAGGCCCGCCGCCACCCAGGTCGCGGCAAACACCAGATAGGGCGCGCAGCGATAGACCCAGGACGCGTTGTGAGCGACCACCGCTTCCTTGTGCATCAGCTTCCACAAATCGAAATAGACCTGCAGGAGGGGCGGCCCGCGCCGGCGCAGGATGCGCGCGCGCACCTTGCGGGTGACGCCGAGCGCGAGCGGAGCGATCGCCACCAGCAAGGTGATCTGCAGCAGTTGCAGCGCGAGCTCCTTGATCACCGCCATGCGGCCACCACGAGCAGCAGCACGATGAGCGCCGTGAAAACGAGGGTGAGATAGCTGCGGATGGTGAGAAACTGCAGGCGGTTCAGCCATTTCGCGCTCCGCGCCACGAAGCGCACGAGCGGTCCGTAGACAAAGCGCCAGGCGGGGTCGCGCACGCGGACCTGGAAATGGCCGGCGCGCATGTCCCCTGGCTGCGGCATGTCCACCCGCTCGATCACACCGAAAATGGCGGCGCCGAACACGCGGCGGATGGGCATGGCGAAGCTCGAACCGGTGTATTGCGTCACCGGGCTGTCGAGCGGAAAGCCGCAGTCCCAGATGGCGCTGCGCCGCGTCGCCCGCGTCGCGAATTTATGGATCACCATCGCCCCGAACAGGCCGGCGCAGATCAGAAACACGAAAATGATGAGACCGTTGTAGGAGCTGCGGCTTTCCGCGATGGGGACGATCGACAGCCATGGCATGACCGCCTGCTGCGGCAGCCGCGCGCCGGTGAGGGCGCTTGTCACGGGCGCGAGCGCGTCGATCACAAAGCCCGGCAGGATGCCGGCGAAGAGGCAGATCGCGGCGAGCGCGAACATCGCGGCGAGGGAGAAGCGGTCCACCTCCTTCGCCGCGGCGGCGGCCGGCGTGCGCGGCCGGGAGAGGAAAACGACGCCGAAGGCCTTGACGAAGCAGGCCGCGGCGAGCGCCGCCGCCAGCGCGAGCAACGCTCCCGTCGCCGGCACCGCGAATTTCAGCCCCCATTGCGGAAGCTGCGGGCTCAAGAGGATCGCCTGAAAGGTCAGCCATTCGGAGACGAAACCGTTGAGCGGCGGCAGCGCGGAGATCGAGGCGCAGCCGATGAGAAAGACGACCGCGGTCTGCGGCATCGCGTGAATGAGGCCGCCGAGACGTTCCATGTCGCGCTCGCCGGTGGCCGTCAGCACGGCGCCCGCGCCGAAGAACAACAGGCTCTTGAACACCGAGTGATTGAACACATGGAACAGCGCCGCGGTGAGCGCGACCGCCGCCGCCGCGCCCAGCCCGTTCGCGCGAAACGCGAGCGCAAGCCCAAGTCCGATGAAGATGATGCCGATATTCTCCACCGTGTGATAGGCGAGCAGCCGTTTGAGATCGTGCTGCATCAGCGCATAGAGCACGCCCACGGCCGCCGTCACCCCGCCGACCATCAGCGCGACCAGGCCGGACCAGGGGCTCAGATCGCCGGCGATGTCGAACACGATGCGCACGAAGCCGTATATGCCGACCTTGGTCATCACGCCGCTGAGCAGCGCCGAGACATGGCTCGGCGCCGCCGGATGCGCCAGCGGCAGCCAGACATGCAGGGGGACGATGCCGGCCTTCGAGCCTGCCCCGATGAGGGTCAGCGCGACGACTGACGACGCAATCCCAGGGTCAAGCGGAGTTCCGCGCATCGCCGTGAAAGCGTAGCCGCCGCTCGCATGCGCCAGCAGGCCGAAGGCGAGAAGCAGGCACAACGTGCCGAAGCTCGCCATGAGCAGATAGATGTTCCCGGCCCTGACATTGGCGGGATTGCGGTGATGCGCCACCACGAGCGCCCACGAGGTGAGCGACATGAACTCCCAGGCGAACAGGAAGCTATAGGCGTCCGCCGCAAGCACGACGAGGGTCATGCCGGCGAGAAACGGACCGTAATAGGGAAGCACCCGCAGCGGGGTCTTTTCGGATCGCCCGTATCCGAGCGCATAAAGGCTCGCCGACGCCGCCCCGAGACCGATGACGAGGAGGAAGAAGGCCGAGAGCGCGTCCAACCGGAAATGCGCGCCGGTCCCGGGCAGCCCGATCGGCAGCACGACGGTCGAGGGCCTGCCGGAGGACAGGAGAACGACCAGCGCGAGCGCAAAGACGGCGAGCGAAACGGCGAGCGCCAGACCGTAAATCAGTCTCGTCGCAAAGGAGAAGCGACCGACCGCAGCCCCGAGCACGCCAAGAGCGAGAAATCCCGCCGTGCACCACAGCCCGATCGCGACCGGCATGCCCCCCCACCCTTCGCCCGCGCGCGGTCCGCCAGCATTATTGCGCCAGGTTACGGAGCCGAACGGGATTTTGGAAACTCACGGATTCCTTAGCGTATTCAGCATCGGCCTGCCAACACCCAGTTTCATCTTCCGCAATACGAAAAGGCCGGGCGCGAGGGCCCGGCATGTCTCGTGTGTTGCGTTGTGTCGCGTCAGCGCGACAGGACGATGAAGTCGGTGCCCTTGCCGGTCTGCGGCCCCAAGCCCTTGTCGGAGATGATGAGCGACGCGCCGGGAGAGAGCATCTCGGCCAGCCGGTCGACCGCTTCCGCCGGCAGTTCGACCCGGTCGAGCGCCTCGGTGGCCGACGAACTTCCCATTGCCGGAGCGGGGGCTGCCGGCTTGGCGACCGGCTTTTCGCCGCGCGCCTTGGCGCGCTTGTTGTCGGCGCGCGGATCGGGCCGGTTTTCAGCGGGGAGAGACACGGCCATCCAGTTCAGCCTGAGGCCGTCGTCCTTGGCGTCCGTCGCCGTATAGACATGGGTGCCAAGCGGGAGGTCCGGATTCTCAATCTTCACCGGAACGTCAAATACCGGATCGAACCCTTTCCTGACAAACAGCTTTCCTTCTTTCCTGCTGATGAAGATCGCAACCGGGCCGGGCTTCAGCGGCTTGGCCGGAGCGGTCGAAGGATCGGTTCCAGGCGCGATGTACGGGTCGGCCGCCGGCGCCGGGCTCGGTTCGTTGAGAACGACCGTCGTCGGCTTGAACCGATCGCTCAGAAGGTTCGGCATCGGCGAACTGAACCCGTCGGTCGCCGGCCCCTCGTTCGCAGCGGTCTGGCCGCCGGCGCCTTCGACCATCGGCGTCGTATCGGCTGGCTTGCGCTTCAGGGTGTCGAGCTTGGCATGCATGATCTCGGCCGGCTGCAGGCCGTGGCGGGCGACGATCACGCGGGTGCCCAGCTTGGTCATCGTCCACAGCCGGGACGCGAACGAGTTCGGCAGTCGGATGCAGCCGTGCGAAGCCGGATAGCCCGGAAGCACGCCCGTGTGCATCGCGGTTCCCGACCAGGTCAGCCGCTGCATGTAGGGCATCGGCGCGTTATTGTAGAGATTCGAATAGTGATAGCGGTTCTTCTGAATGATGGAGAACACGCCCATCGGGGTCGGAAAGGCCCGCGTGCCGGTCGATGTCGGCGACTCCGCGATCAGCGAGGTCGCATCGAACACGCGCAGGCGCTGCTCGCCGACCGATACGACGATGGTCAATGGGCCTTTGATCGGCTTGGGCGATTCCTTCTTCGCCTGATCGTCCGACGCCTTGCCCTTCTTCTTCGCGACTGGCCGCGACTGGCGGGCGACGGGGGCCGGGGCCGCCCGATAGGAGCCGTAGTAACCGTAATTGTAGAAATACGCGGCTTCGACCGGGCTGGTCCCCGCGAGCGCGAACGCTGCGCCCAGCCCTACGCCGATGATGCTCCAAGCAACCGCTGAACTGCGAAGCCCTGCCCGGGTCGAAACAGACACAAGCAGATTGCCGGTCGATTTAGGATGAGTCACGGAAGTCCCCCTCGTGGCTGGACTGCGTCCAGAAGCGCTGCCGTGGTCTAAACGCCGAGCCCCCTTTGTGGTTCCACCTCCGTTTGCAGGAATTGTCGGGACAATTCGTTAAGCGGAACGGCTCGCCGGCTGCCGTCCGCGGGACCCCTGCCCGCGCATGATCCGGCCAGGGATGACCGGCATGAACCTCTGACACCGCGTCGACCCCTCCCCGCGCGCCCCGGCGCGGCCACTTGCCAAACCTCGCCTTCGGGGGAAGAGTCCTATGCCTCAACGAACAAGACCAAGGGGGACCCCATGAGCGGCGAAGACCATGTTGAAACATCCTCGCACCCCGCGGTCGCCGTTCGGAAGCCCGACCCGGTGGTGCGGGCCGTAACGGTCAGCGACATTGTCGAAGCCCTCGCGGAGGGGCTGCGCGACTTTCAAAGCGCGCCGGTCTATGGCCTCGCCTTCGGTGCGCTCTACGCCGCCGGCGGCATCGTGATGTTGCTCTGCGTGACTGCACTGGGCGCGAGCTATCTCGCCTACCCCCTTGCCGCGGGCTTCGCCCTGATCGGACCGTTCGTCGCCGTCGGGCTGTACGAAGTGAGCCGGCGGCGCGAAACCGGCGAGCCCTTGTCGTGGTCGGCGGTGATCGGGGCGATCGTCGCGCAAAGCCGACGCGAACTCGGCTGGATGGCGTTCGTAACGGTGTTCATCTTCGTCGTCTGGATGTACCAGGTCCGCCTCCTCATCGCCCTCATGCTGGGATTGAAATCGTTCGCCTCGCTGCGCGATTTCCTGATCGTCGTCACCACCACGCCGGAGGGCTGGGTCTTCCTGATTGTCGGGCATCTGATGGGCGCCGCGCTGTCGCTCGTCCTGTTCTCCCTTACCGTCGTGTCGTTTCCGCTCCTGCTCGATCGCGACATCGACTTCGTGACGGCGATGATCACCAGCGTGCGCGCGGTGGTGGCGAGCCCCGGTCCGATGATCGGCTGGGCCGCCGTGGTCGTCATCCTGATGATCGTGGCATGCCTGCCGGCCTTTCTCGGCCTGCTGGTCGTGTTGCCGGTGCTCGGCCATGCGACCTGGCACCTGTACCGGCGGATCGTTCCGTCGGAGGCGTGAACGGCCCGGCGGCGCTGCTTCGCTGCAGCGCCGCCCGACCTCGTCGCGCCACCGGCGCGCCGAACGCGCCGGGGCGCGCGCTACAGAAGATCCTCGATGCGGATGGGAAGGTTGCGAATGCGCTTGCCGGTCGCGTGATAGACCGCGTTGGCGACCGCCGCGGCGGTGCCGACATTCCCGAGTTCGCCGAGACCCTTCACGCCGGCCGGGTTGACCTCCGAATCGACCTCCGGCACCAGGATCACGTCGATCTGGGCGACATCCGCGTTCACCGGGATCAGATATTCGGCGATATTGTCGTTGAGATAGCGCGCCTCGCGGGGGTCGATCTCGGTCGCCTCGTGCAGGGCCGAACCGATTCCCCAGATCATCCCGCCCATCAGCTGGCTGTGCGCGGTGCGCGTGTTCATGATGCGCCCGCCGGCGAACGCGCCGACCGCGCGCGGCGCGCGGACTTCGCGCGTGCGCGCATGCACGCGCACCTCGACGAATTCGGCGCCGAGCGCGTACATCATCTTGCCGCCATGCGAACCGCCGGTGAGCGGGGCCTTGCCGGCATAGAGCTTCCTGACGACGTCCGGATCGCTTCCGGGCGGCCGGTACTCGGCATATTCCTCGATCGCGCCTTGGCCGAGCCGGTTCATGACCGCGTCGAGCGCCTCGCTCGCGCCGTCGGTCGCAACCGCGCGGCCGTCGGTAAGATCGAGTTCGGCGGGCGCACGGCCGGCGAGCGGCCCCTCATTGGCGGTGGACGCCGCACGGAACAGCTTCTCGCGAATCGCGTCGCAGGCCTGCAGCACGGCCGAGCAGACGCTCGCCGTGGTGACCGAGCCGCCGGCGACCGGGGCCGGCGGCAGATTGCTGTCGCCGAGTTCGACCTTGACGGCCGAGAGCGGCAAGCCGAGCCGCTCGGCGGCCATCTGGCCGATGACGGTGTAGGCGCCGGTCCCGAGATCGTGCGCGGCGGTCTGAACCCGCACCTCCCCGTTCGGCAGGAGCCGCACCCGCACGCTCGCAACGCCGATATGGGTCGGGTAGACCGCGGTCGCGCAGCCCCAGCCGATCAGCCAGTCGCCGTCGCGCATCGAGCCGGGCGCGGGCGTGCGGCGCGACCAGCCGAACGCCTGCGCCGCCTCGTCGTAGCACTTCATCAGCGATCGGCTGGACCATGGCTTGCCGGTGATCGTGTCGGTCGTGGTGTCGTTGCGTCGGCGCAGCTCGACCGGGTCCATGGCGAGCTTGACCGCGAGTTCATCCATGGCGCTCTCGAGCGCATAGACGTATGGCACCACCGGCGGCGACCGCATGAAGCCCGGCGTGTTGCGATCGGCATGCACCACGCTGACCTTGGTCTTGACCGCGCCGAAATCATACAGTCGCGCGCTGTCCTCGACACCGGAGACCATGTATTTGTCGGGCCGCGAGGTGACCTCGGCGCCTTCGTGGATGTAGCCGACGATCTTTCCGTCGCGCCGCGCGCCGAGCCGCACGCGGTGCCGCGTCTCGGCCCGATAGGTCGCGATGGTGAAGCCCTGATCGCGGGTGGGGACCAGCTTGACCGGCCGGTTGAGCTGCTTTGCGGCGAAGCGCGACCAGGCCGGTGCGCGGCGTCATCTGCGCCTTCGAGCCGAACGCGCCGCCGACATAGTGGCTGACGACGCGCACTTTGTCCGCATCGATGCCGAGCCTGCTGCGCCATATTGTTCTTAAGGCCGTAAACGTACTGGCTCGGCTCGTAGACGGTGAGCTCGTCATTCGCCCACACGCAGGTGGTCGTGAACAGCTCGATCGCATTGTGGTGCTGGGTCGGCGTTCCGTATTCGGCCTCGATCGCCACCTCGGCCGCCGCGAGCGCGGCTTCGGCATCGCCGGCCTGCGGCAGTTCCTTCCCCGCATCTTCCTCGGTTGCGCCGGCCGCGCCGAAGCCGGCGCTCGGCTGCTCCCGCGCGTAGGACGCCTTCACCTTGTACGCCGCTTCGCGCGCCGCCTCGAAGCTGTCGGCCACCACCATCGCGACGATCTGGCCATCATGTGCGATCTCCGGGCCAAGACCCTGGATCGAGGTGGAGGGGCCGCCTCCGCCTCGCTCATACTTGGTCTGCTTCAGCTCCGTCGTGTTCGCATGGGTGAAAATCTCGATCACGCCGGGAACGGCGCGGGCGGCGTCGAGATCGAGCCGCTCGATGCGGCCTTTCGCGATCGGACTCGTCACGAGAAAGGCGAAGGCCGGATTGCTGACGGCGACATCGGAGGGATAGCGAGCCTCGCCGGTCACCTTTGCGCGCGCGTCGAGGCGCGGTTCCGGGCGACCCATATTCTCCTTGGGCTCTGGGGCGGCGGCGGTCATGCTCAGGTCTCCATGCGGGAGGCCGCGAGCAGCGCGCGCACGAGCGTGCGCTGGCCGAGCGGCGCCTTGTAGGCATTGTGTTCATGCGTCTGCGCGCCGGCGAACGCGGCTTCGGCCGCGGCTTGCGCGCTTTGCTCGTCGATCCGCCGGCCGCGCAGGGCGGCCTCCGCCTCGCGCGCCCGCCAGGGAACGGTCGCGACGCCGCCGAGCCCGATGCGGGCTTCGCGCACGACGCCGTCCGCGAGGTCGAGCGCAACCGCGGCGGAGGCGAGCGCGAAATCGTAGGATTCGCGGTCGCGGATCTTCAGATAGACCGAGCGCCGCGTCCACGCGCCTGCCGGCACGTTGATCGCAGTGATGAGTTCGCCGGGCCGCAGCTGCGTCTCGACATGCGGCGCATCGCCCGGAAGCCGGTGCAATTCGGCCACGGGGATCTCGCGCCGTCCGCGCGGCCCGACGATCTCGACGCTCGCATCGAGCGCGATCAGCGCTTGCGCGAAATCGCCCGGATAGGTCGCGATGCAATGCTCGCTGACGCCGAGGATCGCGTGCTTGCGATTGAAGCCGTCGAGCGCGGCGCAGCCCGAGCCCGGGTCGCGCTTGTTGCAGGCCGTCCAGGATACGTCGCGGAAATAGTTGCAGCGGGTGCGCTGGAGAACATTGCCGGCGAGGCTCGCCATGTTGCGGAGCTGCTGGCTCGCGGCGAGCTGGAGGCTCTCGGCGATCACCGGATAGTCGCGCTTGACCGCCGGATGTTCCGCGGCCTGCGCCATGCGCACGAGCCCGCCGAAGCGCAGCCCGCGCGCGCTCGCTTCGATCTGGCCGTGACGCTCCTGCGCGAGCGCGTTGATGTCGACGAGCGTCTGCGGGCGCATCACGTCGAGCTTCATCAGGTCGAGCATCGTGGTGCCGCCGGCGATGAACTGGCTCGGCGCTTGCGCCGGCGGAATGTCCGACGCATCCGCGCCCGCCCGCAAGGCTTCTTCGACGCCGCTCGGACGGCGATACAGGAACGGACGCATGTCAGCCTCCCATCGCGGCTTTCGCCTGCGCAACGGCGGCGACGATGTTGGGATAGGCGGCGCAGCGGCAGAGATTGCCGCTCATGTATTCGCGAATGTCGGATGCCGATTCGGCGTGACCCTCATGCACGCAGGCGACCG
Source organism: uncultured Alphaproteobacteria bacterium (assembly GCA_963712435.1). Lineage (GTDB taxonomy): Bacteria > Pseudomonadota > Alphaproteobacteria > Rhizobiales > Xanthobacteraceae > Rhodoplanes. The sequence goes on along the minus strand of CAVQIB010000005.1, from coordinate 70,857 downwards.
CCGACATGATCTGCCCGGGCGTGCAGTAGCCGCACTGAAAGGCGTCGTGATCGATGAAGGCCTGCTGCACGGGGTGCAGCGCGCCGTCCGGCGCCGCCAATCCCTCGATGGTGGTGACGCTGCGGCCGTCGACCATGGCCGCAAGCGTGAGGCAGGACAAGATGCGCGCGCCGTCCACGAGCACCGTACAGGCGCCGCACTGGCCCTGGTCGCATCCCTTCTTGGCGCCGGTCAGGCCCACATGCTCGCGCAGCGCATCGAGCAGCGTCGTGCGCACATCGAGGGCGAGCCGATGGGTCTGGCCGTTGATCTGCAGGTTGACATTTGTCGGCGCCGCCCGGATCGCGGGGCGCATCCTGCGCCGCGGCGCCGCCGCCCACGCCGGCGAGGAAGGGGAACGCCGCTCCCGCAGCCGTTGCTCCAAGCAGTTTGCGCCGGTCGAGCGACGTCCAGGCGCCGCTCTCGGGCATTCCTTTTCCGGTCATGAAAGCTCCATGCTGTGTGCTTGTAGCGGCCCCGCGGGGAGCAGCAGACGTTCTGGAGCTTGAACGCCTCAGCCATGGGCTGGTTCGCCCGCGCGCAAGCGCGGTTTGCGAAACCACGCGCGGGGGCTGTCAGGTTCTTTCGTCTGCGTCAGTTAGATACCTTGCAGCCGGCGCAAAGAACGAAAAACGCACCAGCCCGGTCGGGCGGCGCAAACGATCATGATTGAGAGAACGGCGAACCCGATCGCATGAAGATGCTGCGTCGGGATTGCACGCTGCGTCGAGATTGCGGCTCGGAACGACCGCGCTTAAGCAAACAGCTTGGTCAGCCAGATCACGAGGACGCCGATGGCGGCGCTGACCACGCCGACCACCCGCAGCGTCTGCTCGGGCGTTTCCAGAATGGCGACCGCCGAGCGGCGGGCGGGGCCGGGAAACACGGCAAAAAACAGCCCTTCGAGCACGAAGACGAGTCCGAGCGCGACGAAGAACTGAACCATCGGGCGGGTCCGGAAACGGCCAGTCGGCCCTGGCCCATGATTACTGCGTCGGCGCTGGCGTCGGTGCGGGCGTAGGCCCTCCGGTGGGCGCGGCGGTCGGCGCATTCGGCCGGCTGCCGCGACTTCCGAAGTAGCGGAAAAAGTCGGAATCGGGCCGCAGGAGGAATCGCGTATCGTTCGGCTTCAGTCCGGCCTCGTAGGCTTGCATCGAGCGGTAGAACGAGAAGAAGTCGGGATCCTTGTTGAACGCGTCCGCGAAGATGCGATTGCGTTCCGCGTCGCCCTCGCCGCGCGTCTGCTCGGCGCGCGACGTGGCCTCGGCGACGAGCACCGTCACCTCGCGGTCCGCGCGCGCGCGGATTTCCTGGGCGCGCTGGCTTCCTTGTGCGCGGAACTCGGCCGCTTCGCGCTGGCGCTCGGTCTGCATGCGCTGGTACACCGCCTGGCTGTTCTGTTCCGGCAGATCGGCCCGGCGGATGCGGACATCCACCACGGAAATGCCGAACGCCTGCGCCTCGCGCTCGAGCTGCTCGCGCACGCGGTTCATGAGGTATTCGCGCTGGTCGCGCACGACCTGGGTCAGAGTGGCCTCGCCGAGCACCCGCCGAAGGGCGGAGTTGAGCAGCGTCGACAGCCGCGAATTGGCGCCGTCGACCGAGCCGACCGTCTGATAGAAGCGCAGCGGATTGACCACCTTGTAACGGGCGAACGCATCGACGACGAGACGCTTCTGGTCGGACGCAATCACCTCCTGCGCGGGGTTCTCGAGATCGAGAATGCGCTTGTCGACATAGATGACGCTGTCGATCAGCGGCACCTTCCAGTGCAGCCCGGGTTGTGTGACCACGCGCACCGGCTCGCCGAGCCGGACCACGAGCGCCTGCTGCGTCTGGTAGACGGAAAACACCGCGCTGTAGCCAAGCAGCAGCACGAGCACGATGACGACGGCGGCGACCCCACCTACGATGCCGAGCCTCATCGGTTCGCTCCCGCCTGCGAGCGTTGCTGTTGCGACGGCTGCTGGGCCGACGGGTTCCCCCGTTTGGTCAGCTCGTCGAGCGAGATGTAAGGAACGACTCCGCCGCCTGCGCCGCCGGTCGAATCCAGGATGATCTTGTCGGTGCCGCCGAGCACGCGCTCCATCGTTTCGAGATAGAGGCGCTCGCGGGTGATGTCCGGCGCTTTGCGGTACTCGTCGTAGATCTTGTCGAACCGCCCGGCCTGGCCCCGCGCCTCGGCGACCGTCTGCTCGCGATACGCCTCGGCCGACTGCGTGACCTGCGCGGCGCGGCCGCGCGCCTCGGGAATCACCCGGTTGGCGTAGGTCTGCGCCTCGTTCTGCGCGCGTTCGAGATCGGCGCGTGCGGCCTGCACGTCGCGGAACGCGTCGATCACCTGCGCGGGCGGATCGACCTTCTGCAGCTGGACCTGCGTGATCTGAATGCCCGCCCCGTAGTCGTCGAGAATTTTCTGCATCAGCTCCTGCACGCCGGTCTCGATGTTCTGGCGCGCTCCGGTGAGAATCGGCTGGATTTCCGAGCGCCCGATCACCTCGCGCATCGCGCTTTCCGCGACCGCCTTCACGGTGCCCTCGGGATTCTGAATGTTGAACAGGTATTGCGCCGCGCCCTGATCCGGCTTGATCACCCAGAAGACGGCAAAGTCGACGTCGACGATATTCTCGTCGCCGCTGAGCATCAGGCTTTCTTCGGGGATGTCGCGCATGGTCGAGCCGCGCCGCACGTCTTCGACGATCCGCATGCCGATATCGATGCGATTGACGCGGGTGACCTTGGGAGTGAGCACGGTCTCGATCGGATAAGGAAGGTGGTAGTTCAGGCCAGGCTTCGCGTCGCGCACATATTTGCCGAAGCGAAGCACGACGCCGAGTTCATCCGGCTCGACGCGGAAGAAACCCGACAGCCCCCAAATCGCGACGGCGGCCGCCACGATGAGCACGATTCCGCGCCCGCCCAGGCCGCCCGGCAGCACGCTCCGCAGCCTGTCCTGGCTGCGTCGCAGCAATTCCTCAAGGTCGGGCGGGGTCGGACCCGTCGATTGTGGACCGGAGCCCCACGGCCCCTTGGGGCCGGGTCCCCACGGACCACCACCGCCTTGATTACTCCATGGCATGATCGAGCCTTTCCCTCTTGTCTGGCGGATAAGCCAGCCCGACTGCGCCGATCGGCCGCGATCTTGCTCGAGGCGCATCCGACAAAGATGTAGCTTCGGTTAGCGGAAACCAACCCCTTGATCAACGCACGGCCTTGCCGCCCAGTGACGCATGGTCGTGTGGCCCGCCGGCGACCCGCGCGTAGCTCACGAATGTGAACGTCGCCTCGTCCTCCGGCCCGGCAAGGCCCTCTCGCCGCGCAGTCTCGAACCACTCCCCCTCAACAATGGCGGGAAACACGGCGTCCCCCGCGGGGCGAGCGTGCACGCGGGTGATTTCCAGACGCGCCGCCAAAGGCATCGATTGCGCATAAATGTCCGCGCCGCCAATCACCATGACCGTTTCGACGCCGCGTCGCAAGGCGTCTGCGCGCGCCACTTCGAGCGCGTCTTCGAGGCGAGCGGCGACGAGCACGCCCGGCGCGGCGAAGGCGTGATCCCGGCTGACGACGATGTTGGTGCGCCCGGGCAGCGGCCGGCCGATCGCCTGATAGGTCTTGCGTCCCATGAGCAGCGGATGGCCGAGCGTGAGCGCGCGGAAATGCTGCAGGTCGGATTTGAGCCGCCAAGGCAGCCCGCCCTCCCTGCCGATCACGGCATTGTCGGCCACCGCAGCGACGAGCACGAGGGAGATATCGTTCATCCGGTCACTGTATTCCCGGCTCGATGCAGCGGCGCGACGGAGCGGTTGCGCGCCAACCCGTTATGGTTGCGGCGCGAATTGAAATCTTCTACCATGAATTCGGCTGGCGTTTTTTGGGCCCATTCATGAAGCGCCCTGCAATCGTTTCCGCAATCGTCGCCGCCATCATCATGGCGGCTGTTCTGATGGCCTTGGCGACGGCTTCCGGCCAAGCGCAAACGCCAGCGTCCATCGAGCCGCAGACATACACCGATATCGTCGCGTGCCTGCGGGATGGCCGCGAAATTGTGATGACGCCGGCGCTCGAATGCGTCGACCGCAATGCAGGCGATCCGAAAGCAGAAAAGGAGGGAATGCCGCTCGCCGAGAAGAACTGGGACGAAGTCTGCGCGCGGAAAGACCCGCGCCGGCTGCCGGCCGGCATCATCAAACACATCGTGAAGGAGGCGCAGATCGCGCCGAGCGGCATCCGCATCATCGGCGCGGTCTTTTGCGATGGCCTCGATCTCGTCGGCGTCGACGTGCCGTACTCGCTCGTTCTGGACCGCTCGCTCGTCAAAGGCCCCGTCGACGCGCGCAACGCGCATATCAAAGGCGACTTCAGTTTCGAGTACGCGGTCATTCTCGGCAATCTGCGGCTGAACCGCGCACAGGTGGACGGTTCGGTGTATGGCGGCGCGAGCTTCATGCGAAGGCTGCGGGTCCACGATACCCGGATCGAGGGGTCCTGGCATCAGAGGAACAGCATCGTTTTTCTCGACGCTTGGATCATCAGAGCCAGGATCGCGGGCGATCTCGACCTGAGAAACTCCGCCTTCTCGCGGCTGTGGATACGATCCAGCCAGGTCGCGGGAACGGTCGCCCTGGACGAGACCGAGGCGCGCTGTGCTTATCATATTAGCGCAAGCACCCTCGGCTATCTGACGGCGGAAAACGCGGGCTTCGGCGTCATCAAACGGGCCACGGACGGCAATGTGTCTGTCGATTATTCGTGGTGGCGCCGTGCGCTGTCCCGGACGAAGCCGGACAACTCCTACAAGCGGAACATTTTCGACAGCGCGCCGGTGCGGGAAATCGTCGAGGCGGAGTTGAAGCGCATAGGCGCGCATGCGCAGTTCGTGGCAAACCAGCGACAAGACTTTCCGCACGAGTTCGGACTGGAGAATTCCGGGCTGCAAGGATGAGACGCCGGTCGGCAGCAAGATCACGGTCGGTCTCGAGGGACTGCCGGGCAGCCCCTATCTGGAGTTCTACGTCTTCGAAACGACCGTGCAGTCGGCCCTTTGCCTGAAGGGCCTGGCGTGGCCGATCCCGGCGGGAAGCGCGGCCGACGATGCCCACCCGGTTACGATTCTCGCGCTGAACGGTACGCAGGTTGCGGGCAATCTCGTCATCGACCTGTGGGGCAACGCGGCGACCGGCCTCCCCAGAACGGCGCGAGACGACGAGACTTTCGAGAAAGCTGCGCGGAAGCACAAGTTCGAAGCGATCGGCCTCTCCGCGGGCGCGGCGATCTACAATTTCGGAGACAGCGGGAAGCCCTATTTCACCTATCTGGACGGATTGAGATTCGATCGCGTGCACAACGCGACGCCGGCCTGCGGCAGCGAAACCGTTTCGAAAGTCTCCAGTCAGGTCGAACTCCCGAGCGTCGACGAGGTGGTGCGCTGGCTGAACAAGAACGCAGCGCCGTCCTCGCAGCCGTTCAACGCCTTCGTTCAGGCCTTCGACAAGGCCGGCGGAAGCACGACGGAGCTGCGCGTCGCACGCAAGAGCGCGGATCTCTGCCGCCACATCATGACCTGGCTTCCGGGGATCGAGGCCGGTTATCTCTGCGCCTCGGGCTCCGCCGCTCAATCAGCGCCGGAGTCCCTCCTGGCGCCTGTGCAAGCGACCTTCCAGGCCGTCATCAGCGGAACCGCCGATCTCGTCGCGACGGCTTTCGAGTCGCTCCTGTGGGCGGTCGCCGACCACGGCTTTCGCCCGGGCAAGGTGGTCGGACCGATCGTGGCCATCCTCGTCTTCTTCTGGCTGCTGTTCTGGTTCGGGTTCAGGATCGTCGGCTTCGACCCGCAAACAGGCGACGCGCAGGCGGCGCCGGGCCAGCGAGCGCCGTGGCCGATCGGATTCATGTTCCTGTTCGACCGGCTGATCCCGCAATATAGAATCCGCGATGAACACTACGCGATCGTCCGCTATTACCGGCGCGCCACCCGGGCGGAAAAGAATGCGGACCGAGCGAAGGGCGACGCGCCCTGCCCCGTGAACTATTTCGGGTTTAAGATCCCGGTCCGTCCGCTCGGCGAAGTCGGCACGTATCGAGCCGAAACCTCGCTCGTCGTGCTGCGCGTCATCGGGGTCGGCCTGACGATCTTCGTGATAGCCGCCATCGGCGCGCTCACGCGGTGAGATGGAACGCGTTGGTGACGCAGACTGCGCTGCGCCGCGCTACTCAAACTTCAGGAAGTGATAGCGCCAGGGGTCGAGCTCGACGAACAGCCCCGCCGTCGCGAGCTCATCGCCGTCGCGCACATAGCACTCCCAGGCCAGCGTCTCGACGAGACGCCAGGTGCGCCCGCGCAGGTCGTCCCACGGCAGCTGCACCATCGCCTGCGAGGGCTGTCCGGCGAGGTTCACGACGATCAGCGTCCGCTCGACCCCCAGCCGCCAGGTCCAGGCGACGATGTTGTGAAAGCTCGCATTGTCGGGCCAGCCGTGGCGGTCGCACAGACGCCATTCGCCCAGGTGGAACAGGTCGGCGTGGATCGTGCTCAGCAGGCTGCGATAAAACTCAGCGAGCGCCTCGTCGCGCGGTTCCGCCGGCCGGCGCGCCAGGAACACCGGGAGCTTGACTTTGCGACCCTCGATCTGCCCGTCATAGATGAGCGTCGCGCCGGGCGCCGTCGCGACAACGACCGCCGCGGCGTGCTCTTTGGGCCCCGAAAACGTGGCGGCGGCGCGCGGCTCGTCGTGGTTCTCGATGAAGCGCACAAGCTTGTCCTGGTAGTCGAGCGACGCCGTCAGATGGGCGCGCACGCTTTCGGCGTTGTCGTGCACCAGGCGATCATACAGGCGCTTGTCGTAGCAATAGTCGAAGCCCTTCTGCATCAGCACATATTCGAGATCCCAGTAGGCCTCGGCGATGAACAGCACGTCGGGATGCTTGGCTTTCACCGCCGGAATCAGGTCTTCCCAGTACTCCGTCGCAGGCCTCCGTCCGGCGCGCGCGGCCCAGGTCCGCTCGAAAATCTCGGTGAGCATCAGCATCGCCATGTCGCAGCGCATGCCGTCGCATTGCGCGGCGATCGAGGTCACCGTGTCGATCGCCGCCGCGCGCAAGCCGGCGTTGAACGCGTTGACCTGAAGGACGTCGCGCCAGGGCGGGAAATACGGGTCGCGTCCATGCGCGTAGACCTGCCCCTTCACATCGGCGAAGTCGTGCGGAGCGCGCGCCATGTCCTCATAGCTGCCGCGGATGAAATACTCGGGATGCTGCAACGCCCACGGATGATCCATCGCCACATGGTTGGGGACGAAATCGAGCACGAGGCGCAGCCCCCGCGCATTCGAGTTCGGCGCGCGCCTTGGCCAACGCGTCCGGTCCGCCGAGATGGGCGGCGACGACGTAGTCGCGCACGCAATAGGCGGAGCCGATATTGTCCTCCGGGCGGTAGTCCGGCAGCACGTGGCGGAACTCGGCCTGCAGGTCGGGATTGGCGTTCGCGACGGCGACGCCGGCCGGACTGCGCTCCCAGACGCCCATCAGCCACACCGCGTCGACGTCGAGCTCCGCCAGCGCGTCCCATTCCTGCGCGGGGATCGTCGCCAAGGTCAAAGGCTCAAGGTAGCGCGCCCGCAATTCATCGAGCCACACCCAGGTGGCGATCTCGTAAATGACCGGTCGGTCGCGCCAAGTCATGGTCCCCTCGCCTCGCCTCTCCTCTCCCTGTGCGGGAGAGCGGAAGATGCCCAGCCGATCCGCCGGGAACAATTGGCTCACACCGCCACCGCGGCCTTGATATGCGGGTGCGGGTCGTAACCGTCGAGCGCGAAATCCTCGTAGCGGAACGCGAACAGGTCGGTCGTTGCGGGGTTGAGCCGCATGGTCGGCAGCCGGCGCGGCGCGCGGGAGAGCTGCAGCCGCGCCTGCTCCAGATGATTGAGATAGAGGTGGGCGTCGCCGAACGTGTGGACGAACGCGCCCGGCCGCAGCCCTGCCACTTGCGCCACCATCAAGGTCAGCAGCGCATAGGAGGCGATGTTGAACGGCACGCCGAGAAACACGTCGGCGGAGCGCTGATAAAGCTGGCAGGAGAGCCGGCCCTCGGCGACGTAGAACTGGAACAGGCAGTGACAGGGCGGCAGCGCCATCTGGTCGATGTCGGCCGGGTTCCAGGCGGTGACGATGAGGCGGCGCGAATCCGGGCTGCGGCGGATCATCTCCACGACATTGGCGATCTGATCGATCGCGCCGCCGTCGCGCGCGGGCCAGGAGCGCCACTGCGCGCCGTAGATCGGCCCGAGATCGCCGCGTGCGTCCGCCCACTCATCCCAGATCGTGACGCCGTGCTGGTTGAGGAACTTGACGTTCGTGTCGCCCGACAGGAACCACAGGAGCTCGTAGATGATCGATCTGACATGCAGCTTCTTGGTGGTGACGAGCGGAAAGCCCTCGGCGAGGTCGAAGCGCATCTGGTGGCCGAAGACGGAGAGCGTGCCCGTCCCGGTCCGGTCGCGCTTCTCCATCCCGTCGGCGAGGATGCGATCCATCAATTCATGATACTGGCGCATGCGAGCGTCGTCTGACATCGGATCGCCGGGGCCGGGGGTCGGCCGCGAGTCGGAGCGAAAGATAACGCCCGTTCCGCCGGGACGGAACGGGCGTGTTACAGTTACGACGAAATGAAAGCCGGCGCGCGGCTAGTTCTGCGCCTGCGCCGCCTTGAGCACCGGCGTCCAGCGCGCGACCTCGCTCTTGACGAGATCGCCCATCGCCTTCTGGCCCCGGCGCGGCGCGTCGGGAATGTCGCTGCCGAGATCGAGCAGCCGCTTGCGCGTGGCCTCGTCATTGAGCGCCTTGTCGAGCGCGTCGGTGAGCTTGTCGACGATCGGCTGCGGCGTTCCCTTCGGCGCGAACAGCGCATTCCAGGCCGACACTTCGTACTCGGCGAGGCCGCCTTCCTTGGTGGTCGGTATGTTGGGCAGCACCGGATTGCGGTTGGGCGTGGCGATCGCCACGGCCTTGATCGAGCCGCCCTCGATCTGCGAGACGAGGTTGACGATCTGGTCGCACATATAGTCGACCTGGCCGCCGAGCAGCGCGTTCAAGGCGGGACCGGTGCCGTTGAAGGGCACGGCGGTCGGCTTCACCTTCATGATCGAATTCAGCAGCGTGCAGGTCGTATAAGAGACCGAGCCGACGCCGGCATGCGCCGCATTGATCTTGCTTTCGTTCGCCTTCACGTATTCGACGAATTCCTTGAGATCCTTGGCCGGAAAGTCTTTCCGCGCGACGATCAGGATCGGGGTGCCGGCCACCAAGCCGATCGGCTCGAAATCGGTTTCCGGATTATAGGCGAGGTTCGGATAGAGCGCGGGCGCGGCGGCATGCGTGCCCATATGCCCCATGATGATCGTGTAGCCATCGGGCGCGGCGCGCTTGGCGCGCGTGGTGCCCGTCGTTCCGCCGGCGCCAACCACGTTTTCGATGACGAGCGTCTGGCCGAGCGTCTTGGACATGTGATCGCCGACGATGCGCGCGATCACGTCGGTGGGTCCGCCGGCGGCGAACGGCACGATCAGCGTGATCGGGCGGTTCGGGTAATCCTGGGCGGCGGCCGGCAGCGCACCCCAGGTCAACCCCAGCGCTGCGAATATTGCGACAAAAGTCCTTCGCGTAAGCATACTCATCCCTTCTCTTCCCTCTGTCCTGGCTTCACGTTTTTTAACCGTGCAGCGGCGTCGCCCCGCTGGTCACGACAACAGACCGCACCCCAGTTTCGCCGGAAAAGCGCGCGCAATCGGCTCTGATGGAATCCGATAAGCAGTCGATGGAGCGGCAGTATCGTCGTTCACTAAAGCGATGTCCCCTGACCATCATGTGACAGGCTGTCGCATCGTGAGGCCGGGCCGCTTGCCGCCTGGGCGCGCCGGTCTCGCGTGATCGGTTCGTCCCCCGTTCGGCTCAATCCTCCACGAACACCTGCTCCCGCCGCTGACGGATCATCGGCAGCACGGCGACGACGAGCAGCAGGATGGCCACGGCGAGCAGGCCGCCCGAGATCGGCCGCGTGAAGAAGGTCAACGGATCGCCGCGCGCGATCAGGATCGCACGGCGGAGGTTCTCCTCCATCAACGGACCGAGCACGAAGCCGAGCAGCATCGGCGCCGGTTCGAAATCGTGTTTCACCAGCCAATAGCCCACCAGACCGAAGGCCGCCGTCATGATGACGTCGGTCGGCGAGTTGTTGATCGAATACACGCCGATGCAGCAGAAGATCAGGATGGCCGGAAACAGCATCCGATAGGGAACGCGCAGCAGGCGGACCCAGAACCCGATGAGCGGCAGGTTGATGACGATCAGCATCAGATTGCCGATCCACATCGAGGCGATCATGCCCCAGAACAGCTCCGGCTGCTTGAGCATGACCTGCGGGCCCGGCACGATGCCGTGAATGGTCATGGCGCCGACCATCAAGGCCATCACCGCATTGGGCGGAATGCCGAGCGTGAGCAGCGGAATGAACGAAGTCTGCGCCGCGGCGTTGTTGGCGCTTTCAGGCGCCGCCACCCCTTCGATCGCGCCGCGGCCGAAGCGCGACGGATCCTTGGACATCTTCTTCTCGAACGTATAGGCGGCGAAGGCGGCGATCACGGCGCCGCCGCCCGGGAGAATGCCGAGGATCGAGCCGAGCACGGTGCCGCGACCGATCGGTCCGGCGCAGGCCTTCAGATCCGGCCAGGTCGGCATCAGCCCGGTCAGCTTCGCGTTGACGACGTCGCGCGACGACTGGCTTTCCAGATTGCGCATGATTTCGCCGAAGCCGAACACGCCCATCGCGACCACGACGAAGCCGATCCCGTCGGCGAGCTCCGGGATGTCGAACCCCATGCGCGATTGCCCGGTTTCGATGTCGGAACCGATCATCGACAGCAGCAGCCCGAGCATGATCATCGTGATCGCCTTGAGGATCGAGCCCTTGGCGAGCACGACGGCGAAGACGAGGCCGAGCACCATCAGCGAGAAATATTCGGCCGGCCCGAACATCAGCGCGATCGAGGTGAGCGGCGCGCCGAGCGCCGCCACCAGCACGGTCGCAACGCAGCCCGCGAAGAAGGAGCCGAGCGCGGCGATCGCGAGCGCCGGCCCCGCCCGGCCCTGACGGGCCATCTGATGCCCGTCGAGCGTCGTGACCACCGAGGATGCTTCGCCCGGTATGTTCACCAGGATCGACGTTGTCGAGCCGCCATATTGCGCGCCGTAATAGATGCCGGCCAGCATGATCAGCGCGCCGACCGGCGGCAGGCCGAAGGTGATCGGCAGCAGCATGGCGATGGTGGCGAGCGGGCCGACGCCGGGCAGCACGCCGATCAGCGTCCCGACCAGGGCGCCGAGCATGCACAGGCCGATATTCATCGGCGAAAACGCGACGCCGAAGCCGAGGGCGAGATTTTGCAGGAGTTCGGTCATGGATGACTTACCGGGCGCTCGCAGATCGACCTAGAGGAACTGGAACATGGTTTTGAAGTTCAGGTTTGTCGGCCACAGCTGCAGCGGCAGATTGAGCGCCCAGGGGAACAGGAGGGTGCAGAACAGCGTCAACACCGCCGCCCAGATCAGCGACTCGAACCAGCGCACCTCGTTCGTTCCGAAAGCGGCGATCACGATGCTGCAATAGCTCGCGAAGACGAGGCCGAACTGCCGGATGGTCAGGGCGAAAAACAGGATGCCCGCCACGATGAACAGCGGCCCGCGTATGTATTGATTGTCCGAGCGCAGCATCCCCATCACGGCGATCAGGATGGCCATGGCGGCGGCGACGGCCGCGACCACCTTCATCGCCGTGCCCTGCCCGAAACCGAGGAAGAAGACGGCGGCGACGAGCAGCACCGGCGCGCGGATGTCGTAGCGCTCGAGACCGGGACCCTCCATGAACAGGCCGACGAGCATGACGGCGATGCCCAAGCCGCCGAGCACGCTCGCGAACATGCGCGGCGCGGTGCCCGGACCGAAGGCGAAGCCGCGCATGCCCGGCAGGTCGCTTGCCGCCCAGATGGCGAACAACGCAACCGCGAGCAGGGCAAGGCCGCCGTAATAATCGCGCGGATTGCGAACGACCAGTCGCAGAACAATAACGGCGCCGCCGAGCGCAAGGAGTCCGAGCCCGCAAATCAGCAGCGTTTCGCCGGAATGCGATCCCGACGCCGTTCGCCAATAAGCGGCCAGGGCGACAAGCCCGATCACGGCCGGAACGAGAAACGCGGAAATGCGATGGGATCCCTCGACGGCAGGTGCGCCTGAGGCCTGAACCCCCTCCGACATACACTTCCTCCTCGTCCGCCCACGGCTTTGAATGCAAGCCTTGGGACTTCCCTAGCACAAGGTGAGCGTCATCAGGAAGCAAAGCGTGACGGATTGATGAACAAACGAGATCAACAAGGCACGATCCCGTTCAGAGAAGTCCGGCGAGCCCGAGAGCCGCCGCCGCGCCGAGCGCGATCAGCGGGTTCTTGCGCGTCCAATACGTCACGGCGAAAGCGGCGGCGGTAACGGCGACCGCAACCCAGCTCCGGTCGGCGGCGCGCGCGATGATCAAGGCCGCCGCCGCGAACAGGCCGATCGTGACCGGCACCAGCCCCGCCTCGACGACGGCGCGCCAGCGCGCCTCGCGGTAGCGGTCGAAGAGCTTGGCCACCACGCAGGCGAGCACGGCGGTCGGTCCGCACATCGCCGCCATCGCAAGGATCGCCCCGAGCGGGCCGGCGACCGATTGGCCGATGAGCGCCACGACCATCACGTTCGGCCCCGGCGCGGCCTGCGAAATCGCGTACAGCTCTCCGAACCGTTCGTCGGTCATCCAATGATGCAGGCCCACAACCTGACGATGCATTTCCGGGATGACGGCGTTGATCCCGCCGACCGCGAGCAGCGAGAGCAGCGCGAACTGGAGCACGAGCGTCAGCAGGACACCGCCGTCGGCCTTCATCGCCGCACCCACCAGGCGAGCGCGATGCTGGCCGGCGCCAAGACGGCGAGCACGGGCAGGAGCGGCAGCCGAAGGACCCCGATCGCGACGAAGGCCGCAACCGCGATCAGCGCTTCGTGGCCGACGCGGCTCCGGACCAGCGGCTCGGCCATTTTCGCCGCGGTCGCGATCATCAGGCCCGCAACGCCGGCCGCCAGCCCGGCGAGCGCCCCGCTGATGCCCGGCGCGCCTCCATACCGCGCGTACAGCATGCCGACGGCGATCATCAGCGCGACGGGAGGGGCGGTCAGCGCCAGCACCGCGGCGACCGAGCCGGTCACGCCGTGCAGTCGCAGGCCGTACACCGCGGCCATGTTGACCACATTGGGGCCCGGCAGGAACTGGCACACCGCAAAGAGCTTGTTGAACTCCTCGGCGGTCATCCAGCCCTTGTCCTCCACCAGCAGCCGCCGCCACCAGGGGAGAATGCCGCCGAACCCGGAAAGCGACACCCTTGCGAAAGCGAGCGACAGTTCGATGATCGACGGGCGCACCGACGCTGCGGTCGCGCCGGCGCCATCGCCTGGAGGCGGCGCGCCTTGTTCGGGGTCCCCGGCAGGGGTGTTTGCGGACATGCGCGCAGGCTTAGCCCGGCTCGATCGGGCATGCCAGCGCGTATCCCCGCGCGCGTGAAAGGCGCGCAATGGGCGCCGGCAAGCCGGTCGCGCCGACGCGCGCTATCTGGCGAAACCGTCCGGCTCTGCTTACCTCAAGGAACGACCCTGGGGGCGCGTCCGCTTCGGCAGTCGGAGCCAAGTCCCATAGGATCGCATTTCCGCAGCGAACCGTTGCGCATCGGCCGGATTCTCGATCACGGATACCCCGTTGGCTTCTTCACGCGGCAAGTCTGGGCCCCTCCTTCCGTCGAAAGACGACGTGCTCGCCTTCATCGCGGCGCAGAACGGCCGGGTCGGCGCGCGCGAGCTGGCGCGCGCCTTCGGCCTGAAGAACGCCGACCGGGCAAGCCTGAACGCCATGCTCAGGGAACTCGCCGACGAAGGCCGGATCGAACGCCAGCGCAAGAAGCTGCACCCGGCGGGCGCGCTGCCGGCGGTGGTGCTGGCCGATGTGACCGGCCGCGACGCCGATGGCGAACTGATCGCGGTGCCGACGGAATGGGACGTGGAGGCCAATGGCCCCGCGCCGAAAATCCGCCTGCACGTGCCGCGCCGGGCGCGCCCAGGCGACGTGCCCGGCGTAGGCGATCGCGCGCTCCTGCGGACCGAGGAAATTGCCGAGGCGGACGACGGCATTCGCCATAGCGGACGCCCCATCAAGGTGATCGACCGGGCGAAGTCCCGCTCGCTCGGCGTTTTCCGCAGCCTCCCCGGCGGCGGCGGGCGGCTGGTCCCGGTCGAGAAGCGCAGCCTCGGGCGCGAGCTTGTGATCCGCCCGGGCGATACGCTCGACGCCGAAGAAGGCGATCTCGTCGCGGTCGAGGTAAGCCGGCATGGACGGCTCGGGCAGCCCGTCGCGAAAGTGCGCGAGCGGCTGGGCTCGCTCGCAAGCGAGCGGGCCGTCAGCCTGATCGCCATCCATGCGCACGGCATCCCGCACGTGTTCTCGCGCGAGGTCCTGCACGAAGCGGAGACGGCCGGGCAAGCGAGCCTCGACGGGCGCGAGGACTGGCGCGAGGTTCCCTTCGTCACCATCGATCCGATCGATGCGAAAGATCACGACGACGCGGTGTTCGCCCGGCCGGACACGGACCCGGCCAATCCGGGCGGCTTCGTCGTCAATGTCGCGATCGCCGATGTCGCCGCTTACGTCCGCCCCGGCTCGGCGCTCGATCGCGAGGCGCTCGCGCGCGGCAATTCGGTCTACTTTCCCGACCGCGTCGTGCCGATGCTGCCCGAACGCATCTCCAACGATCTGTGCTCGCTCAAGCCCGACGAAGACCGCCCGGCGCTGGTGGCCCGCATAACGATCGACGCGCATGGCCGCAAGCGCAGCCACGCCTTCCACCGCGTGCTGATGCGCTCGATTGCGCGCCTGCATTACGCGCAGGCGCAGGCCGCGATCCAGGATGCGCCCGACGAAACCACCGAACCGCTGCTGCCGCTCGTGCTCGCGCCGCTCTATGCCGCCTACGAGGCCTTGAAGCGGGCGCGCGACGACCGCGGGCCGCTCGACCTCGACCTGCCCGAACGCAAGATCCTGCTAAAGCCGGATTTTACCGTGGATCGGGTCATCTCCCCGCAGCGGCTCGATTCGCACCGCCTGATCGAGGAATTCATGATCCTCGCCAATGTCGCGGCGGCCGAAGCGATCGAGCGGGCGCACACGCCGCTCGTCTATCGCGTGCATGACGAGCCGACCCTCGACAAGCTCAATGCGCTGCGCGAGTTTCTCGCCACCTTGGGCATCTCGCTGCCGAAGGCCGGAGCGCTGCGGCCGGACCGGTTCAACGACATCCTCGCGCGGGTCAAAGGCCGCGACGTCGAGAACCTCGTCAACGAGGTGGTGCTGCGCAGCCAGGCCCAGGCCGAATACGCGGCGGAAAATTATGGGCATTTCGGCCTCAACCTGCGCCGCTATGCGCATTTCACCTCGCCGATCCGGCGCTACGCCGATCTCCTCGTGCACCGCGCCCTGATCCGGGCGCTGCGGCTCGGCCGCGACGGACTGCCCGAGGAGGAGGACGTGCAGTCGCTCGGCGAGATCGCGGCGCGCATCTCCGCCTGCGAGCGCCGCGCCATGGCGGCCGAGCGGGAAACCGTAGATCGGCTGATCGCCCACCACCTCGCCGACCGGGTGGGCGCGACCTTCGAGGGGCATATCAGCGGGGTCACGCGCGCGGGCTTGTTCGTGAAGCTCGACGATACGGGCGCGGACGGCTTCATTCCCGCCGCGACGCTCGGCCGGGAGTGGTTCCGCTACCACGAGGCGCAGCATGCGCTGATCGGCGACGCGAGCGGCGAGGCCTACCGCCTGGGCGACCGCGTGACGGTCCGGTTGGTCGAGGCGGCGCCCGTCGCGGGGGCGCTGCGGTTCGAGGTCTTGTCCGAGGGCCGGGTCGACGGGGCCGCGCGCCCGTCCGGCCGCCCGCATGCGCGCGAGCGCCGCGGCGGCGGCCGCCGCGGCCGGTGATCGCTCCCTTCGCCCGGTGCGCCGGCTAAGAAATCGCCGCAGCGTTGCGATGTTGCTGCGCGGCGGCGATGGTGATTCAACCGCGCAGGAAATTGCTGTAAGGGGACGGCATGCCGAACGATCCCGCCGCCAACGATCCCGCCGCCGAGGCCCCCGCCGCCGAGAGCGCCGACGAATCCGCGATCGAGCACGCGCCGGTGGACGAACTCGCCCGCCGTCTCACCGACGTGCTCAACCGGGCCGACCGCGACATGTCGTTTCCGAACTCGGAGCCGCGCGACGCCGCGACGCTGATCGTGATCGACCGTTCCGGCGATGCTCCGAAGGTGCTGCTCGGCCGTCGGCACGAACGGCACAAATTCATGCCCGGCAAATTCGTGTTCCCGGGCGGACGCGTCGAGCTCGCCGACCGCGCCGCGAACGCCGCGACCGAGCTCGAGCCGCAGGTCGCCGCGCGGCTGATGATGCGCATGCGGCGTCCGAGCATCGCCAAGTCGCGGGCGTTCGCGATCGCCGCCATTCGCGAAACCTTCGAGGAAACCGGCCTGATCTTCGGTAAGACGATCGGCGCGCTGCCGGCCGCAACGGAAGGGCGAACGCCGCCGCCCTCTGCGGCCACACGGCTGCTCCCCGATCTCGCCGCGATGCATTTCATCGCGCGCGCCATCACGCCGCCGCGCCGGCCGCGCCGCTTCGACACGCGCTTTTTCACGCTCGACGCACAGACGATTTCCGGACGGGTCGAGGACGTGGTCGGGCCGGACGCCGAACTGATCGAGCTGGTCTGGCTGCCGCTGACCGAGGCGGAGCGGCTCGACATGCCGCCGATCACCAAGACCGTGCTCGCCGAGCTCGAGCACCGCATCGCGAACGGCTTCACCCACGATCTGCCGGTGCCGTTCTATCGCTGGATCGGCCGCCGCTTCACGCGCTCGCTGCTGTGACGGCGGACCGCAGGAAAATGCTTGCCGCACCGCCGCTTTCTTGACTTTTGGCCGCCGCTTATTAGGTTGCCGGCTACTCCACAGACATCGATCGATCCGAAGGACAGCGCGCCATGGCGAAGTCAACCACCATCAAGGTCAAGCTCGTGTCGAGCGCGGACACGGGCTATTTCTACGTGACGAAGAAGAACACGCGAACCAAGACCGAGAAGCTGGTCAAGAACAAGTACGATCCGGTCGCGAAGAAGCACGTCGAATTTCGCGAAGGGAAGATCAAGTAGCGCGCGCCACGCGGCGCTGTCTCGGCGCTTCGGCGAAACGCTTGTCGCGGTTGAGCTTGCTTGACCGGCGCTTCGGATCGGAATCACGCCCGGAAATCACGGACCGAGCAAGCCGCGGATCACCGCTGACCGCGCGGTCGGCGCAGCATTCCAGTCATTGATACAGATGGCGGTCGGGCGGATGGCCGGCCGGGAGCGGTGTTACGAGGAGGCCACTCTCACCGCTCCCGTGCCGGCCGAACCCCACGGACCCAGGAGATGCGGCGGACCTGAGCATTCCGAGGGGTTAGCCACCGTCTAGACCATCGAGCGATCTGGATCGGTCCTTCCAGCGAGAAACCTCGAACTGGAAAAATTTACCGCAAACGTCCAGGAAATCAACAGGGTTGGACCGGGTGTAAAGGCCTCGGCATCAACCCAGGATATCAGGATGGCGGGACGGGCGCCGCTGAGCGGCCACCAGCGCATGTTTCGGCTGGGTTGTGGGCCATCGCGATCGGCTATGGCGCGGCATCAAGCCGCGTCCGAAACCACCCGATTGCGCCCTTCGCGCTGGGCGCGATAGAGCGCCTCGTCCGCCCGCTTGAGAACCTTGGCGGGGGTGTCGTCGCCGGCCGACAGGCCGGAGATTCCCACCGAGACGGTCACCTCGACCGGAAGCCCGGCCGCCTGGACCTGGAATGGCTCGGACGCGATGCGCCGGCGCAGGCTTTCGGCCAGCTTCGCGGCGACCGCCCGGTTGGTGTCGGGCATGACCACGACGAACTCCTCGCCGCCGGACCGGCAGGCGAGATCGATCCCGCGGATCGAATCGCGCAGCCGCCCGGCGAATTCGCGCAGCACATCGTCGCCGGCGTCGCGGCCGTAGCTTTCGTTGATAGCCTTGAAGAAGTCGATGTCGAGCATCAGCACGGCCAGCGGCTTGCCGCGGGCGGCGGCCTGATCGACGAGGGTCGCGAGATGGCGCTCCATGTAGCGCCGGTTGTGCAGCGTCGTCAGCGGATCGGTGATCGCCCCTTCGGTCGAATGCTGCGCGTTGTCGCGCAGGCGCTCGGCGTAGCGCCGCTTGCGCACCTGCATGCGCGCGCGCGCCATCAGCTCGTTGTCGTCGACCGGGCGGACGATGAAGTCGTTGACGCCGATCTCGAGGGCGCGGGCGAGCCGCAGCGGACTTTCTTCGGCCTCGGCGAGCGCCACGATCGGGACCGTTCGTGTGCGTTCGAGCGAGCGAAGCTGCGCGCAAATCCTGAGCCCGTCATAGGCGTCGAGCGCAAGCGAGGCGACGATCAGGTCGTAGTCCGCTTCGGCGGCATGAAACAAAGCTTCGTTCGGATCGGCCTCGATGTCGACCCTATGCTCGCCCGCAAGCAGCTTGGCCATGTGCCTGGAGAACGCCCTGCTATCGTCGATCAACAGAATTCGGCCGTTGCGGCCGGCGTCGGCGGTCGCCTCGGCTACGGGGTCCGCGATCCCGATCTCCTTCGACGTGAGCGCGCGCATGCGCAACTCGTCGGTCAGCATTCTGAGGCGCACGAGCGAGCGCACGCGCGCGACAAGGACGGCGTCGGGGATCGGCTTGACGAGGAAATCATCGGCGCCGGCATCAAGCCCGCGGATGCGATCAAACGTCTGATCGAGCGCGGTCACCATCGCGACCGGAATGTGATGCGTCGCCGGATCAGACTTCAGCCGGCGGCACAGCTCGAAGCTGTCCATGTCCGGCATCGTCGTATCGAGCAGGACGATGTCGCACCGCATGCCGTCGCAGATCGCGAGCGCCTCGGCGCCCGACAAGGCGGTGTGAACGTCGAAATACTCTGTCGACAGCCGCGTCGCGAGCGTCTTGGAGTTGCCGCGCGAGTCGACGGCGAGAAGGATGCGATCGGTCATGCGGCTTTCACCTCATGGCTGTCCGAGGAACTGGCGGATCGTCTCGATGAACTTGCCGACCGAGATAGGCTTGGAGAGGTAGGCTTCACAGCCCCCCTCGCGAATTCGCTCTTCGTCGCCCTTCATCGCGAAGGCGGTGACCGCGACGACGGGAATCGACTTCAGCTGCGCGTCGTCTTTCAGCCATTTGGTGACCTCGAGGCCGGAAACCTCCGGCAATTGGATGTCCATCAAAATCAGATCCGGACGGTGCTGGCGCGCGAGATCGAGCGCCTCGATGCCGTTGCGCGTGCCCACCGTGCGATAGCCATGCGCCTCCAACAGGTCGTGGAACAGCTTCATGTTCAGCTCGTTGTCTTCCACGATCAGCACAGTCTTTGCCATCCGACATCCCCATGCGGCCGTGGACCCCGCCACGCTGCACAGCACCGATCTTGCAGGGTTAGAGGTTATTCCTCTCGGAAACGCAAACCGCGTCAGTTCAAAAACCGCTTGCTACGGTTAACGAACCCAAGACCTGCCGGCGGCAGGATCGATGCAAGAGCTGGGCCGCGCGGTTGCTCCCGAACGCAAAGACGCCCTGCAAAGCGCGTGTCAGACCGGCCGCATCACGGGCAGGAGCGGCTCGGATTCATTTCGAGCTGCGACATTTCGCCGGACACGGCGAAATCCCCGTAGT
Organism: uncultured Alphaproteobacteria bacterium; assembly: GCA_963712435.1. Taxonomy (GTDB): domain Bacteria; phylum Pseudomonadota; class Alphaproteobacteria; order Rhizobiales; family Xanthobacteraceae; genus Rhodoplanes. Next base: position 50,928 of record CAVQIB010000005.1, on the reverse strand, counting down.
CGAGCGTGAGTGCGCGCGAAACGCCGTTCTCATACATCTGAAAGCTGATCGCGTAGACCGGCGTCTGCTCGCCGCCCGTGGCGGCGCGGTCGAAATAGCTGATGGTGACGGGCCACCGCTTCATGCCCGCGAGCGCGGCCTGGCCCGCGGTCGCATCGGCCGGCGGCGCTTCGTTTGCGCCGATCTCGCGCCCGATCACGGTGAGCGTGTTGTAGACCCGCTCGCCGTTCTCCGAGCCGTCATACACGGGAAACTCGAGCATGGATTGGCCTGCGCGCGCCGCCTCGATGACGCGACGCATGTGTTCGGTCGGAAACACGATGGCCGATTCCAGATCGAACGAGGCGGCCTTCGGCTTGCTCAGCCCGACCACGACCTTGTCGCCGCGCCGTTCCGCGCGGCCGTCGACGACATTGGCCACCCGGTCGTTGACGAAATTCTGCGAATTGAAGCGGAAGTCCTTGGCGTCGGCCTCTTCCCAGGTCGAGGCGCGCAGGTCGCTCAGCGCCACCTTGCCCTCGCCGGTGTCCAGTTCCGACACCTGGCGGAACTGCAGCACATAACCTTCGCATGCGCTGCCGGAGAAGTCGTAGAGGATGCGCCCGCGCACCGATTGCAGTCCGCGTTTGCCGTTCGCGCGCAGAAGCTTGAGATCGTAGACGGCGCGATGGGAGGCGAGCGTCGTGGCGGCGCCCGCAGCGGCCGTCGGCGCGGCCGCAGCAGAGAGCGAGGCCGCGACGAGCATCACAGCGCCGGCCGCCCCGAGCAATCCAGCCGCCCTGCCCTGCATCGATTGTCTCCTGCGCGAGAGCGCGAATCCTTCGGCGCTAGCCCGGTCGAAGATAGGCGGCGCATGGTGGTCCCGCAACCCGCACCGCCGCGCCCCATTGCATGCGGAGGCCCGATCGGCCAGAACTCAATCACAGCGTTAACCGAGATCGCGGAGGGCGACATGGCCGGAATGGTGGAAAAGAAGCTTGCCGAGCTCGGCATCGAGCTGCCGACGCCGGCCGCCCCGATTGCGACCTATGTCGGGTTCGTGCGCACCGGGTCGCTCCTGTTCGTTTCCGGCCAGCTATGCCTCGCCGACGGCCAGCTGGTCGCCACCGGCCAGCTCGGCGTCGCGGTCTCGATCGAGGACGGCCAGGCCGCGGCGCGCGCCTGCGCCATCAATCTCGTCGCGCAGGTCAAGGCCGCGCTGGGCGATCTCGATCGCGTGGTGCGCGTGGTGCGGCTCAACGGCTTCATCAATTCGGCCCCGAGCTTCGTCGACGGGCCCAAGGTGATGAACGGCGCGTCCGATCTCATCGTGGAGGTGTTCGGCGACAAGGGGCGCCACACCCGCACCACGGTCGGCGTCGCCGTGCTGCCGAACGACGCGGCGGTCGAGGTCGACGGCGTTTTCGAGGTGGCGTGAAGAGGATGAGCAGAAGCTGCGGGGGAGGATGAGCAGAATGAGAGAAGCGACTTAAGTAACCGGCATGGATTGGCTCACCGCGCGGCCGATCGCGCATCGCGGCCTGCATGACGCGGAGCGTGGCGTCGTCGAGAACACGTCGTCCGCCGCGACCGCTGCGCTCCAGGCCGGCTACGCCATCGAGGTCGACCTGCAGCCGAGCGCCGACGGCGAGGCGATGGTCCTCCACGACCAGACGCTCGACCGCCTGACGGAATCCGCCGGCGACGTGCGGAGCTTTACCGCAGCCGCGCTCAAGCGCGTCGCCTTCAAGAGCACGGCCGATCGCATGATGACGCTTGGCGAGCTTGTCGATCTCGTCGGCGGGCGCACGCCGCTCGTGCTCGAACTTAAAAGCCGTTTCGACGGGGATATCGGGCTTGCGCTGCGCACCGCCGCGGTGCTGCGGGGCTATGCCGGGCCGGTCGCGGCCATGTCGTTCGATCCGGAGCTCGTGGCGGCGCTCGTTCCGCGCGCTCCCGGCCTCGTTCGCGGGCTCGTCGCCCAGCGCCAGGGAACCGGAAGCGTCGCGCCCGGGAGAGCAGGCGCGGCACAAAGGCGCAGGATGGCGGTTATCCTCCAAGCCGCCCGCGCCCGCCCCCATTTTGTGGCCTATCGCTTGCAAGACCTCGCCACGGCGCCCCCGTTGATCGCGCGTCATCTCTTCCGGCTGCGGCTCCTGGCCTGGACGGCGCGGTCGGAACGAGAGCGGATCGGGGCGCTGCGCCACGCGGACCAGGTGATTTTCGAGGGGTTCAGGCCGGCGATGACAAGCGCGCGAACGAATGTGCAGGGGCAATGAGTTCGAACGATTTCCGCATCCGCGTCGCGCCGGCGATCACCGAGATTGCGCCGCAGATCTGGGACGCCTGCGCCAATCCCCGCGGAGCGGCTCACGCTGCGTCTGAAGCCGTGCCGTTCAATCCTTTCGTGAGCCACGCTTTTCTATCGGCGCTCGAACTGTCGCGCTCGGCCACGGCGAAGACCGGCTGGCAGCCCCAGCACCTCGTGCTCGAACGTGCGGACGGGGCGATCGCCGGCGTCGCGCCCTGCTATCTGAAGTCCCATTCGCGCGGGGAGTATGTGTTCGACTATGGCTGGGCCGAAGCCTATGAGCGCGCGGGGGGCCGCTACTATCCGAAACTGCAGGTGTCGGTCCCGTTCACGCCGGTGACCGGACGGCGGCTGCTGACGCTCCCCGGGCCGGACGCGGCGGGCGCTCAGGCGGCGCTGACGCAAGGCCTGATCGAACTCACCCGGCTGCGCGACGCCTCCTCCGCCCATATGACCTTCCCGACGGAAGCGGAGTGGCGGCTTGCCGCCGCGCATGGATACCTGCAGCGCACCGACCAGCAGTTTCATTGGGACAATAACGGCTACGCGACCTTCGATGATTTCCTTGCGGCGCTTTCCGCGCGCAAGCGCAAGACGATCCGGCGCGAACGGCGGGAGGCGGTCGAGCCCGGCATCGACATTGCGTGGCTCTCCGGGTCCGACCTCACCGAAAGCGTGTGGGACGCCTTCTTCGCCTTCTACATCGAGACCGGCACGCGCAAATGGGGACGGCCCTATCTCACCCGCGAGTTCTTCTCGCAGGTCGGACAAAGCATGGCCGACAACATCGTGCTGGTGCTCGCCAAACGCGGCGGACGCGCGATCGCCGGCGCGCTCAATTTCAAGGGCTCCGACACGCTCTATGGCCGGCATTGGGGCGCGATCGAGCACCACGCCTGCCTGCATTTCGAGCTGTGCTATTACCAGGCGATCGAATACGCGATCGCCCACAAGCTGCCGCGGGTGGAAGCGGGCGCGCAGGGCGAACACAAGCTCGCCCGCGGCTATCTGCCGACCACCACCTACTCGGCGCATTACATCGCCGACCGGGGGCTGCGCCGGGCGGTCGCCGATTATCTTGCGCATGAGCGCGCCTATGTGGAGGCGGCGGGCCGGGAACTGGCCGAGGCAAGCCCGTTCAGGAAAGCCGTGGAGGTCGAGTAGCGCGCGCGCCTTGACGGGTCGCCTTTCCGCCTGCGACAGATGCCTTCTTCTATGCTGGACGGAGAGGCGGCCATGGCGAGCTACGATCCCAACAACGTGTTCGCGAAGATTTTGCGCGGCGAGCTTCCCTGCCACAAAGTCTACGAGGACGACAAAGCCTTCGCCTTTCTCGACATCATGCCGCGGTCGCTCGGCCACACGCTCGTGATTCCCAAGGCGGCGGCGCGCACCATCTTCGACCTTGGGCCCGAAGACCTCGCGCATGTTCACAAGGTGGCGCAGCGGATCGCCAAGGCGGCGGTCAAGGTCTTCGACGCCGACGGTATCACCATCCACCAGTTCAATGAGCCCGCGGGCGGCCAGGTCGTGTTCCACCTGCATGTGCACGTCTTGCCGCGCCACACGGGCGAGCCGCTCAAGCCCGCGGCGACCTTCCCCGAGGAACCCGCGCTGCTCGCCGAACAGGCCGAAAAGCTCGCCGCCGCGCTGGCCAAGGGGTGAGCCCCTCGACGTGAGCAAAGCGGCAGAGCCCGTCATGCCCTCGCGCAAGCGGAGCATCCGGTACGCGACGGACTCTGCACCGGGCGCACCGAGCGCCGGGGCTACTGGATCATCCGCTTGCGCGGATGATGACAGTAACCGTCGTCAGTGAGCTGTCCGCTCGCGCAAAAGTTCAGCTGCCGGCGCGCAGCGCCTCGGTGATGGCGCGGGTGTTGTAGCGCATCATGTCGACATAGGTGGCGCCCGGCCCCCCCGGCGCGGACAGGGCGTCGGAATAAAGCGTGCCGCCAACCTTGGCGCCGGTCTCCTTGGCGATGCGGTCGAGGAGGCGCGCGCCCGAAATATTCTCGAAGAAGATCGCGGTGATCTTCTCCTTTCTGATCTGCTGGATCAGCCGGGCGATGTCGCGCGCGCTCGGCTCGGCGTCGCCGCTCACCCCTTGCGCGGCCAGGAACTCCACGTCATAGGCGTCCCCGTAGTAATCGAACGCCTCATGCGTGGTGATCACCCGCCGGCGTTCTTTCGGGATGTCGGCGAAGGACGCGCGGATGTCGCGGTCGAGCGCGTCGAGGCGACCGAGATAGTCGTCCGCGTTCTGTTGATACGCCGCCTTGTTGGCGGGATCGGCCCCGATCAGGGCATCGCGGATGTTCGTCACGTAGATTTTGACATTGCGCACGTCCTGCCAGGCGTGCGGATCGTAGCGCCCGTGACCGCCCTCCCCATGGCCGTGTTCATGCCCGGCAAGCGCCTTCACTCCCTTGGAGGCGACGAGCCGCGCGCCGCGATAGCCCGCGGCCTTCACCAAGCGGTCGGCCCAGCCCTCGAGGCCGAGCCCGTTGATGACCACGAGCTTCGCCCCGGAGAGCTTGCGCGAATCCGCTGGCGAGGGCTGGAAGCTGTGCATGTCGGTATTCGGCCCCACCAGCAGGTCGACATCGACATGCTCGCCGCCGACCTGCCGGACGAGATCGCCGAGGATGGAGAAGCTCGCCAGCACCTTCACCTTCTCCGCGGTCTGCGCCGCGGCGAGCGTCGCGGTGACCATCAAGGCTACGGCGAGCGTCGCCATCGTCATGGCAAGCTTTAGTTTCGTTCGCATCGGCCACTCCCTTCCAATTGCCGGGCTTGCGCTCAGAAATGCGCCACGAGCCGCAGCTTTGCGTGGTATCGCGTGAAGTTATCGAGATCGAGCGAGCCCGGCTCGCCAGGGACCCTGCCCCACACCTGCGCCTCGAAGGCGGCCGTAAACAGATAGCTGTGCCCGAGCGTGGCGAAGAGCGTCGGCCCGACGAACAGCGCCTCGCCGGCCAAGGCGTTCAGGGCGGCCCCTTCGTACTTGCGCAGATAGCGCGCGTCGCCGCCGAGGAAGAGAGAAGGCGACAGACGCAGCATGGCGGCTGTGGCCAAACCCACTGTCGATTCGCGCTCGTACTCCCCGGTGTCGAGCAGCTTGAGCCACTCCGGTTCGTACATGGCGTTGAACGCGACGAACAACGTGTCGCGCACGATGTCCTTGTCGGCCGCGAGCAGGAAGCCGACGGCGTGCTTATGCACGGGAGCCCCGCTGACTTCTTCGACGCGCGCCCAATGCGGCTCGACGACGAAGGTCAGGCCGAACGGGGCATATTCGCGGTCGAGGAAACGCTGGCGGAATTCGAGGCCGAGACCATCGAAGACGCCGTTGTTTCGGCGCAAGAGGCGCGGCGGCGCCTCCGGTCCCTCGGCCGCCTCTTCGCCAACCGCGGCGGGGCCCTCCAGCCCGGCGATCTCCGGCTCCTCAAGGCCCTTCACGCCGGAAATGCGATGATAGGCGAAGCCTGCATGCAGCCCGACATGGAAGTTCTGCCAGGGCGTGAACGCCACTTCGGCATGGTTCCACAGCGCCCCGTAAGTTCCGGTCGCCTTGCCCAAGCCCGCCGTTGCGTCGAACACGAAATGGCGGTCGCCGGGATCGCCGATGTCCGTGCCGGTCACGAAGCCGAACAGGAATTCGGTCAGCGCCTCGCGATGCCCGTGACCATCGCCATGCGAGTCGGCCTGTGCGCCGGCGCCGTGCGGGTGCGCTGCTTGTCCCGGTCCGTGCGGGTGCGCCGCCCCGCCCGGCCGATGCGCATGCCCGCGCTCGCCGGCGTGTCGGCCTTGCGTATCGGCCTTGCCGGACTTGTCGCTGTGGCCATGCCCATCGCCGTGCTTATGCGCGTGGTGATGATCCGCCGCGCCCGGCTTGGGCGGATTGCGCGGTGCCCGTGTTTCGACCGTTTCCTGACCGAACGCCGCTTGCGCCAATGCCGATCCCTCGCCGTAAACCAGCGCGCCTGCCGCGATCAGGCCGCACGCTACAGTCGTCTTGCTCCAGCCGTTCATGACCCCGCCCCTTCCCTCGAATGCATAAATGTTATAACATAACGCCTGTTGCCGAAGTCAATCCGCAAAGACCGCGAGAAGGGCCAGTCGCAAGCGTAGTTCTTCTAAAGTGTTGCGTCGCTGCCGCACGCCCGGGCTAGCGCGGTTTCCGTTTGGGTTGAACAGCTCCCGCTCTCCCCGCGAAAGCGCCGCGCAAGCAGGGACCAGTGATCGCTCAAGGAACTGGATTCCGCTTGCGCGGATTGAGCGGATAAACTTCATCGAAATTTGCGCTCGCGCGTGATGACTCGGGCTTGGATCATCCCACCTTCAGCGGTCATGTCCCGCGCAGGCGCACGGTTCGGCACACGGTCGCGCGAACCTGTTCGTCATCGCCCGCGCCAGCGGACGATCCAGTAGACCCGGTCTTTGAGGAATTTCCAAGCATACGTCGTGGTTACTGGATGCGCCGCTTGCGCGGAGCATGACGATCGGAGGGATGAACCGACATCCCGTCGAGCAGGCGGGGCATCCAGCAATCACCGAACAGAATTGTATTTACTGGATCGCCCGCTTGCGCGGGCGATGACGCCAGGAATTGGCGAAGCCAATACATCACGCTGTAGGCCGGCGGAGGCGGAGGCGGCTCCGTTCGCGGGCGGGCAAGCCGTGCTTAGCGCGCGATCTGCCGCCTACTAATGCGTCCAGGGGCTGCGCCGCGCGTAGGCGAAATTGTCAGAATAGGCGATGACGCGGGTGCTCGGCTCCTTGGGCTCCTCCACCTCGTAGGGAATCTGTCGGCTCTCGCAATAGGCGATCGCCTCCTCCTTGGTTTCGAAGCGCAAACGGATCTGCTGGCGCATATCGCCCGAGCTCGTCCACCCCATCAAAGGCTCCACCTGACAGGGTTCGCTCGGCTCGTATTCCAGAACCCAGCGTTTCGTGCGCGCCATGCCGGACTGCATGGCGGTCTTGGCGGGCTTGAAGATGCGAGCGAGCATGACGGCCTCGGAGTGTCAGAACCAAGTTTTCCTGTCAGAATCACACATTGCGATGACAGGCTTTTCTGGTCGGGGCAGCAGGATTTGAACCTGCGACCTGGAGTACCCAAAACTCCCGCGCTACCAGGCTGCGCTATACCCCGCCGGACCGGCGGCAGGCCCGTCCGCGCTTCGGAATACACGCTTCATCCGCAGCCAGCAACCGGACGCCCGACCGCATCAGGCGGCGATCTCGCCGATTTTACGGCCGCCCGATCGGCTCGGGCTGGACCGCAGCGGGCACGTCAACGGCTGGAAAAGATCGGATGGCCGATCCGGTCGCCCGGCGCGATGCCGAGCTTTTTCGCCGTGCCGCCCGCAAGTTCGAGCACCGCCCGGACGGGGCCGCCCGACGGGATGATCCGCTCCGACAGCGGTTCCGTGCGTTCGGCGATCCGCAAAACGCGCCCGTCGGCGCGGATGAAGATCATGTCGAGCGAAATATAGGTGTTCCGCATCCACATCGACACCGGCTCTTCGCGCTCGAAGTCGAACAGCATGCCGTGCTGTTCCGGCAATTGCCGCCGGTACATCAAGCCGCGCGCGCGATCCTCTTCGTTGGCGGCGAGCTCCACCGAGAGCACATGCACGCCGTTGCGCGTGGCGATTTCCACGGTTTGCGGCTCGACCGCGCGCGGCATGCCGGCGCCGAGAACGAGCATCCAGAGCAAAGTGAGAGCCGCGGGATGAAACGCCAGACGCCGCATCATCGGAAGCCTTGTAGCAGATCGACACGGATTGCGGGCTGGCGCTCCCGCGCCGCAAGGGCGGGCGGGCGCGACGGTGGAGATCCGGTCAGTGCGAAGCGAGCGCGTGCGGGCCGCCATCCGGCCGGACCTCGGCCGCCATCAGACCCTTCGGACCCGGACCGAACCGAACGAGAACGGTTTGTCCCGGGCGAAGTTCCGTGATGCCATAGCGGCGCAGGGTTTCCATATGCACGAAAATATCCGGCGTGCCTTCGCCGCGGGTCAGGAATCCGAAACCGCGCAGCCGGTTGAACCACTTCACCACGGCGCGCTCGAGGCTGCTGGTGGCGGTCACCGTGACATGGGTCCGCGGCGGCGGCATCTGCGCAGGATGCACCGCCGTCGATTCATCCATCGAGACAACGCGGAAAGCCTGCAGGCCTTTGGGGCGCGCCAGCGCCTCGCACACCACGCGCGCGCCTTCGTAGGCGGTCTGGAAGCCGTCGCGGCGAAGGCAGGTCACGTGCAGAAGCACGTCCGGCATGCCGTTGTCCGGCACGATGAACCCGTAGCCCTTCGCCACGTCGAACCATTTGATCACGCCGGTCACTTCGACTACCGCCGTGGCCGCTTCGTCGGCGAGGCCGCCAAGCGCGTCTGCGCCATAGGCCAAGCCGGGCCCTTTGGACCCGATGTCATCTGACTCGAATTCGTCCGTCGCCATGAGGACGTACGCCGCCGCTTCCTGGCGCCTCTTGCCGGGCGCTTCAACGAATCTTCTATCGTAAACATATCGACGCGAGCTTCGATGGAAAACAGGAAAATGCGCGGCGCGCAAGCCGGAGCCGTCGCTCCTGTGCAGGAACCGCCGCGGGCGCGTTGAGAAATCGAATCAAATCAATGTGCAATGAATGATTCTAAAATGCTGCCGATGTCGTCGCGAATGACAAGATCGGCCATCGCGTCGAACTCGGTCGGCTCGCGATTGAGAATTGCGAGGCGTGCGCCGATGCGTTTGGCAAGGAGCGGCATACCGGCCGCCGGCCAGACGACCAGCGACGATCCGATCGCGAGGAACAGATCGCAACTGCGCGTCAGCGCCTCGGCGCGACGCAGCGCCGCGTCCGGCATCGCCTGGCCGAAAGAAATCGTCGCCGTCTTGATGTGCCCACCGCATGAGCAGTCCGGCGCGCGACCGGCCGCGCCGAAGCGCGCCTCCACCCAGGCTAGCTCGTAGCGCTGCTCACATTCGAGGCAGCGTGCATAGGTCGTGTTGCCGTGCAGTTCGACGACATCGTCCGCGCCGATGCCCGACGCCTGGTGGAGATTGTCGATGTTCTGGGTGACGACCGCGGGCGCCTTGCCGGCGCGGTAGAGGCTCGCGATCGCCTGGTGGCCGCGCCCCGGCCGGGCCGCTGCGAAGCGGTCTTCCATCGCGAAGCGCCGCCGCCACGATTCGTCGCGCTTGTCCTGGCTGGCGAGGAACTGGTCGAAGGGAATCGGGCGGAACGTCGACCACAACCCGCCGGGCGTACGGAAATCGGGAATGCCGCATTCGGTGGAGATTCCGGCGCCGGTGAAGGGCAGCACGACGCGCGCAGACTCGATCAGCTCCGCCAGCCGCCGCCGGCCTGTCTCGAGGTCGGGTGCAATCATATATGCCTTTCCGTGCGCGCGCGGACCGCGCGCGGCCATTCGTTCTGCGAGGCACTCATGCGATATCTGCACACCATGTTGCGCGTCCGCAACCTCGACGCCGCTCTCGATTTCTTCTGCAACAAACTGGGACTGCACGAGGTTCGCCGGATGGACAGCGAACAGGGGCGCTACACGCTCGTCTTTCTCGCCGCCCCGGTAGACAAGTCCCTGGTGGGCGCGAGCCGCGGCCGTCCGGCGCCGCTCGTCGAACTGACCTATAATTGGGACACGGAAGATTATGGCGAAGCACGGCATTTCGGCCATCTCGCCTTCGAGGTCGACGACATCTATGCGACCTGCGACCGGCTGATGAAGGCGGGCGTGACCATCAACCGGCCGCCGCGCGACGGGGTGATGGCCTTCGTCCGCTCCCCCGACAAGCAATCGGTCGAGCTCTTGCAGAAAGGCGATCCCCTGCCCCCGCAGGAGCCATGGATGTCGATGCCCAATACCGGCAATTGGTGAGGGGCCGGCGGCATGCTGCATGCGCAGGCGCGACGCCGCCGCCCAATCCAGGCGGCGATCGCGTCAGGTCATCTTGCCGATGATGGCCGTCATCTCGGCATCGGAAAACGCCCGCAGCGTTTGCGTGCGTACATTGCCGAGCGCCCCGAGGCTCAGGCCTAGCGCCGTCATGGACACGTCGTCCGGCGCGTCCACGAGGGCGACGAGATCATACTGGCCGAGCGTCCAGAAAACCTCCCTCACCGTCGCGCCGTGCTTCTTCGCCATCTCCTTGAAGGCGTCCCGCCGCTTCGGGCTGTCCTTCACGGCCTTCACGCCCTGATCGGTGAAATGCGCGAGCATGACATAGGTCGCCATCGTGTCCTCCCTCGGACGCCTGCGCTCGTTCGGTCGCGGCGCAGGTCATGTCGGAAGGATAGCATGAAAAATCCTGTCCAGCGGCGGATCAGCCGCTCCGGCGCAGGTCTCGCTGTCACGCCGTCGAACTCACTTGATGAGCGCCGCCGCCGCGCGGAAGCGCGGGTGTTCCGCCGTCTCGAGCCATTCGAACACGACCATCTCGGTGGTGACGATATCGGCGCCGTGCCGCTCCATGCGCCGGATCGCCGCCTCCTTGCTCTCCGCGCGCCGCGCGCCGATGGCGTCGCGCACGACATAGACGCGCCGGCCGCCATCGAGCAGGCCGAGCACGGTCTGCAGCACGCAGACATGGGCTTCGCACCCGGTGACGATGATGTCCGGGCGGTCCGGGAGCAGGTCGAAAAAGCCCGTCGCGCGGCAGGCGTCGAAGGTCATCTTGTGGGCGACGGGCCCGTTCGCGCGCGCGGAGAGTTCGGGAACCGTCGCGCCGAGGCCGTTGACATTCTGCTCGGTGAACAGAACCGGGACGCCGAGCATCTGCGCCGCGCCGAGGAGGCGTCCCGCATTGCCGATGGCGGTCGCGGCGTCGTCGATCGCCCGCATCAGCCTGGCCTGGAAATCGATCATCAACAGCGTCGAGCCGTCGCTACTCATGCTCGGCATGGATTGTCCTCACGTCATCGTTCCCTCGGATCGCCGGCTGCGCACGCCGGGCGCAGTCCTCGCCTTACGGCGGCGGTGCCCCCCCCATCAGCCGTATTCCCTTCTCACTCCTCTTACACCGGAAAGGTCCCGGCGCAGGGCGTGAATACTTATAACATGCGGACAACATTCGGAGAGCCGGCCGCGGCTCAGGCCGGACAGAGCAAGCGCCCGTCGAGGAGGCCCACATGCGATACGACTACAAGAGCGCGCTGATCGTCGGCGCCGGCAACGGCTTGAGCGCGTCGCTTGCGCGCCTCTTCCATCGCGAGGGCGGCATGCGCATCGGCCTCGCCGCCCGTTCGGTCGGCAAGCTCGACGCGCTCGTTGCGGAAACCGGCGCGGTCGCCCTCGCCTGCGACGCCACCCAGCCGGCCGAGGTCGCCGGGCTGTTCGATGCGATGGAGCGCCGGCTCGACGGCCCGCCCGATGTCGTCGTCTACAATGCGAGCGCGCGGGCGCGCGGCCCCCTGATCGATCTCGACAGCGCGTCGGTCGCGCAAGCCCTGGCGGTAAGCGCGTTCGGCGGCTTCCTCGTCGCGCAGCAGGCGGCGCGGCGGATGCGCGCGCGGGGACAGGGCGCAATCCTCTTCACCGGGGCGTCGGCGAGCGTGAAGGGCTATGCGCAGTCCGCCCCCTTCGCGATGGGCAAGTTCGCCCTGCGCGGGCTCGCGCAAAGCATCGCCCGCGAGCTCTCGCCGCAGGGCATCCATGTCGCCCATTTCGTCATCGACGGCGCGATCCGCAATCCCGGCCGCAGCGAGCCGCCCGACGCCCCCAATTCCATGCTCGATCCCGACGCGATCGCGCGCGCCTATCTCGACATTCTGCGGCAGGACCGCAGCGCATGGACGTGGGAGATCGAACTGCGGCCCTGGGTCGAGCGGTTCTGAAGCTTGCGGAAAACGGATCCAAGCCCGCGCCGGCGGCGTCGCAGCATGCGAGCCGCAACCGCGCTGAGCTGGAAAGTTACTGGCGGATGCGCGGAGCGCGCCGGGCGCCGCGGCCCGCTCGCATGATCACGTCGAAATAATCGCCGCCTTCGAACGGTGAATCGGCCAGGGTCATGCCGCACAGGGTGCATACGGTGTTGGCGTCGGCCCCGCCCCCGCGACAGGCGGCCTCGGTGATCACGGTGGCGTTGCAGGCCTCGCACCGGCCGATCTTCTTTCCGTCATCGTCGTTCTGGCAATGAGTCACGCGTGCACACCTCGCTTTCGATCACCATGACCGATACGATGGTGCAGCGCAATATATTTGTGCAATGCAAAAGAGAGGCGCGGATGGCGACCGAGCCTGAGCGCCCGAGCGGTACGAGGGTGCGGTGCGAGGGGCGTTCAGATCAAGTCGTTGCTGACGCAGTATCCCACCGCGCTGCTGCGGTCGGCCGACCGCGCCGTCTTTCCGTCATCCGAGAGTTCATCGCGACGCCGCCCTGCGCCGTCACTGAAGCGCCCATCCTCACCCGCAGAGTGCAATTCCGCGCCGGCCTGAAACGAAGATATGTCCAAGCGACCCATGGTCTTCCCCGATGCAGAAATGCTCGTGCTCGCCGCTGCAGGCTGGCTCGCACATGGAGTGCGGGCTTCGGCCCGTGCGGTTCGGAGCATCCCACAGCGCATGTGAGGCGCATCACACTGCGGGAAAATGGTTGCAAAGCCGTTGATCGGCGGGCGTGAGATTCACGCGCCGAACATGCCTGTGTCGCGTTGCGGCTGCTCGTCGGGCCGACGCGTCGGCGTCAGCTCACATCCGATCGGCGCGCACGCGGCGCGCATGGGTGAAGACTTCGAACCCGTCGTCGCGGGCCATCGCGACGAGGGTGATCCCCGCCTCCTCGGCGGTGCGAATCGCGAGCGCGGTCGGCGCGGAGATCGCGACCATGATGGACGCGCCGAGCACGGCCGTCTTGTGCACCAGTTCGACGGAAACGCGGCTCGTCAGCACGACAAAGCCGGTGGAGCCGGCGACGGCGCGGCTCGCCAGGTCGCCGATCAGCTTGTCGAGCGCGTTGTGTCGCCCGACATCCTCCCGCACCGACACCAAGCCATGGCCGGGAACGAAGAAACCCGCGGCGTGCATCGCCCCGGTCGTCGCATTCAGCGCCTGCGCCCCGACGAGCAGCGGCAAGGCGCTCGCGACGAGCCGCGGCGTGACCTCGATGCCGGCGGAGACCGGGCGGGCCGCCGGCAGCGCCGCGAGGCTTTCGACCCCGCAGAAGTCCGCACCCGGTCGGACCGGTCAGCCGGCGGCGGCGCTCGGCGAGCGCGGACGCCCGCGCCGGGGCAAGCCACATCCTCAGTTCGAGGCCGGTCCCGTGCGTCGCGACATCGAGGCTTTCGATATCGGCGGGACGGTCGATCACGCCCTCGGCCAGGCTGAATCCGAGCGCGAAGTCGGCGAGGTCGGACGGCGTCGCCATCATGACGGCGTAGGACGAGCCGTTGAAGGAGAACGCGACCGGCGTCTCCTCGGGAACGCTGCGGACACGGCGCTCGCTTCCAACGGCGCGATGCGCGCGGCAGGCAACATCGGCCGACCGGAGCCGGAACGCCGCACGCGCGGTCGTGCGGGGAGACGTCCCCACCCGCGGGAACCAGCGCGTTGGCCACCATCGCGCACTCCCGGTCACGCGCCATCGCCAGTCCCGCCGCGCCGATCATGGCCGTCTCCTCGTCACGATGGCACGACGGCGTGGCTCGGCCCAAGCCCGCGCACCGGCGTGTGCTGCAGGATCGGCCCGCGGGTGTAGGCGGCGCGGGTGATCAGCATGTACTTCAATCCCCACCCGGTCAGCCAGGCCAACAGCCCGCCGAGCGCCGCGGTGCGCCAGCCGCCGAGCGCAAGCATGAGAAAAACGATCGCGGCAAGCCGCCCCGCGCTCAGGATATTCTCCGCGGGAAGCGAGAACCAGGCGAGGGTCCCGGCCGGCGCCCTCGCCCCGATCAACCCGCGGCGATAGGCGTCGCGCACGACCTCGCGGAAGATCGACGCCGCCAGCGCAGCCGCGACCATCGCCGCGGATGCGTCGGCGATCACGAGATAGAGGCCGGTTCCCTCCGCCAAGCCGGTCGCGACGATCAGCATCGGCGCGTATTCGTGGCTCCAGGCCGGAATGCCCCGCGAGGCATGCAGCATGCGGGCCTGGCAATAGAGGTAGGCCGCGGCGAACACGGCGGCGAGCAGCACGAAGCGGATGTCGAGGAGCACCGCGGCGGCGCCGGACGCCATCAGCGGCAGCCCCGCCAAAGCCTCGCGCGTCATCCATGACTTGCGTGGGTGGAAGAACACGTTGATCGCCCGCCAGGGCCGGCCGATCTCGAACCAGACGAACACGAGACCGAGGCCGACCAGGCCCAGTCCCGCAACAAGCGCGATCAAGGACGACGGCGCGCCCGCCGCCCAGGCGAGCGCCGCGGCGATCACGAGGCCGGTGCCGGTCCCGCCGCAGCTGAAATTGCCGGCCGCGCGCCAGTCCCAATAGCGCTGGAGGCTCGCATTGACGACCTGTCTCATAGCGCTCCGATCCCACAGATAATAAAAGCCGGGCGAGGTCCCCGCCTCCTCGTGCATGCGGAAGGACTTGTTCTCCGCCAGCAATCGCGCGACCTCGCCGTTCGCGTCCTCGATGTCGCCGAATATCAGTGCGCCGGAGATGCAGCTGTTGACGCAGACCGGCGTCGCTTCGGGGTCGCGGCCCGGCGTCTTGCCCGACGCGACGCCTGCATCGATGCGGTCGGCGCAGAACGTGCACTTGGTGGCGACGCCGATCTTGCCTGCGTCGAACCGGGCGCTTTCGACCGCGCTCGGCTCCTCCCCGAAGGCGAACTCCGCCGCGTCCACCTTGAAGCGCGCCTCGTAAGGACAGGCGACGGCGCAATAGGCGCAGCCGATGCAGAGATCGTAGTCGATGGTGACGATGCCGTCGGCGCGCTGCCCGGTCGCCGTGGTGGGGCAGACATGCATGCAGGGCGGATCGGCGCAATGCTGGCAACCGGTCGGGACGAAAACGCGATTGACGTTCGGGTATTCGCCCAGCTCGATGTCGAGCACGCGGCGCCACTGCACGCCGGGCGGCGTGGCGTTGGCCTCCTTGCAGGCGGCGGTGCAGGTCTGGCAGCCGACGCAGCGGCGCAGATCGGCGATCATCACATAGCGGGTCATGCCACGGCTCCCGCCTTCGGGCCGTCGACCTTGCGGACCGACACGCGCACGAGATCGGCGCCGGAACCGGTGGCGTCGGTCAGTTCCAGCGAGAGCGGCACGACCGTGTTGAGCGAGGGAAAGTTCAAGTCCTTGGCGAACGGCGTCTTCCAGTGGTCGTTCTGGCCCGGGATGACGACCGTGTCGGGATGGCAGCCTTGCACCAGCTCCGCGCGCCCCCGCGTCGCGCCGATGATCGAGCGGACCTCGACCCAGTCATCGGGACCGATGCCGAGCCGTTTCGCCGTGCCCGCATTGAGGATGACATTGCCGAGGCCGCGCAGGTTCTTGCCGACCTCGTACATGAGCGGAATGCCGGAATTGTTGCCGGCCGAATAGGGCATCGTCTTCGTGGTGATCGCCCACAACGGATAATCCTCCGGCCTGCCGCCCGCCGATTCGATCGCGTGGATCCAGCGACCGGGGATGTCGTGCCAGACCGGAAGCGCCTGATATTCGCTGAGCTGGTCGTCCCACCAATGCGTGCCCTGCTCGTGCAGGCGGCGGCGCAATTCCTCGCCGATGCGCATCAGGCGTTCCTGGTAGGGCAGCTCGAACCGCAGCCCCTGCGCCGCCAGCGTCGGGTACAGGTACCAGTCCGCGTGCTTGAAGGGGACGACGAAGAACCCGTGCTCCTTCAGCCAGGCGAGGTCCTTGATGTCACGCCCCTCGGTGAGCTCGGCGGTGGTCGCCTTGCCGACCGCGTCCCAGATCGTATCCACGTCGTGACACTCGCCGGTCGCCAGGGAGAAGTCCCAGTTCTCCCCCTTGAGCGGCGCGCCGAACATGCCGCGATTGATCGCGGCGTTGTAGCGTTCGAGCAGGCCGGTGCGCCGCGCCAGCTCGGTCGCGATGCTGGTGAAGTCGCGCGCTTCGCCGAGCGGCTCGATCGCCGCCTGCCGGACGATCACGCCGCGGTGGCTCCAATACTGCTCGACGAATTTGGTGCCGCCGACCGGGATGATCTGCGTACTTTCGAGGTCGGTTGCGTCCGGCAGCAAGATGTCGGCCATATGGTTGGTCTCGTCGAGCGTGTAGGCGAACGCTACGACGAACGGCATCTTGGCCATGGTCTCGGTGAGCCGCGCGATATCCCAGAACGAGATGCTCGGATTGGTGCGATAGGCGAACCAGATGTCCGGCACGCTCGGCTTCGGCCAGTTCGGCGGCGGTTCCTCCATGAAGATCCACGGCAGATGCGCGGGGCCGAGCGCCTGGCTCCAGGCCGTGTTGCCGACGATCGGCACGAGGGTGCGGTGGGCGTTGCGTCCGGACGGATGCGCCATCCAGTTCTTGCGACTGGTGGGATTGAACGACGCGACCATGAAGCCGTCGTCGCCCGGCAACACGCTCGCCAGCCTGTTCTCCTGCCCGCGATTGAGCCGCACCGTGGTCCCGAGCGTGCCGCCGGGAACTTCGAGCGCGCCGACCAGCGTCGCGAGCACCGTGCGCGACCAGCAGCATTCGAACGCGCCCCAGCCATTGTTGACGGTCTTGCCGAGCGTGACCGCGACCGGCCGGAACGGCAATGTCTGCCCGTCGATCTCGATCGTCTCGCCGACGCAGGCGTTTTCGGCGAATTCGCGCGCCACCCGGCGCATCGTCGCCGCCGGCACGTCACAGATCGCGGACGCCCATTCGGGCGTATAGGGCCGCATCGCCTCGGTCAGCGCGACGAAAGCGGGACGCGCTTCGGCGTCGCGGTGTTCGCCGATCGCTCCGTCGGCCAGGTGACTGACCGCGTCGGCGACCGTGCAGCGGCCTTCCAGCGCCGGCGTCGCGCCGGCTGCGTCGAACGGCAGCGCCCGGCCGGTCGCTTCGTCCCAGATCAGCGGCTTGCCGCTCTCGCGATCGCGCAGGTAATAGCCGTCCGGCCCGACCAGATAGGGCGACGAAGTGCGGTCGCGCAGGAAGGCGAGATCGAGCGCGCTGCGCGGCAGTTCATGCAGCAGCACATGGATCATCGCCAGCATGAACGCGCCGTCGGTCTTCGGCCTGATCGGCACCCATTCCGCCGAGCAGGCGGCGGTGGGCGACAGATGCGGCTCGATCTGGATGCGCTTGATCCCGCGGATGCGCGCGTCGGCATGGCGGCGCACCGCACAGACGCCGCCGCTCACCTCGACATTCGCGCCGAACGACACGATGAAGCGCGTCATCAGCGTGTCGGCGCTCACGGTGAAGGCGCGGTGCCAGAACTCGCCGTAGAGGTGCTCGGAATGAACGCATTTCACCCCCTGCCCCGAACCGAAGCTGAAGTCGATCGGTCCCCAGGCGGCGAGGAAGGCGGGAAAGGTTCCCATATAGCTGCGCGGCGTGCCGCCATTGCCGAACGTCGCCGCCACCCGCGGCAGCCCGGCCTCGTCGACCAGTCCGCGGCCGCGGATATCCATCAGCCGGTCGACGATCGCGTCGAACGCTTCGTCCCAGGAAATCCGCACAAAACCGGGATCCTCGTCCCTGCCCTTGTTCGGGTTCGTCCGCTTCATCGGATGCAGGACCCGGTGCGGATTATAGGTCTTCTGCACGATCCCGTAGGCCTTGACGCACGGACGCCCGTGCGCGGGGTGGATGCCCGCGGCTGCGTGGTTGGGTTCTATATTGGTCGCGACGCCGTCCTCGACGGTGACCATCATCGGGTCGGGCCCGGCGACGCAGTTGTAACAATAGGTCGGAACGGATTTCCGCGCAGCGGCTGCGCCATCCTTGCCCATCTGCATGTCCTCCCCCGCCGCGTTGCGTCACCGGCTCCCGTGGGAACCTGCCCGACGCCGGGCGAGCACAAGTGACGCAATCCTGCGGCACTCATTGTTGTTTTTGAGACGCGAACTTCGGCGAGGAGCTTTTACCTACGAAACCAGGGCGGCCAAGCGCCAGTGAATGCTCCTCGCGCAAGTCACAACGTACTACACTTTAGAGGTTCTATCAATAAATTTTGTATCATGTTGTCCGCAACCGCGCGCGCCGCGCCGGCCGCTCAGGCGGCGTCGGCCGCGGTGTCGAGCCCGCCGAACCGCAGGAAATAGGTCGGATGCGCCTCCGGGACAGCGCCGTCCGCCGATTCGAGTTCGGCCATCAGATGCTGCTCGGCCGCCGCCTGAATGAGCCGGTAGAGATTGCGGCAGAGCAGCCGCGCCGACGTGCCGGGCCAATCCGCCTCCAGCAATTCGTCGGGAAGCTTCGGATCGCGCAGCAGCACGCGGCGATAGGCATGCATCAGCAGGGTGCGGACGACGAAACATGTCTTGGGATCGAGATGCTCCGCGCCGTTCAGGGCCTGCCACACCGGGCGGAACGTATCGAGGAAGGCCGCATATTCGGCCGCCAGCCGCTTGAGGTCCCAGCACCGGTTGACGAGATCGCGATTGGCCGTGCGGGCGCCCGCTTCCGCCGTCGCGCGCATCACCAACGCCGTGCTTGCGGCGCCTGCATCCGCCAAAGCCTGCCGGAGCGCCGCCTCGTCCGGATCGGGATGCAGCAGGACGCCGGGCGCCAACTGGCCGAAACCCTGCCAGCGCAGATCGCTGCGCAACGCGTCCCGGCGATCCGGCTTCGTCGCGGCGAAGTCGATGATGACGAAGGTCCAGACGCCGTCCCAGGGACGACTCGCGTGGTGATAGATGCGGCCGTGCGCCGTATCGAACCGGTGTCGCCCGGCCTCGGTCAGCCGATAGAAGCTGCGCCGGCCGATCTGGTCCGCCGCGAGCCACTCTTCCTTCGCGAGGCGGAACACCGACGTCCGCACGACGCGCTCGTTGAGGCCGAGCGGCTGGACCAGCTTGATGAGGCTGCCCAGCCACGCGCTGCCGCCGTGATGCATGACGGAATCGCCGTAGACGGTGATGATCACCGACTTGGCCTTGGGCCTGATGCGTTTTCGGAGGCGGGCGATGATGTCGCCCGCGCGGCTAGCTCTTGCCATGGCGCACCGACATCCCGCCGGGAGGCCTCCCATCGCGTCCCGGGCAGCCAGGTTTCAGCCAGTTGCGCGGTCCCGACCCGATGACGATGATGGCGGCGGCGACGGCCGTGACGCAACCGCTGACGCGGTAGTCGGCGCGGGCGCTGTCCACCGAAAACATCAGCCAGGCCACGTTGAGCGAGGTGTGGAAGATGGCCGCCCCGAACACGCTCCCGCCGGTGTTGTTGTAGAGCCAGACCATGATGACGCGCGCGGCCACCGTATAGAGCGACCACCATGCGATCCATGTTGCGGATCGGTGCGCCTGCGTCAACGCAACGACGTGGAGAAGCGCCCAGACCGCGCCCAGCACGAGGGCTGCTCGGAGCGGCCCCCAGCGCGACTGGAGCGGATCGGTGGCGTAGCCGGACCAGCCGAGCTCTTCTCCGAGGGCGGCGACGAAGAACGCCGGGCCCGCGGCGAGAATGGTCAGCAGGCCGATTTGCGGCGGCGGCAGGTCGGCGTCGCCAAGGCGAAGCACGCCATACGACAAGGCCGCGATGCAGGGATAGAGGAGCAGGATCGGGAGATACCAGATTTTCCCTCTGATCCGCTGATGGTCGAACGCGCGCTTCAGCAGGCTCGCCGGGCCGGACGGCCCTTGCTCGAGACAAACCATGATCATCGCCGCCGCCGCCGGGCAAACGGCCATGAGCGCCGCGATCGGCAGGCCCGGCAACAGAAACAACGCGGTCTGCGCGCTGATGACGAGGAACGGGATGGTCAGCGCGAACGTCAGCACGAAAAACGCAAGCGGCGACCTTCCGGGAGGAGGGTCGGCGCCGTCGGGATCGTCGCCCGCGGACGGCGCGACCGATCGCGCCTGCGATGCCGGCGTGTGGTCTCGGCCGGAATGAACCAGGGGTGACATCACGCTGGTCTAATGAAACACGGCAACCGCTTGAGCAAGCGCATCGTCGCGGATGCGCGTCCGTCGGCGATCCTCTCCCGCTTCAACGTCAACGCGCGCCAACGCCATCATGACGCGCCGGTTCAGGGCTCCAACGCAAGGCTGAGACGCGCGAAGCAGCGCGATATCGCGTGTTGCTTTTCCTTTTCCGACAGGTCCAGCGTTTGAAGCGCGTCGGATTGAAGAATGCTGGCGAGCCCATGGAGCGCGGACCAGACAAAGAGCGCATCGAGGCTTGCGGACGATGGCGACGGCGCGTCGACGATCCGCAGCGGCATATGTTCAAGCCGCTCCCGCAACAAGGCGAATGCGCGTTGCGCGTTGCGCATCATGCCGGGATGCTTGTTCGGCTCCGGCAGGGGCGTATTGAACATCAGCCGGTATTGCAGCGGGTGCTTACGGGCGTACTCGATATAGAGCATGCCCATCGCCTTCAGATCGCTGTGTGGTTCGTCGCTCGCAGGGCGGCTTTCCAGAAAGGCCGCGAATTCGGCGAACGATCTGGCGATGATCTCTGCGAGAATATGATCCCGGCTCGGAAAATGCTTGTAAGGCGCCTGATGTGAAACGCCCAGCCGCCGCGCTACGTCGCGCAGGCTCAGGCCTTCGACACCTGCCTCTTCGATGATCTCGAATGCTTCCCCGATGCAGGCCTCGCGCAGATCGGACGGCTTAGGGTTTGCCTTCATACTGGTGCTTTGTCATTTCCGACATGATCCGGCCGATGATGGCCGTGCGCGCCAGACGCGGCAACATCGCCAGCGACCCGGAGAGAACCTTCGACAGCAGCCCGGGACGCACCGTCGTTTTCCGCCCGAGCGCATCGAGCGCTTCGCGCGCCACGGTCTCGGGTTTGACGGCATAGGCCATTCGCAGACCCGCGCGCGCGGCAAACCCGCTCTGCACCGGGCCCGGCGCACACGACAGGACGTCGACCTCGTAAGCGGCGAGTTCTGTCCGCAGCCCTTCCGCGAGCGTCTGGATGTACGCTTTTGTGGCCGCATAGTTCGCGGCGTTCGGGACGCCCTGGAAGGCGACGATCGAGCTGAGAAGGAGGATGCCGCCGCGGCGGCGCCGGGCAAGACGGTCCGCAAAGACTTTGGTCAAGGCGAGAACCGCCCGGCAATTCACATCGATCATGCCGAGTTCGTCACTCAGCCTGGTGTCGAGGAAGCGGCCCGACGTTCCAAACCCGGCGCAGGCGATCAACAGGCCGACATCCACGCCGCTCGTTTCCTCGGCAACCCGGCTGACGTCGTTCGGATTGGCGAGATCGGCAACCAGGACCCGCGTGCTTACGCCGAAAACCTTCTCGATGTTCGCGCCGAGCGCCGCCAACTGGTCGCCGCGGCGGGCGACCAGAATGACATTCAAGCCGCGGCCGGCGAGATCGTTCGCCATGGCCCTTCCGATGCCGTCCGACGCGCCGGTGACCAACGCCCACGGGCCGTAACGCTCGCGCCATCGAGCGCCTCCGCCGCCATCCGTGCTCAGCTGCCGCCCTCGCTGCATGACAAGGCGAAGTCGCGTTACGAGGCGGTGCGGCGCCATCTCGAGGCCACGACCGCCTTCTTCGACCAGATCGAGCACTTCTACCCGCAGGGCTCCATGGCGATCGACGCCACGATCTCGACGCGCGGCACCGACGACGAGTACGATCTCGACATCGTCTCGCAGCTCGGCGGCCGCTTTCGCGGCATGGCGCCTCTTGAAATCCTGACCGAGCTCGAAGCCGCGCTCGCCGACTATCCCGTCCAGCGGGTGTTGCGGCAGACGCGCTGCGTCACCCTGTTCTACGCCGACAAGATGCATCTCGACGTCACGCCGTCGCTGCGCGTCTACGGCACGCTCGATCGCGAAAGCCTGATCACCCACGCCAAGGGTCCGCGCCGTTCGGCCGACGATCGCCTCGTCGACATGAACGCCTATGGCTTCGCGCAGTGGTATGCGAGCAGGACGCCGCTCGAATTGCGCATGGCGAAGGAGTTCCACCGGCGGTGGCTTGACCATGCCGGCCTTGCCGCTCGCGCCGACGCCGATGTCGACGATGTTCCGGATCAGTGCGACTTCATCGTCAAGAACACCGCGACGCTCGCCCTCCAGCTCCTCAAGCGCTTCCGCAACATCCGCTATGCCAGCTATAGCGGCCGCATTCCGCCGTCGGTGATGCTCTCCTACTACGCCGGGCTCGCCGCGCAGCCGAACATGTCGCTCAGCGCCATGCTCGTTCGCCTCGCGAGCTGGATCATCCGCGACATCGAGCAGGCCTCGCTCTACGGGCGGCTCCTGCATGTCGCCAATCCGATCTGCGAGGCCGATGTCTTCACCGACCGCTGGCCGGAATCCATTGCTCAGCAGGACGAATTCGCCGAGCATCTGCGCGAGCTCGTCCGTTCGCTCGAGGCGATGCGCAAGGGCGAGATGTTCCCCAACACGATGATGGACACGTTGCGCGAGAACTTCGGCGACCGCGTCGTGACCCGGGCCGCCGACCAGATCGCCACCGAGGTCGGTGGCGGCATCCAGCAGTCGCGTCAGCTCTACACGCGGCGGGGCGGCGTGCTGTTGCCCTCCGCCGCCGCGGTCGCGGCGCCGATCGTCAATCCGGCGGTCTCGGCGGCGCGGCCTCACACCTTCTTCGGGCGCAAGATCTGATGATGGCGGCGATCCTCTCCATCGACGAGCAGGTCGCCGCGATGAAGGCGACCTGGCCGCAGTTCGCGGCGCGCCGGATCGACCGCCGCGCGCAGTCCGCGCGGTGGGTGGGGAGCGTGAGGCCGCAATATGCGAGCTACTCGCTGGAGATCCGCTACGAGCTCGGGTCGTTCCCCGAGGTGCGGGTGCTCTCACCCGAGCTGATCCGATTGCCCGGTAATGCCGAGGGGCAACTGCCCCATGTCTATCCGCCGGCCGAGGATCCGACGCTTTGCCTGTTCGACCCTCGTGAGAGGGAATGGTCACCGGCGATGACCATCGCCAGCACGACCGTCCCTTGGGCGCTCGACTGGCTCGCCTGCTACGAACTTTGGCTGATGACCGGGCGCTGGACCGGCGGCGGGCGGCACGCCGGATCGGAATCCGCCGAGGCAACGGAGACCACGCAATGAACTATATTCCGCCGCGCCGATCGGACGGCACGATCCAACACGCTCGCCTGAAGCAGCCATGGCCGCAGGGCCGCCCGTTCCGCATCCTGTCGATCGACGGTGGCGGCATTCGCGGCGTCTTTCCTGCGGCCGTCCTGGCCGAACTCGAAAGCCGCTTCCTGGGCGGCGCCTCCATCGCCAATCACTTCGACATGATCGCGGGCACCTCAACGGGCGGCATCATCGCGCTCGCCCTTGCCCACGGGATGACGGCCCGACAGGCCTTGAACATCTATCTCGAGCGCGGCGAGCGCATCTTTCCGCCGGCGGCTGGGCTCGGCAAGGTGTCGAGGGTGCTGCGCTGGGTGTTCAAGCCGAAGCACGACCAGGCCGCCCTCAAGGAGGAGCTGCTGCGGATCTTCGGCGACAAGGTGCTCGACGATGCCGTCACCCGGCTGGTGATCCCGAGCTTCGAAGGGCGCCACGGCGAGCCGTTCCTCTACAAGACGCCGCACCACCCGGACTACCAGAAGGACCGCCACAAGAAGTTCGCGCATGTGGCGCTCCACACGACGGCGGCCCCGTCCTATTACCCCGGTGTCGAGGACGACGGTTACGTCATGATCGATGGCGGCATCTGGGCCAACAATCCGGTCATGAACGCCCTGGTCGACGCCCTCGCCTGCTTCGACATTGCGCGCGAGGACGTGCGTATCCTGAGCCTGGGAACGGGCGAGTCCACCTTCACCGTCGATGAGCGGGCGCGCAACGGCGGCATCAAGGATTGGGCGTTCATGCGCTCCTTCAATGCGGCCGCCCGCGCGCAGTCCCGCAATGCCCTCGGCCAAGCCTATCTGCTGGTCGGCAAGAACAACGTCACACGGATCGATGTGCCGGAAAGCGACGCGCCGATCGCGATGGATGACGTGCAGCGCTCGGTCCGGGAGCTGCCGATGGTGGCACGCAGTCTCGTCGAAGGCGCCGGGCATCACATCGAGCGGGTGTTTCTCGACGGCGCAGTCGAGCAATTCATCCGTTGCCCGATGACGTAGGCGTCTGATCGGGCAGCCGCGCGATCTTGCGGGCCGCGAGCCAGGCCAGCAAAGCCGCCGACTATCTGCTAAGCTTCCCCCCCGATCAGGATACCGCGGCGGGGCCGTTCGCCCGGGCAGCCTGACTTTCCACAGACTTGAATAGCGACCCGACCTTGCCCATCTGTAGCCCATAGGTTACAGTTAGGGAGGTTTGGGAGCACGGATGGCGGTAGTTAAAATCAATCCGATCAAAATTGAGGGGCGGTGGCAGTCGGGGATTTCACTTGATCTCCACACGACCAGCAGCACGCCGATCGGATACAATGAATTTGGTTATATGCAGTTCGACACCGTGCGGCCGGAAATAGCCGAGCTTCTGTTTCGTCTGAAGAACCGCGCCGACAAAGACGCTGCAGGCCCGATCATCGAAACCGCCGCCAATTTTCTCGCGCCCTATCGCGACAGGTTCGACAGCATCGTGCCGGTCCCACCGTCCCATCAGCGCGCACTGCAGCCGGTCATCGTCCTCGCCGAGGGGATCGGAGCTGCGCTCGGCGTCCCGGTGCTGTCGTGCATCATGACGACCCGACCGACCACCCAGCTCAAGAACGTGACCGATCCGGAGGAGCGCAAGAAGCAGGTCGACGGCCTCTATCAGGTCGACGCGACGCAGACACGCGGTCGCAGTATCCTCCTCTTCGACGATCTCTTTCGGTCGGGGACCACCATGAACGCCATCACGGATGAGTTGCTCGGCCCAGGTCAAGCTGCGGTCGTCCGTGCTCTCACCATCACCAAGACACGGAGCAACCATTGAACACGATCTTCATAGGCGGCTCGCGACACGTTTCCCGGCTTCCCCCCGAGGTAAAGAAGCGGCTCGACAATGTCGTCGCGAGCGGCCACCGCGTCATCGTCGGAGACGCCAATGGCGCCGACAAAGCCGTGCAAAAGCACTTACACGACATCCACTATGACAACGTCACGGTCTTCTGTTCGGGCGCCTCGCCGCGTAACAACCTCGGAACCTGGCTCACCCATCACGTCGACGCGCCCAAGAACGCGAAGGGCTTTCAGTTCTACGCCGCCAAGGACCGCGAAATGGCACGTGAGGCCGATTTCGGACTGATGATCTGGGACGGAAAGAGCCCCGGCACCGTCCTCAACGTGCTGCGCCTCGCCATCGCCGGAAAGATCGCGGTGCTGTTCAACGTTCCCGACAAGGACGTCGTCAACATCAAGTCAGTCGACGCGTGGAGGAACTTCATCGCGCATTGCAGCGACGAGCTGCGCCGGGATGTGAAGGAGCGCGCGACGCCCGACGAATGGCGGCTGGTCGAGACCAGCGATCAGCCAACCTTCCTGTCGGCGATGGAGACAGCCCTATCGGCTCAAAAGGCCGAGGAAGCCTCGGACGAGATCAGCACCTCCTCGCTACCCCAAGCCCCAGCGCTCGACGCGGTTGTCAAAGCGCTCAACGACGCACTCGCCCGCTCGGATGCGACTGCGATCAAGGAAACCCTCGGCCAGATCGCACGCGCTCGCGGCATGAGCCAGGTCGCGCGTGAAACTGGGCTCGCTCGCGAGAGCCTCTACCGATCGCTCGATCCTAAGGGGAATCCCGAATTCACCACGGTCCTAAAGGTGCTCTCGTCAATCGGCCTGCGGCTTGAGGTTAAGCCCGAGCGAGGAAGTTGGATCGCGAGCCGGTCGCTTCGCACGGTTAAGCTGAACACTCATCGTGAACGAGACGCATGATTGTAGGTTCAGGTCCACGTCCTCGGAAAACCGGCGGATGACGCCGTAGGCCTTCGAGAGAAAAGTGCCGCCAGGCGCGATCCGTGATATCGCGTGAAACTCGAACGCTTCACGTCCGGATGCCAGCTCGTTCGTCCAAATCCTTGACCTCGGTATAAGAAATTGCACGCCGAAGCACACGACGCGCGCCGCCTTGCGCTTGAGGTCATCGCCATCCTCGTCAGCATCAAGAAAACGGCCGCGGACCAGCTGCTGCGGAAGGCTGTTCTCAGATAATCGCTCCGCTGATACTTGGCCACCCGGTGCGCTCATCGGCCCCCAACCTCGCACCCCTCCCGTGGCCGCCACGCCACGGGATCGGCGACCCAGCGATTGATGTCGGATTCCCTCCAGCCGGCGCCGTTGATGCTGATCCTGATCTGGGGCGGGAACGTGCCCTCGGCGATCTTGCGGTAGATGGTGGACCGGGACAGGCCGGTCCGGCCGAGAACGGTTTTCAGGCGGATGATACGGTCTGGTTCGGGCACGGCTGCGCTGCCTCCTGCCGGTTGTTTCTGACTGCACCTGATCCAGACAGAACAAGCATTTACGGACGCGCAAGAGGGTTCAAAGCGCCGTCGTAGCGAAGCGTATAGACGGCGGAAAATAGGCGGGGTCAAAGTCCGAGGCCCCGGCCTCTGCCGAGGTCGATGCCGTGACTGAAGGCAAGGGCCGCGCCGAGTCGGCGTCCGGTTTCCATCTGAATGCCGAGCTCCGCCTTGCGGTTGGCGAGGATCGATTCAAGCTGCGGATCGCGTTCGAGGCTCTTCGCCATGTCGCCCATCGCCAACCGCGTGGCCTTGTAGCCGGACATGTCGCCCGCCTGATACTGGCGCTGGCTGGTCTGGCCGAGTTCCCGCCAGCGTTCCACGAAGCGGTCGGCGCGTCGGGCCGGATCGGTGCGGAGTTCGGTTTCGAGCTGGAGGGCGCGGATGGCGCGGGCGACGCTGCCCGACGCAGCTTCCAGGGCGAGTTCCGGGTTCTTCTTGTAGGCGGCTTCGGCGTCGTGCGAGCCATATGGCCGCACCTCCTCGAAGACCTTGCGGGCCTCCTGCAATTCCTTCACCTGCTCCGGGCTGGCCTTGCCGCCCCGCTCCTGCATCTCGAAGATCGCATCCACGGCGCGGGCATGGCGGATGAGCGCCTTGGTACGGGTGCGGCGCACCGCCTCCTCCGGGTCTTCCGCCACCTTCCTTTCCGGCCTCTGCCCGCCATTGGCAGGCAGGCGCAGGCCGTCGAACATGTCGCGCACCTTCTCCGGCACGACCTTGCGCACGATCTCGGCGACACGGGCGCGGAACGTAATGCCGCGCCGCTCGGCGAAGTCACGGGCGGGATCGGCGCGCTCGTAATCGCTGGCCATGTCCTTGGCCCGGTCGCGCGACAGGGTGCGGACAAGTTGGTCCTGATCGGCGAAGTCGTCGCGGCCGTAATGCAGTGTCCATGCCGTCGCGGTGACGCGACAGGGCGACATAGCTGCCGTGGGCGTCCATGCCCGGCGTCGCCAGAACATGGGTGCGGTCCACGGTCATGCCCTGCGCCTTGTGGATGGTCGCGGCATAGCCGTGGTCGATGTGGTCGTAATCCTTGAGGTCGAACGAGACGCTGCGCCCGTCGTCGGTGCGCACGGACATGCGATCGTGCGCTGACCTGCTCGATCGTCCCGAGCGTGCCGTTCTTCACGCCAAGGCCGCGCTCGTTCTGCAGGAACATGATGCGGTCGCCGCTGGCGAAGCTGCGCTCGCCGCGTTCGACCGCTAGGCGCACGTCATCGCCCAGATCGCCGGCTGCGCCGCATCCGTTCGCGCGCGGCCTCGTTGAGCGCACGCACCTCGTCGTTGGTATGGGTGAGGATGATGCGGCTTTGGTCGGGCGACGCCTGCCGGTCGCGGTCCCAGCGGTCGATCAGATCGTCGCGCGCCTGTTCGCGTGTCGGGGCGGCATGGACCATGCCGTGCGTGTCATAGGCATGGATCGCATCGCCGGTTCGGCCGGTCGCCAGATCGCGCGTGGCGTCGCGCTGCCAGTCCTCCCGCTGGCGGCGTACCTCGCCGATCTCCGCGCCGCCGTGGCGTTCGTGGATCGAGCGGAACGCCGCGCCCGCCTCGATGGATTGCAACTGCTGCGGATCGCCGACCAGCACGACCTTCGCGCCGGCCTCGGCGGCATGGGACAGCACGCGCTCCAACTGGCGCGTGCCGACCATGCCCGCCTCGTCGATCACCAGCACATCGCGGGCGGTGAGCACTTCGCGGCCCTGTCCCCAACCATGTTCCAGGCTGGCGATGGTGCGCGACGCGATGCCCGATCCGCTTTCGAGATTCTCGGCGGCGATGCCGGACAGCGCCACGCCCCGGACCTCGTAGCCCGCCGCTTCCCAGGCCTCGCGCGCCACGCCCAGCATCGCGCTCTTTCCCGTCCCGGCATAGCCGACGACGATGCCGAGATCGCGCCCGTCCGTGACATGCGCCAGCGCGTCGGCCTGCTCGCCCGAAAGGACAAGACCGCGCGTTTCCGCGCGCGCCAGCGCCGCTTCGCCGGTCGCGTATCGTTCGACCTCATGGCGTTCTCGTTCCGCCATGAGTTCGGCGGCGCGGTGCAGGCGCTGTTCGGTCTCGATCATCTCGCGGGTGGTGAAGCGATCCTCGCCCCGTCCGTCCTTGCCGAGTTCGACCAGATCGGGCGCGCCGCGCATCGCGCCCATCACCGCGTTGAACTGGTCGATGCCGTCGCTGTGCCGGTGCGCGAACATCGCCATGTCGCGCCGCGTGAAGGTGGATTGCTGATGCGTGATCGCGTCGAGCGCGAGGGCAGGATCGGCGATGATGCGCTCGCCGTTGCCGCGCGCGATCTCGCGGTGCATTTCCGCGCGATCGGCGGCCTCGATCCCTTCGCCCTCGATCCGCTGCGCGGGCGCGCCGATCTGGCTTTGCGGCTCCAGCGCGATGCCCTGCGCCTCCAGGCTGCGATGGTCGATGCGCGCGTCGATGTCGAGTTCGGCCAGCCGCTCGTTGGCTAGCTCCGCCCAGCGTTCGCGCCACCGTTCGACCATCTCGGTGCGGTTCCAGTCGCGCACCTTCTGGCCGAAGCCGTTTTCGTCCACCGCGCGCATGGTCAGCATGACATGGGCGTGGGGCTTGGGCATGCCGTCCGCGCCGATGTCCCAATGCACATTGAGATCGGCGATCATGCCCCGATCGACGAATTCGGACTGCACGAAGTCGCGGGCGAGTTCGATGCCCTGCGCCTGCGTCATCTCGCGCGGAATGGCGAACTCCACCTCGCGGGCAAGCTGCGCGTCCTTCCTGATCTCGAACGCCTCGACATCGTTCCACAGCCGTTCGCGGTCGCTCCATGCCTCCGGCGCATCCTCCGGCAGCATGACCTCGGAATGGACGACGCCGCGCTTGTTGGAGAAATCGTGGCTGCGCTCAAGCCGGTCGTCGCGCAGCCGCGAGGCCGAGCGATAGGCGGCGGACGCCACCGCGCTGGAGCCGGACTTGCGGCCGATGACCTTGACGTGAAGATGATAGATCGCCATCGCGACCAGATCATCAGCACGGCGAAGCGCACGTCGGAACGACGTATAAGCGCGCCCTCCCTGAAAAATTTCTCGGGACGGACCGCCCCGTCCCAGACCGTCCCGGCAACCTTACAGCATTCCGGCAGGCGCTCAACTATCATCGCTCCATCGACAGCTTATGGAGAACATGATGCGCAAGCCACGGGACTTCGACGCGGAACTGAAGTCGCTCGAAGACAAGGCGCGAGACCTCAGAAGCCGCAAGGTGCAACAGCTTGGCGAGCTGGTGATCTCGACCGGAGCCGATGCGCTCAGCGCCGACGAACTGGCGGGCGCGCTGATCGTGCTGGCCGAAACGAAGGACGCCGGAAAGACGGGAGGCATGGGCGAAGCGCGGCGCCGCGTTCTTTCAGGGCCGGGCGCGGCGAACTGCGCCGGCGCCTGACCGCGACGCTGGCGGCGCTTCGGCGCAACCGGGCGGCGCGCAACCGGCATCAGGCGGCACGGGCGCGGCATGACATGCGCACATGGCAGGTCGAGCGCCGCAAGCGCACGCGGCATCTGATCGAACTCGGCGGCCTCGTCGTCAAAGCCGGGATCGTGGACCTGACCGGCGACGATCGCGCCATGATCTACGGCGCGCTGCTCTGGATGGCCGACAAGCTCAAAAGCGAGCAAGGCGAACACGCGCGCCGCTCTGGACCGCGAAGGGGAAGCAGGCGTTCGCCGCGGAGCGGAAAGAAGCAACGCCCAACGTCGCGCAAGAACAGGAGGTCGGGCATGACCGATGGCGGGCGGCGCGGAGACCCTACATATCGCAGCGCTGCCCGCCATCGCAGATCCCCCAGCCTTCGCGCCTTCGTCACCGGGTATTCCGTGACGGGCCGTTGCTCGCTGTTCGGATGTATAGTCACCACAATCTTCTCGGATTTTCTCAGATCGATCTTGTACATGCTTCGCCGGATGCGACTCATGGCGGGCGCATGACCGACGAAATCATGACTATCCGGAAGGTGAGTGACCTGTTCGGGCTCGACCTCGGCGAGGGTGCACTGGTCAACATCCTTGGCGCCAGCACCAAACCGCTTGCGGCGGCTGTTGCAGCCGTCAACTAGCCGCGACGAAGCTCAGAGTGGAGCCTCTGCCGGCAGAACGGACGGGTGCGAGTGACCTTCTCGTAGCCGTTTGGACGGCTCTAACTTTTCCCATTTGCACCCTATACCGCGAAATTGCCGGATGATCTTCCAAAGCGTCTTCCATTATCGACACCGGCTGTTTCAATCACCCGGGCAACGAAGGAGCTTGGGCACTATGCAGGCAGACAAGTGGTCTATTAGGAGGACAATCAGACGGCACCAACTGCGAGAGATGGTCCCGCTGGCCGACAGCACGATCTACGAGATGGAGCAGCGCGGCGAATTTCCGCGGCGCTTTGCGCTGTCGCCGCGATGCATCGTCTGGGACCTCGCCGAGGTCGAGGCCTGGTTGCTGGCGCGTCGGGCGACGCCGATCCGTCGCGCACAGCATCCTGATGTCACGCAAGCGGCAAGTCCCGCCCGGTCAAAGGGCGGGATCGAGCGTCGATCAGCGGCATCGACGGCGGCATGAGCATCGGCATGTGCTTCCGTCCCTCCACCCAGGCGTCGACGATGTCAGACCATTCCTGCATCATGTGGCGACGCTGAACCTCGTACTCGGCCTTGTTGTAGACGCCGCGTGACGATCGGCCATCCTCGTGCGCCAGGCACTTCTCGATCCAGTCGCTGTTGAAGCCCAACTCATTGAGCAGCGTCGAACCGGTGCGGCGCAGGTCATGGACGGTGAACGGCTCCAGCGGCAGCCCCTCCTTCTTGGCCTGCTCGACGACCGCATAGGTGACGCGGTTGAAGGTCGCGCGCGACATCGGCGCATCCGCATCGTACCGGGACGGCAGCAGGTATCGCGAATTGCCGGCGCAGGTCTTGAGCGCGATCATGATGTCGAGGGTCTGACGCGACAGATAGACGTTGTGCGCCTTCGATCGCTTCATGCGCTCCTTCGGGATCGTCCAGACGGCATTCTCGAAATCGACCTCGTCCCAGACCGCATCCTGCAGTTCGCTCTTGCGGACCATCGTCAGCAGATACAGCTTCATGCCGAGCCGGATCGTCGGCAGGGTCGCGACATTCTCGAGCTGCCTGAGCATGATCCGGATCTCCGTCGGCGATAGCGAGCGATCCTTCGGCGCGAACGTCGCGATCGACGCAGGGCCGACGTCGTCGGCCGGGTTTGCGACCTTCTCGCCATGCAGGATGGCGAACCCGTAAATTTGCTTGAGGATGTCGCGCACGTGGATCGCCGTCGCCGGCGCGCCGCGATCGACGATCTTGCCGCAATGGGCGCGCAGGTCGTCCGGCGTGATCTCGGTGAGCAGCCGATTGCGCCAAACCGGCATGAGTTCGCGCTCGAAGATCGAGCGACGCATCGCGCGCGTGCTGTCGGCCATCGGCGCACTGATTAGCCACTTCTCGCCGAACTCACCGAAGCTCTTGGCTTCCTTGATCCGGCGCTTCTCCCGCTGCTTCTCGATGGCCGGGGACCGCCCCTCGCTGATCGCCCGCCGCGCGTCGAGGCACAGTTCGCGAGCCCGGGCGAGCGAGATTCCGTCTCGGCCGTACTTGCCGAGATAGACGGTCTCGCGTCGGCCGTTCAGCCGATAGTCGAGCCTGAAAGGACAGCGCGCCTGACGGTGCGACGCGTACATACATGCCGTCCCGGTCAGCCACCTTGTACATTTTCTCTTTTGGTTTCAGCGCCTTGAGTGCTGCATCGGTCAACATTCTGGGCCTCGCAAAAAGTACCGTCACGCGGTTTCGGGGGGCTCCATCCGATAAAATCGTTCGAAATCACCGACTTAAATCAAAAAAAGTACCGTCAGGAGCCTCATTCTTCTGACGGTACCTTTCGATTTTCACGACGATCAATATGCGCGAGGTCCGTCAGGCAGGCCACCACCCGCGATCTGTGCCCATCGATAGATGCTGATCACTATCGGATAAAATATATTTATTTTTTCAGTGTGTTAGATCGTGCCATGGCGTAGTTTCGGATACCCGCGGATGGGCAAAAATCATTCCCACTCGATTGTTCTTTGTCAGGATAGTACGTTGAACTCTCGACACAATTTTCTTTGCCACCTCTACTAAGTAGTCCGATAGGCGATCCGTCAAACATTTTTGCTGCTGATTTTCAACAGAAAATCACGGTCTTCGATCGAACGTCGCTTCCGAATTTATCGGCAACGATCGAGGGATTTATCAACGCATCGAACCCGAGACGCGACACGCGATAGCGTGAACGCCGTTTCGTATATAGAGCCAAGAAGGACCGTCAACATCGGCGCGTGAGCTCCGATATGTGCTCCGCGCGCTATCTGGTCAATTTGCGAGCAACCGCTTCCAGATCGGCAGCCGCGCTGGAGGTCCAGGCGTTCCGTTGGGCCCAACGGCGAATTTCAACAGGATCGAATGAGTGGCCCTCCTGACGAAGCCGTGCGATCGTGCGCTCTGCATGTTTCTTGTCTGACGGATGATTGAGACCAGTGCTCAAGTTGATGGCTTAAGTCAGACTACGCAGAGCTTCCTCGACAGGCTCCGGCAAACTACCGGTCGGCGCCGGCGCAGCGGCTGTTCCTATTATTTGAGCTCCCCACGTCGCTTGCCACTCCTTGCCCTCGGTGTCATTCCACGGAAGATAGACGATCGCTTGTGCTCCCATCGAATCGTCAAGCTTGTTCATGTCTTTGTCTGAGATGTGCGCGCCAATCAGGAGCCCTTCTGACCAGCTTCCCCGGAAGGTCTGAGCACTCTCCAGTTTCATCTGGACGCCCGGAGCGATCGGAACGGCCTGTCCCTTTATCAGCGCCTTTACGATATTTGCCCCTAGGAATTCGGCCACGATGGTTCGATCGAAACCTCCCTTCTGTGGTACGACCAATGTCACACTGGTGATATTCTTCGTTTTGCGAATTTCTAGGACGCTCTTGAAAGCGAGCCGCACCTGGTCCTGCGATCGCTCAGCGAGATATCGTGCAACGGATGCCAACTATTCCTCCCTTACTAAAATTACAGCTGCGACCAAATCAATGGTAGGCGCTCTGCAAGTTGCCGCGCCAAGCCGGGTCGGGATATGTGCACGCCAATCTCACTGAAGGGCGCATCTGGCGGAGAAGTCCACGAACACCAGTTGATGCTGGTGACGACGATGTCATCGTCTCCCCACAGAAGAAATTTTGCATGGAAGCCCTCGGAAATTCGAAGCAGGCGAACACCGCGTTCACGAACGTCGAATGTCATTCCAGCGGCGATCGGACCACTTACCAGTCCGGCAGTGCTTCCATAGACAACAACCGGTTCGGTATAAGCGCTGACCGCAGCGACCTCGGCTGGAATGATCGCATTGGCAAAGGCCGAGTTTCCGAACTTGTCGCTCGCGACCAGGAAGCGGCTTGGCTGGCTACCACTGGCCTCACGCAATATCGCTTCATGCGCTTGTCCCGCGATCACCCGAGCGCGATGATGTCCGGTGCTTTCAGGCCCCCGTCGCAGCGAGCGTGCGAGAATATAAAGTTCGGTTCCAATCTCGGGCTTAAATCCAGGCCGCCCCACCATCACGCCAAATGCCTCGGCGATCTCCGAGACAAGGCGTGGATCTCTGAATTCGCAGGACAATTCAAATCGATCGAAAGATGTGTATAGCCAATTGCAGGATCCGACGACCGCGACGTACCCCTCCTCGCCGTCGTCGGCAATCATAAGCTTGGAATGTGAGCCGGTCGAACGAAGGTGGATCCTCACACGCTCTCGAAGGAGCTCGTCGGCCGCTACAAGTTTCGATATCTCTGCGGCTTGCAGGAACGCCTTTTCATTCGGATTTTCAGGCGCTCCCGCGCCCCAGAAGAGATCAATCTTGGCGCCCCTACGGACTGCGTCCCGGATTTCGTCAAGCCACCTGGTGAAGCCGCCAACTCGCAGGAATGTCGAGTGAAGGAATATTCGCCGTCTTGCCCTTCCCAGAATCCGCTTGAGTTGTTCGCGATGCTCATCGCCTCCAAATACAAGATCATCAGCTTCAAATGCTATTGTGATTGGATCCGGCAGGACCTTTTCGGGCTCCTCCTGGATATGAGATGCAACGACAACCGGTCTCACACCGTCTGTTGATGCCGCGACACTAGCGATTTCCTGCTTCAGAGAATCGGGGGCACGGTCCGGCAGATTCCGCATCGACGCGCCGTCCACCACAATGAGCATGAATTCGTTTTGTCGCTCGACGAATGTGTCGCCGTCAAAGAACAGCAGCTTCTCGTCTTCACGGAGGACCTTTTGGATACGCGCAAAATTTTCCTGAGGGGTTGTTTTGGGAAGCGCGCCACGCACCTCGACATCCCGGACGTCGATCCCCTTTTCGCCGCAGCGAGAGGATGACGCCGGCGCGTTTTCCCGCAACGTCTCGCCTCGAAAATACGGTGCCTGTGATCGTATCGTAGACGAACGAGACGTTTCTCGTGATCCTCTGCTTGTCCGTTGGAATCTTGATCCGCCCGAAACCACGGCGGCGCCGAACGCCGTCGTCTGAAATGCCGGAAAGCCGTCGATCAAGACCGCCTCAAGCAGCCGAAACCTCATCATGCGGACAATGATCTCAAGGATGACGCGCCGTGGGATATTAAGGTCATCGGCGAGACGGGTCGCCGACATCGCTTCGCGTGATAAGGACCACAAGACGAACTCGTCAAGCGCACTCCAGCCGCGGCCTTTTTCAATCACCGCTCGCGTCGAAACCCGGCGGATCGGTATCGCCACAACGACGCTCATCGCGCTCTCCGAAACAATTCCGCGGGCGTGATGATCGTCGCGGCCGGACCTCCGCGTTGGGCCTGCTGGTTGCGTAGCGCCTCGATCGTTTCGAGGAACGTCACAACAAACAACAGCTCGTCTTTCGGATCCTTCGTTGCATGCCGGGAGCTTTCCCGCAGGAACTCCAGCGATCCTACGAGAACGAGTTGCTGGCGGCCCCGGCTTAGCAGTACGTTCATACGGCGCCGATCACGCAAGAACCCGAGCGCCGGTACGCCCGTTCGGGGATTGTTTCGAACCAGCGACACGAGGACCAGATCAGCCTCGGAACCTTGTGAAGCGTCGACAGTCCCGCAAATTCGGCCACTCTCGGCGAATCCCTTGAAGCGCAGGATATCAGCCCCTTTTGCCTTGACCGCTTCAATCTGCCGCTCGATCCGATCGACCTGCGCCCGATAGGGCGCGAGAACGGCTAGCGATGGCGCATCTTGATCGCCAGTTTGCGGGAGTAGACGCAGTCGCTCCAGCAGATCAACGATGACCTTTGCTTCTGATCCATTGCTCCATCGAGGTCTTCCCAATTCGACCGGCGGAGCTTTCCCGGTTCGGCTCACATAAGGCATGTCGATGAAAACGAGAGGAGACGTTGGGAATCCTTCGCCAAATGTAAACGGCAAGGATTGCGACGCCTCCTTCGTGCGGCGGTCGGAAGTCTTCAACCGTCCCTTATAGAAACAGAGCGAGATCAGCTCCGCGATCTGCGGGTCCATACGATGCTGGACCAGCAACTCGCTTGAGACTGACCGCCTCGTGCCAGCGACCACGCTTCTGCGTTTTTCATCTTCTTCGACAAGGACTCGGAACGGCTCAAATGCCCTCAACGCGGCGCGCGAGATTTGGGCGAGCGTATCGTCGTCCTCGGCGGCCTTGCGAAGGTCCTCAAGACCCGTTTCAAAGAACGTCGGGCCGACCATCTCATCCGAACTGGCCAACGCGTTCCGAAGCGCGGTCTGATCTGAGAGGATCGAGGTCATACGCTCGGTGTCGAACGGTGGAAGCTGATTGTGATCTCCGATAAACAGCCGCCGTCCTGACAATGACAGTGGAGCAATCAGGTCGGGGCCGGTCGCTTTGGCGGCCTCCTCGATGATCACCCAGTCGAATTGGGCAAATTCGTCGATCAGCCGCTCAATGTCCGCCGATGCACTGGTTGAAAACACCAAGTTGGCCGATCCAAGAACCAGCGCGGTCAACGCCCGCATACCTTCCGCATCCCGTGCATCGCGCCGTTGGACTGTAGCAAATCCGTCTTGCGCAAAGGCCTTCTCCAGATCTGCAATCCCCGACCGCACACTGAGCGGCGCTTCTGCGAAGCGATCTGAGGCGCGGACGCGTTTCAAATAGTCCTGAGCCGTGCGCCGGACGTCGGCCTCGGTGGATACGGCGTCGTCACGTCCCGGCGAGCGGACGATAATGACATCATTTGCGTTTTTGGTGAGCGCGCGTCGCGTCGCCTTCAGGACATGGTCGAGGGCTTGATGGCTTTGCGTTGAGACAAGGACGCGGGCGGCGGGGTCGACCGATACCTTTCGGCGCAGCACTTCGCTGACGAGTTTTGTCTTACCGACACCTGGCGGGCCCACAACGAAATAACTGGGCTCCAGCGTCCATAGGTCCTCAAGAGCGCTCTGCTTTGCGTCGTCCAGGTCCTCGTAGGACTCATCTTTGGCAAGAGGCGTATCAGTGCGGCGACTGTTGCGCCTCGGATCGGAGAACAGCGTCACGAGATCGCGCTGCTCGGCGAGCGCGCGCGTCGTTCTAAGCCGTCGGCGGATCAGGCTTTCCGTGCCGTGATCGCCGTAGCGCCGTAAGAACAGGCCGTTGTCTTCCGCAGGCAGCTCAAACGCGGAGAATTCGTAGATGGTGCGTCCAGACTGGTTTTTTTCGACAAATTCAAACCGGAGGCTGACGTCACCAGCATCCCGTCCGCCTAACCCGCCTGAATTGCTCAATCGCCACTCGACATCGATGCCCTGGTCGTCTTTTTCGAACAACCGATCCATGACGTCGGTCGTGCTACGCTCCCCGACATTCCGGGCGACAAGGTCCCTGGATGATTCTTCGCGGCGCGATCTGAAGGATCACACGTCCTCGTTCGGAACGCGTGCCCACGATCTCAACGGGGAGTATTTCGAGGGCGTGCAACAACGCCTCGACAACCTGGATCAGCAGGATCGCGTGCCTAAGCGTGCGGGTTTCTGGATCCTCTTCGTGAGATTTTTCTTTGACGAGAGAAAGCGTCCATTCCAACGCGCCCGCCCCGAGCTCTGTCAATCTACGCGTCGCTTCCTTATTGTTCGAGACCAGCTCGACCGGATGCCGAACCGGTTGGATTTCGCTGTTGCCAAATGCGCGGCCCGGCTCGCGGGCAATGATCGACGTGACCGTCGCAACCTGCCAAGTGCTGGCGCCGGAATCCGAGAACCTGCGGAGCTGGTAGGAGGTTGTATCCGTTATAAGAAAGAGACGCTCCGGGCTGTCATCACCGGCAGGGGCCACAATTCTGGCGCCACTCGACAGGTCGCTTTCGACGAATGACTGTTGAGCCTGGATATCATCGAAAGCTACGCTCTCCTCGCTCAGCGTATAGATTGTCTCAGCCATCTTGTCGTTTGGACGGAACAGGAGAAGCAAGCGGGATTCGCGTTTTTCGCCGTGACCGCCCAGTTCCCGCGTGAGAACCTGGACTGATCGGATGACTGATTTCGCCTCCACGACCTCTTCACGCGCAGGATCGATCATCCGGCGCAGAAGATCGATTTCGCCGTCCGTCAATTCGATCGGGTTGTCCGTGTCGATATAAGGATCGGCTCGGCGCAATCCGTCGGGGTCAACGCTAACGAAGGATGCGAATAGCGAGGCCAGAGCTTTCCAATCGTGAGCATAGGAATAAGTGAGCTGTCGGATCTTGGTGCGGACTTGTTGCAGCGGAGGGTGAACAGTCCGCGCTTCGCCCAATATCAGGCTCCATTCGAAGCCGCCCAGGCGGAAATCTGGCTCCTGCGCTCCCTCAGTAAAGACTGCATAGCTATCGATCCTGCCATGCAGAAGTCCGTGCGAGTGCAGGATGCCCAAGGCCTTCGCGAGCCGACCAAGGTTCTGCCAGAGGATGACCCGGTTTGCAGGAACGGACAGGTTGCGCATCCAGAACCGCTTCGGCGCTGTCCTCAGCTTTCCTTCGAGGGGCATCGATCCCGGTTCATGCACAATACAAAACGTGTCCGACGTCTCGATCATCGCAACGACGCCAGCGAAAACTTCGTCGGCGCCGGGGTAGCTCATGATGCGATCCACCTGAAGCCGCTCGTGGCGCCAGAGGTCCCGAAGCTCCTCATCCGCGCTGGTCCCCGTCTTCGGCCAGAATTTCAGCAGTCGATCCTGCTTCGTCTTTAGATCGACCCCCTCAATTAATCCAGGTCGAAGCACTTCTGACTGCGGACCGCGCAGGTACTCTTCGGGAAGCTCAAATAATTCTTCGAGAGAGCGTTGATTGTTCTTAGGTGCCATAAATACGCCTTCGGAAATCAGGCTGCGACGATATGCGAACCACAGGTGGCGTTGAGTCAAAAACGCAGACGCTCCGGGGCGAATTGCATTGGTGCAATACGATAACCATCACTTTTCCGATCTCTCATTCGGCGAGCTTGAGTTGATGGTCGCGCTTCTTTACGCGGCCCTCATGGGCCTTGCGAAGATTTTCACCTTTGGCCACCACACGGATCACCGCCATGTCGTGGTGGAAAGACACCCAGTCTTTTTCGAACTGGGGATCGGCGAGCCGCGGCTGGTACTGGTTATCCGCGGCCGGCGTCACCACCGAGAGGTCGGGCGTGACACCGCGTGCCCGAAGGAACGATGCTGCAAGCGTGCCGAAGGGACGCGGCGGTGCGTGATCGGCATGCGATTCCTCGAACGAAATCCTGGTGCCAGTGACCGCACAGGCGACCTTACCGTCGGCATCGCCATGCGTTATGAACCAAGCACGTTTCTTGTCGAGAATATCGCTAGTTACGGCGGCGCGCATCGCGTCAAAAATCTGCGCCTGTGGTGTAGGCGCGCGCCCGTCGACGCAGTTCTTAAACGAGAAATCTGTTTTCGATCCATCCGTGCGCACCAACTCGAAGCAACGGGTGCCAAAAATTGCATCGCGGATGCTAAAATGCTCGACGCCAACGCCGATTTTGTCGGCTGCTTCAGAGTGGCGCTCCAGAAGCCATTCCAGTTCGGTCGCTTCGGGTTCGGGTATCCGCTGGCCAATGTCGAATCGATAAAGAATGGAGCGGAAATAGTCTTCGGCTTCGCCTTTGCTGGCAAAGTTTAGGCCGCCAACCTGAACAGGTTTTTTTGCCATGAAGTGATCCTTTGGCCCGATGCCATCACGGGCGGTGCAGAAACGAGACGATGTTTCCCGATCGGGTTAGTTAGGACAAAGCCTTTCGCAGTGAGTGCAGGAGTTTTTCAGCATCGTCGATTTGCTTGAGGAGATCGGCATCGCCCTTGAGCTCCTGAAGCGTCGTCCAGGGAACTGCCTTCATCGCGTCAACCGCAGCTTCAATATCGCCGGCGAGTCCTGTTTTGGACCGTTTTTCGTCAGGCTTCAGCCGCAGCATCGCCGATTCAAGGTCTCCCTCCTCACCGAGAAAATGCGACCGGGAAACGGGATCTGGAAGAATCGCGCGTAGCTTGCGAAGGTCTTTGGAATTGGTGATGCGCTTTTGATTGACCTTCCGAACGACCGCGTCGACTACGCTTGGGGTCAGGAGCTTCTTGCTCACACCCATGAGTTCGCGCGCCCATGTGATGGCGGCGCTTGGATCGCGAAGGCTGGTGAACTTCTCTGATAGTTCGAACACATCGACGAGCTTATCAAGTTCGCGAACGGTAATGCCGAGGATGTTGGCAGCAGTCGCCCGCCCCATCAGATCAACGAGCCGGTAAGCCACCATCTCTTTTTCTTTAGCGTCCCATTCCTTGCGCTGGCGGTGGATATAAATCCAGACGCGAAGCCGGTCCTCCTCGCTCAGGGTGCGGTCAGTGACCTCGATCGGCACCTGTCTGTATTCGCTCTTGCCCTGCTCAACCAACGCTTGGGAGTTGGTCCAGCGTCGATCGCCGTCGATGATACGGAACTTCCCGGGTAGATCGGGATGTGGTTCTACCAGCAGAGGCTCGAACAGCCCGCCATTGGCCTCGATCTGGCGTTGCAGTTCCTCGTCTAATTTCGGACCAAGGCGCGGCTGCTTATCGTTGGGCACGATGTCGTTCAGGTCGGCCTTTGTGCGGTAGGTGCGGAGCACGGTCCGATCGAGCCGACGCTCCTGGAGGTTGACGACATTGTCTCGCGGCGAGGCCGCCGCGTTGGTCGGAGTCATGCGCCCTCCCCTGCCGCTTCGGAGCCGATGATAGCGTCGATCTCGTGCCCGATCTCTGCCGTCACCTTCTGCACCGTGCGGATAAGTTCGCCTTGCTTCTTCCAGGTGAGCTCGTGCGCCTTCTTCTCCTTGACTTGGATGTCGAGGAGATCTTCAGCGTGGGCGTCGATGCGTTTGAACAGGTCGGAGCAGCGCTCCGAGGTGATGAATGCGTAGAGCGCGGCGGTCTTCTGGGTTCGCTCCTCGTTGCTCATGCGCAGCGTGTGGGTCTGGATGAGGTGCTGGCGGACGATCTTCACCAGTGCAGCCACGCGCGAGGGACTGGCTACCAGCACGCCGTCCTGGACATGTAGATGTCGCGCGCCGGACGGGAATTTCCGAGTCGAGAGGATGGCATGCTCCGCCTTGGCCGCCATCTGATCGGAGGCGAGCTTGGTGACGAAGTCGTTGCGCCAAGCGCTGTGGTTTTTGGAATCATAAATAATCCTGCCGCATTCCCGGCCGTTGTGCACGACAACGTGGAGAATGTCGGCACCGGGCTGTCCCTTGTTGACGCGCTCGATCCGGTCGCCGTCAAACTCTGCCTTTAAAGTCTCGAAGAGATCAATCTCGGCGCCCTCGCCAAGTTCTTCGGCCGTCTTCTTGTCGAGCGCCCTCTGGAGCTCCTCGACCTTGCTGGAGAGCTTTATCTTTTCTTCGAAGGCCGCCGATTTCTCTGCGTTGACGGCCTCGGTGCGGGCCTGTTCCAGCGCCTCGCGCTGCTCGGCAAGGCGCTGGGCCAGTTGCTGGTTATGTTCTGTCTTGAGGGTATCCACTTGCTGAGCGGCGGCCACCGCCTTGGCCTCAGCCTCGGCCCTGGCGCGCTCGATGCCGTCAATGCGCTCCTGGAGCTTGGTTGTGACAGCCGCCTCGGTCTCCCGCCGAATGCTTGCCTCGTTGGCGGCAGCCTCCTCCTTTGCACGTGCGAGCGCCGCCTCACTCTCCGTGCGGACCTGATTAAGCTGGGCGGTGACCGTCGCCAGGTTCGTGGTGGCGGTGATCTGTGCCGCCTCCGCCGTCTGGAGCTTTTCAGCAAAGGCCGTCTTCTCGGCCTCTCTTATGCGCTCGGCGGCGTCGAGCTTCTCCTGCGCTTGGATCTCGGCGATCTGTCGAGCCTCATCCCGTGCGGCAGCAACTTTGCCGGCGGTCTCCTCGCGCTGCTGAGCGAGGGCTGCGGCCGCATCAGCCTGCACCTTCGCTATCGCGTCGGCCTTGTCACGAGCGAACTGCTCCTGAAGCCGGGCGGTGACCTCGTTTGCCTGAGCCTGTTGCCAAGCCTCCATGCGGCCGTTGATTTCATCGAGTTGCTCGTCGGGGATCGCCTGGTCGCAGAGCGGACAAACATCGCCGACAAGATGAAGATGGGCGGCCGACTGAACGGCCTCGACTTTGAAGACACTGGGCGTCGCCATGCAATCCCCCTCTTCGTAAAAAACTAGGACCTAATTTATCCTACTTGATCCTTTCGTCAAGCGATGATATTGGGGTTCCAGTGGGTCCCGATACCATAGATGGTGGCCCCAATTTCGGACGAAAGGAACGACAATGGCGAAGACATTCAAACCGGGACAGACCGCACCGCGATCGGGGCAATATGGGATCATGGGGCCGCGCGGCGGGGATACTGGCAAGGAGCGCACAGTGACGCGCGGCGAACCGCTGCCGCCGGCGCCCAAGCGCGGCCAGGAATACAAGTTGGTTGACCCCACCAAGAACAAAAGCGGCCGCCCATAAGCCGGTCAGTCAGACCTGCTGCCCCTCGCCTTCCCGAATCCTTGGTCCGCCGTCATGAAGCGCCGGAGCATGGGCGCGATGCGCTCGCCCGGATCGCAGGACGTGGCGTAGCCCGAGGTCGGGGCGAGTATATCGGTGTGGGCGACGAGATCGCGGCAGACGGCCGCCGGCAGCTCGAACCTGATCTTGACCGGCGCGCTATAGGGGAGAGCCGAGAGGCTGAGCTTGGTCATGTCACTCGTTCGGCTCGTCTGGAGGACGCCATGCTGCTCACCACCAGGCCAAGTGATGATCGATAAACCATCCGGCGGCCTCTCCGAAGACTGGATTGTCTGGATGCGGGAGTACGCCGCCACCGCAGCGCGCTTCATTAGAGAAGAGCCTGTGCCTGTTTCGAATGAAGAAGAGAGAGAATTGGTTGCTCTCAAGGCGGCCCTCTATGCTCGGGCTTTGACCCTCTTCGAGGGTGGGATGCTCTTGATCGAAAATGACCGTCAGCTTGATTTTCGGATTCAATCACGCGGCGTCATCGAAGCCGTCATGTATCTCATCGCGCTCGATCGCAATCCAGCTCTCGTCAGCAAGATGAATGATGACGACTACAAGAGCCGCCTAGCGCGCGTGAGCCTTCATCTGAATGCACCCGATCTTAACGTAACTGCCGACGTCCGTCGGATGCTCGAAGAATTTGTAGCGCAGGGCCTTCAAGGCGCGAAAGCTATTCAAGTAGGAACCCTACTTGAGGGTAGTCAGTTCGACCGCCTCTATCGAACCTATCGCGACATTTCGGGCGACGCTGCCCATGTCAGCATAACCTCGCTGAATCGGCATTATATCGAGAACCCAAAGGATCAAGCCGCGATCTTGGTCGTCCATCCGGCTCTTGATGACCTCGATTTGCATATGACCATGACGGAGCTCGGCATCTCCATGACGATCGCCACATTGATCCTCATGAAGATCAAAGAAAAAACGGATCTTTGGGATGAGTTTCAATCGCTCCTCTATCGATACCGCGAACTGACCAAAACCAACCGGCGCGCATCGGTTAGGCACTTAGACCGCGCCCACGATATCTTCCTTGTACGGTACAACGCGATTTTTGTCGGTACGGCTCTTACTGGCGTGACTCCTTCTTCTCAGGAAAATCATGGCTTCCTTTGACCTATCTGATCTTTTGGCGGGAACAAGCGAGAACCTTGGTACTGAATTCAAGGCGTGGATGGACACGTCAAACGGCGAA
The DNA here is from genome assembly GCA_963712435.1 of uncultured Alphaproteobacteria bacterium. Taxonomy (GTDB): domain Bacteria; phylum Pseudomonadota; class Alphaproteobacteria; order Rhizobiales; family Xanthobacteraceae; genus Rhodoplanes. The sequence goes on along the minus strand of CAVQIB010000005.1, from coordinate 6,874 downwards.
GTTCGTGCAAAGCTTGCTCGTCACATAGCGGCGCTTGCCAATCATGGCGGCTATCTGATTTTTGGTGTGGACGACAAGACACGAAAGCCTCTTGGAAAGACCACGCTTGACCTCAGCCTGTTTTAGTCAGAATGCGATAGCGGGCATCATTAAGAAATATCTCGATCCGAGGATACAAGTAGACCATCCTGGAAGATGGTCGACGTCAAACGGAGATCGGCGATCAGCGCTCCGAATTCCTTGGGTGACAAAAAGCGATCTCGGGACGCCATAGCTCGGCTCACCTAGCAGGCTGCTGAAGATGTCGTCGAGGAGCGCCGTTTTCCGGTTTTGATCCGAGGAGTACGGTCTGATTGACTGCCGGACACGCCGGCGTTGGGCTTTGTCGTGTCTCGCCGTCCATTCATGCCGCCGCTCCGATCAATCTCGGCAGCTTGATGAGATCGTAGGCGGCCATCGTCCAGATGAACTTGAAGTCGAGCTTCTTGACGCCGCGCAGCATGGGCCGCGCCAGCCCGCCGATCGTCTTGCCCCAGCCGAACGGCTCCTCGACCCGCTTGCGCTTCTGCTGGCTGATCGCGTAGCCCGGATGCCGGGTGGTGCGGCCATCGATGGCGGAGCGGCGACCGCTCGTGTTCTGGGCGACGTGCGGCGTGACGTTGAACGTCGCGCAAGTCGGCGACGAAGCCGGCCGTGTCGAAGCCCTTGTCGGCGCCCACCGTGATGCGCTGCGCGCCCGGCGAATGGCGCACGATCATCGCCGTCGCCGCCTCGCGCTCGACCGTGCCCGACGCCTGCCGCAGCTCCGCCTCGACGACGAAGCCGTTGCGGTTCTCGGTCATGACGTTGCCGATGTAGGAGAGCTTCGCCTCCTTGCCTTTGCCCTTGCTGTAGAGCTTGGCCTCCGGCTCCGTCGTGGAGGCATGCGTCTCGTTGCTGCGCTTCTCGCCGTGGAAATCGCGCTCGCCGTTGCGGCCTCGCCGACGGCGGGTCGTCCGACCCGTCCTTCGCCGCGAAGCTCTTCATCGAGGCCCACGCCGCAACCTGCGTGCCGTCGACCGAGAAATGCTCGTCCGACAGAAGGGCGCGCACCTGCCTTGTGGGTCAGAAGTTCGCGACAGGAACTTGCGCGCCACCTCCGCCTCCGAGCAGCCGGTCGCGGTTCTTCGTGAACACCGTCGGCACCCACACCGGATCGTCGACGCCAAGCCCGACGAACCAGCGATACAGCAGATTGTAGTGCAGCTGCTCCATCAACTGCCGTTCCGAGCGGATGGTGTAGAACGCCTGCAGCAGCAGCGCCCGCAGCAGCCGCTCCGGCGCAATCGAGGGACGCCCATCCTCGGCGTAGAGCTTGGCGAACTCGCCATCCAGCTGCGCAAGCACCTCGTTGACAATCCGCCGGATCAGCTGCAGCGGATGGCTTTGCGGAACGCGCTCCTCAAGATCCACATACGAGAAAAGCTCGCCCGTCCGCTCGTCCGACCCGCGCATCGATCCCTCCGCCGTATTCTCAGACGAACAGGAATCACATTCGCCCGACCATGTCAGCCGCTCACAGCGGCTTTTTCAGCGGCCTGCTAGTAGAGGATGTCGAGACACTCTTTCATCGCGGGAACGGGATCTATGTTTCTAGTCGATGTTGTAGGTTTGATTGTCGATGTAGCCGGCCCAGGCTCCGGCGGCAAAAGAGGGGGAACCGTCAATCCACCCGGCGGACTGCCACAGGATGTCCAATTGCTCCTGAAGAGCTGCCGCCATCTCACCGCTCATGTCAGTCAGCTTAGCGCCGCCGCGTTTGAAGTTGAAAAAAAATCAGCCCAATCTCCGACACCTCGCAAAGCAATCAGACGTCATCGACGTCGCACTCCTCCCGTAGCCGCCATGCCACGGGATCGGCGATCCAGCGGTCGATGTCGGATTCCCTCCAGCCAGCGCCGTTGATGCTGATCCTGATCTGGGGCGGGAACGTGCCCTCGGCGATCTTGCGGTAAATGGTGGACCGGGACAAGCCGGTCCGGCCGAGAACGGTTTTCAGGCGGACGATACGGTCTGGTTCGGGCACGGCTGCGCTGCCTCCCGCCGGTTGTTTCTGACTGGTCCTGAACCAGACAGAACAAGCATTCACGGACGTGCAAGAGGTTTCAAAGCGCCGTCGTGGCGAAGCGTATGGACGGCGGAAAATAGGCGGGGTCAAAGTCCGAGGCCCCGGCCTCTGCCGAGATCGATGCCGTGCGCAAAGGCAAGGGCCGCACCGAGTCGGCGTCCGGTTTCTATCTGAATGCCGAGTTCCGCCTTGCGGCCGGCTAGGATCGATTCAAGCTGCGGATCGCGTTCGAGGCTCTTGGCCATGTCGCCCATGGCTGCGCGCGTAGCCTTGTAGCCGGACATGTCGCCTGTCTGATATTGGCGCTGGCTGGCCTGACCGAGCTCCCGCCAACGTTCGACGAAGCGGTCGGCGCGGCGGGCGGGGTCGGTGCGTATTTCGGTTTCGAGCTGGAGCGCGCGGACGGTGCGGGCAACGCGCCCCGTGGCTGCTTCCAAAGCAAGTTCCGGGTTATTCTTGTAGGCGGCTTCGGCATCGTACGAACCATATGGCCGCACCTCCTCGAAGACCTTGCGGGCCTCCTGCAATTCCATCACCTTCTCCGGGCTGGCCTTGGCGCCCCGCTCCTGCGTCTCGAAGATCGCATCCACGGCGCGGGCATGGCGGATGAGCGCTCTGGTGCGGGCGTGGCGCAATGCCGCTTCCGGGTCTTCCGCCACCTTCCTTTCCGTCCGGCTCCTCGCCGTGTTCGTGCTGCAGTCGGGCGTGAAGGGACTCCAGCTCGCCGGGGTCGGCACGACGTGGCTCGAAGTCGCTGTTCTTCGGTGTCGCCCTGATCGTCGCCGTCGGACTCTCGTCGTATCCGCAAACGCGTCCACGGCGGACAACGCCGCTGGTGGCGCCGCGAGGAGAGCGGCCCCGAGTACTGCCTCGGCAAGTTGATGGGCTGGGGCAAGTTGAGTACCGAGCAGTCCAACAGAACGCCGACGAATGGTGGTTCGACCCCAACGACTCCGAAGGCCACCACATCAAACCCGAGTGACGGTCACCGGTCATCTAGTGCCAGGCACTGGATGACCAGTTCAACAACGTGAGTCATCGCGAGATCGGTCATCCAGTGCCTGGCAAACGACCCAGGGGACCGACAATGAGCCTGGTTGGCGCCAAGGTGCTGCGCAAGGAAGACCCGCGGTTGCTGACCGGCGCCGGGCACGTTCGTCGACGACCTGTCGCCCACCGGGTGCGTGTTCGCCTCGTTCGTGATGTCGAGCGAGGCCCACGCCGAACTCGTGTCGATCGACGTGCGGGCGGCGCTGGCGATCGAGGGCGTGCTGGCCGTGTACACCGCCGACGACTTCGCCGAGTACCCCGACCTGCCCGGCGGGATGCCCGACCTCGAACGTCCCGTGCTGGCGCGCAACACCGTGCGCTTCGTCGGCGAACCGATCGCGATCGTCGTCGCCGAAGACCGCTACCTCGCCGCCGACGCCGCCCAGGCGGTGGTGGTCGAATACAGCTCGCTGCCGGTGATGACCACGATCGCCTCGGCCACCGCCGCCGGCGCCGCCGGCGATCCATCCCCGCCACGGATCGAACGTCGCCACGATCGTGCCGATGATGAACGACCTCGAGCGCGAGCTCGACAAGCTGCGACCAGCGCGCCCACCTGCGAGTCGTCAACCAGCGCTGCGCGGCGGTGCCGATCGAACCGCTCGCCTGCCTGGCCGCAGTGGACGCCCGACGGGTTGACGATGTGGGCCACGTTCCAGGCCCCGCACCACCTGCGCAACTACCTGTCGACGTGGCTCGACGTCCCCCAAACGCAATGCCGGGTGATCGCCCCCGACGTCGGCGGCGGATTCGGATCGAAGATCGTCTGGTACCCCGAACTGTTCGTCGCCCCGGTGATCGCCAAGCTGCTGCGACGCCCGGTCAAGTTCGCCCAGACCCGCAGCGAGGCGATGCTGCAGATGGCGCCCGGCCGCGACCAGGAACACGAGATCGACGTCGGCTTCGACCGCGACGGCAAGATCAAGGCGCTGCGAACTGGTGGTCACCCAGAACCTCGGCGCCTACCCCGACCCCACCGGGCTCGGCCTGCCCGTGCTCACCACCTGGATGGCGGCCGGCGCCTACCGGATCGCCGACGTGCAGACCTCGTTCCGCACCGTCACCACCAACACCACGCCGGTCGCTGCGTATCGCGGCGCCGGACGTCCCGAGGCGGCGTTCTCGATCGAACGCATCGTCGACGTCGTGGCGCGCCGCACCGGGCTCGACCCGGGCGAGGTGCGGCGCCGCAACTTCATCCCGCCGTCGGCGTTCCCCTACGCCACCCACAACGACCCGGTCGTGTACGACTCGGCCAACTTCCCGGCCGCCCTCGCAGAGTGCCAGACGCTTGATGAACTACGACGCCGTGCGCGCCGAGCAGGCGGCCCGGCGCGACGACCTCACCAAGCCGCTGCTCGGGATCGGCCTGTCGGCGTGGCTCGAGATCGCCGGGTTCGGACCCAACGGATCGCTGGAAGGCTTCGGCCACCTCGCCTCGTGGGAGTCGGCCCAGGTGCGGATCCAACCCGACGGCTCGGCGATCATCTTCGCCGGATCGTCGCCGCACGGGCAGGGCCACGAAACCGTGTTCGCCCAGATCGCCTCCGACGAGCTCGGGATCTCGTTCGACCGGATCGCCGTGCGCACCGGCGACACCGCCACCGTGCTGCAAGGCATCGGCACGATGGGATCGCGCGGCGTGCCCACCAGCGGCTCGGCCGTGAAGGTCGCCTCGCAGCGGGTGCTGTCGCGGGCGGTCAAGATCGCCGCCCACCTGTTGGAGGCGAGCGAGCACGACATCGAGGTCAGCGACGACGCCTTCAACGTGCGCGGCTCGCCCGGCAAGAAGGTCGGCTGGTCGGAGGTGGCCTGGGCCTCGTTCCAACCGCTGGCGATCCCGCCCGAGCTGCAGGCCGGCTCGCTCGAGGAGCGGCTGTTCCAGGAGTCGCCCAACTTCTCGTACCCGTCGGGCGCGTACGGGTGCGTGGTCGAGATCGACCGCGAAACCGGCGCGGTGACCGTCCGCGACATGGTGCTGGTCGACGACTGCGGCACCGTGATCAACCCGCTGCTCGCCGAAGGACAGGTGCACGGCGGCGTCGCCCAAGGCATCGCCCAGGCACTGTTCGAACAGATGGTGTACGAGCCGGGCGATGGGCCAGCCGATCACCGCCAACCTGCTCGACTACCTCGTGCCGTCGGCCGCCGACCTGCCCGACTTCATCGCCGGACGGATCGACACCCCGTGCCCCAACAACCCGCTCGGCGCCAAGGGCATCGGCGAGTCGGGCGCCGTGGGTGCGCCGGCGGCGGTGATCAACGCCGTCGTCGACGCCCTGTCGGGGTTCGGTGTCGAACACGTCGACATGCCGGCCACGCCGGAGAAGGTGTGGTCACTGATGAACGGAGGTGCGTCGATGAGCGAACGCTGGACGTGTCAGCTGACGATCAACGGCCGCGCGCACCGGCACACGGTCGATGCCCGCACGCTGCTGGTGCACTACATCCGTGAGCACGAGCGCCTGACCGGCACCCACGTCGGTTGCGACACGTCGAACTGCGGCGCCTGCACCGTGCTGCTCGACGGACAGTCGGTGAAGAGCTGCACCGTGCTCGCCGTGCAAGCCGACGGCGGCGATCGGTGACCACGATCGAGGGACTGCGCGGCCCGTTCGACGGCTTCACCGCCGTCCAAGAAGGCTTCCGCCAATGCCACGGCCTGCAATGCGGCTACTGCACCCCGGGCATGGTGATGGCGGCGACCGGCCTGATCGAAGAGTCCGGCGGCCAGCTGACCGACGCCGAAATCCGCCAAGGCCTGGAAGGCAACCTCTGCCGCTGCACCGGCTACGAAATGATCGTGAGAAGCGTGAGATGGGCCCTGGACAACGGGTACGGACATCTAGTGCCAGGCACTGGCGTCCGATCCGGATCAAGGCGGCGACGCCTGGTGCCTGGCACTAGATGCCGTCGCGGCGAGATCCAGACTCGATGAGCATCGAGTTGGGTTGACGGGCCATCGCGGCGTTGCCCTCCGAATTGCCATCGGAGCGCGTTCGCACTGTTGAGTCCCAACTCCTCCAGCACGATGCCGCGATGGTCCGGTTCGAGTGATTGGGCGGCGACGATCGCGAGTGCTCGGCGCGATGCCGCGCATGGCCTGTCCAGAGACGTCACTCTCGCTGATCGATCACGAAGTCGATGACGGGCAGTATCTGCGCCGGATCGATTTGGCTCAGGGCACGATCGCTCTCGACGTACTGGCGATAGTCGCTGACCGATTGCAGCAGGTAGGCGGTGTGAAGCCACGTCCGGCGCCGGTTCCGCGCCGACGTAGTAGCGATAGCTCGACCATCGATACTGGTCGAGCGCTACCGACGGCTTGAGGTCGACCGGATTCCGATGGATGTACCGGCCCGCCTGGGCGATGTACCGCTCGCTGTCGACCACGATCGACCGAAAGCGACCGCGGAAGATCGGCCCGTCGCGCTTGAGTCGATAGTTGACGTGCTTGCACGTAGCTCGACGTCAGCCAATGCATGAAGTCCGACAATCCACCGTCAGGGCATCGCACCAACAGATGAAAGTGATTCGGCATCAGGCAGAAGGCATGTATCTCGACGCCGAACTGTTCGCACCCTTCCCCGAGTAACGAGACGAAGAAGGCGCCGTCACCGGAGTTGAAGAACACCCGCTCGTGATTCGTGCCGCGATTCATCACGTGATGCCACGCCCCGTCGAAGTCCTGCCGCGCGATCCGTCCCATCCCGGCAT
>CAVQIB010000004.1:0-251823 GCA_963712435.1 uncultured Alphaproteobacteria bacterium | reverse complement strand
TCATGCACGCGATGCGCAGCGCGTCCGATCTGGTCGAATTGGGCAAGGACGGACGGCGCCAGAACCGCTTCACCACCCGCGAGATGATCGAGACCGAGCAGCGCCTGCACCGCGCTGCCGAACTCATGGCGGAACGGGAACGCCACGAGGTGAACGAACCCGACAGACAGGCGGCGCTTGCGCGTGCGGAAACGCGCGGTCTCGTCCTTTGGGGAGATCAGGCCGAAGCGCTGGTGCATGTCACGGACGGGCGCGATCTGAGCGTCGTGGTCGGTTATGCCGGAACGGGAAAGAGCGCGATGCTGGGTGTGGCGCGCGAAGCCTGGGAAGCGGCGGGCTACGAGGTGCGGGGTGTGGCGCTTTCCGGTATCGCCGCCGAGAATCTGAAAAGCGGATCGGGCATTGCGTCGCGCACCATCGCCAGCATGGAACACGGTTGGGGACAGGGCCGCGACGTGCTCACCGCTCGCGATGTTCTGGTGATCGACGAGGCGGGCATGGTCGGCACGCGGCAATTGGAGCGCGTGCTGTCTCACGCCGCCGAGGCCGGCGCGAAAGTGGTGCTGGTTGGCGATCCGCAGCAGTTGCAATCCATCGAGGCGGGCGCAGCGTTCCGCTCGGTCCACGAACGCCACGGCGGGGCGGAGATCGGAGAGGTGCGCCGCCAGCGGGAGGATTGGCAGCGCGACGCCACGCGCGATGTGGCGACCGGCCGAACCGGCGATGCGATCCATGCCTATGACACGCATGGCATGGTCCATGCCGCCCCGACACGGGAACAGGCGCGCGACGATCTGATCGACCGCTGGGACCGCGACCGGCAGGCGTCGCCCGACCGCAGCCGCATCATCCTCACCCATACCAACGACGAGGTGCGCGCGCTCAACGAGGCCGCGCGCGGGCGGATGCGGGCCGCCGGTGATCTGGGCGATGACGTGCGCCTGGCGGTCGAACGTGGCGAACGCAGCTTCGCCAGCGGGGATCGCGTCATGTTCCTGCAAAACGAGCGCAGCCTTGGCGTGAAGAATGGCACGCTCGGGACCATCGAGCAGGTCAGCGCACGATCCATGTCCGTGCGCACCGACGATGGCCGTTCCGTTGACTTCGACCTGAAGGATTACAAATGTATCGACCACGGCTATGCCGCGACCATTCACAAGGCGCAGGGCATGACCGTGGACCGCACCCATGTTCTGGCGACGTCGGGCATGGACGCCCACGGCAGCTATGTCGCCCTATCGCGTCACCGCGACGGCATGGACCTGCATTATGGCCGCGACGACTTCGCCGGTCAGGACCAACTTACCCGCACCCTGTCGCGCGACCGGGCCAAAGACATGGCCAGCGATTACGAGCGCGCCGATCCCGCCCGTGACTTCGCCAAGCGGCGCGGCATTACGTTCCGCGCCCGTGTCGCCGAGATCGTGCGCAAGGTCGTGCCGGAGAAAGTGCGCGGCATGTTCGACGGCCTGCGCCTGCCCGCCGATGGCGGGCAGAGGCCGGAAAGGAAGGCGGCGGAAGACCCGGAGGAGGCGGTGCGCCGCACCCGCACCAAGGCGCTCATCCGCCATGCCCGCGCTGTGGATGCGATCTTCGAGATGCAGGAGCAGGGCAGCACGGCCAGCCCGGCGCAAGTGACGGAATTGCAGGAGGCTCGCAAGGTCTTCGAGGAGGTGCGGCCCTATGGCTCGCACGATGCCGAAGCCGCCTACAAGAAGAACCCGGAACTTGCTTCGGAAGCAGCCACCGGGCGCGTTGCCCGCACCGTCCGCGCGCTCCAACTCGAAATCGAACTGCGCACCGATCCGGCTCGGCGCGCCGACCGCTTCGTGGAACGCTGGCGGGAACTCGGCCAGACCAGCCAGCGCCAGTATCAGGTGGGCGACATGTCCGGTTACAAGGCCACGCGGTTGGCGATGGGCGATATGGCGAAAAGCCTGGAACGCGATCCACAGCTTGAATCGATTCTCGCCAACCGCAAGCGAGACCTCGGCATCGGGATCGAATTGGGGCCGCCGACTCGGGCTGGAACTCGCCTTCAATCACGGCATCGACCTCGGGAGAGGCCGGGGCCTCGGACTTTGACCCCGCCTATTTTCCGCCGTCTATACGCTTCGCTACAACCGCGCTTTGAACCCTCTTGTCCGTCCGTAAACGCTTGTTTTGTCTGGATCAGGAGCAGTCAGAAACAACCGGCAGGAGGCAGCGCAGCCGTGCCTGAACCAGACCGTATCATCCGCTTGAAAACCGTTCTCGGCCGGACCGGCCTGTCCCGGTCCACCATCTACCGCAAGATCGCCGAGGGCACGTTCCCGCCCCAGATCAGGATCAGCGTCAACGGGCCGGCTGGAGAGAATCCGACATCAATCGCTGGATCGCCGATCCTGCATCATGGTGCGCGAAAGGCGAAGTCGACGGGCTTAGGTGAGGCCGCCGCTGCACGAGTTCACTGGGCCGGCAGGTTCGCCAAGGCGGCTCGTCCTAAGCCAAACTCAGAGCGGGGGAGCGGGCGCGCCTCGGTAAGGTTGTTATGAACAGTTCCGCGCGGCACGCGGCGGCAGTTAGGTCAAGGAGACCGCAGTATGCTCACCCGTTGCCGCAAATCAACGCCCCTTGCCCTTGGCGCTGCTCCTCGCTTGCCGGCGCTGCAAATACCAAAGATCCAGCAAACTGTCCGATTTGCGCGCCAAAGCGCGAAACTCTGCTCCTCTCCGTTCCAAGCAGTTCCAAATCGTCAGCGCAACATCCAAGTTGCGCGAATGGCTGGATCACGTTCTCAAGATCGGGGTGACTTTTTTGCTGATCTCTATGATTATGTGCGTGAACCAAGACGCCGACCGGGACGACCACGCCATGATGACTTTTCTGCCTGGCGTGTAATCGATGACTGGCCCGTGCGCGTGCCGGTCACATCGGAGAAGGTGGACGTGTTCGAGGCTTGGTTCGGCGACATACTCGATGAACTGTTCGAGCCTGAATGCATCATTCACCCCGTCGCCGACCATTGCAACGACGCCGTAGCGCACGACGAGTTCCTCAATCTTCTTTTCTTGACCTTGTCTTCAGGCAGCAATTCGGCATGCGCCTCGTCGATGCCGAGGTCGCGGGCGATCGCCTCGGCCGTGATCGCCCGTCAGCATGTTTACGTGAGCAATTCCCGCGGCGTGCAAGCGCTGCACGACGTCGCGCGCCTCCGGTCGGATCGTGTCGGCGACAGCGTTCGGGCCGCAGACGTGCCGCGAATTTCCTACAGCAATCATGGTCTTGCCGTCTGCTTCCAGTGCTTCTGCTTGTCTCACAGTCTCGGGGGTGTCCTGCCCGCGCCCAGCGGACGCCGTCGCTGCGAACGTGCTCAATCGGACCTTCGAGGCTCCCGCGCCCAACCGCAAACGGATTGCTGACTTTACGTATGTGGACGGCGGAAGGCTGGCTCTATGTTGCGGCAGTCCTCGACTTGTTCTCGCGCCGGGTGGTCGGCTGGTCGATGAGCGCGACCGTGACCGCTCAGCTCGTCACCGGTGCCCTGGTGACGGCGATCTGGCGGCGGGGCCGGCCCGAGTCTCTGCTGCATCACTCGAACCGCGGCAGCCAGTACGCGAGCGAGCAGTTCCAGCGATTGATCGCAAATCACGGCATCGTCTGCTCTATGAGCCGCTGCGGCAATGTCTAGGACAATGCGGCGATCGAGAGCTTCTTCTCCTCGCTCAAGACCGAGAGGCGGCGCGCAAGACGTTACCGGACGCGGGACGAGGCCAAGCTCGACGTGTTCGATTTATCGAACGCTTCTACAATCCGCGGCAGCGTCACTCGTCCATCGGGTATCTCAGCCCGGTCGGGTTCGAAAAACAGGCGCGATTAGCTTAGGATGGTGTCCACCAAACCGGCAGCAGCTCAAATGACCCAACGCGCATACCCGCATGACCCCGCCGCCCCCACGCCAAGCCCGCCGGGAAGCTCGGCGGGTTTTGTTGCCTGCGGTACCAGTGATCGCCAATGAGCGTTTCGCGCGTTAGCGAAGATATTACTCTGTCGAGCGCACGTTCATCTTCGAAATGCGTTCGAGCTCGGCGGGTGAGATATCCCAAACCTTGCTCTGTTCGGCGAGCTCTACGAACATCCGATGCAGTGAATTCCTCGCCGCCTTAACCATTTCGCTGTTGTCGAAGTCGCGGGCGCGTAAATAAATCGGAACGTTGAAACTAATCACATCGCGCTCGATATGAAACACAGCGCGAATCTGTTTGCCCTGCTCGCCTTCCTCGACTGCTTCGATGCGCGCCAGCGTGACCTTGAACTCACTCATATGCCTTCCCGGTGGCCTATATCTGAATCGTGCAAGCCAACCGAAACTCATCCTGCCGGGGCCAGCCCGGCTTCCCCGCTCGCGGCTGGGTCGCTGGTACACCGCGGTCGCAAGGGGGTGCGGCGTGAGCCGTCGGGACTATCCCGAGCAATCCCGAACAGCGGGTTTGTGGGCTTCAGGGCTCGCTTCGGAAATCTCCGGCATGTGCTCGCAGCACAATGCACCGGCCACCGCCCGATTGCTGATTTCGTTATAGCCCTCGGTGGAGGTCGGATAGTCCTTGAGATGCTCGTATAAAATTTTGTTCGGTTGTTCATTTTTTCGCCTCCCCAGAAACAGTTTTCTGGTTGTTTCTGCTCCCCGCTCGCGGCGTCCCGCAGTACATCCGTGCTGCAATCGACCGCGAGGGGGCGGCCGAAGCCGCAAGTCCCATATGGCGACGGCGTTGCCCGAGCGCCACACCGGCGGGCGAATTTTGCACAATAGCCCGTCACTTCCCCTGCGCCTTCATCTCCCGCCAGTTCGGCCGGGCGTCTGCGCCGACGATCCCGCAGCGGGTGCACACCATCCGCGGCCGGAAGGTGCTGACAAGAACCTCGTCGGGCCAGCAGTCCGCCGGCAGGACCGCGTCGTGATGGCACAGCTCGCACGTCACGGCGAGCGAACGCACTCCGAGCTCGCGCATGTTGCCGAGCGTCATCGGCGAGAAGGCGTGACTAGGTTTGCGGGGTTTCATGAGGCACCTGCCAAAGCCCACGGCCAGCGACCATGCCGTTTGCGCGAGATAGGCGGCAAGCGCCTAGGTCATGAACCGATAAACGTGATTGAACGAAGCCGCTGCGCGGCAGGGAGCGGCAGCGGTGGCGATCATAGCGAGGCGGCGGTGAGGTGACGGCCGCCTCCTGTCTGGGAGGTTGTGGGCGCCAAAGCCCAACCCTTCAGACAGGAGGTTTTCAGATGGCGATCAGCCCTCTGCGCCGTCGCATGATCGAGGACATGACGATACGGAATCTCTCGCCGGCGACCCAGCGATCCTATTTCAACGCGGTCTCCAAGTTCAGCCGGCATTTCGGCCGATCGCCGGATCGCCTCGGCTTGGACGAGGTTCATGCCTTCCAGGTTCATCTGGTGGCGACCGGAACCTCGTGGCCTTCGCTGACCAGATCGTCTGCGCGCTACGTTTTCTCTACGGGTGACGCTCGGTCAGGCGAAGATTCCGGAGCGCATCGCCTATGGGAGCCTCGAATAATTGGCTGACCCGCAGGGCTGTGGGAATCTGGTTTCCGAGGACGTGATTCTGCGGAGCGGGGCGATGGGACAGCTGGGGTTTTTCGATGCGGACAGGCGTTTGTCGGCGCTGTCAGCGAAGGGCGATCCGCTGGAGGCGATCGCGGCGCTGGTGCCATGGGAGAGCTTCCGCGCCGACATCGAGGCGGTGGTGCTGACGCCGGAGGCGGAGAAGAAGAGCAGCGCGGGTCGCAAGCCGATCGATGCGATGGTGATGTTCCGGATGCTGGTGCTGCAGTCGCTGTACAATCTGTCGGACGAGCAGATCGAGTACCAGGTGCGCGACCGGCTGTCGTTCACGCGCTTTCTCGGGCTGGGCTTTGAGGACGGCATTCCGGACGGCACGACGCTGTGGCTGTTCCGCGAGAAGCTGGCGAAGGCTGGCTTGATCGACAGAGCTGTTCGAGCGTTTCGGCCAGCATCTGGAAGCCAAGGGCTACATCGCGCGCGGCGGGCAGATGGTCGATGCGACGATCGTGCCGGTGCCGCAGCAGCGCAACAGCCGCGACGAGAACGAGCCAGGTCAAGGCCGGCGCGACGCCCGAGGATTGGAAGAAGAAACCGTCGAAGAACCGGCAGAAGGACAAGGACGCGCGCTGGACGAAGAAGCATGGCAAGCAGCTTCTTCGGCTACAAGAACCATGTGAATGCCGATGCCCGGCACAAGCTGATCCGCGATTACGACGGTGACCGATGCGAGCGGTGCACGACAGCCGCGTGCTCGACGAGCTTCTGGACGAGGCCAACACCGCAAGGACGTGTACGCCGACAGCGCCTACCGCTCGGCCGAGACGGAGCGGAAGCTTAGGGCGCGGGGCTTCAGGAGCCGCATCCACAAGCGCGGGCGACGCAATCGTCCGCTGACAGAGGCGCAGGAGGCGGCGAACCGCGCGAAGAGCAAGGTCCGCGCCCGCATCGAGCACGTGTTCGGCGCGCAGGAGAATGCGCCCGGCGGGCGGCTCGTGCGCACGATCGGCATCGTGCGGGCGAAGGTCAAGATCGGGCTTCAGAACCTCGCCTACAACATCCGCCGACTGGTGACGCTCGAGCGGATGGCAGAACGAATCCGAACTAATAAATTTGTGGTCCGGTGGATCGAAACCATCGTGAGATCAGGAATAGTGCGTTCACTCAGCGCCCGCTACGAAAAGGGCGCCATGATCCTCGCGTCCAATCGCGGCTTCGCCGAATGGGGCGAAGTTCTTAACGATCACGTCGTCGCCGCGCGGCCCGCATGGCGTTAGGGCCCCAGCATAATGTGGAAATGACTGACCGACCTTCATCTTACCCCCGCGCCGGAGACCTTATGCACACTCCTTTCAACCAATTCATGCCATTCCCCCTCCCTTCGGAGGTTAGAGTCCATCTTCAACGCCGCTCCGTCGGTCACGATCGCGCGCTCTGTTTCGGAGTTGGTCGACCTTTCGACAAAAAACGCGGTGAATGGGTGGCAAGAAGTGGCCTACGACGTGCCCGGCCACGGTCGCGTGGTGGAGGCGACCGTTTGTCGGGCGCGCAACGGCGTGTGCGCGAACTACACGGAGCCTTACATGCGCCGGCGGGATCCGGACTGCATGGTGATCGGGGACAACCGTCCGACCGATAAGCCTACATTCGAGCAGCGGTTCAGCACGCGCTTCGAGCCGCTCAGGCAACGCACGTTCGAGTGGCTCAGGACACAGCCGCTTGCGGCTTTCCCATTTTACGCCGGCATGCCCGGAAAGGGAACGCACGCGCTCGTCATCGCGCCGGACAACGCCGGGTTCTTCGCCTTGGGGCTAGCCTTGCTGCAAGGCATTCTGGCGCCCGATGAGGTCCCTGCAGATTTCTCGCCGGGCGCCATCATCTATGTTGCGCCGCCCTTTAGGCACACGGACTTCGACGGAAGCAGATCGTCGTCCATAACCGGCTCGATGCCGGACACGAGCTGTTTAGCTACAATCTTTATCCAGGGCCGAGCGCAAAAAAAGGCATTTATGGCGTTTTGTTGAACATCGGCGAGAGCGAACACTGGCTTACGATGCACTGCGCGACCGTGAGGATGGTCACGCCCTATCAAAACAAGATCGTCATCGCGCATGAAGGCGCGAGCGGCGGCGGCAAAAGCGAGATGCTCGAACACGTGCATCGGCGGCCCGACGGCTCTCTCCTGGTCGGCCGCAACCTTTTGACGGGGGAGGAGCGCACGCTGACGCTCCCGCAAGCCTGCGAATTACTGCCGGTGACGGACGACATGGCCTTGTGCCATCCCTCGCTCGACAAGGGGCACGGGAAACTGACGCTCATGGACGCCGAGAACGCCTGGTTCGTGCGCTGCAATCACTTGGCGCGGTACGGCACCGATCCGCATCTCGAACGATTAAGCGTCAACCCCCCGGAGCCTTTGCTTTTCCTGAACATTGAAGGCCATCCGGGAGCGACATGCCTTTTGTGGGAGCACACCGAGGACGAGCCTGGGAAACCGTGTCCCAATCCCCAAGTCATCATTCCGCGAAAGATCATCCCGAAAGTGGTGCAAGGCGCCGTCGACGTCGAAATTCGCAGCATGGGCGTGCGCGCGCCTCCCTGCACGGCGGAGGTTCCGACTTACGGGATCATCGGACTGTTCCACCTGCTGCCGGCTTCGCTCGCCTGGCTCTGGCGGCTTGTGGCGCCCCGTGGCCACGCCAACCCCAGCATTGTTCAGACCGAAGGAATGACGTCCGAGGGCGTTGGGTCCTACTGGCCGTTCGCCACGGGCCGGCGCGTGGACCAGGCGAACCTCCTGCTCAACCAGATCATCGAGACGCCGGAGGTCCGCTACATCCTGGTGCCGAACCAGCACATCGGGGTTTGGGAGGTCAGCTTCATGCCGCAGTGGATCACGCGCGAGTACATCGCGCGACGCGGCGGAGCGCGGTTCTCGGCCTCGCAGATGAAGCCGTCACGCTGCGCGCTGCTTGGCTACACGCCAGGCTCAATCGTCGTGGAAGGCCGCACGATAGGAAGCTGGTTTTTCGAAGTGGAGCAGCAGCCCGAGGTCGGACGCGACGCCTATGATCGCGGCGCGGAAATCCTGAACAAGTTCTTCCACAGCGAACTAGAGCGGGATGCATTCTGGCTGACTCGGTTGGGGATTCTCGAATCGGCTTGGCTCTGATTCAAGATGCTGGCTGGAATGGAGGCCAGCATCGGATGGCGAGACCCTATTCCCTTGATTTGCGTGAGCGGGTGGTTGCCGCGGTTGTGAGAGCCGGGTTGTCGCGGCGGCGTGCGGCGGCGCAGTTCGGGATTGGGATCAGGACGGCCATTCGCTGGGTTGATCAGTTCCGGCGCACTGGGAGCCTCGCGCCGGGCAAGATGGGCGGCCACAAACCGAAGGCGATCGCCGGCGCGCACCGCGCCTGGCTTTTGCAGCGGATCACGGAGGGGGATTTCACCTTGCGCGGGCTCGTCGCCGAGCTTGGCGAGCGCGGGCTGAAGGTCGATTACCGCTCGGTGTGGAATTTCGTTCACGCCGAGAAGCTGAGCTTCAAAAAAAACCGTGGTCGCAAGCGAGCGCGATCGTCCGGACGTGGCGCGGCGGCGCGCGCAGTGGATCAAATATCAGGGCCGCATCGCGCCTGAACGCCTGGTGTTCATCGACGAGACTTGGACCAAGACGAACATGGCCCCGCTGCGCGGCTGGGCGCGCCGCGGCCTGCGTCTCAAGGCCAAGGTCCCGCATGGCCGCTGGAAGACCACGACCTTCCTCGCCGCGCTTCGCCGTGACCGCATCGAAGCGCCCTGCGTGATCGACGGCCCGATCGATGGCGAAAGTTTCCGCGCCTATGTGGAGCAGATCCTCCTTCCCTGCCTGAAGCCAGACGAGGTTGTCGTCCTGGACAATCTCGGCAGCCACAAGGGCAAGGCCGTGTGCGAACTGGTGCGCTCGGTGGGCGCAAAGCGACTGTTCCTGCCCAAATACTCCCCCGACCTGAATCCGATCGAACAGGCCTTCGCCAAGCTCAAGCACCTGTTGCGCAAGACCGCCGCGCGCGACCCCGAGACCCTGTCCGCCGCCATCGGCCGATCGCTCCAGGAGTTCACCGTGAGCCGTTGACTGGCCTGACTTTCGGCATGCCACGCGAGGAGCTTACGATCCAACGTCGTGATCTCCTCGGAGAGCGCCATGATTTGCCGGACCAGGATTTCCGGTGTGGTGCGCGCGTAGGATGGCAGGGCGCCTTCGTCGGACAGCGCCTTCTGCGCCAGCTTTGCCAGATTGGCGATGCCGGGATTGGCGACGAGACCGAGTTCCGCCAGATGTGCCCGCAACGCATTGGCTAGCATCGTGCGCTGACGAACGAGCAGCGATTGGGCGCGATGAGCCATGAGAATGCTCTGCTGTTCCACGGTCTTTATCGGCACAAACCGCATCGTCGGGCGTTGCACCGCTTCGCAAGGCGTCGCGCCGGCGTGTGGGACCGGCTGCTGAAGGCGGTCTCACAGGCTTACGACGGCGATATCCAGATGATCAATTCGTCGAGCATCCGCGTGCATCAGCACGCCGCCAACGCCCAAAAAAAGCCGACCGATCCCGTTGCATGGGTCGCTCGCGGGGCGGGCTGACCACGAAAATCCACGCCCTCGTCGACGCCTGCGGCCTGCCGATCGCGCTCAAGCTGACCGAGGGCCAGGCGCACGACGGTCGCGCCGCAGCCGACATGCTCGGCTCGCTCGCCGCCGGCAATATCCTGCTCGCCGACGCCGCCTATGACTCCGACGCGCTGCGCCAGACCCTGGCCGACCGGGGCGCCTGGGCCAATGTCAAGCCCATGCCACGCCGGCGCAAAATCCCGGCGTTCAGCGCATTCCTCTATCGCTACCGCAATTTGGTCGAGCGCTTCTTCAATAAGCTCAAACACTTCAGAGCCGTCGCCACGCGCTACGACAAAAGCCCCGAAAACTACCTCGCATCCATCCAACTCGCCTCAGCAAGAATCTGGATGCGAGCTAATAAGTCGATGACCTAGTCAATTCGGTTCGTGCTGCGCTCGTTCTCTCGGTGCCGCCTTCGGCGTTGGCCGCGACCAGCACGGCGGCGTTCATCGCACCGGCCGACGTGCCGGAAAATGCCGTCGATCTGCAGCCAAAGCTCCTCCAACAAGCAATCGAGCACGCCCCAGGGTGACGGCGCCGTGCGCGCCGCGCCCCTGCAGGGTGAGGTCGACGAGGATGGATCGCGTTCAATCGTCACGATGAGGGCTCGACATGAATCGCTCCGGAGAAAGCCTGAAAAAGTCGACAGCGCGTTGCGCTATAATAATGGCCACAAGCGGCGACTTGCGCCGCCTGTTTCGCGCATCGCGCGCGCGAATTCAATAGAGGCGCCGGCGCGGGTCGACGCCGACGCAACGCTGGCCGCTTCGGCGCGGCCGGCGGCGGCGGCCAGGGCCGTCCCGCCGTGTCAGTCTTTAATTTAGACTTAAATAAATACTAACAATACGAGATATTTTTTCTATTTTATAACAGAACTATTGATCGCTATATAGCGTTTGTCAGGACCAGCGAACCAAGCGCCGTTCGCCGCTGCGGCGGCCAGCCGACCTCGGAGAATGCGACGCACGGACGGCGACGGCCGACGCCGCGGGCCATTGCAGGCAGGCGCGTCGAACGTTCGACCATCAAGCGATCGGGCGCGGTGCGCGGGTTCTTCGCCCCCGGCGCGCCCAGCGTCACAGGAGACAAGGGAGCGGACCCAATGAAACGCAGAGATTTTCTCAAGACAGTCGCCGCCGGCGCCGTCGCGGCGCCGTTTATCGTGCGGGGCGAACGCGCCTTTGCGCAAGGCGCGCGCCCGGCCGGCAGCCATATCCGCATCGGCTTCATCTCGACCACCGACCTCGGTCCGGTCGTGATGGCGGACAAGCTCGGCGTCTACAAGAAGAACGGCCTCGACGTCCTGGTCACCAAGGAGGCGTCGTGGGGCATCGTGCGCGACAAGCTGTTGAACGGCGAACTCGACGCTGCGATGTGCCATTTCGGCCTGCCAATCGGCGTGTGGGCTGGCGTGTCCGGAACGGCCGGGCGCGAGATCAAGATCCCGATGATGCTCAACACCAACGGGCAGGGGCTGACGTTGCGGCGAAGCATGGCCTCGGCGGGCTATGGCAACGTCGAGGGCGCGCGCGCCGCAATCGAGCAATTGGAAAAAGACCTGTCGTCGCGGCCGCCGACCTTCGCCATGGCCTTCCCCGGTGTGTCGCACGATCTTTGCCTGCGGTCGTGGCTCGCCGCTGCGAAAATCGATCCGGCTTCGGTGAAGATACTAACCATTCCACCGGCGCAAATGCTGGCCAATCTGCGCACCGGCGACATTGACGGTTTCTACGTGGGCGAGCCTTGGCACGGCTACGCCGCCAAGGAGGGCGTCGGCTTCACCCATTTCGCAAGCCAGGACCTTTGGACGGACCATCCGGAAAAGTGCCTCGCCGCTAACGCGCAGTTCGCCGCCGACCGCCGGCCGGAGCTCAAGCAGGTCGTCAAGTCCGTGCTTGAGGCCTGCATGTGGTGCGACGACCCGGCGAATGCGCCTGAGATGGCGAAGCTGCTCGCCGCCCCCGCCTTCCTCAACGCGCCGGTCGACGCCATCGAGGATCGGCTTGCCGGCCGTTACGATCTGCGGCCGGATTGGGCAAGAAGGTCTTCACCGACGATCGCATGCGCTTCTATGAGAACGGCTTCGTCAATTTCCCGCGCAACGGCCACGTGGTCTGGTTCCTCGCGCAGTATGTCCGGTTCGGCCTCGCCAAGGCGCCGCCCGACTATCAGGCGGGACCGAAGGCGCTCCTGATGCAGGACATCTACCGCGAGGCGGCGACTGAGATGAGGGTCAAGATCCCGGACGACGACATGAAGCCGGTCGCGCTCAACATCGACAAGATCGTCTTTGACCCGAAAGACCCTGAAGGATCGCTGAAGAGGTACTCCTGATGACGACGACAACCGCTTCTCCCGAATATGCGGTGCCGCTTGCGGCGTCGCCGCGCGCCGCTCCCGAATGGCTTACGCGCTCGCTGTTCAGCGCCGCCACCGCCGCGGTAGGCTTCGGACTGCTGCTCGCCCTGTGGTCGCTTGCCTCGGCGATTAGCATCGACCGCAGCGTGCCCGACATGCCGCGCCGCTTGCTGCCCGGCCCGCTGGAGACGCTGCCGATCCTGTGGGACATGATCCTCAACCCGTTCTACGACAACGGGCCGAACGACAAGGGCATCGGCATACAGGCCGCCTATTCGCTCGGCCGCGTGTTCCAGGGCTGGGGCCTCGGCCTGTTGATCGCGATCCCGCTCGGGATCGCGCTGGGCGCCAACAAGACGGCGCTCGCCGCGTTCAATCCGGTGATCCAGACGTTGCGGCCGGTGTCGCCGCTCGCCTGGTTCCCGCTCGGCCTCGCCGTGATGAAAAGCGCGCCGAACGCCACCGTGTTCGTGATCGTCATCACGTCGCTTTGGCCGACGCTCATCAATACGGTGTTCGGCGTGTCGTCGGTCCCGGACGACTACCGCAACGTCGCTAAGGTGTTCCGCTTCTCGCGTTGGCAATACGTGACCAAGGTGCTGCTGCCTTACGCGGTTCCCCACATCCTGACGGGCCTGCGCCTGTCGATGGGCATCGCCTGGCTCGTCATCGTGGCTGCCGAAATGCTCGCGGGCGGAACGGGCCTCGGATACTTCATCTGCGATTCCTACAACGCCGGCCTCCTCACCAACGTCCTCGCGGCCATCCTCATCATCGGCGTGATCGGCCTCCTGCTCGACCGAGCGCTTGAACTAATTGCAAGAAAGCTGAGCCCAGCATGAGCATGCCCCTGGAAACCTCCGTCATCGAACTGCCGCCGTCCCGCTCGGCGACGACCAAGACGCACATCGCCGTTCAGGGCATGTGGAAGGCGTATGACACGCCGAAAGGCCCGCAGGTCGCCCTGCGGGACATCAACCTCGCCATCCGCCGTGGGGAGTTCGTCTCCCTGATCGGACATTCCGGCTGCGGCAAGAGCACGCTGCTCAACATCATCTCCGGGCTCGTCCCGGCGACCAGCGGCGCGGTTCTTGTCGACGGAACCCCGATAGAGGGACCGGGTCCGGACCGCGCGATGGTGTTCCAGAACTACTCGCTGCTGCCCTGGCTGTCGGTGCATGGCAACGTGTTCGAAGCGGTGAAGGCGGTCTATCCCGCCAAGTCGGGCGCGGAGAAGCATGCCCTGGTCGACGAGTTCCTCCGCAAGGTCGGCCTCGCCCAGCATCGGGACAAGAAACCGCACCAGCTCTCGGGAGGCATGCGCCAGCGCGTCGCGATTGCGCGCGCCTTCGCGGTGCATCCGCCGGTCTTGCTGCTCGACGAGCCGTTCGGCGCGCTCGACGCCCTCACCAAGGGCACGATGCACGAAGAACTGATGCGCATGTGGAGCGGCGACGCCCAGACCGAGACGGTGGTGATGGTCACGCACGACATCCGCGAAGCGGTTTATCTCAGCGACCGCATCGTGGTGTTTACCAACGGGCCGGCGGCGACCATCGGCCATGTGCTCGACGTGCCGATCCCGCGCCCGCGCGAAAAGCGCAGCATCGTTCACGATTCCGTCTGGATTGATCTTCTCGACCGGCTGATCTACCTCCTCGAAGTCGAGTACCGTCAGGAGGTGTGACACGAATGAGCCGTCCGTGAAGAATTCGGGAGCGGCTGAGCGGCGGGCACAAGTGGCGCTGCTCAAGTATTCGATTTTGCAGGAAAGCTGGGTTTTCTGCCCGGCTGTATTGCGTTTTAGATTTCGGATTTGAGCGGTTCGTGATTCCCTCGATGGCGGGATTCGCTGTTGGGGACGAGCGATGAGCAAGCCGCGCGACGATCGCCAGGACGACCTGTTCCGCCCGCCGCTGGACCAGATCATCAATCTGCGGCGGAGATCGACCGGGAGTTTATGGGGAAGCGGTTCGGCTCTGTGGGCCGCAGCGGGCCGGGCCAGCCGCCCTTGCCGACGCGGCTGGTGGAGGGGCTGCTGATCCTCAAGTGGAATAGTATGAACTAAATCTGACATTTTGGGTTTGATTGGCGGAGGATCGGCCGGCGGCGAGCGGGGCGCTCACCCGAATGTGTTTCGGCGTGCAATAGGGACCCCGTTTTCGGGTGATCGGCTTCCAATCGGGACCCCGGGACGGTGGGTCCACACTGGCTTCCATGATTCTGGGAAGCCGAGGTTGGGATGCTGATTGTGGAAACGATTGGGAAGGTTCGACGAGCCTATTTTTCAGACGGCAAGTCGATCAAGGCGATCTGCCGAGAGCTGCGACTGTCGCGGAAAGTCGTCCGGAAAGTTGTCCGCTCGGGCGAGACCTCGTTCACGTATGAACGCGCGGTTCAACCTCGGCCGAAGCTCGGGCCGTGGACGGCGGCTCTCGATGAACTGTTGGAGACGAACGCGGCCAAGCCGGCGCGCGAGCAGCTGACGCTGATCCGCCTTTTCGAGGAGCTGCGCGGACACGGTTACGGGGGCAGCTACGACGCCGTTCGCCGGTACGCCAAGCGATGGAGCAAGGAGCGCGGACAATCAACGGCCGCGGCCTACGTGCCGCTTTCCTTCGCGCCGGGGGAAGCCTTCCAGTTCGACTGGAGCCACGAGATCGTCGTGCTTAACGGCGTGACAACTCTTGTGAAGGTGGCTCATGTCCGGCTCTGCCACAGCCGCATGCTGTTCGTGCGCGCGTATCCGCGCGAGACCCAGGAGATGGTGTTCGACGCGCACGACCGCGCCTTCGCCTTCCTCCGAGGGGCCTGTCAGCGCGGCATCTACGACAACATGAAGACGGTGGTAGAGGCGATCTTCGTCGGCAAGGACCGGCTCTACAATCGCCGCTTCCTGCAGATGTGCAGCCATTACCTCGTCGATCCGGTCGCCTGCACGCCGGCGTCCGGCTGGGAGAAGGGGCAGGTCGAGAACCAGGTCGGTCTTGTGCGCGAACGCTTCTTCACGCCGCGGCTGCGCTTCAAGACCTACGACGAACTGAACGCTTGGGTGATGGATCAATGCATCGCCTACGCCAAGGCGCATCGGCATCCTGAACTGAGCGAGCGGACGATCTGGGAGGCGTTCGAGGCGGAGCGGCCGAAGCTCGTCCCTTATACCGGTCGCTTCGATGGATTCCACGCCGTGCCCGCCTCGGTGTCCAAGACCTGCCTGGTCCGCTTCGACAACAACAAATACTCGGTGGCCGCGAGCGCCGTCGGTCGGCCGGTCGAGATTCACGCCTACGCCGACCGCGTCGTGATCCGCCAGGACGGACGGATCGTCGGCGAGCATCCGCGCGCCTTCGGCCGCGGCGCGACGGTCTACGATCCCTGGCATTACGTGCCGGTGCTCGCCCTGTCCAACGCGCGGGTGGACGAGGCCGACATTCTGAACGGTCACTTCGCAGCGACGCGCGACCGTTTTACGGCGAGCTCAGGCACGATCTTGCTGCTGCAGGACACCACCGAGTTCATCTTCCAGCGTGCCTCGCCGCATGCAATCGGAGTCACGAAGAGCATCAATAGTGATCGCGATAAGCGGGGCCGGCTGCGTCACCATACCCTATGCGGCATTCTCATTCACACCGCGTCGCGTGTGCAAGTCCAAGTAGGTAGAAGCCCGGATGTGGGGACTTAGACTGTCGGAGATGGGAGCGCCTCGAATTTAATTGGGCAGGCGAAAGGCGTACGAGTAGCGAAGGCGGCAAATTGCGGAAGCGGCACAGAACGATTTGTCACTCGGGGCGTTGAAGGCTCGAGAGGGGCGGCACAGGCCCCTTTCCGCGCGGCGAACCTCGGGATAGCGGGACCGGGCCCTCGAAACGCTAGCGTACCTGAGGTTTGCCGTGCGCAGGGTTCGAATTTTGGCGGCTTCGTCCGAGACCACACGAACCGCCCGACCTTCGCCAATTAATCTCTCTGTGCGAGGGCGCGACGCTCTCGCTCTGCTTTCCTTGCACGCCGGGGCATCACTGGGCCGCAATCACTTCGGCAGCCGGGCACGCGAGCGTCCAAGTAATGCCTTTTGGAGCGAAATCCTTCTCTGCCTTGCCACTCAACGCTCCGCCGACAAGTCGTTGAAGGACGAGGCTGCCAAATCCAGTATGCGTGGGCTTCGTCACCGGCGGCCCGCCGCTCTCCCGCCAGATAAGCTTGAAGAATTGTTCTTCCCCGCCGTGCCCTTCGAGCCGCCATTCGACAGATACCGTTCCGGTCGGAACTGACAGCGCTCCATACTTGGCAGCATTCGTCGCGAGCTCGTGAAGGCAAAGGCCAAGCTGTTCAGCGGCCTTGGCGCTCACGATGATGTCGGGCCCATTTGTCTTGACGCGCACGCCATCAATCTCAAGAAAGGGCATCAACTGAACGCGAATAAGTTCCTGGATCGGCACGCCGCTCCAGTTGCGCTCGACTAGCGCGTCATGGGAGGCGGCAAAGGCCTGGAGACGCTCGGTAAAGCGTGCTTGGAATTCCTCGAAACTGCCGCTCCGCTGACCCATTTGATTGGCGATCGCCGCGACAATCGCGAGCAGGTTTTTGGCTCGGTGCGACAGCTCGTGCATGACGACCTGCATCTGCTCCTGATGCCTGATGCGGTCGCTGATGTCGCGGACGATCGATGAAAATCCGATAATCCGGCCACTTGGCGTACGCACGGGGGCCGACGCGATCGACACCGGCACGCGCTCGCCCGCCTTGGTGAGCCTTACGGATTCGAGATTGATCGTTTCGCCTTTGTGCAATCGCGACAAGACCTCCCGCACTTCGTGCTGCTTTTCCTCCGGGGCAAGGATCGAGAGCGGCTGTCCGACCGCTTCCGCAGCCGAGTATCCGAACAGGCGTTCGGCCCCTTTGTTCCAGGTCTCGATAGCCATACCCGCAGTAAGGCTGACGATGGCGTCCGGAGATTGAGCGACGAGCGCCGCCAGGCGCGCATCGTTCTTTTGCGCCCTCTGGCGCTCGGCCATTTCGACGTGCAATCGCTCCACGATCGTACGGTACTGTCCGGCCGCCCACACAACGACAGCGCAGGTTAAGAAAAACAGAACGAGAACTCACGCCACCGCTTTGCTTCATTGGGAGGAACTGGAATTCCGGTGGGAGAAACAGCCACCAGGCCGCGACCGCTCCGGTGAGCGTCGCGGTAATGCCGGCCGGAACGCCGCTGACGAGCGTCGCGATCAACACGGCAGGGTAGTAGGTCGAGAAAGGAGCGACATCGGGCCAGAATAGCCCAATACTAAAACGAAGCGCGGTCGCCGCGGCCACGCACAGCACGGCGAAGCCGTGCTCTTTGGCGATTCTCCAAACCACGGGGCCGCCCTCCGTCGAACGGATGTTCGTCGACCTCAGCGTACTTCGGTCGAGGAGCTTGGTCTATCGGAGGGCGGAAGTTTTCCGTTCGGGCGAAACCTACGTCTGTGGCCCGCGCTGACGCTCGCGAGCATCATCAGGTCCGGACCTTCCAGATCGTTGTGCCGGACTACGCTGTAAGTCCTCAACATACGTCGCAAACCGGATCGACCTTACACGGCGAGGCCGATCTCAGCCCCATGCTGCGTGAATATATTGATCCCCGCCTAACCCCGGGGCTTTCGGCTCAGAAAGATTCGGCCGCCCTCGCGCGGAGATGGAGTTCTCATTGTCCTCCCACCGGTTTCTGGTTGCGTAGTCAGCCCGACTCGGACTAATGCCCGCTTAGCGTGTGCAATTGCAAGTAGGGAACCGCAAACGGCATTTATACGGTTCGTGTTGGCGGCGAGCACTTTTCTGCTCAGAAATTCGGATCGCTGGCCTCGACAAAATGATGCTCGGGCCATAAAAGGGTTATTTGACAGAAATACTCACGCTAAACTTGTAGCGGATTCGCGGTCATTTTTCTGTTTGTACAGATATAAACTGGTCGGTGCAGCAAATCGGCAAATCAGGTTGGACGCCCCAGGCAAGGAGGATTTCATGGTCGGACGGAATAGGGACGCCATAGACGGGTTGGTGGGCAGGAACATCCGCATCACAATTTTGGTCGGGTCAATACCGACAAGCTATGCGTCGGCTCTAACTGCATCACCGAATCTCAACTCGCTGCCGGGTGCCGTCGCGAATGTGGTTGGAAATTGGAGTGGCGCGGTCTCCGGTGACATGAGGGTATCGTCTCAGGCGGCGAGGTCAATGGGCTGAGCGATGGCGTTGCGTGGCGAGCGTCTGCCAGCCGTCGATCTTGCGCATGTTGATCTGTCCGGACGCGAGCAAGGCCCAGAACAGCATGGCGGCGGTTTCCGCCGACGGCAGCACGGTCTGCGTCTTGATCCGCCGCTTGAACTCTTCGTGCAGCCGTTCAATGGCGTTTGTTGTTCGCGCGCTCTTCCACTGCGATCGGCGGCAGCGCGGTGAATGCGAACAACGCATCTCCGGCTTCCTCCAGGCTGTCGGCGACGGCGCGTGCGCAGCCGCCATTTGCGGATGAACGCCTTGCGCCGCGTCTCGATCTCCTCGTGGCGTCGCGGCGTAGATCATGTCGGTGTAATCGGCCGTGATCTCGTCGTGGAGACGCTCGGGCGCGCACGCCAACAGGTTCCGATGCTTGTGGACCGTACACCGCTGCACGGGCACGTCGTTCCACACGGCCGCGAGCGCGCACGCGAGGCCCGCGCCGCCGTCGACAATGACGAACTCAGGACGCCGCAGGCCGCGGCTCGATGAGATCGTCGAGCACAGCGCGCCAGGCGTCCGTGCTCTCGCCGCCCATGCTCTTGACGGCGAGCAGCACCTTCTGCCCGTCGTCGCGCACGCCGATGACGACCGAGCAGCGAGATCGCGGTCGCCTTGCGGTCGAGCCGCACGCGCACGACCGTGCCGTCGAGGATCAGCCGCACGATCGGCTCGTCGGCGAGCGATCGGGCGTTCCAGGCGTCCCAATCGCCCTTCACCTTGCGCCAGGTCCGGCTCACAATGTCCTTGCCGACCGCGCCGCCGAACAGCGCGGCAAGCGCCCGGCGGACGCGGCGCGTGTTGACGCCGGCGAGATAGGCGCTCGCGATCAGCGCCTCGGCCGCCTCGCGTGCGGCGCTGATAGGCGCGCAGGGCCTTGCTCTTCCATTCCGTCGTGCCGCCATCCGGCGCATGCAGACGCGCGCGCGGCACGGCGATCTCGGTTCGCCCGAACGTCCCCGTCAGCGTCCGCGTCCGGCTGCCGTGGCGATGGCCGACGATGCCCGCCGGAGGTCTCGACGGCGCCGCCGTCCTGCGCTCGCCGGCCATAGCGCGGGCGCGCCAGAACGGCTGCAAGCTCGCCCTCGATCAGCTCTTCGATGAAGGAGCGCACCCGATCGCGCACCGCATGCTCAATCGGATCGAACCAGCTGTCGAAAAGACGCTCGCCGTGCCGGCGCTTCGGTCCCGTCTTCGCTTCGCCGTCAAACTGGAATCGCGCAGAAGAAATGCTATCGTTCGTCATGGCGTGGTCTCCTGCCCGGCGCGCCAACGCCAGGCGATTCGAGGTTCATCACCCCGGAGACTACGCCACCCTCAATTCCAACCAATCCCGCGACAGCACCCGCTGCCGTCCTCACGGCCACTGGCCAAGCACCCGCACCTCAATCGCCGCCGGTCACCACCGCGGAAGCTCCCACGGTACTTAGTCGCTCGTGAAAAACTCAGAAATGGCCGCGTCTGTAGGCTGATGGGGCGGGAGCAAGTATTCGCGATTGCAGGTTTCTGGGGATTTCGGGGCGGTTTTCCTGCAAAACGGCTGCGCGGGATTCCGCTCATTCGCCGATCGTGATTCCTTCGCTTAAGGCGAGGCGGCATGGCTGGTCCTTCGCCAGGGACGAGGCGGAGGGCGCGCGATGCGGCCGAAGAAGCATTCTCCGACGGGTGCGGGCGATCTGTTCCGGGCGCGGCTCGACCAGATCATCAACCTGCGGCACGAACTGGTTCAGCTTGCCGAGCGGATCGACTGGGACTGGCTCGATGCAGAGATCGCCCCGCTCTATGCCGAGACGGGGCGGCCGGGAATCGAGACGCGGTTCGTGATCGGGCTTTTGCTGCTCAAGCACATGTTCGCGCTGTCCGACGAACAGGTCTGCGAGCGCTGGGTCTACGACCCGTATTTCCAGCACTTCACCGGCGAGGAGTTTTTCCAGCACGCCTTCCCGCATGAGCGCTCGGACCTGAGCCACTGGCGCAAGCGGCTCGGCGACAAGCTCGAACTGCTTCTGGCCGAGAGCCTGCGCGTGGCGCATGACGCGGGCGCGCTGCGCACGCAGGACCTCAAGCGCGTCACTGTGGACACCACCGTCCAGCCGAAGGCGATCACCTTCCCGACCGACGCCAAGCTCCTGCATGCGGCGATCATCGGGCTCGGGCGGCTCGCCCGCAAGCACGGCGTTCGACTGCGCCAGTCGTACCAGCGCGTCGCCAAGCGGGCGGCGATGATGGCGGGGCGCTACGCCCACGCCAAGCAGTTCAAGCGCCATCGCCGCGAGCTGCGCTTTCTGCGCGCGCGGCTCGGCCGGCTGATCCGCGACATCGGCCGCAAGATCGGCGGCGAGCCGGCGCTGGAAGCGGCGTTCGCGCAGCCGCTTTCGCGGGCGCGCCAGATCCGCTCCCAGCAGCAGCGCCAGCGCGGCTGGAAGCTCTATTCCTTCCACGCGCCCGAGGTCGAGTGCATCGGCAAAGGCAAGGCGCGCGCCCCGTACGAGTTCGGCGTCAAGGCCTCGATCGTGACCACCAACGCCCGCGCCCCGGGCGGGCAGTTCGTGCTGCATGCAACAGCGCTGCCGGGCAATCCTTATGACGGCCACACCCTCGGCGCCGTCGTCGCGGCGACGGAAACGCTCACCGGCTGCGCCATCGAGCGCGGCTATCTCGACAAGGGCTATCGCGGCCACAACGCCGCAAAGCCGCGCCGCTTCTTCCTCTCCGGCCAGAAGCGCGGGGTGTTCGGCGTCATCAAGCGCGAACTCAGGCGGCGCTCCGCCATCGAGGCGGTGATCGGACACATGAAGAACGACGGCCATCTCGGCCGCTGCTGGCTCAAGGGCAGAGCCGGCGACGCCGCCAACGTCGTCCTCTCCGCCACGGGCTACAACTTCCGTCTCGTCCTCGCCTGGCTGAGGGCTTTCTTGCGCCTGATCCTGAACGCGCTGATCCAGGCCCTCCGCAACCCATCGGCGCTCAAACCGGCTTGTTAACGATCGACTACTTACAAACACCGAATCTCCGCTGAGTGAAGCGGCAACCTCAACGGCCGCGACAAGCTCGGCGCCCCTCCTTCGGGGATTCCAGCCCACAGCCATCGACGCGCCTCCCCTCGCGCCCGGAAGCTCTTCTGAGACCGCCCAGGAACCCTCGGGAGCAGCGTTCGATTCAGTAAACGCGCCCCGCATCGGACGGAGAGTCTGTACCTTTGCAAACGGCCCCGCACACCTTGGAATAAAGATTTCTTCGGGAATCGATTTTGTACGGGATTAGCGTCCGCCTAAATCTCCGTCACGACGGGGTCGCGGTTCACACGCGATGTGCGCCCCGTTCGCCAGATGCTCCGCGAGCTCCGCAACGGATTTCCGGAACGCCTCGTTGCTCACAGCGGCCAGGGCTCGCGCCGTCCGCAACACATACGGCTCAGCGAGCAGGGCAACCGACGACGCAGGGTTTTCATCCGGCAGCGCCTCTTCTGCGCCTCATCGCCTATTGGCGCGGGGAGCCGAAGGTCTGCAGCATCGTTCGGCCACCTTCGGTGGAGGAAGAGGACGCCCAAGCTCTTCATCGTGAACGGCAATTCCTGATGAAGGAGCGAGTGCAACACATCGGACGGATCAAAGGCCTCCTCGCCGCGCACGGGATTCTACGACTTCCGTCCCTATCGCAAGGACTGGAAAGCTCGCTTGCCCTGCTTGCGGACGAGCTCCTCGCTCGCAAGATGATCGAGCCGGGCCTGGAGCGCGTGGCGGACCTCGCGGCCGAAGCCGCCCTCCGACAACGAAGACTTGTCGCGAACCAGGAGCTGATGGTCGAGCCAGGTCGCCCCGCCCGCCGTCACCTGGGCGTTAGGGGTGAGGTCGGAGCGGACGCTCAGCACGAGCGACGATCGGCTCTTGTCGTCGCTCTCGATCGATCGCGTCGCTACAATTCCGCCCAAGGGCGGCGCATGCTCGAAGCGGTCGAGATCGGGGAAGCGGACGTAATGGATGCGGCCGTCGACCCCGTCGATCACGGCGAAGGCTTCGCCGGTCAATTCATCATGCATGCCCTTCCCGACAAGACGCCCGGTGATCTCAGGCTGGTCCTGCTGACCATGGATCACATAGTCCACGATCGGCCGCTCGATGCCTTGTTCTGCGAGTGCGCGATGCATGACCGTCACAGTCGCCCGGCGCAGGCCGATATCGCGAAGAGCTTGCTCGGCCCCCTCGGCGATGGTCCAGCGCGCCGCTCCGTCAGGCGTAGCAAGCCCCCATCGTTCCAGCCGCTGCAGTCGGCCGATCATCAGGCGGCGGATTTCGGGATCAGTCTGGTCAGCCGTGAAGGGCGGAGGTCGATCAAGCCGGTCTCGTCGGCTTGGCGGGCGATGGCGCGGTCGAGTCGGGTCCAGCGTTCGGCCATCACGTCGCGCTCGAGGGCGGAATGAATTTCCAGTTCGTTTTTCGGGCCGAGTTCGATCGTGACGAGGTCCTCCGCGCGGGCGCGCATGCCCCGCGTGATGTAGTCGCTGCTGATCACGAGATCGCGGCCGTCATCGGCCGTGCCGCGCACGAGCAGATGGACGTGCGGGTTGTTGGTGTTCCAGTGCTCGACGGCGATCCAGTCGAGCCTCGTCGCGAGGTCCCGCTCCATGTCGGCGAGGAGGTCGCGGGTGAACGCCTTGAGGTCGGTCATCTCGACCCCCTCTTCCGGACTGACGATGAAGCGGAAGTAATGGCGGTCGCCGCGGCAGCGGTCGGCGAAACCGTTCTCGTCGGCGGTCTCGCTTTGGGCGTCGAACATGCACGCGTTCTCGCCGTCCCGCGTCACGCCCTCGCGCTTTGAGATAGGCGACGTGGGCGGCGAGCGGGGCTGCGCGGAACGATAACGGCCACGGTGACGCACAATGCGCGACTTGACCACGACCCGGCGCGTCCGGTCGAACAGGCCGCCGGAGCGTAAGTGCGCCGCCGCGGCCGCGGCCGAAGGTCGAATGCTTTGATATGCTCCGGCCCGGTCGCGCTCGCGCTCCGGCATAGCCGGCCTTCTGCGCCGCCGTGAGGACCTCGGCGAAGAAGCTCTTCGGGCGGCGGCCGCCGCGATCGCGAATGCGGCCGGGGCGGACCTGCAGATCGTCATCGTCCACCTTCCCCTTCACGGCATTTTCCCCTTGGTCGGCGCCGTGCCATCACTTCGTTTGTAATGATTGCGATTTGTCGCGATCACAGCACGCCGACCGAACGACAGGCTCTGCGTTAAGCCAAGCCCGGACAGGGGCTTGGCGAAACCGCAGTGCCGCCTCTTCCATCTCGCAATCGTTCGGTCGGCGTTTCTTGTGGCGATCATTCCCGAAGTTCCTGCGATTTGGTGCGATCAGTTGCGATGGGGCAGAAGCGGCCGGTCACGGCTCAATCGGCAGCGTTGCGACAAAGCTTTCGACGTTTCGCCGACCTTCCGGCCGCGGTTTCTTTGCGGCTGGAGGTCATTGGGAGCGACCTCTGAAAGACCGTAGAAACGCACCCGCTTCGCTGTGAATTGTTTCGCTCGATCGCGCACCGCTGTGCTCGTAACGCGTGCGTTCCGCCTGGAAATAATGAGGGATCGGCCGCGTGATCGGCGCGTCGAGCACAATGTTGACGATGGCAATTCCGTCTTTCCTCCACTCGGTGGAATTTGGTGTTGTCGTTGGTGACGGAGGTCCAGACGGCGTCGGCAAAGGGTTGCGTTCGCCTGTACGCACGAGCCCGGGAGATTGACGATCGCGCAGAGGGTCGGAGTGTTGGCGGGCGCCGACTTGATTGCACCGGGCGTCTATTCTTGCAGTCCGGCACACCGCCAGAGCGATGTTCGGGCGCGGCAACAGCCTCGTTTTCGTGGCGGCAGACGGTTTGGCCGCGAACGCGGCAATGCTGACGAAGATTGGGCCGTCCGCACGCAGCGAACTTACCACGCGGGCGGCGTAGGGCCGCTTGCGAGAGGTCCGATCGGGTTGAAGTGTGTGCGTTTGACGCACGAAATCGTGGAGCTGGCGACTGGTGCAAATTCCGCCCATGTAGAGAACGGCGAAGAGCACCGCTTTCGGCGCCCGCCTGCGGGTCTGATTAGCATGTATGCTGTCGTCAGACCGCGGCGCCGAGAAATGCCACGTGGCTGTCGCACTGAACTCATGCGAGATCGCCTGCCGGTTGCCTTTAGACCAGTTCTGTGGCCGTTCTTCGCCGATCATGCCGCGGTCAATTCTTCGACACAAAGCATGCGAAGCGCCCCGCAAGGAGCGGGGCGTCGCAGGTGCGATCGCAGGTTAGTTGCCGTTGCGGCGTGACCAGATCAGCGAGAGGCCGTCTTCGCCTTCGACCTCGACCAGCGAGGCGTAGATCGGCGACGGGAAGCTCGGGTCGTCGAGCTTGACCGAGAGATATTCGCGGCCTTCGTTCGAGGTCTTTCGCCACGCTGCCCCGAACTCGACTTCCCCGCGACCCGCATAGATGCGGAAGTCGGGGGCCTTGTCGTTGGTCTTCTCGACCGGCGCGATCCGGGCCTTGACGTTGAGCGTGAGGGTCTTCACCGCGCCGGCATAGTCGCCGTTCTCGGACTTCTTGAAGCTGCCGATGGTCGCCATTTTGGTCTCCTGTTTCTCGTCGGGCCGCGCCCATCGCGACCGCGATGGCGACCGACCAGCCGGGGGCGATCGAACCGCACCCGAGGCTCAAGCCGAAGGGCCGGAGCGCAGCGGAGAACGGCAGGCCGGAGACTTTTTTGTTTTCCGCGAGGAATGCTGTCGGCCGGGGTCCCCGCGTCTTGCGCGGGGTGGTCCGGCAGGGGAAAAAAGTCGCCCGACCGCCGTTGCGGTCAGACGATCGAGGCGCAGCCGGCCTGCGGCCAAATTCGCCCATCCGAGGTCCGCGTGGCGCGCTCCGATCGAGCCCGGAGACATGGCGGCAACAGGCTGCGGGATACAAGAGCATGAACGCGTTGAGCGCGGAAAGACTTGCGATGGCGCGTCAATGGCGGCGAAGCAGGTTCGCCCACCCGTGGCATCAGACGCAGCATGCTCGGGGTTGGCGGCGCATAAACGGTGATCAGAGTGGCCTGCGATCGGCGCCTTTGCCGTGCCGTCGCGCACGATCTACGTCCGGCAGACGCCGCCGATCGTGCCGTACGCATCGGTGGCGTCGGCAATCGGGGCAACCGCATCTCGGGAAGCACTGTCATCGGCACCGTAGAAGCACCGTGGAAGAAAGAGACCGTCGAAAGCCTCTGAAAATAGCTCACCCGTGACGCTCGATGAGCCTTCGGAGAGGGCGCCGCGAATACTCGAAATCATGGCGAAGAGTAAACGACCCGCTCAGACGAGCCCACTGGGGCCGGCACGGTTGATGAGGCGGCTAGTCCCACGCCCGAGTCAGAGCGGTGCGCACTCGGTAAGGATATCATTCATAGTGCCGAGCGGCACGCGGCGGGCGGTCAGTTCGAGGAGTCGCCATTCTCGACCTTCGTAGACCATAGCCACGTTGCCTTGGCGTTGGCTCCTCGCTTGCCGCGCCGCGCACACCACGAAGCCAGCAACTATCCGATCTGCGCGCCAACGCGCGAAACTTTGCTCTTCTCCGTTCCGAGCAGTTCCAAATCGTCAGCGCGACATGCAAGTTGTGCGAATGGCTGGATCACGTTCTCAAGACCGGCGCCCTCTTGCGAGGCGGGGCGAATTTTTCTGCTGATCTCTATGATTATGCGCGAGAACGAAGACGCCGACCGGGGCGGCCGTGCAATGATGATCTTTCTGGCTGGCGCGTGATCGACGACTGGCCCGTGCACGTGCCGGTCACATCGGAGGAGGTGGACGTATTCGAGACTTGGTTCGGCGATATACTCGATGAGCTGTTCGGACCGGAGTAAGCAATGTGCGGCGACTTTTCCCGGCGACGATAATGCTTGCCTTTGCTCGTCTTATTGAAGAAAATCGCTACCTCTGGTCGGCTCCTCGTCAGCGTTGTGGAAAAAGCCTTGATCCCTGATTCCAAGCCGATCGAGAAGGCGCTGAGGTCGGCATGAGCGCGTCCCCACTTCGCGCGGCGCTCTACCTGCGCGTCTCGACCGCGCGACAGGCGGAACACGACGTATCGATCCCCGACCAGCGCCGGCAGGGCGAAGCCTATTGCGCGGCGCGCGGCTACGACCTCGTCGAGACCTATATCGAGCCGGGCGCCTCGGCGACCAACGACCGGCGGCCGGAGTTCCAGCGGATGATGGAAGCCGGCACGACCAAGCCCGCCGCCTTCGATGTCGTGGTCGTCCATTCGTTCAGCCGCTTCTTCCGCGACCATTTCGAGCTGGAGTTCTACGTCCGCAAGCTCGCCAAGAACGGCGTGCGGCTCGTCTCGATGACCCAGGAGCTGGGCGACGACCCTATGCACGTGATGATGCGCCAGATCATGGCGCTGTTCGACGAGTACCAGTCCAAGGAGAACGCCAAACACACGCTGCGGGCCCTCAAGGAGAACGCCCGCCAGGGCTTCTGGAACGGCTCGCTGCCGCCGGTCGGCTACCGCGTCGTCGACGCCGAGAAGCGCGGCGCGAAGATCAAGAAGATGCTGGAAATCGATCCGCTGCATGCCGACACGGTGCGGCTGATGTTCAAGCTGGCGTTGGAAGGCGACGGCACGAGCGGGCGCATGGGCGTCAAGGCGATCGCCGCGCATCTCAACGCGCGCAAGCTCTACACCCGCACCGGCGGGCGCTGGGGCGTCGGCACGGTGCACCGCATCCTGACCCGCCGGACCTATATCGGCGGGCACGAATTCAACAAGCACAGCAAGGCGAAGACCCTCAAGCCGCAATCCGAAATGATCACCGGTCGAGGTGCCGCCGCTGATCGACCGGGAGACCTTCGACGCGGTCCAGGAGCTGCTCAAGTCGCGCAGCCCGATGGTCGTGCCGGCGCGGGTCGTCAGCGGGCCGACGCTGCTCACCGGCATCTGCTTCTGCGCCGACTGCGGCGGCGCGATGACGCTGCGCACCTCGGGCAAGGCCAAGCACTACCGCTACTACACCTGCTCGACCGCCGCGCGGCAGGGCGAGACCGGCTGCAAGGGCCGCACGGTCCCGATGCGGCAAACTCGATCATCTGGTGGCGTCCCACCTGGAAAAGCGACTGCTCGACCCGGAACGGCTGGGCGACGTGCTCGCCATCCATCTCGACCGGCGCGAGGAGCGCGCGTCGCGCCGCCGCGCCATCGCCGCGGAACTGGCCAACCGCGCTGCGGCCGCCGAGGCGCGGCTGAAGCGGCTGTACGCCGCCATTGAGCGCGGGCTTGCCGACCTCGACGATCCGTCCCTCAAGACCGCATTGCCGAACTGAAGGCGACCCGCGACCAGGCGCGCCTGGACGCCGAGCGGGCGGCCGCCGCGATGGAGACAACGGCCAAGCGATCACGGTTGATCACCTTCGCCGTTTCGCCGAGACTCGCCCGGCGCCGGATGCGCACCCCGCAGGGCTACCGGCGCGACCATCTTCGCGCGCTCGCCCAGCGGGTGGAGGTCGCCGAGGGCGAAGTCCGCATCATGGGATCGAAAACGACGCTGTTGCGGACACTTGCTACGATCGGCGGCGTAGAAACGGCGGCGAACGGCGTTCGCATTTCTGTTCCGAACTGGCGGAGAGGGAGGGATTCGAACCCCCGATACGGTTACCCGTATGCCGCATTTCGAGTGCGGTGCATTCAACCGCTCTGCCACCTCTCCGCAGCCCAGAGCAGACAGTTAAGCCTGATGGGGCGCGATTTCTACACGAAGCCGAGCCGCCGAGACAAGCATTACCGGGGCTTGAATGATCTCAGCCCGAGCCCGAAGCCTGTTCAACGCAGCGTGGCGGCGGGCCGCCCGCATACGCTCCACACTCGCGCCATCGGAGCGCTGCGACCCGTCTTGTGCGCGGCGCCCCCGTCTCATATGTCCTCAGCCCGGACACTTCCTTGACAGGGCGGGCCGCACCCCCCATAAAAAGCCGTGGCGCGGGCCC
The DNA here is from genome assembly GCA_963712435.1 of uncultured Alphaproteobacteria bacterium. Classification (GTDB taxonomy): domain Bacteria; phylum Pseudomonadota; class Alphaproteobacteria; order Rhizobiales; family Xanthobacteraceae; genus Rhodoplanes. The sequence continues at coordinate 223,012 of CAVQIB010000004.1, read as the reverse complement.
TCGGGTCCGCGCGCTTCGTTTTGTCCTGCCGCCGCGCGACATGGGCGAAGCGAACGCCACAGAACCGACTCCGACTGAAAGAAGCCGGTCCGAGCGTCCAGAGAGATCACTCGGGAAGCGCGAGCGCTGCGGCCAGACGGCCCGTTCGTCCGTTGCTCTCCGCGCGACGCCACGTGACCGGGTCCGAACGCGAGGAAAAAATGTTCGCAGTCATCAAAACGGGCGGCAAGCAATACCGGGTCGCCCCCGACGACCTGATCGAAGATCGACAAGATCGCCGGCGAAGCCGGGGAGGCGGTCGCCTTCGCCGACGTCCTGGTGGTCGGCGGCGATGAGACCCTTCTCGGCACGCCCACGGTTGCGGGCGCGAGCGTCCGGGGCGAGGTGGTCGAGCAGGGCCGCCAGCCGAAGGTGATCGCCTTCAAGAAGCGCCGCCGCAAGAATTCGCGGCGCAAGCGCGGCCATCGTCAGGAATTCACCCGCGTCCGAATCACCGAGATTTCGGCGGAGGGTTACACGGCCCAGCCGACAGCGGCGAAAGCCGAGGCGAAGGCCGACATCGAACAACCGGCGGCGCAGCCTTCGAGCGAAACTGCGGCGGCGCGCGAGAACGCCGGCCCGGCGGCTTCATCCGTTGAAAAACAGACGAGCGCCGAAGCGGCGCCGGACGCGAACGCGACGGGCGAAGACAACTCCAAGTGATCTTCTTGTCGACCCGGTGATCTTTTGGTCACAAAGTGAAACTACAAACGCTAACGATACGGGATTTCCATGGCCCACAAGAAAGCAGGCGGATCATCGCGTAACGGCCGCGATTCGCCCGGCCAACGACTTGGCGTGAAGGTTTTCGGCGGCGAGATCTGCGCCGCCGGCAATATTCTCGTGCGTCAGCGCGGGACCAAGTGGCATCCGGGGCGCAATGTCGGCCTCGGCAAGGACCACACGCTGTTTGCGATGGCCGACGGACGCGTCGATTTTCGCACCAAGGCCAAGGGCCGCACTTATGTGTCGGTCGTGCCGGCGACGGAGGGCGCGCCCGAATAGACGGTTGGATCATCGCGGTCCGCCGGCATTCAGTCACCCGGCGGACTCGCAAGCGGGTTCGTACAAGGGGGAGACCGGCGTTCGGCTCCCCCTCTGCTTTTTTGGAAGTGAAAGGAACCCGTGCGATGGCATTGTTGAACATCCGCGGAGATGGCGTCGGAGAAGCGAGCCGGCACGTCATCGAGACCGAGCGGCTCGTTCTGCGAGCGCCGCGCCTTGCGGACGCCCCCGTCATCGCCACGCTCGTCAATGATCGCAGGATTGCGGAAAACACCGCGCGTATCCCGCACCCCTACCGGCTCCCGGATGCCGAGGACTGGATCACGCTCGCCAATGCGGACCCGCGGGACGAAATTCTCCTCATCACCTTGCGCGACGGCACGCTGGCCGGGGCCTGCGGGCTGGAATGGCGCGATGGACCGAACCCCGAGATCGGCTATTGGCTCGGGGTTCCCTTCTGGGGACGCGGCTATGCGACCGAGGCCGTGCGCGCCCTGATCGATCAGGCGTTCGGCGATCTCGGCCATGACGCCGTCGACGCCGCTGCGCGCCCGACCAATGCGGCATGCCGGCGCGTGCTGGAGAAATGCGGCTTCCAGTGGACCGGCGTCGCGCTCTATCGCATCCGCGCCATCAACTCCGCGGCGCCGTTCGACCGCTTCTGCCTGCAGCGCCGAATCTGGTCCTCGCTGAAAAGCTGGGGCCAGACGACGCACCGCGTGCGGCGCGTCGCCTGAGCGACGCGCGTCCGCTCCGGGGGCTTCGCGACCAGTCAGGTCTGATGCCGCCGTCGGCGGTCGCGGCGGGCCCAAACGCCCCTATTGGCAGGCGGGGGTTTCGCGCCGATATCTGAACGTATGAAATTCCTCGATCAGGCCAAGATCTATATCCGCTCCGGCAATGGCGGCGCCGGCTGCCGTCTCGTTCCGGCGCGAGAAGTTCATCGAGTTCGGCGGACCGGACGGCGGCGACGGCGGGCGCGGCGGCGACGTCGTTGCGGAATGCGTCGACGGCCTCAACACGCTGATCGACTATCGCTACCAGCAGCACTTCAAGGCGAAGACCGGCGGCCACGGCATGGGCAAGAACCGCGCCGGCGCGAACGGCGCCGACATCGTGCTGAAGGTGCCGGTCGGCACGCAGGTTTTCGACGAGGACAACGAGACGCTGATCGCCGATCTCACCGCAGGTCGGCCAGCGCGTCGTGCTGGCCAAGGGCGGCAATGGCGGCTTCGGCAACGCGCATTTCAAGTCGTCGACCAACCGCGCGCCGCGCCACGCCAATCCGGGCTTGCCGGGCGAGGAGCGCACGCTCTGGCTGCGCCTCAAGCTGATCGCCGACGCCGGCCTGGTCGGCCTGCCGAACGCCGGCAAATCGACGTTTCTCGCCGCGGTGAGCGCGGCCAAGCCGAAGATCGCGGACTATCCGTTCACGACGCTGCATCCGCAGCTCGGCGTCGTCTCGATCGACGGACGCGAATTCGTGCTCGCCGACATTCCCGGCCTGATCGAGGGCGCGCACGAAGGCGCGGGCCTCGGCGACCGCTTCCTCGGCCATGTCGAGCGCTGCCGCGTGCTGCTGCATCTCGTCGACGCCACCGCCGCGCATGCGGGCGAAGCCTACAAGACGGTGCGCGCCGAGCTTCTGGCCTACGGACACGGACTGGCGGACAAGCCGGAGATCGTGGCGCTCAACAAGGCCGACGCAGTCCCGGCGGACGAATTGAAGCGGCAAGCATCGCGGCTGAAGCGGGCGGCCGGCAAGACGCCGCTCATCCTCTCGGGCGCGACCGGGCGCGGCGTGCCCGAGGCGCTGCGCGCGCTCGCCGCGGTGATCGACAAGGTCCGCGGCATGCCGGAAAGCGCAAGCGAGGCGGCCGCCTGGCGGCCGTGACGCCCGTCATTCTCCGACCAGCTCCCTAAGCCGCTGCGCGTCGTGCGGCGCGGCGCTTTTCTGGTCGTTGTCGAAATAGACATAGACCGTGCGGCGCGCGTGCCTCCAATCGGCGATCGCGCGCGCCCAGCGGCGCAGCGTCTCGTCCGGATAGTTGTCGCGGTACTCGCCGGTCGGCCCGTGCCCGCGCACATAGACATGGCGGGCGGTGACCTCCCACGGGGACGGCGCGTCGTGATGGTCGGAGAGGCACAGCGCGACGCCGTGCCGGTGCAAAAGATCGAAGATCGCGTCGTCATACCAGCTCGCGTCGCGGAACTCGAAGGCGTAGCGGTAGGCCTTCGGCAGCATCGGCAGGAACGAGGCCAGCCGCTCGCGATCGGCGGTGAAGCGCGCCGGAAGCTGGAACAGCACCGGCCCCGCCTTCGGCCCGAGCGCTTCGAGCCGCGTGACCATCAGTTCGATGCTGTTGTCGGACTTCTCCGAGAGCCGCTTCCAGTGGGTGATGAACTTCGAGGCCTTCCAGGCGAACACGAAGTTCTTCGGCGTCTGCTCGCGCCAGCCGCGCACCGCCTCGAGCGAAGGCGTGCGATAGAACGAGCCGTTGACCTCCGCCGTCGCGAACTTGGTCGCATACCATGCGAGCCAGCGCTTCTTCGCCACGTTCGCGGGGTAGAAGGGGCCGCGCCAACCGTCGTAGGTCCAGCCCGAGGCGCCGATGAAGACCTTGCTCATGGAATGCGCCCTGTTCCCGTGGGCTGACGATTGCCAAACCGCGTTTCGATATGGGAGACAGACGACGAGCGCGCATGCGCAGACGGCCCAATACTCCGCCGAGCCTGCCGCTGTTCCCTTCCCCCAAATGGGAAAGGGGCCAGGGTGCGGGTAAGTTTCACTGCGAGGATTCGCGGCGACCGACCTCTCTCCCGATGCTCCGTCGAGGAGAGAGGGAGCGGTCCGGATTTCCTGTGATCGTTGACCGACCGGGTACAGCAAAACTCATGGCCAGCAAGCTCCCTTCGCTCGACGATTTCCAACGCATTGTCGTCAAAGTCGGCTCCTCGCTGCTGGTGGACGCGCGGGCCGGCCGCGTAAAGGAGGCCTGGCTCGCCTCGCTCGCCGCTGACATCGCGGATCTGCATCGAAGCGACCGCGATGTGCTGGTCGTCTCCTCGGGCGCGATCGCGCTGGGCCGTTCGATGCTGAAGCTTCCGCACGGAGCGCTGCCGCTCGAGGACAGCCAGGGCGCAGCCGCGGTCGGCCAGATCGCGCTCGCCCGCATCTGGGCGGAAGCGCTTGGCCGCTACGACATCCGGGCCGGCCAGGTCCTGGTCACGCTCGGCGACACCGAGGAGCGCCGGCGCTACCTCAATGCGCGCTCCACCATCGCGCGGCTGCTCGACTGGCGCGCGGTGCCCATCATCAACGAGAACGATACGGTGGCGACCAACGAGATCCGCTACGGCGACAATGACCGGCTCGCCGCGCGCGTCGCCACGATGGCGAGCGCCGACCTCCTGGTGCTGCTGTCCGACGTGGACGGCCTGTACGCGGCGCCGCCCGAGCGCATCGCCGATGCGCCGTTCGTGCCGCTGGTCGAGCGCATCACGCCGATGATCGAGGCGATGGCGGGCGCGCCGGCCTCGGAGCTTTCGCGCGGCGGCATGCGCACCAAGATCGAGGCCGCCAAGATCGCAACGACCGGCGGCGCGCATATGGTGATCGCGTCGGGCCGGGTGCTGCATCCCTTGCAGGCGATCCGCAGCGGCGCGCGCGCAACCTGGTTCCTCACCCCCGCCAATCCCGTGACGTCGCGCAAGAAATGGATCGCGGGCTCGCTCGAGCCGAAGGGCACGCTCACGATCGACGCCGGCGCGGTCGCCGCGCTCAGGCGCGGCAAGAGCCTGCTGCCGGCGGGCGTGGTGCGGGTGGAGGGCGCATTCGCGCGCGGCGACGCGGTCGATCGTGCGCGGGCAGGACGGCGCGGAGATCGGGCGCGGCCTCGTCGCCTATGACGCGGAGGACGCCGACCGGATCAAGCGCATGTCGTCCGCCGACATCCTGCTCATCCTCGGCAATCCCGGCCGCACGGTGATGATCCACCGCGACGATCTCGCGCTGTGGCGGGAGTGACCTGCGCGTTCAGAAGAGGAACGCGTGACACCAACGAAATCTCAGCAGCCACACCGCTCATCAGAGGTCGGCATAAGCCTCCTCGTCGGCCTCACCCGCCCACTCGGTGAACGTGACGAACGGCTCGTCATCCTGGTCCGAAACGTCCCAGTCGATTTCCGGCTGCATTTTCGCTCCGGCCTACGCGCCTACGTTTCGGCACGCCGTGAGCTCGCCACAGCGAGCGACGAATGACGAAGGCGGACGGGGGCGGGCCCCGTCCGCGATGGCGCGCTTCAGTGGGCCGGATATTTGGTGGGGTCGGCCATCTTCTCGGTCAGCTTGGTGAGATCCGCAACGGACACCTTGTCGTCATAGACGCCGGCGGCCACCTGGATGCCGGACGAAAAGGCGATGTCGGCGCCCTTGCGCGTAGGAAATCTTGCGCGAGACGCCGCCCGCCCCCGGCTTGGTCCACACGTATTCGACCCAGCCGCCGCGCGGATCGCCGCCGGCCTTGCACAGTTCCTTGAAGATGAACTTGCCGTTGTTGTCGGTGATCTGCATCAGCGGACGTCCGACGAGGTCGGGCCGCATCGGATGCGCCACCATGCGGTCGAGCCGGCAGTCATACACAAAGACATAGCTGTCCTTCCACACCCAGCCTCCGTCCTTGCTGTTGAACGTCGGCGAAGCCGGACGCGCCCTTCTCGTTCAGGAAACGCGACGCGGCCCAGACCTTGGAGACGACCTCCTCCGGCGTGGCGGCGTCCGGATCGGCGGCGGTCGCGACGCCCCGCACCGCGAGGACCGACGTCAGAGTGATTGCAGCAAGTAGAGTTCGCTACTCCGCATGTCACGCATCCTCGATCTTCCGCTTCTTGGACTCCGCTCCGCACGACCTGTTCCGGCTCGATCCGCCGGACATCGAGCCATGGCTTGCCGACCGGCAGCACGTCGCGCCCGAAGACATCGGCAAAGATCAGGTGCGCCATGATGTACCAGGCCATCGCGGCGCAGCGCCATCAGCTCGTATCCGGCGACCACGGTGAGATCGGGATAGCCGAAATGCGCCAGGTCGAGCAGGATGAAGCCGATCAGCAGCAGCGTGAATGTGAGGCGCAAGCGCGCCGTTGAGGCGCATCGAGCCGACCCAGAGGATGGCGGTGAACGCCGTCCAGGCGATCAGGAACCAGCCGATATCGGTCTTGTTCGAGACATAGAGGTTGTAGTGATTGCCGATGAGAAGGAGCGCGAGCGAGATCCAGAAGCAGCCATAGGCGGTGAAGGCGCAGTACCCGAAATTGTTGCCGGTTTTCATTTCCTGCAGGCCGGCGATCATCTGCGCCAGCCCGCCGAAGATCAGGCCCAGCCAGATCACCGGCCCGATGCCGATCCAGCCGACATTGTGGAACTGCAGAACCATTGTCGTAAGGCCGAAGCCCGCGAGGCCGACGACCGCCGGGTTGCCGATTTTCTGCTCTGCCATACTGACCTCTTCTTTGCTTTCGTTGCACAAAAACGGGGGTGAAATACAATCATAGGTTATGTCACGGCGGTACTCCCTTGCAAAGCGCGGTCCGCTCCGAGCTCGAGCGGGCGCGCGTGTCATCAAGCTGCTGCTGTGCGGGTCTGCCGCGCGGAAATTTCAGACGGAACGGCTCACGATCGCGCGGCGAGCGCCTTCTCGATTGCGAGCCGTAAGGGCGAGAGATTAACGGGCGTGATCGGTCCGACGAGCTTGTAAGCAATCATGCCGTCGCGGCCAATAACAAAGGTCTCGGGTACGCCGTAGACGCCCCACTCGATCGCGCCGCGTCCATTCACGTCGGCGCCGACCGCCACGAACGGATTGCCGAAACGCTCCAGGAACTTGAGCGCATTGTCGGCCTCGTCCTTGTAGTTGAGGCCGACCAGCCGATAGCGGCCTGTCCGCGGCCATGCGCATCAGCAAGGGCGCCTCGTCGCGGCAGGGGACGCACCACGAGCCCCACACATTGAGGACGGTCACCTGTCCCTTGAGATCGGCGGCGTTCAGGCCGGGCACGGGCTTGCCGTCGCGAACGAGGCCCGCGAGCGGCGGCAGATCGGTTTCGGGGGCGGGCCGGCCGATCAAAGCGGAGGGAATAGCCGACGGATCGCCCGCGCCGAGCCGGTAGAGGAACAGGCCGGCCAGCGCGAGGAAAAGCGCGAGCGGGAACAGAACGACCCAGCGCCGCTGGCGCGCCTGCTCTTCGGTCGGAAGCGACGTCATGCCGTCCCCTCGATCGGCGTCGGGTGAATTTTGGCGGAGCGGCGGGTCACCCCGCGTCGCTCGAGATCGGCGAGGATGCGCCGCTGCCGGCGGTAATCAACGATGACCCAGGCGATCAGGGCTGCGATGATCGCCACGGCGACCGCGTAGGCGGCGATGATGAAACCAGCGTGCGCGCCGAGCCCCATCGCTAAACTCCCGGAGCGGCCTGCGCCTGAAGAAGACGCAGGGTCCGTACGCGGCGGCGCAGTATCTCGTTGCGCATGGCGGCGAGATGCAGCGTGACGAACAATAGCGTGGAGGCGATCGCCATCATGAGCAGCGGCGCGAGAATGCTCGGATGGATGGCGGGCCCGTCGGCGCGGACCACCGACGCGCCCTGGTGCAGGGTGTTCCACCAATCGACGGAGAACTTGATGATCGGCAGGTTGACCGCCCCGACCAGCGTGAGGATGGCGGCGGCGCGGCCGGCGCGGGCGGGATCGTCGACGCTGCGCCACAGCGCGAGCAGGCCGAGATACATGATGAACAGGATCAGCACCGAGGTGAGCCGCGCGTCCCAAACCCAGTAGGTGCCCCACATCGGCCGGCCCCACAGCGAGCCGGTGACGAGACAGATCAGCGTGAACGCGGCCCCGAGCGGCACGGCGGTCTTCGCCGCGACATCGGCCAGGGGATGGCGGAACACCAGCGTGCCGAGCGCCGACAGGCTCATCATCGCCCAGCAGAACATGGCGAGCCACGCCGCCGGCACATGCAGGAACATGATCTTGACGGTTGCGCCCTGCTGGTAGTCGTCGGGCGCGCCATACACTTGAACGAGCGCAACGGCGAAGGCGAGCGCCGTTGCGGCGGCAAGCCAGGGCAGAGCGCGGTCGACCAAGCTTCAGGAACCGGCTCGGATTGGCGAGGTCGGTCAACACAAACATCGACCTTTTCTTAATCCCGGGGGAGCGGGCGCGCAATGCGGCAGTTGTACGGATGCGGTCGCGGCGGCGGCGATGTCCCGCATGTCGCTCCGGCCTACTCCAGCCCATGACGCAGGGTCGCGGCGGCGGCGAACGGGCCGATCACGAGGCTCATCAGCGTGAGCGCGCACAGCAGCGTGAACGGCGTGCCGAACGACATCGGCCCGATGATCGCGGCGTTGGCGGCGGCGACGCCGAAGATCAGCACCGGCACGGTCAGGGGCAGGACCAGGACCGGGAGGAGCAGGCCGCCGCGCCGCAAGGCCACCGCGAGCGCCGCCCCGATCAGGCCGATGAAGGTGAGCGCAGGGGTGCCGGCGAGGAGCGTGAGCATCACCGCGCCGGTCGCCGCCGGTTCGAGATTGAGGAACAGCCCCAGCACCGGCGTGACCAGGACCAGCGGCAGCCCGGTGGTCAGCCAATGCGCCAGCGCCTTCGCCGCGCAAGCGAGTTCGAGCGGCAGGCGGCCGGTGAGGATCAGGTCGAGCGAGCCGTCGTCATGGTCGGCTGCGAACAGTCGGTCGAGGGCAAGCAGCGAGGCGAGCAAGGCGCCGATCCACAGGATGGCCGGGCCGACCCGCCGGAGCAGGGCGAGATCGGGGCCGAGCGCGAACGGGGTCAGCGTCACCACCACGAGAAAGAACAGCACGCCGATCATCGCCCCGCCGCCGATGCGGATGGCGATGCGCATGTCGCGCACGAGCAGCGCGCGGAGCGCGGTCATGGCTGGGCTCCGCGCCGAGGGCGCGAACGCTTGCCTCGCCCGCGCGATGTTCTGCATCCTCCCCCGTAAAACGGGGGAGGGGAACCATGCGCAGCATGGTGGAGGGGGCAAGCGCGCTCCGACTCAAGCGCCCCCTCCACCGCCGACGCAGCCAAGCCTGCGCAGGCTTGGCTGCGATGGGCGGTCCCCCTCCCCCGCTGTGCGGGGGAGGATGAAAACCGCCGACCGTCGGGATGCACGAAACGGGGTCTTGCGAATTGGACGCATCATACCGCTCCCAGGCGCAGCTCGTTTGCGGCCGCGAGCCCGAGCGGGCCATGCGTGGCGGCAAGGATGATGCCGCCGCCGGCGAGATGCGCCCGCATCAGCTCGGTCAACCGCGCCTGCGCCGCGACATCGAGCGCGGCGGTCGGCTCGTCGAGCAGCCAGAGCCGGCGCGGGACCGCGAGCAGCCGGGCGATCGAGAGACGCCGCCTTTGGCCCGCCGACAGATAGGCGGCCGGGAGATCGGCGAGTTCGTCGAGCCCCACGGCGGCAAGCGCCTCATCAAGCGAATTATCGGCTCGCTCTTCCTCACCTCCCCGTGAAAGAGGGAGGTCGGCGAGCGTAAGCTCGTCGGGAGGGGGTCGTGGTCCGGCTTGCGAACCCTCCCCGGACCGCCGATCGCGGTCCGGCCCCCCCCTTTCAGGGGAGGGCGAAACCACATGTGATCGGCCCGCCCTTGCAGCGGTTGACGGCGCCTCCCGGCCGGGTCGCAGCCGGACGGTCGGAACCCTGGCCGGACGCGCCGCCCAGAAACTCGGCCCAGAATTTCAGGTTTTCGCGGACGGTCAGCGCCGACTTCAGGGCGTCCTGGTGGCCGAGATAATGGGCCTGCTCCGGCACGCTCAGTTCCGCCTCCCCGCCGGCAAGCTCGATTGCCCCGGCAGCCGGACGCAGCAGCCCGGCGACGAGCCGCAAGAGCGAGCTTTTTCCCGCCCCGTTCGGACCGACCAATATGAGCGCCTGCCCCGCGCCGACGCGAAAGCTGAGGCCGGCAAACACCTCGCGCCCGCCGCGCACACAGGCGATGTCCCGCCCGATCAGCTCCATGGCCGGGCCCCGCCCCGGCCAGCCGCACGGGACGCGGGGGGTCGGCTCGGCCGAGCCGTTCCGCGGGTCGAGCAGCCCGGACGACGCGAAGCGCCGACCCGGCGGCGCGCCACACCGGCCCGCGATTGCTTTTCTGGAAAAGGCATCGATCGTTCGCCCGCCCCCGACTGGACGTCTTACCGAATCCGCTGTTTAGAAGTCGTATAGCAGAACGGAAGGAAAGCTCTTATAAGCCCCCGTGAGAAAAGCCCGCCGGCCGGCGAAACAACGCGTCCGGCGCGTCTCCGGCGGGTGAACAAACGCACCCTTGAGAATATATCTAGACAGGCACCCGGCTCCCTTCGGCCGGAATGGAACAGCGCCGCCATGACCTCGATCGACAGCTTCAAGTGCACCCGAACCCTCAAGCTCGGCAACCGGAACTATGTCTATTACAGCCTTCCGGTGGCGGAAAAGAACGGCCTGAAGGGCATTTCCCGCCTCCCCTTCTCGATGAAGGTGCTGCTCGAGAACCTGCTGCGTCACGAGGACGGGCGCACGGTCACCAAGGAGGACATCCAGGCCGTCGCCCAATGGTTGAAGACCAAGACGTCGGAACGTGAAATCCCGTTCCGGCCGGCGCGCGTGCTGATGCAGGACTTCACTGGCGTGCCGGCGGTGGTCGACCTTGCCGCCATGCGCGACGCCATGAAGAATCTCGGCGGCGATCCGAAAAAGATCAATCCGCTCGTTCCGGTCGACCTCGTCATCGATCATTCGGTGCTCGTCAACTTTTTCGGCGCCGCCAACTCGTTCAAAAAGAACGTGACGGAGGAATACAAGCAGAACCAGGAGCGCTACCGCTTCCTCAAATGGGCGCAGCTCTCGTTCGAGAACTTCCGCGTGGTCCCGCCGGGCACCGGCATCTGCCACCAGGTCAATCTCGAATACCTGTCGCAGACGGTGTGGACCGCGAAAGGCGAAGCGCGCCTCGACGGCAAGACGGTGAAAGCGGAGCTCGCCTATCCCGACACGCTGGTCGGCACCGATTCGCACACCACGATGGTGAACGGACTGTCCGTGCTCGGCTGGGGCGTGGGCGGGATCGAGGCGGAAGCGGCCATGCTCGGCCAGCCCTACTCGATGGTGCTTCCCGAAGTGGTCGGCATGAAGCTCGACGGCAAGCTGAGCGAAGGGGTGACCGCGACCGATCTCGTGCTCACGGTGACGCAGATTTTGCGCAAGCGCGGCGTGGTCGGCCGTTTCGTCGAGTTCTTCGGTCCGGGCCTTGCGAGCCTCTCGATCGCCGATCGGGCGACCATCGGCAACATGGCGCCGGAATACGGCGCGACCTGCGGCTTTTTCCCGATCGACGCCGACACGCTCGACTATTTGCGCGGCACCGGCCGTTCCGAAACGCGCGTGAAGCTGGTCGAGGCTTACGCCAAGGCGCAGGGCATGTTCCGCACCCGGAACACGCCGGACCCGGTGTTCACCGAGGTGCTCAAGCTCGATCTCGCCTCGGTCGAGCCTTCGCTCGCGGGGCCGAAGCGCCCGCAGGATCGCGTGCCGCTCAAATCGGTGAAGAACGGGTTTGCCCGCGCGCTGGCGGAGGAGTTCGGCAAGGCCGCCGAAGCGGGCAAGCGCGTGCCGGTGGAGGGGCGCAAGCATGATCTCGGCCATGGCGACGTGGTCATTGCGGCGATCACCTCCTGCACCAACACGTCGAACCCCACGGTGATGATGGGGGCGGGGCTTCTCGCGCGAAAGGCGGTCGAAAAGGGCCTGACGGTGAAGCCGTGGGTGAAGACCTCGCTCGCGCCCGGCTCGCAGGTCGTCGCCGAATATCTCGCCAAATCGGGGCTGCAGAAGGATCTCGACAAGCTCGGGTTCAATCTCGTCGGCTTTGGCTGCACCACCTGCATCGGCAATTCCGGTCCGCTGCCCGCGGAAATTTCCGCGGCGATCAGCGAGCACGACATCGTCGCCGCCTCGGTGCTGTCGGGGAACCGCAATTTCGAGGGCCGCGTCAATCCCGACGTGCGCGCCAACTATCTCGGGTCGCCGCCGCTCGTCGTCGCCTATGCGCTCGCGGGCACGATGAATTTCGATCCGGCGAGAACCCCGCTCGGCGTCGACAAAGCGGGCAAGAAGGTTTTCCTCAAGGACATCTGGCCGTCCAGCCGCGAGATCAAAGCGGCGATGAAGAAGTCGATCACCAGGCAGATCTTCGTGCGCAAATACGCGAACGTGTTCAAGGGCGATGCGAACTGGAGCAAGATCGCGGTGAAGGGCGGGCTCACTTATTCCTGGGACCGCAATTCGACCTATGTGCAGAACCCGCCCTATTTCACCGGCATGCAGCGCCAGCCGCAGCCGCTCACCAATGTCATCGATGCGCGCATCCTCGGACTGTTCCTCGACTCGATCACGACCGACCACATCTCGCCGGCTGGATCGATCAAGGTCGCCTCGCCCGCCGGGCAGTATCTGATCGCGCACCATGTCGCGCCGCCCGACTTCAATCAGTACGGCACACGGCGCGGCAATCATGAAGTGATGATGCGCGGCACCTTCGCCAATATCCGCATCAAGAACCAGATGGTCCCGGGCGTCGAAGGCGGCGTCACGATCCATTATCCGTCGAAAGAGCAGATGCCGATCTACGAGGCGGCGATGCGCTACAAGAGCGAGCACGTCCCGCTCGTCGTGTTCGCCGGCAAGGAATACGGCACCGGCTCGTCGCGCGACTGGGCGGCCAAGGGCACCGCGCTGCTCGGCATCCGCGCGGTGATCGCGCAATCCTTCGAGCGCATCCATCGCTCCAATCTGATCGGCATGGGCGTCATTCCGCTCGTCTTCGAGGAAGGCGCGTCGTGGCAGACAATCGGGCTGAAGGGCAGCGAGCAGGTGACCCTGCGCGGGTTGCAGGGCGAACTCAAGCCGCGCCAGCGGCTCGTCGCCGAAATCGTCGGGGCGGACGGCAAGCTGCAGCGCGTGCCGCTGATCTGCCGCATCGATACGCTCGAAGAGCTCGAATATTTCCGGAACGGCGGAATCCTGCATTACGTGCTGCGCCAACTCGCCGCGTGAGCAGGTCGATGCGGACCGGCGGCGGCGCCGCCGCGTCCGCATTCGCGCCGTCGAACCGATCACATTGCTGCGCCGCGCGCCAATCTCACTGCTAAGTGAGTGGCAGGTGATCGCTACAGCATACTATTCACGATCGTTGCGCGATTTGTTCCCGGCGACTGATGGAACGCCGCGCCTTTATCAGGAAGCATCGATCCGTCGCAGAGCACGTCCGCGCGGTGCGTGGAGGGCGCGGGTTTGTGCGCGACCTGAACGACATGGCGAGGTCGGATAGATGATCGCAGGCCGCGGGTCGGCTGTCGGCGCTGTCGCCGTCGCGATCTTGGGAGGGATCGCCTTCGGTGCGCATGCAGAGCCGCGTGCCGTCGTCGAACTGTTCACCAGCCAGGGATGCTCGTCCTGTCCGCCCGCCGACAAGCTGCTCGGCGAACTGAGAAACGACCCGGCGCTCGTCGTGGTCAGCCTGCCCGTCCACTACTGGGACTATCTCGGCTGGAAGGACACGCTCGCCGATCCGCGCCACACGGCGCGCCAGAAGGCCTATTCGGTCATGCGCGGCGACGGCGACGTCTACACGCCGCAGGTGGTGGTCAACGGAGCGGCGCATGCGCTCGGCAGCGACAGAGCCGCGATCGAGAAAGCGGTCGACACGGCGCGGAGCCGCGGCGCGCATCTCTCCGTGACGGTCGAGATTACGGTCGTGAACGGCGAGGTGTCGGTCGCGGTCGGCAAGGGCGAGGAGGGGCTCGCCGGCGAGGTCTGGCTGTGGGCGGTGGCGAGCGCGGTCCCCGTGACGATCCAGCATGGCGAGAACAAGGGCCGCACCATCACCTACGCGAACGTGGTGCGCCGCTGGGTCAAGCTCGGCGACTGGCTGGGCCGCGGCGCCTGGACCGTACCTCTCGCGGAGGTCAAGGCCGAGATGGTCGATTCGGTCACGGTCATCGTGCAGAGCGGCCACGCCGGAAAGCCGGGAACGATCCTGGGCGCTGGGATGGCCCAGCTTCGCTAGGCGGATTGGCCCCCGTCCTCGCGCCTCCGGTTGCCCCGGTTGCTCCCCCGCCTAAAGCCGCCGCCGGCGCTTCCGCCGAGCGCGGAGGCAGCGCGACGGGCGAAAAAAAAGGCCGGCTGTGCCGGCCTGAACGTTGGGGGATTTCAGAAAAGATATGCCAGAGGTCCGGCCCTTACGAGCCCGGGGGGCTGGGGGGCTGAGGAATCCGGTACCGATCGGACCGGACCCCGTGGCAATGATGTTTCATCGCAAGCCAGATCGGCCTGCGCACGGCCGAATTCTGGCATCATTATGAAACGACTAACGAACGCGTGATCTGCACGGCGAACAGGCCGTACGCAGCGCCGCTCGTCTCCCGGCTCGACGCCCTTGCTCTCACGGCCCATTCGGAGCGATCATGACGCGTCGATGACAAGGAGGCGCCCATGAGTCTGGAGCTTGGCGACACGGACTCAAGCGAGTTGCGTGGGGGCGAGCCGACCGTCAAACAGGCGTCCGCCCCCAGCGCTCGCGTGACCTTCGACCGGCGTGAGCTGAAGCGGATTTTCGGCCTCTATGTCCGCAAGGTCGCGTCCGGCGAATGGCGCGATTACGCGATCGACTTTCACAAGGACCGGGCGGTGTTCTCGGTGTTCCGCTCCGCCGCCGAAGTTCCGATCTATCGCATTGAAAAAAATCCGCGATTCGCACGGCGCCAGGGCGTCTACCGGGTGGTGTCGGCAACCGGCCTGATCGTCGAGGGCGGCCACGAGCTCGATCGCGTGCTGCGGGCGCTCGACAAGGCGGTCCTGAGCCTCGTCGTGAACTGAGATTGTTACGCCCCTGCCGTGTTCTGGCCGGACCGGAGTTTTGTCCCCTGCCCAGCCCCGAAGGTCAGGACTAGCGATCGTCGCCGGAACGGGGTGGGGACGGCAGCGACTTGCCAAGGCTGAGGGGGAGCATCGCGAGCTTCGCGACATCCATCCAGGACAGCCAAACGAGCCGGCTGGCCTGAGCCCAGAAGGCGAACGGGTTCGCGGCTTCGAGAACGCGCCCGAATGTCTCGAACGAGGGCGTCGCCTGCATATTGATGAAGATCTGTTCCGCATCCCCGTCCGGGGCGCGGCGATGAACGATCTCGATGTCGATATTCGGCAGCCGTGCGGTCGCCCGCACGGCATCGAGGTCCTGAATGGGCTCCTTGAACTCGGACAACGCTCCCCCTCCATCGCAATGTATGGCGATTCCGCCTTGGCAGCTTGCTGGCGCGCGCGGTTCAGGCCGAACCCGCTTAGCTAGATGGGCCGTGCAGCCTTCGTCAAGCAAGCCGCGCGAGCAGCAATGAGCGCGGTCACAACCGACCGCCCGATCAGCACGAAGCGCCGGAGAACGCCGCATCCTTCGTTGGGAGCGACCAATGAAAAAGCCAACGGATGGGTTTGATCCCATCCGTTGGCCGGTAGGCGCTCAGTTCAGGCAGAGGCCGTCAGCGGCGGTCGCCCACCAGGCGAAGCAGCATCAGGAACAGGTTGATGAAGTCGAGATAGAGCGCGAGCGCTCCCATCACGACTTTGCGCCCGGCGACCGTGCCGTCGTCCATCGGATCGTAGAATTCCTTGATCTTCTGGGTGTCCCACGCGGTAAGCCCGGCGAAGATCAGCACGCCCATGACCGAGAGCGCCCAATCGAGGCCGCTCGACTTCAGGAACATGTTGACCACCATCGCGATGATGAGGCCGAACAGACCCATGATCAGGAACGAGCCCATGCCCGTCAGGTCGCGCTGCGTGGTGTAGCCCCACAGGCTCAGCGCGCCGAACGAGGCGGCCGAAATGAAGAACACCCGTGCGATCGACGCCTGCGTGTAGACCATGAAGATCGATGCGAGGGATATGCCGAGCAGGCCCGCATAGATGAAGAACAGGGCGCGCGCCGTGCTCGCCTCGAGCCGATTGATCCTGAAGCTCAAGAAGAAGACGAGGCCGAGCGGGGCGAGGATCAACACCCACATCATCGGGCCCTGGAACAGCGTCTGGCCGAACGGGGTCAGGCTGACGATCGCGCCGGACTCGTTGGTCACGACCGCGTACTGGAACGTGATCCAGGCGATCGCGCCGGTGAGCGCGACGCCACCCGCCATGTAGTTGTAAACGCGGATCATATGGGCGCGCAGGCCCTGATCGATGGCGACCGCACGATCCGCCGGGTAGCCGCGAGCCGCCGCGGGATTCCGGTCGAAGTCCGACATTGATGAGGTCCTTTCTATCGCCCGAGAACCGCTGGGCGAGCGGGGGCGGCTACCGTCGGCCGCCCAAAACCGGGTCGAATGTAGTCATGGTCGCCGTTGGGGTGAAGATGGCCGTCCCGCCGAAAGAAATGAAATTTCGGACAGGGAGCCCATCCTCACAGGCGTCCCGCGGCGCCCAATGTCCTATTCCTCGCGCTGGCCGAACAGCTGGAGCAGGAGCGTGAACAGGTTGACGAAGTTGAGATAGAGCGAGAGCGCGCCCATGATCGCGGATCGCTCGGCGGCGTCGCCGTCCATCGCGCCATAGAGATATTCGTTCTTGAGCCGTTGCGTGTCCCAGGCGGTCAACCCGGCGAAAACGAACACGCCGATGACGGAGACCGCCCATTGCAGAGCGGAACTCTGCACGAATATGTTGACGAGCGAGGCGATGATGACGCCGAACAGCCCCATGATGAGGAACGATCCCCACCCCGAGAGGTCGCGCTGGGTCGTGTAGCCGAACAGCGACAGCGCGCCGAACGAAGCGGCGGTGATGAAGAACACCCGCACGATCGAGGTGTGCGTGAACACCATGAAGATCGCGCCGAGCGACAACCCCACCAGCGCGGCGTAGAGCCAGAACAGGAATTGCGCGGTCGCCGGACGCAGCCTCTCGGCGCCGAAGCTCAGCCCGAACACGAGCGCGAGCGGCGCGAGCATGATCACCCATTTCAGCGGACTTGCGTAGACCGCGTATCCGACCGGGGTGAGATACATGCCGCCAGCGATGCGGGCGGGCAGCTCCAACCCGTCGCGAACCACGCGCGCGGCGCTCGCGGCGTCGCCGGTGACGGACAAGAGATAGATGCCCAAAGCGGCGGCGCCCGTGATCACGAGGCCGAGCGTCATGTAGTTGTAGACGTGCAGCATGTATTGCCGCAGGCCGGCGTCGATCACGGCCGTTTCCGCCCGGCTCACGCCGCCATAGCTCACACCAGCCATGTTCCGATCAAAGTCCGACATCGTCGAACCCCCGATTTTTTGTATCCGCAGATCCCTCGCGGAGTGTCGCCCCCGCGGTTCGAAGCATTCGCCAGTATGAGCAAATTATATGTGAGCGGACGATGGCTACCCGCGGCGACTGATTGTCGCAAAGCCGCGTGTAATAAGGCAAATCCTCTTTGCGCCCAGCGGCTAGTTGTCGCAAAAGCGGCGGCTATGACTCTACAGGTTGCGCAGCACCGTCGCCGGCTTGCGTCCGAGCGCGGCCACGGTGCCGACCAGTCCGCACATCACCGTCACGATGAGCGCAATCGCCGCCGCGGTCAATGCAGGCGCCGCCTGCCAGGCGAAAGGCAATGTCATCAGGTCACGGACGACGCGCCACGCCGGCGATCGAGCCGGCCGCCAGTCCGAACAGCACCGCGGCCCCGCCCGTCAAGAAGTATTCCAACAGATAACAGGAGATGAGCTGCCGGCGCGTCGCGCCGAACGTCTTCAGCACGACGGCGTCGTAAACGCGATGACGGTGGCCGGCCGCGAGCGCGCCGCCGAGCACAAGCACGGCCGACACGAGGGTGACGGCGCTCGCCGCCTGCACGGCGAGCGCAAGATTGGCGACCACGGCGCCCACCGCGCCGATCGCTTCCTTCACCGGCACCGGCGTCACCCCCGGGAAGCGCCGCGCCACGGCGTCGAGCAGCGCCGCTTCCTCTTGCGTCGTCCCGCCGCCCGGCAGACTGACGGTCGCGACATGGGTCAGCGGCGCACCGCGAAATGAGCCCGGCGAAAAAACCAGAACGAAGTTGAGGCCCAGCGACTGCCAATCGACCGTGCGCAGGTTGGCGATGCGCGCGGTGAAGTTGCGGCCGAGCACGTTGACGGTGATCGTGTCGCCGAGCTTGAGGCCGAGGCCGTCGGCGATCTTCTTGTCCATCGACAAGAGCGGCGGGCCGTCATACTGCTCGCCCCACCATTCGCCCTCGACCACGCGCGAGCCCGCCGGCACCTCGCCGGCATAGGTGATGCCGCGATCGCCGTGCAGGACCCAGGCGGCGTCCGGCCGCGCTTTCAGATCCTCGGCGGATTCGCCGTTCACGTCGACGATGCGGCCGCGCAGCATCGGCGCCTGCTCGATCGTCGCCTGTCGCGCCTGCGCGCGGACAACCTCGTCGAAGCGCGCGACATCGCCCGCCGGGATGTCGAGGAAAAAGAAGGACGGGGCCTTTTCGGGGATTGACGCGGCGAATTGCCGGCGCAGATTGGCGTCGATTTGGGTCACGGTCACCAGCACCGCCACGCCGAGGCCGAGCGATAGAACGATGGTCGGGGTCAACGCCGCCGGACGGTGGATATTGGCGAGCGCGAGGCGGAGAATGGCCGAACGCGGATGCGGAACGGCGCGCGCGAGCAGCATCACCGCAAGCGCCACGAGGCGCAGCAGCAGAAAGACGGCGAGCGCGGCGACGACGAATATCGCAGCGATCTTGCGGTCATACGATGCGCCGATCGCGATCGCCGCGAGGGCGAGACCGGCGGCCGCGGTCGCGATCACATAGCGCCTGCGCGGCCAGCGCGCTTCGGGCGCGATCGCATCGCGAAACAATGCGGACACCGGCACGTCATGCGCGCGTCCGAGCGGCCACAGGGCGAAGGCGGCCGCGGTGAGGAGACCGTAAACAAGCCCGAGCAGGAGTTCGGCCGGATGCAGCGACGGGGCGAGCGGAAGCGGGATGATCGCACCGAACGCCGCGGCGACGGCGAACGGCGTCAGCGCTCCCAAGACCAGGCCGATCCCCGCGCCGAGCAAAGCGATCAGGAGAATCTGGAGAAAATAGATCACGAACACCTGGGTCGCGCTTGCGCCGAGCGCCTTCAGCGTCGCGATCGCGCTGAGCTTGCGATCGAGATAGTGCTTGGTCGAATTCGCAACGCCCACGCCGCCCACCAGGAGCGCGGTGAGCCCGACCAGAACGAGATATTGCGTGAATCGTTCGATGCTGCGTTCGAGCTGCGGCGAGGCGTTGGTGTTCGAGCGAATTTCCCAGCCGGCATTCGGGAACTCGCGTTCGGCGGCTTCGGCGACGTCGTCGGCGCGAGCGGCGGCGCCCGCTTCCGGCAGACGCACGCGATAGAGGAACCGCACGAGACTGCCCGGCTGCACGAGGCCGGTCGCGCGCAGCGCCGCATCGCTGACCATCAGCCGCGGGCCGAAGCCGACGCCCGCCCCGAGCTTGTCCGGTTCGCCGACGAGCCGCGCGCGCAGTTCGAGCGTCGCCGACCCGACCGTCACCTGCGCGCCCGGCTGCAGGCCGAAACGCGCGAACAGGAGCGGATCGGCGACCGCTCCGAATGCGTCGCCGCGGCGCGCGAGCATGTCCGTGAGCGGGCCCGCGGGATCGGTCGCGACCGCGCCGTAAAGCGGGTAGCGCTCGTCCACTGCCTTGAGCTCGACCAGCGCCGTCCGCCCGTCATCGAGGCGCGCGAGCGCGCGCATCGAGGCGGTTGCGGACACATCGCCCTGGCGCGCGAGAAAAGCGCGTTCCTCCGGGCTCGCTTCGCGCTGCACCAGCGTGAAGGAGAGATCGCCGCCCAGAATGGCCCGTCCCTCGCGCGCCAGACCCTGCGTGAGGCTCTGCGCGAGCGAGCCGACCCCGGCGATCGTCATGACGCCGAGCGCGAGGCAGGCGATGAAAGGGGTGAACCCGCGCAAGCCCCCGCGCAGGTCGCGCAGGCCCATGCGCAGCAGCTTGAAAGGACCCGCCCGCGCGGAGCCGAAGGAGCTTGCGGGCGCGCTCATGATCGCGCGCGCTCGCGCGCCGCCGGCGCGTCGATCGCGCCCGACCGCATGCGCACGATGCGGTCGCATCGCGCGGCGAGCGTCGCGTCATGGGTGACGAGGACGAGCGTCATACGCCGTTCGGCATGACCTGCGAACATCAGGTCGATGATCTGCCGGCCAGTCGCCTCGTCGAGATTGCCGGTCGGCTCGTCGGCGACCAGAATGGACGGATTGGGCGCGAGCGCGCGGGCGAGCGCGACGCGCTGCTGCTCGCCGCCGGACAGTTGGGCCGGATAATGCGAGAGCCGTTCGCCGAGGCCGACCGCCGCCAGTTCCTCGCGGGCGATCGCGAACGCCTGTTCGACGCCCGCCAGTTCCAACGGAACGGCGACATTCTCGATCGCCGTCATGGTCGGAATGAGATGGAAGGACTGGAACACGATCCCGACATGGCGGCCGCGGAAGCGGGCGAGCCGGTCCTCGTCGAGCGCGCCGAGGTCCTCTCCGGCGACGACGACGGACCCGGTGTCGGGCCGCTCCAGGCCCGCCATGACCATCAGCAGCGTCGATTTGCCCGAGCCCGAAGGGCCGACAAGGCCAATCGCCTCGCCCTGCCCTATATGAAGGGAAACGTCCTTGAGGATATGCACTCTGGCTGCATCGCGCCCGAGCGCGAGATTGACCCGAGAGAGCGCGATGGCGGGGGCGAGCGTCCGAATGCTGGCGGTCGAGGTGTCGTCCATGAGGCCTTTGTCGCCGAGGAAGCCGGGCGGACGGGTTGCCCCCGCGGCGGGCTGGCGCAACTCATATGGGAGGCGGGCCGGGTCGGTCCAGGTGATGGCGGCCCGCGCCATGGCGATGATCGTCGCGGCCGTGCTCATCCTTGCGGCCCAAACGGGCGGATTGCGGGCGGAAGGCGCGCGGCCGCTGCGCATTGTCGCGCTCGGCGATTCGCTCGTGGCGGGCTTCGGCCTGCGCGCGGCCGAAGCGTTTCCCGCCAAATTGCGGCAAGCGCTCGCCGCCAAGGGCCTGGACGTCGAGATCGTCAATGCCGGCGTTTCGGGCGACACCGCCGCGGACGGCCTTGCCCGCCTCGACTGGTCGGCGCCGGAGGGCACCGACGCCGTGATCCTCGAACTCGGGGCGAACGATGCGCTGCGCGGCATCGATCCCGCCGTCACCCGCAAGGCGCTCGACGCGATCCTGCGCCGCCTGAAGGAACGGCGCATCCCGGTCCTGCTCTGCGGCATGCTGGCGCCCCGCAACATGGGGACAGCTTACGCCGAGGCCTTCGACGGCATTTTTCCCGCGCTCGCGGCAGCCTATAATGCGCCGTTCTATCCGTTTTTCCTGGACGGGGTCGCCGCCGACCTCTCGCTCAATCAACGGGACGGCCTGCATCCGAGCGCCGCGGGCGTCGACGAGATCGTCAAGCGAATCCTCCCCAAGGTGGAGGAGCTGATCGCGCAGACGAAGCTGCTGCGGGGGTCGTGACGGACCCCCGTCCTCGGCTCATTTAACGCAAGAGCTGTGCAATGCCCCGACTCTTCACCGCCGTCGAGATCCCGCAGGACGTGGGCGAGACGCTCGCGATGCTGCGCGGCGGGTTGCCGGGCGCCCGCTGGATCGATCGCGACAATTACCACCTGACGCTGCGCTTTATCGGCGACATTGACGACCGCCTGGCGCGGGATATCGCCTTCATGCTGGGCGGCGTCGAACGTGCGCCCTTCGAGCTGCGTCTGGAAGGCCTCGGCTCGTTCGGGGGGCGCAAGCCGCGCGCGGTGTTCGCGGCGGTCGGCCCGAGCCCCGCTTTGCACGAGCTGCAGGCCGAGCACGAGCGGCTGATGAAGCGGGTCGGCCTCGAACCGGAGGGCCGCAAATACTCCCCGCATGTCACGCTAGCGCGGCTGCGCGATTCGTCCGCCCGCCAGGTGGCCGACTATCTGGGCGCGCGCCAGCCGTTTCGCTCGCCGCCGTTCCAGGTCACGCAGTTCGTGCTCTACTCGTCGCGCGCCTCGGTCGGCGGCGGCCCCTATGTCGTCGAGGCCGCCTATCCGCTCAGCGCGCCTGCGCCGTCGTTGCGGGCGCGCTCGCGTTGAGTCGCCCGGCGGCTTTGCACCGTGCTTGCTTACGATGCGCTGGGCGCCTTGGCGCGAAAACGCCCCCGCGGGCTTCATCAGGCGGGACTGGAAATCGACATAGGCCGCAGCGAAGCTGTGGCCGTCGACCACCAGCTCCCGCATGACCGAGAGCGGGGTCGGATTCGGGTTTTCCACCTTCCCGATCACCGTGCCGAAGTCGAAGGTGAGCTCGGCGTCGAATTTGCGGGCGAGTTGCTGCATGCGCTGGTTTTCCGCAAGGCAGCAGACATGCAGGAGCTTGATTCCGCGATTGCGCGCGGCAAGCAGGCTGCGTTCGAGCAGCGCCGAGCCGATGCCGAGGCTCTGCCAGGGCTTCTCGATGCTGAATGCGGCTTCGGCCTCGCGCCGATAGAGCGGCCCGAGAATGCGCAAATCCGCGGCGCCGCGCAGCACGCCGTCCACGAAGAAGCCGTGCACGATGACGTCGCTGCCGTGTGTCGTTGCCGCATAGGTTCGAATCATATCGTCGGCGATCGCGCCTCCGAAACGATTACGGCGGCTTTCAGCGTCGAGCCGGAGCAAATGATCGCGATAGGCGTCCGTCTCGACGCTCCATAGCTTCCGGATCAGGCCGCCTTCGACAAAGACTTCGTGCATCGGGGGTCTCCTGCTCTGCCTTCGTCAGTTTCGCGGGGGCCCCTCGAGCGCATTCCCTCTCCGGACGCTCTTCGTCCGGTCCGTCTCCCGGACGCTATTCACCCGGTTTTCCGTATACTGCAATGCAGCATTTAACTGCTTCGAGCAAGTTTTCCAGGCGCAAATGAGCCTTGCGCCAGCCATATGGCGGGTTTGATTTATGTTAAAGACGCTCCTCCGAGCGACTCTCTGTCGCTCGATAAATCTGATTAAGCCTCTGTCATCTATGATGATTTTTTATAACGATCGGAAAACAGGGGCGCCGGAGGGAGGTCCGAGGGGCGGCTTTTCGCGACGTTGCGTCGCACAAAACCACTTGTAGACAGAATCGCGGTCCCGCTATTTGAGGTATGGAAATGTGAGTGGTCCGGTGGCCTCGTACCGCAATCCGTTCGCCGGTGATTCGCGTTCGGCAGGGGGGTCACGCGCCGGATCGTGCCGGTGTGGGAAGGTCTGTCTTCGTGCCTGTGTCCGTCAGTCGTCGTTACGCGGCCATCGTCGAAGCCGGCGAGATCGAACGGGACCTCGCCCAGGAGGTCGTGGTCGAAAAGCTCGATACTCTGCAAAATCGTTTGACCAATCAGAGGCTTGATCGGAAGGCCTCGGTGCTGGGGCGGCTGTTCTCGCGGCGTGAGAAACAGGCTGCGTCGGCGCCCCTGCGCGGCCTCTATGTCCATGGCGAGGTCGGTCGCGGCAAGACCATGCTGATGGATCTTTTCTTCGCGACCTGTCCGGTCAAGCGCAAGCGGCGCGCCCATTTCCACGAGTTCATGGCGGACGTGCATGACCGCGTTCACGCCTATCGCCAGAAGCTCAAGACCGGCGCGATCGTCGACAAGGACCCGATCATGCTGACGGCGGCCGACCTCGCCGCGCAGGCTTCGGTTCTCTGCTTCGACGAGTTCCACGTCACCGACATCGCCGACGCGATGATCCTGGGGCGGCTGTTCACCCAGCTTTTCGCGCGCGGCGTGGTGGTGGTCGCCACCTCCAATGTCGTCGCCGGACGATCTCTACAAGGACGGGCTCAACCGGGCGCTGTTCCTGCCCTTCATCCGGCTCCTGAAGGAGCACATGGAGGTGATGCGGCTCGAGGCGCGCACCGATTTCCGCCAGGAAAAGCTCGTCGGCGTGAAGGTCTGGCACGTTCCGGCCGACCGGGCCGCGAAGGCCGCCCTCGACGAAACCTGGCGCCGCGTCACGCACGGGCACGAAAGCCGCGGCCACGAACTCGTCGTGAAAGGCCATATCGTGCGCGTGCCGCGGGCGGCGATGGGGGCTGCGCGCTTCACCTTTCACGATCTGTGCGGCCAGCCGCTCGGGGCCGGCGATTACCTGCGGATCGCGCAGGAGTTTCATACGCTTATGATCGACCGCATCCCGGTGATCAGGGCCGAGCAGCGCAACGAGGCGAAGCGCTTCATCACCTTGGTCGACGCGCTCTACGACTATGCCGTGGAGCTGATCGCCTCCGCCGAGGCGGAGCCGGCGAAGCTGTACGAAGGCGAGGACGGCTACGAAGCGCACGAGTTCAAGCGCACCGCCTCGCGCCTCGTGGAAATGGCGTCCGAAGCCTATCTCGCGCTGCCGCACCGGCAACGCGCCGCCTCCGGAATCGTCGAGACCTGAGGGCGAGGCGCCTTCGCATAATTCCTGATGCAATTTCGCGACGCGACTTGAACGGCCGGTCCGAAACCGCTAACACCCGAAAACCCCCGCTGTCTTTCAGCTCGAGGACTTCCCCCCACATGGCACGTCCCAAAATCGCGTTGATCGGCGCAGGCCAAATCGGTGGCACGCTGGCCCATCTCATCGGACTGAAGGAGCTCGGCGACGTCGTCTTGTTCGACATCATGGAGGGCGTTCCACAGGGCAAAGCCCTGGATATCGCCCAGTCAGCGCCGGTGAATGGCTTCGACGCCCGCTATGCCGGCGTCAATTCCTACGAGGCGATCGAAGGCGCGAGCGTCTGCATCGTCACCGCCGGCGTTCCGCGCAAGCCCGGCATGAGCCGGGACGATCTGCTCGGGATCAATCTCAAGGTCATGGAGCAGGTCGGCTCGGGCATCCGCAAATATGCGCCGGCGGCCTTCGTCGTCTGCATCACCAATCCGCTCGACGCGATGGTGTGGGCGCTGCAGAAGTATTCCGGCTTGCCGAGGCAGATGGTGGTCGGCATGGCGGGCGTGCTCGACTCGGCGCGGTTCCGCCACTTCCTTGCCGACGAGTTCAACGTGTCGGTCGAGGACGTGACCGCCTTCGTCCTGGGCGGCCACGGCGACACGATGGTGCCGCTCGTGCGCTATTCGGCCGTCGCCGGAATTCCGTTGCCCGACCTCGTCAGCATGGGCTGGACCACGCAGGCGCGTCTCGACGCCATCGTCGATCGGACGCGCAACGGCGGGGCGGAAATCGTCGGCCTGCTCAAGACCGGCTCGGCCTTCTATGCGCCGGCGGCTTCGGCCGTCGCCATGGCGGAGAGCTTCCTCAAGGACAAGAAGCGGGTCGTGCCCTGCGCCGCCCATCTCAACGGCGAATACGGGATGAAGGACATCTATGTCGGCGTTCCGGTGGTGGTCGGCGCCAAGGGCGTCGAGCGGGTGGTGGAGATCGAGCTCAACGGCGGCGAACGCTCGGAATTCGAGAAGTCGGCCGACTCCGTGCGCGGGCTGATCGAGGCATGCAAGAAGATCGCTCCCGACCTCGCCGCGTGACGCGGTGAGGCTGGTCCATGGTTCCTGCGCGTAATCGGGCTGATCGGCTTCCGGTCAGCCGGGCGGATTGCGCGCCAAATTGCGATCCGGAGCGACCGGACGCGAGCGGGGGTTCTCCATGAATATCCACGAATACCAGGCCAAAGCGGTGCTGCGGGAATTCGGCGTGCCGACGTCGCGCGGGATCGCCGCTTTCTCGGTCGAGGAGGCGGTGAAGGCGGCGCAACAGCTCGAAGGGCCGGTTTACGTCGTCAAGGCGCAGATCCATGCCGGCGGCCGCGGCAAGGCGGGCGGCGTGAAGGTGGTGCGGACGATCGAGGATGTCGAAAAGGAAGCGCAGCGCCTGCTCGGCTCGGTGCTCGTCACCCACCAGACCGGGCCGCGCGGCAAGCAGGTGCATCGGCTCTATGTCGAGGAAGGATCGGCGATCGATCGCGAGTTCTATCTCTCGGCGCTGGTCGATCGGGTGAGTTCGCGGATCGCCTTCGTGGTGTCGACCGAGGGCGGCATGGATATCGAGAAGGTGGCGAAGGACACGCCGGAGAAGATCGTCACCGTGGCGGTCGACCCGGCGACCGGCGTGATGCCGCATCACGGCCGGCGCATCGCCAACGCGCTGCGCCTGACGGGCGACCTCGCCAAGCAGGCCGAAAGCATGGTGACGAAGCTCTACACGGCGTTCGTCGCCAAGGACATGAGCCTCCTCGAGATCAATCCGCTGGTGGTCACCAAGAGCGGCCAGCTCATCTGCCTCGACGCCAAGATCGGGTTCGAGGGCAACGCGCTCTACCGCCATCCGGACATCGCCGCGCTGCGCGATCTGACCGAAGAGGACGAGAAGGAAATCGAGGCCTCGAAGCACGACCTCAACTACATCGCGCTCGACGGCACGATCGGCTGCATGGTCAACGGCGCGGGCCTCGCCATGGCCACCATGGACATCATCAAGCTCTACGGCGAGTTGCCCGCGAACTTCCTCGATGTGGGCGGCGGCGCGAGCAAGGACCGGGTGACGGCGGCGTTCAAGATCATCACCGCCGATCCCAATGTGAAGGGCATCCTGATCAACATATTCGGCGGGATCATGCGCTGCGACGTGATCGCCGGCGGCGTGGTCGAGGCGGTGCGCGAGGTCGGCCTTCCGGTGCCGCTCGTGATCCGGCTCGAAGGCACCAATGTCGACCTCGGCAAGAAGATCATCGCCGAGTCCGGCCTCAATGTCGTCTCCGCCGACGACCTCGACGACGCCGCACAGAAAATCGTCAAGGCGGTAAGGGGCAATTAGCGGGACGCGACTTCGCCTCCGCGCCGAAACCCGTTCCCAACAATTCCGCTGACCGTCAAAGGCAAACTCATGTCCATCCTCATCGACAAAAACACAAAGGTGATCTGCCAGGGCTTCACCGGCAAGAACGGCACCTTCCACTCCGAACACGCGATCGCCTACGGCACCAAGATGGTCGGCGGCACCTCGCCCGGCAAAGGCGGCAGCTTCCATCTCAACCTCCCGGTGTTCGACACCGTCGCCGAGGCGCGCGCCAAGACCGGCGCCGACGCCACCGTGATCTACGTGCCGCCGCCGGGCGCCGCGGACGCCATCTGCGAGGCGATCGACGCGGAGGTTCCGCTCATCGTCTGCATCACCGAAGGCGTTCCGGTGCTCGACATGGTGAAGGTCAAGCGCTCGCTGGAGGGGTCGAAGTCGCGGCTCGTCGGGCCGAATTGCCCGGGCGTCATGACCGCCGGCGAATGCAAGATCGGCATCATGCCGGGCAGCATTTTCAAGCCGGGCAATGTCGGGATCGTGTCGCGCTCAGGCACGCTCACTTACGAGGCGGTGTTCCAGACGACGCAAGTGGGCCTCGGCCAGACGACCGCGGTCGGTCTCGGCGGCGATCCGGTAAAGGGCATGGAGTTCATCGAGGTGCTGGAAATGTTCCTCGCCGACGACAAGACCCACTCGATCATCATGATCGGCGAGATCGGCGGTTCGGCCGAGGAAGAGGCGGCTCAGTTCCTCAAGGACGAGGCCAAGCGTGGCCGCAAGAAGCCGGTCGTCGGCTTCATCGCCGGCCGCACCGCGCCTCCCGGCCGCCGCATGGGCCATGCCGGGGCGATCATCTCCGGCGGCAAGGGCGACGCCCAATCCAAGATCGCGACCATGGAAGCCTGCGGAATTCACGTGTCTCCCTCGCCCGCGCGGCTCGGGAGCACCCTGATCGAGGTGTTGAAGAAATAGCCCACGCCGGAGGCCGGGCCCGGCATCCCGGTGCGTACGCTCTGCGAGAGGGCACAAACCCGACCGGAGCCGTCCGGTCTATCCGAAGAGCACGCCTGGCGGGGCTTGACGCTGCCGCCATGCGGGTGTGCGCCCGCGACCTCCCCGTCCGGGTCGATGGCCTGGATTATACTAAGAGGTTGATAGATGCGCGTGGGCAAAGAAAAAGGCGTGGCTGACGGAATGTCAACCACGCCTTAGATGGCCGGCCGAGCACGGGGGGAGGGGGAATGGCGGCCGGTCAGTGGCGTAACGTGCCTCCACCGGTTGGTTCCCGCTAATCGCAAAAATAATTAGAATTTTCTCGACCGCATCGCTCCAGCAGAGCCGATCACGCGAGGGCGGCCGCCTTGGCCAGAATGGCGGCCCGAAGGAAACAAGCGGGCTTGCTGCAACGTTCCCGTTAGAACGGAGCAGTTCGCCAACCTGTCCGGCGCTTTCTCCTGCAACCAAGACACGAGAACACGCGACGCCCACCGGTTTCCGCTATTGCCCCAAATCAACGCGCCGCTATGAACCGGAGGCCTATTGCCTACCGAACAGGCAACAACAGGGTTGGAAGGGATGAGCGCCGCCCTCGATTGGGTCGCTGCGGTCGCATGCGAAGGACCGTCATGCCCTGTATCAGGTGTCCTCTACTCCGTGCTGGCGCGCGCGGCGGATTTCGGCATTGCGTTCGGCGTCGCGGCCATTCTTGCCCTTGTCTGGATCGCGGCGCGCCGGCCCGGTTGGCCGCGCGAGTTCTCGTGGGATTCTTGTCTGGATCTCCGGCGCCTTTCTGGGCCTGCTAAGCTTCGCGCATCTCGGCAATGCCCTGAGCCCCGGCTTGCTCTCGCCTGGGTGGGCGCTGGCGGCAAACGCCGCCGCCGCGGTTCTAGGCGGAGCGACCGCCGTGCTCCTGTACCGAGCATATGCCGGGCGCGCGCCGCAGGCGGCGCCGGGCTTCGCGTTTGCAAACGGGCTCTTGCCCCTCGCGCCCGGCGGACCCGAGACGAAGACGCTGCACG
Source organism: uncultured Alphaproteobacteria bacterium (assembly GCA_963712435.1). Classification (GTDB taxonomy): domain Bacteria; phylum Pseudomonadota; class Alphaproteobacteria; order Rhizobiales; family Xanthobacteraceae; genus Rhodoplanes. The sequence continues at coordinate 194,071 of CAVQIB010000004.1, read as the reverse complement.
AATTGGAGACGGCGCGGCGCGAACTCGAAACGCGGGTCGAGGAGCGCACCCGTGAGCTGAGCCTGGTCAAGGCGCGGCTCGAAACGGCGCTGCGCGGCGCTTACGTCCACGCCTTCTCGCAGGACCGCGAGCTGCGCTACACCTGGGTCTATAACCCAGACAACGCCGAGGCGGCGGCGGAGATGATCGGCCGCACCGATGACGAGATTCTTCCGGCGGAGGCCAAGGACGCGGTGATCGCCGTCAAGCGGCGCGTGCTGGAAACCGGCCGGCCGGAAACCTGCGAGGCCTGCTCGCTCAATTCGCGCGGGCATGCGCTCTACTCTTTGCATATCGCGCCCACATTCGGACCCGACGGCCGCGTCGACGGAATCACCAGCGCGGCCATCGATATCTCGCGCGTGCGCTCGCTCGAGAGCGAACAGCGGCGGCTCGCCGACGAACTGCGCGCCGCCCTGCACCGCTACGAGATCGCGCTGCGCGGCTCGCACGTGACCTTGTTCACCCAGGATCGCGATCTGCGCTTCACGTCGATCAGCAATCCGCTGTTCGGGCGCGAGGTCGCCGACATTGTCGGCCGCACCGACGCGGAAATCCTGCCGGCGGAAAGCCGCGAGCAGCTCGCCACGCTCGTGCGCGCGGCGCTTGCGACCGGACGCGGCCAGGGCGGCGAAGTCAGCGTGAAAGAGGCCGACAAGACGCGGTGGTACGACCTCCATGTCGAGCCGCTGCCCGGAGAAAACGGAAACATTGTCGGGGTGACCTGCGCGATGTTCGACATCACCGAGCGCAAGACCGGCGAAAGCCATCTGCGCCTGCTCATGCGCGAGCTCACGCATCGTTCGAAAAACCTCCTCGCGGTGATTCAATCGATGGCGCGCCAGACCGCGCGGCACGCGGGAACGATCGACGATTTTCTCGACACGTTCGGCAACCGCCTGCAGGCGCTCGCCACCTCGCACGATCTGCTGGTGCAGGAAGGATGGTACGGGGCCTCGCTGCACGACCTTACGCGGCGGCAGCTCGCGAAATATCTCGACGGAGCGGCCGATCGAGTCACGCTGTCCGGGCCCGCCGTGCATCTCAAGCCTGGCGCGGCGCAAAGCTTCGGCTTGGCGCTGCACGAACTCGCCATGAACGCCGAGCGCTTCGGAGCGCTCTCGGTGCCGCAAGGCCGCGTCGAAATAAACTGGCGCCGGCTGCTGTCCCCCGAGGCAAGCGATAAAGAGGGCGTCGAAATCGTTTGGGCCGAACATGGCGGGCCCGACGTGACCGCGCCGAGCAGCCGCGGCTTCGGCAGCCTGGTCGTGGAAAAGAACCTCTCGCGCGCCCTCGACGCCGACGTCGCCTTGACCTTCGAGACCGAGCGGCGTGCGCTGCCGCATGCTGATTCCCGCGTCGCACCTGCTCGGCGGGCGCTGACCCGGCCCCGCGGTCCCGCCAAAAAAGTTTGAACCCCGGCGACGCCGCACGGAACCAAACCCTTAACAACGAGTTATTGCGGTGGATCGTCAGGGGGACGGTTCATGGCACGGGGCCATTAATCAGCCAATCGGACCACTCCGATGTTCAAGCTGAAATCTCTTATGGTTATCGGAATTTCTGCGCTTGCCGCCGGCGCGGCGGTGGGCTTTTCCGGGCAGATCGGGACGCGCTTCGTCGGCGTCGCCGACGCATCCGCGGGCCTCAAGGTTTCCGCGACGCCGATCGATCGAACACATAAAAGTGATCGCCTGACGGCGGCGCAGACCGCGCGCGGTGAGCCGCGCACGATTTCCGCAGTCGAGGTGGTCGGTCTTCGCGATGCGGCCATCATCTATCGCGACCGCGACGGGCGCGTTCTGTATCACTCCGATCCGCTGCGCAATGCGACGCTGGTGACGAAGGGCGTGGTGCTGCCCGAGGTCACGGTGCGCGACACGGCCAACACCGCGGTGCGACCGGTGACGACCACCGTTCCCGTGCAGGCAAAGCCGGCGCAGCCGACCGTCGACTCGCGCGACCAGCGCCAGCCGGCCGGCGTCGCCCCGCAGAACAACGAGCGGCGGCCGCGCATTCCGGAAGGTTGCGACGCGGCGGCAAGCCCGATCGCGGCGCCGCAGCTCTCGCACATCCTGAGCAAGTGCCTGGTCTAAGCGAGGACGAGGATAGAGTTCGGCGCACTTGGTGAGGTGATCACCCTCGAAGGCGCATTGGGTTGTCGGAAAACAAGACTGCTTCAAAATGGCCGGGCCTTGCCCGGCCATTTGTTTGTCATCAAACCTTGCGCGTGCCGAGCGCGATATTGCATTCGCATGTTTAGGTTAAAGCCATGTGCCGCCAACACATTCCGTCGCAGATTCCTTGCTGGATCGAAACTCTCGGCGGAACTTTTCCGCCCCTTCCACGTTGGTTCGACGGCAATCGTTATGCCGAGGGGAAAATACGGGGGTGGGTGATGGCTCGCACGGCGAAGCTTTCTCTCCTTATCAGCACTGCATTGGCGTTCGGTTCGATCGGCTTGGCGACGCCGAGCACGGCCGAGCCATTGCCCTTGGCGGCGACGGGCGTTCGCACATCGTCGGTGATCGACCGCTATGTGCGTGATGATCGCGTCCGCGAAGACGTGCAGGCGAGCGCGCCTGCGCATCTGCGCCGGCAGACGGTCAGCTACGCCACCAGCGAACCGCCCGGCACGATCATCATCGATACGCCCAATACCTATCTCTATCTCGTGCTCGGCGGCGGCAAGGCGCTCCGCTACGGAATCGGCGTCGGTCGTCAAGGCTTCACCTGGTCCGGGGTTGAATATGTCAGCCGGATGAACGAGTGGCCGGACTGGACGCCGCCGCCGGAAATGATTGCGCGCCAGCCCTATCTGCCGCGCTTCGTGGCGGGCGGGCCCGGCAATCCGATGGGCGCGCGCGCGCTCTATCTCGGCAACACGGTGTACCGCATCCACGGCACCAATGACCCGACGACGATCGGGCAGCGCGTGTCGAGCGGCTGCATCCGCCTCGCCAACTCGGACGTGATCGATCTCTACGGACGCATCAAGCCCGGCGCCAAGGTGGTCGTGCTGCCGATGAGCGGTCGGCGGACGGCGAGCGCGCCTGCGCCCATCAACTGAGCGACAGTGTGGAGCAGCTTCGCCGTCGCGGCGAAGCTGCTTTCTTATTTGCGAGCGGCGATGAACAACGGCTGAGGCATGATCACCCGGTTCGCGGCAAAGACTCTGCTCCGCAAATCGAAGCTCGCGCTGCTGGCTGCATTCGTCGTTGTCCTCGTCTCCGCTCCGTCCGACGCTTCGGCCCAGGCTTGGACCTCCGGCTCGTCGTCCGGCGGTTGGCCGTTCGGCGATGGCGGCTGGTCGCGTTCTCCGCCTGAACACCGAACCGTTGCGCCCGCGCAGCGCGCCGCTCAGCCCTTGGCCTATGCCGACCCGAACGCCGTGCGGCGCTTCTCGCCCTCGCCTGCGGCAAACCCGGCGCAAATTCCGCCCGCGGAGCCTGCTACAACGTTCTGCGTGCGGCTGTGCGACGGGCGCTTCTTTCCGCTCAGCCCGGCCGCAGCGAATGTGACGCCGGCGAAACTCTGCAGCGCGCTCTGTCCGGCGAGCCGCACCAAAGTGTTCGAAGGCGCGGGCATCGACGAGGCGACCGCCGCGGACGGCGTCGCGCTATGCCGGTCTTCCGACCGCGTTCCTGTTCCGCAAGGAACTGATGGCGAACTGCACCTGCAACGGCAAGACCGCGCTCGGGCTCGCCAAGATCGACCTCGCCGCCGACCCGACGCTGCGCGCAGGCGACATCGTGGCGACGGCGCAGGGCCTGAAAGTCTTCAACGGCGCGGCCGGCGCCCGGCACAAGGCGGCAAGTTTCGTTTCCCTCAAACGATCGGCGCTCGTGTCCGGCGACCTGCGGCGCTCGCTGCGAAACCTGCGGGTGGCGAAGCGTTAGCGGCCGGATGCGATTGACGTCAACGAGCGTCTCCTGCCTGAACGTCCAGAAGAAGTATTGCACGACTGCGCCGCGCTCGCCTGCCGCTTGCCGACCGTCCGGCGGCGCGTTCGCGAACGCGTGAGGCCCGGTCATTAGCGTGCTCAAGCTAGCGGAGCCACACATCGCCGTTCATAGCCCGAGGCCGACGCGAAACCTACTGGTCGTGGGTGCTAATCGGCTCAGCTATGCTAGCCTCGCGATAAGACTGAGGTGCGGTCCGACGGCACGGTCGGGTTTGTCGAACGTCCATGGAATCATTGCCGTCACTCGCTGAGAACGTCGAAAATCGATCCGGACGGTGCACGTCGAACGGTGAGGAGATGGACCGGAAATTAATAAGCAGTGCGATCCAGGTCGTCGAAACTGCACGGCAGAACATGCTCAGGGCGATCAAAGCCGGCGCGAAGTCAATCTCCCCGATCCTGGGGCGCGCAGGACGGCTATTCGTTAAACGCCAGCCGTCGCAGCAGTTCAAGACCCCTCTTGAGGTAATTCACTTCGCTCAGCTTTTCCAGTCGAGCTTCGAATCCCGCCGTGCTGGGGCCGAGTGGCCGACACGCGAAACGTTCAGGGAATGCCGGCCTACAAATTTCCGGAATTCCGGTGCCTTTGCCGTCGATCGCCGAAACATCACTTTCCTCACCAACACGATGTCAACTCGACGGAAGACTAATCAGCAGCCCCGTCCTTCAGCCACACCGACAACATCACGCGTTGCCTGGCCCATGTCGACCGAAGCCGTGCCCGACATCGGAGGCGGCTCCGGCTCGGCTGGCCGGCTCTGGGCCACGAAGCCCATTTCACAGACCCGCTGTGTACATCGATCTGCGACCTTCCGGAGAGCCTGTTCTTCGCGGAGGTATACCTGCGACCCTTCCTCCCGGCGGGTGCCTCACCTAGTGGATACCGGGGCGATTTGGAGACGCCCGCCGCCATCGGAGTCGAGCTACGCCACTCGGGTTTTTCTACTTCCGGTCCACAACTCAACTCACTCGCGAGATCGCTCTGGACCTGGTCGTTAACACGGGGTCGCTGCAGGAGATGACCACGGCCTATGTCGATTTCTACATGGAGCTTATCGACGCCTGCAAGGCTCGCTACTTCTATTCATCGAACTACTTCGCGCAGCGGATCGAGCTGCTGCCGGAAAGCATGAACTTCGCCTTGCGTCATGGGCGCGGGCTGCGGGAAGCAAGTTCCTGACGTGGCATCCTGATCCGACCCAGGCGATGCGGAAGTGCTCTTCGAAAGGCTTACTGCAGGGGATTGCCAAAATGAGCAAGCTGAGCACGAAGCGGAGAGGCTTCTGCGCGACGCGCGGATCGACAGCGGAGGAGCATTCCTCGAATTGTTCGATAGCGTCCGCCGGGTGAGGAACCCGGACCTTCTGATGGCCGCCGCTGCGAAGGCCCGCGACGAAATGGGTTACATTCCGAAGGAGGTTTTGTGGCTTGTCAGGCGAGCGTTTGAACTGAACCCAGAGTCAGAGCTGATCAAGGCGACCCTCGTCGAGCTGGAGAGAACTGCCCGCACGGCTCAAGCAGGCATGGTGGCGGGGAACGCTGAGGCAGCACGTGCCGAATACTTGCGGCTTACCTATTATGCCCCCGTTTCGTCCGGACGGTTGATTGAAGAAGATGATGACACAGTGGTCGAGATCGACAGCAAGAGGCGAACCTTGCGCCCTCATGACTGCGGCTCTGTCGAGCGCAGTGAGCGGCTAGGCGATACGCTGATCATCGGCGGTTGGGCGCTCGATCGCTCGATCGACGAGATCCCGATCAGCGTGCACGTTTTTCAGCAAGGAAAGATGACCGCCACCACAGGATTTTCCATTGAGCGGCCGGAGTTCGGCGGGCAAAATCCATTGGTTGGGTTCGAATGCGCCGTCTCGGCGCAGCATCCGCCGTGTATGGTCGCAGAATTCGCAGACGGGTCCGTCGGGGTTCTTGCAAACCAAGAGTGTTTCGCGACTGAATTCCGGACGGAACCGGCCACAGCGCAAGAATCTCATCAGAGTTCGCGCCGATGGTTTGGAGCAGAGCTATGGCGTCGGAGTTGGCGGCGCGGATAGCTGCTGATCTTGGTACACCGTCTTCCATTTTTGCTCCGCCGCGCTGCGCGGCTAGGCTCACAACACCGCCGCCGCGCGGAACGTGTCCGGCGGCTTTCGGGCGCGATGCCGAGCGCCGGCGCGAGCACGGCGAACAACGGATGATCGTGGGGCAGCTCGCGGGCGTCCAGACGGAATGCGGCCTCGGCGCGTTGGCGAATGCGACGATGCCCAGTCAATAGGCGCTGACAACACCGTTCGCGATTGCGGCTTATCAGCCTCGCACAGCGCCCGTCCCCTGCTCGCATAGGGGTGGGGTGACTCCCGGCTTGGGCGCTGGCCTAAAGCGTGATGATTTCGGCTTGGATCGTTTCACCCTCGGTCATGCCCTGCGGCGGAAGCGGGGCATCCAGTCAGCATGGAGCGCGTCTGTGGTTACCGGATCGCCCGCTTTCGCTGTCGCAGGCGATGACCGGCAGGAGATCGGTCGATTCCTCGTCAATTAATCCCTGCTTGAAGTGGCCTGGAACGCACGCCTTTGGCGATGTTCTCGGCCGCCCGAAAAAAAGTTCTTGCAAACTGGCTCACTAACCGGAATCTATAGAACAAAGCAGGAACAATTGGCGGGGAAGGAACTTGGCCATGCAAGCCATGGACGAAGCGTTATGCCCCCTGCGCGCCGCTGCGGCGGCGGCATGCCCCGCGCGTGTCGCGGGCATCAGCGCCTTGCCTCGCACCAATGACAGGATGGCCGGGCCAAGCCACGCCCGCGCCTGACGATGGACATGGATCAGAGCGAAAGACCATTCGTCCTGCGTGCGCTCCGGCACAGAGTGGCGGCGATCGAAGCGCAGGGCGGCGGGCGTCCTGCAGAACGGGCGCTCCCTCTTGGCGTCGCCCCGCTCGACCGCACGCTCGGCGGCGGGCTTGCGCTCGGCGCCCTGCACGAGATTGCGCCGGCCGCGCCCCTCGACTTCGGCGCCGCCGCCGCCTTCGCGCTCGCGCTTCTCGTCCGCGCGAGCGCAACCGATGGCCGTGCGGTGCTGTGGATCGAGTCCGAGGCTGCGGAGTTCGAAGCCGGCCATCTTTACGGACCGGGACTCGAACTGCTCGGCCTGCCCATGGCGCGGCTGATCGGCCTCTCCGCGCCGCAGGAGCGCGACGGCGCCTGGGCGATGGAGGAGGCGCTGCGCTGCCGCGCGGTGGCCGGCGTGATCGGCGAATTCGCGCGCGAAAGCTCGCTCGACCTCACCATGCTGCGCCGCCTGTCGCTTGCGGCGGGCGAAGGGGGCGGGCTCGGGCTCCTCCTGCGCCATCGCGCCTGCGCCTTGCCCAGCCCCGCGATCACCCGCTGCGAAATCGCGGCGGCCCCCGGCGCGCGCGATGCGTTCGGCGGGCTCGGGCTGCCGGCCTTCTCTCTCTCTCTCGTCAGAAACCGCCGCGGGCCCACGGGCCGCTGGCTCTTGTCGTGGGATCACCATGAGCACGCCTTCCTCTCCGCCCCGATATCTCTCGATCTGGCTGCGGCGGCTGCCGACCGACCGTCTCGCGCGGCGCGCATCCGCGCCGGATGAGAGCGCGCCGGTCATCGTCGTGCACATGGTCAAGAGCGCGCTGCGGATCGCCGCGATGAACGATGCGGCCGCGCGCTTGCGCCTCACGGTCGGCACGACGCTCGCCGATGCGCGCGCGCGCCATCCCGCGCTGCAGGTCGCGCAAAGCGATCCCGCGGCGGACTGGCGGCTGCTCCAAGCGCTCGCCGACTGGTGCGACCGCTACACCCCGCTGGTCGGGATCGATGCCCCCTCGGGCGTCATGCTCGACGTCACCGGCTGCTCGCATCTGTTCGGCGGAGAGACGGCGCTTTGCCGCGATATCGTGGCGCGCCTTGCCGCCCAGGGTTTGCGCGCGCGCGTGGCGGTCGCGAGCACGCCCGGCTGCGCCTGGGGCGTCGCAAGGTATGGAGATCGAGCCGACATGCCTCTCATTCAGGGCGAATCCAAAGGACGAAGCCTGACACCCAGACTTGCCGGCGCTGACTCTCCGCCACCTCTCCCCAGGGGGGAGAGGTGGCGAGCGCAGCGAGCGGGTGAGGGGGACAGAACTTCGACAGATGGGTTCGAGCCCCCTCACCCGACGCCTTCGGCGTCGACATCTCCCCGCCGGGGAGAGGTGAAAGAGGCCAAAAGCGCATGGCCGATGGATTCTGGGTTCTCGCCGAGCGGCCGGCCCCGGAATGACGAGAACCAGCATCTGCTCATCGTCCCGCCCGGCGCGATGCGGGACGCGCTCGCCCCGCTCCCGCTCGCGGCGCTCCGCCTCGACCCGGAGACCGTCGCGGCGCTCGCCGATGTCGGGCTCGACCGCATCGCCGACGTGCTCGATCTGCCGCGCTCCGTGCTCGCCGCCCGCTTCGACGCCGCCTTCCTGCGCCGGCTCGACCAGGCGCTCGGCCGCGAAGACGAGCCGATCACGCCGCGGCGGCCGGCGCCCTCCTTCATGGCCGAGCAGCATTTCGCCGAACCGATCGCGCGCGAACGCGACGTGCTCGGGACGATCGCGCGTTTAAGCATACGGCTCGGCTATGCGATGGAGACGCGGGGAGAGGGCGCGCGCCTCCTCGAAGTCGCTCTGTTCCGCACCGACGGCAAAGTCCATCGGATCGCCGTCGGAACCGGCGCGCCGCTGCGCGAGGCGGAGCGCATGACCCGCCTGTTCAAGGACAGGCTCGCCACGCTGAGCGAGGCCTGCGATCCCGGCTTCGGCTATGATCTCGTGCGCCTTTCCGCTCCCGTCACAGAGCGCTGCGACCCTGTGCAGGCGGGCCTTGCCCGTCACGCCGCGGCCGACGAGGCCGCCGAGCTCGGCCATCTCATCGACCGGCTCGGCGCGCGGTTCGGCCTGCGCCGCGTCACCCGCCTCGCGCCGCAGGACACCCATATTCCCGAATTCGCCGTCGCCGCCGTCCCGGCGCATGCCGGCCTCGCTATACTCATCCTCCCCCGTGAAACGGGGGAGGAGAACCGCCCACCGCAGGCAAGCTTGCGCAGGCTTGACTGCGGTGGCGGAGGGGGGGGCGTTTGTGTCCCCTGCCGCTGGCCCCCTCCCCCATGCTGCGCATGGTCCCCCTCCCCCGCTGCGCGGGGGAGGATGTCTAGACACGCTTGCGCCCGCGCGGCCGGCGCGCCTGTTCGCGCGCGCCGAGCGCATCGAGGCGATCGCCGAAGTGCCGGACGGCCCCCCCGTGCGCTTCCGCTGGCGGCGGATGCTGCATGAGGTCGCGGCCGCCGAAGGACCCGAGCGCATCGCGCTCGAATGGTGGCGCGACGAGACGGGCCGCGCGCTCACCCGCGACTATTTCCGCATCGAAACGCCCGCGGGCTTGCGCGTCTGGCTCTACCGCGAAGGTCTCTACAGCCGCGAAACAGCGCAGCCGCGCTGGTTCCTGCATGGCCTGTTCGGGTGAAACATTGCTCGCGGCTTACGCGCTTTTCTGTTTCGTTGGACGCCTTTTGCGGATCGCGCTTTCTTGGCTTTGGAAGCCGCCGCAGCTTCCGCCAGCGTATCGCCGGCCGAGAAGCAGCCTTCGACGTCCGGAAACCAAATTCCGAACGCGCTGTCGGGGTCCTTCTCGGCGATCGCGACATACTGTGTCGTCATGCTCTTGTTCCGTTCCGGAGGTGCGAGAACAAAGTAATATCAAGCCTCGGCAAGACGAACACACCTCCGATGTCATGGCCGGGCTTGTCCCGGCCATCCACGTCTTTGTTTCTTCCAACCTTTGAAGACGCGGATGCCCGGCACAAGGCCGGGCATGACAAGTCGCAGTTTGTGAGGCCCGGCATGACGCGGCGAGCATCGTGATTAAATATGCCGAGCTCGCCGTCACCACCAATTTCTCCTTCCTGCGGGGGGCGTCGCATCCCGAGGAACTGGCGATGCAGGCGAAGGCGCTCGGGCTCGCGGGCCTCGGCGTCGCCGACCGCAATTCGGTCGCGGGCGTCGTGCGCGCGCACGAGGCGGCGAAGGAGCATGGCGTCCCGCTCGCCGTCGGCGCGCGGCTCGTCTTCGCCGACGCGACCCCGGACATTCTCGCCTATCCGCAGGACCGCGCCGGCTGGGCGCGGCTCACCCGCCTGCTCACGCTCGGCAAGCGGCGCGCCGTAAAAGGCGCCTGCACGCTGTTCTTCGACGATCTCCTCGCGCATGCCGCGGGGCTGAATCTGATCGTGCTCGCCGGCGACATGGCAGCAGCAGCCGCGATTGACGACTCGTCATGCGCGCGCTTGAGCCCGCGCATCCACCCCCTCCCGCACCCTCCCCCGCAAGCGGGGGAGGGGAGCCGATGCGCAGCGAGGCGGGAGGGTTGGAAGAAATTTGCCGGGTCAAGCCCGGCAATGACGACGGGAAATCAATCTGCGCCGCCCTCATCCCGAAACAACGATCTCACCCATGTGCTCGCCCGCCTGCGCGAAGCGGCGCCGGGCGCGGTATGGCTCGGCGCGAGCATGCTCTATCGCGGCGACGACGCCCGCCGGCTCGCCCGCCTCGCCGCGCTCGCGGCCGCGGCGCGATGTGCCGCTCATCGCGGTCGGCGACGTGCTCTATCACGCGCCGGAGCGGCGCGCGCTGCAGGACGTCGTCACCTGCATCCGCGACGCATCGTCACCCTCGACGACGCCGGCCGCCGGCTCGAAGCCAATGCCGAGCGCCACCTCAAATCGGCGGACGAGATGGCGCGCCTGTTCCGCGCCGCCCCGGAGGCGGTCGCGCGAGACGCTGCGCTTGCTCGAGCGCTGCCGCTTCTCGCTCGACGAGCTTGCCTACGAATATCCCGACGAAATCGCGCGAAGGCTTCGCCACGCCGCAGGAAGCGCTCGTCGCCTTCGCCGAGGAAGGCGCGCGCAGGCGCTATCCGCACGGCGTGCCGCCGAAAGTCCGCCATGCGCTCGACCACGAACTACGCGCTCATCGGCGAACTGAACTACGCGCCCTATTTCCTCACCGTGCACGACATCGTGCGCTTTGCCCGCGCGCAGGGCATCCTCTGCCAGGGCCGCGGCTCGGCCGCGAACTCCGCCGTCTGCTACTGCCTCGGCGTCACCGAGGTCGATCCCGAGCGCTCCGATCTTCTGTTCGAGCGTTTCGTCTCGGCCGAGCGGCGCGAGCCGCCCGACATCGACGTCGATTTCGAGCACGAGCGGCGCGAGGAGGTGATCCAGTACATCTATCGGCGCTACGGGCGCGACCGCGCCGGCCTCGCCGCGACCGTGATCTGCTATCGCGCGCGCAGCGCCATCCGCGACGTCGGCAAGGTCTTCGGCCTGTCGGACGACGCGATCGGCGCGCTCGCCGGCACGCTGTGGGGCTGGTCGCCGGAGGCGATCTCGCACGAGCATGCGCGCCGCGCCGGCTTCGATCCCGCCGATGCGCGCCTCGCGCAAGGCGCTCGCGCTCGCCCGCGAGCTGATCGGCTTTCCGCGCCACCTCTCCCAGCATGTCGGCGGCTTCGTCATCACCCGCGGCCGGCTCGACGAGCTCGTGCCGATCGAGAACGCCGCGATGGAGGAGCGCACCGTCATCGAATGGGACAAGGACGATCTCGACACGCTGCGGCATCCTCAAGATCGACGTGCTCGGCGCTCGGCATGCTGACCTGCCTGCGCCGCTCGCTCGATTTTTTGCAGCGGCATTACCCTGAGCAAATGCTTGCCTGCCCTGGCGCAAGCATTCCCCACGAAAGACCCGCTTGCATCCTCCCCCGCGCAGCGGGGGAGGATGAATGCCGAGCGAGACCCGCGCCTCGATCTCTCCGCCATTCCGCCGGAGGACGAAGCGGTCTACCACATGCTGTCGCGCGCCGACTCGATCGGCGTGTTCCAGGTCGAGAGCCGCGCGCAGATGTCGATGCTGCCGCGCCTCAAGCCCGCGCAATTCTACGATCTCGTCATCGAGGTCGCGATCGTGCGCCCGGGGCCGATCCAGGGCGACATGGTGCATCCCTATCTGCGCCGCCGGCAGGGGCTGGAGGAAGTGCATTTCCCGTCGCCCTCCCCCGCGCATGGCCCGCCCGACGAGCTTGCGCAGGTGCTCGGCAAGACGCTCGGCGTGCCGCTGTTCCAGGAGCAGGCGATGCGGATCGCCATCGTCGCGGCCGGCTTCACGCCGTCCGAGGCCGACCAGCTGCGCCGCGCGATGGCGACCTTCCGCCGGGTCGGCACCATCAAGTATTTCCGCGACAAGCTGATCGAGGGCATGGCCGCGCGCGGCTATCCGCGCGATTTCGCCGAGCGCTGCTTCAACCAGATCGAGGGTTTCGGCGAATACGGCTTCCCGGAAAGCCACGCCGCGAGCTTCGCGCTGCTCGTCTACGCCTCGGCCTGGATCAAGTGCCGCTACCCGGACGTGTTCGCCGCCGCCCTCCTCAACAGCCAGCCGATGGGCTTCTACGCCCCGGCGCAGATCGTGCGCGACGCCCAGGAGCACGGCGTCGAGGTCCGCCCCGTCGATGTCAATCATTCTCGGACTGGGACAACGACGCTGGAGGAACGAAGCTCGCCTCCCCCCTTGTGGGGCGAGGGTCAGCAAAGCGGGGGCGTTGGCCGGCGAAGCCGTCGGCGCCGTGAAAACCCCGCACGCCCTATCGCCTCGCCCCGAATGACGGGGAGGGCGAGCAGCACAACTCCATCCCCGCCATGCCGACATGCAGAACGATATCCGCGCGACCCATGCGGTGCGGCTCGGCTTGCGCCAGATCAGCGGATTTTCCGAGGACGATGCGCGCGCGATCGAGCGCGCGCGCGGGGCGGGCTTCGATTCCGTCCGCGACCTGTGGCTGCGCACGAAGCTCTCGCCCGCGGTGCTCGAGCGGCTCGCGCAGGCCGACGCATTCCGCTCGCTCGGCCTCGACCGCCGCGAGGCGCTGTGGGCGGTGCGGGCGCTGCGCCGCGCCGGCGACAAGGACGACCTGCCGCTGTTCGCGCGCGTCGCAAACGCCCGGAGCTCGAGCCCGACGTCGCGCTGCCGCCCATGCGCCTCGGCGAGCACGTGGTCGACGACTATCGCCATCTTCATCTCTCGCTGAAGGCGCATCCGGTCGCGTTCCTGCGCGGCGATTTCGACCGCCGCGGCATTGTGCGCAACGAGCGCCTCGCCGCGCTCCCGTCCGGCCGCAGAGTGAGCGTCGCCGGCCTCGTGCTGGTGCGCCAGCGTCCGGGCACCGCCAAGGGCGTCATCTTCATGACGCTGGAGGACGAGACCGGCGATCGCCAACGCCATCGTCTGGCCGCAGGTGTTCGAGACCTTTCGTCCGGTCGTGCTCGGCGCCCGTCTCGTCTGCGTCAGCGGCAGGCTGCAGAACGAGTCCGGCGTGATCCATGTCGTCGCCGACCGCCTCGACGACCTCACGCCGCTGTTGCGGCGGCTCGCGAGCGACGGCGGGCTGCATCGATACGCTCGCCCGCTGCGACGAGGTCAAGCGCCCGATTCCGGAAAACCGCATTCCGCTGCGCGCCGGCGGCTCGCTCGCCGCCCTCCTGCGCGAGGAGCCCGCCCTCTCGGAGGAAATCGCGCCCGCCAAGGCCCGCGCCGCCCTGCCCAAGGGCCGCAATTTCCGCTAGAGCATGCGAGCTGCGGCTGTTGGCACTTGCGGCCGGCCCGCGCTCCGGTCAAGATGCTTGTAGAACAAAGAACAACGATCTCGAGGAAACGCTAAAAAATCCCCCCTAGGAGGACGATTGTGACTTCATGTTCCTGTTTCTCCGTCAAGCGCTTCGCCGCCGCCGCCTGCGTTCTCGCCATGGTCGGGGCACCGAGCATCGCCGTTGCGCAGGTCAAGATCGGCTCCGTCGCTCTCGGTCACCGGACCCGCCTCGTTCCTCGGCGATCCCGAGAAGAAGACGCTGGAAATGTATGTCGACGAGATCAACAAGCCAAGGGCGGCGTGAACGGGCAGAAGCTCGAACTCGTCATCTATGACGATGGCGGCGACGCCAACGCCGCGCGCACCTTCGCCACGCGGCTGATCGAGGACGACAAGGTGGTCGCGATGATCGGCGGCACCACCACCGGCGCGACGCATGGCGATGATCCCGGTGTTCGAGGAGGCGCAGATCCCGTTCATCTCGCTCGCCGGCGCGCATCCCGATCGTCGAGCCGGTGAACAAGTGGGTGTTCAAGACGCCGCACACCGACAAGATGGCGTGCGAGAAGATCTTCGCCGACCTCAAGAAGCGCAACCTGACGACCATCGCGATCATTTCCGGCACCGACGCGTTCGGCAAATCGATGCGCGACCAATGCGTGAAAGTCGCGCCCGCCGCCGGCATCACCATTGCCCATGAGGAGACCTACGGGCCCGCGCGACACCGACATGACGCCCGCAGCTCACCAACATCAAGGGCAAGGCCGGCGTGCAGGCCGTGCTCAATACCGGGTTCGGCCAGGGACCCGCGATCGTGACGCGCAACTACCGGCAGCTCGCAATTCCGCAGCCGCTCTATCAGAGCCACGGCGTTGCCTCGAAGCAGTACATCGAGCTCGCGGGCGACGCCGCGAACGGCGTGCGCCTGCCGGCCGCCGCGCTGCTCGTCGCCGACAAGCTGCCCGACAACGATCAGCAGAAGACGGTCGTCACCGAATTACACGAAGACCTACCAGGAGAAGACGGGCAGGACGGTCTCCACGTTCGGCGGCCATGCCTATGACGGCGCTGATGATCCTGGTCGAGGCGATGCCAAGCGCGCCGGCAGCTTCGACAAGGCGAAGGTGCGCGACGAGATCGAGAAGACCAAGGGCTTCGTCGGCACCGGCGGCATCGTCACCATGTCGCCGACCGATCATATGGGTCTCGATCTCAGTCGGCCTTCCGCATGCTCGAGATCAAGAACGGCGATTGGACGCTGGTTCCCGACTGCGGTTCGTGAGGCGCACCGGCGCAGGCGCGGCGGCTTCGACGCCGCTGCCTGCCGGCCACCGCAATCCGCAACCAAGCAAGTCGGGTAGGCCATGGCCGAGTTCCTGCAGTTCGTCTTTTCCGGGCTGACCGTCGGCGCGGTCTACGCGCTGGTCGCGCTCGGCTTCACGCTGATCTACAACGCCTCCGACGTGATCAATTTCGCGCAAGGCGAGTTCGTCATGATCGGCGGGCTGACCACCGTGTTCCTCGCCGCGCGCGGGCATTCCGCTGCCGCTCGCCGCTCTCCTCGCGGTGGCGCTGGCGACCGTGCGGTCGGGCTTGCGCTGCATCGCTTCGCGATCGAGACGGCGCGCGGCGCAAGCGCGGTCAGCGCTGATCATGATCACCATCGGCGCATCGATCTTCCTGCGCGGCGCGGCGCAGGTGGTGTTCGACAAGCGCTTCCACAGCCTGCCGCCCCTGTTCGGCGACGAGCCGATCCGGCTCGGCGGCGCGGCCATCCTGCCGCAAAGCCTGGTGGTGCTCGCGGGCGCGCTCGTGATCGTCGTTCTGCTATGGGCAGTTCATCGAGCGCACGCTTGTTCGGCAAGGCGGTGATCGCGACCGCGGCCAACCGGCTCGCCGCCCGCCTGGTCGGCATCGACACGCGGCGCATCGTCGGCTTCTCGTTCGCGGTGTCGGCGGCGATCGGCGCGATCGCCGGCATCTCTGATCACGCCGATCACGCTGACGAGCTACGACGTCGGCACGCTCCTCGCCCTGAAGGGCTTCGCCGCGGCCATGCTCGGCGGCATCGGCAGCGCTGTCGGCGCGGTGATCGGCGGCCTGCTGCTCGGGCTGCTGGAGGCGTTCGCGCCGGCTATCTGTCGTCGCAATACAAGGACGCGGTCGCGCTTCATCGTCATCCTGGTCGTCCTGTTCGCGCATGCCGCAAGGGCTGCTCGGCCGCGCCAGCGTCGAGCGGGTATGAGCGTGCGCCGCATCGATGAACGACCGGCCGTCAAGGACGGGGCGCGCTTCGGCGATCGCTTCGCAACGGCCTGGTCCTCGCTCGCCCGCGCCTCGCGCGCCACCGGCTGACGCCGGTTCTCGCTGGCGCTCGTGATCGCCGTCGCGCCGCTCGCTGTTCCCGTCGGCCTACTACTACCGCGTCGCCGCCCTCGTTTTCATCTTCGCGCTCGCCGCGATCGGCCTCAACCTGCTGATGGGCTTTGCCGGGCAGGTCAGCCTCGGGCCATGCCGGCTTCCTCGGCATCGGCGGCTACGCGGTGGCGATCGGCCCGACCCATCTCGGCCTGCCGTCCTGGCTGTCGCTGCTCGCCGGGCGCGGCGCTCTCCGCCTGCGTCGCGTTTCTGGTCGGACGGCCGATCCTGCGGCTGAAAGGGCATTATCTCGCGGTCGCGACGCTCGGCTTCGGGCTGCTGGTCGCCATTGTGCTGCACCAACGAGGCGGCCTGGACCGGCGGTCCCGACGGCATGGCGGTGCCGCGGCTCGTGCTGTTCGACTGGCGCGTGCGCGGCTCGCGAGACCTGGTACTGGATCGCCGGCGGCACGCTGCTGGTCGGCGCGATGCTCGCCTTCAACCTGATCGACAGCCCGAGCCGGGCGCGCCATGCGGGCGATCCACGACAGCGAGATCGCGGCGAGAGTGCTCGGCGTCGATGTCGCGCGCAAGAAGCTCACGGTCTTCGTCATCTCGGCCGTCTACGCCTCGGTCGCCGGCTCCTATCTCGCGCTGTTCAACGGCCACATCACGCCGGACGTCGCCGGCTTCCTGCGCTCGATCGAGCTCGTCGCCATGGTGGTGCTGGGCGGCATGGGCTCGATCGTCGGCTCGCTCGTCGGCGCCGCCGTGCTCGTCGTGCTGCCGCAGACGCTGACCTTTCTGCACGAATACGAGCACCTCGTGCTCGGGCTCATCCTCATGGGCGTTCATGATCTTCCTGCGCGCGGGCATCGTCCCGAGCATCGCGGCGGCGTTCGAGGGACGGCGCGTCATGACCATCCTGGCGCCGAGAACGCTGTCGATTGCGTTCGGCGGCGTGCGCGCGGTCGACGGTGTGAGCCTCGCGATTCCGGACCGGGCTGGTGTTCTCGATCATCGGGCCGAACGGGGCCGGCAAGACCACGCTGTTCAACATGATTCTCCGGAATCTACCCGCCGCGCGACGGCCGCGTGCTGCTCGCCGGCGAGGACGTCACCGGCCTGACGCCGGACCGGCTCGCGCGCCGCGGCCTGTCGCGCACCTTCCAGAACCTGCAGATCTTCTTCCGCATGACCGCGCTCGAGAACGTCATGGTCGGCCGCCATCGCCACGAGACGCACCGGGATCGTCGCCGACCTCCTGCACCTGCCGGCGGTCGCCCGGCAGAACCGCGTCACCCGCGAGCAGGCGCTGGCGGCGCTCGCGCGTGTCGGGCTCGCCGGCGATCGCCGAGCGGTCGGCGGGCAGCCTCGCCTTATGGCGATCTCAAGCGGCTGGAAATCGCGCGCGCGCTCGCGAGCGAGCCGAAGGTGCTGCTGCTCGACGAGCCGGCGGCCGGCTGCAATCCGGTCGAGACCGAGGAACTCGAAGGCGTGATCCGCGAGATCGCCGCGGGCGGCGTGACCGTCGTGCTGGTCGAGCACGACATGCGGCTCGTCATGAACATCTCCGACCGCATTCACGTGCTCGCCAATGGCGCGACGCTCGCCGAGGGCACCGCGGCGGAGGTGCGCGCCAACCCGGCGGTGATCGAGGCCTATCTCGGCGTCCATGGCTCGCGAGGAGGCGGCACGTGCTGTCCATTGAACAATCTGCGTCAGCGGCTATGGCCGCATCGAGGCGCTGCATGGCGTCTCGCTCGAGGTGCGCGCCGGCGAGATCGTGGCGCTGGTCGGCGCGAACGGCGCCGGCAAGACCACGCTGCTGCGCACGATCTCGGGCGTGCAGCCGGCGACCGCCGGCGAGATCCGCTTCGAGGGCGAGCGAATCGATCGCATGCCGGCGCCATCGGCGGGTCGCGCTCGGCATCGCGCAGGTGCCGGAAGGCCGGCAGCTGTTCACGCCGCTGTCGGTCGAGGACAATCTGCGAGCTCGGCGCCTGGTCGCGCCGCAGCGCCGATATCGGCGACCGAGCTCGCCCGCATCTACGCGATGTTCCCGATGCTCGACGAGCTGCGCCACACCGCCGCCGGCGCGCTGTCGGGCGGCCAGCAGCAGATGCTCGCGATCGGCCGGGCGCTGATGTGCGAAGCCGCGGCTGCTGCTGCTCGACGAGCCGTCGATGGGCCTGGCGCCGATCCTGGTCGACCAGATTTTCGCCGATCGTCGCGCGAGCCTGAAGGCCGACGGGCTGACCATGCTGCTGGTCGAGCAGAATGCGCGCGCCGCGCTCGCGATCGCCGATCGCGGCTATGTGCATCGAGACCGGACGGATCACGGTCAGCGGCAATGCGACGATGCTGCTCGCCGATCCTCGGGTGCAGAGCGGGTATCTGGGCGTATGATGCGTCATGCCGCAAACGCGCCGCCGCCGCGAATTAGTTTGCAATAAATCAAAGACGCCGCCGGCGTCCCTGTGCGACAGATCATTGCCCGCCAAGGGCCAAATGAACAAGAAGACCGCCTCGGGTTACGGCCATGCCCGGGCCTTGGGAGGAAGTGAAATGAAGGCGAGCTTGCGTCCCGGCGTGTCGCGCACCAATCGCGTCGTGATCGACCCCGACCGGACGATCAGCTTCATGGGGGAGGAAGGCCGCGTCTATGCGACGCCCTGGTTCGTTCGCGACATCGAGCACACCTGCCGCGACCTGATTCTCGAGCATGCCGATCCCGGCGAGGACTCGGTCGGCATCGAGGTCGCGATCAAGCACATGCGCGCGACCCCTCCCGGCATGACGGTCGAAATCACCGCGACGGTGACGGCGGTCGAGGGCCGCAAGGTCGCATTCGAGGTCGCGGCGAAGGACGAGATCGAGCCGATCGGCGGCGGCATGCATGCGCGCTTCGTCGTCGACGTGGCCAAGACCCTGGAGCGCGTGAAAGCGAAAGCCGCCAAGCACCGCGCCCGATAAGGGAGCCCATGCCATGCCGGCGAGCAAGCCGCGCAACGAGCGCACCGTCTCCACCTATTGCTACCAGTGCGTGGCGGGCCCCGACCTTTTGAAGGTCCGCATCGAGGACGGCGTCGCGACCGAGATCACGCCGAATTTCGACGCCGCCGAGGTGCATCCGGCCGGCGGCAAGGCCTGCGTCAAGGCGTTCGGGCTGGTGCAGAAGGCCTACACGCCGAACCGCATGCTGCTATCCGATGAAGCGGACCAATCCGAACAAGGGCCGCGAGCACGATCCCGGATTCGTGCGCATCTCCTGGGACGAGGCGCTCGACCTCGTGGCCGACAAGCTCAAGGCGGCGCGCGCCGCGGGCTTGCTCGACGAGGCGGGCTTTCCGCGGCTTGCCGCGAGCTTCGGCGGCGGCGGCACGCCGACCGCCTATATGGGCACGCTGCCGGCCTTCCTCGCCGCCTGGGGCCCGGTCGACATGAGCTTCGGCTCCGGGCAGGGCGTCAAGTGCTATCACTCCGAGCATCTCTACGGCGAGTTGTGGCACCGCGCCTTCACCGTCTCGCCGGATACGCCGCTGTGCGACTATCTCCTGTCGTTCGGCGCCAATGTCGAGGCCTCGGGCGGCGTGTGCGGCGTCAAGCGCCATGCCGACGCGCGCAAGCGCGGCATGAAGCGCGTCCAGATCGAGCCGCATCTCTCGGTCACCGGCGCCTGCTCGGCCGAATGGGTTCCGATCAAGCCGAAGACCGACTCGGCCTTCCTCTTCGCGATGATCCACGTGGTGCTGCACGAGCACAGGCGCGAGCGGCTCGACCTGCCGTTCCTCAAGGAGCGCACCTCGTCGCCCTATCTCGATCGCGCCCGAACGGCTATTTCCTGCGCGATCCCGAGACCCGCAAGCCGCTCGTGTTCGACCTCAGGACCGGCCGCGCCGTGCCGTTCGACACGCCCGACATCGATCCCGCGCTCGAAGGACGATACACCGTCGACGGCATCGAGGTCGGCGCCGGACGGCGAAATCGCCGAGCACCGCAAGGCGATCGTCGCAGCCGGCCTTCGCCCAGCTCGTCGCGCATGTGCAGGACTACTCGCCGGAATGGGCGGCGACGATCTGCGACGTGCCGGCCGCGACGATCCGTCGGATCGCCAACGAATATCTCGAGCATGCCCGCGTCGGCGAGACGATCGAGATCGAAGGCGTGACGCTGCCGTTCCGGCCGGTCGCGATCGCGCTCGGCAAGACCGTCAACAACGGCTGGGGCGGCTACGAGTGCTGCTGGGCGCGCACGCTGCTCGCCTGCCTGGTCGGCGCGCTCGAAGTGCCGGGCGGAACGCTCGGCACCACGGTGCGGCTCAACCGGCCGGCCGACAATCGCTGGTCGAGCGTCAAGCCCGGGCCCGGACGGCTTCATGGACTATCCGATGAACCCGACCAGCAAGGACGAGCTGGATGTCGCAGCCCGTCCGTGCGCAGCGCGCACCGCACGCTGGTTCCGCTGGTCGCCAACTCGCCCTGGAGCCAGGCGCTCGGCCCGACCCATCTCGCCTGGATGATGCAGAACGAGGACTTCGACAAGCTGCCGCACGCCACGCCGCCCGACGTGTGGCTCGTCTATCGCACCAATCCGGCGATCTCGTTCTGGGACACCAAGGCGCGTCGGCGAGATCGATGGCGAAGTTTCCCTTCACCGTGTGCTTCGCCTTCACCCGCGACGAAACCAACCATGTCGCCGACGTGCTGCTGCCCGACTGCACCGATCTCGAAGGGCTGCAGCTCCTGCGCATCGGCGGCACCAAATATGTCGAGCAGTTCTGGGACCATCCAGGGCTTCGCGCTGCGCGATCCCGCGGTGCCGCCGCAAGGCGAGGCGAAGGACTTCACCTGGATCGCGACCGAGCTTGCGCGGCGCACCGGCCTGCTCGCCGAGTACAATGGCGCGATCAATCGCGGCGCGCCGGCGTGCAGGCTGTCGGGCGCGAACTACGACTTCTCGCTCGACTCCGTCCGAGCCGCACGACGTCGAGGCCATCTGGGACGCGACCTGCCGGGCCGCGAGCGCCGAACTGACCGACGGCGCCGAATCGCAGGGGCTCGACTGGTTCCGCGAACACGGCTTCCGGGTGAAGCCGTTCTCGCGCCTGCAATGGTATCTCTATCCGAAGCTGGTCGAGCGCGGGCTGCGCTTCGAGCAGCCCTATCAGGAGCGGCTGTTCCGCATCGGCAAGGAGCTGGAGCGCCGCCTGCACGAGCACGGCATCCATTGGTGGGACCGGCAGATCGAGGAATACGAGCCGCTGCCGCACTGGCGCGACCTCGTCCGCGCTGTGGGAGGACGCGCTCGCCAAGCACTTCCAGGTGCGCATCGAGGACTATCCGTTCTGGCTCGTCACCGCGCGCAGCATGCAATATTCCTGGGGCAACAATGTCGGCATCCAGCTCATCCACGAAGCTGGCCGGCAACGTCATCGGCCACGGCAGCGTGGTGATGAACGAGACGCGCCGCGGAAAGGCTCGGCATCGCCGACGGCGACCTCGTCGAGGTGCGCTCGCCGCTCAACGCGACCAAGGGCCACGTCATGCTGTGCGAGGGCATCCGCCCCGACACGCTCCTGATGATCGGCCAGTTCGAGCAATGGGTGACGCCCTACGCCAAGGACTTCAATGCGCCGAGCATGAATGCGCTGATGCCGATGCTGCTCGACCTGACCGACGCGACCGGATCGAGCGCCGACCTCGTCAAGGTCACGATCAGCGCGGATCGGAGGAGCGCGCGCATGACCCGCTGGGCGATGCTCGCCGATCTCGAGCGCTGCGTCGGCTGCCAGACCTGCACCGCCGCCTGCCGGCACGCCAACGCGACCTCGCCGGCGGTGCAATGGCGCAAGGTGCTCGACGTCGAGGCCGGCATCGTTTCCGAATGTGAACCGCACCTTCGTGCCGGTCGGCTGCCAGCACTGCGCCGACCCGCCCTGCATGCATGTGTGCCCCTCGACCGCGACGCGCCAGCGCGCCGACGGCATCGTCACCATCGACTACGACATCTGCATCGGCTGCGCCTATTGCGACGTCGCCTGTCCCTATCAGGCGCGCTTCATCGTGCACGAACCGCACTTCGCCTACGGCCGCGGCGATGCAGAACGAGGCGAGCGCGAGGTTCGACGATCGCCGGATCGGGCGTCGCGCAGAAATGCACCTTCTGCTCCGACCGCATCGATTTCGGGCATCGAGAACGGCCTGACGCCCGGCCGCGATCCGCGCGCCACGCCGGCCTGCGTCAATGCCTGCATCGCCGACGCGCTGCATTTCGGCGACATCGACGACCCCGACAGCAATGTCTCGCAGCTGCTGCGCGAGCAGGGCCATTTCCGCATGCATGCCGAGGTCGGCACCGAGCCGGGCTTCTACTATCTCTACGGCAAGGCAAACGATGCGGCCGACGCGCTGCGTCCGGCCGCCGCCACCGCCCTGCCGCCTCCCTGCAGGCGCCGGCGGCCAAGATCCGCACGCGCGGCGTCGAGCCCTGGCATCAGCAGCACTGGGACTGGAAGGCCGCGGCCAACTTCCTCTGCGGCGGCGCCGGCGCCGGGCTGTTCGCCTTCGTCGCGCTCGCCGGCCTCGGCGGCGCGCCGGTCCTCGCCGGCGGGCTCACCGCGCTGGCGGTCGTCGCTGTCGGCCTGTTCCTGCTGCTCTTCAAGATCGGACGGCCGTTCCGGTTCAGCTATGTGCTGCGCCAGCCGCAGCGCTCCTGGATGTCGCGCGAGGCCTGGGTCGCCGGCGCGTTCTTCCCCGTGGCGCTCCTTGCGATCCTGGTTCGAGAACGGCGTCGCGCTGATCCTCGCCGCGTTGCTCGGGTTCGCCTTCATGGTCTGCCAGGCGATGATGTTCTACGCGTCGAAGGGCATTCCCGGCCTGGCGCCAGCAGACTCTCGTGCCGCTCCTGGTCGCGACCGGCTTTGCCGAAGGCAGCGGGCTGTTCCTGTTGGTGGCGGCGTTCGTGCCCGGCCTGCAGCTTTTCGCGCTGCCGGTCGCCGCCGCCCTCGTGATGCTCGTCACCGCACGCTATCTCGCCTGGCGGTTCTATGTGGGCGAGCTCGAGCGCGAGGGCGCGCCGACCCAGACGCATGCGGTCTTTCGCGCGTTCACGCCGTGGTTCTTGATCGGCGGGCTCGCGGTTCCGCTCTGGCTGGTCGCCCCCGGTTTCATCCTACCGCCGTTCACGCCTTTTCTGTTCGCGCTCGCCGGATCAACGGCGCTGATCGCCGGTTGGGCGTTCAAGCTGATCCTGGTGACGCGCGCCGGCTTCAACCAGGGCTTCGCCCTGACCCACACGCCGGTGCGCGGGGTCGGCGTGGCGGGGCCGGCGGTCAAGCCGGGCTGGAGCGTCCATTGACGGGTGAGAGCGTTGCAATGCTGAAATCGAAAATAAACAAGACGACGGGGAGTGAACGCCATGAGTTTGCAGCCTGCCTATACCGAAGACGATGTCTTCATGTTCGATCCCGCGGTCGAGGCCATGTCGCGGCGCGACCTCGACGCCCTTCAGCTTGAACGCCTCAAGCGCACGCTGAGGCACGCCTACGCGAACGTCGCGCATTTCCGGCGCAAGTTCGACGAAGCTCGGGTCAAGCCGGACGATCTTGCGACGCTCGCCGATCTCGCGCGCTTTCCCTTCACCCAGAAGACCGATCTGCGCGACAACTATCCGTTCGGCATGTTCGCCTGCGCGCGCGAGGACGTGCTGCGCGTGCACGCCTCCTCCGGCACGACCGGCAAGCCGACCGTCGTGGGCTATACCCGCGGCGACCTCGACCTGTGGGCCGACCTGATGGCGCGTTCGCTCGCCTGCGCCGGCGCGCGGCCCGGCGACATCGTGCACAACGCCTATGGCTACGGCCTGTTCACCGGCGGGCTCGGCTTTCACACCGGCGCCGAGCGGCTCGGCTGCACGGTGGTGCCGATCTCGGGCGGCGCCACCGAACGGCAGGTCGCCCTGCTCAACGATTTCGGCGCGCAGGTTCTGTGCTGCACGCCGTCCTACGCGCTCAACATCGCCGAGATCGCCGAGCGGATGGGCTCCGATCTGCGCAAGCTGCCGGTCCGCTACGGCGTGTTCGGGGCCGAGCCGTGGAGCGATGCGATGCGCCGCGACCTCGAAACGCGGCTCGGACTGAAGGCGGTCGACATCTACGGCCTGTCGGAGATCATCGGACCCGGCGTCGCCTGCGAGTGCCATGTCGAGCAGCACGGGCTGCACGGCTGGGAAGATCAATTCCTGTTCGAGGTGATCGATCCCAAGACGCTCGCGCCTTTGCCGGTCGGTGAGGCGGGCGAACTCGTCATCACGACGCTGACCAAGGAAGCGTTGCCGATGATCCGCTATCGCACGCGCGACATCACGCGGCTCACCGACGAGCCGTGCGCCTGCGGGCGGACGCATCGCCGCATCATGCGGATCACCGGGCGCGACGACGACATGGTGATCATCCGCGGCGTCAACGTCTATCCCTCGCAGGTCGAAGCCGTGCTGGTCGGATTCCCGGGGATCGCGCCGCACTACCAGCTCGTGCTCACGCGTCAGGGCGCGCTCGACGAAATGACGGTGGAGGTCGAGATCCTGCCGAGCGGCCCGACCGATGACGACGCCCGCAGCCACAAGGCGGCCGAGATCGGCCATCACATCAAATCCTTGATCGGGGTGAGCTGCGACGTGACGGTCAAGGCGCCGGGCGAGGTGCCGCGCTCGGAGGGCAAAGCGGTGCGGGTGAAGGACTTCCGCAACAAGCCGAAAGCGCTTTGATCGCGCAGAAACGGCCGTTTTTTCGCGGCGTGAAAATCCGGTCGCCGGAACCGGCCGACGGGACGGACCGAACGCGCGCGGCCGTAGACATGGCCGATCGAACGGCCTAGAGCAGTTTTCGGCGAACCGGAACCGCGGCTCGCCGGTGTAAATGCAAGCAACAAGAAGAACCGAGCAGGTTTGCTTCGATCCATCCGACGCTCAAATGCGAGCCGTCGCCGAGCGTCTCGCTCCAAAGGCGGCCACCAGGAAACGGCCCGATGAACGACCCCGACATACTGCGCGCCCTGAAGGAGGTCCACGACCCCGAACTCGGAATCAACATCGTCGACCTCGGTCTCGTCTACCTCGCCGAGCGGACGCGCGAGGGCATCCTGGTGGAAATGACCATGACGACGCCGACCTGCCCGATCGGCGAGATGCTGACGATGCATGCCGAAGCGGCGCTGCGCAGGCGCTTCGCCGACGTCGAGAAAATCCGCGTACACCTCATCTGGGACCCGCCCTGGTCCCCCGACCTGATGACGGAGGAGGGACGCCGCGCGCTCGACGGTCCCGGCGCCGGGCGGGCGGGCTGAGCGATGGCGGCGCGGGGATCGAGCAGGCGGCTGCGCTATCTCCCGCTCGCGATCGGCGTGGCGTCGCTCGCCGCCGGGTTCTGGACCGGTCTCGGGCGCATCGGTCTTGCGCTTCCGAGCCTCGCGCAACTCGACGCATTGCACGGCGCGCTGATGATCAGCGGCTTCTTCGGCACCCTGATCAGTCTCGAACGCGCGGTCGCGCTCAACCGGGCCTTCGCCTATGCGGCGCCGGCGCTGTCGGCTGCGGGCGCGCTCGCGCTCCTCTTCGACGCTCCCCTGCTCGCGATCGTGCTGTTCATCCTGGCGAGCGCGGTGCTGACCCTTGCGACCGCCACTATTCTCGCGCGGTTCCCGACCCTCTTCACCGCCGTGCTCACGCTCGCGGCCGCCGCATGGGGCATCGGGACGCTCGCCTGGCTCGCCGGGCGGCCGATGGGCGACGTCACCGGCTGGTGGCTCGCCTTTCTCGTGCTCACCATCGCGGGCGAGCGGCTGGAGCTCAGCCGCCTGCTCGCCCCGTCGCGCCGGGCGCAAGCGTTCTTCGTCGGCGCGCTCGCCTTGATCATCGCCGGCGCCGCGCGCGGCGAACTCGCCGGCGACAGCGCGCCGCTGACGGCGCTCGGCTATCTCGCCGCCACCGCCTGGCTCGTCGTGCACGACATCGCGCGGCGGACGGTGCGGCAGTCGGGGCAGACGCGGTTTTCCGCAACCTGCATGCTGGCCGGCTATTTCTGGCTCGGCGTCACCGGCCTCTACCTGCTCGTCTCGCCGCCGGGATCGGCCGCCTTCGCCTATGACGCGGCCGTGCACGGCATTGCCATCGGCTTCGTCCTCTCGATGGTGTTCGGCCACGCTTTGATCATCCTGCCGGCGGTCACCGGGCTTGCGGTGCGCTATCATCCCGCGGTCTACGGCGCGCTTGCGCTCCTGCACCTCTCGGTCGCGCTGCGCATCGTCGCCGATTTCTTCGAACTCGTCGGGCCGCGCGCCGCGAGCGGACCGCTCACGATCGCAGCCCTGCTGGCCTTCGCCGCGACGATCGCGGTTGCGTCGCTTCGCTCGCAAGCGGCGCAGGGGCGAACAAGCGCTCGCGCGGAGCCCGCGGCCAAATCGTAACCAAGGTATCCAGACTATCGCAACAGTCCGTCTCCGGTGGCGCCTTGCATGAGCACGTTTTCAGCCGATATCGAACCCGACACGCGGCAGACGTCGACGACCGTGCTGAAAAGCGTTTGCCGCAGCTGTCACGGCGGCTGCGGCGTGCTGCTGCATGTCGCGGACGGCCGCCTCGTCAAGGTCGAGGGCGATCGCGACTCCCCGCTCAATCACGGCCGCCTCTGCCCGATCGGCACGGTCACCGTCGATCTCGTCTATCATCCGGACCGCCTGAAATATCCGTTGCGTCGTGAGGGCCCGCGCGGCTCGGGACGATGGCGGCGGATCGGCTGGGACGAGGCGCTCGACGAAATCGCCGAACGGCTCGACCGAATCCGCAACGCGTTCGGTCCGGAGGCGATCGCGCTCGGCACCGGAACGGGCCGCCATCATATTCGCTGGGTCTCGCGCTTCGGTCATGCGCTCGGCACCCCGAACTGGTGCGAGCCGGGCTTCGCCCAGTGCTTCCACCCGCGCGTCAACACCTGCATTCTCACCTTCGGCGACTTTCCGGTCTCCGACTTCACCGGCGGCACGCCGCCCGCCTGCATGCTGTTCTGGGGTCACAACCCGCTCAATTCCGGCCCGGACGGCGAGACCCGCTTCAATGTGCGCGAGGCGCTCGACCACAATCCGAAGATCATCGTGGTCGACCCGCGCGCGACCGAACTCGCGCGCCGCGCCGAGGTGTGGCTGCAGCTGCGGCCCGGGAACCGACGACGCGCTCGCGCTCGCCATGCTCAACGTCATCATCGGCGAGAAGCTGTATGACGCGCCCTTCGTCGCGCGCTGGACGCACGGCTTCGACGCGCTCGCCGAGCATGTGCGCGGCTTCACGCCGGAATGGGCCGAGCCGATCACCTGGGTCGCAGCCGACAAGATCCGCGCCGCGGCGCGGCTGTTCGCCCGCGCCAAGCCGGCGATGCTGGAATGGGGCTGCGCCATCGAGCACACGCCGAACTGCATCCAGACCGTGCGCGCGATCTCGATGCTGCCGGCGCTCACCGGCAATATCGACGTGCCGGGCGGCTGGGTGTTCGGCATGCACGGGCTCGGCCGCTTCCCGAGCCTGATCGAGAATCTGACCCCGGAGGCGAACGCCAAGCGGCTCGGCGCCGACCGCTTCAAGCTGCTGGGCGGCGAAGGCGCCGACCTGCCGGCCGCGCATATTCCGACGCTGCTGCAGGCGATGCGCGAGGGCAAGCCCTATCCGGTGAAGGCGTTCCTGGTGTTCGGCAACAACACGCTGACCACCTACGCCAACACGTCTCGCTCGTCTACGAATGCGCTGATGAAGCTCGATTTCATGGTCTGCGCCGACCTGTTCATGACGCCGACCGCCGAGCTCGCCGACATCGTCCTGCCGGCGGCGTCCTGGCCCGAACTCGATCAGACTCGCCGGCCTGCCGACGGTCGCCGCGAATGTCGTGCTCGCGAACCAGCGCGCGGTGCGCATCGGCGAGTGCAAGTCGGACGAAGAGATTTTCGTCGCGCTGGCGCGCCGGATGAAGCTTCCCGCCTGCACCGAGCCGGTCGAAGACGTCCTCGACGCGCAGCTTAAGGCGGGCGGCCTCGACATCAGCTTCGCCGAGCTCAAGCAGCGGGCTGGGTGCAAGGTCGCCGCTCAAGTACCGCAAATACGAGGATGGCGGCTTCAAGACGCCGACCGGCAAGATCGAGCTCTATTCCACGCGATTCGAGGAAATGGGCTATGCGCCGCTGCCCTATCTACGAGGAGCCGCCGGAAAGCCCGATCAGCGCGCCCGAGGTGGCCGCTGACTATCCCCTGGTGCTCACGACCGGCGCGCGCATCTCGTACTTCTTCAACTCCGAACACCGCCAGATCGAGAAGCTGCGCAAGGCGCATCGCGATCCGATCGCGGAAATCCATCCCGATACGGCCGCGCGCAACTCGGCATCGAGAACGGCGACTGGATGTGGATCGAGACGCGGCGCGGCCGCATGCGGCAGAAGCGCGCAAGCTGACCGCCGGCATCGATCCGCGCGTCATCGCCGCCGAGCACGGCTGGTGGTTTCCCGGAGCAGCCGGCGCCGGACTACGGCGTGTGGAAGGCCGAATGTGAACCTCCTGACCGACAATCAGCCGCCCTACGATCCGGCGATGGGCACGTATCAGTTGCGCGCGCTGCTCTGCCGCGTCAGCAAGGCGGGCGCGCAGACATGACTGGCGTGCGCGCCGTTTGCGAGTGCGAAGCGACATGCTTGCCAGCGGCGGCAAAGCGCTTCATCACTGGACCGCTCGCCGCGCGGCGGCCGCCGTCGCAAATGGCCGCGTTGGTTGGCATACAACTTATCGAGACGGATCGGGAAGGGGGAGGAAAGCATGGCGGAAGAAATTCGGGCTCCGCTGGCTGGAACCGTGCTGTCGGTGCTGGTCGAGCCCGGCGCCAAGGTCGACGTCGATGACGAATTGCTCGTGATCGAAGCGATGAAGATGGAAAATCTGGTGTACGCGCCCTGCGCCGGCGCGGTGGGGAACATCAAGGTGAATGCGGGAGACAAGGTCGACGCGGGCGATCTTCTCCTCGTCATCGAATAGACGGCGTTGCAGGAAGCCAAGCGAGGAAGCGATGCAGTTCGAACTGACCGAAGAACAGCGACTGATCCAGGACACGGCGCGGCGCTTCGCCGCGGAGGAGATCGCGCCGACCCTGGCGGCAGGAGGAGACGCAAGCACGAATTCAAGCCGGAGCGCGTCGCCAAGATGGGCGAGCTCGGCTTCTTCACCTGCGCGCTGCCGGAGGAATTCGGCGGCAGCGGCATGGGCTTCATGGAATCGGTGCTGATGGCCGAGCAGATCGCGCAAGGTCTCGGCGTCGTGGCGGCTGCCGTTCAACATGCAGAATCTCGGGCCGTCGCTGACCGTCGCCAAGTTCGGCACGCCGGAGCAGAAGAAGAAGTACATCCCCGGCTGGGTCGCCGGCACGCAGCTCGGCTTCTTCGCCATGACCGAGCCCAACACCGGCTCGGACGTCGCCAGCATGAAGACGCACGCGATCGACAAGGGCGACCACTACGAAGTGCACGGCAACAAGATGTGGATCTCGCAGGCGCAGGTCGGCGACGCCGGCCTGCTCTACGCCTACACGGACCGCTCCAAGGGCAACAAGGGCATGACCGCCTTCATCATCGAGCCGAAGAAGATGAAGGGCTGCACCGCGCGCGCCGATCGAGACCAAGCTCGGCCTGCACTGCTCGCCGACCGGCGAGTTCGTCTTCGAAGGCATGCAGGTGCCGAAGGAGAACGTGCTGGGCAAGCCGGGCGACGGCTTCCGCATCTGCATGTGGCAGCTCAACCAGACGCGGCTCGGCTGCGCCGCGGGCGCGCTCGGGGTGGCCGGCGGCGCGCTCGAGCTCGCCATCAATTACGCCAACGAGCGCGACGCAGTTCGGCAAGCCGATCTCGCAGCATCAGATGGTGCAGGCGCAGATCGCCGAGATGGTGGTCGAGCATCAGGCCGCGCAGATGCTCGTCTATCGCGCCGCCTGGCTGAAGGATCAGGGCAAGCCGAGCCAGTACGAGACCTCGGTCGCCAAGCTCGCCGCGTCGGAAGCCGCCGTGCACGCGGCGAACGAATGCATGAAGATCTTCGGCTCCTACGGCTTCTCGACCGAGTTTCCCGCCGAACGCTTCTATCGCGACGCCAAGTCGCTGCAGATCGTCGAAGGCACGTCGAACATCCAGAAGATCATCATTTCCGGCATGGCGTGCGGCTTCACGCCCAACCGGGAGTGACGGCGATCATGAGTCGCTTTTGTCGTCCTTTCGCGCGGGCGAATTGCGCGCCATTCACCTCTTCCCGGTGGGGAGAGGTCGGCGCGCGAAGCGAGCCGGGCGAGGGGCAGCTTCTTTCCGACGCGACGCTCGACCCCCTCACCCGACATCCTCGCTGACGCTCGGACGTCGACCTCTCCCCGCTGGGGAGAGGCATGAAAGACAGAACCGGCGCGGCGTTCCGAAACGATCAGACGACGGGAGTATCGAATGAGACCCTATTTCGAAAAAATGCCGAGCTTCGGCAAGGAGCTGAAGGAAAACCGCCATCGCCCGCACGCAGGAAAGCCGCGAGCAGCTCGAAGCGGTCGAAGCCGAGATCGCGGCGGCGCGGCAAGGCGCGCATGGAGGTCGGCATCCCGGCGGCCGAGATCAACAAGCGCGGCGCGCTGACCGTGTGGCAGCGCCTCGACTATCTGGTCGACCCGGGCACCTGGTGTCCGCTGCACAGCCTGTACAATCCGGAGGACAACGAGGAAGGCACCACCAACGTGGTCGACGGGCTCGGCAAGATCGCCGGCCGCTGGGCGGTGATCATCGGCTTCGACAACAAGGTGCTGGCCGGCGCCTGGATTGCCGGGCAGGCCGACAACATCCTGCGCGTCACCAATCTCGCCAAGCGGCTGCACATTCCGCTGGTCTGGCTGGTCAACTGCAGCGGCGTGAAGCTGCCCGACCAGGAGAAGTTCTACGCCGACCGCCGCGGCGGCGGCACCTGCTTCTTCCGGCACGCCGAACTGGAGCAGGTGGGCATCCCGATTCTCGCCGGCATCTACGGCACCAATCCCGCCGGCGGCGGCTACCAGGGCATCAGCCCGACCATCCTGCTCGCGCACAAGGACGCCAACATCGCGGTCGGCGGCGTCGGCATCGTGTCGGGCATGTCGCCCAAGGGCGGCTTCGACGTCGACGGGCTGGAGGAGCTGATCGCCAAGACGCGCGACCTGCGCGAGCGGCCGCCCGGCAGCGTCGAGACGCATTACGACGCGACCGGCTTCTTCACGCACGTGTACGACGACGGAGAACGGCGGTGCTCGACGGCATCAAGGACTACATGCGGGCGATTCCCGCCTATGACCCGAAGTTCTTCCGCGTCGCCGACGCCGGCCGAGCCGCGGCTGCCGGCCGACGACCTCTACCATCTGCTGCCGTTCAACCAGAAGGAGACCTACTCCTTCGACGACATCCTCGCGCGCCTGGTCGACGGCAGCGAGCACTGGAGTTCCGCCCCGGCTACGGTCCGGAAATCTATACCGGCCTCGTCAAGATCGACGGCATGCTGGTCGGCGTGATCGGCAACCGGCAGGGGCTGCTGCCGCAAGGGCTATCCGGAATACGCCGACTATCCGGGCATCGGCGGCAAGCTGTATCGCCAGGGCCTGATCAAGATGAACGAGTTCGTGACGCTGTGCGGCCGCGACCGCGTGCCGATCGTCTGGTTCCAGGACACGACCGGCATCGACGTCGGCGACATCGCCGAGAAGGCCGAACTGCTCGGGCTCGGCCAGTCGCTGATCTACTCGATCCAGCAGACCGACGTGCCGATGATGCTGGTCGTGCTGCGCAAGGGCAGCGCGGCGGCGCACTACATCATGGGCGGGCCGACCGCCAACCGCCACAACGCCTTCACGCTCGGCACCGCCGCGACCGAGATCTATGTCATGCACGGCGAGACCGCGGCGGTCGCGACCTACGCCCGGCGCGCGGTCAAGGACAAGGACGCCGGCAAGCCGCTCCAGCCGATCGCCGACAAGATGAACGAGATGGCGAAGAAATACTACGACACGTCGCGGCCGGACTACTGCGCGCAGCACGGCTTCGTCGACGAGATCGTCGATCTCGACGGCGCTGCGCGGCTATCTGAAAGCGTTCGCCGGCGCGGTCTACCAGAACCCGAAGTCGATCTGCCCGCGCCACCAGATGCTGCTGCCGCGCATCATCAGGGGTTGATGCGCCGATCTCCCGGCCGTCAGCGCCGACATGCCCGCCCGCGAGCCCAATGCCCCAGGAGCTTGAATTCGCGGCGCGGCGCGTCTCACGACAGAACTTTTCCTGAGCTGGGCGATTAGACTCGTCGAGAATGTCAGCGGGAGGCGACCCATGCGCCGAAGATTTATCGCTGCCCTGGTCCTGGCGCCTCTCCTCCCTTGTTACGCTCCATCGGGAGCGGCGCAGAGCGCGGGGCCAACGATTGACGGATGCCCCGTATTTCCGAGCGACAATATCTGGAACACGCCCGTCGATGCGCTCCCGGTCGACCCGCAGTCGGAGCAGTACGTGGCCAGCATCGGCGCACAAGCAGGCCTCAAGCCCGACTTCGGCGAAGGCCTGTATGAGGGCGGCCCGATCGGCATTCCTTACGTCGTCGTGCCGATGAGCCAACCCAAGGTTCAGATTCACTTCAAGCCCTTCGGCGATGAGCAACCCGCCGCCGACGAGAGCGATCCCGGGCCTTACCCGATTCCACGCGAGGCTCCGGTCGAAGGCGGCCCGAACAGCAAGGACGACCGGCACGTGCTCGTGGTGCAGCAGGGAAGCTGTACGCTGTTCGAGCTCTACAAGGCGGTCTCCAATGCCGACGGCAGCTGGAGCGCCGCGTCGAGCGCGCGCTTCGACCTCGAAGGCAATGAATTGCGCCAGGACGGCTGGACGAGCGCGGACGCCGCGGGCCTGCCGATCTTCCCCGGACTGGTGCGGCACGATGAGGCGGCGGCGGGCGAGATCAGGCATGCGCTGCGCTTTACCGCGCCGCGGACGCGCAAGGCCTATGTGTGGCCGGCGCGGCATTTCGCTTCAAGCTCTGACGACGCGGCGCTGCCGCCCATGGGCCAACGCTTCCGCTTGAAAGCCAGCGTGGACATCAGTCGCTTCTCGCCCAAGAACCAGGCGATCCTGCGCGCGCTCAAGACCTACGGCATGTTCCTGGCCGACAACGGCTCGCCCTGGTTCCTGTCCGGCGCGCCGAACGACGCCTGGAACAACGACGAACTCCGTCAGCTCGGCCAGCTCAAGGGCTCGGACTTCGAAGCCGTCGACATATCCTCGCTGATGGGCGACGAAAACTCGGCGCAGGCGCGCGCACCCTAAATCGCAAACGACTGGCCGGGAGTCATCTCACCTCTCCTGAGGAGCGGCCGAGGGGCCGCGTCTCGAAGGATGCTTGCAAGCCCTGCCGGCGAGCATGGTTCGAGACGTGCAGCTCCGCTGCGCTCCTCACGATGAGGGGAAGACCGTGATCAGTCCTAACGAGATTGGCGCTGGTCTAAATCGCAAACGACTGACACGGGATGATTGACCTCATCCTGAGGAGCGGCCGAACGGCCGCGTCTCGAAGGATGCTCGCAAGCCCTGCCGGCGAGCATGGTTCGAGACGCGCAGCTCCGCTGCGCTCCTCACCATGAGGGAGACCGTGATCGGTCCTAACGAGATTGGCGCTGGTCTAAATCGCAAACGACTGACACGGGATGATTAACCTCATCCTGAGGAGCGGCCGAACGGCCGCGTCTCGAAGGATGCTTGCAAGCCCTGCCGGCGAGCATGGTTCGAGACGCGCAGCTCCGCTGCGCTCCTCACCATGAGGGAGACCGTGATCGGTCCTAACGAGATTGGCGCTGGTCTAAATCGCAAACGACTGACACGGGATGATTAACCTCATCCTGAGGAGCGGCCGAACGGCCGCGTCTCGAAGGATGCTTGCAAGCCCTGCCGGCGAGCATGGTTCGAGACGCGCAGCTCCGCTGCGCTCCTCACCATGAGGGCAGGAACCGTCTGATGCGCCGCTTTCACAAAAGCGGCGCATCGAGACGTTCCGCCTTGGTCAGATCAGGCCCATGCCCTTGAGCACGGAGAGCATCACGGCGGCGGCGGCGACCGAGCCGATCTGGCCGCCGGTA
Organism: uncultured Alphaproteobacteria bacterium; assembly: GCA_963712435.1. Classification (GTDB taxonomy): domain Bacteria; phylum Pseudomonadota; class Alphaproteobacteria; order Rhizobiales; family Xanthobacteraceae; genus Rhodoplanes. The sequence goes on along the minus strand of CAVQIB010000004.1, from coordinate 159,847 downwards.
TTGGCGCCCATGGCGTGCATCAGCAGGAAGTTCTGCTTGTCGTAGCGCTGGCCTTCGCGCCTGCACCACGCGCGCCGCCATCGGATAGGCCGAGATGCCGGCCGCGCCGATCAGCGGGTTCATCTTGCCGCCGGACAGACAGTACCAGACCTTGCCGAACAGCACGCCGACCACGGTGTCGAGGCAGATCGCGACGAAGCCGAGCGCGAAGATCGCCAGCGTCGTGGGCTTCAGGAACGCCTCGGCCTGCATGGTCGCGCCGATGGCGACGCCGAGGAAGAGCGTCGCGATATTGGCGATCTCGTTCTCCGACGCCTTGGTCAGGCGCGCGACACGCGCCGCTTTCGTGCATGAAGTTGCCGAGCATGATCGATGCCCATCAGCGGCAGGCCCTTGGGCGCGATCAGTCCGGTGATGATCGTCACGACGATCGGGAAGATCAGCGCGGCGTCGGCGAGACGCGTCCTTCACCGCCGGCATGCGGCGTGGTGCGCTCCTTCTCGGTCGTCAGCGCCTTCATGATCGGCGGCTGGATGATCGGCACCAGCGCCATGTAGGAATAGGCGGCGACCGAGATCGGGCCGAGCAGTTCGGGCGCGTATTGCGAGGCGACATAGATCGCGGTCGGCCCGTCGCAGGCGCCGATCGACGGCGATGCGACACGCCTGCAGCTGCGGGAAGCCGAGCGCGAGCGCGAGCAGCAGCGTGAGGAAGATGCCGCACTGGCCGGCGGCGCCGAACAGCAGGATCTTCGGGTTTTCGAGCAGCGGCGTGAAATCGGTCATCGCCCCGATGCCGACGAAGATCAGCAGCGGAAACAGTTCGTTGGCGATGCCCATATTGTAGATGGTGCGCAGGAAGCCGGTGTCGTCCTTGGCCATCGCCTGCAGCGCCTCGGGAGCGGCGGCGCCCATGGCCTCGAGCACCTGCTTGGCGCCGGAGTCGATGCCCTGATGCATCAGCTCGCTGAGCGGGATGTTGACGAGGACGCAGCCGAACCCGATCGGCACCAGCAGCAGCGGCTCGACCTCCTTCTTCACGCCGAGATAGATCAGCGTGCCGCCGATCAGCAGCATGATGACGTTCTTCAGTCCGCCGATCGTGAACAGGAACGTAACGCCGTCGGTGAGGCCTTGGAGGCCGGATACGATGCTTGAGAGCATGATTTCCTCCCGCTAGGACTGCTTGGCTTTGCCGCTGCCTTCAGCAGACAGTGGGAAGACTTTTTTCAACAGGTAGATCGACCAGATGAGGATCGTCAGCGTGAGGAACGTGCCTCCCACGCCCACGATCATCATCGTTAATCCGAAAGCCAGTTTGTCCATGCCGTTTCCCCGTGCGTAACGCCTCGTCGTTGCAAGTCAGCTGAACGCGTGCGCTCTCTTAGTCCCTTGCGTGCGGTCAGGAAAGCGAAATAACCCCTACATCGTGCCCTTTTTGGCATACAACCGCCTCACTCGAGAGCATCGAAACCGGGGCCTGCGCCTCACTCTTGTGCAGTGGCGGGATCGGGATCGTCCGGCCAGGATTCGCCCTGCGGCGCGGGATATTTGCGCAGCAGCCGATGGCACAGATTGACGTGCTCGGCCTCCTCTTCGACGAACTCCTTCGCCATCTCCTGGACCTTCGGGTCGTTTGCCGTCGCGACCACATGCTGAAAGTAGCTGAGCGCGCGCTCCTCGCCGGCGAGCGCCATCTTCAGCGCGTGCCATGGCGTCATCAGATAATGCGCGGCGCCGAGATCGGCCTCTTCCGGGCTCTCGCCCCGGCGCCAATCAGGCATTCGGCTCGCATGCGCGACCACGTCGATGTCGCCGGCCATGCGCTGGATCTCGTCGCGATGAATGCCTTCCGCGCGGGCAAGATCGCGAAACACGAAAGCGAGCTCGGCATTGTTGTGCGTCTCCATCTGGTCGGCGAGCAGATGATAACGCTCGACCGCGTCGGCCTCGATCCGGTAGGCGACCGCGAACAGGTCGGCGAGAGTCGCGATCTGCGGCCCGTCGTCGCCAGGCTCGCCCTTCGTTGCGTCGTCGCGATCGTCTGACGCGCTCATAGCTCGAAATCCTTTTCCAGCTCGGCAAGATCGATGCTCGGACTGCCCGACCTCCGGCTGATAGGGCCGGCGGTCGCCGCGATAGAGAACGCCGAGATTGAAGCCGTCGTCGGTCATGAGGCGGCGCGCGGCGCGCGCGGGATCGTTGGTCGCGCGCGACCGGCGCGGCGTGCACGAGGTTCTTCCAGTCCTTCTGGTCGGGCCGGAAGGTGACGCACGGGCTGAGCATTTCGACGAACGAGAAGCCCGGATGCCGGATCGCCTCGACGATGACGCTGCGGTCTCGTTGGGCTCGCCGGAGAAGCAGCGTGCGATGAAGTTGGCGCCGGACGCGAGCGCGATCACCAGCGGATGGAACGGGCGCAGGCCGGTGCCGCCCGGGCGACAGCGCCGTGTCCCAGTCCGGCTCGGTGGTCGGCGACGGCTGGCCCTTGGTCATGCCGTAGATGTGGTTGTCCATGACGACATAGGTCAGGTCGATGTTGCGCCGGCAGGCGTGCAGGAAATGATTGCCGCCGATCGAGTAGCCGTCGCCGTCGCCGCTCGCGACCACGCACGGTGAGATCGGGCCGCGCCACTTTCAGGCCCGACGGCGACCGCCAGCGAGCGCCCGTGCACGCCGTGAAAGCCGTAGCAATTCGTGTAGGCGGGAATGCGCGACGAGCAGCCGATCCCCGAGACGACGGCGATCTCCTCCGGCGGCAGGCCGAGCTCGGCGAAGGCGCGCGTGAACGACAGCAGCACGTGATAGTCGCCGCAGCCGGGACACCAGATCGGCTTGATCGTCGGACTTGTAGTCGGCCGGCTTGCAGGCCAGCGGGTCCACGGCGATCATGCGTTCCTCCATTCCATGAGCGCGCGGTGGATTTCGCCCGGCCGCAATCGGCAGCGGTCCCGGCGCGGTGCAAGCACCCGCACGTCGCGGGCAGCGTATAGTGCGCCGCAGATAGCGATGGAACTGGGCGCTGTGGCTCTGCTCGACCACGAGCAGCGCTTGGCACGCCTGCCAGCGCCGCGTCCATCTCCTTCGGCCGCGCCGGCGAGAGCAGACGCGGAGCGATGAGGCGCGCCGCAACCCCCTCGGCGCGCGCCCGCGCGATCGCCTCGCGCACCGCGCCGGTCAGCGAGCCCCAGGTGAGCACGGCCAGTGTCGCCGTCGCCTTCGATCGTCGCCCAGTGGTCGCCGTAGTCGAAGCGCTCCAGCTTGTCGCGCCGCTTGTCGAGCTGCGCGCGATGATCGTCGGCGCTGCCGGTCGGAATGCCGCGCTCGGTGTGGGTGAGGCCGTCGGCGGTGTACTGGCCGCCGCGCGTCCCGGGAATCGCCATCGGCGACACGCCGGTGCCGCCGAGCGCGTAGCGCTTGTAGGGCGCCGCGATGTCGCGTCGCCGTCAGCCGCTGCGCCGATGAAGGCGACGTCGGCCGGCCGCTCGATCGCCGGCCTGCGCCTGGCCGACGAACTGGTCGGACAGCACGATGGCCGGCGTCTGCAGCGCTTCGGCCAGATGGACCGCCCATTGCGTGGTGAACAGGCAATCGGCGACCGACTGCGGCGCCAGCACGAGATGCGGCGCGTCGCCGTGCAGGCCATAGACCGCGATGTTGAGATCGGCCTGCTCGGACTTGGTCGGGATGCCGGTCGACGGCCCGCCGCGCATGACGTCGACGACGACGATCGGCATCTCCGCGGCGGTCGCGAGGCCGAGCGCCTCGATCATCAGCGAGAGGCCCGGGCCGGAGGTCGCCGTGAGCGCCGGCGTGCCGCCAAACGACGCGCCGATGATCATGTTGATCGAGGCCAGCTCGTCCTCGGCCTGCAGCAGCACGCCGCCGACCTGCGGCAGGTTCGGCGCCAGCCATTCGAGAATTTCGGTCGCCGGCGTGATCGGATAGGCGGCGGCAAAGCGGACGCCGCCGCGCACGCGCGCCGAGCGCGGTCGCTTCGTTGCCGGTGATCAGCCAGCGCTTGGCCGGTTGCGTTGCGCGCGGCGCGAGCGTGTCGACGCCGAGCGTTCGCGGCCGACGGCGTCGCGCGCCGGCCTTGATGCGCGGCGAGACTGGCCTCGACGCGCCGCCGGTCCCTTTCGCCGAAGCGCTTCGCGATCAGATCGCTGCAGACGTCGCTTCGTCGAGGCCGAGCAGGCGTCGCGGCGATCCCGAGCGCGATCATGTTGGCGCGCCCCTCGGGGTTCGCCTTGGTCATCTCCTTGATCGGCGACGTCGACCAGCGCGGGCGCCGGACGTCGGCGACGCCGGCGGCGGTCGCCGCCGCGCGGATCGCTGATCACCAGGCTGTCCGGACCGAGCGGGATTTCGGCGTCGAAGCGCTGCGCGTTGAGCCAGTCGATGCCGATCAGCAGGTCGAAGCGGTCGGGCAGGCACTCGACCGGATGCGTCGCCAGCCGCACCAGGGCGGCGGCCTCGCCGCCGCGGATCTGCGGGCCGACCGAGCGCGTCAGCAGGCCGTGCCAGCCCGCGGCGCTGGCCGCTTCCAGCAGCATGCCGCCGGCGGTCAGGACGCCGGCGCCGCCGCTGCCGACGATGGCGATCGAAACGTCTGGCGCTGCCATGTCGCCTCCCTGCTTGGTCCGCCGTCCGCGGTGCGCGTCGCTTGTCCCCGGCGATCCGTCGCTGCAGACGGTGATTCGTATCTGACTCGAATTTACGCATTCCAGTACTTGATTACGGTAATCCGGCTGACCGTTGCCATGTCAATGCGGCGCAAGGCCTCAGCAGCCAACTTCCGCGAGACCCGAAAAGGGCGAGGGAAACGAGCCGGGGACATGGCGCGATGCGCAAGCGCGTTCGCTGGATGATGACGGCGCCAGGGCGCGCCGCTGCGCCGGTCGGATTCGATGCCGAAGCCGGCGCCCGGCGAAGTCGTGGTCGAGATCGCCGGCTGCGGCGTCTGCCACACCGATCTCGGCTACTATTACGACGGCGTGCGCACCAACCACGCGCTGCCGCTGTGCCTCGGCCACGAGATCAGCGGCCATGTGGTCGCGGCCGGCGCCGGCGCCGAGGCCTGGAAGGGCCAGGCGGTGATCGTTCCGGCGGTGATCCCCTGCGGCACCTGCGACGCCTGCCGGCGCGGCAAGGCCACCATCTGCCCGAACCAGAAGATGCCGGGCAACGACATCCATGGCGGCTTCGCCACCCACATCGTCGTGCCGGCGCACGGACTGTGTCCGGTCGACGAAGGCCGGCTCAAGGCGGCCGGCCTCGATCTCGCCGACCTGTCGGTCGTCGCCGACGCGGTGACGACGCCCTATCAGGCGGTCGTGCAGGCCGGCGTCGCGGCCGGGCGATCTCGTCGATCGTCAACGGCGTCGGCGGCGTCGGCGGCTACTGCGCGCAGATCGCCAACGCCTTCGGCGGCACGGTGGTCGCGATCGACGTCAGCGACGACGAAGCTCGCGGCGATCGCCGCCGGCACGGCGCGGCGCTGACGCTGAACGCGCGCAAGCTGCCGCCGCGCGAGCTGAAGGGGGCGATCCAGGCTTCGCCAAGGAGCGCGGCCTGCGTCCGAAGCGAATGGATCATCTTCGAATGCTCGGGCACCCGCGCCGGGCAGGAGACCGCGTTCGGCCTGCTCAATCACGGCGCGACGCTCGGCGTGGTCGGCTTCACCATGGACAAGGTCGAGGTCCGGCTGTCGAACCTGATGGCCTTCCACGCCCGCGCGCTCGGCAACTGGGGCTGTCCGCCGGAGCTCTATCCCGGCGCGCTCGAACTGGTGCTCAGACGGCAAGCGTCAAGGTCGGACGTCGTTCGTCGAGAAGCATCCGCTCGCCGACATCAACCAGGTGTTCGAAGCCGTTCACGCCGGCGAGCTGCAAGCGCCGCGCCGTCCTCGTTCCCACCCCGTGAGGAAAGTCAGCCATGTCCGTGCAAGCCGTCCGCAGTCATCAGTGACCGGGAAGCCGAAGGATCACGATCTCGTCGCCGAGCATTCCGTGCGCAAGGCGTCGGCAAGGGCGTGATCTACGAGAAGCGGCCGGTCAAAGGCGAGGACGGCAAGCCGGTCGCCGGCCTCTACAATGCGTGGATCACGCTCGACAATCCGAGCCAGTTCAATTCCTACACCACCGACATGGTGAAGAGCGGTGATCCTCGCCTTCCGCGCGGCGAGCGCCGCGCGCGACGTCGTCGCGGTCGTGTTCACCGGCGCCGGCGACAAGGCCTTCTGCACCGGCGGCAACACCAAGGAATACGCCGAATACTACGCCGGCAATCCGCAGGAATACCGCGGCTACATGCGGCTGTTCAACGACATGGTGTCGGCGATCCTCGCCTGCGACAAGCCGGTGATCTGCCGCGTCAACGGCATGCGCATCGGCGGCGGCCAGGAGATCGGCATGGCCTGCGACTTCTCGGTCGCGCAGGACCTTGCGCGGTTCGGCCAGGCCGGCCCCAAGCACGGCTCGGCGCCGATCGGCGGCGCGACCGATTTCCTGCCCGGTCATCATCGGCGCCGAGCGCGCGATGGTGGCCTGCGTGCTGTGCGAGCCGTTCTCCGCGCACGAGGCCTATTTCATGGGCATGATCACCGACATCGTGCCGGCGCTGAAGGTCGACGGCAAGTTCGTCGCCAATCCGCTGGTCGAGACCGCGCCGCATCACCGACGAATTCGGCCGCATCGTCTTCGGCAAGCCGAAGACCGGCGACGCGCTCAAGGCCGGGCAGGACGCTGATGAAGCGCGGCACGGTCGATCTCGTCCTGCTCGACGAGAAGGTCGAGGCGCTGTGCACCAAGCTGCTCTACACCTTCCCCGACTGCACGACCAAGACGATCGAGGAACTGCGCAAGCCCAAGCTCGACGCCTGGAACCGCAACAAGGAAAATTCCCGCGCCTGGCTCGCGCTCAACATGATGACCGAAGCGCGCGCCGGCTTCCGCGCCTTCAACGAAGGCACCAAGGAGACCGGCCGCGAGGTCGACTTCATCGCGCTGCGCCGCGCGCTCGCCGCCAACACGCCGTGGTCGGACGAGCTCACCGACAGCATTCACCGCGGGCGCGAAGCGCATGACCGACGCCGCTCAAGGTCTGGCTCGAAGCGGAAGGCCGGCTGCTGCGGCTGCGCCTCGAGCCGGCCGAAGGCGAATCTGATCGATGCCGCGATGATCGCCGCGCTCGACACGCGCGCTGGCCGAGCATCTCGGCAACCGCGCATCTCGGCGCGATGCTGATCGATGCCGAGGGCCCGCATTTCAGCTTCGGCGCGAGCGTCGAGGAGCATCTGCCCGATCAGTGCGCGGCCATGCTGCGCGGGCTGCACGCGCTGGTCCTGCGCATGGTCGAGTCGCCGGTGCCGATCCTGGTCGCGGTGCGCGGCCAGTGCCTCGGCGGCGGCCTCGAACTGGCGCTCGCCGGCCATCTGATGTTCGTCGCGCCGCGACGCCGCGCTCGGCCAGCCGGAGATGAAGCTCGGCGTATTCGCGCCGGCCGCCTCCTGCCTGCTGCCGGAGCTGATCGGTCCCGCGCGCGCCGCCGATCTGCTGTGTGTCCGGACGCAGCATCAGCGGCGCCGAAGCTGCGGCGCATCGGGCTCGCGCAGACCGCGGCGGCCGATCCCGAACAGGCGGCGCTCGGCTACTTCGACGAGCACCTGAAGCCGAAAAGCGCGAGCTCGCTGCGCTTCGCCGTGCAAGGCGGCGCGCCTCGACTACGCCGCGCGCGTGACGGGCGAAGATCGCCGCCGTCGAACGCCTGTATCTCGACGAACTGATGAAGACGCCCGACGCGGTGGAGGGCCTCGCAGGCCTTCATCGGCAAGAGGCCGGCGCAATGGGAGCATCGTGACTGATCATCGCCGACCGCGTCACCGCCGACATCATCGCCCGCGCGCACGCGCTGTTCGACGATCTGTCTTCAGCGCCGCGCGCGAGTGGAAGGCGGCCGCAGCCCGGCCGCAAGGTGGTCGGCTACATGCCGATCTACGTGCCGCGCGAGATCATCCACGCCGCCGGCATGCTGCCGCTCGGCATCGTCGGCGGCGGCGACCAGCTCGAAGTGATCCACGGCGACGCCTACTACCAGAGCTACATCTGCCGCATTCCGCGCTCGACCATCGAACTCGGCGTCTCCGGCCGGCTCGATTTCGTCGACGGCATGCTGTTCCCGTCGATCTGCGACGTGATCCGCAACCTGTCGGGCATGTGGAAGATGATGTTCCCGCAGGTCTACTCGCGCTATTTCGACGTGCCGCAGAACTACCGCGACGACATCGGCGGCAACTACTACGTCAACGAACTGGCCGAGCTGCGGCACGATCTCGGCGCAGCTGCGCGGCAAGCCGATCACCGACGACGAGCTGCGCCACTCGATCGCGCTCTACAACGAGAACCGCCGCCTGGTGCGCGAGCTCTACGCCTTCCGCGCCGAGCGGCCGTGGCAGGCGCCGGCCTCCGAGGTCTATCTGCTGATGCGCGCCGGCCTCGTGCTGCCGGTCGAAGCAGCACACCGACGATGCTGCGCGACTATCTCGCCGCCGCGCGCGCCGAGGAGCGGCCGCGCCGCGACAACTGCCGCATCGTGCTCACCGGCGTGTTCTGCGAGCAGCCGCCGCTCAACCTGATCAAGTCGCTGGAGCTGGCCGGCTGCTACGTGGTCGACGACGACCTGCTGCTGGTCACGCGCTGGCTGACCGAGCGACGTGCCGACCGAGGGCGATCCGCTGCGCAATCTGGCGCTCGCCTTCCTGCATCACTCCGAATCGACCGCGGCCAAATACGAGCCCGACCTGAAGGAGAAGGGCCAGCACCTGGTGCGCGCGGTGCAAGCGCACCGGCGCCGAGGGCGTGATCTTCGCCTGCCCGAGCTTCTGCGATCCGGCGCTGCTCGACCGGCCGATGCTGCAGCACGTGCTGAAGGACGCCGGCATTCCCTACATCGCGTTCAAGTACGCCGAGAATTCCGGCCAGATGCAGCCGATCCGCGAACAGGCCGGCACCTTCGCCGATTCGATCAAGCTGTGGAGCGGAGCATGACAGCGTCAGATCGTCACGCCGAAGGCCGCCGCCAAGGACGTCGAGAAAGACGCCTCGATGCGCGAAGCAGAAGGAGATGATGGCCGCGCATTACGACCGGCTGACCAGCGCGCCCGAGACCGGCGCGAAGGTCTGCAGCACCTTCGTGCCCGGCAATCTCAACGAACTGATCATGTGCTTCGACCTCCTGAACAATCTGCCGGAGGTCAACGCCATCCAGAGCGGGCTGCGCCGCCAGAGTCCGGCAGCCTACGTGCTGGAAGCGGAGAAGATCGGCCATTCCGAGGACGTCTGCACCTACGTGAAGTCCGACATCGGCATGATGGCCAAGGGCAATATCGCGCCCGAACGGCAAGAAGTTGCCCGATCCCGGACGTGCTGCTGCTGTCCTACACCGGCTGCTTCACCTTCATGAAGTGGTTCGAGCTGCTGCGCGAGCAGTACAAGTGCGAAACCATCATGCTGCACACGCCCTACATGGGCGACGGCAAGATCACGCCGAACATGATCGAGTACATGGTCAAGCAGCTCAAGGAGGAGGTGATCCCGAAGCTCGAGCGCGTCTCCGGCGTGAAGTTCGACATCGACCGGCTGCGCGAATACCTGAAGAAGTCGGTCGAAGGCCGAGGACGATCTGGTCCGCGTGCTGCAGACGCGCCAAGAACAAGCCGTCGCCGATCGACGCCTATTTCGGCGGCATCTACTACATCGGCCCGATCTTCGGCGCCTTCCGCGGCACCGACGATGCCATCGACTACTACCAGTTCCTGCGCGACGAGGTGGACGAGCGCGCTCGCCGACGGCAAGGGTCCGGTCACGCCCGACGGCGACATGGGCAAGGAGAAATACCGGCTCGTGGTCGAAGGCCCGCCGAACTACACCAACTTCCGCCAGTTCTGGAAGATGTTCTACGACGAGGGCGCGGTCGTGGTCGCCTCGAGCTACACCAAGGTCGGCGGCGTCTACGATTTCGGCTTCCGCCACGATCCGGACAAGCCGCTGGAGACGCTCGCCGAATACTGCCTCGGCGTCTACACCAACCGCAGCCTGCCGATGCGCATCGACATGCTGGCGAACTACGTCAACGAGTACGAGGCCGACGGCCTGCTGATCAATTCGATCAAGAGCTGCAACAGCTTCTCGGCCGGCCAGCTCCTGATCATGCGCGAAGTGGAGAAGCGCACCGGCAAGCCGGCGGCGTTCATCGAATCCGATCTCGTCGACCCGCGCTACTTCTCCGCCGCCAACATCAAGAACCGGCTGGAAAGCTATTTCCAGATGATCGAGCAGAAGCGCGCCGGCGCGCGCGGCGCCGCCTGAGGAGACGATCATGAAAACCTTCGTCGGCATCGATCTCGGCTCGACCACCACCAAGGCGGTTCTGCTCGACGAGAACAGCGATGTGATCGGCCGCGGCATCACCAATTCGCGCTCGAACTACGGCACCGCCGCGCGCGTCGCGAGCGAGGAGGCGCGCGTCGACGGCCGCTTCACGCTGTTCCGCCGCGCGCTGAACGCCGGCGGCGGCCAGAGCGGCGAGCTCGACGAGTTCCTCGGCGCGCTCGAACGCGCCTTCCGGCTCGAGCAGTTCCTCGAACAGCTCGACGATCTCGAAGAGACCTGCCGCGGCCAGATCAAGGGCGAGCGCTTCGCCAGCGTCGAGAGCGGCGTGCAGGAGGCGCTCGGCGAGGTGTTCAAGCGCCTGCGCGCGGAGGCGCCCGTCGCTCTATGCGCCCGGGCGCCAAGCGCAAGTCGGACTTCTTCCGCGACATCGCCGGCTCGCGCTATCACGACGCAGGCCGAGGACGTGGCGCGCGACGCCGGCGCTGCCCTACGACCTGCTGCTCAACGTCTACGACAAGTCGATCATCGAGGTGGAGAACCGGCCGCCGGCGGGCGAACTCAGCGACAAGTTCCGCCGCGCGCTCGGCGCGCGTGCTGGCCGCCGACAGCGTGGTCAGGACCGGGTCGACCGACGTGCCGCAGACGATCGACGACACGCTCGCGATCGATCTCGAGGAAACCTACCTGGTCGGCACCGGCTACGGCCGCGTCACGCTGCCGTTCTCCAAGGAGCACATCCGCTCGGAGATCCTCTGCCACGGGCTCGGCGCGCACATGATGTATCCGAAGACCCGCACGGTGCTCGACATCGGCGGCCAGGACACCAAGGGCATCCAGGTCGACGCCAACGGCATCGTCGAGAACTTCCAGATGAACGACCGCTGCGCCGCCGGCTGCGGCCGCTATCTCGGCTACATCGCCGACGAGATGAACATGGGCCTGCACGAGCTCGGCCCGCTGGCGATGAAGTCCGACCGGCCGGCGCGCATCAACTCGACCTGCACCGTGTTCGCCGGCGCCGAACTGCGCGACCGGCTGTCGCTCGGCGAAAAGCGCGAGGACATCCTGGCCGGACTGCACCGCGCCATCATCCTGCGCGCGATCTCGATCATCTCGCGTTCGGGCGGCGTCACCGACGAGTTCACCTTCACCGGCGGCGTCGCCAAGAACGAGGCGGCGGTGCGCGAGCTGCGCAAGCTGATCAAGGAGAACTACGGCGACGTCACCATCAACATCAACCCGGAATCGATCTACACCGGCGCGCTCGGCGCCGCCGAGTTCGCCCGCCGCGCCTATGACGGGCGGCGCCGATGGAGGAGGCAGCATGACCATCGCGGCAGGAATCGACGTCGGCACCGGCGCCGTCAAGGCGGCGCTGTTCCGGGTCGAGAGCGACAAGAGCGAGTGGCTGTCGCGCGCGACGCTGCGCATCCGGCAGCGCGACCCGATGGAGCTGGCCCGCATCGCCTTCGACCAGGTGCTCGAAGACGCGAAGCTCGGCCGAGAAGCGACGTCGACTACGTCGCCACCACCGGCGAGGGCGAGGGCGTGCCGTTCCACACCGGGCATTTCTACTCGATGACGACGCATGCGCGCGGCGCGATCTATCTCGATCCGGACGCGCGCGCCGCGCTCGACGTCGGCGCGCTGCACGGGCGCGCGATCTCGCATCGACGAGCGCGGCAAGGTGCTGAGCTACAAGATGACCAGCCAGTGCGCGTCGGGCTCCGGCCAGTTCCTGGAGAACATCGCCCGCTATCTCGGCATCGCGCCAGGACGAGATCGGCTCGCTGTCGCGCGCAGGCCGACAACCCGGAGGTGGTGTCCTCGCATCTGCGCCGTGCTGGCCGAAACCGACGTCATCAACATGGTGTCGCGCGGCATCTCCGCGCCGAACATCCTCAAGGGCATCCACCTGTCGATGGCGGGCCGGCTGTCGAAGCTGCTGAAGTCGATCGGCGCGACCAACGGCGTGGTCATGGTGACCGGCGGGCTCGCGCTCGACGACGGCCTGGTCGCGGCGCTGGAGGAGGACATCGCCGCGCATCAAGGACATGAACGTGCACGGTGCGCAGCCATCCCGATTCGATCTATGCGGGCGCGATCGGCGCCGCGCTGTGGGGCGCCTATCGGTTCGACAAGCTCGCCGCGCGCGGCGACGCTGCCGAAGGCGGCCTGAGCGTCAGGAGGAGACCAACAATGGCCCTGATGATCAACGAGGCCTGCACCGCCTGCGATGCCTGCGAGCCGGTGTGTCCGAACAAGGCGATCACGGCCGGCAATCCGATCTACGTCATCGATCCGATGAAAGTGCACCGAATGCGTCGGCGCCGAGGACGAGCCGCAATGCAAGCTGGTCTGCCCGGCCGAATGCATCGTCCAGAACCCGGACTGCGTCGAGAGCAAGGACGAATTGGTGAGCAAGTACGAGAAGCTGCACGCCTGACGGCCGCGCGCCGCGACGGCGCCTTTCCGCCCAGCTGAACACCGCTACGATGTCGCGCCGGGCGCCGGATGACTCCGGCGTGCGGGGCGGCATGCGTTTTCGCCGGTGACGGTTGGCCGGAGGCAGGCGACGCCGATTGCGCGACGAAGCTGCGCCGGCCGGCGGAGGCTCGCCCGGCAACGGCTCAGGAGAGCAGGCAGTCAAACGACAGTCGGCCCGAGGGCTTGAAGCCGCAGCTGTCGAGATAAGCCATCAATTCGCGGTCGGCCCAGTCGACCTCGGTCAGGATCTTGTCGACCCGCAAGGTGGCGAGGTTGGCGAGAAGCTGCGACAGCAGGGCGCGGCCTACGCCGTGCCCGGCATAGTCCGGATCGACGCCGATCGTGTCCATGACGGCCGCCGCCTCGATGCGGCCGAACTCCCCGAGATCGACGCGCGCCATGATGAATCCGACCGGGCGACCGTCGGCTTCGGCGACCAGGGACACGCGAACGTCGGATTCGTGCAGCGCCTCGCCGAGCTTGCGCTCGAAATAGCCGGACCGGTCACGCCCGGTGATGCGGCGGTCGATGGCGATGAGCGCCTTCAGGTCCGACTCGCGCAGCGAGCGCACCGGGATGCGATCGCGCGCCAGCTCACCGAAATCGGTCGGCGCCGGAACGCTGTAGTCGAGCTCTTCCGGGTCGCCCACCCGTTGCGGAATCGTGATCCGGCTCTGTTGCGCCATTGTTCGTTCCTTCCCTCATCAGCGTGATGAATTGGCTTCGTATCGACCAACTCCCGGCGTCATCGCCCGCGCAAGCGGCACAAAGTTTCTCGGTGATTACTGAATGCCCCGCGGGGCATGACCACCGAGGATGGGATGATCCTAGGCGAGATCATCACGTTCTAGGCCTCTTCGGCGGCTTCCATGATCGGCTCGGCGACGGCGCGCTCGAGCACCAGCCGTGGGGCGAGCTTGAACTTGTTCGAAATCGAAGAATTTGAGCAGCCCGTGCTCGGTCCAGTCGGCCTGCGAATGCAGTCGGCGCACCCCCTTTTCGCGCATGGCCTGCATCAGGGCCTCCATCAGCACGTGACCATAGCCGTGCTCCTCGCTGGCGGGAGCGACGCCGATCAGGTCGAGCGCCGCCACCGGCTCGTCGCGGCCGAACTCGCCCTGGCGCACGCGCGCAAATGCGAAGCCGACGAGTTCGCCGTCGCGCGTCACGCCGACATGAATGAAGTCTTCCGGATGGCTGCGCGCCGCCTCCAGCCGCTTCTGGAAGAAGCGTCGGCGCGGCCGGCCCGTATGCGCCTGATCAATCGCGATGGTGCGTTCGAGGTCGTCCGGCCGCAGCCGGCGCACCTTCACGCTGGCGTCCTTGGGATCGCTCATGCTGTCCTCACCCGTTTCCAACATATTCTTCGTACAGCCGCGCTTCCATTTCGCCGTCCATCAATTCATCGATGAGCGGCAACAGCGCCATTTCCTCTTTCTGCACATGCGCGAGCATGCGTTCGCACAGTTCCATGCCAAGCCGGCGGAATTCCTCCCAGCTTGCATTGTCGAAGCCGCCCGCCTCGGCTGCGCGCGCCAGCGTGGAGAGCCGCTCGCCGAGCGGCCGCATCGCCGAATGCTCGTCGGTGAGATGCGCGCCGATCGCCTCGTCGCCGATCGACTGCAGATAGGTGAAGAGATGCTGCTCCTCGAAATCGAAGTGGCGATTCGTTTCCGCTTCGACCCCGCCCGCAAAGTCGCGCAGGAACTGGGCGACGGCAGCGTCCTTCGCATTGGGCGGGCTGCGCCGGTTGCTCGCGATCAACCGGTCGAGGCGCTCCATCAGCGCCACGGTCGCGCGGTGCTCGTCATGCAGCGTCTGGCTGATCCGGTTGGAGAACATCAGCCTCCTCCCCCGCGCGGGCCGGTTCGATGCCGCCCTGCTAAATCTAATATTTCGGTACCTTAATGCATATTTATCGCCTGTCAAGATTTCCGCCTTTCTGGCCGCCCTTCGAGCAAGGCCTGGTCGGTTTCATCCCCCGTCCTTTTCTCGCCGCCCCGTCCTCTCCGGCGAGCTTACCGGGAATGCAAGCCGGGGCGAAGCCGCCCGTCGAGAGCCGCCTGCCCGCGAGCGGGTCAATCCTTCGCCCGTTCGACATAGGAGCCGTCCGCGGTCGACACGACGATGCGCGTGCCGGGGACGATGTGGGTCGGCACGCCGGTGCGCACGCCGTTCGACAGCAGCGCCGGCTTGAACGAAGCCGACGCGGTCTGGCCTTTCATCGCCGGTTCGGTCTCGACCACTTCGAGCGTCACCCGCTGCGGCAATTCGATGGCCGACCGCGACGCCCTCGTGGACGCTGAGGCTGGACCTTCATTTCCGGCTGCAGGTAGGCCGCCTGGTCGCCGACCACCTCCTCCGGCACGGCGACCTGATCGTAGGTGTCCATGTTCATGAAATGGAAGCCGTCGCCGTCCTGATAAAGGAACTGGTATTCGCGCTCTTCGACATGGGCGCGCTCGACCTGGTCGGTGGTCTTGTAGCGCTGCGAGGACTTCACGCCGTCGCTGAGCCGACGCATATCGAGCTGCGTGACCGGCGTGCCCTTGCCGGGATGGATGTTCTCCGCGCTCAGAATGACGTAGAGCTTGCCGTCGAGATCGACGATATTGCCCTTGCGAAGGGAGCTCGCGATGACTTTCACGGGTATGGTTCCTCGGTGGATGGGGGCCGGTGCGCCTGCATGCAGCGACGGGACCACGAGCCGGCGGTGTCGTTCGCGTGCAACATACCGATCCTACCGCCCCTCGCCAGTTTTTTCAGCCCCGTCCCGCCCGCGCGGCAAGCCCGACATGACGGCCGCCTCGCCCTGGTGGGACCCGCAGGTCTACGCCGACCGGCGGCCGTTTCTTGACGCCCGACGCCGCATCGTCGCGCGACTTCGCCGGCTGTTCGAGGCGCAGGACTTCGTGGAGGTGGAGACCTCCGTTCTCCAGGTCTCGCCGGGAAACGAGTTGCACCTGCACGCCTTCGCGACCGACTGGCGTTTCGCCCGCCGGCGAGCGCGCGCCGCTTTATCTGCGCACCTCGCCGGAATTTGCCTGCAAGAAGCTGCTCGCCGCCGGCGAAGCGCGGATGTTCGAGTTCGCCCGTGTCTTCCGGAACCGCGAGCGCGGCGCGCTGCACCATCCCGAGTTCACGCTGATCGAATGGTACCGCGCCGCGCGAACCGTATGAAGCGGTGATGGGCGACTGCATCGAGATCGTGCGGGCGGCGGCGGAGGCGGCGCAAACGCGCGTGCTCTCGTTTCGCGGCCGCATCGCCGATCCCTTCGCGGAACCGCGAAGGATCACGGTGGCGGAGGCGTTCGAGCGCCATGCCGAGCATCGATCTTCTGGCGACCATCCCGGGCGGCGCGCCGGACCGCGAAGCGCTTCGCCGCGGCAGGCGGAAGCGGCGGGCATGCGCCTTTTTCCCGACGACAGCTGGAGCGACATGTTCAGCCGCGTCATGGTCGAGAAGATCGAGCCCCATCTCGGCGCGGACCGTCCGGCGATCCTGTACGAGTATCCCGCGCCGGAGGCGGCGCTGGCGCGCGCGAAGCCCGGCGATCCGCGGGTCTGCGAGCGTTTCGAGCTGTTTGTCTGCGGGGTCGAGCTTGCCAACGGGTTTGGCGAACTGACCGATGCGGCCGAACAGCGCCGGCGCTTCGCGGCGGCGATGACGGAAAAGGAACGGCTCTACGGCGAACGCTATCCGCTCGACGAGGACTTTCTCGCCGCGCTCGCCGTACATGCCGGAGGCGAGCGGCTGCGCGCTCGGGCTCGACCGCCTGGTGATGCTCGCGACCGGCGCCGCGCCGGATCGACCAGGTGCTCTGGACGCCGCTGCCGGAGGGGTGACGAAGGCATGCGCACAGTGCGACAAACATCCGCTCAGCCCGATCAACCGTCTGCGCCGATCCCCAACGGGAATCAAATGCCCGCCTTAGCCGCTCTCCGCCATGACCGACAAGTCGCTGCGAACGCCCGCCGCCCTGGTCGAGGCGGGGCTCGCATCCGCGAGCGAGCTGGCCGCGCTCGACGCGGTGGCGGCACGTTACGCCGTCGCGATCACGCCGGCGCTCGCGGCGCTGATCGATCCGTCCGACCCGAACGACCCGATCGCGCGCCAGTTCGTTCCCGACCCGGCGGAGCTGGCGACACAGTCCGGCGGAACGCGCCGACCCGATCGGCGACGACGCAGCGAGCCCGGTCGAGGGCCTCGTGCACCGCTATCCCGACCGCGTGCTGTTGAAGCTCGTCCATGTCTGCCCGGTCTACTGCCGCTTCTGCTTCCGCCGCGCCATGGTCGGACCGCGCGGCCGCCCAAGCCTGTCGCGCGACCAGCTCGCGGCCGCGCTCGCCTATATCCGAGCGCACGCGGAAATCTGGGAAGTCATCCTCACCGGCGGCGATCCGCTCATCCTGTCCGCCCGCAAGCTGAGCGGGGTTCTGCGCGCGCTCTCGCGGCATCGATCATGTCAAGATCGTCCGCATCCATACCCGCGTTCCGGTGGCGGCGCCCGAGCTGATCACGCCCGAGCTCGTCGATGCGCTGAAGGCCGCGGGCCGCGCCGACCTATGTCGTGCTGCACGCCAATCACCCGCGCGAACTGACCGCCGCGGCCCGCGTCCGCCTGTGCGCGCCTCATCGATGCCGGCATCCCGATGCTGTCGCAGTCGGTGCTGCTCAAAGGCGTGAACGACGATGCCGGACACGCTGGGGGCCCTGATGCGCGCCTTCGTCGAGACGCAGGATCAAGCCTTACTACCTGCATCACGCCGACCTCGCGCCGGGCACCGCCCATCTGCGCACCGGGCTCGCCGAAGGCCAGGCGCTGATGCGGCGCCTGCGCGCGCGCCTGTCCGGCCTGTGCCAGCCGGCTTACGTGCTCGACATTCCGGGCGGCGCCGGCAAGGTCCCGGTCGGGCCGGCCTACCTTGCGGCCAGCAGCGCCGACGGCGCATCCGAGCGCTTCCAGATCGAGGACCTTGAAGGCCGCTCGCATCGCTACCCTCCGGCGGAGGAGTGACTAAACGCGGCCGTCCTCGACGTTCCAAACATGAATTAACGTTAAGCGAGCGTTGTGATGCAAACCGATTAGCCTTGCCGATCCGTTGTCGCGAGCGCGCGTGATCGCCGCAGCGACCGGTTCGGGCGTTTCGAACACGCGTGGCCTGGCGCGAATGCGGCGGAATGACAGCTGCGGGGGCCGAACCCCTCCGCAAAAAAGCCGTTGTATCAAGCATAAATCAAATCGACTGCGCCCTCTCGCTGGCCGTTTTCCATGGATGTCATTCTCGTCAAGATCTTGGCGGCGTTCCTCGCCCTCAGTCAGGTGGCGACCACGCCGCAGGCGATCAAGACCGAATTCGTGGAGACCCGCGATGAGGCCGAGGTCGTCGGGCTGCTGCGCGGCGGGTGCGCGCATATGCGCAAGGCGTTCGATATCGAATCGATCGATCTCGACGGGCTGATCGCCACCGCGCTCGACGACCCGCAAGCGCTCACCGACCGAAATCAAAGCGTTTCGCGGACTGAATTTCGGCAGCCTGCATCTCGTCTACCGGCAATTCTGCAAGAACGAGACGGTCGAGCCGGCGCCCGTCGATATCGGCCAGGTCATCGCCTACTACAACAAGGCCACCGCCGACCTGCCCGACCATGCGCGGCTCAAGGGGCTCAAGCTGTCCGGCACGAGCACCGTGCTCGACGCGGCCGGCGGGCGTTTCGCCGAAGTGTTCGAGGCGGAGAATCGGCGGGTCTGGATTCCCCTCAAGGACATACCGCAGCATGTGCAAAAGGCGTTCGTGGCGGCCGAAGACAAGCGCTTCCACCAGCACAAGGGCATTGACGAGCGCGGGCTCATTCGCGCCATGGTCGCCAATCTCGCCCGCCCCGGCCGCCCGCAAGGCGGATCGACCATCACCCAGCAGGTGGTCAAGAACCTCCTGGTCGGAGATGACCTGACTTACGAGCGCAAAATCCGCGAGATGATCCTCGCCTCGCGGGTCGAGCAGACGCTCAGCAAGAACGAGATTCTCGAGCTTTATCTCAACTCCATCTATCTCGGGCGGAACTCGTGGGGAATCGAGCTTGCCGCGCGCAGCTATTACGGAAAGCCCGCATCGGAACTGACCCTCGCCGAGGGCGCGACGCTCGCCGGGCTGACCAAGGGGCCGAATTACTACAGCCCGGACCGCCATCCCGAGCGCGCGCAGGAGCGCCTCGCCTATGTCCTGAGCCGGATGCAGGAAGATGGCGCGATCACGCAGGAGGCCGCCGATCAGGCGCGCCAGGCGGCGCTGCGGCTCGTCGCCTATGATCGCGCTCAGCGCAATTCCGGCTTCTATTTCCTCGACCACATCAATCGCGAGGCGAAATCGCTGCCGGGCGTGGTGGCGCTCACGGCAAGCTCGGCCACCGTTCGCTCGACCATTCACCCGCAAGTGCAGCGGGCGGCGGAGACCGCGCTGCAGGAGGGCCTCGCCCGCTACGAGCTGTCCACCGGGCGCGCTCAGTTCCACGGCGCGGAGGCCAATCTCGGCGCCGCGATCCAACGCATCCAGGCCGACCCGAATGCGCCGAAGACGCCGCCGCCCTGGCAACAGGCGCTGCAGGCGGCGCGGCCCCCGCTCTACGATGTGCATTGGCCAAGCGCCGTCGTGGTGCAGAAGGGCGGCGGCGACGCAGTCAAGGTCGGGCTCGCGGACGGGCGCGTGCTGCCGCTCAACGGCGCGAACGCGGCCGTGCGGCGCGCCCTCAAGCTTCACGACGTCGTCCTCGTGCGCCTCGACCGAAGGCAAGGGCGCGCGCGCCGAGCTGCGGGTCCGGCCGACGGTGCAGGGCGCGGTTCTCGTGCTGGAGAACAAGAACGGCCGCATCCTCGCGATGGCGGGCGGCTTCTCCTATCCGCTGAGCCAGATCAACCGCACGACGCAAACGCAGCGCCAACCCGGCTCGGCCTTCAAGCCGTTCACCTATCTCGCCGCGCTGAACAAGGGGTTGCAGCCCAACACGCTCGTGCGCGACGAACCGATCACGCTGCCGCCGCTCAACAATTCAAGTCCGGCGCGCGAGCGCGATTATTGGACGCCGAAGAACTACGACCGCGGCTCGTCCGGCATTCTCACGCTGCGGCTCGCGCTGGAGAATTCCAAGAACCTCGTCACCGCCCAGCTGCTGAGCAACGCCATCGACAATGATCCGGGCCGCAGCCTCGCCCGGGTGTGCGAGCTTGCGGTCGAGGCGCAGATCTATACCGACTGCGTCGGGTACTATCCGTTCGTGCTGGGGGCCCAGCCCGTGCGGCTGATCGATCTCGCGGCGTTCTACGCCGCGGTGGCGAATGAGGGCTATCGCCCCTCCCCCTTCGCGATCGAATCGGTGGAGCAGGGGGGCAAGATCGCCTTTCGGCGCAAGCCCGAGCTGACGGCGCTCGCGAACGGGGACCGCGTCGCTTTCGTGCAGCTCAAGAGCATGCTGCAGGGCGTGCTCGCCCGCGGCACGGCCCGCGCGGTCGCGTCTCTCTCGCCCTTTGTGGCCGGCAAGACGGGGACGAGCGATGACGAGAACGACGCCTGGTTCGTCGGCTTGTCCAACGACGTGACGATCGCCGTGTGGGTCGGTTATGACAATGCCGAAGGCAAGCGGCGCACCCTCGGCGGCGGCCAGACCGGCGGCAAGGTTGCGCTCCCGATCTTCACGCCGATCATGAACGCGGTCTGGGCGAACTACGCCAAGAAGACGCCGATGGCGCCGCCTTCGCCCGAGGCGCAGCGCCAGCTCATCGCATTGCCGATCGACTTGCGCAGCGGCGTGCGGGTGGCGGCCGGCAGCCCAGGCGCCGTCACCGAATATTTCCGGCTCGACCGGACCGGCGGCCTGACCGAGACCCAATACAATCTCGTTTCCGAAGCGGAGGTCGCGAGCTACATCTACCGCGAGCCGGGCGATGGCGAGTATTACGGCTATCCGAACGAGTACGGCTCCGGCTATGGGAGCAGATACGGCTACGATCCGCGCGGCTATCCGCCCGGCTACCAGTATCCCGGACAGCAGCAATATCAGAACTACTGGCGACGGGTGAACCCGTTCGGCGGGCTGTTCGGCGATCTCGGGCGACGCGTCGACCCGCGCCAGCAGGAATACGGCGTACGCGACCGCTATCCGCCCCAGCGCGTCGACCCGCAATTCCCATTCCGCGAGCGCTACTAGTGAGATTCCTCCGGCCGTTTCGAGCTCTGGCGGCGCTCGCCGTGGCGGCCGCCATGTGCTTCACCGCCGCGCCGTCACGGGCGCAGGAGTTCCGCGTCGAAGACGTGCCGTCGATCGCCGAGGTTCCGCCCGGCAAGCTCAAGCCCGACACGATCGCCTTCAGCGACCACCGCAATGGCCAGATCACCGACGCGAAGAGCGGGCTCATCCGCTTCGCCGATTGGGCGAAATCAAGCCCGCTGCAGAAACAGCTCCTGAGCCCCTATCCGAACTTCGAGGAGCCGAACATCACCGCCACGATCGGCGGCGCGACCAAGACGCTCAAGCGCCGGCTGCACATCTATGTCGCCGAAGCGCGCTTCGAGCTCGCCCGGACGCCCAACGCGATCGACCTCACCCGTTATGTGAGCCTCGCCTTTCTCGAGCGGATGGACCCGGCGATCAAGCATCGCCTCATCAGCGCGGGCGACGTCACGCCGAACAATGACGCGCGGCTCGCGAACAAGCATCCGACCCGGCGCTGGTGCGAGGGCGGCGTCGGCGTCCTCTGCATCAAGTCGCGCTACCAGTTCGAAGGCAAGCTCCCCAGCGCCATTTCGCTCCTGAACAAGCTGCGCGAGAGCGGCAAACAGATCGCCGACTTCATCGAGTTTGAAAGCGAACTGCGGGTCATCCCCGCGGCTGCGATCGATCAGGCCGGGCTCGCCCAGCTGACCGGGATCGACACCCCCGTCACGGCTGCGCTGGAACAGAACATCGTCCACGTCAACCAGGTGATGCAGTTCGGCAAGTTCCTCGCGGTGCTGCAGACCAAGCCGGGCGATCCGAGCCATACCGTCGCGACCGCCTTTGTCGCGCTTGCGGTGGAGTCCGACCTGTTCGAAAAGCGCAAGGAATTCGAGGGCGTCCCTGTGCTGCGGAACATGGTGCCCGCGCAGGTTCTCTCGGGGAACAGCTCGTTCAACACCGGGAACTCGATCAGCGCCGGTCTGCCCAATTATGCGCGCAACCGGATCAAGGCGATGGCTGAGATCCTGAACCGCGAGTGATCATTTGTGCGAGGGCGGGAGCCTCGCGCGCTGCCGGGCGTTGCCGGAACGCGGGCCTCGTTTCTTCGATCAGGGCGCGCGGGATGCCATCGTATCGAGCGCTTTCGCTCGACGCCACTTTGACGATGCTACTCGGAGATGCCGATGTCATCGCTGAGCGACTGGAAAGTGCCGTCTGCGGTGCGACCGAACGCCGACGACTATGACTATGATCTCGACGCCGCGCTGTCGTCGATCGTCTCGCTCCGCGCCCATGTCCCACCCGATGCGTTCACGGCCGGCGTGCTCGGCACCGAGCGCGCGGGCAATGGCGTCGTCATCCGGGCGAACGGCCTGGTGCTGACGATCGGATATCTGATTACCGAGGCGGAGTCGGTATGGCTGCAGACGGGCGATAAGCGCACCATCCCCGGACATGCGCTTGCTTACGACCAGGAGACCGGGTTCGGCCTCGTGCAGGCGCTCGCCCCGCTCGACGCGCCGCCGCTCCCGCTCGGTCGTTCGGGCGAGGCGTCGGTCGGCGAATATGTCGTGGTCGGCGGCGCCGGCGGACCGCAGCGCTCGGTCGCCGCGCGGATCGTCGCCAAGCAGGAATTCGCCGGCTATTGGGAATACGTTCTCGACGACGCCATCTTCACTGCGCCGACCCATCCGCACTGGGGCGGCGCGGCGCTGATCGGGCCCAAGGGCGATCTCCTCGGCATCGGCTCGCTGCAACTCGAGCAGCGGCGTGCGCCCGACGTCGTTCAGCACATCAACATGATCGTGCCGGTCGATTTACTGAAGCCCGTTCTCGATGATCTCCTCGCCTATGGACGGCCGAATCGGCCGCCGCGTCCCTGGCTCGGGGTTTATGCAGCCGAGATCGAGGACAGGGTCGTCATTGTCGGGCTCGCCGATGGCGGGCCGGCGCAACGCGCCGACCTGCGCCAGGGCGACATCATCCTGGCGGCGGGCGGGGTCGAGGTCGTGACGCTCCTCGCCCTGTTCCGGCGCATCTGGTCGCTCGGCGCCGCCGGCGTCGAGGCGCCGTTGACCGTGCTGCGCGACGGCGAGACGATCGAGCTGCGCGTCGCCTCCGGCGACCGCAGCCAGTATCTGAAAAAGCCGCGCCTGCACTGAACGACGTCACGGTCGCCGCGTCCGGCGCTTGCCTCGGCCGGTCCTCATGCCCGCGCCTCGCGCGGGCATGAGCTTTAGGCGCGGCCGCGAGCGGCCGGCCTTGACTCGTCGCGCTCTCAGTTTCCCTGGAAGATGGGGGACGCTTTTTTGACGAAGGCCTCGTAGGCGCGTTCGTAGTCCTTGGTCTGCATGCAGATGGCCTGCGCCTGGGCTTCCGCCTCGATCGATTCGTCGATGCCCATGCTCCATTCCTGATGGATGCAGCGCTTGGTCATCGCGTGGCCGAAGGTCGGGCCGTCGGCGAGCGACTGCGCCATCGCCTGCGCCTCGGCGAGCACATTGGCGGGTTCGCACAGCCTGTTGAAGAAGCCCCAGCGCTCCGCCTCCGCGCCGTCCATCACCCGGCCGGTGTAGAGCAGTTCGGCCGCGCGCCCCGCCCCG
This sequence comes from uncultured Alphaproteobacteria bacterium, assembly GCA_963712435.1. Taxonomy (GTDB): domain Bacteria; phylum Pseudomonadota; class Alphaproteobacteria; order Rhizobiales; family Xanthobacteraceae; genus Rhodoplanes. The sequence goes on along the minus strand of CAVQIB010000004.1, from coordinate 136,155 downwards.
ATGATGCGCGGCAGCATGTTGCACGCCCCCATGTCGGCGCCGGCGAGCCCCACCCGCACGAACAGGAAGGCGACCTTCGCCTTCGCCGTGCCGAAGCGCAGATCGGAGGCCATCGCGAGAATCGAGCCCGCGCCCGCGCAGATCCCGTCGATCGCCGCCACGATCGGCTGCGGGCAGGCGCGCATCGCCTTGACGAGATCGCCGGTCATCCGCGTGAACGCCAGCAGCCCCGCCATGTCGTCCTTGCGCTGCATCTCCACCAGCGGCCCGATGATCTCGTGCACGTCCCCGCCCGAGCAGAAATTGCCCCCGGCGCCCGCGATCACCACCGTCTTGATGTCGTCGGCATAGACGAGGTCGCGGAACGCGTCGCGCAGCTCCGCATAGGATTCCAGCGTCAGCGGGTTCTTGCGCTCCGGCCGGTTGAGCGTCACCGTCGCCACCTTCCCCTCGCGCCGCCACAGAAAATGCTGCGGCTTGAAGTCAGCAAAGTCCACCCGCGCCGGGCGGAACCGGTCGGCCGTCGTGCCTGTCATCGTCGTCTCCTTGCGTGCATGTCCGGATTGGAAAACATTTCGGCTTCCGCTCCTCCGTGACGGGAGCGGTTCAACTTCATCCTCCCCCGCGCAGCTCCGCCCCCGCGCGCAGGGGGGAGGGTCCGCCTACCCCGCAAAGGTGAGCCCGCCGCTCACGCTCAGCACCTGCGCGGTGATGTAGTCGGAGCGCGGGCTCGCAAAGAACAGGATCGCGTCGGCGATCTCGCGCGGCTCGGCGAACCGCTTGAACGGGATCGCCTTGAGAAACGCATCCAGCATCTTCTCCGGCCGCGACCGCAGCATCGGCGTGTCGGTCGGTCCCGGGCACACGCAATTGACGTTGATCGAATGCCGCGCCACCTCGCGCGCAAGCGACTTGGTGAACGCGATCACCCCGCCCTTCGCCGCCGCATAGGCCGTCTCCCCCGAACTTCCCACCCGCCCGGCGTCGCTCGCCACATTGACGATCTTGCCGCGCCCCGCCGCGATCATCCCCGGCAGCAGCGCCTGCGTCAGATGCAGCGTCCCGCCCAGATTGATCGCCACCACCTGGTCGATATAGCCCGGCTTGTTCGCCGCAAACGCCTCCACCAGGCTGAAGCCGGCCGCATTCACCAGAATGTCGAGCCGCGGATGGCGCTCCAGCACCGCCGCCGCGCAGGTCCGGATCGAGTCCGACGCCGACAGGTCGATCGACACGAACTCGACCGCAAGCCCCTCCTGCTCCGCCGCCCGCGCAACCGCCGAGCCCCGCTCCAGATCGATGTCCGCCGCAATCACCCGCGCGCCCGCCTGCGCAAACGCCAAGACCGTCGCCTTCCCGATCCCCGACGCGCCTCCCGTAACCAGCGCAACCTTCCCCTCAAGTCTCATCAACCCGCTCCCTTTCTTATCGTCGTCGCGCACAGCATCGACACGGCGTTTTCAGATGTTTGTCACGGCCTGCCGTTCCTGGAATTGACCGCGGGCGGATCGGCCGCGCGCAGCATGAAGCGCTGGATCTTGCCCGTCGCCGTCTTCGGCAGGCTGTCGACGAATTCGATCCAGCGCGGATATTTCCACGGGCCGATCGTGCGCTTCACATGCAGCTTGAGCTCGTCGTGGAGCGCCCGGCTGCGCCGGTCCTCGCTCGCGTCCTTGAGCACGACGAAGGCGCGCGGCTTGATCAGTCCGTTGGCGTCCTCGGCCGGCACGACGGCCGCCTCCAGCACGCGCGGATGCGCGATCAGCGCCGCCTCCACCTCGAACGGCGACACCCAGATGCCGCTCACCTTGAACATGTCGTCGGCGCGCCCGCAGTAGATGTACACGCCGTCGGCCCGCTGCTGATACTTGTCGCCGGTGCGCGTCCATTCGCCCTCGAAGGTGCGCCGCGATTTCTCGCGCTGGTTCCAGTAGCCCATCGCCGCCGACTGGCCGCGCACGAGCAACTCGCCGATTTCGCCCTCGGCGACGTCGCCGCCGCGCTCATCGACGAGCCGCATGTCGTAGCCCGTCACCGGAACGCCCGACGTGCCGTACTCCACCGCATCGGGCAGATTGGTCAGGAACAGATGGCCCATCTCCGAGGAGCCGACGCCGTTGACGATGTCGAGCCCGAACCGCTCCTTCCAGGCTTTGCCGATATCGGGCGGCAGCGGTTCGCCCGCCGAGAAGCACAGCCGCAGCCGCTGCGACCCGGCTCTCCCGCGTGCAGGCCGGATCGGCGAGGATCGCCGCATACAGCGTCGGCACGGCGTAGAACATGCGTCGGCTGATACGCCCGCAAGGTCTCGAACACGGTCTGCGGCGTCGGCCGCTCCGGGTAGAGCACCGAGGTCGCGCCGACCGACATCGGACAGAAGATCGCGTTGCCGAGGCCGTAGGAGAAGAACAGCTTGGCGGCGGAGAAGACGATATCCGTCTCGCAGATGCCGATGCGCTGCTGCCCCGCCGCCCGCGCGACGAACATCGGCGTCGAATGGACGTGCATGACGCCCTTCGGCATGCCGGTCGTGCCGGACGAATAGACCCAGAAGCAGATATCGTCGGCGCAGGTCCGCGCCGGGGCCGCCGGTTCGTTCTCCGCTGCGAGCAGGGCGTCGAGACGCGGCACGGGATCGGGAGCGCCGCCGACCGCGATGACCGCCTTCAGGCTCGCAACGTCCTTTGCCGCTTCCTGCACGGTCGGCAGAAGCGCGGTCGAGACGAACACCGCCTTGGCCCGCGAGTTCGAGCAGGAGAAAGCGGTACTGCTCGGCGGTCAGCCGTGTGTTGAGCAGCACCGGCACCACGCCGGCGCGGATCGCTCCCCAGAACAGCAGAGGAAAGTCGACGCTGTCGAGCAGAACAAGGGCGATGCGGTCTTCCTGCTCGATCCCGAGCCGCGCGAGCATCGGCCCGACGCGGGCAGCCGCGTCACGCAGCTCCCGATAGGTCATGTTGCGCGCGGGATCGATGAAGGCCGTCTTGTCGCCGCGCCCTTCGGCGACATGGCGGTCGACGAAATCAATCGCCGCGTTGTAGTCGCGGGACGCAGTCATGGCGCCGAACCGCGGCCGGCCCGCCCCTGCCCTGCTCGCGCGCCGTGCGCCGGAACGGGGCGCGCGGGGGCGGAGGTGGCGGCGAGCGCAAGCGCCGTCACGACGTCTCTCCGTCGCCGGACGGAACCAGCACGGCGCGCCGCTTCAGCGCCCCGGCATGCGCGGCCGCGAACACCGCGTTGATCTCCGCGAGCGCGTGCTTCTCGATGAACTCGGTGACCTTGACGCGCCCGTTCAGCACCAATTCAAGCGCCTGCGGATAGAGCTCGGGCGCGCAGCCCCAATTCTCGATCGCGCGTGCGTGGAAGTGCATCAGATTCGGATGGCGGAGCTCGACCCGGTCCATGCTGCAGCCGATCACGGCCATGACGGCGCGGTGATTGACCAGGCTGTAGGCGGCGTCCCGGCCGGCGCGGGCGCCGGAGCAATCGAGGATGATCCATTCGCTCTGGCGCAGCCCGCGCGCGTCGGCAAAGGCCGCGATCGCCGCCTGGAGATCGGCGGGCGACATGTCGCGGGCGTTCAAAGCGAGCGCGCACCGGCCGGCGATCACCGCCAGCCTGTCGGCGTTGATGTCGACCGCCACCACCGTGCCGCCGAACGTTCCGGCGATCTGCGCGGCGTAGCTGCCGACCCCGCCGACGCCGATGACGACGACGAGATCGCCCGGCCCGACCCCGGTTTCCACGACCGCCTGAAACGCGCTCGTCGCGGCGTCGGCGATCACCGCGAGATCGGCAAGCTCGATCCCGGTCGCGGCGAGGCGCACCTCGTCGACCTCGCACAGCCCGTGCGCCGGCACGACGATATGGGTGGCGAAGCCGCCATGGATGTCGTTGCCGGGCATTTTCTGGTTCGGGCAGATCGCCGCCCGGCCGCGCCGGCACGCATCGCAATGCCCGCACGGAATCAGCGCCGGCACCACCACGGCGCGGTCGACCCACCACAGCGCATTGTCGCCCGCCTCGATCACATGGCCGCTGATCTCGTGCCCGAGCGTCAGCGGCAGCGCGTGCCGGGTGGGCGCATCGTCATAGTAGAAGCTGAGATCGGTGCGGCAGACGCCGCAGCCGGCGACCGCGATCAGAACTTCGTCCGGCCCCGGAGAGAGCGAATCCATCGGCACGCAGACAAGGGGCTCGCCCTTGCCCGTCATGACCCAGCGGCCCGGCCCTCCAGCCATCCTTGCCCTCCCGGCGACCAGCCATTGTCTTGCGCTGGTTCGTTTGTTGGCTTGCGGAGCGGGCGCATTCTCCCCAAGCCCCGCCCCGGTCCGCCTTGACGTAAAGCAAGAACGGGAAAATAATTAGCATTCCAGTACTGAAATACAGCTTGAACCGAACGGCGCGTTTGGCGGGGCTCGTCAGGCGCAACAGGGCCATAACGCAGGCCTTGCCGCGGTCGCGGATTTCTGAAGACGTGCTATTGATGCGTTCGGGGACTTTCTTCGCGGCAATTGCGACCGGAAAAATGAAGAGCTTCGACGAGGCGTTCCGCGCGAAGCTGCGCGATCTGCTGGTATGGCGTCGCGACGTGCGCCGGTTCCGCGACGCCCCGTTGCCGGAAGGCATGCTGGAGCGCCTGATCGAGACGGCGTGCCTTGCTCCCTCGGTCGGGCTGAGCCAGCCCTGGCGGTTCGTCATTGTCGACGAGCCCGGGCGACGCCAGGCGGTCGTCGAGGACTTCACCGCCTGCAATGCGGACGCGCTCAGCGCCTACACCGGCGATCGGGCGGCGCGCTATGCCGAACTCAAGCTCGCCGGCCTCAAGGAAGCCCCCTGCCAGTTCGCGGTGTTCGCCGATCGCGAAACCGGGCAAGGTCACGGGCTCGGGCGCAGGACGATGCCGGAAATGATCGAGTATTCCGTCGTCACCGCCGTCTATACGCTGTGGCTCGCGGCGCGGGCCGAGGGCGTCGGCATGGGTTGGGTCTCCATCCTCGATCCCATTCGGATCGGCGGCATTCTCGACGTGCCCCGGAGCTGGCGCTTCATCGGCTATTTCTGTCTTGGCTATCCGCTGGCCGAGAGCGACGCTCCGGAACTGGAACGCGTGGGATGGGAGAAGCGGTCGTGTGCGCGGAGCGTCATCTTACGCCGCTGAACCGTTGCACGCCGAAGAACGGAACCAACACGCCAGCCCAACCGATCGATTGCGCCCCGTGAGCCGAAAACCATTGCTGTCGAGCGCCGCCGTCGTGCTCGCCGTGGGCTTCCTGGTCCTGTTCGTCGGCGGCGGCGCGCGTTTCGCCATCGGGCTGACGCTGAAAACCGTGGTCGAGGAGTTCGGCTGGGGCCGCACGGAGCTCGGCGTCGCGGTGGCGCTGTTTCAGTTCGTCTCCGCTGTCTGCATGTATATCGCCGGTGCGATGGCCGACCGGACCAGTCCGCGCCTGGTGCTGGGCGGCGGGCTGATGATCGCCGGACTGGGCATCGGGTTGATGAGCCTCATGGCGGCGCCCTGGCACGCCCTCGTGCTCTACGGCGTGGTGTTTGCCGTCGGCAACGGCGCGGCCTCGCTCATTCCGGTCAGCGTGATGGTGACGCGCGGCTTTCCGCAGCGCGTCGGCCTCGCCAATGCGGTCGCCATGTCCGGCATGAGCGTCGGACAGCTTGTGGTGATCGCCGCGCTCGCGGCGCTTCTCGTGGCGATCGGCTGGCGGTCGGTTTTCATGTGGCTCGGACTGGCGCATCTGCTCCCGCTCCCGCTGCTGCTGTTCGCGCTGTCGGGAGAACAGAAGGCGGGCAGGCGCCCTGCGCCGCGGCCGCAGCGCGGCCTTGCCGTCGCCGAGGCGGCGCGCACCCGGCAGTTCTGGCTGCTCATGGGCGTCTATGCGCTCTGCGGCTTCGACGACTTCTTCGTCACGACGCACCTCGTCGCCTTCGCGCAGGATCGCGGGCTTGATACGTTCGTCGCCGGCAATCTGCTGGCGCTGATGGGGCTCGCCGCGCTGCTCGGCGTTGTCGCCGCGGGCGCGTGGAGCGACCGCTCGGGGCCGGCGGCGCCCGCCGCGGCGTCGTTCGCCGCCCGCATCCTCGTCTTTGTCCTCGTGCTGGTCGATCAGTCGCCGGCAACGGTCACGATCTTTGCGCTGATGTTCGGAACGACCTTCCTCGTCACCGCGCCGCTGATCGTGCCCTTCGTCGCCGAGAGCTTCGGGACGCGGAATCTCGGCGCGCTGACCGGCCTGATCACCATGGTGCACCACATTTGCGGCGGGCTCGGCGCCTATCTGGGCGCGGCCGTGTTCGACGCCACCGGCGGCTATGATCGCGCCTTCGCCGTGATGATGGGCTCCTCGGTCATCGCGCTCGCGCTGACCTTCTGCCTGCATCGCCCGCGCGGCGAAGATTCCGGCAAGACCGGCTGAGCCGGCCGTCAATGGACATTATCTTCAAACGGAGCCGGCGCGCTAATCAACGCTCGCGCCGGAGAACGTCACCACTTTCGCCCACTTCTCGGTCTCCTCGGCAATGATCTTGCCGAACTCCTCCGGCGTGACCACGAGCGGAATGCCGCCGAGCTCGACGAGGCGCGCCTTGATTTTCGGGTCGTTCAGCCCGGCATTCACTTCCTTGTTCACCAGGTCGATGATCTCTTTCGGCGTGCCTTTCGGCGCCGACAGCCCGAAAACTCCGCTTGCTTCGTAGCCCGGCACGATTTCGCCGATCGCCGGCGCGTCGGGAAGGACCTCCACGCGCATCGCCGTCGTCACGCCGAGCGCACGCAGGCCGCCGCTTCTGATGTGCTGAATGGCCGATGGCAGATTGTCGAACATCACTTGCACCTGGCCGCCGAGCAGGTCGGTGACCGCGGGCGCCGAACCGCGATACGGCACGTGCAGCATGTCGATCCCGGTCACCGCCTTGAACAGCTCGCCGGACAGATGAATCGACGTGCCGACGCCGGACGAGGCCATGTTGATCTTGCCCGGATTCGCCTTGGCATAGGCGATGAACTCGGCGACCGTATTCGCCGGGACGGCCGGGTTCACCACCATCACGTTCGGGTTGCGGATGATGCCGGCGACCGGCGCCATGTCGCGGATGAAGTCGAACGGCAGCTTCTTGTACAGAGTGGCGTTGATGGTGTTCGCGGGATTGACGAGGAAGAAGGTGTAGCCGTCCGGCCGGCGCGTTGACCGCCGCCTCCGTGCCGATATTGTTGCCGCCCCCGGCGCGGTTATCGATGATGAACTGTTGGCCCAGCCGTTCGGACAGCCACTGGCCCATCAAGCGGGCGAGAATGTCGGTCGCCCCGCCCGCCGGATAGGACACGATCAACTTGACCACCCTCGTCGGGTAGTCGAGCGCGGACGCAGACGTCGCGCCCGCAAGGACGCTGAGGCATAGGGCAAGCGCGAGGGAGCGGACGAAATGCACCATAACGTGCTCCCTCAGGATGCCTCCCTGTCACAGACTTTTCGCTGCACCAGGGGAGCCCGGGCGAGAGCCAAACTATCCGCCTGTTCGTCAAGCGCGGCAAGCGCCCGCGCAGCAGCGGGTCGCCTTAGCCTTGCCGTCACGCCGCTTCAGGCGCGGGCGCGGCGAGCGCCTGGTTCATGCTCTTGGGATCGAGGAAGATGGCCGAGCACCCGGCCCCGACCAGATCGGCGCGCGGGAAATGGCCGCTCAGCACGCCGAAGGACCGCACGCGCGCCTGGCGGGCCGCCTCCGCATCATAGGGAGTGTCGCCGACATATATCGCGTCGCTCGGCTGCGTGCCGCCGAGCCGCTTCAATGCGGTCGTGATGACGTCCGGGTGCGGCTTGCCCCGCCTGACATCGTCGCCTGAGACATACACGTCCACGAACTCGTCCACGCCCAGACAGGCGCGGTAGCGTGCGAGTTCGTCCGGGTGACAGTTGCTGGCAATCGCGATTTTGGCGCCGCGCAGCTTGAGCGCCGCGATGAGGTCGCGCGCGCCCGGCACCGCGCGGACGGTCGGCAGCACCTCGCTGCGGAAGCGCGAATTGTACTTGCTCAAGATGAAGTCCTTGAGGTCGGCGCTATGCGGCAGGAGGCGCGCCAGGATTTCCTTTCCGTCCATCCCGGAATACCGATGCAGATCGGCGGTGCGGAAGGTGAAACCGAATTCGACGAGCGTCTGGCACCAACAGTTCAGCGACGGCAGAACCGTGTCGACGAGCGTGCCTTCCACATCGAATATGTAGGCGCTCGCACTCTCCACCGGGGCCACGGAAGACCGTGACGCCAGATGCCTGACGACAGGGGGGCGAGTTTCTGGTTGCGCGGCTTTTCTCGCGGCGTTCATCCATCCGCGGCGGCGCATACGACGTGCAACAGCCATGTCGACCTCATCGGCTCCCCCCGGTGTGTTACGGGACCAGACAAGCCCGATGAGCGACCCTGCTCACCGACATCGACCGATCGAACTTGCTCGACAACGAACTCGATGTGGATCGGTTCCGATGCGATGCCCTAACTATCGCTGATTGCGGCTGAATAGGCCGGCGCACGCTTATGGATCATCTTGTCCGCTTTATTGTGCGATGCGTCATACAAGGGGGCGCGGGTGCGGCCGCGCTTATCTAGCCGGCGCTCGCTTGATCGATTGACCGAAGGATAATGCAGCCCGCAAGCGCGTGTCATTGCAGGTTCAGCGGCGGCGGCGACTCCGGCATCTGGATATCGAATTTGATCGTGCTCGGATCGACCTGCGGCGCCTTGGAAAGCCAATAGGTCACCGACTCGGGCCAGATGATCAGAATCGCGACGAGGATGAGCTGGAGAACGAGCCACGGGATCGCGCCCCAGTAGATGTCCGCGGTCTTGACCGAAGGCGGCGTGATGCCGCGCAAGTAAAACAGCGCGAATCCGAACGGCGGATGCATGAAGCTCGTCTGGATGTTGGCGCAGATCAGCACCCCGAACCACACGAGATCGATGCCGAGCTTGGCCGCGACGGGCGCGAGCAGCGGAATCAGGATGAACGCGATCTCGAAGAAATCGAGGAAGAACGCGATCACGAACACCAGGATGTTCACGAAAACGAGAAAGCCGAACTGCCCGCCGGGAAGCGCGGTCAGCAGATGCTCGATCCATTCCTTGCCGCCGACGCCCTGGAAGATCAGGCTGAAGGTGCGGGCGCCGATCAGGATGATAGACGACCATGGCGGTGAGGCGCATGGTCGTCGACATGCCCTGATAGACGAGCGGCCAGGTGAGGGTGCGCTGCGCGGCGGCGAGCAGCAGGGCGCCCACCGCGCCGAGCGCGCCGGCTTCCGTCGGGGTCGCAAGCCCCATGAAGATGGTGCCGAGCACGAGAAAGATCAGCCCGAGCGAAGGAATAATGCCGCGCAGGCACTTGCGCCACAGCGCCCAGCCGCGCAGCGTGCGCGCTTCCGGCGGCAGCGCCGGAACGTCCTTCGGCCAGATCAGGCTCACCACGAACACCCATGCGCAGAACAGGGCGATCTGGATGAGGCTTGGGCCGATCGCGCCGGCATACATCTCGCCGACCGAGCGTCCGAGCTGATCGGCCAGCACGATGAGCACCAGCGAGGGCGGAATGACCTGCGTGATCGTCCCCGAGGCGGCGATCACCCCCATCGTGTGGCGCGTCGAATAGCCGTATCGCATCATGATCGGCACGGAGATCACGCCCATGGCGATGACCGAGGCCGCGACCGTGCCGGTGATCGCGCCGAGGATCGCGCCGACAAAGATCACGGCGTAGGACAGGCCGCCCCGCACCGGGCCGAACAATTGCCCGATCGAATCGAGCAGGTCTTCCGCCAGCCCGCAGCGCTCCAGGATCGCGCCCATGAAGGTGAAGAACGGGATCGCAAGCAGCAGATCGTTGGAGACGATGCCGTACAGCTGGTAGGTGAGATTGCCGAGGTAATCGGGCCCGATAAGGCCGAGCTCGATCCCGATGAAGCCGAAGAACAGGCCCACCGCGGCGAGCGAGAAGGCCGCCGGATAGCCGATCAGCATAAAGACAATAAGGCCGCCGAACATCAGCGGGGCCATATTGTCCCGCACGAAGCTCATTGCACCGGCGCCTCGTATTGATAATGCAGCGTGTGGCGGCCCGTCAGCGCGGCGATCCGCTTGATGAGTTCGGATAGGCCCTGCAGCGCCATCAAGGAGAACCCGACGGGCAGAAGCAGCTTGACCGGCCAGCGGATCAGCCCGCCGGCATTGGACGAGGTCTCGTTGATCGACCAGGAATCAAGAAACCAGAACCACGTGAAGTAGATCAGGATCACGCAGATCGGCAGCAGGAAGAAGAGCGTCCCGAAGACATCGATCCACAGCCGCACGCGCTGCGACGCCATGCCGTACAAGAGGTCCACGCGGACATGCTCGTTGAGCTTGAGCGTGAAGGGAGCGCCCAACAGAACCATTCCCGCGAACATGTACCACTGCGCCTCGAGCATGGCGTTCGCGTTGGCGCCGTACCATTCGACGCCAAGCTGAATGGCCTGGAACTGGGGAAACGTGCGGCCGAGATACAAGAACCCGTTCAGGCCGTAACGGACCGCGGCATTGGCGGCGCTGACGAGGCAGGCGAACAGCACGAGGAAATTGGCGATCGTGCCGAATTGTTCGTTGATCCGGTCGATGATGCGGCTGAGCTTGAGAGCTGCGGTCAACGCCTCCTCCGCCATCGGCTCCCGCCGAGCGGCGGCGCAACCGGCGCGATCCCCTGCTCCCCCGTTGTGCAGCAGGCCGCCGCGCCGTTTCGTTGTGCCGGCAAGATAAGCCGCGTGGGCCGCGCCGCGCAACGGAAACTTGGACTTCGCGGCGCCCTCATCCTGCGGCGCGCGTGGAGCGCGTCTCGAAGGACACAAAGTTCGAGACGCGTGCATCGCACGCCTCCCACCATGCGGGGACGAATCAGTCGGACGTCTAGCCGCCGGTGACGCTCATATGGCGGGCAAGCGCGGGGCGCTTGCGCCGACGGTCGATGACGAAGTCGTGGCCCTTCGGCTTGCGCGCGATCGCTTCGTCGATCGCCGCATAGAGCAGGTCATTGCCCTCCGAGGCGCGCAGCGGGCTGCGCAGATCGGCCGCATCCTCCTGGCCGAGGCACATGAACAGCGTTCCGGTGCAGGTCACCCGCACGCGGTTGCAGGATTCGCAGAAATTGTGGGTCAGCGGCGTGATGAAGCCGAGCCGTCCGCCGGTTTCCGTGACCCGCACATAGCGCGCCGGGCCGCCGGTGCGGTAGTCGATCTCCTCGAGCGTAAAGCGCTCGGCAAGACGCGCGCGGACCAACGACAGCGGCAGATACTGGTCGAGGCGCATCTCGCCGATTTCGCCGAGCGGCATCACCTCGATCAGCGTGAGGTCCATGCCCTCGCCATGCGCCCATGTCGAGCAGCTGCGGCAGCTCGTCCTCGTTCACGCCCTTGAGGGCGACGGCGTTGATCTTGATCGCGAGCCCCGCGCGCTGCGCCGCGTCGATGCCCGCGCAGCACCTGATCGAGCTCGCCCCAGCGGGTGATGACCCGGAACTTGTCGGGGTCGAGCGTGTCGAGCGAGACGTTGATCCGCCGGACGCCGCAGGCGGCGAGCTCGGCCGCGTATTTCGTCGAGCTGCGAGCCGTTGGTGGTAACGGTCAGCTCATCGAGCGCGCCCGCGGCCGAGGTGGCGCGACAGCGACGCGAACAGCGTCATGATGTCCGCGCCGCACCAGCGGCTCGCCGCCGGTCAGCCGGAGCTTGCGCACGCCCTTGGCGACGAAGGCGGAGCACAGCCGGTCGAGCTCCTCGAGCGTGAGCAGGTCCGCCTTCGGCAGGAAGGTCATGTGCTCCGACATGCAATAGACGCAGCGGAAATCGCAGCGATCGGTGACCGAGACCCGCACATAGGTGATCGCGCGCCCGAACGGATCGACCAGCGGTGCGGATTGAACCGAGGCGGCCCGCTCGAACTCCATGGCTCCTCCGAGATTTTTTCTTGTTGTTTTGCGCGCAACCCGGCCCGCTTGGGAAAGCGAGGCCCGCAGCCGCGGCTGTTTCTTCGCGTCTGAACGCAATATAATCTCCGGCGCTGCAAATAGGGAGCCCATTCGCCGCGGCCCGATGCGGCGTGACGGCGCGCCGACCAGGAACCAGAGCAAAAGCCATGAGCCTAGAGACCGAGCCGAGACCCTGGCCGACCGAGCTGCGCCTGCGCAGGAGCGGCCAGGCGCTGCTGGTGAGCTTCGAGACAGGCGAGTCGTTCGAGCTGCCGGCGGAGCTGTTGCGGGTGCGCAGCCCGAGCGCCGAGGTCCAGGGGCATTCGGCGGCGGAACGCAAGACCGTGCCGGGCAAGCGCGACGTCGCCATCATCGAGGTGCATCCGGTCGGCAATTACGCTGTCCGGCTCGTCTTCGACGACCTGCATGGAAGCGGGATCTTCAGCTGGGAGTATTTCCACGACTGCGGGCACAATCTCGACCGCTATTGGCGCGAGTATCTGGACGAACTCACCGCCAAGGGCCTGTCGCGCGACCCGCCGGCGCGGAGCGCACGATAGGCGGGAGTGCCTGCACCGTCAGGCTCTCACCGCATCAAAATACCTTGGCGCGACGCAATTTTCCGCTGTCGGAGCTTGCAGCATCGTGAAGTTTGTTCTTCCCAGACTTAGATAGACTTCGTCGCGAGTTCCGGGCTGGACGCGATTTTTCTGCAGAGCAACCTTCATGCGACCATCCCAGCGCACCCCGCGTTCCTTGCTCTTCTGCCTGACCGCCGCCGGAGTTTTGGGATGGGCGCTGCTCCCGGCCGCCACGCTCAGCCAGACGCCCGCACCGGCCGGTTCGATCGAAGGAGCGGAATGGGACAAGATCGCCGCGGTCCTGCAGCATCCCCGGTGTCTCAACTGCCATCAACGTGAAACACCGTTGCGGGGCGACGCGCGCAGCCCGCATATTCCGCGCGTCGTTCGCGGTCCGGACAATCACGGCGCCAGCGCCATGCGCTGCGCAAACTGCCACAGCCTGAGCGCGAACAATGCCGCATCCGGAGTGCCGGGCGCCCCGGATTGGGCGCTCGCCCGCGTGACCATGGCCTGGCAAGGTCTGTCCCGCGGCGAGTTGTGCCGGACGCTGAAGAACCCCAGAATGAATGGCAACCGCTCCCCGGAAGCGCTCATCGCGCACCTCGAACACGATCCGCTCGTGCTGTGGGCCTGGAACCCCGGCAGTAACCGGGAACCGATTCCGATCCCGTATCGAGAGTTCCTAGACTTGGTCAGGGCGTGGGTGGCGAACGGCCTCCCCTGCCCGGCGTGATGGCCTTTGGCGCGACTTCAAGGGCTCGCGCATCACCAGGAGTGTTGCTTGATCAAGCTGACCGTGAACGGCCAAACGCACAATCTCGACGTCAGCCCCGAAATGCCGCTGCTCTGGGTGCTGCGCGATCGCCTGAATCTGACCGGCGCCAAGTTCGGATGCGGACGCGCGCAATGCGGCGCCTGCACCGTTCACATCGATGGGGAGGCCGCGCGTTCCTGCTCGATCATGGCCGGGGACGCGATACGGACGGAGATCAGCACGATTGAGGGCGTATCGGGTAAGGTCGCCGACGCGGTGAAAACCGCCTGGCGCAGCCTCGACGTGGTGCAATGCGGGTACTGTCAGCCGGGGCAGATCATGTCGGCGATCACCCTCCTGACCGTGAACAAGAATCCGACGGACGCCGATATCGACGCCGCGATGGAAGGCAATATTTGTCGCTGCGGGACCTATATCCGCATCCGCCAGGCGATTCACATCGCGGCCAAGGCGCTGGCGTAGGAAACGCAGGCGATGAAGCGCATCCTTGCGGCTCATTCTGCTTCGGTTGCGTCGTCACGCCGCGCCTTCCTGCACGGGGCCGGCGCTCTTGCCGGCGCTTTCGTGCTCGGCTGTTTCGCGCCGTTCGGCAGGCGTGCTCTCGCCGCCGGACCGCCCGCGCAAGGCGTGTTCGATCCAAACGTTTTCATCAGGATCGGGTTGGACAATACGGTTACGCTGATCTGCAAACACTTCGAAATGGGACAGGGCGTGACGACCGGCCTTGCAACCCTTGTGGCGGAGGAGCTCGACGCCGACTGGTCGGCCATGCGGTTCGAGTTCGCGCCGAACAATGCCGCGCTCTACAGCAACCTCATTTTCGGGTCGGTCATGGGCACCGGCGACACAACGTCGATCGCCAATTCCTGGGTCCAGATGCGTCAGGTCGGCGCCGCGGCGCGCATGATGCTCGTTGCGGCCGCTGCGGCCAGGTGGGCGACGCCCGCCGGCGAAATCAGCGTCGAGAAGGGCGTCGTAACCCATGAGCGCTCACGCCGTCATGCAACCTTTGGCGAGCTGGCGTCCGACGCGATGCATATGCCGGTCCCCCAAGACGTGACGCTGAAACGGCCGCGCGACTGGAAACTGATCGGGAAGCGCTTGCCGCGGCTCGATTCGGTCGACAAGACCACGGGCGCCGCCGTTTTCGCGCTCGACATCCGCCAGCCCGGCATGCTGATCGCCGTCGTCAAACGCGCGGAATTGTTCGGCGCCAAGGTTGCGTCCTTCGATGACCGCGAGGCCAAGCGGATCGACGGAGTTGTCGACGTCGTGCAAGTTCCGTCCGGCGTCGCTGTCCTCGCGAAAGATACATGGGCGGCGATGCGCGGCCGGGACGCCGTGAGGGTCGATTGGGACACGAGCGAAGCCGAGACGCGCTCAACGGACGAGAATTCTCGCTGAATACCGCGGGCTTGCCGACACGAAGGGATTGAATGCCGCGCGACGCGGCGATGCGGCCGCAGGGCTTGCACGCGCGGCGACCGTCTACGATGCGGAGTTCACGTTTCCCTTCCTCGCGCACGCCCCGATGGAGCCGCTGAACTGCGTGATCGAGGTCGGGAATGACGGCGCTGAACTGTGGTCGGGCTGCCAACTTCAGAGCATCGACCAAGCCGTCATCGCCAAGGTTCTGGGAGTGCGGCCGGAGCGGATCAAGATCAACACGCTGCTCGGCGGCGGCAGCTTCGGTCGGCGCGGCAATCCGCTCGGGGACTGGACAGCGGAAATCGCCGAGGTCGCGAAAGCCTACGGCAAGCCAGTCCCGATCCAGCTGCTGTGGACGCGCGAGGACGATGTCAAGGGCGGCTTCTACCGTCCCCTGGCTTTGCATCGCGTCAGGGCTGGGCTTGACGCCGAGCGGCCAAGTTGTGGGCTGGCGGCACAAGATCGTCTGCCAATCCATATTCACCGGCACGCCGGTCGAACGCGACGCCGTGAAGGAAGGCGTTGATCAGGGCAGCGTCGAAGGCGTTGCCGACACGCCCTATGAGATCGGAGATTTCGCGGTCGAGTCCTACAATCCGACGTCGCCAATCCCGGTCCTTTGGTGGCGGTCGGTTGGGCACAGCCACGGCGCCCACGCCATGGAAACGGCTATCGACGAGATTGCGCGGTTGGCGGGCCGGGA
Organism: uncultured Alphaproteobacteria bacterium; assembly: GCA_963712435.1. GTDB lineage: Bacteria > Pseudomonadota > Alphaproteobacteria > Rhizobiales > Xanthobacteraceae > Rhodoplanes. The sequence goes on along the minus strand of CAVQIB010000004.1, from coordinate 120,675 downwards.
TCCGGTCGCTTTCCGCCTTGCGCTGCTCGCAAGAAAACCGCGCGACGCCGCGGTCCTGCGGCTTGCCGCCGATCGCGCGGGGTGGACGCGGCGCATGCCAGCCGGAGCCGGACGCGGCGTCGCCTACCATTTCTCCTTCAACACCCGGGTGGCCATGGTCGCCGAGGTCTCGGTGGCGGGCGCGGCCATCAAGGTCGAACGCATCGTGGCCGCCGTCGACTGTGGAGTCGCCATAAACCCGGATGTCATCAAGTCGCAAATCGAAGGCGCCGTCGGCTTTGCGTTGTCCGCCTGCCTACGCAATCAGATTACGCTCAACAAAGGGGTGGTCGAGCAAGGCAACTTTGACGACTACGAGCCGACGCGCATGTCGGAAATGCCGAAGGTGGAGGTCCACATCGTCAACTCGCAAGCGGACCCGAGCGGGATCGGCGAGCCCGGCGTGCCCCCTCTCGCCCCCGCCATCGGCAACGCGATCTTTGCGGCGACCGGCAAGCGGCTTCGCTCGCTGCCGTTCGGCTTCAAGGCTTTGGTCTGACGGCTGCTTACGAAACGAACGCATCGCGCCAAACATCGTTTGCTTCCGACCGGGCCGAAAGCGGCGCGTGTGGGCTACTTCATTGCGTCACGATCACCTTGGTGCCGACCCGCACGCGATTGTAGAGGTCGATCACGTCGTCATTGGTCATGCGGAAGCAGCCGGAGGACACCGCCTGACCAATCGTGTGCGGCTCGTTCGACCCGTGGATGCGGTACAGCGAGGAGCCGAGATAGAGGGCGCGCGCGCCGAGCGGATTGTTGAGCCCGCCCGACATATGACCAGGCAGCCCGGGTTGGCGGCGCCGCATCTGCGCGGGCGGCGTCCAGGACGGCCATTCGCGTTTCGCCGAAACCCGGGTCACGCCCGACCAGGCAAACCCGGCCCGGCCGACCCCGATCCCGTAGCTGATCGCCTGCCCGTTTCCCCCGACATAGTACAGCCGGCGCTGGCTCGTGCTGATGACGATGGTGTTGGGGCCGTATGAGCCGGGCGAACTGACCGCCGTGCGGGCGATCGACGAATAGCCGGGACTGTAGGTCTGGCGATAAAACCCATTCGTGAACCGGCCCTCCGGATCGTAATTCTCCGCACTTGCGGAGATCGTCAGGCCGAGGACAAGACCAAAGAGACCAGCCGTCCACACGATCGACTTGCGCGCAAGCATCCGTTTCCCCTTTGCCCACGTTTACCAAGGTCGGCCCCAAGCGAACGACCGACGCCATCCTCCGAAGATGAAATGCGAATACGCCCGAACGGGTCTCGTCTCTCCTAACTTGCCGCCTCACGCGCACAGCGAACTGAGGGACTGGGTTTGCGAAGCGTCCGGTCGGTCTGGCGCGCCCAGCGTCGAGATCGCCGCGAGCAGTTCGGCGCCGACAAACGGCTTGTCCAGCCGCCGCGCGTCGGCAAACGCCGCCGGAAACTCGTTCAGGCTCGCATAGCCGGTCAGAAATACGAACGGAACGCCGCGCGATCGGAGCAGTTCGGCAACCGGCCAGACCGGCGCGCCCCTCAGGTTCACGTCCAGGATCGCCACGTCCATGCGGCTCGTCTCGGCTGCCCGCAACGCATCCGCCACTTCGGCGAACGGTCCGACCACCTGACAGCCTGAACATTCGAGAAAAGAGACGATGTCGATCGCGATCAAGGCCTCGTCTTCTGCGATGAACACGCAGAGACCACTCACTGACTGCGAACCGTTCGTCGACATGGCTCACTCATCCCCGAAGGGATCAATCCACAAACGGCGACTTTGTTCCGGGATTGCCCAGAAGCGCCGGGCCGGCCACCTTCGACAACGCGGTCGTGAACTCGTAGCGCACGCCATCGGCTGCGTATTCGTGGAGCGGTTTCGTTCCGAACTCCAAGGCCACCACCTGGTCGGTGATCGATGCGCCGAACCCGCGCCGCGTCGGGGGTTGGACGGGCGGGCCCCCGCGCTCCCGCCAGCGAAACGAGAAGGTCGGGTCAGCGGGATCGCCCTCGATCCGCCAGGTGACCGACACCTCGCCGCGCGGGACCGAGAGCGCGCCGTATTTCGCCGCATTGGTCGCAAGCTCGTGAATCGCAAGCGCCAGCGTTTGCGCGGCTTTGGGATGCACCTTGATCTGTGGCCCCGCGATCTCGGCCTGGGCGACGAAGGGACCGAGTTCGTCGTGCACGAGCTTGGAGATTTCCGCTCCCTCCCAAGCGCTGCCGGTGAGGGTGTTGTAGGTGCGGCTGAGCGACTGCATGCGCCTGAGCAGGGCGTCCTTGGCCTCTTCCGGCGAGCGCGCTTTCGAGAGAATCTGCCCTGCAATCGATTGGATGACGGCAAGCAGGTTCTTCCCGCGATGCGCGATCTCCTGCGTCAGCAAGGTCTGGCGCTCCTCGGCCCGCTTACGCTCGGTGATGTCGCGCACGGTTCCGACCAGCCTGACCGCTCGCCCCGCCTCGAAGTAGAACAGCCCCGTCGCGCGGACCCAGCGCTCGGGGCTGCCGTCGAGCGGCCGCACCCGATATTCGGCGGCGTATCTGCCGTCCCCCGTCGGATGAATGGCGCGTTTGATCGCGGCCTGGGTCTCCGCCCGATCACCCGGATGCAGGCCGGCCATGAAGGTGGCAAAGGTCGGGGTGACGTCCCGGCCGATGCCCCAGATCTCGCGGACCCGATCGTCCCATTCGAGTTCGCCCGAGGCGACGTGCCAGACATGAATGCCCATGGCAGCGGATGTCACGGCAAGGCGCAGGCGCGCCTGGCTCTCCTGCAGCCGGCTTTCGGCAAGAAGCCGCGCCTGGATCGCGCGATCGATCTCCGGGACGCCGGTCCCGCCGCTGCGCAGACCTTCCGGCTTGTCGGCCGCGCCGGCGCTCTTCTCCAGCATCTCGATCGGGCGCGTGATGGTCCGCGCGATCAATCCCGCCATCATGAGACTGAGGAGCGCGATCACCGCGCCGGCCAGCGCCGCCTCCCCCATCGTCTGGCGGGCGGAGCTTTCGAGCGCGTTCTTGTTCGCAGCAACCCCGATCGCCCAGCCGCTCACGGGCGACACCGTGTTGGCCTGAACGATGACGTCGCCCTCCAAGGAGGGGAATTCGAACACGCCCTCCCGGTTCATGACGGCGCGCCAGCCTGCGGAGGCCGGCTGCGCGACCCAGCGCTCGTGGTCGAGCGACCGTGCGATGAACTGGCCGCGACGATCGATGATTCCGGTGAGCCAACCTTCCGGCGTGTGTTCACGGCTCAGCAGATCGAGGAAATGCGCCACGTCGATGATGACGGCGACGGAGAACAGCGGCGCTCCCTCACGAAAGACGGGAACCTCCACTGTCACGATCGGCCGATTGCGATAGGCGCCGCTGAAGACATTTGAGACTTCGGGCTTCTTGTTCTCGAAGGCGCGCGTCTGGGTCGCGATCGCCTCCGGAGCACGGCGGGGCGGCGTCTCATTGGGCGGCACGGCCACGTTGAAAACCTGCTGGCCGCTCGGATCGGCCACCAGGATCCAAACGCCTTTGAGGTCTTGCACCGCCTGCTCCGCTTCCCGGCGAAACGCGGCGAGGTCGCGCCGTTCCAAAGACGGAGAAACGGACAATGTCCGGCCGATCGCGATGAGCTTTTCCAGTTGCGAGTCGACGGCGGTCTGGATCGAGCGCGCCGAATAGGTGATCGCCTCGCGGCGTGCAATCCGTTCCGACTGCGCAAGTTTCTGCACGATCGCAACCGACAGCACGAGCATCGGCACGGTCGCAAAGAGGACGAGCACGATCAGCCGGTGGCGGATGCTCCATCCGCGTATGGGGCGGCCCATTCCCGACGGTTCGCTGATGGGCGCTTCTCCTTCCCGCTCCCCAGTCGATCGCAGATTCATAGCAGAAAGAACCGGTCCGGTGCGAAAGCTCGCCGCCGCACCGCCGGCTGCGTGTCCCGGAACAGAGCGCCACTGCAAGGGATCACGGCGGCGCGCATGATCAGCCGAACAGACCGTTCCGGCGACGCACCGCCGCAGCGCTCATGTGTCATCCGGGCGCTTATCCGCAGGCCGGGCTTGCATGGCCCCTGGGCGGATGCAAGTCCTCGGCGCAGCGCTCGAATTCGACCTCGATGGTCGCGTGAGCGATGTTGAAGCGCTCAGCCAGCCGCCGCTTCACGTCGGCTGCGATGCGCTCCGGCGGGTCGTCGCCCGCGACACGCACATGCAGCGTGAGCATCGGCCGTTCCTGCGTGATCGACCACGCATGAACATGGTGCACATCGAGGATCGCCGGGAACGTCGCGCGCAAATCGGCCGCGATATCGCGCGAATCGATGCCGGCAGGGGCGCCTTCCAGCAAGATATGGCCGCTCTCGCGCACCACGCGCCACGCGGATCCGAGAATGATCAGCGCCACCAGGACGGAGAGCAGGGGATCGATGGGCATCCAGCCGGTCGTCATGATGACGAGGGCGGCGACCAATGCGGCGAACGATCCGAGGAGATCGCCGGCCACGTGCAGGGCGGCCGCCCGCACGTTGAGGTTCTTGCGGTCTCCGCCCTGCAGCACCCAGAACGCCAGCACATTGACCGCAAGGCCCGCCAGCGCGACCCAGAACATCATGCCGGCGAGCACGGCGGACGGCTCGCTCAGGCGCTGCCAGGCTTCGGAGATGATCCACGCCGCGATGACGAACAGCGCGAGCCCGTTGACGAAGGCGACGACGACGGAAAACCGATCGTATCCGTAGGTCCGCTTCCAATCCGCCGGACGTCGGGCGAGGCGAAACCCGTACCAGGCGAGCGCGAGACTCGCGAAATCCGTCACCATGTGCCCGGCGTCGGCGAGAAGCGCGAGCGAGCCCGAGAGCAGGCCGCCGCCCGCCTCGACAAACATGAAGGCGCCGGTCAGCAGCGCCGCCACGCCGACGCGCCGTTCGCTCGCCCCGTGCGTATGCGACCCGTGGGTATGCGACCCGTGCGATGCATGATCGTCTGCCATCCCGAAATTATAGGGTGCGCATACTGTCCTGCCAACGCCGACCCTCGGGTGGGCGTCCTGCTCCGTTTGTTCCGGTTACGATCCCTGACCGGGCGGGCAGAAGCGCCTTGAGGGCGCAAGTCGCGCCCCCCATATTGCGACTTGGCGCGAAATCGCGCTATCTCGGCTCCGGTCCTGCTAGGGCCATCGGCGCCGCGCGGCGGTGTCACGAAAATCGTTCGAGGGTGGAAATGCGTCTGGCGCGATTCGTTTTTCTCGGCTTGGTCGTCGCACTCCTCGCCTCGGTCGACGGCGCGGTCGCCGATCCCTGCAAGAACATGCTGGACGAGATGAAAACCTTGTCCAACCGGGCGAACCGCGAGGGCGAATCGGCGGCGGCGAACTTGCAGGAAGCCGCCAGCGACGTCGCGGACGACAAGAGGCGGATCGCGCTGATCGCCCGATCTTGCGCAGCTGCGGCGGAGTCGCTCGGGGTTTTCAGGTCGTATCGGATCGTCGTCGCGGGGTGCATGGGCGAGCAGGAAGCCGGCCGCTCGAACGCCCTCGACATTCTCGATCGCTCGATCAGCCGAACGCGCGGATCGCTCGACAAAGCGTGCCGCTAGGCGGAGCGTTTCCGGCGAACTTTTGCGCCCACCGACAGCGGGAGGCCCGCGTCGTTTGAACGATTTCTTCCTGCGGCGCCGAGCATTTTATTGATGTTGCACGTTCTGGACTGGCTTTTGCTTTAGCTTTGCTGTCGTATGGGAGCGCAGAATGAAAACTTACCGGAATCTTATTTTGGCGGCTGGCGCGCTTTGCCTTTTGCCGGGCCAGGCGACCGCGAAAGAGCACCCGGTGCTAGGGCAGGGAAATATCTCGTGCAGTTCGTGGCTCGAGGGTCGTCAGACTGACAATGCCGGCGCGACCAGCAGAATAGCCTGGGTTCTCGGCTTCATGACCGCTTTCAATCAATACGGGTCAAAGTCCCAGGCCGACGACGTGTCGGAGGGCAAGAGCACCGAAGACCTGATGGCATGGATGGATAATTATTGCCGCCAGCATCAAGACGATAATTTGCACCGGGCCTCGGCGGCGTTCATTGAAGAATTCCGCGAGCGGACCGGACGCTAAATGCGAGTCCGTCGGCCGCATGCAAATCATTTCCGTCTGGATACAATCTGCTTTGCGGCCGACTGACGACCTGTGGTGCGCCCACCCCGCAATCGTCTAGCTCAGCTGCTGCGCACGGGGAACGTTGGATGCGTGCTCTCTGGCGGCGTAAGCGAAGAACCCGTCATCGGTAAGTTTGAGCACGGTGGGCGAAGGCATTGCGATCCAGCGGTGCTGACAGGCATATTGCAGACCGGCGACAAAATGCTGGATATGCCAGTCGTCATTCTGCAAGAATTCAATTCTTGTCGGACCCCTCGCAAGAATCTGTCCAGCCTGCATCTTGTTGTGCGTCTGAAAAATATCGAGGAGATGCCGGGCGGATTCCTGCGCAGTTGGTTCAGTGGTCACTTCAACTCTCCTTGGTCTCCCCGTGCATAACGCGCCGAAAGGCCCTGATCCTTGCGATTATGCAAGAAGCAGGCGATCTGTCGCTTCAGCTGGGGCATTTCCGTAAAATCGACGAGGGACGTTGCGTGTTCGAAGAGCTCGCGTTGAATTTTGGTGGGGAGAGCGCCCCATCGCAGAATGACGGCTGCTCCCAGACGCCCAAGTATCTGCTCTTCGTCGGCGAGGATATGATCCGTTTTATTTGCGAATGACATGAAAGCCTTCCGCCCTCGCCACGCCGCGCATTAGCGCAGGGTGGCGGCGCATCGTTTGAGGACTTTCCCTTGAGGTCGTTTCGGACATATGGGGTGCATGATCGCCACTTGCCAGTCACAGGTTCTCAGCGGCGCGGCCAATGCGCGTGCTGACCGGCTCCTCGCCAAGAGTGGAATGACCTTTCGGCATCGGCGGAGAATATGGTGGGCGCTGCAGGGATTGAACCTGCGACCTTTCCCGTGTGAAGGGAACGCTCTCCCGCTGAGCTAAGCGCCCGGCGCGCGACGGAGGCCCCGCGCTGGTCGCGCGAAATGCCGGCCGACGCGGCCGATGCGCGGGATTTAATCGGCGCGCCCGCGCGTGGTCAAGCTCGGGCTGCTTTGAGTGTCGTTCTTGGCGTTAGCCGGTTCCCGATCGCGCGTCACGGCGCTGCGGCAAGCGGCGCTCCCGCGATCACATCCATCACCGCTGCCGGCAGTTCGTCGTAATGGCTGATGAGGCGGTCGGGCCGATGGCGCGCGACCGGCGTCTCGGTATAGCCGAAATCGACGGCGATCACCGGCATGTTCGCTGCGCGCGCGGTGGCGATGTCGGTCGGCGAGTCGCCGACCAGGAGCGCCGAGCCCGAGCGCCCGCCGGCTGCCTCGATCGTAGCCGTCAGGATGCGGGGATCGGGTTTCTGCACGCCGAACGTGTCCTGGCCGCAAATCGCGGCGAACCGGCGCGACAGATCGAGCGCATCGAGGAGCTTGACCGAGAGCCGCTCCAGCTTGTTCGTGCAGACCGCAAGCCGGAAGCCGCGGGCGGCGAGCGCGTCGAGCGCGCGTTCCACCCCGGGAAACGGGCGCGAGAGTTCCGCGATGCGCGCTTCATAGGACGACACGTAGACGCCATAAAGCCGATCCGCCTCGGCCGTCGTCAGCGCCCGGCCCTTCGCCGCAAGGCCCCGCTCGATCAGCTTGCGGGCGCCGCCGCCGATGAACTGGCGCGCCTGCATGAACGGAACGGGGTCGATTCCCTCCCGCTCGAACAGCGCATTGAGCGTGGCGATCAGGTCGGGCGCGGTGTCGACCAGCGTTCCGTCGAGATCGAACACCACCGTGAGTTGCGACTCGGCGGCTTGTTGCGGCATTGTCGACAACACGAGGGCCCCCCCTGAGCGCTGAAGAAATATTCATAAGCGCTGACGCGCTCCTAACGGGGAAGCGCGGCGGATGCAAGCGCGGGGGACCCGACGAGCCGGCCTGTCTCACCCCGGCGCTTCCCCTGCGCAAAACGGGTCGCGCTATGCTGGGGCGCAGAAGCAGGCTACATAGCTCACAGTCGCCCTCATCCACGACTGCGTAGCAAACACGATGACCATCGACGAACAGAAACGCGCGGCGGCGGCGTGCGCCGTCGAATTCATTCGGCCCGGCATGCGGGTAGGCCTCGGAACCGGCTCGACCGCGCGCCACTTCGTCGAGCTGCTGGGCGAACGGGTGCGCGGCGGGCTCGACATCGTCGCGGTCGCCACCTCGGAAGCGACGCAGGCCGATGCCGAGCGGGCGGGCATTGCGCTTACGACGCTCGAGGAGACGCCGAACCTCGACCTCACCGTCGACGGGGCGGACGAAATCGCGCCCGATCTCAGCGCGATCAAGGGCGGCGGCGGCGCGCTCCTGCGCGAAAAGATCGTGGCGGCCGCCTCCGCGCGCATGATCGTCATCGCCGACGAGTTCGAAATGGGTCGACGCGCTGGGACGTTTTCCCCTGCCGATCGAGGTGGCGCCTTTCGGCGTCACGCCGACGCAGCGGGCGATCGCGCAGACCGCGGCGGAATTGGGCTGCCCCGGACCGGTGCTGCTGCGGCGCACCAAGGAGGGCCATGCTTTCGTCACGGATGGGGGGCACCTGATCGTCGATCTGGCGCTCGGGCGCATTCCCGAGCCGCGCACGCTTGCGCTGCGGCTCGCCGAAATCCCGGGGGTCGTGGAACACGGCTTGTTCATCGGCCTCGTACGGATGGCGATCATCGCCGGGCCGGAGGGCATTCGCATCACAGAAGCATAAACGCATCGGAGGGGATTGATCATGCAAGTCGGCTGGTTGGCGCGGATCGCAGTGGCTGCGACGATTGCCTGCGGATCGCTCTCGATGTCGGGTCCGGTCGCAGCGCAACAGTCGCCCACGCCGACGGCGGTCGCCGCGGCGCGGGAACTGCTCGCCCTGAAAGGCGGCGACGTCGTCTTCACCCCGATGGTCAGCGGCGTGGTCGAAACGGTGAAAAACGTGTTCGTGCCGACCAACCCGCATCTCGGCAATGAACTCAACGAAGTCGCGACCTTGCTGCGGAAGGATTATGAGTCCAAACGCACCGAGCTTCTCAACGAGGTCGCCCGGGTCTATGCCGAGCGATTCTCGGAGCAGGAACTCAAGGCGCTCGTGGCCTTTTACAAGAGCCCGCTCGGTCGCAAAATGGCCATGGAAGAGCCGGCGATCATCGACGAAAGCATGCGCCGGGCGCAAACCTGGGGCGACGCCTTGTCCGGCGAAGTCTTGTCGCGGTTTCGCGAGGAGATGAAGAAGAAGGGCCACGATCTTTGAACTCTAGAAACGAGCGCGAGGTCGATCTTTTCGTCATCGGCGCCGGATCGGGCGGCGTGCGCGCGGCCCGGATCGCGGCCGGCCATGGCGCGCGCGTGATGATCGCCGAGGAACACCGGGTCGGCGGAACCTGCGTCATCCGCGGCTGCGTGCCGAAAAAGCTGCTGGTCTACGCATCGCGCTTCCCGCATGAGTTCGCCGACGCGGAAGGCTTCGGCTTTTCGCTGTCGACCCCGACATTCGATTGGCCGACCCTCATCGCCAATAAGGATCGGGAGATCGCCCGCCTCGAGGCGGCCTATACGACGACGCTGGAGAAAGCGGGCGTCGCCCTCGTCAAGAGCCGCGCGGTGTTCGAAGACGCGCATACGCTCCGGCTGCTGGCGACAGGCGAGCGCGTTCGCGCGGCGCACATCCTGATCGCGACAGGCTCGTCGCCCAGCCTTGGTCCATCGATCCCCGGAATCGAGCACGTCATATCCTCGAACGAGGTGTTCCACCTTCCCGAGTTCCCGAACCGCGTCCTGATCCAGGGCGGCAGCTACATCGCCGTCGAATTCGCCGGCATCTTCGCCGGGCTCGGGGCGCAAGTGAGCCTCGTCTATCGCGGCGACAATATCCTGCGCGGCTTCGACGACGACTTGCGCCAGCAGCTGCGCATGGAAATGGAAAAGCGCGGCATCCACGTGATCACCGGCTGCACGGTGAAGGCGGTCGAGCCGATCGGCAAGCAGTTATCCGTCCATCTTTCTTCCGGCGGCCTGACGGTGACCGCCGATCAGGTGATGTTCGCGCTCGGCCGTCCGCCCAATGTGCGCGGGCTGGGGCTGGAGGAGGCTGGCGTCGCGATCGACGCGAAGGGCGCGGTCGCCGTCGATGACTATTCCCGCACATCGGCGCCGCATATCTACGCGGTCGGCGACGTCACCAACCGGATCAATCTGACGCCGGTGGCGATTCGCGAGGGCCAGGCGTTCGCCGAGACCGTGTTCGGCGGCAAGCCGACCAAGGTCGACCACACGAACGTGCCCACGGCCGTGTTCAGCGAGCCTGAACTCGGCACGGTCGGCCTGACGCAGGCGCAGGCGGCGGCGCGGTTCGCCAAGCTCGACGTCTACAAGACCATGTTCCGGCCGATGAAGGCGACGCTGTCTGGCCGCGACACCACGATGTTCTTCAAGCTCCTGGTCGACGCCGCGAGCGATCGCGTCGTCGGCTGCCACATCCTCGGCGAAGGCGCCGCCGAGATGATCCAGGTGGTCGGGATCGCGGTGAAAATGGGCGCCACCAAAGCGGATTTCGACGCCACCATGGCGGTGCATCCGACGGCGGCGGAAGAACTGGTGACGCTGCGCCAGCCGGTCGAGCAGTTGCAGCGCGAGGCGGCGGAATAGGCCGCGGGCGGCGTTTCCCTATCCTGGCGGCAAGCAGGAGCGATCAATGCCGGACATGACGGCTCAGGTTCTTCATTTGGAGCCGGGCGACGAGATCGCCCTCCAGTACCTTGGCGCTGCCGTGGTTCTCCAGTGGGACGCGCTCCCGGAGAAGGCGCAGCAGGCGATACTGCAGCAGGCGAACTCAGTCGGCGGGTTGCCCCCTGTCGGTTCGCTCCATGAGCAGATCAAGTCGCTCATCGGGCGTATGCGGGACTAGCTTGGCCGAGATGGCCGAGGCGGGAAGCGCCGCGCCGGCGTGACCGGCGGCAGGTCCCGCGCATCGCCACAAGGCGAATCTGCCCTGGTTTGACCAGATTGCTCTCGTGTATAAGCGTTGACTGTCCGCGCCTGTGCGGACTGTGCGATCGGATCGACACGGAGTTTCATCATGGCCGAGCGTTGGACGCCCGATAGTTGGCGCTTAAAGCCGATCGCGCAGATGCCGGACTATCCCGACCCGCCGGCGCTCGCCGCGGTCGAGAAGCAGCTTGCGACCTTTCCGCCGCTCGTTTTCGCGGGCGAGGCGCGCAACCTGAAGAAGGCGCTGGCGCGGGTGGCCGCCGGCCAGGCGTTCCTGCTCCAGGGCGGCGACTGCGCCGAAAGCTTCGCCGAGCACGGCGCCAACAATATTCGCGACTTTTTCCGCGTCTTCCTGCAGATGGCCGTGGTGCTGACCTATGCGGCGGCGTCGCCCGTGGTGAAGGTGGGCCGCATTGCCGGGCAGTTCGCGAAGCCCCGTTCGGCGGGGACCGAGAAGCGCGGCGAGGTCGAGCTGCCGAGCTACCGCGGCGACATCATCAACGACAACGAGTTCACGGCCGAGGCGCGGCGTCCCGATCCGCGACGGCAACTCCAAGCCTATCGCCAGTCGGCGGCGACGCTGAACCTGCTGCGCGCCTTCGCGCAGGGCGGCTACGCCAATCTCGGAAGCCTGCACCAATGGATGCTCGGCTTCGTCAAGGACAGCCCGCAGGCGCGGCGCTACATGGAATTGGCGGACCAGATTTCCGAAGCGCTCGCCTTCATGCGGGCATGCGGACTCAATCTCGAAAGCCATCCCGAGCTGCGCACCACCGACCTCTACACCAGCCATGAAGCGTTGCTGCTCGGATACGAAGAAGCGATGACGCGCGTCGATTCGACGAGCGGCGACTGGTACTGCACGTCGGGACACATGCTGTGGATCGGCGACCGCACGCGCCAGCCCGACCATGCCCATATCGAGTTCTGCCGCGGCATCGAGAACCCGCTCGGGCTGAAGTGCGGCCCCTCGCTCAAGCCGGACGAACTCCTGCGCGTGATGGATATCCTCGATCCCGACAACGAGCCCGGACGCCTCACCCTGATCTGCCGCTTCGGCGCCGACAAGGTCGGCGAAATGCTTCCGCCGCTGGTGCGGGCGGTCAAGCGCGAGCAGCGCAACGTCGTCTGGTCGTGCGATCCCATGCACGGGAACACGATCGCGTCCGGGAGCGGATACAAGACACGGCCGTTCGACCGCATCCTGCAGGAGGTCAAGACGTTCTTCACGGTGCATGCCGGCGAAGGCACGATCGCCGGCGGCGTTCACCTCGAAATGACCGGGCAGAACGTGACGGAATGCACGGGCGGCGCGCGCGCGATCACCGACGAGGACCTCGACAGCCGCTATCACACGTTCTGTGATCCGCGGCTCAACGCCGATCAGTCGATCGACCTGGCGTTCCTGCTTGCGGAACTGTTGAAAAAGGAACGCGTCACGCGGTCGGCGCCCATGTCGGCCGTCGCGAGCTGGTGAAGGCTGCGCAGGCGGGCTGACGCCTGCGCGCGCGGGCTTTGCAGTCATCGCATGACGAAGCGGCGTGATGGGACGGGCGGAAGCGCCAGCTGCTATCAACCGACCGGAGTTCTCTGAGAACCGGGTACGGCAGCGTCCGCCGGTCAAAGTCGATCGCAAACGGCGCCGCCGCGCGGATACATGCCGGCGCGGCGAGCCGCCGCTTGCAACCTGGAGCGTGGGACGACCCGACAAGAGCCGCCGCGCGGCGCGTCGCGACGGATGCGGGTCGCGCGCTTAGATCGATTCCTTGAGCTCCTTGGCGGCGCGGAAAGCCACCTTCTTGCTCGCCTTGATCTTGATCGGTTGGCCGGTCGCCGGATTGCGTCCCATCCGGGCGGCGCGCTTCCTGACCTGCAGGATGCCGAGCCCGCCGATGCGGACGCGATCGCCCTTCTTCAGGTGCTTCACCAGCAGGCCGATCATGTCGTTGAGAATAGCTTCCGACTGCTTCTTGGCGAGTTCGTGCTCGGCGGCGAGCGCCGCGGCGATATGCTTGAGGGTCACAGTAGGTTGGGCCACCTTAGCCATAGAAGTCCTCCATTTGCGGACCAAAGACCGCGAAAACCCCCGTCAAATATATGATTCTCGCGCTTTAGCCAGCAGTAAATTGCAGGAAAAGCCCATTTTTCCTGGCTTTTTTGTGGGTCTTGCGCGCATTTCCCAATGAATCCGGGCCTCGACGCGATGCCAGGCCGCGCCATCAGCGCGGCGACCTGTCTCCTGACCTGCCCTGAGCCCGGACACCAACTTGACTTCATTTGGACCGGGACTTATCTCAGCGCGTCCGCTATGATCGGGCAAATCGCGGTCCGGGGGCGTAGCTCAGTTGGTTAGAGCGTCGGCCTGTCACGCCGAAGGTCGCGGGTTCGAGTCCCGTCGCTCCCGCCAGATTTAAGGACGCTGCGCTTTCCGCGGCGCCCGCGTGACGTTTCCGTCGACTTCGTCGCATTGTTTGCAATTGCCGTCGTGCTCCCGTAAGGCAAGCGCGCTTGCGCGCGCGTCGATGGGAACCGCATGTTCACCGGCATCGTCACCGATATGGGCGAGGTGATCGCGGTTTCGCCGCGGGCGGCGGAGCTGCGTCGGCTGACGATCGCCTGCCGCTACGACCGCGCCTCGATCGCAATCGGCGCGTCGATCGCCTGCAGCGGGGTCTGCCTGACCGTCGTGGACACGGGCGAGGCCGGCGGGCGCGCCTGGTTTGCGGTCGACGCCGCGCCGGAAACGCTGCGCGTGACCACCGTCGGAAGCTGGGCGAAGGGCGACCGCATCAATCTCGAACGCTCGCTCAAGATCGGCGACGAGCTCGGCGGCCATCTCGTCACCGGGCATATCGACGGGCTCGCCGAGGTGGCGGAGCGCGAGGATTGCACCGAGACCGCGCGACTTACGTTCCGAGCGCCGGCGCAGCTCTCCCGTTTCATCGCCGCCAAAGGCTCGGTCGCGCTCGATGGCGTCTCGCTGACCGTGAACGAGGTCGCCGGCGACGCGTTCACGGTGCTGATCATTCCGCATACGCTTGCTGTAACGACATTCGGCGCGCTTGCGCGCGGCGGTCGCGTCAACCTTGAAGTCGATCTCATGGCGCGGTACGCCGCTCGCCTGATCGAGGCCCGGTAGAACCACTCACGGCGGCGCGCAGGAAAACACATGGCCGGACCACGCACCTCGTTTCACGTCAATCTCGAGCCGCTGCCGGGCGCGCGCGTTCTCGTCGTCGAGGGACGCTATTACGGCAACATCGCCGATGCGCTGCTCGAAGGCGCACGGCGCGTGCTCGACGCGGCGCAAGTCGAATGGGACATCGTGACGGTGCCGGGCGCGCTGGAAGTCGCCCAAGCCGTCGCCATGGCGTTCGACGCGCCGATCCATGCGCGGCGTCTGCCCTATGACGCGATCGTCGCGCTCGGCTGCGTCATTCGCGGCGAGACCAGCCATTACGAGATCGTGGCCGGGGAGTCCGCGCGCGCTTTGATGGATCTCGCCGTGCGGCGCCGGGTGCCGATCGGCAACGGCATTCTCACCGTCGACACGCCGGCGCAGGCGAAAGTGCGCGCCGATCCCGACGAGGGAGACAAGGGCGGCGTCGCCGCGACCGCCGCGCTCGCGCTCGTCCACGTGAAGCGCCATTTGCAGAATCCCCGGGGCGAGCCGTGACCGGTCCCGCCCAGTCGCCGCGCAAAGCCAATCGGCGCGGCGCGGCGCGGCTTGCGGCGGTTCAGGCGCTGTACCAGATGGATATCGCCGGCACGTCGCTGCAGGACATCCTGGCCGATTTCGAGCGCCACTGGATCGGCTACGAGATCGAAGGCGAGCAGTATCTGCCGGCGGAAGCCGGCTTTTTTCGCGAGATCGTGACCGGGGTCGTCGCCGAACAGCGGCGGCTCGATCCGCTCGTCGACCATGTGCTCGCCGCCGGCTGGCCCCTGAAACGGGTCGAGGCGATCCTGCGCTCGGTGCTGCGCGCCGGCGCTTACGAACTCGACAAGCGCCACGACATCCCCGCCCGCGTGGTGATCTCGGAATATGTCGATGTCGCAAGCGCCTTTGTCGATCGCGACGAAACCGGCATGGTGAACGCCGTGCTCGACCAGATCGCTCACCAGGTGCGCGCCGCGGAGTTCGGGCAGCGGCCGGACCCTGCCGCCTCCCCCGGAGCGGGCGAAGGCTAGAGCGTGGTGATTTTACCTTGGATCATCCCACCCTCTGTGGTCATGCCCCGCGCAGGCGGGGCATCCAGTAAACACCGAAAAGCATTGTGTTTACTGGATCGCCCGCTTGCGCGGGCGATGACGCCGGGAGTTGGTCGATTCGAAGCCATTTCATCACGCTGTAGCCGCCGGATCGCTCGGCTGGAAAAAAGCGCCAATTAGGCGTTAGTAGCGAGCAACACCCGGATCGATCGAGCGAGGTCGGATGCAGGACGGAGCGGCGGAAGACTATGGGCGGAGCTGGTACGCCGCGACGGCGGTCGCCGCGCCTGAGCGGCCGCCGCTCGCGGCCGATCTCGATGTCGATGTCTGCGTGATCGGCGGCGGGCTTGCCGGCCTGACCGCCGCCCGTGAAATCGCCCGGCTCGGCTGGTCGGTCGTCGTGCTCGAGGCGAAGCGCGTCGCCTGGAACGCCTCTGGACGCAATTGCGGTTTCGTTCTCCCCGGCTTTGCCGCCGACATTCGAAAGATCGTCGAACGGGTCGGGCTCGATCAGGCGAAGACGCTCTGGGCGCTGGCGGAAGCCGGACTGGAATATGTCCGCACGACCGTCGACGAGTGCGACATGCCCGCGGTGCAACTGGGCCGCGGCTGGCTCGACGTATCCAAGGTCGACAGCGGCGACGAGATGATCGCGCTGGTCGGCCTGCTCGGGCAGGAATTCGGCGCGTCCGTGGAGGGCTGGCCGACCGAGCGCGTGCGCGACGTCTTGCGCAGCGAGCGCTATTTCCACGCCATCCACTATCCGCACGCCTTCCACATCCATCCGCTCAATTATGCGCTCGGGCTCGCCCGCGCCGCCGAGGAGGCCGGCGCGCGGATTTTCGAGCGCACCCAGGCGATGGAGATCGATCCGGCCGGCGTGCGCAAGCGCGTGCTGACCCCGTCGGCGCTGGTGCGCGCGAGCCACGTCGTACTCGCCGGCAATACGCATATCGGGGGCGTGATGCCGCGGCTCGCCGAGACGCTCCTCCCGGTCACGAGCCATGTTGCGGTGACCGAACCGCTCGGCGAGCGCCTCTCGGGAGCGATCGCCTATAACGGGGCGGTCAGCAACTCGCGCTTTGCCAATTATCACTACCGCATCGTGGATCACGACCGCCTGATGTGGGCGGGCGGCGGCGGTCCCTTCGGCCGCGATCCCCGCCGTGTCGGCGAGACGTTCAAGGCCGCCATTGCGCGCACCTATCCGCAGCTCGGCGAGGTCGCGATCGCCTCCGCATGGTCGGGCACGATGGGCTTCGCCGTGCACCGGATGCCGCAGATCGGGGAGGTCTCGCCGGGCCTGTGGGTTGCGAGCGCATTTGCCGGCCACGGCATCAACACGAGCGCCATTGCCGGCAACCTGATCGCCCGGGCGATCGCGGAAAACGACGACAGCTGGCGCCAGTTCCTGCCCTATGATCTCGTATGGGCGGGCGGGCGGCTCGGCCGGGTGTTCGCCCAAGCGCATTTCTATGTCCGCAATTGGCGCGAGGAGATCGAGGCCACGCAGGCGCAGCGCCGCGCACGCGCGCGGCTCGCCAAGCCGGAGCCGGCGGAGCCCGGCGCCGCAGAGGCGAAGTCAAAAAAAGTGGGCGAACGGTCCAAGGGCCGGGATCAAGCGCTCGACCAGAGATCGGATCGCGACATCGATAACGGACCGGAAGTTGCAGGCGCCGAGCTGGATTGGCGCGAAGCAAAGCAGGCGACCGGTCCGGGAAGGCGCTGAGTATGGGCGTCGTAAGCTGCTCGGCGCAAAAGGAAATACGAGCCAAGGACGCGGCGGCCGGCACGGCCCGGTTGCGGCATTCCAACGCGTTTTCATTCGCCGCAGGCCACCCGATATAAGGGATCGAGACGTTCGCCCTTTTTTTGGGCGTGGGAGGTCAACCATGTTTCGTTTTCGTCTGCGTCCGCTGCTCGCGGCGTTTGCCTTGATGTCGGGACTGGCGCTCGGCGCGGCCGACTACGCCGACGCCCGCGTCGGCGGCGGATCGAGCTTCGGCAGCCGCGGCTCGCGCACCTTCAGCGCGCCGCCCGCCACACGCACCACGCCCGGCGCGACCGCGCCCATGGAGCGGTCCATCGTCCAGCCGGGCGCTCAGACGCGTCCGACGCCGGGGATGGGCACGGCGAATCGTCCCGGGCTGTTCGGCGGCGGCCTGCTCGGCGGACTTGCGGCAGGCTTTCTCGGCGCCGGCTTGCTGGGCCTTCTGTTTGGCAATGGCCTGTTCGGCGGTCTGGCCGGCTTCGCCTCGGTTCTCGGCCTCCTTCTGCAAGTCGGCCTGGTCGCCCTTGTCGGCGTGCTGCTGTTCCGCATGTGGCAGGGCAGACGGCGTCAGCCCGCACTGGCGGGCGGCCCCGCGCTCCGCGATTTCGGCCTGAACCGGTCCGCTCTCGGCTCGCTCGGCGGCGGCGGCGCGGCCTCTGCGGCGCCGGCGGCGGCCGCGGGCGGCTTGCAGCCGGTCGAGATCGGTCCTGCGGATTATCAGGCCTTCGAGCGGCTGCTCGGTGAAATCCAGGAAGCGTACAGCGCCGAGGACCTGAATGCGCTACGCGCGCGGGTGACCCCGGAAATGCTGTCCTATTTCTCCGAGGAGCTCGCGCAAAATGCGAGCCGCGGCGAAGTGAACAAGGTGTCCGACGTCAAGCTCGAGCAGGGCGACCTTGCCGAGGCCTGGCGCGAAGGCGACGCGGAATACGCCACGGTGGCCATGCGCTATTCGCTGGTCGACCGCACCGTCGAGCGCGCGAGCGGCCGCCTGGTCGGCGGAAGCGACGATCCGCAGACGGTCACCGAGGTGTGGACGTTCCGCCGTGCTCACAATGGCGCATGGCTGCTTTCGGCCATTCAGCAGACGCGCTGATCCGCGTCTCCTGGTTGCCGGGAGGCGGCGCGTGACTGATCCTTGTTGCATGCCCGGCCTCGCGCCGGGCATGGCGTTTGTGAAACTGAACGCGCAACGCTGTTCGGTTTTTGATATTTGTTAAAGCCAGAATGGGGCTCGCCATGGTCTGTGGCCGTGGGCCAAGGGGGCTGCGCAGGCCGAGATTCGCCTAATGACGTTTTGGTTGGCTTTGGGGCTGATGACCGCTGCGGCGATGCTCATCGTCGTCAGCCCGCTGTTCAGGCGGGGGCCTCCACCTGCCGCCGCCGGCGACATGGCCGTCTATCGCGACCAGCTTGCGGAGATCGATCGCGATCTCGCACGCGGCGCGATTGCGCCAAAGGAAGCCGAGGCGGCCCGCATCGAGATATCGCGCCGGCTGCTCGCGGCGGCGGAACGCGCCGACACGGCGGCGGCGGCGCAACCCGGTCAGCCGGAGGCCCGCGCGAGCCTGCGCCCGTGGCGGGTTGCGTCCATTGCGGCGCTGATCGCGCTGCCGCTCGGCGCCATTGCAGCCTATCTCGCGCTCGGCTCCCCGCAGCTGCCCGGGCAGCCGCTTGCGGCCCGCCTCGCCCGCGGAGGCGCGCCCGTCGCGGCCAATGACATCACGACGCTGGCGTCTTTGATCCTGCAAGTCGAGGCGCATCTCGAGCGCAATCCGGATGATGGGCGCGGTTGGGAGGTGCTCGGCCCCGCCTATATGCGGTTGGAGCGCTTCGACGAAGCGGTCAAGGCGCGCAGCAACGCGATCCGCGTGCTCGGCGCGACCGCCGAGCGGGTCTCCGCGCTCGGCGAGGCGCTGGTGGCGGCGGGCGGCGGCGTCGTCACGCCTGCCGCCAAGACGGAGTTCGAGCGCGCGCTCGAACTCGAACGCGACAACCTCACCGCGACGCTCTATATCGGCCTTGCCGCCAAGCAGGCGGGCCAGAACGAGGAAGCCCGCCGCATCTGGGAAGCCATGATCGCGCGGGCGCCCGAGGGCGCGCCCTGGATCGGGTTCGTGCAGCAGGCGATCGCGGCGCTCGGCGAGCCGGCCGTCGCCGGCGCCGCCCCCTCCGCCGTCCGCCGACAAAGAGTCCGCCGGCAAAGGGGCTGCGGACAACGCGTCCCCCGACTTGACGACCGAGCAGCGCGACATGGCGCTCGGCATGGTCGAGCGGCTGGCCGCCCGCCTCGCGGAAAACGGCTCCGATGTCGACTCTTGGCTGCGTCTGGTGCGCTCCTATCTGGTGCTCGGGGAGCGCGACAAGGCGCGCGCGGCGGCGACCGACGCCCGGCGCGCGCTCGCCGACGACGCCGACAAGCTGCAGCGCCTCGACACTGGCGTGAAGGCGCTGGGGGTCGAGGGATGACGATTGGCGACCGAGAGTGCGACGCATGACCCGTAAGCAGCGCCGTTTCGCCCTGATCGCCGGCTCGCTCGCAGTGCTCGCCGCGGCGGTCGGGCTCGTGCTCTACGCCCTCAACGACTCGATCGTCTTCTTCCATTCCCCGACCGAGCTCGCCGAAAAAAGCATTCAGCCCGGCACGCGCCTTCGCATCGGCGGCCTGGTCGCGCCCGGAACGGTGGTGAAGGGCGAAAACCTCGCCGTCCGCTTCGAGGTGACCGACGGCAACAAGGCGATCGCCGTCGCCTATACCGGCGTGCTGCCCGATCTGTTTCGGGAAGGCCAGGGCGTCATCGCCGAGGGCGTGATCGAGCGCCCCGGCCTGTTCAAGGCCGACGGCGTGCTCGCCAAGCATGACGAGAACTACATGCCGCGCGAGGTCGCCGATGCGCTGAAGAAGCAGGGGCACTGGCAGAGCGACTACGCCGACAAGCCGCAAGCGCCCGGCGCGGCGCGGGCGCGGCCGCGGGAGCAGCGCAGTGATTCCCGAACTCGGCCACTACGCCCTCGTCCTCGCGCTGGCGATTGCGCTCGCCCAGGCGAGCGTGCCGCTGATTGGCGTACGCACGGGCGACGGCGCTCTGATGGATGTCGCGAGATCGACGGCGGTGGCGCAGTTCGCCTGCGTCGCGGCCTCGTTCGCGGCCCTGACCGCGGCTTACGTGACATCCGACTTCAGCGTCGAGAACGTCGCGCAGAACTCGCATTCCGCAATGCCGCTCGTCTACAAGATCACGAGCGTCTGGGGAAACCACGAGGGCTCGATGCTCCTCTGGGTTCTCATCCTCGCCTTCTTCGGCGCGCTGCTCGCTGTGTTCGGCCGGAACATCCCGGCCGCCTTGCAGGCAAGCGTGCTCGCCGTGCAGTCGTTGATCGCGATCGCGTTCTATCTGTTCATCCTGCTCACCTCGAACCCGTTCGCGCGCCTGGCGCAGCCGCCGATCGAGGGGCGCGACCTCAATCCGATCCTGCAGGACCTCGGCCTCGCGATCCACCCGCCGCTGCTCTATCTCGGCTATGTCGGATTTTCGATTTGCTTCTCGTTCGCCGTGGCGGCGCTGCTGATCGGCCGCATCGACGCCGCCTGGGCGCGCTGGGTGCGCCCGTGGACGCTGGCCGCCTGGATGTTCCTCACGCTGGGCATCGCCATGGGCTCCTACTGGGCCTATTACGAGCTCGGCTGGGGCGGCTGGTGGTTCTGGGACCCGGTGGAGAACGCCTCCTTGATGCCCTGGCTCGCGGGCACCGCGTTCCTGCATTCGGCCCTCGTGATGGAAAAGCGCGAAGCGCTGAAGGTATGGACCATCCTGCTCGCGATCCTCGCCTTTTCGCTCTCCTTGATCGGCACCTTCCTCGTGCGCTCGGGCGTGCTGACCTCGGTGCACGCATTTGCGACCGATCCCACGCGCGGGGTGTTCATTCTCGCCATCCTGATCTTCTTCATCGGCGGCAGCCTTGCGCTGTTCGCCTGGCGCGCGCCGATGCTCAAGCAGGGCGGATTGTTCGCGCCGATCTCGCGCGAAGGCGCGCTCGTCTTCAATAATCTCTTTCTCACCACCGCCTGCGCCACGGTGCTGGTGGGCACGCTCTACCCGCTCGCGCTGGAAGCGTTCACCGGGGCGAAGATTTCGGTCGGCGCGCCGTTCTTCAACCTGACCTTCGGCCCCCTGATCGTGCCCGTGCTGCTCGCCATGCCGTTCGGGCCGCTGCTCGCCTGGAAGCGCGGCGACCTCGCCGCGGTCTCGCAGCGGCTGATCGGCGCGGCCGCGCTCGCGGTGATCGCCCTCGTGGTCACCTTCCTCGTGCAAGGCAAACCCGTGCTCGCCCCGTTCGGCATCGGACTTGCCGTGTTCGTGATCGCCGGCGCCCTGACCGACGTCGCCGAGCGCATCGGCTTGTTCCGCGCGCCGGCGGCCGCGCTGCGCCGCGCCGTCGGGCTCCCGCGCTCGGCCTGGGGCGCCGCGCTCGCCCATATGGGGATCGGTCTGACGCTGATCGGCGTCATCGGCGAGTCGCAATGGAACGGCGAGAAAATCGTCGCGGTCAAGGTCGGCGACAAGCTTGCGCTCAGCGGCTACGAACTGAGCTTCGACGGCGTGGCCCAGCGCGCCGGAGAAAACTACCGCGAGCTCGTCGCGACCTTCACGGTGCGGCGCGACGGCAAGGTCGTCGGCGTGATGGAGCCGGCGAAACGGACCTTCGCGCATCGCGAAATGTCGACCACCGAGGCCGCGCTGAAGACGCGCGGCTTGAGCCAGCTCTATCTTTCGCTCGGCGATATCAGCGCCGACGGCGCAGTCGCGGTGCGGGCCTATTACAAGCCGCTGGTGCTGCTGATCTGGCTCGGCGCGCTGGTCATGGCGGCCGGCGGCGCGCTCTCCCTGTCCGACCGCCGCTTGCGCATCGGCGCGCCGCGCCCGGCGAAGGCAAGGGCGAAAGCCGCGCTGCAACCGGCGGAGTAGTTCAACCACCTCGTCCTGAGGAGGGCGCGAAGCTCCATCTCGAGGACGATCAAGCCCCTTCGCGACGACTGGCGCGCGTCTCTTCAGGGTGGGATCGGGGTCAGAAACATGATGTGGTCGCGCGTGACGGTCTTCGTACTTCTGCTCGGCCTGAGTCCTGTCGCGCTCGCGGTCCAGCCGAGCGAGATGTTGCCCGACCCGCAGCTCGAGCAGCGCGCGCGCGGAATCTCGCAGCACCTGCGCTGCATGGTCTGTCAGAACCAGTCGATCGACGATTCGGACGCCCCGCTCGCCAAGGACCTGCGCCTGCTCGTGCGCGAACGCGTGAAGGCGGGCGACAGCGACCCGCAGATCATCGATTACATGGTCGCCCGCTACGGCGAGTTCGTCCTGCTCAAGCCGCGCTTCTCCTGGCAAACGGTCGGCCTCTGGGTCACGCCGGCGATCATCCTCCTCGTCGGCGTCCTGGGCGTGCTGATCGCCGTGCGCCGTCGGCGCAACCTCGTTCCCGCGACGGCCGCTCCGCCGCTCACCCAAGCCGAACAACAGAAGCTCGCGGAACTGGCCGAAGGCGGAAAAGACCTGACGGCTGGGAGCAAGCTCACGCTTGCGCAGTGACGAGCGGAATCACTCACACTGAGCGGCAAACGCTCGGCGAATCCGATTGCGCGCCGACGGCGAAGCGGCTTATGCAGGCCCGCCCCGCTCGCGCAGGCCTGCAAGCGACATCGAAAGGACATGCCGATGCCCCTGACCAAAGTGACGCATGAGGGCTGGATCGGCACGATCATGCTCGACCATGCCGACAAGCGAAACACGCTGTCGAGCGAGCTGATCAACGAGATCATCGCGGCGCTCGACGCCTTCCGCGCGGAGAAGCTGCGTGCGGTGGTGATCCGGGCCGAGCCGGGCGTGCGGGTCTGGTCGGCGGGCTACAATATCATGGAACTGCCGGTGACGCATCGCGACCCGCTCGGCTGGGACGATCCCGTGCGCCATCTCGTGCGGGCGATCGAGGCGTTTCCCGCCCCGGTCCTCGCCATGATCGAAGGCGGCGTATGGGGCGGGGCATGCGAAGTCGTGCTCGCCTGCGACATCATCGTCATCGCGCCGAACGCCACCTTCGCGATCACGCCGGCGAAGCTTTCCGTGCCCTACAACATTTCCGGCATGCTGACCTTCCTCAACGCGGCGCCGGCGCGGGCGGTGCGCGAGATGGCGTTCACCGCCAAGCCGGTCGCCGCCGCGCGCGCCTTCGATCTCGGCATGGTCAACCATATCGTGCCGTTCGAGGAACTCGAATCCTTCACCTACGGAATCGCCCGCGACATCGCCGAGAACGCGCCGCTCGCGGTGTCGGTCATGAAGGAGCAGCTGCGCATTCTCGAGGGCGCGCATCCGATCGACCCGCTCGGCTTCGAGCGCATCCAGGGCCTGCGCCGCGTCGTCTATGACAGCCGCGACTATGTCGAGGGCCTCTCCGCCTTCAAGGAAAAGCGCAAGCCGAATTTCGAGGGACGGTGAGGCGCAGCATCCTCCAGGTGGTCGAGGTTCAGCTGTTTCGCTCTCTCCACACCCAGTACCATCGGCCTGCCCTCAGTGGTCATGCCCGGCGCAGGCGGGGCATCCAGCAATCACCGAAAAGCATCGTGTTTACTGGATCGCCCGCTTGCGCGGGCGACGACGGTAGGAGATCGGTCGATTCCAGGTCAATTCAACCCGCTCTAATAAGCGCATCGTAGTCCGAATGGGAGCCAATCCAGAACCAAAGCAGGCCGTCATCTGCTTCAACGGCGAGCGCACGGTGTCGAATCCCGACCCGAACGGACCAGAGGCGGCCGACCTTTTTCAGGCGCAGCGAAGGATGCTGCGGATCTTGTTTCAGCAGGACGAAGTTCTTGTCTGCGAGTTCGCGTGTTTGGTCTGGCAGCTTGCGATACGCGTCCCAGAAAGCGGGGCTCGCGAAATCCCTCATAGCTTGCTGGCGCGGCCTTTGCGGAAATCGGCGAGTGCTTGATCGGCGAATGGATCGAGCTTGCCGCTTTGGGCGTCACGTTCGATCGTTTCGTCGAACCGCGCGCCATCGAACGCTTCGAACCAGGCGCGGAATTTCTCCAGATCATCGGCCGCGAGCCGCGCTACGGCTTTTTCGATGTCTTCAAGCTTAGTCATGGAAAAATTGATAGCACGTGGATGGTTGGCTGATAAAGCAAGGCCTTTTCACCCCCCCAGCTTCGCGATCAGCGCGTCGGAGACCTCGAAATTGGCGTAGACGTGCTGCACGTCGTCGTGGTCGTTGAGCGTCTCGATCAGCTTGAGCAGCCGCTCGCCCTCTTCGTCGCCGACCGGCACCGTGTTCTGCGGACGCCACACCACCGCCGCCCTGCGCGGCTCGCCGAATTTCTGTTCGAGGCTCTTCGCCACCTCGCGATAGGCGTCCTGCGAGGCGTAGATTTCGTGCCCGGCCTCGGTCGAGACGACGTCCTCGGCGCCCGCCTCGATCGCGGCGTCGAGCATGGCGTCGGCCGACGCGACCGGGGCCGCAAATTCGATCAGGCCGACGCGGTCGAACATGAAGGAGACGGCGCCCGTCTCCGCGAGATTGCCGCCGCTCTTGGTGAAATAGGAGCGCACGTCCGAGGCGGTGCGGTTGCGGTTGTCGGTCAGAGCCTCGACGATGACGGCGACGCCGCCCGGCCCGTAGCCCTCGTAGCGGATCTCGTCATACGACTCCGCGTCGCCGCCCAGCGCCTTCTTGATCGCGCGTTCGATATTGTCCTTCGGCATGTTTTCCGCGCGCGCCGCGATGATCGCCGCGCGCAGCCGCGGATTCATTCCCGGGTCGGGCGAGCCGAGCTTCGCCGCCACCGTGACCTCGCGGGCGAGCTTGCCGAACAGCTTGGAACGCATCGCGTCCTGCCGCCCCTTGCGGTGCATGATGTTCTTGAATTGCGAATGTCCGGCCATGGCGCGGTCCTGAAACGGCGCGGTCCGCCGGAATCCCGGCGCTCGCCGCGTTGGTGCGATCTCGTGATGCATATGTATAGAAAAGCGGGCCGGCGAAATCCAGCGCGCGGCCGCGCTCACGCCCAGAACGCAGGCTGGCACGGCTCCAGGCTCCCGCCGAGACGCACCGCGCCGACCCGGGTTGCAAGCCCGGTGCGGTCATCCGTCTCCACCGCGAAACCGCACAGCGTCGCCGGACCGTTCGCCGGCTCCAGCCGGGCGCCCGGGATGCGGCGCAGGAAGCGGTTGACCGGCTCGTCCTTGACCATGCCGATGACCGAATCGTAATCGCCGGTCATCCCGACATCGGTGATGTAGGCGGTGCCGTTCGGAAGGATCTGGTGGTCCGCCGTCGGAACATGCGTATGGGTGCCGACCACGAGGCTCGTCTTGCCGTCGAGGAAGTGCGCCATCGCCTGCTTCTCGCTCGTCGCCTCGCAATGCATATCGATGATGATCGCGTCGGCGCCGCTCGCGAGCGCACAGGCGGCGAGTTCGGTCTCGACCGCGGCGAACGGATCGTCGAGCGGGTCCATGAAGATGCGCCCGAGGACATTGATAACGAGAACGCGGGCACCGTTCTTGGCCTCGAGAAGGGCCGCCCCGCGGCCCGGCGTGCCGCGCGGATAGTTGAGCGGCCGGACGAGCCGTGGCGCGCGGTCGATGAAGACGAGGGCGTCGCGCTGGTCCCAGGCGTGATTGCCAAGCGTGATGGCGTCGCCGCCGGCGCCGACCAGGTCGCTGCAGATCGCCTCGGTGATGCCGAAACCGCCCGCCGCGTTCTCCCCGTTGATGGCGACGAAATCGAGCTTCCAGTCCTTGATGAGCCCGGGCAGCCGCTCCACGACGATCGCCCGGCCGCTTCGCCCCACAATGTCGCCGATGAAGAGAATGCGCATCTCGTCTTCTCGTTTTCCGCGGTTACGGACGTGTCTGATTTCGATTTTCGATTGTTTGCATGCAGGCGGCGGCTTGGCTGTCAGGATCGGAGATCGATCGCTTCGCTTTCCGTTACCACGAGATCGAGCCGCGCGTCCCGCTCGCTCGCCGGCACGCTCGGGACTTCCTGCATGGCAAAGGCGATCCCGATGGCGGTGATCGGTTTGAGACCGCGCAATCGCGTGATGGTCATGTCGTAATATCCGGCCCCGTAGCCGATGCGATGGCCGGCGCGATCGAAAGCGGCGAGCGGCACCAGCAGAATGTCGGGGTGCAGCTCGGGCGCGTCGGCGGGCGGCTCGCACAAGCCCCATCGGCATGCAACGAGCGGATCGCCGAAACGCCATGCGCGCATGACGAGCGGCTGGCCGCGACCAGCCACGCATGGCAGCGCCAATTGCGCTCCGGCCTCGACGAGGCGGCGCATCAGCGGCTGCGGATCGCATTCGCTTCGGATCGGCAGATAGCCGGAGACGACCAGGCCCGGTCCCGCCCCGACGGGCAGCGGGCGCGCGGCGATGGCCGCCGCCGCGGCGCGGCGCTCCTGCGCCGGCAGCGCGTCGCGCCGGGCCAGCGCGGCGCGGCGCAGCCCATCCTTTTGGTCGTCCAGAGAGGCGGAGTGCGCCATTGGCGGGAAATGACCGTTTGAAAAGTGCGGAGCCGCGAGAGCCGTCGGGGTATCGATCCCGGGTCCCCTACCAAAGTAGGTGGGCGCCATATGTCCGAGCCCACGGGCTCGGTCAGGGACAGCTCCCTTAAGGATCGATAAGGCCCCGGGGATACTGACCCCAAACGCGCTCCGCAGCCCCGCAACTCAATGTAATGCGTCCAAGCTTCGCCCGCCACACTTAAGGGTGAGGCGATCGCCGTCGCCGTTTCGGCCGGCGAGCCGGCGCAAGCCGCGTCATCCCGCCGGCACGTCGTGCCCCTCGCCTCCCGCATTCAGCGCCGTGGTCACGCGCTCGATCCGCTCGGCCGCGGCGTTGAGGGCGGCGATGATCGCGGAGTTCGTCTTCTGGGCGTGCTCCCCGGCAGCCGCCCGCGACTGCTGCAGTTCGGCGAGCTCTTCCTCGAAGCGGCGCATGCGTTGCGAGGTTTCGGCGAGCTCGTCGGAGATCAGCAGCGCCGCCATGACCGTCAGGCGCATGTCGCCGATCTCGCCGAAACTTGTCCGCAGCCGCGCGATGCGCTGGTCGAGCTCGTGCGCAAGGCGCGCAAGATGATGTTCCTGGCCGTCGTCGCAGGCCATTCGGTATTGGCGGCCATTGATCGTGACGCTTACATGAGGCATGGCCGTTCGGCACCCATCGCCCGTTCCGATCAACGTTTGCCGGCAATCACAGCGCGAATTGCGTCCATCGCCGTGTCGAGCCGCTCTGCGACCGCCCGGTTGGCCTGTTCGAGCCGGCGCGCGCGCGCGACCGACTGGTCGAGCTCGCTCGCGAGCCGCGACCGATCGATCCCAAGGCTGTGCACCTGGTCGCTGAGATCGCCGCGTCCCTGGTCCCGCTCGAGGCGACACTCGACGGCTTCTTCCAGCCCCTTCAGGGCCCGTTCAAGCCGCGTCGTCGCCGCTTCCACGGCGCTGATTTCCGTCATCGCCACCCCTCAAGGCCAGCCTCGAAGCCCTGCCCCAAAATCGTTTATCGGCAGATAAATGGATCGTTAAGCTTACGTGGTTTTCGTGGCCCGTCAATCGATCCGCCAACAATCCGGACCATCCCCCTCCGTCAGGCTTGCCGGGGTCGCGCTTTGCGGCCACTCAGAACTAAGCCGCGTTGACACCGGGCCGCCACATGCCTAATCAGTCCGCGACTTCTCATCCGAGGCTCCCCGGCAGCCGGCGCCCTGACAGCCGGCCGGCGGTCGCCGACCTTGGCCCTAATCTCCCGGCGCATTCGCGGCCGAGGCCTGCTCCCGGTCGAAGACAAGGAAGGCCGATCAATCAATGATTTCTCGCGCCCAACACGACCGGATGGCGAACGCGATCCGCGCGCTCGCCATGGACGCCATCGAGCAGGCGCAGTCGGGCCATCCGGGATTGCCGCTCGGCGCGGCGGATTTCGCGACCGTCCTGTTCACGCGTGCATTGAAATTCGACGCCTCCGACCCGACCTGGCTCGACCGCGACCGTTTCGTGCTCTCGGCCGGTCACGGCTCGATGCTGCTCTATGCGCTGCTCTACCTGACCGGCTATGCGGGCGTGACGATTGATCAGATCAAGCGGTTCCGCCAGCTCGGATCGCTCACCCCCGGCCATCCGGAGGTCGGTTTGACGCCGGGCGTCGAGACGACCACCGGCCCGCTCGGGCAGGGCTTGGCCAACGGCGTCGGCATGGCGATCGCGGAGCGGCACCTCGCGGCCGAATTCGGGCCCGAGATCGTCGACCATCGCACCTATGTCCTCGCCTCCGACGGCGACCTGATGGAAGGGATCAGCCACGAGGCGATCTCGCTTGCCGGGCATTTGCGGCTGAACAAGCTCATCGTTCTGTATGACGAGAACCGCGTCTCCATCGATGGCCCGCTGCTCCTGTCCGACTCGGTCGACCAGGTGCAACGGTTCAAGGCCGCCGGATGGGCCGCGACGCGGATCGACGGCCATGATCCGGCCGTGGTCGCCTCAGCGCTCGCCGCCGCGCGCGCGAGCGATCTGCCGAGCCTCATCGCCTGCCGCACGATCATCGCTTTCGGCGCGCCGACCAAAGCGGGCACCGAGGGCTCGCACGGCGCCCCGCTCGGCGCCGAGGAGGTGGCCGGCACGCGCGTCGACCTGAACTGGCCTTACCCGCCCTACGAAATACCCGAGGATGTCCTGCAGGCGTGGCGCGCGGCGGGGCAGCGGTCCGAACCGGCCCGCGAGGCGTGGGAGCGGCGCTACGCGGCGATGCCGGCGGACAAGCGCGCGGAGTTCGAGCGCCGCATTCGCGGCGAGGTGCCGCGCGAGCGTTTGCAGGCTGCCGTCCACAAGGTGAAGGAGAGGCTCGCCGCCGAGCCGAAAAACATCGCGACGCGCGCCGCCTCCGGCCTCGCCCTCGAAACGCTGGTTTCGACCTTTCCCGAACTGGTCGGCGGATCGGCGGATCTGACCGGCTCGAACAACACCAAGGTCAAAGGGATGCCCGTGCTCACGGCGGCGTTCCCGGGCGGCCGCTACATTCATTACGGCATCCGCGAGCACGCGCATGGCCGGGGCGATGAACGGGATGGTCCTGCATGGCGGCATCATCCCCTATTCCGGGACCTTCCTCGTCTTTTCCGATTATTGCCGTCCCTCGCTGCGCCTCGCCTCCATGATGCATCTGCGCGTCATTCACGTGATGACGCACGACTCCATCGGGATCGGCGAAGACGGCCCGACCCATCATCCGGTGGAACAGCTGGCCGCGTTGCGCGCCATACCCGGCCTGCAGGTCTTCCGTCCCTGCGACACGGTCGAGACCATCGAGTGCTGGGAGCTCGCGCTGCAATCCGCCAATCGGCCGAGCATCCTGTCGCTGACGCGCCAGAGCGTGCCGCAACTGCGCAAGACCTTCGATGCGGATAACCGATGCGCGACCGGCGCCTACGAACTGCTCCCGGCGGAAGGCGGGCCGGCGGAAGTATCGCTCTTCGCCAGCGGCTCCGAAGTCGGAACCGCGGTCGAGGCGCGTCGCCTCCTCGCCGACCGCGGCATTTTAGCGCGGGTTGTGTCGGTGCCGTGCTTCGAACTGCTTTTTGATGCGCCGGCGGAAACGCGTGACGCGATTATTGGCGATGCTCCGATAAAGGTTGCGGTCGAGGCGGCTGTCCGCCAAGGATGGGACGCGATCATCGGCTCCGATGGCGCATTCGTCGGCATGCGGGGGTTCGGCATCAGCGCTCCTTACCAGGAGCTCTCCAAGCACTTCGGCATCACGCCTGAGAAGGTGGCGGAGGCCGCGTTGACAAGGCTCAACCAACGGTGAAGGAATCGGCCGATTTGGCGCGGGCCCTGTCACACGAATAGCGTTTCGCACTGAATACACTAACAAATCGCTCCCATTCGGGCGCACACAAGGAGAAGAACATGGCTGTTCGGGTTGCAATCAATGGGTTCGGGAGGATTGGTCGCCTGGTGCTGCGGGCGCTGGCGGAATCGGGGCGCAAGGACCTCCAGGTCGTTGCCGTCAACGATCTCGGGCCGGTCGAGACCAATGCGCACCTCCTGCGCTTCGACTCGGTGCATGGGCGCTTTCCGCTCGAGGTCAAGGTGAGCGGCGACTCCTTCGACTATGGGGCGGGGCCGATCAAGGTGACCGCGATCCGCGATCCCGCCCAGCTCCCGTGGAAGGACCTCGGCGTCGACATCGCGTTCGAGTGCACCGGCCTGTTCACCGCCAAGGACAAGGCCATGGCCCATATCGCGGCCGGCGCCAAGCGGGTCCTCGTTTCCGCGCCTGCCGACGGCGCCGACCTGACGGTGGTCTATGGCGTCAACCACGACAAGCTCACCAAGGACCATCAGGTCGTCTCCAACGCCTCGTGCACGACCAACTGTCTTGCTCCCGTCGTGAAGGTGCTGAATGACGCGGTCGGGCTCGAAAAGGGCTTCATGACCACGATCCACGCCTATACCGGCGACCAGCCGACGCTCGACACGATGCACAAGGATCTCTACCGCGCCCGCGCCGCGGCGCTGTCGATGATCCCGACCTCGACTGGCGCGGCCAAGGCCGTCGGACTCGTGCTGCCGGAGCTCGCAGGCAAGCTCGACGGCGTCGCGATCCGCGTGCCGACCCCGAACGTATCGGTGGTGGACCTGAAATTCGTGGCCAAGCGCAAGACCACGAAGGAAGAGATCAACGAGGCGATCAAGGCCGCCGCGAACCAGCAGCTCAAGGGCATTCTCGGCTACACCGAGGCGCCCAATGTGTCGATTGACTTCAACCACGACCCGCGTTCGTCGATCTTCCACATCGACCAGACCAAGGTCATGGACGGCACGCTGGTGCGCGTGATGTCGTGGTACGACAACGAGTGGGGCTTCTCCAACCGCATGTCCGACACCGCGGTTGCGATGGCGAAGCTGATCTGACGACGTGATCGTCTTGCCGGGCGTGCGTGGCGCAGGCCGCGCCCGCCCGGCGCGACGAGGGACGGGGAAACTTCTTTCGGGGCTTTGCCGGCGCTGAGCGCGGCATCGCTCGTTTGCGGAGCAAGGTGGACAACATGGCGGGGTTCCGCACACTCGATCAGGCCGACGTGAAGGGCAAGCGCGTGCTGCTCCGGGTCGACCTCAATGTTCCGACGGAGAACGGCAAGGTCACCGACGTGACCCGCATCGAGCGGGCCGCCGAGACGATCAACGAGCTTGCCGAGAAGGGGGCGAAGGTCATCCTGCTCGCCCATTTCGGTCGCCCCAAGAAGGGGCCCGATCAGAAATACTCGCTCAAACCGGTCGCCGAGACGGTGGCCGAGGTGATCAAGCGGCCGGTCGCCTTCGCCGACGACTGCATCGGCGCCGGTGGCGGAAAAGGCGGTCGCCGCGATGAAGCCGGGCGACGTGCTCTGCCTGGAGAACACGCGGTTCCACCCGGAAGAGGAAAAGAACGATCCGGCCTTCGTCGAAGCGCTCGCCAAGCTCGGCGACCTTTGGGTGAACGATGCGTTTTCGGCCGCGCACCGCGCCCATGCCACGACGGAAGGGCTCGGCCACAAGCTTCCCGGCTATGCCGGCCGCAGCATGCAGGCCGAGCTCGACGCGCTCGGGCGGGCGCTGGAAGCCCCGCAGCGGCCGGTCGCCGCGGTGGTGGGCGGCGCGAAGATTTCCGGCAAGCTCGACCTGCTCGGCAATCTGCTCGACAAGGTGGAGGTGCTCATCATCGGCGGCGGAATGGCGAACACCTTCCTCGCGGCGCAAGGCCATCCGATCGGCAAGTCGCTGACCGAGAACGATCTCATCCCGACCGCGCGCGAGATCATGGCGAAGGCGAAAGCGAACGACCGCGAAATCGTGCTCCCGACCGACGTCGTGGTCGCGCAGAAATTCGAGGCGAACGCGCCGACCCGCATCGTCGATATCGACCATGTCGGCCCCGAGGACATGATCCTCGATATCGGGCCGCGCTCGATCGAATACGCGGTCTCCTCGCTCGCGCGCATGAAGACGCTCGTTTGGAACGGCCCGCTCGGCGCGTTCGAGACAAAGCCGTTCGACCTCGGAACGGTGCAGGTCGCACAGGCTGCGGCCGAGCGCTCGGCCACCGGCCGGCTCGTCACCGTCGCGGGCGGCGGCGACACCGTCGCCGCGCTGAACCACGCCGGCGCGGCCGATCGCTTTACGTATATTTCCACCGCCGGCGGCGCCTTCCTCGAGTGGCTTGAAGGCAAGCCGCTGCCCGGCGTCGAAATTCTGCGGGCGAAGTAGCCCGCATCGCCTCCTCTGGAGGCAAGGTCGTCCGGCGCGAAGGAATGGCGCGCCGGAACAGAACCAAAGCGCCCTGCCGGCGTGACGACCGGCATTCGCTCCGGGAGTGGGACGAGGGCACGCGCCCGCCCCTCCCGCTAAAGCGTGATGAATTTCGGCTTGGATCGCACCCTCAGTGGTCTGCCCTGCGGAAGCGGGGCATCCAGTAAGCATCGAGCGCCGTTTGTGTTTACTGGATCGCCTGCCTTCGCGGGCGATGACGGCAGGAGATCGGGCGGCTACGTCCGATTGGCGCGGTGCTTCCCGCATAGGGGGCTGAACCCAAGAACGCTGATCGTGCCGCGGAATGAGCGCGGGAGTCCCGATCATCATCGTTTCGCATCCACACTGATCGTCAGCGCCCGCAAGCGGCGGCTGACACCCAATGGCGGCAGCCGTTGCGAACCGGCGCTGGGGACAAGGTAACCCGCGGAGAACACAAAAAAAGCCGCCGCCCAAGTCGCTTGGGCGGCGGCTCGTCACATGCTTGCGGTCAGGTGATCGACGCCTGGTAGATCTTGCCGACCGCGTTTTTCAGCGCGGCGTTGAACTCGGCGTCGCTCTGCTGCGCGCTCAGACCCTCGGTCAGCGCGCGGCTGAAGGAGGCGATCATGCCGTGGTTCTTGGCAAGCTTCGCGCAGGCGTCGTCCCGGGTGTAGCCGCCGGACAGGGCGACGACCCGCGCCACCTTCGGGTGTTTGACCAGATCGGCGTAAAAATCGTCCTGGTCCGGGATGGTCAGCTTGAAGATGACCTGCTGGCCCTCTTTCAGGCCGTCCAGGCCGGCGAGCAGCTCTTCCTTCAGGATTTTTTCGCACTCGGCCTTGTTGGGGGCCTTGATGTCCACCTCGGGCTCGAGGATCGGCACGAGGCCGTGCGCCAGAATCTGCTTGCCCCACTCGAACTGCTGGGCTGCGATCGCCTTGATGCCGGCTTTGTTCGGCTCCTTGATGACCGAGCGCTCCTTCGTCCCGTAAATGCCCTTCTCGACGGCGCGCTTGAGGAGCTTGTCGAGGTCCGGGACGGCCTTCATCAGCTGCACGCCGTCTTTCGTGTCGGCGAGGCCCTTGTCAACCTTGAGGATCGGAACGATTCCCTTGTTTTCCCACAGATAGGTGGCGGTGGGCTTGCCGGCGATCTCGCGGTCCATGGTCTGCTCGAACAGGATCGCGGCGAGGACCCCCTCGCTGGAGAAGGACGGGCTGGTGATGATCCGCGTCCGCATCTCGTGGATCTTGCCGTACATCTCGTCTTCGCCCTTGTACGAGCTCTCGTCGATGCCATAGAGCTTGAGGGCCTTCGGCGTGCTGCCGCCGCTTTGATCGAGGGCCGCGATGAAGCCCTTCCCGGTGCGCATGAATTCGTGCTGTTTGGCGTTCACTATGAACCTCCTTGTGATGAGCGTCATTGCTGGCCGCCATATCGGCGGTCGCTTTCAGTCTCGTTCGGCCGTCTGCGCGGTGATGCGTGACTCTCTTGATCGATTGATGACGAGGCCGCGCACGGGCAGCGATTGGAGCGTTTTCCGGTCATGCGGCAGCGTTCGCTCCACCGGAAATCGTGCGAAGATGCTCTCTTTGCAAATGTGCGAGACGCTGGCAAGCGCCATTCGCGAATCCGCGGGCGGCAGACGAACGACCCTGTTTCATGGCGGGGACGGGCGCCAGAGTGAACCCGACAGAGAAAAGAACGGCCGCGCAAGCCGGTACGGACGATCTGCCCCGTTTCCGCCGGAATGAGGAAGCATCGAAAGCACATGGTGGCGGGGCAGACGGCAACAGACAGGCAGCGCCCGCCGGTGCGCCTCTATCTGATGATTGCGGCGGCCGTTCCCGCACGGCCGCAGGCCGATGCGCTCGCGGCGCTGCTGGCCGAATTCGACGTCGCCGCGGTGCTGGTGCGACTTGCGCCCGCCGCCGAACGCGACATGATCGAGGCGGTGAAACAGCTTGCGCAGGCGGCTCAGGCGGCGGGCGTGGCCCTGCTGGTCGCGGAACGGGAGGACATCGTCGCGCGGGCGGGCGCGGACGGAGCGCACCTTACCGGAATAGACGCCTTGACCGCAGCCATGCCGAGCCTCAAGCCGAGCCGCATCGCCGGCGCAGGCGGCCTGCGCAGCCGGCACGACGCCATGCTCGCCGCGGAGGCCGGGGCTGACTATGTAATGTTCGGCGAGCCCGGCGCGGAGGCGCGGAGGCCGCCCTTTGATGCGATCGTCGATCGCGTGACCTGGTGGGCTGAATTGTTCGAGATTCCCTGCGTGGCCTATGCGGCAAGCCTGGAAGAGATCGGCCCGCTTTGCGCCGCAAAGACGGATTTCATCGCGCTCGGCGACGCGGTGTTCGCCGATCCGCGCGGCGCGGCGGCCGCCCTTGGCGACGCCGCTGAACGGCTTCGCACCGCCGAGGCGATCGCATGAGCCGTCGGGTCGTCACATCCGCAGCGGCCGCCGGCGCGACCGTGCTGCTTGCGTTTGCGGCGGTCGCCCAGGCTCCGCCCGCGACTTCGCCGCCGACGCCGCGCGCGCCCGCTGCGACGCAGCCGCCGAACGGATCAACGGCGCCGCGCGCGCCCGCGCCGCCCAAACCGACCGCCCAGGCCCCGGCCAAGCCGCCTGCCCCGAAGCCCGCAACGCCTGCTCCTCTGGCGCCGAGCCGCCCCGGCCAGGAGCCCGATCTCGCGTTCGGCGCGTACCAGCGCGGCTATTTCCTGACCGCGTTCCATGAGGCCACCAAGCGGATCGACGCCAAGCACGATCCCAAGGCCATGACCCTTCTCGGCGAGCTCTACGCAAATGGTCTCGGCGTGCCCGCCGAAGACACCAAGGCGGCGGAGTGGTACGCGCTGGCGGCCGCCCGCGGCGATCCGGAAGCGATGTTCGCCTTGGCGATGTTCCGGTTCGGCGGGCGCGGCGGCCCGCGCGACCGCGACGAGGCGGCGCGCCTGCTCGCGGCGGCGGCGAAACTCGGTCACCCGGCCGCCGCCTACGATCTCGGGCTGCTATACGTCGAAGGCCAGCAGTTCCCGCAGGATTTCACGCGCGCGGCCGAGCTGTTCCGCGTCGCCGCCGAGGCTGGCAACCCGGAAGCCCAATACGCGCTTGCGACCCTGTACAAGGAAGGGCGGGGGACGCCCAAGGACCTCACCGAGGCGGCGCGGCTGTTGGAACTTGCCGCGGTCGCCGAGCTTCTCGACGCCCAGGTGGAATACGCGATCGCCCTGTTCAACGGCTCCGGCATCGCCAAGGACGAGGCGCGCGCGGCCACGCTGTTCCGGCGCGCCGCGATGCGCGGCAGCCCCATCGCGCAGAACCGTCTCGCGCGCCTGCTCACCGCGGGCCGCGGCCTTCCGGCCGACCCGGTCGAGGCGATCAAATGGCACCTGATCGCCAAGGCCGGAGGCGCCGGCGACCCCTTCCTCGACGAGTTCGTCCAGAAGCAAACGCCCGAGGCGCGCACAAGCGCCGAGCGCGCGGCCGAGCCCTGGCTCAATCTGATCCGATTGTCGCGATCCTGATCGATCCATCTCGCTCGGCGCTTGGCGGGAGTGGCTTCCACGCGGCGTAACGTGTAAGCAGACGCCGAGTGCCCTTCACCTCATGCCCGCTTGTTCCCCCGCGTGCGTCGGACGCCGATCGAGCGTTCCTCTCTCGAGCGGAGGATGACGCTTCGCGAGCCGTGCGGCCCGCGTGGACTTGCCGGCAAGATCGAAAACGATCGGACCTTCGTCATGCTGCGCTCTGCTTTGCTCAATGTCATGGTGGCTGCCGCACGCAAGGCCGGACGCGGGCTGCGGCGCGATTTCGGCGAGGTCGAACACCTGCAGGTGTCGATGAAAGGTCCGGCGAACTTCGTCACCGCCGCCGATCATCGCGCCGAGGAGGTTCTCCGCGCTGAGTTGTCGAGGGCGCGTCCGGGCTACGGTTTTCTGGGCGAGGAGGGCGGGCTGGTGGCGGGGACCGACGCCACCCATGTCTGGATCGTCGATCCGCTCGACGGCACGACCAATTTCCTGCACGGCATCCCGCAATTCGCCATCTCGATCGCCCTCGAACGCGACGGCACGATCGTCGCCGGGGTGATCTACAATCCGGTCAACGAGGAACTGTTCGTGGCCGAGCGCGGCAAGGGCGCTTTCCTCAACGATAAGCGCCTGCGGGTGGCGGCGCGCCGGCGGCTCGCCGACGCGGTGATCGCCTGCGGCCTGCCGCATCTCGGGCGCGGCGACCTCGCGCTGTTTCGCCGCGAGTTCGCCGCGGTGCAGGAGAAGGTCGCGGGCCTGCGCCGGTATGGCGCGGCCTCGCTCGATCTCGCCTGGGTCGCGGCCGGGCGCTTCGATGGGTTCTGGGAGCGCGATCTGTCGCCCTGGGACATGGCCGCCGGGCTCCTGATGGTGCGCGAGGCGGGCGGCTTCGTCAGCGATTTCGCCGGGGGCGATGCGATCTTGAGCAAGCACCAGATCGTCGCCGGCAACGACACGATGCACAAGGCGCTGCTCACCTTGATCGCCGAAGCCGCGCGCAGCGGAGGCTGACGCCGCGGCGCGGACGCGCGGCAATATGGGCCGGCTTGACGCTCCGCCGGGGCCGGTTAATCCTCCTGCTCCTTTTCCGTATCCCTTGGAGCCGCCATGACCGATCGCACGCCGGGCTTTTCCACGCTCGCCATTCACGCCGGGGCGCAGCCCGACCCGACCACCGGCGCGCGCGCGACGCCGATCTACCAGACCACCTCCTATGTGTTCGAGAGCGTCGACCACGCGGCCTCGCTGTTCGGGCTGCAGGCCTTCGGCAACATCTATACGCGCATCGGCAATCCGACCAATGCGGTGCTGGAGGAGCGCGTCGCGGCGCTCGAGGGCGGCACCGCCGGGCTTGCGGTCGCGTCGGGCCACGCCGCACAGGTGCTGATCATGCACGCCTTGATGACGCCGGGCGACGAGTTCGTCGCGTCGAACAAGCTCTATGGCGGCTCGATCAACCAGTTCAACCACTCGTTCAAGAATTTCGGCTGGAACGTGGTGTGGGCGGATCCGGACGATCTCGGCAGCTTCGAGCGCGCGGTCTCCCCGAAGACCAAGGCGATCTTCATCGAGTCGATCGCCAACCCGGGCGGGGTGATCACCGACATCGCGGCCATTGCGGAAATCGCCCGGCGCGCCGGCGTGCCGCTGATCGTCGACAACACGCTCGCCACCCCCTATCTCTGCCGGCCGATCGACTTCGGCGCCGACATCGTCGTGCATTCGCTGACCAAGTTTCTCGGCGGGCACGGCAACTCGATCGGCGGGATGATCGTCGACGCCGGCACCTTCAACTGGTCGCGCGAAAAGCGCTATCCGATGCTGTGCGAGCCGCGCCCCGAATATCACGGCATCGTGCTGCACGAGACCTTCGGCAATTTCGCCTTCGCCATCGCCTGCCGCGTGCTTGGCCTGCGCGATCTTGGCCCGGCGCTCTCGCCGTTCAATGCGTTCCTCATCCTCACCGGCATCGAGACCTTGCCGCTGCGCATGCGCAAGCACTGCGACAACACGCAGGCCGTCGCCGAATGGCTTGCACGGCACCCGCAGGTGTCATGGGTGAGCTATCCGGGACTGCCGGGCGACCGCTACTATAATCTCGCGAAGAAATACGTGCCTAAGGGCTGCGGCGCGGTGTTCACCTTCGGGCTGAAGGGCGGCTACGACGCCGGCGTCAAGCTCGTCTCCAACGTGAAGCTGTTCTCGCATCTCGCCAATATCGGCGACACGCGCTCGCTGATCATCCATCCCGCCTCGACCACGCACCGCCAGCTTTCCGATGCGCAGAAGGTGCAGGCGGGCGCCGGGCCGGACGTGGTGCGCCTCTCGATCGGCATCGAGGACAAGGAGGACATCATCGCCGACCTGGAGCAGGGCTTGGCGGCGTAGAGGGATAAAGCGCCACTTCACCTCTCTCAGCGCGCCGCAACCTTGCGCGGCCGGCCGCCTTTCTTGCCGTTCGCGCGCGCCGCGGTCGTCTTGGCGGCGCTGCGTGCGCGTCCGCCTGCGGCCCCGAGTCGAGCCGCGATCCATGATTCTGAACCAAAAATGCCCTGCATGAGGGCGGGTAAATACAAGTGAGCGTCGACATCGGGAAAGTGGATGCCGAGCCCCGAGGGACTGATCTCAATTGTCTTGAGGTCCGCCGGTTTGGCATGTTCCAAGCCCTGCGCAATGTGCGGCGGAAACGCTAATTCCATGCCGCTGTTCAGCGTAACGACGATCCGGTCGCTGCGCCGGTCATAGCGCGCCGTTACGGCGATCGGCTCCGCCGACCGGCGCGCGGCGGCGCGCCGCGTTGCCGCGGCAAACTCGTCAGGCTCGGCCATGGACCTTTCTCCATTCCTCGCAAAGCATCGCAACGGCGCGATCGAGTTCATTGCGAATTCGCGTGATAACCCGACGGGAAAACCCATAGTTCTCCCGAAGCGCTACGGGTCCGCCGGGGCATTCAAGATTGAAAATCGCCTCGCAGCCGCCGCCGAAGACATGCACATGGGCGGGGATATGATCTGCCGGGTAGACCACGACGGTGATCCGTCGAACCTCATGACAGTCGGCATTCGACCAAGATAATCCCAAGCGGTTAGGTTTTCAACCGCTCGCTCCTACGCTTGGAGCTTCGCCCGCCAAGGACAGCCAGGATATCGCTTCGCTGACCCGGACTACGCTTGCTTGGCGTCCAGCGCCGGCTCTGCTTCCGCCGCGGCCGCAGCGCGAGCGCGGCGCGGGGTGAGCCGCTCGGCGTGCAGCACGGCGATGGTGAGCACGACGAGCGCGCCCGCCTGGTGCAGCAGCGCAAGGTCGATCGGCACGTGCTGGATCAGGGTGAAAATGCCGAGCGCGAGCTGCACGAGCATGGCGAGGACGAGCGCCGCGGCCCAGCCCAAGGCGCGCTCGCCGCGCGCCTTCGTTCGCCACACGTCGAAGAGATGCGCCACCGCGCCCAAGAGGAGCGCATAGCCGACCATGCGATGCGCGAACTGGACCGTCATCGCGTTCTCGATGAAGTTGACCCAGATCGGCTCGGCGAAGAACAGGTCCGCGCCGCGCGGAATGAACCGGTCCTCCATCAGCGGCCAGGTGTTGTAGACGAGGCCGGCCCGCAGTCCCGCGACGAGCGCGCCGAAATAGAACTGCACGAGCGTCAGTGCGACAAGCACGATCGCGCCCACGCGCAGCCGCGCCGGAGCGGCGACGGGGCGGGGCGGGCGCGGGGCGCAGAAAGCCGCGCAGCCGTCCAGACGATCGCGGCGTAGATGACGCAAGCGAGCGTGAAATGGAAGGCGAGCCGGTCATGCGAGACATGGATGCGGTCGGCGAGCCCGGAGGACACCATCCACCAGCCGACCCCGCCCTGCACCGCCCCGAGGACGAAAATGCTCGCGAGCCCGGCGCGCATGCCCGGGCCGATCGCGCCGCGCCACAGGAACCAGAGGAACGGCAGGAGGAACGCGAAGCCGATCAGGCGGCCGAGAACCCGGTGCGCCCATTCCCACCAGTAGATGGTCTTGAAATCCTCGAGGCTCATGCCGCGATTGACGAGCTCGTATTGCGGAATGACCTTGTACTTCTCGAACTCGGCCGCCCAGTCGGCCTGCGACAGGGGCGGAAGCATGCCGGTGAGCGGGCGCCATTCGACGATCGACAGGCCCAATTCGGTGAGGCGCGTCGCTCCGCCCACGATGACGGTGACGAACACGAGCGCAGCAATGCACCACAGCCACAGGCGAACCGGACGGGAGGCGTCGGGGGGCACGAGCAATCCTTCTTCTTGATCTGCTTGCACGGCGCAGAGGGGAGGATATAGACCATTTCTCCAGGGATTGGGACAAGGTTCGCCCCGACATGCGGACCGAACACGGCGGCGATCGTCAGACGCAAGACGTCGGGCAGGCGTCCCCGGGAGGGCCGACATTGACCATCCGCACGCGCAAGCTGATCGGTACGATCATCCTGATCGCGCTGACGCTGTGCTGGTTGTTTCTCGCGCTCGTGCTGGCCCCGCTCGCGTTCGGGTTGGACAGCGCCGCCGTCGCGGCGGCCTTCTACGCCGTCGCCGGGCTGGGGTGGCTCGTGTTCGCCATGCCGCTCGTCAAATGGATGTCACGGCCGGACCGGGCTTGAGGGCTCTTGGAGCACGGCTCGCGCGGGTTGCGCCGGACATGGCGGCGCGGCGTTGCCCCCGACACGGAAACGCACGCAGGCGCCGGTGCCCGGCGGACGGTTCCTCCATGCGATTTTCCGCCCGAGCCGGTTTCCTCCTCCCGGCAAAATGCCTATAGTTCGCGCGTTCGG
Source organism: uncultured Alphaproteobacteria bacterium (assembly GCA_963712435.1). Classification (GTDB taxonomy): domain Bacteria; phylum Pseudomonadota; class Alphaproteobacteria; order Rhizobiales; family Xanthobacteraceae; genus Rhodoplanes. The sequence goes on along the minus strand of CAVQIB010000004.1, from coordinate 79,958 downwards.
AGCGTAGCGCAGCCCGGTTAGCGCACCAGTCTGGGGGACTGGGGGTCCCGAGTTCAAATCTCGGCGCTCCGACCATCAACCCCGCTTGTCTCATTATGAATTTGCCGACGGCCGGCGAGAACCCTGCGGCTCAGCGGGCCGCCAAGCGCGGTGGAGCGCGTGACGGCGGACCCGTTGCTGCACCCGCCGGACTTGGAGCGTTGATGATTTCGCCTTGGATCATCCCACCCTCAGTGGTCATGTCCCGCGCAGGCGATGACGCCGGGTGCGGGCGGCGACGGCAGGGAGATCGGTCGATTCCACGTCAATTCATCCTGCTCTCGATTCCCGCTTGCGCGGGAATGAGCGGATGAAATCAACTTGATCGGATTGTGCGCCAGAGCGGCGTCGTGATCACGCTTGAGGAGCCCCATGCTTAGCGAGCCGCGTCATCTGCTCAGAGCCATGTTCGCAGCGGCCGTCGACGCCGCGTCACCTGCGACGCGCGTTCCTCCGTACCTGCCGCCGCCGCCGCGGGGGCGCACTGTCGTGATCGGCGCCGGAAAGGCGTCTGCGTCGATGGCGAGAGCTGTGGAAGACCAATGGGCGGGGCCGCTTACTGGTCTCGTCGTCACGCGCTATGGTCACGCGGTCCCCTGCGACCGGATCGAAATCGTCGAAGCCGCGCACCCGGTTCCCGACGCGCGTGGCCATGAAGCGGCCCGACGCATGCTCGCGCTTGTCAAGGGACTCGGTCCGGACGATCTCGTCCTCGCTCTTGTCTCGGGCGGCGGATCGGCTCTGCTGACACTGCCGGCGCCTGGTCTGACCTTGGAGGACAAGCAGGCCGTCAACCTCGCCCTGCTGCGCTCCGGGGCGACGATTGGCGAAATAAACATCGTGCGCAAGCACTTGTCTGGCGTTAAGGGCGGTCGCCTGGGGGTGGCGGCGCACCCGGCCCGCCTCGTCACATTGGTCATTTCCGATGTGCCCGGAGACGATCCGGCCGTCATCGCCTCGGGTCCCACAGCGCCCGACCCCTCGACCTTTGCCGACGCCGCGGCCGTGCTGGAGAAATACGGGATAGCGCAGCCGCGTTCGGCCATCGAGCATCTGAAACGCGCGGCGGACGAAACGCCCAAGCCCGGTGATCGCCGCTTCGCCAACGCTCAAACCATTATCATCGCCACGCCGCAGCTCTCTCTGGAAGCGGCGGCGAGCGTTGCGCGACGGGCTGGTGTGACGCCGCTAATTCTCGGCGACGCACTCGAGGGCGAAGCGCGTGAGGTCGGCCGCGTCATGGCGGGCATCGCGCGTCAGACGGCATTGCGCGGGCAGCCCGTCCCTCCGCCCGTTGTCTTGCTTTCGGGTGGCGAGACAACCGTCACGGTGAAGGGCGGCGGGCGGGGTGGTCGCAATGTCGAGTTCCTGCTGTCGCTTGCCATAGAGCTCGACGGAGTGCCGAACGTCTTCGCCCTGGCCGCCGATACCGACGGGGTCGACGGCGGCGAGGAGATCGCCGGCGCGATCGTCACGCCCGATACTCTCGAGCGCGCTGTCGCGCGCGGAATGCGTCCCAAGGCTTACCTCGCCAACAACGACGGCCACGGCTTTTTCGAAGCTTTGGATGATCAGGTGATTACGGGACCAACCCGAACCAACGTCAACGACTTCCGCGCCATTCTTGTCGTTGGACGTATGCGACAGAGCGGTCGACAGGCCGTGAACGCTCGACAGCGACCCCGTCGCCCGGCGCATCCCGATATTTTGGTGCGTCAAGCGGACCAGTCTGCTCGCCGCCCTCGGACTGTTTCGCCGGCGCAGGGACCTGCACTCTGCAGTCTCGTCCGAGGCGCGAGCAGGAACAGCGCCCGCGCGCGCGGCGGCGCGCTCAGGCGGCGAGGAGCGGCAGACCCGGCGTTCGCCAGCGCTGGCCGTTCTTGCCGATCAGCAGAGCGTCGACGCCCGGCAGTGTGGCGGCGAGCGCCAGCGATCGCTCGGCGCCCAGCACCATGAAGGCGGTGGACAGACCGTCGGCGGCAATCGCGCTCGGCGCCAGCACGGAGACGCTGGCGAGCGCCGTCGGCGACTCGCCCGTCGCGGGGTCGAAGATGTGATGCTGGCCGAAGTCGGGCGTGAAGGCGGCTTCATAGTCGCCCGAGGTGGCGAGCGCCCGCCCGTCCACAGCGAGCCGCGCCGCCAGCGCTTCGGGATCGCGCGGGTGGCGGACGCCCAGCACCCACGGCTCGCCATGCTGCTTGCGGCCCAGCGTGTCGAACTCGCCCGTGTCGATCAGCGCATGGCTGACGCCGTGCCGCCGCAGCGCGGCCAGCGCGCGGTCGGCGGCGTAGCCCTGCGCCAACCCGTTCAGCGTGACCGCCATGCCGGGCCGCTCAAGCCGCACGGCGTCGGGCGACACGCTCAGCCGGCGCCAGTCCACGAGGCCGCGCGCCGCATGCAGGGCTTGCGCCGTGGGCAGGCCGCCGCGCTTCTTGGCCTCGGCAAACGCAAGCCACAACGGCTGCACCGTCACGTCGAAAGCGCCATTCGTCAGCGCGGACAGGTCCTGCGCATGGCGCAGCACCTCCAGCACCCGCGCGTCGGGCCGGGTCAGCGCGGCGGTCCGGTTGAGCGCGGCAAGCTGACTGTCGTCGCGGTACAGGCTCATCAGCGCATCCACGGCCTGCACCGCGGCGAGCGCTTCGGCCAGCGCGACCTCGCCTGCGCGGCGTCGCGGTGCAGCGCCAGCAGCGACACCGTGGTTCCCAGCGCGCGGCCCGAGAGCATATGCGGCTTGAGGTCCTGCGCCGCCCCGGCCCCGAAGCGGGCCGTCACGGCCAGTGCGCCCACGCCGAAAGCGGCCAGAACCAGGCTGCGGCAATTCATCGTCGATCCTCGTGTTCGCGGCATCAGTACAGCACCTCGTGCCAGCGGCCGGCGCTCTTGAGCTGCGTGCCGAGCGCGGTCCAGCCCTCGGCCGACCCCGCCACCTGGTTCAGGGCCGAGTTCACCTGCGCCAGAAGCGTCTGCGGCCCGGCGATGAACAGATGGGTCCGCTCGTCCTGCAGCATCGCCCACACCTCGGCGGCATGGTCGAGCAGCGCGCGGTCGAGCGCCGGCGGCGCGTCGAAATGCGGCCGGGGGCTCACGGCGCGAAAGGCCTGGAAAGTGGGCTGGTCGTAGTAGAGCGCCAAGTCGGCGTTCTCCTCATTCATGTAGAGCATTTCGAGCCCGCTGCGCGCGCCATAGAACAGCCGCACCGGCCCCTCCCAGCCGCCCAGTTCGTCATAGATGCGGCGCACCAGCCCGCGGAACGGCGCGATGCCCGTCCCCATGCCGATCATCAGCAAGCCGGCGCCGTGGTCGTCGGGGATCGGAAACGGATGCCCCACTGGCCCGGTGAACTGAATCTGCCCGCCGACCGACAGATTGCACAGGTAATTGGACGCGACGCCGTCGTAGCGCTCGCCGTTGAACTCATCGATCACCTGGCAACGCCTCACCAGCAGCGCAAAGCCCGTGCGCTGCGGATCGCTCTGGTCGAGCTCGGCGATCGAATACAGCCGCTCGTGCCAGCGCTGGCCAAACTGCCCCGGCGCAAGGACGCGCAGGCACTGGCCCACGCGGGCGTCGAAACCGGCGTCGCTTGTGGTGAATTGCAGACGCCGCACCTCCTCGGGCGACTCGGCGGGCGTGATGCGGCGGCTGGCCACCAGCGTGGCCGATTGGGAGAGAATTCCAGCCGTGTTCATGGCAACTCCTGAACGCTAAAAATGCGCGCCGGGGCCTCGGCCCGCGCCGGGGCCGCCGTCTCGCACGGCAGCCCGCAGCCGCCGCAATGGCCGCCACAGCCCACCTCGCGATAGGGACCAGTCTCGGGATGGCGCCGGGTCTGCCGACGGCCGGCGGCCTGCACCATCACCCAGCCGCCGAGCAGCGCCAGCAGCGCGATCATGGTGATCAGAAGGTTGGCCAGCATGCTCAGCCGCCGATCCCGGCAAAGCCCATGAAGGAGAGCGACAGCATGCCGGCCAGCATCAGAGACACGGCCGTGCCCTGAGCGATGTCGGGCACCTCGGACAGCTGCAGCGCGCTCGCGCAGCCCGGCCATCAGCACCAGGGCCAGCGTGAAACCGGCGCCGCCGCCCAACGACAACGTCAGCGACTGCAAGAAGTCGTATTCGCGCGACGTCTGGAACAGCGCCACGCCCAGCACCGCGCAATTGGTGGTGATCAGCGGCAGGTAGATGCCCAGCGCGCGGAACAGCGTCGGGCTGTACTTCTTCAGGAACATCTCCACCAGCTGCACCGCCGAGGCGATCACCACGATGTAGGAGATCAGCCGCAGGAACTCGAGATGCAGCAGGACCAGCAGCCAATTGAGGCCATAGGCGCACAGCGAGGCGACCACCATCACGAAGGTCGTCGCCACGCCCATCGGGAAAGCCGTGTCGAGCTTGCCCGACACGCCCAGGAAGGGGCACAGGCCCAGGAACATGGCCAGCACGAAATTGTTGGCCAGCAGCACGCTGACGAAGATCTGGAACGACGATTCCGGCGCCATCGCTCAGTTCCTCCCGGCGGCCAACTGGGCCTTGGCCTGCGTGCGCTTGCGCTGACGGCGGTCCGCCCACAAGGCGAACAACAGCAGCCAGCTGCCGAGCACGAAGAAGCCGCCCGGCGGCAGCACCATGACCACCCAGGGCTGGAAGTGTGGCGCCGAACAGCGAAACGCCGAACAGCGTGCCGGCGCCGAGCATCTCGCGCACCGCGCCCAGCGCCAACAGCCCGATCGTGAAGCCGAGCCCCATGCCGGCGGCGTTGATCATGGCCGGCGATCGGCGGCGTTCTTGGACGCATGCGCCTCGGCCCGGCCGAGGATGATGCAGTTCACGACGATCAAGCTGGATGAAGGCGCCGAGCGCATCGTAGAGCCCCAGGCTGATGGCCTGGATGGCGTAGTCGACCGCGGTGACGAAGGTGGCGATGATGACGATATAGGTCGCGATGCGCACCTCCTTGCGGCACGATGCTGCGCATCATCGACACCAGCGCGCACGAGGCCACCAGCACGAGCGTGGTGGCGATGCCCATCGACAGCGCGTTGACGGCCGACACGGTGACGGCCAGCGTCGGGCACATGCCGAGCATCATGACGAAGATCGGATTCTGCTTCCAGATCCCCTCCATGAATTCGTCCCAGGCGTCGGTTGCGCCGCCTACGGTCTGTCAGCGCTCATGGTCCCTTCTCGACTTTGTCGAGGTTCGGCACCAGCGTCGGCAGCAAGGCCTGGGCGGCGTCGTTGATGGCGCGCGCCGACGGCGCGCGAGGTGATGGTGGCGCCGGAGATGGCGTCGACCTGCCAGGGCTCGGTCTTGGTGCCGTGCTTGACCGTCTTGACCTCGTTCGCCAGCGCCGTGAGGTCGGCGTTGAGCTGCACGTCGAGCGCGTTGAAGTTGGCGAGGAAGTCCTTGTCGGTGAGGATCTTGTCGCCGATGCCCGGCGTCTCGCGCATGGACACCACGCCGATGCCCCTGACGCACTGGCAGTGCGACGACCGTAGCCGAACAGATGCGCACCGTGTCGGCGTAGCCCTTGGCGGCGCCTTCGGCGGCAATGCCGATCAGCTTGCCGGCGCTCGTCGTAGGCGGCGAAGAACTTCAGCGCGCCGGCGGGCGCGTCCGCCCCGGCGGCGGCGATGTCCGAGCCGTCGGCCAGGGCGTAGTACTCGCGATCGATTCGGTCGCGCCGGGCACGCACCTTGAACACCGCGCGCTCGCATGGCGATGCGCTTGTTGGCCGTCACCGCGTCGTAGGTGCCCTGGTAGGCGCCGACGATGATCAGGCCGCAGATGCGCCGACACCAGGCCCAGCGTGCGGATCATCGCCCCGGTGGGTGTCGCGGGGCCGGCGGCGGCACGGCCGGTGTTGGCGGCGTCGCTCATCGACTTGCGGCTTGTTCTTGAGCAGGCGCTTTTTCGGCGTCACGGCGCCCGGCTTCTTCGCGCGAGATGTAGCTCGGGATGCAGCGGATAGGAGGCGCCGCGTGCGCGGTCGCAGCAGGCCGCTCTTGCCGAACGGCGTCGGCTGGGTGATGCGCTCGATCAGCGGCGTCGCGGCGTTGCCGATCAGGATGGCGTACATGACGCCTTCCGGCAGGCCGCTGTAGTAGCGGATCACCACCGTCAGCAGGCCGATCAGCGCGCCGTAGACCCACATGCCGCGCGGGCGTGACCGGCGAGGTCGCCATGTCGGTGGCCATGTAGACCGCGCCGAGCACCAGGCCGCCGGAGAACAGCATGAAGAACGGGTTCGGATAGTGCGCGGGTCGAGCGCGAACAGCAGCCAGGCGGTCAGCGCCGGCGCTGCCGAGAATGGCCACCGGAATGCGCCAGTCCATGAAAGCGGCGCACGGCGAGGTAGGCGCCGCAGAGCAGGATCAGCAGCGGCGACGGGCCGACCGCCATGTGGCCGGACAGCGAAGTCAGCAGGTCGCCGGCGTCGGCGAGCACGCCCTCGAACTTCCACTTGGCGAGCGGCGTCGCGCCGGCCAGCGCGTCGAGCTGCTGCGCCTTGACCAGCCAGGCCACGGCGTCGGCCGGGGTCATCAGCGGCCAGGCCAGCGCTGGAGGGAATGAACTCGATGAAGCGGCCGGGCAGGAAGGACGGCGTGTAGGTGGCGATCGCCGTCGGGAAGGCCGCCTGGACGAAGGCGCGGCCGACCAGCGCCGGGTTGAAGACGTTGAAGCCGAGGCCGCCGAACAGCGCCTTGCCGAGCGCGATGGCGACGAAGCCGGCGACCGCGCCCATCCAGAGCGGAAAGCCGGGCGGCAAGGTCAGCGCCAGCAGCAGGCCGGTGATGATGGCCGAGAAGTCGCCCAGGCGGCCGGACTGCGTGCCGGTGCGCGATGAACCAGCGCTCGGTCAGCAGGCAGGCGCCGGTGACCACGACGCATCGACGCCAGCGCCGAGATGCCGTACTGGTAAACGTAGAAGGCGCAGACCGGCAGCAGCGACCAGACCACGTTGAGCATGATCTTCTCGACGCTGCGCGGCCCCTTGACGTGCGGGCGCGGGACGGATCTCGATCGGGAGCCGCATCGCTGGCGCGGCCGCCCTCTCGCGCAGGACCTGCTTGGCGACGCGGAACTGCTGCACCAGCGGGATGTTGGACGGGCAGACATAGGTGCAGCAGCCGCACTCGAAGCAGTCGCCCAGGTGGTAGCGCTCGCCCATCGCTTCGTACTCGCGCTTGGCCGCCAGCATGCCGAGCGTGGACGGGTTGAGGCCCATCGGGCAGGACTCGACGCACTCGCCGCACTTGATGCAGGGATAGGTCTTGCGGCCCTCGCGGTCGCACATGTCCTCGCTGGCGGAACACCAGCACGCCGGACACGCCCTTGGTGATCGGCACGTCGAGCGAGGCGACGGCCTGGCCCATCATCGGCCCGCCCAGAATCACCTGGCGCGCGCTCGGCGATCCATCGGCGCGCCGGCATAGTCGAGAACGAAGCGCAGCGGCGTGCCGAGCGGCACGCGGTAGTCGCCCGGGCGCGCGACGCCGGGACCGGTGATGGTGACCACGCGCTCGGTCAGGCCCTGGCCGGCCGGCAGCAGCTTGCCCAGCGCCGCCAGCGTGCCGACGTTGTTCACCACCATGCCCAGCGACATCGGCAGCGCGCCGGACGGAATCTCGACGCCGAACAGCGCCATGATCAGCATCTTCTCGCGAGCCCTGCGGATACTTGGTCGGCACCGCCTCGACGAGGATCTCGCCCTCGGGCCGCGCCGGCCGCGTCGATCGCCGCCTGGATCGCCGCGACCGCGTCCGGCTTGTTGTCCTCGATGCCGATGATGGCGCGCACGCGCGCCGGTGGCGCGCATCGCATAGCGGATGCCGAGGATCAGGTCGTCGGCCTCCTCGACCATCACGCGATGGTCGCAGGTGAGGTAGGGCTCGCACTCGCAGCCGTTGACCACCAGCGTGTGCACCTTGCGCCTGTCTCGGGCACCGTGAGCTTGGCGTGGGTCGGGAAAGGCCGCGCCGCCGAGGCCGACCATGCCGGTGTCCCAGACCGCCTGCAGGATGTCGCTGCCGGCTCGCCGCGTCCAGGTCGCGCGGCTGCGCCCCAGCAGTCCTCCTGCGTCGCGCCGGCGTGGGCGCGGATGACGATGGACTGCGGTCCATGGGCCGCGCGCGGTGGGCCGCAGGTCGATGGCCTCGACCACGCCGGTGACCGGCGCGTGGTGCGGCACCGACAGCCAGTCGTCGCGCGCGCGCGATCGGCTGGCCGCGCACCACTTCCTGCCCGACCTTGACGATGGCCTGCGGCGGCTTGCCGATGTGCTGCGACAGCGGCACGGTCACCCGCGGCGGATAGGGCAGCCGGCGGATCGGCGTGCCCGCCGTCGCTTGCATTCGACGGCGGGTGGATGCCCCGCTCGAAAAGCCTCGCCGCGGAAGATAGGTCAGCAGCTTCATCGCCGGACCTCAGTTGAACTTCGCCGCGCGCGCCATGCAGCTTGTCCAGGCCCGGGCTCGGCCATGTTCCACGGCGTGCCGGGATGGATGCAGCCGGCGGTGCACTTCTCGGCGCCTTGACGATGTCGGCGAACTTCGCGCCCTTCGGATTGATCACGATGGCCTGCTTGCTGCGCCGTTGTAGGCGAAGACGCTTGGGCGCCAGCTTGATGCACTCGTCGCAGGCCGTGCATTCGGGCGACTCGACCCAGCAGGGCTCGTAGTCCGCTGCGGCGCCGCCGGCCGCCGCCGGCTGCGGCGCGGCGGCCTGGCCCGCCGCCGCCGGCGCCGCGCAGCTGTCGCTGCCGGCGAGTGCCCAGGCTGGCGGTGATCCTGCTGCGATCAGTTCGGCGCGCACGCGCTCGGCCACCGCGCGTCTCGTCGGCTGCGGCTCGAGACCGGCACGTCCTTGAGCTGGCGCCAGAAGTGCAGGCGCTCCTCGCTCGACCGCACCAGATCCTCGGTCACCAGCAGGCGCATCAGGCGGTTCTTGCGATCGACGGCCCAGATGTAGGGGAAGCTTGCCCTCGCGCTCGTCGGCGGGCAGCGCCAGGAAGTCGGCCAGCGGCACCATGTCGTCGTTCCAGGTCTCCGGCGGCGCCTTCTGGAACTGCTTGCCGAAGCGCGCCTCGGTGGCGGCGAAGTCGGCGAAGGTCATCGGCAGGTCCATGCCGTCTGCCTTGGCGCCGGCTTCGTCCTTGTACTTCAGCGTGTAGGTCGGCCAGTCGGCGTCGAGCGCCGGATTGCCCTCGAGGCTCGACGCACTCGCTGAAGGTGATGCCGGCATCCGGATCGAAGCGGAACAGCGGATAGGCGCGGCCTTCCACCGCCAGCTTGCTCTGCGTCCACGCTGCGGTCGTCGCCGACGCCATGCTCGGGCGGGCAGACGGCGTAGATGTTGAACAGCGCCGGCCGGCGGGCGTTGAGGCCGTCGATGAAGCCTTCCAGCAGGTGGTTGACGTGGGCGATCGTGCCTTGCAGCACGTAGGCGGTGCGGTGCGCCATGCCGATCAGGCTCGATCTCCTTGCGCGATTTCCTGCTTGCCATGGCGCGCCTGCCCATACGGCGCCATGTCCGACACCTGGCCGATGAAGCCCGAGGTGCAGGCCTGGCCGCCGGTGTTGGAATAGACCTGCGTGTCGACCACCAGCACCTTGATCGGCATGCCCGACATCAGCGCGCGCGACAGGTTCTGGAAGCCGATGTCGTACATCGCGCCGTCGCCGCCGAGGCTGACCACCGGCGGGCACAGCGCCCATTCCTCGTCGGTGAACTGTTCCCAGTCGAAGCGGCGGAAGAACTCGCGGTCGCGCTCCTCGACGTACTCGCCCGCGAGCTCCATCTCGGCCATGCGCACGGCCTTGAAGCCCTCGGCCATCTTGGCCATGTGGCCTTCGAAGATGCCCATCGCCACCGAGGGCGAATCCTGGAACAGGTGCGAGGTCCACGGGAACGGATACGGGTGGTACGGGAAGGTGCTGCCCCACACCGAGGTGCAGCCGGTGGAGTTGACGATGCCCATCGCGGCGCGGCCGCGCTGCGTCGGGCCTTCCACGTAGCGCCACTTCAGGTCCTTCAGCGCTTCCAGCAGCTGGGCGGTGCGCTTGACCCAGGCCGGGTCGAGCGGCTGCGAGGGCTTGCCGTCGCTCAGCGTCGCGGCGAGCTTCGACAGCGTCAGGTCGTGCGCGGCGTTCGCGTCCACCGCGCGCACCACGGCGCCGGTGTCGGACAGGTCCACCGCCTTCGCGAGCCTGCAGCCGCATGTGCTGCTCCAGGCGCGGGATCAGGTCGTCGAGCCGCTCGACGAAGGCCTTGACGCGCGGCTGCATCAGCGCCGTCACGGTGCTGACGAACAGGTGGATCGCCGTCTTCTCGCCGCAGCCGAGGCAGGCGCCGTCGCCGCAGGTCATCGCATTGTAGTTGTGCTTGTCGAGCAGCAGCGTTTCGAGCGCGCCGATCTTCTCGTCGAGGCTGTCGATGCGGCTGTATTCCTCGGCCGGTCGTCGGCAGGTCGAGCCAGAACTTCCAGTCGCGGCGCAGCGCGGCTACCGAGTCCGTCGGTCTGCGTCACCATCTTCAGCGCGTCGTCCTCGCACACGTCCACGCACAGGGCGCAGGCCTTGCAGGTGAACGGGTTGACGGTGATCGAGAACAGGCCGCCGCTGCCCGTCGCCTTCTTCTCCTTCTGGCTCCAGTAGGGCTTCGTGGCGGCGAAGGCGAAGTCGCCGAGCTCCGTCTTGAGCCGCTCGAACTCGGCCTTCAGCTCCTCGCGCTCTTCGGCCGCCGCCTCGGCGATGGTGGCGGCGATCGCCTCATCGATCAGCGGGCGCACAGCCACGCCGTCGTTCGGGCCGATCAGCGCACGCAGCTTGCGTTCGGCCGTGCGGACCGCGCGGCGCAGGAAGCGCGTCGGCGTGCCGCCGCGTTCGACGCGATTGAGCGCGGTCGCGAACACCTCGCCGACGCTGTTGACCAGCCCGGGCATCGCGCTGTCGGGACAGGCCGTGTAGCAGTCGCCGCAGGCGGTGCATTTCTCGGCGATCCACTGCGGATGCTCGAAGCGGATGCCCGTCATGTCGCGGAAAATGCCGGTCGCCGCCGGCACGAGCGACGCGCCGATGAACGGATCCACCAGGTTGTCGTTGCCCTTGCCGGTCGCGTAGAAATGGCCGGTCTGCTCCCAGAAGCGGTGGATGTCGGCGACCGGCGGCAGGGTCTTGGCGTCGCCGGCGGGCAGCGCTTGAGCATGATCGGCAGCGCGCTTTTGCCGCCAGCCGCGCGGGCGTCGCCGACCTTCTTGTCGGTGATCTCGTGGATTTCCAGGTAAGCCGCGCCTGACCACGCGTGACGTTGTTCTTCACCACGCGCGCGCCCTTGCCGCCGAACTTGGATTCGAGTTGCTTTTCGATGGCGCGGAACAGCGTCTCCTCGCTCAACCCGGCATTGGCGCAGCACCGGCGAAGCGGCGAAGAACGCGCCCTGGAAGGCGTTGCCCTGCATGCGCAATTGCAGCTCGGCGCTGTCGGCCTCCTCGCGCGCGATCTGGAAGGCGTCGAGGTAGAAGACGCGCAGTTCCTGATCGACGATCTGCTGCTGCGCCCAGCGCGGGAACGCGGCCCAGGTGCCCTCGCCCAGATTGCTCTGGATGATGAACATGCCGCCCTTCTTCAGCCCCGACAGCGGGTTGCTGTGGCCGAACACGGCCGGGTCGGGCGACAGCACGACGTCGACATAGACGTATTCGCGAGTTGACGCGAATGGGCTCGGGCGCCGCCGACAGATAGTAGGTCGTCGGCTGGCCCTTCTTCTCGCAGCCGTATTTCGGATTGGCCTTGATGTCCCAGCCGAGCAGTTCGAACAGCGTCACCGCCAGGTTCTTGCCGGTGGTGATCGCGCCCCAGCCGCCGACCGAGTGCATGCGCACGGTGATCGCGCCGGTCGGCATCAGATTGGGGTTTTCGCTGCCGCGCACCACCATCTCGCGCGCCCGCGGATAGGCAGCCTGGAATTTCTGCTGGTGCAACTCGTCCTTCGGATTGAGCCGGCTCGCGCGCGAAGTCCACCGACAGGTAGAAGAACGTCCGCTTGCGCGCCCTGCGGCAGCATGTTCTCGATCGCGCCGATCAGCGCCTCCGGCTGCAGGTCGCGCGAGCCGAGGCCGTAGCAGCCCGAGTAGAGCCGCGGCATGTCCTGCGCGGCGAGCGCCGGATAGCCCGGATGCGGCGGCGGCGCGCTGCTGTCGGCTTTGTGCGCCAGGCCGTTTTCCAGGCACTTGTGCAGCGCCGCGCGCACCTCGCGCATCAGCGGCAGGTCCTCGGCGAGCGGCTGGTCGGTGCGCTCGAGCACCGCCACCCCCTTCTTGCCGCGCAGCGCCTCGCCGATCAGGTCGCCGGGGAAGGGACGGAACATGGTCAGGTTGACCACGCCGACCTTGAGCTGACGCGTCGCTCGCAAGTAGTCGGCCACAGCTTCGGCCTGCACCATCATGCTGCCCATGCCGAAAATGACGTATTCGGCGTCCTCGTTCTTCCACCCGCTCAGTCGCGCGTAGCGGCGGCCGGTGAGCTCGGCGTATTCGGCCATGCAGCGGTCGGCCAGCGGCTGCACCTCGTCGAAGAAATATGGGCGCTGCGCCGCGACAGACTGCATGTAGGCAGTCCTGGTTCTGCACCGAGCCCGACAGCAGCGGCGTGTCCACGTCCCACAGCGCCGGCACGCGGCGACGTCTTGGGCCCGTACAGCATGGCCTGCGCGGCCGTGGGGGTGTCGATCAGGTCGTCGGGCTTGCCCAGGAATTCAGCCACCAGCTCCCGCTCGGGCAGCGTGGCCGATTCGATCAGATGCGTGGTCAGGAAGCCGTCCTGGCCGACGATGGCCGGCGTCAGCGACAGCTCGGCCGACCTTGCGGGCGATCAGGTTGAGGTCCGCCGCCTCCGTGGCGCTCTTGGCCATCACCTGGATGAAGCCGGTGTCGTCGACGCAATGGTAGTCGTCGTGGCCGGCGTGGACGTTGAGGCTCGCCTTGGTGATGGCGCGGCAGCCCATGTTCAGCACGTAGGGCAGGCGCTTGCCGACCGTGGCGTACAGGCTCTCGTGCATGAAGGCGATGCCCTGGCCCGACGAGAAGTTGGTGGCGCGCAGCCCGGTCATCGACATGCCCGCGGTCACCGCGGCGGCGGCGTGCTCGCTTTCCGGCTCGACGAAGATCAGCGGCCGATCGCTGATGTTCAGGTGCCCGGAGGCGGCTTCTTCGGCCCAGTACTCGCCCATCTGCGTCGATGGTGTGATCGGGTAGGCGCCGGCGGCGTCGGAGGCCTCGCGCTCCACGTGGACGATGGCGGTGTTGCCGTCGACGGCGTCGCGGAGGCCCGGATATTTCACCGGAGCGGGTTCGGCGGCCCGGCCGGTAGCGCTCGTCAGCGTATCGATCACCTTTTTGAGCATAATGATATCCTCGGCGCGCAGCGCGATGACGCGCAGATGCGATGCAATTCATGAAATCTCGCGCTGCGTCAGCTTGTTGCGACGCGGTCGCGAGCTTTTTCAGGCGCTCCTGATCCGCTGTCCAGTGCACTTGTCACTGTCCAGAGTACTTGTCACTTTTTGCCGGTTCTATGATTCAGCGCAATTTTTGCGGCGCTGAAGCGCGTCATTGAGCCGAGCGAGTCAGTGCCGCATCGGGAGCGCGTCGTGGCGCAGGATCTTCTTGGCGGCCACGCCACGCTGGGCATTGCCGGTGTCATCATACCAGACCAGGGCGCCGGTGGCGCAGCGGTCGATCGCGTCGCGACGGGCCTCGCCGATCCGCGAGGGGTCGATCTCCACCAGATTGTCGCGCACGGTCAGAAGGCCCGGCGCGGCGTCGGCCACGCACTTGCCGCAGGCGGTGCAGGCCACCTCGCAGGCGGCCTCGGCCAAGTCGCCCTCGGCCCGGTTGCGGCAGGCAACCCACAAGCCGCGCTTCACCGGCTGCAGGGAAAACAGCCCCTTGGGGCAGACTTCCACGCAATCATTGCAGGCGGTGCACTTGTCCATGTCCACCGTGGGCAGTCCGTGCATGTCCAGGGCGATGGCGCCCTGCTGGCACACGGTGACGCAATCGCCCAGCCCCAGACAACCCCAGGCGCATTCCTTGCCGCCGCCACTGACCACCGCCGCCGCACGGCAGGAGGACAGGCCCTCGTAGCGCGCGCGCAGGTAGGCCACATGGCGACCGCCGGCGCAGGCCAGGCGCGCCACGCGCTTTTCCACCTCGCCGGCCTCCACGCCCAGAAACGTCGCGATGGCGACGGTATTCGCCGGGCTGCTCACGGTGCAGCGCGCCGGCGCCACCTCGCCGGCCACCGCCTTCTCGGCGAAGTTGCGGCAGCCCGCCAGGCCGCAGGCGCCGCAATTGCTCTTGGGCAGCAGCGCCTCCACCTCGTCGATGCGCGGGTCCTCGTAGACGTAGAGACGGCGGTTGGCCACGGCCAGCACCGCGGCGAGCAAGGCGCCCAACGCGGCCATGAACCCACTCGCGACGCCGACGACTGCAACCTGCTCCACCCGACGCTCCCATATACCGATCGACCAATTATGCCCTAGTGAACCGCTGTGACCAGTCAGGGAAAGCCCCGAAACGCCGCAAGAGGCGCCGCCCCGCGGGGGGCCGAGAGGCGCATCCCCGGCCGGTCGGCGGCCGGACCTCGCTTCATGTCGCAGAGCGGCAGGTGCGCCGGATCAATCCGGCGAGATGGCCCCCACCCGAGCTGGATCCAGGACGGGCGTGCCGTGGCGCTGGTCGCGTCTGCCGTTTTCAGAAGCAGCGCAGTTGCAGCAGGTCGTCAAGCGTCGGATTGAACCCGAGAAGAAGGTACTGCCATACGGGCGCGGTCGCGACCACTAGCGCCAGCGCGAACAGGAAATAAACGACTGCCGCGGGGACGGCCCTAATGCGCTGGACTGCTTCGTTCAACATAAGCTTCGCTCCTGCGTCCAGCGCGCACCAGCAGCCAGCCGGCGAGCAGCATTGCGGCGCCCCAAATGAGAAATCCGATGTCCCATATTGGCCACTGCTCGCGCGGCGCCGTCTCGTTGACGTGGTGAATGCCGAGGAGCTGATGATCGACCACTCCTTCCACCACATTGAACGCCCCGAAACCGATCAGCATCGATCCAACCAATAGCTTTGTGGACCAATAGAGGTGCTGGCGATGCGCCGATCGCCACAGAATGAAGAGGCCGATCACGACGAAGACATACGTGGCGCTGTGAAAGATGCCGTCCCAAAGCGTGTTCAGTTGCAGATTCTCAATCGAGTTTACGGGATACCAACTGCTCAACATGTGATGCCACTGCAGCACCTGATGGAGAATGATTCCGTCAAAGAACCCGCCAAGGCCAAGCCCGAAGAAAACGCCTGCCGAAACTGGAAAATGGCGCTGCGCAAGGCGATTGGAAACGGTTGTCATGCCGGTGATCCAACAAGAGGCCTAGCCATCTATGGTCCCGCTGGGCAGGCTTCGAGCTCGCAGCGCGGTCCGCTTAACCAACGCATCCCCATGCCAGCAGTTCGGTCATTCCCTTAGGCGCCAACTCTTCTCGGTCATGGTGAGCCTGGCGGGCGCCTGACGGGTGGATGCGGACGCGCCGCCGCACCCATGGCGGCAGCGCGCCGTTCATCCCTGATGGGCGAACGCCTCGGGCGCCGGCGGGCGTCGGCCGAGTTTGAGCCGAGCAATCGATCAATCGGCCTTGCGCCAGGGCAACAGCATCGACACGCGATTCCTATAGCGCCGGTATTCGTCGCCGAACTGCTGCACGAGATCGCGTTCTTCCAACATGATGCCGACGAGGATGCAGGCCGTGGTGGCCGCCGCGAACAAGAGGCGGCCCACCGTCATCACCGGCGCAGCCCAGAACGCGAGCAGGAAGCCGAGATAGATCGGGTGCCGCACGAAGCGGTAGAACAACGGCGTGCGGAACCGGTGCGGCGGCATCGGGCGGCCCACCAGATTGTTCGTGACCTGATGCAGGCCGAACAGCTCGAAATGGTTGATCAGGAAGGTGCTGGTGAACACGATCAGCCAGCCGGCGAAGGACAGCGCGGTCACCATCATGGCGACATGCGGATTGCCGATATCCCAAACGATCGCCGGCATCGGACGCCACTGCCAGAACAAGAGATCGAGCGCGAGGCTTGCGAGCAGCACGTAAGTGCTGCGCTCGACCGATTTCGGCACGAACTGCGTCCACCATTGCTTGAACGGCTTGCGCGCCATCACGCTGTGCTGAACCGCAAAGACGGACAGCAGCAGGAGATTGACGATGATCGCCTCGGCGATCGGCCCGACCGCTCCGGAGTCGATGGTCTTCGGCACGACCAGGCCCGAGACAAAGCCGATGGCGTAGAGGATGGTGACAAAGAAAATTGCGTAGGCTGCGACCCCGTAGAGAAAAGCGATCGAGCGCCCGATGTAACCGGCCACAGTGCCGGGTCTGGCCAAAGCGGGCGGCGCCGTCGCCGCGGTTGAGCTGCGCGGCGCTATCGCGTGGGCCGAGTCCTTGAATGTCACATGCATGACTTGCTCCTGGTTCGGGGGTTGAGCGGCAAACCAACGGCGATCACCGGGCAGCGCCCGAAAGCGGCCGGTTTTCTCAGCCGCAGCGGTCGCCGTCGCAGCGCGTCGGCTTGGCCGCTTCGAGCGCGAGGGGTAGTCGGGACGGCTGCTCCTCGCCGATGAACTGGGTCACACCCGACGAACTTGTGCGGTCTCTGCCGCGCTCAGCCGGTCGGCAAACAACAAGGGGTTGCGAGAACGCGTCGTCCGCCGCGAAGGCGCGCCCGCCTTAGCGCTTACGGTTGGCCCGCTCCCTCCGCCCGGCGCTGACGAGCCCGCTGGAATGGTTTGATGGTCGACGTTCTCCGATGCCTGGAATGCTTCGGCGTGCGTGATCGTCGCCCGATCGCCCGACGTGCGGGCCGCTCCCGCGACCACAAGGAAAACAGCCCCCGCGCAGAGTATCGAAAGAACGATACTCACGAGTTTCCGCAAACGAGGCGCCCGCTTCGCCTCGGCGCGAAGCGCAGTCGCGCGCTTGCGATAGACATCGAAGTCGATCGAACGCGCGCAATGGCCGCGGATGTGGCTGGTCGCTTGGGTCTGGATCATTTTCTTCCGTCCAAATGCGATCCCCAGATCGCGATGACGCACGGAAGATGCCGCAAGCGCGCGCGGAAGACTTTGTCCGGCGCTTGATTTGTCCTTGAGATTGGCTTGATTATTCCTTGAGAGCGTGTGCGCAGCGCTCGGAGCATGCCATGCTGTTTCTGTTTGCCGATCACACGCTTGACACGGACCGGCGGGAGCTGCGGCGCGGTTCCGAGCCCATCGCGGTCGAGCCGCAGGTGTTCGACCTCTTGGTTCATCTCGTGCAGAACTGCGACCGGGTCGTCAGCAAGGACGATCTCATTGCTTCGGTCTGGGGCGGGCGCATCGTGTCGGATTCGACGCTGACCAGCCGCATCAACGCCGCACGCAAGGCGGTCGGCGACAGCGGCGAGGAGCAGAAGGTGATCCGCACCGTCGCGCGCAAGGGCTTTCGATTCGTCGCCGGCGTGAACGCGGCCCGCCAGCCCTCAGAGCCGGTCAAAGCGGAAACGTCAGAACCGTGTCCGCGGCAGGAGGTTCAGTTCTGCACCGCCTCCGACGGCGTGCGCATCGCTTATGCCTCGGTCGGCGCCGGGCCGCCCTTGGTCAAGACGGCGAATTGGATGAACCATCTCGAATACGACTGGCGAAGCCCGATCTGGAGCCATCTGCTGCACGCGCTCGCGGCCGAGCACCGGCTGGTGCGTTACGACCAGCGCGGCAATGGCCTGTCCGACTGGGATGTGGAGGACATATCGTTCGATGCGTATGTGCGCGATCTCGAAAGCGTCGTCGACGCTATCGGCTTGCACCGATTCGCCCTGTTCGGCGTATCCGGCGGCTGCGCCGTTTCCATCGCCTATGCCGCGCGCTATCCCGAACGGGTCAGCCGCCTCCTGCTTTACGGGGGGTTCGCACGCGGCGCGTTCAAGCGCGGGTCACGCCAGCAGGCGGAACAGTATGAGGCTCTCGCGACACTCATGCAGCATGGTTGGGGTCAGGACAATCCCGCGTTCCGGCAGATCTTCACCTCGCAGTTCATCCCGGGGGGCACGCCCGAACAGGTGCAATGGCTCAACGATTTGCAGCGGATGACGACGTCGCCGGAGAACGCCGTTCGCATCCTGCGCACCACCGGCAATGTGGATGTGACGGACGTGCTCGCGCGCGTTCGAACGCCGACACTGGTGCTGCATTGCCGCGACGATGCGCGGGTGCCCTTCGAGGAAGGCCGCATACTCGCGGCGAGCATTCCCGGCGCGCGGTTCGTGGCGCTCGAAGGCCGCAATCACATGATTCTGGAGGGCGATCCCGCCCGCGGCCGCTTTCTCGACGAGATCAAGGGTTTTCTCGGCGGGAGCTGAGGATCGGCAGGACGCGCGAGCGCGTGCGATCGCGTTGAGAAACGCCCGAACATCCACCGCAAACCGGTCGATCGCCTCGCGAGCGGCCTCTTTTGGCCTACCCGCGGTTGACCGATGCGCGGCCCTGACCGGGATGGGGGTCGGGCGTTCAAACGCGGCGCTCCGGCCATTGCACAGCCGGGGTTTGCCCCTCCGCTTGCGGTCGGGGTAGAACAGCCGGGGCCCTCGCGACGATCTCTGGATATGACGAAGCGCATCACCATCCGCCGGCCGGACGACTGGCACCTGCATGTGCGCGACGGCGCCATGCTCGCGGCCGTGCTGCCGTTCACCGCGCGGCATTTCGCCCGCGCGATCGTGATGCCGAATCTCGTGCCGCCGGTCACCGCCGCCGCGGACGCGATCGCCTATCGCAAGCGCATTCTGGCCGCGCTGCCCGCCGGGGCGGCGTTCACGCCGCTGATGACCTGCTATCTCACCGACGCGACCGATCCGGACGATCTCGATCGCGGGTTCCGCGACGGCGTATTCGCGGGCGCGAAGCTCTACCCGGCGCACGCAACCACGAATTCCGCCTCGGGCGTCACCGATATCGGCAAGATCTATCCCGTGTTCGCGCGCATGGAAAAGATTGGCATGCCGCTCCTGATGCACGGGGAGGATGCCGGCCATAGCGTGGATGTGTTCGACCGCGAGCGCGTGTTCATCGACCGCACGCTGTCGCCGCTTCTCGCGGCGTTTCCCGGCCTGCGCATGATCCTGGAGCACCTCTCCACCAAGGAGGCGGTGGACGTGGTGCGCAGCGGCGCGCCCCGGCTCGCCGGCACCATCACGCCGCACCATCTGATGGAGACGCGCACCGACATGCTGGGCGCGGGGCTGCGGCCCGACCTCTACTGCATGCCGGTGATCAAGACCGCCGCCGACCGCGCCGCGCTGCGCGAGGCGGCGACCTCCGGCGACGCGTGCTTCTTTCTCGGCACCGATTCCGCGCCGCATGAGGCCAGGCGCAAATATGCGCCGGTGTGCTCGGCCGGGGTGTTCAATGCGCCGGTCGCGCTTGCGACCTACGCGCAGGTGTTCGAGGAGGCGAATGCGCTCGACCGGCTGGAGGCCTTCGCCGCGCTGAACGGCCCCAAGCATTACCGGCTCCCACCCAACGAGGGCGCGATCACCCTCGAACGCACGCCCTGGACCGTGCCGGACCATGTCGGCGTGGCCGGAACGGAGGAGCGCATCACCCCCTATCGCGGCGGCGAGACCCTTCCCTGGCGGGTGGTCGAGGCCAGCGCGAACGACTGAGCGCCGCTCTCCCGGCCTTGACCCGGCGATCCATCTCTCTTCAAAGATGGTCACGCACGCGCAGACGACGATCGAGCAAAGCCCGGAGACCGCATGACCTCCTCCGCCTCGTTTCCCGACAAGACGATGATGGCCGAACTCACGGCGAAGACGCTGATCGAAGTGGAGGCGGTCCGCTTCATGACGGACAAGCCCTTCATCTTCACCTCGGGCTGGGCGAGCCCGGTCTATACCGACTGCCGCCGCCTGATCTCGTTCCCGCGCGCGCGCTCGGCGTTGGTCGATTTCGGCGTCCAGACCCTGTTCCGCGAGGCGGGGCTCGAGCAGTTCGACAGCGTCGCCGGCGGTGAAACGGCGGGCATCCCGTTCGCCGCCTGGATGGCCGACCGGCTCGCTTTGCCGATGCTCTATGTGCGCAAGAAATCGAAGGGATTCGGCCGCAACGCGCTGATCGAGGGCCAGCTCGACGAAGGCCAGCGCGTGCTGCTGGTCGAGGACATGACGACCGACGGGCGCAGCAAGGTGCATTTCTGCAACGCGCTGCGCGAGGCGGGCGGACGGGTCGAGCATATCCTCGTGTTCTTCTTCTACGATATTTTTCCGGAGAGCCGGCGGATCCTCGGCGATCTCGGCGTCAGGCTGCATGCGCTGGCGACATGGTGGGACGTGATCGCCGTCGCCAAGGCGAGCGACCGGTTCGAACCGAAAATGCTGGCCGAGGTGGAGAAGTTCATGCACGACCCGGCCGGCTGGTCGAAGGCGCATGGCGGCATCGCCAAGCCCGCCGCGGAGTAGCATGCACGATCTCCTCTACCGCCTCGCGCGTCCCGCGCTGCATCTCATCGATCCGGAGCAGGCGCACCGGCTCGCGATCGCGGCGTTGAAGCGTGGGCTCCTGCGCGCGAACGCCGAGCCCGACGATCCGGTCCTGGCGACGCAGGTCTGGGGGCTCGCCTTCTCCAATCCGATCGGCCTTGCCGCCGGCTTCGACAAGCATGCCGAGGTGATCGACCCGATGCTCGGCTGCGGTTTCGGCTTCGTCGAGGCGGGCACCGTCGACGCCCGAGCCGCAGCCCGGCAATCCGGGCAAGCGGCTGTTCCGGCTGGACGAAGACGAGGCCGTCATCAACCGGTTCGGCTTCAACAGCGAGGGTCTTGCGGTCTTTGCGCAGCGCCTCGCCGCGCGCCGCAAAGCCTCGCGCGCGCCGGGAATCGTCGGCGCGAATGTCGGCAAGAACCGCGACACGGCGGACGCCGCCGCCGACTACGCGAAGGGCGTCGCCGCGGTCGCGCCCTTCGCCGACTACATCGTCGTGAACGTCTCGTCTCCCAACACGCCCGGACTGCGCGGCCTGCAGGCGCGCGCGCCGATCGAGGATCTGCTGCGACGCGCGCTCGCCGCCCGTGCGCGCGCTGCGCCCGCGCCGCTGCGTCCGCCGCCGCTGCTCGCCAAGGTCGGGCCCGACCTCGACGACGATCAGTTGCGGGACATTGCCGACGTGGCGCTTGCGACCGGGCATCGACGGGCTCGTCATCGGCAACACCACGCTTGCGCGTCCGGCGGCGCTGACGAGCCGCCATCGCGGCGAAGCCGGCGGGCTGTCCGGCCGGCCGCTGATGGAGCCGTCGACCGAGTGCCTGCGCCGCATCTATCGGTTCACCGACCGGCGGATTCCGATCATCGGCTGCGGCGGAGTGTCGAGCGGCGCCGACGCCTATGCGAAAATCCGCGCCGGCGCCTCGCTGGTGCAGCTCTACACCGCGCTCGTGTTCCACGGCCCCGGCCTGGTAGACGCGATCAAGCGCGACCTCGCCCGCCTGCTGCGCGCCGACGGTTTCGCGCATGTGTCCGCCGCCGTCGGCGCCGACTGGCGTTGAGCATGGACGCCTGTCGACGCGAGGGGGCCGTCAACGGCGGTCGAATTCAGGATTTATCCGGCGCAGAGCGCGCACCCATGCGAAATCATAGGGAAGAAAGATCACGTACACGGCAATCAGGAGCGAGGAAACGGGATCGGCGAAGTAGACCGACACCGTCGCTCCGATCACGACGAGACTGTACGGAAACAGATACAGGTAGGCGAGATCGAGCCTGCGCAGTCTGAACAGCAGGGCGTTCCAGAACGCGTCGCTCACGAGCACGAGAATGATCAAGGCGACGCCCAAGGAGGCCGGTCCGCCGCCGGCGAAGAGACGGGCCAGCGCAGTCGCCATGATCGCGTAGAAAGCGATCCCGACGGCGAGCCAGGCTGGGAGCGGGAGCGCCCACGCCGGCTGCTGCAATGATCTGAGAAAAGCGAACGGCCGAGGGCCGGACAGCCACGCCTCCAATGCGGCGGCCGCGGCGCAGATCAGGATTGCGGCGACGATCTGAAGAGCCATCGGAGACGCCATCCATGCGGCGGCGCGCATATCATTCCGGCAATGTGCCGTTCGCGGCGAGCGCCTCGCCGGCGAGATAGAGCGAGCCGGTGATGAGAATGCGCGGCGCGGGCATGAGACCGAGCCTGCCGATCCCTGACAGCGCCGCCGTGAGGCTGTCGCTCGTGTCCGCCGGGATGCCGATCTCGCGCGCGACCGCGGCGATGGTTTCGACGGGCAGGGCCTTGTCCTGATGGATGGGCACCGCGATCAGCCGGCGCGCCAGGCCGACGAAATTGCGCAGAAAGCCCGCCGCGTCTTTGGTGGCCAGCATGCCGACCAGCAGCACGAGCGGGCGCGACACGCGCTCCTCGAGATCGGCGAGCGCGGCGGAGACCATTCGGCCGGCGTCGGCGTTGTGCCCGCCGTCGAGCCAGAGCTCGCTGCCCGCCGGCGGGAGCGAGACCAGCCTGCCCGCGGCCAACCGCTGCATGCGCGCCGGCCACTCGGCTTTCACCAGGCCCTCTTCGTGCGCCGTGGTCGGCAGCGTGAGGCCCGCGGCGCGCAGCGTCGCGATCGCGGCGCCGGCATTGTCGAACTGATGCCGGCCGAACAGGCGCGGCGCGGGAAGATCGAGCAACCCGCCCGCATCCTGGTAGACGAGACGGCCGCGCTCCTCGCCGCAGACCCAGTCCTGCCCGGCGACATGCAGCATCGCGCCGACCTCTTCGCCGCACGCGAGAAGGGGCGCGAGCGCGTTCTCGCTCTGCCGGGCGATCACCGTCGGCGCGTCGCGCTTGATGATGCCGGCCTTTTCGGCTGCGATCATCTCGATCGAATTCGCCGAGAAAGTCCATGTGGTCCAGCGACACCGAGGTGATGACGCTCGCGAGCGGGCGCTTGATCACATTCGTCGCGTCGAGGCGGCCGCCCAACCCCACTTCGAGCAGCAGCGCGTCGGCGGGATGGCGAGCGAACAGCAGAAAGGCGGCGGCGGTCTCGATTTCGAAGATGGTGATCGGCGCTGCGCCGTTCCTGCGCTCGCAGAATTCGAGCGCCTCGGCGAGCTCGCTGTCGCCGACCAGCACGCCGCCGCCGGGGCGGCCGAGCCGGAAGCGCTCATTGATGCGCACGAGATTGGGCGAGGTGTAGACGTGCACGCTCTGGCCGGCGGCCTCGAGCATCGCGCGCATGAACGCAATCGTCGAGCCTTTGCCGTTCGTCCCGGCGACATGGATGACCGGCGGCAGTCGATCCTGGGGATTGTCGAGCGCGGCGAGCATGCGCCACATGCGATCGAGCGAGAGATCGATGCGTCTCGGATGAAGTGCGAGAAGCCGGGCGAGAATCGACCCGACCGGCGCCGCCGGCAATGCGGTCATCTCCGGACTTTCACTTGCGAGTTCCTCTGCGGCGGCCGTCTCACGCCTGTTCCGTCTCGGCCGGCGCCGCGTCGGCCGGCAGCGCGTCGGGCGTCGGCGGCGTCTTGGTGAGCAGGCGGCACAGCCGCGCCAATGTCGCGCGCAAGTCCTGGCGATCCACGACCATGTCGACCATGCCGTGCGCCTTGAGGTATTCCGCTTTCTGGAATCCGTCCGGCAGGCGTTCGCGGATGGTCTGCTCGATCACGCGCGGCCCGGCGAAGCCGATCAGCGCTCCCGGCTCGGCGATATGGATGTCGCCCAGCATCGCGTAGGAGGCGGTCACGCCTCCCGTCGTCGGATTGGTCAGCACGACGATATAGGGCTTGCGCTGCTCGCGCAGACGCTCGATCGCGACCGTGGTCCGCGGCATCTGCATCAGCGCGAAGATGCCTTCCTGCATGCGGGCGCCGCCTGACGCCACGAACAAGATGAACGGCGTGCCCTTCTCGACCGCGGTTTCCGCGCCCTTGATCACCGCCTCGCCGGCCGCCATGCCAAGCGATCCGCCCATGAAGTCGAAATCCTGGACGCCGATCACGACGGGCAGGCCTTCCAGCTTGCCGAGGCCGAGCTTGATCGCGTCGGCGAGCCCCGTCTTGGCGCGCGCGTCTTTCAGGCGATCGGCATAGCGGCGCTGGTCGCGGAACTTGAGCGGGTCGGCCGGCGTCGGCGGCACGCCGATGTCGAACCAGGTCGCGCCGTCGAAAATCGATTTCAGGCGCGCAGCGGCGCCCATGCGCATGTGATAGTTGGAGCCGGGAATGACGAACTGGTTCGCCTCAACGTCCTTGTAGAAGACGAGCTGCCCGGTCTCGGGACACTTGATCCAGAGATTCTCCGGCACGTCGCGACGATTGAGGAAGTTGCGGATTTTCGGACGGACGACGTTTGCGATCCAGTTCATGGCTCGGTTCTTCCATTCCTTCTCAGGCCCGCTCTGCTCGCGCGGGGCGCAACGCCGTCGGGAACCAAGGGGAAATCACCGGCGCAGGCGCGCCGTCAAGCATGGCCCGCTTCGCTCGACAACATGCCGAGGTCGATGCCGATTTTTCTGAGCGCCTTTTCGTATTTCGCATCGATGTCGGCGCCGAAGATCAGCTCGAGATCGGCGGTGCAATGCAGCCAGCCATTGGATTGGATTTCGCTTTCGAGCTGGCCGGGCGCCCATCCGGCATAGCCGAGCGCAAGCACCGCGCTGAGCGGACCGTCGCCGCGCGCGATCGCCTTGAGGATGTCGAGCGTCGCAGTAAGGCAGATGCCGTCATCGATCGGAAGGGTCGAGTTGTCGATGAAGAAGTCGCTTGAATGCAGCACGAAGCCGCGTCCGGTCTCGACCGGGCCGCCGCGCAGGACCGGCACCGAGCCCGCCCGCGGGGGCAGCAGAATGAGATCGGCGGCCGGAATGACTTCGAGTTGCACCAGGAGATCGGCGAAATTGATGTTGACCGCCGGGTGATTGACGATGATGCCCATCGCGCCTTCGGACGAGTGGGCGCACACATAGATCAGACTGCGGGCGAAACGCTCGTCGCGCATGCTCGGCATTGCGATCAGCATCTGTCCGTCGAGATAGCCCCGTTTCGGCGGGACGTCTCCAGCGGTCTTCTTGCCTATCCTCATCGCCGCAAGGTTACCCCGATCCGATCGCGTTCGGCAACGCACGTATCCAACAGCGCAGCTTCGCTCACGACCATTTCAGTAGCAGCGCCGCGGCCGTGTCGATAAACGATTGCGCATGATTGCACCAGGATTGCGGCGGCGAATCGTCTTGCCGGTCGCCGTTGTGGCCGTGTTTGCGCTGCTCATCGGCGTTGCGCGATCGCGCGCAGCCGACTCATCCGCTTTGGATGGCGGTGCGCGCTCGTCGCTGCGCCTCATTGCGGGAACGCCCGCGAGCGGCCAGGGTTTCCTGCGCGCCGGCATAGAAATAAAGCTCGCGCCCGGGTGGAAGACCTATTGGCGGTACCCCGGGGACTCCGGCGTCATGCCGCGGTTCGATTTTGCCGCATCGACGAATGTGCAGTCGGTCGCCGTCGCCTGGCCCGCGCCGCATTCCTGGCGCGACGCCGGCGGCGCCTCGATCGGCTACAAAGACAAGGTCATCCTGCCGCTCCGCATCGTCGCGCAGAACCCGGCGCAGCCGGTCAGATTAGCGCTCGCCTTCGACTATGCGATCTGCGAACGGGTATGCGTTCCGGAATCCGGCAGCGCGGAATTGCGGCTCCCGACCACCGCGCCCGAGCAGGACGCCGCTCTCGCGGCCGCGGAAGCGCAAGTGCCCAAGCAAGGCGCGGTCGGCGCGGGAGAAGGCTTGGTGATCCGTGCGGTCGCCCGCGAGGGGGAATGGCCGCACCCGCGCGTCGTCGTCGACGTGGCCGCGCCTGCGGGTGCGAGCGTCCATCTGTTCGCCGAGGGCCCGACCGCCGATTGGGCCTTGCCGGTGCCCGAGCCGGCAGGGGAGGCGCGCGACGGTTTGCATCGATTTCACGTTCACGCTGGACGGCGTGCCGCCCGGCGTCGACCCGAAGGGTGCGACGCTGCGGCTCACTGCGGTCGCCGGGAAGGAGGCGATTGAAGCGCCCTACCGGCTCGACTAGTTCGCCGCGCACGCGCTAGGTTGCAGCCGGCGGGTGCGTGTCGGGCCTTGTGTGCGACACGCGCACAATGCGGCCGAGCGCAGCTTTTCACATAAAGAGGATTAGATTCATGCCCATCAAGGTCGGCGATCGCATTCCCGAGACGAAGTTTCGAATTATGGGCGAACGCGGACCGGCCCCGAAAACGACCGATGAGGTCTTCAAGGGCAAGAAGGTCGTGCTGTTCGCCGTGCCCGGCGCGTTCACGCCCACCTGCAACAACAGCCATCTCCCCGGCTTTCTCAAGAACGCCGACGCGTTCAAGGCCAAAGGCGTCGACACGATCGCCGTCACCGGCGTCAACGACGCGTTCGTCATGGAGGCTTGGAGCAAGGCGACGGGCGCCGCGGGGACAATCGAATTCCTCTCCGACGGCAATGGCGACTTCGCCAAGGCGATCGATCTCGCGCTCGACGCGAGCGGCGCCGGGCTCGGGCTGCGCTCGCGACGCTACGCCATGCTGGTGGAAGACGGCGTGGTGAAGACGCTCAGCGTCGAGGACGAGCCGGGCAAGGCCGAAATCTCCAGCGCCGAGAACCTGCTCAAGCAGCTGTAAGGCGACCCTACCGAACTTCTGCCAGATGCTTCACCTCTCCCCGGCGGGAGGAGGTGTCTTGCCCGCCTTTGCCGCCGCGCGCAGTTCGCTGATCGCTTCGCGGGCGAGTTCGTCGGCGCGCTCGTTGAGGTCGTGGCCGGAATGGCCGCGCACCCAGCGCCACTGCACCTTGTGAGACACGAGGGCGGCGTCGAGGCGCTGCCAGAGATCGACGTTCTTCACCGGCTTCTTGTCCGCGGTGCGCCAGCCATTGCGCTTCCAGGACAGGATCCAAGCGGTGATCCCCTGCCGCAAATACTGGCTGTCGGTGTGAATCTCGACCGTCGAGGGTCGCTTGAGCGCCGCCAGCGCCATGATGGCGGCCATCAGCTCCATGCGATTATTGGTCGTATGCGGTTCGGCGCCCTTGAGCTCCCTGCGGTGGCCGTTCCATTCGAGAATCGCGCCCCAGCCGCCGGGTCCGGGATTGCCGGAGCATGCGCCGTCGGTGTGAATGATGACGTGGCCTTCCGACACGAATTCCTCGCTCAATCGACGCCGTAATCGCGCGGGCCGGCGACCAACTGGTGAAAGCGGAGCTTGCGGTAATATTCGAGCGGCTCCTTCGGACGCACGAGCGCGCCCGGCGGGGTGGCGAACCAGTCGACCAGCCGCGTCAGCAGGAAGCGCAGCGCCGCGCCGCGGCAGAGCAGGGGCAAAGCGGCGATTTCGCATTCGGACAAAGGCCGGGTGCGCATATAGGCATGCATCAGCGCTCGCCCTTTGGTGACATTGAACGAGTGGTCGAGCTCGAAACACCATGCATTGAGGCAGATCGCGACGTCATAGGCGAGCATGTCCGTGCAGGCGAAGTAAAAGTCGATCAGGCCCGAAATGCGCGTGTCGAGGAAGAAGACATTGTCGGGAAACAGGTCGCCATGGATGACGCCTTGCGGCAGGTCATGCGGCCAGGATCGCTCGAGATGCGCCAGTTCGGCGTCGATCAACGGGGCGAGGCCGACGATCACCGTGTCGGCGCGACCCTGGGCGCTGTCATAAAGCTTCCGCCAGCCATCGACCGACAGCGTGTTGCGCCGCCGCAGCGGAAAGTCGCGGCCGGCGAGATGCAGCTGCGCCAGCGCCTCGCCCAGGCCCTGACAGTGGGCCACGGCCGGCCGCCTGATCCACATGCCGTCGAGGAAGGTGAAGATCGCCGCCGGCCGGCCGGCCAGATGGCCGAGCGCCTCGCCCTTGCGCGTCTTGATCGGCTGCGGGCAGGTGAGCCCGCGCGCCGCGAGATGCTCCAACAAGCTCAGAAAGAACGGCACGTCTTCCGCCGCGACGCGCTTTTCGTAAAGCGTCAGGATGAAATAGCCGCGCGACGTATGGAGCAGAAAATTGGAGTTCTCGACCCCCTCGGCGATCCCCTTATAGGCAAGGAGCTCGCCCAGATCGTAGTCGCCGAGATAGGCCTGCAGCTCGTCGACCGCGATATCTGTATAGACGGCCATCCCGCCCCCGGACGGCGTTATTCAGCCGCCGTTCCGGCCGCCTTGTCGAGTTCCCTGAGATGGCGCGGCAAAGGAAAGAACATGCTCTCCTCGACCCCGGAGACGGTTTCGACGCTGATATCGTAACGCACGGCGAAGGCGTCGATGATCTCCTCGACGATCACCTCCGGCGCCGAAGCGCCCGCGGTGATCCCGAGGCGCGCAATCCCGTCCAGCTGCGACCAGTCGATTTCGTCGGCGCGCTGCACCAGTTGCGCGCGCGTACAGCCGTTGCGCTCCGCCACTTCCCGCAGGCGCTGGGAGTTCGACGAGTTGGGCGCGCCGACAACGATGAGGGCGTCCACGATCGGTGCGACCCGTTTCACCGCCTCCTGGCGATTGGTCGTGGCGTAGCAGATGTCTTCCTTCTGCGGCCCGACGATCGCGGGGAAACGGGCCGAGAGCGTCGCGATGATCTCGGCGCAGTCGTCCACCGAGAGCGTCGTCTGCGTGACATAAGCGAGCTTGTCCGGGTCCTTGGGAACGAAAGCGACGGCGTCCGCCGCGGTTTCGATCAAGGTGATCGCCCCGGCCGGCAGCTGGCCGACCGTGCCGACGACCTCCGGGTGACCGGCATGCCCGATCAGCACGATCTCGCGGCCACGGCGGAAATGGATTTCCGCCTCGCGATGCACCTTGGTGACCAGAGGACAGGTGGCGTCGAGCGCAAAGAAGTTCCGCTTGGCGGCCGCTTCGGGCACGGATTTCGGCACCCCATGCGCCGAGAACACGACCGGCGCCTGCGTGTCGGGGATTTCATCCAGCTCTTCGACGAAGATCGCGCCCTTGGCCTTGAGGCTCTCCACGACGTAGCGGTTGTGAACGATCTCGTGGCGCACATAGACCGGGCGCCCCGTACAGCGCGAGCGCGCGCTCGACCGTCTCGACGGCGCGAACGACGCCGGCGCAGAAGCCGCGCGGCGAGCAAAGGAGAACCTTGAGCGGCGGCTTGCCGCCGGACATGGGTTGTGCGGTCATGACGGGCCTTGACGGGTTCTGCAATCTCTCGTGCCGGTCGGTCTTGAGCTTTGGTCCAGCGGCTGTCAAGCTGCGCCAATGGGTTGCCTTGCGGCGCGCTCGTCGCCTATATAGGGACCATCCTCCGCCATTTCTCGATCAAGAAGAGGCTTCGCCGCCTGCGGCGGACGGAGCGCCAAGGAGATTCCAGCATGTCGGACCAGCCGTTGATGCCTAAAGCCACCGCCGTCTGGTTGGTCGAGAACACGGCCCTGTCGTTCGATCAGATCGCCGATTTCTGCAAGCTGCACCCGCTCGAAGTAAAGGCGATCGCCGACGGTGACGCGGCGCAGGGCATCAAGGGGCTCGACCCGATCCTCACCGGCCAGCTCACCCGCGACGAGATCGAGCGCGCCGAAGCCGACCAGACTGCGCGGCTGAAGCTCGCCCATTCCAAGCTGCGCGTGCCGGAGCCGAAGCAAAAGCGCGGCCCGCGCTACACGCCGGTGTCGCGGCGCCAGGACCGCCCCAACGCCATTCTCTGGCTCGTGCGCAACCATCCGGAGCTGAAGGACAGCGCAATCATGCGGCTGGTCGGCACGACCAAGGCGACCATCGCCGCCATCCGGGAGCGCACGCACTGGAACGCGCCGAATCTGCACCCCGCTCGATCCGGTGACGCTCGGCCTGTGCTCGCAGATCGATCTCGATCTCGAAGTCAGCCGCGCGGCCAAGGAGAAGCCGCTCCCGGCCGAGCAGGCGGTCACCTTGCTCCCGGCCGACGTGACCACCGCCGGCGAGCGCGGAAGCCGCTGAGGAAGAAGAGAAAACGCCCGCCAAGGAGCTCGACGTCGAGGCGGTGTTCGCCAAGCTCAAGAAGATCGGCGGAAAGCAGGACGAGTAGCTGCGCCAGGCGCGGCGCGGCGCGGACAACGATCCGCGCCGAAACGAGCTCGGATTTCAGCCGTAGAGCGGGGTGCCGGGGACGAAAGCATCGAAGGCGGCCCAGAACAGCCGCCGGTATTGGTCCTGCTCGAACATCAGGTCGTGCATGGCGCCGGGAACGATGAGATGGGAGCCGGCGCGCAGGTTCCAGGCAAAGTCCTCGATCGCCGGAAGCGATACGACGCTGGTCGCGGCCGGCCGCAATCAGGAGCATCGGCTGGCGCAGGCGCGCAGAGTAGGAGGGCTGCTGCAAGGCGGTCATCGTGCGGAACGCCGCACTCGCCCAGCCGATCGTCGGCGCGCCGACCCCAAGCGCCGGCTCTTCCTCGAGGATTGCGCCCGTACGTCCATACCGCACAGGATCGGACGTCATCACATTGTCCGCAAACGGCGCGGAGGCGATCGGCGCTGCGCCGCCGCCGGGCACATAGAGCCGGCCCAGGCCGGCAAGCGCCAGCGCCCGGGCGATCGGCGGCCCCGCCCCCCACAAGGAGCTCTGGGCCAGGGAGATCATCGGAGCGCTCAGCACGGTGCGGTCGAACCAGCGGTGGCCGCGCGCGGCCGACTCGATCAGCACCGTCGCGCCCATCCCCTGGCCGAGCGCGAAGAACGGCGGGGGGCAGTCCGGCAGCAGGACCTCTTTCACGAGCGTTTCAAGGTCGGTGACGTAGTCGGCGAAGCGTCGCACATGACCTTTGTGGGGGTCGCGCGTCAGCCGCTGGGACAGACCCTGCCCGCGCCAGTCCAACGCGGCCACGGCGAAGCCGCGGGCCTGCAGGTCGCGCACGACCTCGAAGTACTTCTCGATGAACTCGGCCCGCCCCTGAAACAGGCAGACGGTGCCTTTGCGCCCGGGCGGAGGAGGCCAGCGCGCAAAGCGAAGGGCGATGCCGTCGGGCGTCTTCAGCACGCCGGCGACGCCGTCGGCCGGAACCGGATTGGCAGGAACGGAGACGAGTTTCATCGGGCGGGTCCGCGCGGCAAGAGGCCGCTTATACCAGCCGGCGGGGCGGGCTCAACCCGAGCGATGACAGCGGTCCGCGGCTCGGGAATTCGCCCGCGATCGCGATCTTGAAGCATCAAACGCCCCTGCCCATATGTCGGATGCGCCGGCCCACGGGCGGCGCAACGAGGTGGTCCGGCCAATGCGCGGACCGTTTCGCATGTCGCTCAACTCCAGGAGGATATGCCATGCGCACGACTTTCGATCTTACTCCCCTCTATCGTTCCACCGTCGGCTTCGACCGGCTGGTTTCGCTGCTCGACCAGATGGCGGGATATGATGGCCAAGGTTCGGCCTACCCGCCCTACAATATCGAGCGCACCGGCGAAAACAGCTATCGGATCACGCTCGCGGTCGCCGGCTTCGCCGAGCCCGAGCTGTCGATCGAGGCCAAGGAGAACACCCTGACCGTACGCGGCGAGAAACCGCAGGCTAAGGACGAGAAGAAGGGCGAGGTGCTCTACCAGGGCATCGCCGCGCGCGCCTTCGAGCGGGCCTTCCAGCTCGCCGACTTTGTCGAGGTCAAGGGCGCGACCCTCGAGAACGGCCTCCTGCATGTCGATCTGGTCCGCGAGATTCCGGAAAAGATGAAGCCGCGCCAGATCAGGATCGCCGGGTCCGGCGACGGCAAGGTGATCGAATCCAGGGCCGCCTGATCAGGCGGCACGGCCTTGCGAATAGCCGAAGCGCTCCCGCAAGGGGGCGCTTCTTTATGTGCGATTACTCCAGCGGAGCGACGGGCACGATCTTGATCGAGCCGGTCACGTCCTCAGGGCGCGGACGCGGGAGCGGCAGGGGCGTCTTGAGCTTCGCCACTTCCGTCGGGCGTCCGGCTTCCGCCGGGCGTCCAGTGGGAATGCCGCGCGGTGGGACCGGCCGGCTTTCGCGCAACCGCCGGAACTGCCATTGGGCATAACTGGGCCCGGCGAGCGGCGGCTCAGCAAGCTCAGGATCGTGGCGGACCGCGAGGATATCGCCGGTCTGCGCATCCACGACCAGGCGGACGTCGAGCTCGTAGGGATCGACCGCTGCGACTTCATAGCGCGGTCCCCTGCGCACCGGCTGGCCGACCGGATCGAAGCCGCCGGACCGGACCCTGGAGAGTATTTCGTGACCGGCGAGGCCCGCCGCGGCTGGGACGCCAGGCTCAACCTGCAGCCGCTCCTCGGCGCCGGCCATGGGCGCGGAAACGAACAACGCCGCTGCAAGCAGGAGAACGCGCCCCTTTGTCATTGTCCAACTCCCCCAAGAACAAGGTTAACGATCGCTTGCGAATGGGGCGGCGCTGGGGCCGGCAGGCGGCTTTAATGAACGGCGACCTGGGATTGTGCCGGCACAGGCGTGCCGCCTTCACTGCTCGGTGACTTGGATGTGAGGGCTTGCTTTGGCGCTTTGCTGGCCTAGGATTTGAATAAGGCGAGAAAGCGGGAACAGAGGCAGTTTCGAGGCTTTCAAAGCTTGATTGGACGGCCAGGATTTGGCATCCTAAGTTAGGACAGTATTGCTGTCCTGTTGTCGGCGACCCGGGAGACGGGTCTGCCGGCCGGCGCCGGCGAACGGGGATCGCGCGCCCAACTGGAGCGGCCACGGCCGGGTGAGGGACCGGCGCGAAGGCTGCCCGTCACAACAACGAGCCCCTTCGCGTCGGAGCGCCTGGCGGTGCTGCGAACGAGGCGGGTGCGCCGGCATGCCGAGTATGTGCGGAGCGAACGAGGCGAGGACTTAGAATGAGCGCGACAGAGTTCGGCGGCCGGTCGGGCGCGTTTCCGGCGGCGGAGTTCGACCGGGCGGCCACGGGTCGTTCGGCTGCGCGCGGCGCCACCCTGGTCGATGCGGCGGCGGCAGAGGCGCGCGGACTGTACGATCCGGCGCTCGAAAAGGATTCCCTGCGGCGTCGGTTTCATCGCCGACATCAAGGGCCGAAAGTCGCACGCGATCGTTCAGGACGCGCTGACGATCCTGCTGAACCTCGAACACCGCGGCGCGGTCGGGGCCGATCCGCGATCCGGCGACGGCGCCGGGATCCTCGTTCAAATCCCCCACAAATTCTTCGTCAAGAAGGCCCGCGAACGCGGTTTCGCCCTTCCGGAGCCGGGCCGCTACGCGGTCATCGTGCTGTTCCTGCCGCATGACGACGATCTGCGGCACGAAATCATGGATCTCTATGCGGAGCAGATCGGGCAGGCCGGCATGCAGTTGCTCGGCTGGCGCGACGTTCCGACCGACGATTCGACGCTCGGGGAGACGGTCAAGCCGACCGAGCCATTCCATCGCCAGCTCTTTATCGGGCAGGGCGAGAACGAGCTGTCGGAGGACGCGTTCGAGCGGCGCATCTACATCCTGCGCAAGACGATTTCCGGCCTGCTCTACGAGCGACGCGGCCGCAACACTGCACTCTACTACCCGGTGTCGTCGTCCTGCCGGACCGTGATCTACAAGGGCATGTTCCTCGCAGACCAGCTGCCGACCTACTATCCCGACCTGCACGATCCCGACTTCGAGAGCGCGCTTGCCCTCATCCATCAGCGCTTCTCGACCAACACGTTTCCGACTTGGTCGCTCGCGCACCCGTACCGGTTCATCGCCCATAACGGCGAGATCAACACGCTGCGCGGCAATCTCAACTGGATGGCGGCGCGCCAGGCTTCCGCGCGTTCTCCGCTGTTCGGCGAGGACATCCACAAGCTGTGGCCGATCTCCTACGAGGGACAATCGGACACCGCGTGTTTCGACAATGCGCTCGAATTCCTGGTGCAGGGCGGCTATTCGCTCGCGCATGCGGTGATGATGATGATTCCCGAGGCATGGGCGGGCAACCAGTCCATGGATGCGGAGCGCCGCGCCTTCTACGAGTACAACGCCGCGCTGATGGAGCCGTGGGACGGCCCGGCCGCGATCGCCTTTACCGACGGACGCCAGATCGGCGCGACGCTCGACCGCAACGGCTTGCGCCCCGCGCGCTACTTCGTCACCCGC
Source organism: uncultured Alphaproteobacteria bacterium (assembly GCA_963712435.1). Classification (GTDB taxonomy): domain Bacteria; phylum Pseudomonadota; class Alphaproteobacteria; order Rhizobiales; family Xanthobacteraceae; genus Rhodoplanes. The sequence goes on along the minus strand of CAVQIB010000004.1, from coordinate 45,773 downwards.
GACGATCGCATCATCATGGCGTCGGAGATGGGCGTGCTGCCGATTCCGGAGCGGGACATCGTCACCAAGTGGCGCCTGCAACCGGGCAAGATGCTGCTCGTCGACCTGGAAGAGGGCCGGCTGATTCCCGACGAGGAGATCAAGGCGACGCTTGCGCGCAGCAATCCCTATCACCAATGGCTGCAGCGCACGCAGATCGTTCTCGAAGACCTGCCGCCGGCGAAGAGCCGCCCGACCTTGTCGAATCTTTCGCTGCTCGACCGTCAGCAGGCGTTCGGCTACACCCAGGAAGATCTCAAAATTCTCATGACGCCGATGGCCTCGACCGGCGACGAGCCGGTCGGCTCCATGGGCAACGACACGCCGATCTCGGCGCTGTCGGACCGGCCGAAGCTCCTGTTCACCTATTTCAAGCAGAACTTCGCCCAGGTGACCAACCCGCCGATCGACCCGATCCGCGAAGAACTGGTCATGAGTTTCGTCTCGATCATCGGGCCGCGGCCGAACCTGTTCGACCTCGAAGGCCTGTCGCACCTCAAGCGCCTGGAAGCGCGTCAGCCGATCCTCACCGATGAGGATCTGGAAAAGATCCGCTGGATTTCCGAGGTGGGCGATCCGCACTTCAAGTCGATCACGCTGCACGCGGTATGGCCGGCCGAGCACGGCGCGGCCGGCATGCGGCCGGCCATCGCCGAGCTCTGCGCGGAGGCGGAGACGGCGGTGCGCGAGGGCGTCAACATCATCATCATCTCGGACCGCGCAGCGAGCGCCGAGCGAATCCCCATTCCCTCTCTGCTCGCCTGCGCCGCCGTCCATCACCACCTGATACGGAAGGGACTGCGCACCTCGGTCGGCCTCGTCGTCGAATCGGGAGAGCCGCGCGAAGTGCACCACTTCGGCTGCCTCGCCGGCTACGGCGCCGAAGCGATCAATCCGTATCTCGCGTTTGAGACGCTGCTCGCCATGCAGGACGACGTGGTGCGCAAGCTCGACGAAAAGGAAGTCGTCAAGCGCTACATCAAGTCGGTCGACAAGGGCCTCCTGAAGGTGATGTCCAAGATGGGCATCTCGACCTATCAGTCCTATTGCGGCGCGCAGATTTTCGACGCGGTCGGGCTGCGCAGCGAGTTCGTCTCCGAGTTCTTCACCGGCACCGCGACGCGCATCGAAGGCGTCGGCGTCGAAGAGATCGCGGAGGAGACGGTGCGCCGTCATCGCGACGCGTTCGGGGACGCGCCGGTGTATCGCAATGCGCTCGATGTCGGCGGCGAATACGCCTATCGCGTGCGCGGCGAGGATCACGTCTGGACCGCGCCGACGGTAGCCGCGCTTCAGCATGCGGTGCGCGGCAATTCCTACGAGCGCTATCGCGCCTTCGCCGAAACGGTCAACGAGCAGTCCGAGCGGCTGCTGACGATCCGCGGCCTGTTCCGGATCAAGTCGGCGGAGGAGGATGGCCGGACGAAGGTCCCGATCGAAGAGGTGGAGCCGGCGAAGAGCATCGTGCGGCGCTTCGCGACCGGGGCGATGAGCTTCGGCTCGATCTCGCGCGAGGCGCACACGACGCTCGCGATCGCGATGAACCGCATCGGCGGGCGCTCCAATACCGGCGAAGGCGGCGAGGAGGCCGACCGTTTCAAGCCGCTGCCGAACGGCGATTCCATGCGCTCCGCGATCAAGCAGGTCGCCTCCGGCCGCTTCGGCGTCACGACCGAATATCTCGTCAATTCGGACATGATGCAGATCAAGATGGCGCAGGGCGCAAAGCCCGGCGAAGGCGGCCAATTGCCCGGCCACAAGGTCGACAAGACGATCGCGCGGGTGCGCCACTCGACGCCGGGCGTCGGCTTGATCTCGCCGCCCCCGCACCACGACATCTATTCGATCGAGGACCTCGCGCAGCTCATTTTCGACCTCAAGAATGTCAACCCGACCGGCGACGTTTCGGTGAAGCTCGTGTCGGAAGTGGGCGTCGGCACGGTCGCGTCCGGCGTCTCCAAGGCGCGCGCCGATCACGTGACGATCGCCGGATTCGAGGGCGGCACCGGCGCTTCTCCGCTCACCGCGATCAAGCATGCCGGCAGCCCATGGGAGATCGGGCTTGCCGAAACGCACCAGACGCTGGTCGCCCAGCGCCTGCGCGGCCGCATCGCCGTGCAGGTCGATGGCGGCCTCCGCACCGGGCGCGACGTCATCGTGGGCGCGCTGCTCGGGGCCGACGAATTCGGTTTCGCCACCGCGCCGCTGATCGCGGCGGGCTGCATCATGATGCGCAAGTGTCACCTCAACACCTGCCCGGTCGGCGTCGCGACGCAGGACCCGGTTCTGCGGCGGCGCTTCAGCGGCCAGCCCGAGCACATCATCAACTACTTCTTCTTCGTCGCCGAAGAGGTGCGTGAACTGATGGCGGAGCTGGGCTATCGCACCTTCAACGAGATGATCGGACAGATGCAGATGTTCGATCAGCGCCGCCTCGTCGCCCACTGGAAGGCGAAGGGGCTCGACTTCACGCGCCTGTTCACCAAGCCGCATGCGAGCGAAGGCGTGAATATCTACAAGTGCGAGCCGCAAACTCACCGGCTCGACTCCGTTCTCGACCGCCAGCTGATCGCGCAGGCGCAGGTCGCGCTCGACCGCGGCGCGCCGGTCGAGTTCGCAAGCGCCATCCGGAACACGGACCGCACGGTCGGCGCGATGCTCTCGGGCGAGATCGCCAAGCGCTACGGCCATGCCGGGCTGCCGGACAACACCATCCGGATCAGGCTGACCGGCACCGCGGGCCAAAGCTTCGGCGCATGGCTCGCGCATGGGGTCACGCTCGAGCTCGAGGGCGACGCCAACGACTATGTCGGCAAGGGCCTGTCCGGCGGGCGCATCATCGTGCGGCCTTCGCCCGACGCCGGCGTCGTGCCGGAGGAATCGATCATCGTCGGCAACACGGTGCTCTATGGGGCGATCAGCGGCGAATGCTATTTCCGCGGCGTCGCCGGCGAGCGCTTTGCGGTGCGCAACTCCGGAGCGCTCGCCGTGATCGAAGGCGCGGGCGACCATTGCTGCGAGTACATGACGGGCGGCGTGGTCGTCGTGCTCGGCAAGACCGGCCGCAACTTCGCCGCCGGCATGTCGGGCGGCATCGCCTATGTGCTCGACGAGGACGGCACGTTCCCCAGCCGCTGCAACATGGCGATGGTGGATCTCGAGCCGGTGCCGGACGAAGAGGACATCAATGCGCGCCATTACGGCCATGCCGGCGATCTCGACGGGCACGGCCGGGTCGAGGTGATGAGCGACATGACCCGCTTCGACGCGCGGCGGCTCTATCTCCTGATCGCGCGCCATGCGCGGTTCGCCGGCTCGCGCCGCGCCGCGCATATCCTCGAGAACTGGAGCGCGTATCTGCCGAAATTTCGCAAGGTGATGCCGCTCGAATATCGTCGCGCCCTGAAGGAAATGGCGAAGGACCAAGCGGCCGCGATGCAGGCGGCCGAGTAGCGAGGTGAACAGGGGGCTCCGGAGTTTCGACGAACTCGGCTGATCGTCGGCGCTGCGCTGCGCCATTGGCGACGTGCGCGATCGATGCTACGGCGAATGCCGCGGACTTGGTCGGACGGCGAGCGGGTTCAGCGACTGGCGCCTCTTCCGTTTTTTCCAGCATGAGTGTGAACGTCGTGGGCAAGGTCACCGGTTTTCTGGAATTCGAGCGCACCGACCGCGTCTACGCGCCGGTCGAGGAGCGCCTGCGCCACTATCGCGAATTCGTGCTTCCGCTCCCGCAGGACGAACTCCGCCAGCAGGCGGCGCGCTGCATGAATTGCGGCATCCCCTATTGTCACACCGGCTGCCCGGTGAACAATCAGATTCCCGACTGGAACGACCTCGTCTATCTGAGCGACTGGCAGGAAGCCTCGCGCAACCTCCACTCGACCAACAATTTCCCCGAGGTCACCGGTCGCGTCTGCCCGGCCCCGTGCGAGGCGGCCTGCACCCTCAATCTCGACGACAATCCGGTGACGATCAAGACGATCGAATGCGCGATCGTCGACAAGGCGTTCGAGGAAGGCTGGGTCAAGCCCGAGCCTCCGACGCGGAAGACCGGCAAGACCGTCGCGATCGTCGGATCGGGACCCGCCGGGCTTGCCTGCGCGCAGCAGCTCGCGCGGGCGGGCCATGACGTGCATGTGTTCGAGAAACAAGCCAAGGCCGGGGGGCTGATGCGCTACGGCATCCCCGACTTCAAGATGGAGAAGCATCTCGTCGACCGCCGCATCGACCAGATGGAGGCGGAGGGCGTGACCTTCCATTATGGCGCGCATGTCGGCGTCAATCTCGCGGCGGAAGACCTGCTGCGCGACTACCATGCAGTCGTGCTCGCCGGCGGCGCTGAACACCCGCGCGACCTGCCGATTCCCGGCCGCGAGCTCAAGGGCGTGCATTTCGCTATGGACTTCCTGCCGCAGCAGAATCGGCGCATCGGCAACGAGGCGCAGGACGGCGTCGAGCCGATCCTCGCCACCGACAAGCACGTCGTGGTGATCGGCGGCGGCGACACCGGATCGGACTGCATCGGCACCTCGGCGCGGCAGGGCGCACGCTCGATCACCCAGCTCGAAATCCTGCCGCGCCCGCCCGACAAGGAAAACAAGCTGCTCACCTGGCCGAACTGGCCGCTCAAGATGCGCACCTCGTCGAGCCATCAAGAGGGCGTCGCCCGCGAGTTCTCGGTGATGACGCGGCATCTCTCCGGCGAGGATGGCGTCGTCAAGCGGCTGCATTGCGTGCAGGTCGACGAGAAGTTTCAGCCGGTGCCCGGCTCCGAGTTCTCGCTGCAAGCCGATCTCGTGCTGCTCGCGATGGGGTTCGTGCATCCGGTGCACGATGGTCTGATCAAGGCGCTCGGCATCGAGCTCGACCCGCGCGGCAATGTGCGCGCCGATGTCCGCGACTACCGCAGTTCGGTCGACAAGGTGTTCGCCGCCGGCGACATGCGGCGCGGCCAATCGCTCGTCGTGTGGGCCATCCGGGAAGGCCGCCAGGCCGCGCACGCGGTCGATGCGTTCCTGATGGGAACGTCGGCGCTGCCGCGCTGACGCGCGACAATTGCGTTTTGCGGACCGGTTGTTATTGCGTTCGCATGTCCTGCGGCGAAGCAATTCTTACCCCCGGATCAAGTCCGCGGGCAGGCTGCGCCGGAAATGCACTTCAGCGTGATGAATTGACTTCGAATCGACCACCTCCCGGCGTCATCGCCCGCAAGCGGGCGATCCAGTAAACACAATGATTTTCGGTGTTTACTGGATGCCCCGCCTGCGCGGGGCATGACCACTGAGGGTAAGATGATCCAAGGCAAAATCATCACGTTCTAGCGCCGGAACAGGAACGGAAAGAAGCCCGGCTGGCTGCGTTGCTGCGGCGCCTGCTGCCGGTACTGCTGCTGCGGCTGCTGCCAGCCGCCTCCTCCCCAGTTTCCGAACCAACCCTGCTGCTGACGCGGCGCGGCCGGGCGCGTCGCCGTGCGAGGGCCGGGGCCGGGCGCCGCCGGGCGTCCCGCCTGGCCGGGCGCGGCGGCGCCAGGCGCCGGGGGCCCTTCAGGGGTCGGCACAGCGGCGCGTTGCTCCGATTTCATCGGGGTCATCGGCAGGGTCGCGACGACCACCGCCGGATCCACGCCGACCGGGGCGATCTCACGGCGGGGCCAGGCGAAATCGTCGGCTCGCCCGGCCGGGGCGGGCACCGGTTCGCCCTTCACCAGCACCTTCGAGGCGACCGCGTCCGGAGCCGCCGCCTGGCGCGCCTTGCCGCCGCCGAGGAGGACGTCCTCGTCTTCCGCCACCCTGTTCGCGTTGAGCGAAATGACCGGGCCCGCGAGCGGGCGAGCAATCCCCGCCGGCACGTCCGGCTTTTGAAACTCCGCCGATTTGTTCGCGGGATCATCCGCCGGCAAGGCCGCCGGCGAGGCGACCGGGGCGCCCCGCGCCGTCATCCAGCGCTGCAGTTCGCGCTCGATATAGTGGGCGAGCTTGCGCGCTCCGGCTTCCGTGAAATAGGTCCCGTCGGGACTGCGCAACCGCCGATTTTGACCTTCGACGTCCGGCCCGTAAAGGGCGAAATTGCCCGAATTCATCGACGAAGCCGTCCCACACATCGACATAGACGATGCCGCTCTTGTCGGCCCGGCTGCGGAACAGGTCGTTGAAGAAGCTGAAGTCCGCCGTTGACCGCGTCCCGCGCAAGGACGGGAGCCCGACCCAGAAGACCGGCACGCCTGCCGATTTGAGCGCCGCGATCGTCTCGTCGATGCGCTTGATGTAGAGCTCGACCCATTTCTCCGAGCGGAACTCATGCGAGCGCGCCTCGGTCTCGCCCGCGGCGGGCGTTTCCGCCGTCGCCGGCGGCTGGGCGACCTTCCGGCGTCTTCTTCGGATCGACCGCCGGATCTTGTGGCGGCTGCCCGGGCCGGGCGACCGCGGGGCGCGGAGCGCGCAATTCGCGGATGGGCCGGCGGTCGTTGAGGCCGATCATCATGACGACGAAATCCGGCTTCTCCGCCGCCAGCACCTCCTGCACCAGTTTCGGCCAATCGGGATGCTCGCCGCGCGGATCGCTCCGCTGCTCCTGCCGGATCAGGCCGGAAGAGGTGCGCTGCTTGCGGATCACGCCCATTTCGGGGGATTCTGTGAACGACAGTTCAAGCCCGTAGGCGAGCCAATCCGCCATCGAGTCGCCAAACACGAGGACGTTCATCTGCGGCGGCGTCTCGGGTTTTTTCGGCGGCGGCGCCTTCGCGTAATCGCCCTCCGACTGCGACCGGCGCTCCTGGCCCTGGTATCCTTGCGCGGGGCGATTGGATCTCCGTGACGGCCGGCCCCACGGATTCTGCATGAACGGGAAGAAACCGCCGTCGAAAAACTGCGCCCGCGCCGGCGGCGCAAAACCGATCGACAGGGCAAGCAAAACGACCGCCTCCGCCGCGATCAGCGCCGCGATCAACGGTAACCGCCGAAAGAATAAGCGCCCTGTCATCTGACCCCGATTCCAGTGATCAAGCCCCCACAAGCGCACCCGCCCAATTTAGTAGCACATTTCCGCAGCGCGGTCACCGCGGACCTCGAACGTGGCAAATGGAAGCCGTCTTCGCCCGCATCAGCGGGACCGCAGATGGTCGAGCAGATCGGCGCTGGCGAAGCCATCCGGCACCAATCCGGCGGCGGATTGGAACCGCTTGATCGCCCCGCGCGACCTGGCGTTGATGCGGCCGTTCGGCTCGCCTCCGATATCGAAGCCGCGGCGCACGAGATGCTGCTGCAATTCGTAGCGCTCCGCGCTCGTGAGCACCCGCTCGTGGCGCGGCCAGGCTTGCACGATCGGTCCGTCTCCGCGCAGCCGGTCGGCCAGATGCCCGATCGCGAGCGCATAGGCTTCGGCCGGGTTGTATTTCATGATCGCGCGGAAATTGTTGAGCATGAGGAAGGCCGGCCCGCCCGCTCCGGCCGGGATGAGCAGATAGGCGCGGTCATTCGGGCGGGGGAAGGCCTTGCCGCCGATGCGAGTGACGCCGAGGCGCGCCCATTCGCCTGTGGTCATCGGCCGCGTCGGATCGGCGAGCAGGTAGTCGAAGCCCGTCGGCAACGCCACCTCGTAGCCCCAGGTCTGGCCGGCCGTCCAGCCATCCTTCTTGAGGTTGTTGGCGGTCGAGCCGATCACGTCGGTGAGCGAGTCGACCACGTCGCGCCGGCCATCGCCGTCGAAATCGATGGCGAAGCGCTTGAACGAGGTCGGCATGAACTGGGTCGGCCCGAACGCGCCCGCCCACGAGCCGACCAGCCGGTCGGGCGCGACATCGCCGCGGTGGAGCAGTTCGACCGCCGCCAGGAACTCGTCGCGGAAGTAGTTCTGACGGCGCCCGATGCAGGCGAGCGTTGCGGTCGAGCGCAGGACCGGCCGCTCGCCGATGGCGGTCCCGTAATTCGAATTCCACGCCCCAGATCGCCGCGACGATGTGGCGATCGACCCCATACGCCTTCTCCGCCGCGGCGAAGGCGTCGGCGTGCTCGGCAAGGATTTCGCGACCGCGCTTGATCTTGGCGTCGCTGACCAGCAGGTCGAGGTAGTCCCAGAACGCCTTGGTGAATTCCGGCTGGGCGTCCATCAGGTCCATGATCCGCAGATCCGGCGTGAGCCCGGCCGTCAAGCTCGTGTAGCTTGCACGCGTCACGCCGCGGCGGGCCGCCTCCGGCCACAACCCCTCGATGCAAGAGGCGAAATTGGCCGCGCTTTGGCGGATCGCGTCGGCTTTCATCAGCGGATGGCCCGAACTGCCCAACTCGCCGCTCCATTCACGCGCGCCCGAGGCCGTCGGCTGAACCGCCGCCGGCGTGACGGCGGTTCTCGCCGCCGGCGCCGTGCCGGTTCGTTCGCCGGTCTGCGCCGAAGCCAGCCCGCCGGCAAGGACGGGCGCGGCGATGGCCAATAACACCAACAGAGCCCTCGGTACGACCCCGTTCATTCGCGCGGCCATGCGTTCCTCCGCCAAAGACCGAATCTGGGATGGTTTCGCAGCTAACGTGTAGGCGTAATTGAGGCGGCTCCGGGGCGCGCGCCGGACCGCTTCGGCGGCCTTGATCCGGCATGGGTTTTTCGACCGGAGAACCGGCCGTTCCGCCAGACGTTTATTCATGGACTTGCAGCGGCGGGCATGGTTTCGTCGCCCGACTCGCAAAAGCCTTTCTGATGCTACAACCTGCCGAGACATGAAAACGATTCGCAAAGCCGTGATTCCGGTTGCCGGCCTTGGCACACGCTTCCTGCCGGCGACCAAAGCGATCCCGAAGGAAATGCTGCCGGTCGTCGACCGGCCGCTGATCCAGCACGTCGTCGACGAGGCCCGCGAGGCCGGGATCGAGCACTTCATTTTCGTGACGGGCCGCAACAAAGGCGTCATCGAGGATCATTTCGACCGGCAATACGAGCTCGAAGTCACGCTCACCGAACGCCGCCGGTTCGCCGATCTCGAGCATCTCGAACGCGACCTGCCGGTTCCCGGCCAGACGAGCTTCACCCGCCAGCAGTCCCCGCTGGGGCTCGGCCATGCCGTCTGGTGCGCGCGCGACATCGTCGGCGACGAGCCCTTCGCGCTGCTTCTGCCCGACGTGCTGGTGCAGGCCGAGCGCGGCTGTCTCGGCCAGATGATGGATGCTTATGGCGAGATCAATCAGGCGGCGAATGTGATCGCGGTGGAGGAGGTTCCGGCGGACCGGGTGCACGAATACGGCGTGGTCGGCGCCGGGCGGCAGGTCGGCACGGCTTTCGAGATCACCCAAATGGTCGAGAAACCCGCCCGCGGGAAAGAGCCGTCCAATATGATCATCACCGGCCGCTACATCCTGCAGCCGGAGATTTTCCATCTCCTCGAAAACCAGAGCTGGGGCGCGGGCGGCGAAATCCAGCTCACCGACGGAATGATCCGGCTCGCGCAGAATCAGCCGTTTTACGGCGTGAAGTTCGAAGGCCGCTCGTTCGACTGCGGCTCGAAGACCGGGCTTTCTCGTCGCCAATATCGCTTATGCCCTGGCCCGGCCCGATATCGGCCCGAAGCTGCGTCATAAGCTCGAGGAATTGCTCCGCGAGTGAACCCGGGGCCAGCGCGAGACCCGCTCAGGCCGGCGACAGACGAACGCGAATGCGCAAATGGAACGAATGACGTCGCATTATCGCGTCCGCACGCGACATCACGCGGTTGCGGAGGGGGCAGCGCCGGTACGGCCGATGGGGGTTGACGCGGACGCGTAAGCTGTTCACTTGAGATCCGCTTTTTGCGTTCTCGGCGGCCCGTGTGCGAGGACCCTGCCCGGATCATTGGAGCATCGAGTTTGCGAATGCCCGAACCGATCAAGCGCGCCGCCGAACAATCCCGCGAGCCCAACCATGAACTGATCGACTCCGGCCTGCGCGCGCTCGACATGGAGGCGAACGGCATCGGGGCGCTCGCCGCCGCCCTGCAGAACGGCTTGCGCACGCCTTTCATCGCCGCTGTCGAGATGATCCGCGGGGCGCGCGGGCGCGTGGTGACGAGCGGGATGGGCAAGTCCGGCCATGTCGGGCACAGCCTCGCCGCGACAATGTCCTCGACCGGAACGCCGGCGATGTTCGTGCATCCGGCCGAGGCCGGGCACGGCGACCTCGGCATGATCACGCCGGACGACGTGCTCATCGCGCTGTCCTGGTCCGGCGAGACGGTCGAACTGAAGAACCTGATCGACTATTCGCGCCGGTTCCGCATCGGCCTGATCGCGATGACGTCCGAGGGCGCGAGCACGCTCGCCGAGGCCGCCGACGTCGCGCTCGTCCTGCCGCAAGCGCGCGAGGCCTGCCCGCACAATCTCGCGCCCACGACCTCCTCGCTGATGCAGCTCGCTTTGGGCCACGCGCTTGCGATCGCCCTATTGGAGAGCCGCGGCTTCACGCCGCTCGATTTCCGCATCCTGCATCCGGGCGGGCGGCTCGGCGCGGCGCTCACCTTCACGCGCGACCTGATGCATGCCGGCGACGCCATGCCGCTCGTGATGCTCGGCCGCCGCATGTCGAACGCGATCATGGAAATGTCCACCAAGGGATTCGGCTGCGTCGGCGTGGTCGACCCGGCGGGACAGTTGGTCGGCATCGTCACCGATGGCGATCTGCGCCGCCATATGCGTACCGACCTGCTCGACCTGCCGGTCGAGCAGGTCATGACCGCGCGTCCGATCTGCGCCAAGCCCGAACAGCTCGCGAGCGAAACGCTGCAACTGGTCAACGCCTCGAAAATCACCGCCGTTTTCGTGATCGAGCGGGGCCGGCCGATCGGCATCATCCATCTGCACGATCTGCTGCGCGCGGGCGTGGCGTAAGGCGCCGTTCTCCCCTGAGGTCAGGAGCCGGACTAGCGAGGAGGCTCCTGCGCGCTGCGCGTCAATATCCAGTGGATCGCCTGGGTGCGACTGGGCAGGCCGAGGCGCGCCAGAATCCCGGAGACGTGGATCTTCACGGTATTCGGCGAGATGGCGAGCTCGCGGGCGATCTGGACATTGCTCAAGCCCTTGGCCATGAGATCCAGCACCTCGCGCTGCCGCTTGCTCAGCATGGGCCCCGATGCACCGCCCCTCACCATCGGGCTCAAGGCGGAGCTCTCCGTTTCGTCCGTCAAGCGCTGCGGCTTTGCCTCGGCATCGGCCGTCGCCTTGCGCCCTTGGAGGAGCGCGTTGAACAGCCCGCCGAACCGATCGGTGAGGATCACCGGGTCGCGGTTTTCCTCCGCCGGCATGAAGCCGGTAATGTCGATGTGAAGGAGAGCGACCAGGTCGCCCTTCACATGCGGAAAGCCGAGAAGCAAAAACCAGCGCCGCTCGGTGGGCGAGTGGCACGGATAGACAAAGGACAGAAAATCGACCTCGCCCTTGAGCAACTGCGCGATGCCATCGACAATTCGCGCCGATTCCTGCTCGGCATAGGCGCAGTGATGAAGGTAATTCTGCCCAAGTCCGAAATCGGGAAGCGCAAGTCCGGAGTCTTTCGCAAACGCTTTCCACCCCTGACTCACAAAGACAATCCTGCCGGAGCGGTCCACGACCACGCCGTTTACGGTGCGATCCGCGAACAGCACATCGATCTCTTCGATATTCAGATCAAGCGGCGGGCCGGAAGCTGTCATCATCAAAAGCATACCCATAAAGACTACTGATGAATGCAATCCTACCAAGTCTATTGGATAATCGCGCTGAATTCAACCGCTATTTTCACCAAGCTTGAAGCCCGACAAAGTATAAGGTTTGCTACAAACCCGGCATCGACATGAGATAACAACGATTTGTTGGATATGAAACTTGCTGTTTACTCTGCATATAGTTATTAAGGCGTCGTTGTTCCGGCAGGCCGCCCGCCATCGGCAAAGCCCGATCGCCGGGCGCTAATTGCGAGCGTTCTCCCCTAACCCGTGACGCGTTCGACATAGACCGTCGCACCATCGACGCGGGTCACCTTCACCCGACTGCCGGCGGGACTGTCGTCCCCGCGCACGCGCCACACCGTATCGTCGACGGCGATGGCGCCGACGCCGCCGACGATCGGCTTCGCCAGCGTGAACATGCGGCCGACCAGCGCGTCGGCGCGACGGTTGAGAAAGGGCTGATCGGTTGGCCCGCCGACTTGTTTGGCGAGCCGCCGCCACAACGGAACCAATGCGAGCGCGAAGGCGGCGAACGCGACCCATTGAAGCTGCCAAGACCAATCGACGAGCAAGGAGATGAGGCCGACCAGAACCGCCGCAACCCCGAGCCACAACATGAAGGTTCCGGGCAGCAGCACTTCCAGGATCAGCAGGACGCCTGCTGCAATGAACCAGTTCCATACGTCGAGCGAGTCGATGAGCGACATGGCGGCCGCTTCAACTCGCAGGCGGGGCGATCGCCGGCCCGGTCGGCGCCGCACTCGGGCGGCGTGCGTTCCGCCGCGCTTGTGACGTCCCGCCATCGTCCCCGTCGCCAAAGGTCGCCTTGGCGATTTCGGCGATCCCGGCGAGCGACGAGAGCACGCTCGTCGCTTCGATCGGCAGGATCAGCATCTTCTGGTTGGGCGATTGGGCAAGTTCGCCGAAGGCCTTCAGGTATTTCTCGGCGATGAAATAGTTGAGCGCCGCGATATCGCCGCGCGCCACCGCCTCGCTCACCATCGCGGTCGCCTTCGCTTCCGCTTCGGCCAGGCGCTCACGCGCCTCCGCGTCGCGGAACGCGGCCTCGCGGCGGCCTTCGGCCTCGAGAATTTGCGCCTGCTTCTGCCCCTCGGCCTTGAGAATCGCCGACTGGCGCTGGCCTTCGGCGGTCAGAATCTCGGCGCGCTTCTCGCGCTCGGCCTTCATCTGCCGGCCCATCGACTGGATGAGGTCGGCGGGCGGAACGATGTCCTTGATCTCGATACGATTGACCTTGACGCCCCAGGGAGAGACCGCCGCGTCGACCACGCGCAGAAGCCGCTCGTTGATCTCGTCGCGATGCGACAGGTTCTGGTCGAGATCCATCGCGCCCATGACCGAGCGGATATTCGTCATCGTGAGCTTGATGATGGCCTGGTCGAGATTGGCCACCTCGTAGCTCGCCTTGGCGGCGTCGAACACCTGGAAGAACGCCACGCCGTCGACCGTGATCGTCGCGTTGTCCTTGGTGATGACCTCCTGCTGCGGCACGTCGATGACCTGCTCCATCACGTTGATCTTGCGGCCGACCCGATCGACGAACGGCACGATGAAATTGAGCCCGGGCCGCAGCATCTTGGTGTAGCGGCCGAAGCGCTCCACGGTCCAATTGTATCCCTGCGGCACCGTCTTCACGCCGAGAAAGATGACGATGACGGCGAGCAGGACGAGGACGATGATGAAAATGTCGAGACCGCCGATTGCCATGAGCGCCTCCGCAGGGTCGATCAAGCGAGAGTGTGGTCAGCCGCCGCGGAAAGACAAGCTCCGGGTTCGGTTCGGGCGATCGTCCTAAAGTCTACCGGTCCGGATCGCGGATCCAGCCCATCAGCTCGCGCCGCACCACGGTCTCGATCACATCCATGCCGAGCTCGCTGTCGTTGAGACAGGGCATGGCGGCGAAATTCTCCCCGCCGTGCTGATGGAAGATTTCTGCGTTCTCGACCGCGATCTCCTCGAGCGTCTCCAGACAGTCCGCGGCGAAGCCGGGCGTGATCACCGCGAGGTTCTTCACTCCGGCCTCGGCGAGCCGCCTGACCGTCGCATCGGTGTATGGCTGCAGCCATTCGGCGCTGCCGAAGCGCGATTGGAAGGTCATCAGGAATTTCGACTCGTCGAGCTTCAGGCGCTCGCGCAGCAGCCGATAGGTCTTGGCGCAATGGCAGTAATAGGGATCGCCCTTGATGAAATAGTCTTTCGGAATCCCGTGGAAAGAGGCGAGGATCACGTCGGGCGCGAACGATAGCTCCTTGCACGCCGTTTCGAATGAGCGCGCGAGCGACTCGATATAGATCGGGTCGGCGTAATAGGGCGCCGCCACCCGCAGCGTGGGCTGCCAGCGCATCTGCAGCAAGGTGCGGAACGTTTCATCGCAGACCGTCGCCGTGGTCGCGGCGGCATATTGCGGATAGAGCGGGACGAGCAGGATGCGTTCGCAGCCACGCGCGAACAGGGCGCGGATCCGGCTGTCGATCGAGGGATGGCCGTAGCGCATCGCCCAATCGGAGATGATCGCTCCGCCGATCGGCGCAAGCCGCGCCGCGAGCTTCTCGCATTGCGCGCGGGTGGTCGTCTTGAGCGGCAATTCGTCCCTCTCGCGGTTCCATATCTTCTCGTAGTCGCGCCCTTTGCGCCGCGGGCGGAACCGCAGAATGATTCCGTTGAGGATGAGTTGCCAGACGAGGCCGTTTTCTTCGATCACCCGCCGATCGCTGAGGAACTCCTTGAGATAGCGCCTGCACCGACTGCGGATCGGTAGCCTCCGGGGTGCCGAGATTGACGATCAGCACGCCAATATGTCCGCTCGCGACGGCCGGATGATCGGCCGGCCTGTGCGACCCGGCAGCGTGGGCGTCGGAAGCATCGTCCGCAGCGCGCACACCCGATGGCGCCGTCGCGCCGGGCGGCGGAGCGGCGAGCCTGCGCGGCGGCGCTTCGAGATCGGCGTCGCCGCCGGGGGCCGTGGGCGAATAGGCGTTGTCGTTCATCTGAACTCGAAGTCTAGCGTGGCCAGGAGCCGATAGCAGGTGCGAAGCGTCGCAGCCATACCGTTGTGCGCTCTGCTTGCAGGCGGCGTGCCAAGCATCGGTCGGCCCGGCTCCCTGCGCGCCTCAGGACGCGGCGTAGCACGCTATGAGGGCGGCTGGCGGGACTTGGCTTGGGGCGCGATCTTTGAAGGAGGCGCCCCACGCGTCCAGCCTGCACGCGCTCCTCTTCAGCCCGCGCACGCTCCTTTTCAGGCGCGCCGCCAGGAATATTGTCTTATCGCGCCAATCACTCCGCGGCTCTCAGGAATACGCCCGGCTCCGCCGCGCGGAACCGGGCGAACAGCGCCGCCTCGTCGGCCTTCGCGGCGGCGAGATGGCGCATTTTCACGTGGCCGAACCCGCGGATTTTCTCCGGGATCGCCGCAAGCCCGACCGCGACCGCGTGGTTCTCGGGCGTGAGCTTTTCCAGCACCTCGTCGAGCATCGCCCCATAGTCGCGAATGAGCGCCCGCTCGGTCCGCCGCTCCTCGGTGTAGCCAAAAATGTCGAGCGGCGTCCCGCGCAGGAATTTGAGTTTCGCGAGCACCCCGAACACCGGAAAGATCCACGGGCCGAACGTCATCTTTTTCAGGACGCCGTTCTTGTCCTTGCGCGCGATCAGCGGCGGGGCGAGGTGGACGTGCAGCTGCAGCGTCTCGCCCTCGACCTCGTTGCGCACCTGGCGCAGGAACGAGCCGTCCGAATAGAGCCGCGCCACCTCGTACTCGTCCTTGTAGGCCATCAGCTTGAACAGGTAGTTCGCGACCGCCTCGGTAAGACCGCTGCGGCCGGGCGCCTTCTCCGCCTCCGCGGCTTTGGTCCGCTCGACGAGAGCGCGGTAGCGGTCAGCGTAGGCGCGGTTCTGATAGGCGGTGAGGACCTCGATACGGCGCGCCAGCATTTCCTCGAACGACTGCGAGAGACGCCGCGCGCTGTCCTCCGCTTCCGGCGCCGGCCGGATCGCGGCCTCGACGGCGGCGAGATCGATCGCGGCGCGGCGACCCCAGCGGAACGCCGCGTGGTTCATCGCGACGGCTTCGCCGTTGAGCGCGATCGCCGTCTCGATCGCCGCCGCCGAGAGCGGCACCGCGCCGAGCTGATAGGCGTAGCCGAGCAGGAAGAAATTCGCGCCGATCGACTGGCCGAGCAGCGCGGTCGCGATGCGGGACGCGTCGACGAAATGCGCGCGCTCGGGGCCCGCGGCGGCGGCGATCGTGCGCTTTAAGCGCTCGCTCGGAAGCGAGAAGTTGGCGTCGCGGGTGAACTCGCCCGGCAAGATCTCGGCGAGGTTCACGACCATCTGCGTCGCGCCCGGCTTCACCGCCGCCAGCACCCTCTTGCCGCCTGCGATCACGATATCGCCGGCGAGCACCAGGTCGGCGCCGCGCGCGGTAACGCGGATCGCATGGATATCCTCCGGCCGCTCGGCGATGCGGATATGGCTGTGCACCGAGCCGCCCTTCTGCGCGAGCCCCGCCATGTCGATGACGCCGACGCCCTTGCCGTCGAGATGCGCGGCCATGCCGATGATCGCGCCGATGGTGACGATGCCGGTGCCGCCGATGCCGGTGACGATGATGCCGTAGGTCTGGTCGATCGCGGGCAGTTTTGGATCGGGCAGCCGCGGGAAGTCGCTGGTCTCGGCGACGCCCCCTGCCCTGCTTGAGTTTTGCGCCCACCACCGAGACGAAGGACGGGCAGAACCCTTTCACGCAGGAGAAATCCTTGTTGCAGCTCGACTGGTCGATCGCGCGCTTGCGCCCGAATTCGGTGTCGCGCGGCTGGATCGAGACGCAGTTCGACTGCACCCCGCAGTCGCCGCAGCCTTCGCACACGAGTTCGTTGATGATGATGCGCTTGTCCGGATCGGGAAACAGGCCGCGCTTGCGGCGACGCCGCTTTTCCGCCGCGCAGGTCTGGTCGTAGATCAGCACGCTGCAGCCCGGCACGCCGGCGAGTTCGCGCTGCACGTCATCGAGCTTGTCGCGGTGATGCACGGTCACGCCGGTCGGCCACGGCGTCCCGCGCGGATATTTCTGCGGCTCGTCGGTGACGACGGCGATGCGCTTGATCCCTTCCGCAGCCACCTGCTGCGCGATCTGCGGCACGGTGAGGGCGCCGTCGTTCTTCTGGCCGCCGGTCATCGCGACGGCGTCGTTGAACAAGATCTTGTAGGTCACGTTGACGCCCGCGCCGAGCGCGGCGCGGATCGCAAGCGAACCGGAGTGGTTATAGGTGCCGTCGCCGATGTTCTGGAAGATATGCGGGCGTTTCGAGAAGGGCGCCTCGCCGATCCAGTTCGCCCCCTCGCCGCCCATCTGGGTGAAGCCCGAGGTCGACCGGTCCATCCACTGAACCATGTAATGGCAGCCGATGCCGGCATAGGCGCGGCTGCCTTCCGGCACGACGGTCGAGGAGTTGTGCGGGCAGCCGGAGCAGAAATAAGGCGTGCGCACCGCGACATCCTGCGTTTCGGCGAGAACGCGCTGCGCCTCTTTCAGGCGCGCGACCCGCGCGGCCAGCTCCTCGTTCGGCGTGAAGCGGAGCAGGCGCTCGCCGATGCAGACGGCGATGTCGTTGGCGTCGAGCGCGCCCTTCACCGGGAAAAGCCAGTCGCCCTGCTCGTCTTTCTTGCCGATGCAGACCGGCTGGTGCGCCGTGCCGTACAGCTCCTCGCGCACCTGCACCTCGACCAGCGAGCGTTTTTCCTCGACGACGATGAGGAGATCGACGCCCTTCGCCGCCTCCAGCATGTCGGCGCGGCCGATCGGATAGGGGCAGCCGACCTTGTAGAGCCGCACGCCGAAATCGTTGCAGCGCACCTCGTCGAGCCCGAGTTCGTCAAGCGCCTGGCGCACGTCGAGATAGCTCTTGCCGACCGTGACGATGCCGATGCGCGGCTTGCGGCCGCCGGACATGACGACGCGGTTGAGCTTGTTCGCGCGCACGAAAGCGAGCATGGCGTCGCGCTTGTAGTCCTGCAGGCGCGCTTCCATGCCGAGCACGGTGTCGCCGAGCCGGATGTTGAGACCGCCCGGCGGCATCTGGAAGAGATCATCGCCGGGAATGACGATGTTCACGCGGTCGAGATTGCCGTCGACGACCCCAGTCGATTCGACCGTGTCGTGCATGCATTTGAGGCCGACCCACGCGCCGGTGTAGCGCGACATCGCCCAGCCATACAGGCCGTAGTCGATGATCTCCTGCACGCCCGCGGGATTGAGCACCGGGATCACGACATTGACGAAGTTGAACTCGGACTGGTGCGCGGTGGTGGAGGACTCGGCGGTGTGGTCGTCCCCCATCAGCGCGAGCACGCCGCCATGCTTGGAGGTCCCGGCGGAATTGGCGTGGCGGAACACGTCGCCCGAGCGGTCGACGCCGGGGCCCTTGCCGTACCAGATCCCGAACACGCCGTCGTACTTGCCTTCGCCGCGCAGTTCGGCCTGCTGCGAACCCCACAGCGCGGTCGCGGCGAGGTCCTCGTTGAGGCCGCCGTGAAAAAGGATGTCGTTCGCCTGCAACAACGTCTCGGCGCGCTGAAACTGCTGGTCGAGCCCGCCGAGCGGCGAACCGCGATAGCCGGTCACGTAGCCCGCGGTGTTGAGGCCCGCGCGCCGGTCGCGCTCCTTCTGCATCAGGCAGAGGCGGATGATCGCTTGATATCCGGTGACGAAGACCGGCGACTTCCCGAGGTCGTATTTGTCGGCGAGGGTGACGGGCCTGAGCGGCATCGCAGCAATTCCTGCACAGGGGCGGCACTTCGGCGCTAATGGCGGGCCGTCGCTCTTCGCGAAACAATGCCGCATGCGGCGTTTTCAGCGATATGGGGCGGCCCGCCGCCGCAACAAGGTGACGGCGCTTTTGCCGCGCCGTCAATTCGTTTGCATATGCGGTTGGGGGAAACATGTCGCCCGCGCGCTCGCGTCGACGCCTTCGCACCGCAGCAAGACGCCTCACGCGGGTCCGGTCCCGATCAGCGGCGCAGCCATCTCATTCCCATGGCGCATCGGCAAAGCGTGCGGCGAGGAAGTCGATGAACAGCCGCGTCTTCGCCGCGAGGAAGCGGTTCGGCGCATACAGCGCATGAATGGGCAAGGGCGGCGGGCTGAACGGCTCGAGCACGACGACGAGCCTGCCTGACTTGATCGCCTCGCCCGCGATCACCGTCGGCAGCAGCGCGATGCCGAGCCCTTTGCAGGCGGCCTCGCGCAGCACCTCGCCATTGTTCGCGCACACGGCGGATGCGACCTGCACGGAGATCGCCTCGCCGTCACGCCAGAGCCGCCAGCGCTGGCGCGCCGCCACCTGTCCGTAGACGAGACAACGGTGAGCCGCGAGCTCCTCGGGTTGTTGCGGCGCGCCATGGCGCGCCAGATAGTCCGGCGCGGCGACCAGCACGCGGCGCGTCGCGGCGAGGCGGCGCGCGACGAGGCTGGAGTCCGCGAGTTCGCCGATGCGCACGGTGACATCGACGCCCTCTTCGAGCGGATCGATGAAGCGATCGTTGAGCAGAAGTTCGATCCGCAAATCGGGATAGCCGGCGAGGAAGTCGGCGACCGCACCGGCGAGATAGGCCGTGCCGAACGACATCGGGCCGTTGATCCGCAGCACGCCTTTCGGCGCGTCGTGCAGACCCGCGATGCGGATTTCGGTTTCCTCGATTTCCGCCAGCACGGCCGCGCAGCGCTCGTAATAGGCGAGCCCCGCTTCGGTCGGGCGGACCTTGCGCGTCGTGCGATCGAGGAGGCGCACGCCGAGCAGATGCTCGAGCTCCATCACCGCCTTGCTGATCGCCGACCGGGTGCGTCCGAGCCGCCGGGCCGCGGCGGCATAGCCGCCGAGGGTGACGACCTTCGTGAAGGCGTGCATCGCGTCGAGCTTATCCATATTGTCGCCGTACAGGAACCAGAGTGTTCACGGTATCCTATATTGTATCCTGTTTCCGCCGACGCCAGCTTGTATCCGAACAGAGCGCCCGCCACGGCGTTCGAATGGAGAGACAAGCCAATGTTCACGATCCGAAAGGCGGAAGAGCGCGGCCGGACCGATTTCGGTTGGCTCGACAGCCGTCACAGCTTCTCGTTCGGCCACTATTACGATCCCGACCACATGGGCTTCGGGCCGCTGCGCGTGATCAATGACGATCGCGTGGCGCCGGGCGCCGGCTTTCCCGCCCACCCGCACGGCGACATGGAGATCGTCTCCTATGTGCTCGACGGCGCGCTTGCCCATAAGGACAGCCTCGGCACGGGTTCGGTGATCAAGCCGGGCGATGTGCAGCGGATGTCGGCCGGCACGGGAATCCGGCACAGCGAGTTCAACGCCTCGAAGACCGAACCGGTGCGCTTCCTGCAGATCTGGATCATTCCGGAGGCCGCGGGAATCGCGCCCGGCTATGAGCAGAAGACATATCCGGCCGAGCAGAAACGCGGAAAACTCCGGCTGGTCGCTTCGCGCGACGGGCGCGAGGGCTCGGTCACCATTCACCGCGACGTCGATCTCTATGCGGCGTTGATCGGCGACAGCGAGGGCATACGCCATACGTTCGGGAGCGGCCGCATCGGCTGGCTGCAGGTCGCGCGCGGCACGGCGATGCTCAACGGCGCGCAGCTTTATCCCGGAGACGGCGCCGCCATCGACGCAGCCGGCGACGTCACGATCGCCGGCACGTCCGCCGATGCGGAAATCCTGCTGTTCGACATGGCCGCGTGACGATAAGCGCCGCGGCTAGCTGCGCGCGGGCGTTAACCACAGAACAGAGAGGGCCGTCATGACCAAGGTATTGGTTCTCTACTATTCGAGCTATGGCCATGTCGAGCGCATGGCGGATGCGGTTGCCGAAGGCGTGCGCCAAGCCGGCGCCGAAGCGCTCGTCAAGCGCGTCCCGGAACTCGTCCCGAACGAGCTTGCGAAAAAGTCGGGCTTCAAGCTCGATCAAAATGCGCCGATCGCCGCCATCGCCGAACTGCCCGACTACGACGCCATCATCTTCGGCGTGCCGACCCGCTTCGGAAACATGGCGGCGCAGATGAAGAACTTTCTCGACCAGGCGGGCGGCCTGTGGGCGCAGGGAAAGCTCGTCGGCAAGGTCGCGAGCGTGTTCACATCCAGCAACACGCAGCACGGAGGACAGGAAAGCACGATCCTGACGACTCACGTCGTGCTGCTGCACCTTGGAATGGTCATCGTCGGCCTGCCCTATTCCTTTGCAGGCCAGACCGACATGGCCGAGATCACCGGCGGCTCGCCTTATGGGGCGTCCACGATCGCGGGCGCGGACGGCTCGCGCCGGCCGAGCGAGAACGAACTCGCCGGCGCGCGCTTTCAGGGGCGGCATGTGGCGGACATCGCCAACCGCCTCCGCCGGACCTGACGGCGCAGCTTTTTTCCTGCGGGATGGTTAACGGCGGCATCACTTCGTTTACAGCACGCCGAACATCCACAGCAGCACCAGAACCGGAATCGGAATGCCGAGTAGCCACAAAAGCCCGTAACGCATGGTCGTTTTCCTCGCGGATCAGCGCACTGAGAATTTGCTGACGCCGGGCAAACGCCGTCGCATGAGCGCGGTTCCTTGATTCGCGAGCTGCATCAGCGACGCCGCTTCTTTGAACTTTTCGTGCGCCGCCGCGTTATCGATTCGAGCTAATTTCGGAATTGGAGAGTTCGATGAATGCGGGGAACGGAGCAGCGGCGGTCATGGACGACATTCGCAAGGATTTGCAGGCGTTGCGCGAAGACATGATGCGTCTCGCCGGGCAGGTGTCGACGCTTGTCAGCGCGACGGGAGATCAGGCGCTCGGCGACGTCAGGCAGCGCATGCGCCAGATGGGAGACACGGTGTCCGACCTGAGCGAGCGCGGCCGGGACATGGCGTCCGACGTCCTCGACGATGTCGGCACGACGCTCGAGGACAATATGCGGACGCGGCCGCTGGCGACCATCGCCGTCGCGGTCGGTCTCGGATTCGTCGTTGGGGCGATGTGGCGGCGCTAGCCAAGCGCCGAGGGGCCGGGGGGGCGAGCCGTGTTTGAACGAATCATTTTGCGCCTGCGCACGCGCGTCGATGCGCTGGTGAGGTGCGGCGTTTGGGGAGCGATCGCCGTTGTCGCAATGCTTGCTGCGCTCCTGTTTCTCGGCGTAGCGATCTTCATGGTGGCGCAAGCCGAGTTCGGGACAATTCGGACGCTCCTCGGCTTCGCTGGATTCTTCATTCTCGTGGCGCTGCTCGCCGCAATTGGGCTGAGCGTCGCGCGGCGGACCGCCGATCGCCCGCCGGCGCGCATCGCGCAATCGGCCGCGTCGGCCGCCACACCGTGGTGGCTCGACCCGCGCCTGCTCGCGGCCGGACTCGATCTTGGCAAGACGCTTGGCGGACGCCGCACGATTGCGGTCGGTCTGGCCGGCGCATTTCTCGTCGGTTTATTGCTGAGCCGAAACGTCGATCGAAAGTGACGCGCGGCGGATCGCCTCGCCGGAACCTTTGTTGATGCCCAGGATTGCTCCTCCGATCACCGTGTGACGGAGACCCGCGATGTCAACAATTCTGATCGTCATTCTTATTTTGATCCTGGTCGGCGCGTTGCCGAACTGGGGCTACAGCAGGAGTTGGGGCTATGGTCCGGGCGGCATTGTCGGCGTGCTGCTGATCATCGTCATTGTGCTTGCGCTTATGGGCCGCATTTAGTTCGCGTCGCGCCTATCGCTTGCGGATGCGGAATACGCGCAGGGCGCCGTTCCGCACCACGCCTTCGAGCGCATGGCCGGTTTCGTTCACGAGATTCGGAATGTCGATCTCGGCGAGCGGATCGGTGCACTCGACCGTCAAAACATCATTCGGCGCAAGGCGCGCAAGCGCCTTGCGCGTCTTGAGCGCCGGAAGCGGGCATTTAAGCCCGCGCAGATCGAGCCGCGTCTCAGCCATTCCCTCCTTTTCGCCGCAGGCGCTCGCACGGGTCAAGCCTCGCGCGCTTGACCGCCCGTGCCCGATGGCCCCAGATACGCGAAATTGTGGGAACGGGCTCAACGGACATGCGCGTGATCGGGCTCGCCGGCTGGAGCGGCGCCGGCAAGACGACGCTGCTGACCCGCATCATTCCGCGCCTCGTCGGCCGCGGGCTCAGCGTCTCGACCGTCAAGCACGCGCATCACGGCTTCGATGTCGATCATCCGGGCAAGGACTCGTACGCGCACCGGGTCGCCGGGGCGTCCGAGGTGCTGGTCTCCTCGGCGGTGCGTTTTGCGCTGATGCACGAATTGCGCGGCGAGAAGGAGCTTGAACTCGCGCAATTGCTCGGCAAGCTCGCGCCGGTCGATCTCGTGATCGTCGAGGGATTTAAGCGCGAGCCGCATCCCAAGCTCGAAGTGTATCGGGCGGTGGTCGGCAAGCCGTGTCTCTATGTCGACGATTCCGACATCGTCGCGATCGCGTCGGACCGCCCCATGCCGGACGCGCCGATCCGCTCGGTGCTGATCGAGGACGTGCACGCGATCGTCGACATTCTGCTCGCATGCGCGATCCCAGTCGAAGAGGCGATCGAACGCGGCCGGAGCGCGGCATGGCGCAGCTGAGCGACGACTGTTTCGCCTTCGCCGGCCCGCTAATGCCGATCGCGGAGATGGAGCGGCTGATCGTCGAACGCATCGCGCCGGTCGCCGAAATCGAACGCGTGCGCCTGCGCGAGGCGGCGGGGCGCGTGCTCGCGACCGACCTCGCCGCCGCCATCGACCTGCCGTCGTTCGACAACTCGGCGGTCGACGGTTACGCGCTGCGCCATGCCGACCTCTCCGCGCGCGAAGCGTCGCGGCTCGCCGTCGTCGATCGGATCGCGGCCGGTCAGGATGCGGCGCGCGGCGTGGCCGCCGGCGAGGCGATCCGCATCTTCACCGGAGCGCCCATGCCGCCGGGCGCCGACACCGTCGTGATGCAGGAGGACGTGACGCGCGACGGCGACCGCGTGACCGTGCCGCCCGGACTCGCTCTCGGCGCCAACCGGCGGCTCGCCGGCGAGGATGTGCGCGCCGGGGCCGTGATGCTTGCCGCGGGCCGGCGAATTTCTCCCCAGGACATGGCGCTTGCGGCGGCCCAGGGCATGACCACAGCGCCGGTGCGCCGGCGCATCGCCGTGGCGCTGTTCTCGACCGGCGATGAGCTGATCGAGCCGGGTGACGTCCGGCCGGCCAGCGCGATCTACGACGCCAACCGCTTTCTGCTGCTCGCGCTGCTGGAGAAGCTCGGCGCGCGGGTGACCGATCTCGGCATTCTGCGCGATCACCCCGATACGCTCGCCGCCGCGCTCGCAGCCGCCGCCGCCGGCCATGACCTCGTCCTCACGTCGGGCGGGGTGTCGACCGGCGAAGCCGATCATGTGCGGGCGGCCGTCGAGCAGGCCGGACGGCTGGTGTTCTGGCGCGTGGCGATCAAGCCGGGCCGGCCGGTGGCGATGGGGGTGCTGCCCCACCCGGATCGGGCCGGGCAGGCCGCCTTTGTCGGGCTGCCCGGCAATCCGGCGGCCGTGTTCGTGACCTTCGTCCGGGTCGTGCGGCCGCTATTGCTGCGTCTCGCCGGAGCGACGCCGCGCCCGCTCGTTCCGCTGCCGGTGCGCGCCGCCTTCAGTTACCGCAAGAAAATGGGACGGCGCGAATATGTGCGGGTCTCGCTTCGCCATGGAAGCGACGGCGCAGTCGAGGCGATGAAGTTCCCCCAGGACGGCGCCGGCGTGATCACCTCCTTGACCGCGACCGACGGTCTCGTCGAGCTCGGCGAGGAGATGACCTCGGTCGCGCCCGGCGCAACGGTCGGGTTCCTGTCCTACGCAGGCTTGACGGAGTGACCCGGCGCGCCCTCGTTTGCCGGGCTCAGGCGCGAGCCCTGCGCGCCCCGGTCAATGTTGCGGCGCTTGTTCGCCCGCGGCCTGCGCGCGGCTCACCGTTCGTCGACGCGATGAGACGCTCGGCGATCCGATCGGCATAAAAGGCGTGACCGGCCACATCGAGATGAATCGGATCGTAATAGAAATCGGGAGTGACCGCGGCGGAGACCGCGGCGTGCAGGTCGAGCAGGTCGAACCCGGAGCGGGCAAGCACGCTCCGCACATGCTGCGTAAACGGGCTTTCGCGTCCGCCGAGCTCCGCCTTGATTGGCGACAAGACGATCAGCACTTTCCGCCCCGGCCGCTGCGTTTCCCGGAGCGCCGCAAACAGGTTCTCCAGACTGCGCTCGGCGACCCGGAAATCGTCGTCCGACCGATAGGTCGCCGGCCGCAGCGCCTTGTAGAGCGTCCAGGTGAGAAACGTCGTCGCCTCCCAGAGCGCCCGGAACGGCGGCGGCGGCCGCTGCATGAAGAAATAGCGGCCCTCCGCATCGACCAGTCCGCGCACCGCGTCGTGCGCGATCAGCGTCACGACAAGGACGGATTCGTCATCGACGTTCTTGTACCGGACGCGCTCGGCCATGTTGTCGGTCCCGTACTGGTTGGCGCCGGCATTGCCGCAGCCGTAGCGCTTGCCGCTCGCTCCCGCCAGGCGCCGGCACACGCCGTCCGAGAACAGGTCGCGGTCGTCGATATAGGTGCCGCCCCAGGTCACGCTGTCGCCAATGAACAGGAGCTTGGCGTCGGCCGGATTCGACCAGTCGGTCGTGCTGCGCAATCCCTTGCTGTCGATGGTGACCGTCGCGCCGCGACGCCGCAACTGCTGCTGATCGGGTTGCGGCGCGAAGCGGTAGGAGGCGTTGGCGTAGAACAGGATCGGACTCCCGAGCCCGACGCTGCGCAGGTAGAACTCGGCGGCGATGATCGGCGCGCAGATCAGGAGTCCGGCGATCAACCAGAACGCGATCCTCTTCAGCCTGGGCATGCGCGAGCGTCTCACATCTGCGCTTCGTAGCGTCCCGCCGGATCGGCGAGCGACTGCAGCCGCAGCGCCGCGGCGCGCGCGAAGGCGAGCAGCAGGCGCCGGCGCGTGGCGGGATGCAGCCGGTGCTCGGGCGCGTCCCGCACCAGGGCAGCGCCGAACCCGTCGGCCAGAATGAGCCCGGCGTCGTCGGGAAAGATCGCGGCCGGCACGTGCGGGCCGGTGGCGAAGAACAGGCGGTCGCAGTGCATCCGATAGTCCGGCCATTTATGGTCGGCGCGGAAATCCTCGACCGAGGACTTGATCTCGACGATCCAGACCTCGCCGTCCCCGCCGAGCGCGACCAGGTCGGCGCGCCGCCCCGAGGCGAGCGGCAACTCGCTCACGCAGGCGAGGCCGAGCGACAAGAGGAGCCGTTGCGCGCCGCGCGAGACGGCGAGCGCGACGGGGGATTGCCGCCCGTCGCAGGGCATTGCTGGCGCGGTCATCAGCATCGGTGCACAATGCCACGAGATCGACTTGGAATAAACCGGCGTCCGCAATGACCAGGAGACCGCGATGACGGCGGATGATCGCTACGAAAAGGGCATGGCGGCGCGCCGCGAGGTGCTCGGCGATGCGTGGGTCGACCGCTCGATGGAGAAGCGCAACGCCTTCAACACCGAGTTCCAGGACATGATCACGCGCATCGTCTGGGGCGAGATCTGGACGCGTCCCGGCCTTGATCGCAAGACCCGCCGCTGCATGGTGCTCGCCAGCATGATCGCGCTCGGCCGCTGGGAGGAGTTCAAGTTGCACGTGCGCGCCGCCCTCGACGACGGCGTGACCAGCGACGAGATCAAGGAGATCATCCTGCAATCGACCTTGTATTGCGGCGTGCCGGCCGGCAATCACGCGATCAACGAGGCGGAGCGGGTGCTGGCTGAGATGGGGCGTTTGGGGAGCAGCGACGCGTGAGTTTGCCGCGAGGCTGCCCTCGCCGTCAGCAGCCGGTCGCCTGCGCGGACGATGACCACAACCGATAGACGACGACCCGCGTCCCGCTCCGGCGAAAGCGGCGGCGAAGCACGTCGGCGGTTCTGTGCGAACGCTCTCGCCCCCAGCGCGCGACAACCGGCGGTCTCGCGCAAGCCTAAGGGATTTCCTTAGGTATATTGCCGGAATTGCCGAATGCGCGGCCGCGTTCGATTGTGCCCGAACAAAAAAAACCGACGCAGGCCGGGATGGAATTGTCGGACGATAGTGCATCACATCAGCCTGATTGCGCCCATTGCGGCGCGATGATGCGCTTTGCGCGCCGGCTGCCCAAGCTTGGCGCCAATCCGGAACTCGTATCCTATCAGTGCGACGAATGCGGTCACGTGGTGACCCGACCTGAGGACGAGGAGCCGTAGCGCCGCGTCTTCGGCTGTCCGGCGCAGGAACGCCGTGCGCGGCGTCGCGCAAAAACGCACCGGTCTATTGACGATTGGCGACGGCCGCGACCTTCTGTATCAGAACTGGTTGCGCTTCTGCCGACGTCTTTTCCTGCTCCTCACCCGAGATTGCAAAGCTGTCCATGAACACCATGCCTCTCGCCGGCGTTCGCGTTCTCGAACTCGCCCGCGTCCTCGCCGGCCCCTGGGCCGGGCAGTTGCTGGCCGATCTCGGCGCGGAGGTCATCAAGGTCGAGCGTCCCGGCGCGGGAGACGACACGCGCGCCTGGGGGCCGCCTTTTGTTAATGGGCAGAACGGAGAGACGCTCGATTCCGCCTATTATCACGCGACCAATCGCGGCAAGCGCTCGGTCGTCGCCGATTTCGAGACCGAGGACGGTCAGGGCCTGGTGCGCGCGCTCGCGCGCGAAGCCGATGTGCTGATCGAGAATTTCAAGCTGGGCGGGCTCAAGCCCTTCGGGCTCGATTACGACAGCCTGCAGGCGATCAATCCGCGTCTCGTCTATTGCTCGATCACCGGCTTCGGACAGACCGGGCCTTACGCGCCGCGGCCAGGCTACGACTTCCTCATCCAGGCGATGGGTGGGATCATGCACGTCACCGGCGAACCGGAACGCGAGCCGATGAAGATCGGCGTCGCCTTCGCCGATGTCTTCACCGGGCTTTACGCGGCGAGCGCGATCCAGGCGGCGCTGATCGAGCGCGAGCGCAGCGGGCTGGGCCAGCACATCGACATGTCGCTGCTCGACGTCCTGGTCGGCGTGCTCGCCAATCAGGCGCTCAACTATCTCGTGTCGGGCGTCTCGCCCAAGCGGATGGGCAATGCGCATCCCAATCTCGTGCCGTATCAGGTCTTCCCGACCGCCGACGGCCATGTGGTGATCGCAGTCGGAAACGACGCGCAGTTCCTGCGCCTGTGCGCTGTCCTCGTGCTGCCGGAGCTCGCGGCCGACGGCCGCTACCAGTCGAATGCCGGGCGTGTCGCCGCGCGGGAGGAACTCGTCGCAAACATCGCCGCCCGCACCATCCGCATGACGCGCGCCGAGCTTCTCTCGGCGCTCGAAAAATCCGGAGTCCCGGCCGGGCCGATCCACGATATTGCCGAGGTGTTCGCCGATCCGCAGGTGGTCGCCCGCGCAATGCGCCTCGATCTGCCCGCGCCCGATGCGGCGGGAGGAACGGTGCCGGGCGTGCGCACCCCGATCCTGTTCTCGCGCACGCCGCTGAGCTACGAGCAACCCTCGCCGCGGCTCGGCGCCGACACCGAGGCGCTGCGCGCCGACATCGCGGAGGGCAAGCCGCTGTTCCGCAGCCGGCGCGAGTAGCCCCGCCCGGCGCGCCTTGCTCAGGCGAGCGGCTCGGCTGAGTCCTCCTTCGCGGTCGGAAGCGTGAGCGTGAACGTGGTGCCACGGCCCGGCCCGGGACTTTCCGCCCCGATCGCCCCGCCGTGCAGGTCAATGATGCGCTTCACGATTGAAAGACCAAGGCCGATCGAGCTCTCGCCGCCGGTCGGCTTGGCGGAGAGACGCTGGAAACGGCCATAGAGGCGCGAAATGTCCTTCGCCGACATGCCCGGACCTTCGTCCCTGACGCGGATGTGGGCGCAGTCCGCCTGCAGGTCGACCGACAACTCGATGCGCCCGCCGATCGGGCTGTATTTGATGGCGTTGCTGATCAGATTGTCGATCGCCTCCCGGATCCGGTCGCCGTCGCACGCGATCGGCGTCCCGAGCGGAGCGGACACCTCAATGAGCTGCTGCTTCTTCGCGGCGAGCGGCTGGTTCGCCTCCGCGACGTCCTTGACGAGGACGGCCAGATCGACCGGCTCGCGGCGGATGCTGATGTTCAGGGCATCGGCCATCGCGTCCGTGATGAGGCTTTCGACCATGTCGGTCAGCCGGTCGGCGGCGGCATGGATATGGTTGATCTGCGCCTGGGCGTTCTCGATCGAGTGGGCCGGATCGGACAGCATGCGCTCGAGAATCTCCGCCCGGCCGATGATGACCGAGAGCGGGTTGCGCAGATCATGGGCGACGGTGCCGAGGATCTCCCGCTTGAACGCATTCGCGCGCTGCAGGCGCGCCCATTGCGCCGCGAGCCGGCGGTTCGCCGCCGTCAGCTCCCGCGTGCGCTGGTTCACGCGCTCCTCGAGCCGGGTGTTCGCCTCCTGAAGCTGCTCGTACAGTATGACATTGTCGAAGGCGATGGAGAGCTTGCTCGCGAACAGCTCGACCAGCGTGCGGTCGGTGTCGGACAGCGGACGCCTTGCATGCAGCACGACGACCACTTCGCGCCCGCTCGCGGTGCCGATATAGAGCGCCGACCAGCGCGACGTGAACTGGTGTCGGCGCCGGTGGAAGGCCTCATCGAGCCATTCCTGCAACTCGGGCTCGAAGGCGGTCGCCGTTTCGGCGCCGAGCAAGCCCGTGTAGCAGCCGGACGCGGCGAGCACGGCCACGTCGTGATCCGTTCGTCTGTCGTCGTGGCAGACCAGGATGCCGTCGCAGTCGACCTGCAGCAGCGAAGCGAGCTGCGTCAGCACGCCTTCCGCAAGGCGCTGGATCGACTTGAAGTCGTACAAGGTGGAGGCGGCCTCGACGATGATTTCGAGACCGCGGCGCGTCTGGATCATGCGCTGCAGTTGCTGATAGCTGCGCAGCGCGGCGGTGAGCGAGGTGAACAGCTTATCGGCCGTCAGCTCGGTCTTCGCCTTGTAATCGTTGATGTCGTAATCGACGATGACGCGGCGCTCCGGCGCCTGGCCCGGCTGGCCGGTGCGGAGAATGATGCGGACGGTCTCGTTCTTGAGCTCGGTGCGGATGAAACCGACGAGATCGAGACCCGCATTGTCGGTCTCCATGATCACGTCGAGCAGCACGACCGCGACGTCGGGATGCTCGCGCATCACGGCGCGCCCTTCCTCGGCCGAATAGGCGGACAGGATTTCAAGCCCCTGCCCGTTGAGCGTGTAGTCGCTGAGCGCGAAGCGCGTTCCGTCGTGCACGGCCGGCTCATCGTCGATGATGACCACCTTCCAGCGCGGACCAGGCTCGCCGACCTGTTCGCCGGCCGAATCCTCGATGAGGTCGATGATGTCGTCGGAATCAGCCATGGGCCTGGTCCGTCGCTAGGAGGGTGGGAACCGGCGCGCTCAGTTGCGGCGCCACCCGCGGAAGCACGATGCGGATCATGGCGCCGCGGCCGGGCGCGGATTCGAGATGCAGCCGCCCACCGAGACTTTGCGTCACGAGATTGTGGATGATGTGCAGGCCTAATCCGGTTCCGCCCTCGTTGCGCCGGGTGGTGAAGAACGGATCGAAGGCGCGTCGGCGCACCTCCTCGCTCATGCCGACGCCGTCGTCGGCGACGACGATCTCGACATGGCGGACGCCGAGCGGGCGCGCCCTGATCTCGACCTGGCCGGCGCGACTGTCCGGAAACGCGTGAATCACCGCATTGAGGAGGATGTTGGTGAGCACCTGCCCGTAGGAGCCCGGGTCGCTGTCCAGGACGATCTCGGCCGGAATCTCGATGTTGATCGCGACTTGCGCCCGGCGCAGCACCGGCCGCACGCTCGCGACGATCTGCTCGGTCGCCTCGCGCAGATTGAATTCGCGCCGCTCGGCGTGGCTGCGGTCGACCGCGACCTGCTTGAACGACTGAATCAGCTCGCCGGCGCGCTGCAGGTTGGCGACGAGCTGGCGCGCCGCGTCGCCGGCGTTTGCGATGAACTCGTCGAGCCGCGACCGGCGGAGCGGCCCCTCCCTCACCTCGGCGGCGAACAGGTCGCAGCGGCCCGCGAGGCTGGACGCCACCGTAAGACTGATCCCGACCGGATTGTTGACCTCGTGGGCGACGCCGGCGACTAGCCCGCCCAAGGCGGCAAGCTTCTCGGCGTCGATCAGGCTCTTCTGTGTGTCGCGCAATTCGGCGAGAGCGGTCTCGGCATGCTCCTTCGAGGCGCGCAGCTCGATCTCGGCGCGGCGCTTGGCCATCGCGTTCTCCCGGAACACCTCGACCGCGCGCGCCATTTCACCGATCTCGTCCCGCGCCCCCGCGTCCTGGATCACCCGACCGTAATGTCCGGAAACGATCGCATGCATTGCGCTTCGCAATTCCTGCAGCGGCAAGCGGATGCTGCGCGCGACGATCAGCCCGCCGACGACGATCGCCAACAGGAAGGCCGCGGCGACCAGAACCACCGTGCGGAATATGTCCGCCATGGTGCGATCGAAGCTCGTTTGCGCGCGCTGCTCGCGGTCGCGCATCTGCGTCTGCAGGCTGTCGATGCTGGAAATCATCATCGCCTGATTGCCGTCGATCGCGGTCCGCAGCACATGCGTGCGCGAGGCGAACTTCGCGGCGAGATGATCCAAGCCGCCGCGCAGCGCGGCGGCGCGCTGTTTCAGCGCTTCGAGCGCGGCGCGCTGGATATCGTCGTCGGCGAGGTCGATCATGACCGGAACGGTCCGTTCGATCGTCTCGGTATTGCGGCGCGCCTCCTCGACCGCATTGGACGCAAGCGAAAGATAATAGGCGTTGGCGGCGACCACGGCCGCCGTGAACGCCTCGCGCGATTTCCCGAGCGACGGCCGGATCAGCGCGTCGTGCTGCGCGATCGACCCTTCGAGGATCGAATAGAGGCCGGCCATCTCGCGCGCGGGGCGCAGCACCTCGGCCTCGTAAACGCTATTGATGGTCGCCTGCACCGCGCGCAGCTCGTTGAAGCCGTCGAGGAAGCGCTCGGTCACGCCGGCGAGGTCCGCCATCGCGGAAGCCAGCACCGGATCGCCCGGGCTGCGCGTGCGCAGCGTGCCGAGCACCGCTTCGCGCACCAGCAGGATTTCCGCAAAAATCTCCGGGCTTGGCTCGTTGATGTAGCGGTGAATGAGATTCTGCAGGCGGCCCGCTTCGCCTTCGAGCAGCACGAGCAGGAGGTCGGACTCCCGCACCTGCCGCAATTCGTCCCAGGCGCGGCTGAGCGCGCTCCCGCCCGTCCAGATCAGGGCGCCGAGAATGACGACGACCGCCGAGTTGAGGACCGCGATGGACAGAATCCGCCAACCGATCGGCAGGGCGCGAACGAGGCTTTCCACGTCGAAGCGCCAGCGGCCGGTTTTCGCGTGCGCGCGGCTCGCCGGGTCCGAGGAATGATCGTGTGTGATTACCGCCAATGGCGCATCTCACTGAACCAGGCGGATGCGTTGGACCAGCCGGGCCAGCGCCGGATCGCTCATCGCCTTCGCGTAGATCGCCGACATGGCCTGCTCGAACGCATCCCGCGGGAACTCGGTGATGATCACGTTGCCCTCCGCCAGCGCCCGCTGACGCGATTGCTCCTCGAGCGCGCTCCACCGCAGGCGCATGAACCGGTTCGACTCGCGCGCGGCGTCGCGAAAAACCAGTCTATCCTCCGCCGAAAGGCTTTCCCAAGCGCGCTTCGACATCACCAGAACCTCGGGGCTCATCGTATGCTCGGTCAGCGTGTAATAGCGCGCAACCTTGAAATGGTTGGTCGTGACATAGGACGGCCAGTTGTTCTCCGCCCCGTCGATCAGGCCGGTCGAAAGCCCGGTCTCGACATGCCCATACGGAAGCGCGACCGGCACGGCGCCGAGCGCCCTGACCATGTCGACCATCAGGTCCGACTGCTGCACGCGAATGCGCAGGCCCGTGAGGTCTTCCAGAGAGTGGATCGCGCGGCCGCGGGTGTAGATCGAGCGGGCCCCGGAATCGTAGAAGGTGAGCCCGATTAGGCCCTGCGCCTCGAAACCGGCCAGGATCTCCTCCCCGATCGGCCCATCGAGGACCGCGCGGAGATGATTGACCGAACGAAACATGAACGGCAAGGCAAGCGCATTGACGAGCGGCACGAACGACGCCAAGGGCGCTATATTGATGCGATTGAGATCGATCGCGCCGACCCTTGTTTGTTCGATCGTTTCCTTTTCCTCACCGAGCTGGCGCGAATGAAAAACGCGAATGCTGTGCCGCCCATCGGTCCGCTCCTCGATGAGGCGGCCCA
The DNA here is from genome assembly GCA_963712435.1 of uncultured Alphaproteobacteria bacterium. Lineage (GTDB taxonomy): Bacteria > Pseudomonadota > Alphaproteobacteria > Rhizobiales > Xanthobacteraceae > Rhodoplanes. The sequence continues at coordinate 12,710 of CAVQIB010000004.1, read as the reverse complement.
TGAACACCACGGCTTCGACCGTCGGATAATCAGCGGCCTGCGTATCAGCGACGCGAAATTCCCGCGCGGCCGCCTGCGGCGCCTGCGCCGTCGCAAGGATCACCGCCAGAACGCAAGCGCTCCATGCTGAAGACAAAATTCAAATGCCTTGTCAATCGATTGAACTCAGTTTTGCGCACGCGAAACTCTACCCAAAGGCCGCTGCGATGGCTACCCTTACTCCACGGCCGATCGCGCTTCTGCCTCACCTCTGTGGTGATCATGCGGCGAGGAATTCGTCATAATCGCGAAGCTTTGCGCTCACTTCGGCGCCTCGCTACCGCTGTCGGATGCGCGCGGAGATTGTTGATGCCGTTCAGGGACGCTGTACTTGCCGCCGCCGTTGGCGTCTTCGCGATGACCGGCCAAGCCTTCGCAGCGGCCACGGAACTCCAGCTCTGGCACGCAATGCCGAATGAACTCGGCCGTCAGCTGCACCGAATTGTGTCCAATTTCAATGCCGCGCAGGCGCAGTATCGCATTATCCCGGTGTTCAAAGGAAGCTACACCGAAACCGTGACGGCGGCCATTTTCGCGATGCGGACGCGCACGCATCCGGCGATCGTGCAGGTCAGCGAGATCGGCACGGCGACCATGATGGCGGCGAAAGGCGCGGTCTATCCCCTGTCCGAACTCATGCAGGACGCGGGCGAGGCGTTCGACACCCAGCCCTTCCTGCCGGCGGTCGCGGGCTTCTATGCGGACCTCGCGGGGAACCTATTATCCTATCCGTTCAACGCCTCCACCCCGATCCTTTATTACAACAAGACGCTGTTCCGCAAAGCGGGGCTCGACGACGACGACGCGCCGCGCACCTGGCCGGAGGTGGAGCAGGCGGCGCTGAGGTTGCGCTATGCCGGCGTGCCGTGCGGTTTCAGCAGCCATTGGCCGTCTTGGATTCACGTCGAGAATTTCTCCGCCCTGCATGATCTGCCGGTGGCGACGCGGGCGAACGGGCTCGCTGGTCTTGATGCCGAGCTGATCTTCAACAATCCGGCAATGATCCGACATGTCTCCAGCCCTCGCCGCCTGGCAGAAGACACGGGTGTTCGACTATGGCGGCCGCGGCACCATGGCGGAGCCGCAAGTTCCACTCGGGCGAATGCGGCATGTTTCTCGGCTCCTCGGGCATGATCGCCGAGATCCGCCTGAACGCGAAGTTCGAGGTCGGCTACGGGATGCTTCCCTACTGGCCCGACATCCGGCCGGAGCGGCAGAATTCGATGATCGGCGGCGCGAGCCTGTGGGTGTTGCGCGGACGCCCAAGCGCGGAATATGCCGGCGCCGCCCGTTTGTTCGCCTATCTGTCGCAGCCCGACGTGCAATCGGACTGGCATCGCAGCACCGGCTATCTGCCGATCACCCGGCCGGCCTATGAGCGAACGCGCGACGAGGGATTCTATCGGGCCAATCCTGGCGCCGCGATCGCGATCGAGCAGGTCACCCTCAACCCTCCAACCGAGAATTCAAAGGCGGTCCGGCTCGGCTCGTTCATTCTGGTCCGCGACGTCATCGAGGACGAGCTGGAGCAGGCCCTGACCGGAAAGAAGAGCGCGAAGGAGGCCCTCGATCTCGCGGTGAGCCGCGGCAATGACCTGCTTCGCCAGTTCGAGCGGGCGAACAAGTAACGCCGCGAGCGGGCTGCGTCACGGCTGGCGGTCACGCGCCGCCGCTCGACCGCCTGCCGCCGACCCGCTCCGCAAACGCCGCCGCGAGCGCATCGGTTTGCGCCGCGATCACGCCGCGCTCGGTGATCAGACCGGTGACGAGCCGCGCGGGCGTGACATCGAAGGCATAGTTTGCGGCCACGGCGCCGGCCGGCACGATCCGCACGGTCTCGATCCGGCCGTCGGCGGTCATTCCCGTAACCTGGGTCACCTCTTCCGGGCCGCGCTCCTCGATCGGGATTTCGGCGAGGCCGTCGCGCATGGCGAAATCGATCGTCGGCGAGGGCAGCGCGACGTAGAACGGCACGCCGGTGTCATGCGCGGCGAGCGCCTTCAGATACGTCCCGATCTTGTTGCAGACGTCGCCCTGCCGCGTCGCGCGGTCGGCGCCGACGATCACGAGATCGACCTGCCCGTGCTGCATCAGGTGACCGCCCGCATTGTCGGCGATCACCGTGCAGGGCACCCCGTGCTGCTGCAGCTCCCAGGCGGTGAGCGCGGCGCCCTGATTGCGCGGGCGGGTCTCGTCGACGAAGACGTGGACCGGAACTCCCTTGTCGTGCGCCGCGTAGATCGAAGCGGTGGCGGTGCCGATGTCCACGGTGGCGAGCCAGCCGGCATTGCAATGGGTCAGCACATTGACGCGCGCGCCGTTTCTACGGCGGGCGGCCGCCTCGATCAGTTCGACGCCGAACCGGCCGATCGCCGCATTGATGGCGACGTCCTCGTCGGCGATCGCCTGGGCGCGCGCATAGGCGGCGGCGACGCGCTCGGCGCGCGGGCGATTGCGGACCGCCGCGGCCATCTGGTCGAGCGCCCATTGCAGATTGACGGCGGTCGGACGCGTCGCGGCAAGGACCTCGCAGGCGCGGTCGAGCGCCTCGTCGGAAGCGTCGGCGTTCAAAGCGAGGCACACGCCATAGGCGGCCGCAGCCCCGATCAGCGGCGCGCCGCGCACCACCATGCTCTTGATCGCCCACGCCGCCTCGTCGAGGCTGGTCAGGCGCACGCAGGCGAACCGATGCGGCAACTGCGTCTGATCGATCGCGCCGACCGACCAGCCGTCGGCTTCGAGCCAGATGGTGCGCCAGGGTTTGCCGTCGACCTTCATGAGAAGCATCCGTGCCAGGTGAATCGGTCACCGCGACCATACCGCACGCGGAGACCGCGCGCTGCAATCCGGGCGCGGCGGCCACGGCGCCCCCGGCCGGCGACGGCGCGCCCGGCGGGCGAGGACGCCGGGTTGCTTGAAGTGATGCCGTTCGGCGCGCGCCAACGCAATGCCGGCGCGACGCCGCCCGAGGCCCGGGCGCGGGAGGCGACTGAGCGCCCGATATGCGCGAGACCGCCCGCTTCGCCCGTGTTGCTCGCCTGTCGCCGATCGGTTAGTTTGCCGGGACTGTGGCCGGTCGGACCCGCAGGCAGGCGCCCGTAGCTCAGCTGGATAGAGCGTTGCCCTCCGAAGGCAAAGGTCAGAGGTTCGAATCCCCTCGGGCGCGCCAATAAAATCAGAGACTTAGCGAATGCGTTCCGAATTTAGCTAGCGCCAAACTCACCAAAAACTCACCAATAAAAGGAGCGTGCTTGCGCACGATCGGCGGCGGAATCGCGATCCAAATTCGATCTGGGCCAGCAAACCCAGCTCCGGGCAGTCGCGAATGCGCTTGACCCCCCGCGGCTTCTCCGATTGAGAGGTGTGAAACAATCGCAGTCGCTGTGCTGAGAGTGAGAGAGCGGCGGCATTCGCCGTGACGGGTTTTGGAGCTGGGAGAGAAGCTCTCGGCTGGCCCGTCGCGGAGATGAACGATGACCAGCATGGAGATACTGGGTGGCCGGCGCGACGTCAGCGGCGGCTACAAGGTGGACTTCAGTCGGGGCCAGCGGGTTTCCCGGGTTTCTTCAGAGTGGTTCTCGCGGCCGGCGGACGAACGGTTCTTATCCTTATCCGAGCTGTTCGCATCCGTCCGCAGCCGCGCCGAACGCAGCCGGACGCGAACCCTTGAAAGCGCCACCATCCGGGTCGAGGCAACCCGCGACAACGCCGACTGCTTGGCGCTCACCCTGCCTGGCTCCGAAGCTCCCATCGCGCCCACGCACTGGAGCTTTGGGCAACTCGCTGCGCTGGTGGGCGCTCCCGCCGCTTATCTCAGGCAGCTTCCTGCCCCGCTCGCCGGCATCAATCTGCAATACGGCCTCACAGCGCATCGGGCTGAGCAGGTCAAGACGCTTGAAGTGGATGACGGCCGGGTGGAACTCCGCGCCATCACGGGCCCGGATTATGGTCGCATCTACGACCGTGAGCTCGTCGAGGCCGTACAACGGATCGCCGGCGACGGCACGAGCGACACGCGCTGGAAGGTGCCCGGCGTTCTTGACTGGTCGACCGGCGTCTACAACCCGCGCGTCGACGTTACCCGCGACAGGACGACCCTCTACGCCTCGGATCGCGATGTGTTTCTGTTTCTCGTCGACGACCTCAACCCGATCGAAGCTGGGCAACTGCCCGATGGCTCGCCGGACGTATTCTTCAGGGGCTTCTATTGCTGGAACTCGGAGGTTGGAGCGAAGACGCTCGGCATGGCGAGCTTCTATCTTCGCGCGGTCTGCCAAACCGGAATTTATGGGTGCGCCGTGGTGGCGCGATCAATTGAGTGAAGGATGTCTTCTCAGGAAACCAAGAATAGCCTGATGCCCACCCGACTAACCTTGGCCAGAAATGGCTGCAACCGGGAAACCGGCGGGGGACAATAGCATGTCGGGACAAGGCGTCATCCGGGCCAAAACCACTGTAGGCCATCGGGACGTCAGGGCAAGACGTGCATGGTGAATGCTGGATTGCGTGAAGCCTAGGTCGCGGGACTTTATTCCGGGTCGTGACGCAGCAGTGGTTGACGCGTCACGTCGTGTGAAGGGAGGGCAGCTGCACGAGGAGTTCAAGCGCAGGATCAAGACGCAGACCGTGCTGCCCTCCGCCGAAACGGCCGCCATGCTGTTCTGGGCATTGCTCGCATCGGGACAGATCATCATGCGAAAGGCCGACGGATGGCAGACGCTCGACGCGCAACCCATCGCTCAGCCCATTGACCGCGCCGCCTGAAAGAGTACCTTCAAATGCTCGGCAACCGCGTCACCCGGATTCCAACCACATTCGAGACAGAGACGGCACCCATCTGTTGAGCCCGCCTCCTGTAGCGATTGCGGCGATAAGACGGTGGTCAAGACGAGGCTGAAACACCGTCCTCGACGAACAGTTCTGACTTTGCCGCCTTGCTGATCGCCACGACAGCCGGGTGCATCAGTTTGCGCTCAATCGAAATCGCGTAATATCTTGCAGTCACGCCGTCGGCGCGGCCGATCATCGCAGCATCGTATTGGCTGCGGATCTCGTCGGCCAGGATGACGGGAGCCGGGAAAATGCCCGTCCCCGCCTTGCCAAAGGCCTTCATCAGCGCGCTGTCGTCAAACTCCCCGACCACCTGCGGCTCGACCTGATGTTCACCGAACCAGCGCGTGAGCGCCCCTCGCATCGCCGCTCCATCGCCTGGGCAGCAGCATGGGCGCGCCGTGGAGAGACTGCGGGAAGCCCTTGCGGTAGCGCATCGCGAGTTTGTGGACCGCGTAGAAAGCGATCTGGGCGCGTCCAAGCGTGTGACTGTAACCTTTCACGCCAAGTTGGGACGGCAGCGGCTGATCGGCGATCACGAGATCGATCTTGTGAATGGCGAGTTCCGCGAACAGCCGTTCCAGCTTGTCTTCGCGGCAAATCAGGCGAACGCGTTCGGCGCTCCCCACAGCCGGCGCGAGCAGATGATAGGCCATCGACTTCGGCACCACGTCTGCCACGCCCACGCGAAACAGAATGTCCCCCTTGCCGGGACGGTTGCGGACGGTTTCTTCCAGTTCTCTGCCGATCTGGAAAATCTCCTCGGCATATGAAGCCGCCAGTTGCCCCGCTGCGGTCAATTCCAACCGCCGCCCCACCCGGCTGAACAACTCCGTTCCGAGCGCATCCTCCAGCGTGCCGATCTGGCTGCTGATGGTTTGCGGCGCCAGGCGCAACTGCTCGGACGCGCGGGCGATGCTGCCGGCTTTGGCGACCCGCCAGAAATAGTGCAGTTGCTTGTAGTTCAGCATCGCACGCCGTCCCCATTCGCAGTTTTTTTCGATCATATACCGACCTAATTATCTGCTTTTTCTGATGATTGAACAAGTCCACATTGGCGCTCGTAGTCGGCACTTCTGGAGAATGTGATGAGAATCACAACGACGGCACGCGATATCGAGCTAACCGGCAGCCTGCGCGAATACGTGGAGTGCCGGTTGCTGATCTTGGAGCGCGAAAAGGACGAGTTACTGCGACAAAAGGAAGTGATGCTTGATGAACTGCAGCATCGAGTTGCAAATAGTCTGCAGATCATCGCTGGGATCATTTTGATGAAAGCGACGAGGGCCGAGTCCGAAGAGACGCGCACTCATCTGCAGGACGCTCACAAGCGCGTCATGTCGATTGCAGCTGTGCAGCAACAGCTACACGCGTCCGGAACCGTCGGACCTATCGATATGGTGCCGTATCTCTCGAAGCTATGCGCGACTCTCGCGACGTCGATGATTGGCGACAATCGGCAGATCACAATCAAAGTCGTCGGCGAAGGGGGGGTTGCGACCTCCCGTGACGCTGAGAGCATCGGCTTGATTGCCACCGAGTTGGTAATGAATGCCATAAAGCATGCGTTCCCGAGTGAACAAAGCGATGGTCGTATCGTCATCGCTTATGACGTCGATGGGACAAATTGGAAGCTTTCGGTCGCTGACAATGGGGTCGGCCGGCCCGATGGCACATTTGCGCAATCAAAAACCGGACTCGGCACCGGGATCGTGAAGGCGCTCGCGCAACAGCTTGGAGCCAAGGTTGAGATTTTGGCCGACACTGCCGGCACGACAGTCTCGATCACTCACGCGAAGTTGGTGGGGAGCCTACGGGCACTCACGCATGCGCGACTTCATCCTTGGCGGCGCAACATGCTGCGCCACGGCACGACATCTCATTCCCGGCTGGGGCGAACTCGAGGGGTGGCATTGCGTTAATATCCAGCGCAATATCCGGAAAACAAAAACCGTTACAGGACCTCAGGGAGGTGATGATGGCATCATTGGCATCTGTGACGCGCGAGCAGTTCGAGATCAGAAGCGAACTGGAAGTCATTCATATTCCTACCGGTGCTGTCTTTCGCGCGCATCCCTACAGCAATCCCGATGACATGCTGCAAAGCGTCAGGGTGAATTGGGGCCGATCCGGCGTACCGCCCGAGGGCGACTGTGCCGACGAAGTCCAACGCATGGCCTTGCAGCTGTTGCTTGAACGCGCAGACAGAGACCGGCGTTTGGGGATGCGGCTTGAAAATATTTGATTAGGCAAAAATGATAGGAGAGCGTCATGATTGAGAGCACGACACCACGGCTCGAAATCCCCGGCGAAATTCGTGCGGTGGCTGAACGAAGCGTCGAACAGGCAAAGCTGGCCTTTGAGACCTACATGCGGGCGACTGAGAAGGTCGTTTCGGCAATCGGGGCACGCGTAAAGTCTGGCCAACTCGGCGCTCTCGACATCAGCAAGAAGGCGCTGGGCTTCGCCGAGCATAACGTTCTGTCGGCCTTCGAGCTTGCCTACATGATTATTCGGGCCAAGGACATCCAGGATATGGTCCGGATGCAGAACCTGTTCGTCCAATCCCAGATGCAGGTCCTGAGCAATCAGGTGAAGGGCCTCGGCGAGACCGTCAACAAGGCCGCGATGGAAGGTGGCGGCCCCGCAAGAGGCGATCCTCACCCTGACTGATCGGCAACGCGGCCCCTCTGTCCGCACCCGGGCCCGATGGTAATTTTTGATCCAGAACAATGCTTCGCGATACGCAGACGATGTTACTCAACTCCCCCGCCGCCCGAACCGGTCCGCGAGGCTGGTGATGCGGTGGCGGGCAGGCTCCGGACTGCGGGACCATGAGACGGTAGAGCCTGGCGGTTCCGTGGTGGGCGGGCGCGAGGCGTTCGGAGAACCAAACTGAGGCGTGCGGCGTTAAGGTTCGGGAGGGTCGCGCCAATATTCCCTCTCGGCGACGGCGAGCCTTTAGGATAGCGGACCCTACCGCTGCGTACCTGGGGCGCGCCGCCGCTCCTATCTAAGCCTGACGTCCCGGAAACCGCCTTCAGCCGCCCGCGTTTTGATATCTGATCGGCCGCGCTTCGTAATGATAAATGGAAATCAGTCGGCAGCTCTTGGAGCAATACTTGGCTTCCTCGCCACTTCCATTGAGTTCGCAATGTGCTCGGCGAGCAGTTCGGCGGCGCGCGACAGGCCTCCCGGCGCGCGATACATGGCGACTTCGGCGTGAGCCAAGTCGGGCAAGCCAAGTTTTGCTCCGGCGAGCAGCAGATCGGGTGGCACCATGTCGTTCGACAGCACGGTCACGCCCAAACCGGCCCGCACGCGGCTTGCAGGCCTTCCATGCTCGGGCTCGTATAGGCGATCCGCCATTCCTTTGCGCGGCATGCAAGGCGGCAAGCGCGCGCTTGCGGTACACATCGGGCGTGGGCGCGAGAACCAGCGGCACCGGCTGATCGGAATCGACGACCGAACTCGAACCGATCACCCAGACCAGTACGTCGTGCCACACGGCAACGCCGCCGCCCAACCCTTGAGGCTCCCGCTTAACCAGGACAATATCGCATTCGCCCCTGGAGAACCCTTCGAGCAGATTGTACGTGAAATTGCAATTTACCGCCAGGGCGACGCGCGGATTCGTGCGGGCGAAACGAGCCAACACCCCCGGCAAATAAAACGTGGCGAAGTCCTCCGGCGTGCCAAGCCGAACGGTCCCTTCAATGTCCGGCTCGAGAAAACGCGAGCGCGCTTCTTCGGAAAGCCGCAGGATTTGCCGCGCGTACTGCAGTAGAATTTCGCCGTTGGGCGTCAGCTGAAGCCGACGTCCATCGCGGTCGAACAGCCTCCGGCCCAGGCCCTCCTCAAGTTTCTTGATCTGAAGGCTTACGGTCGACTGAGTTCGTCCGACCCGTTCGGCTGCCCGAGTGAAGCCTTCATTGTCGGTCACGGCCAGAAACGTGTGCAAAAGGTCGAAGTCAAAGGGCGAAAGAAGGGCGACGTGCTTGCGCATGGACAGGCAACCTATGTCGTCGTGCGGTGCCACGTGGACCGGAGCCGATTAGTCGACCGGCGGACGGAGCAATAATCAACGATAACTCAACCCGCCTTCGTACGCGCGACGCGCGACCGCGTTTGGGCACCAGACCACTTTTTCTCCGCCCTTGTATTCGGTCGAGGCGATCAGCAAGGCTTCGGCCCGATCGATGGCGACCCGAAACGTCTAGGCTAGCAGGCTGTTGAAGAAATCACCACGGCCGGGCCTTGAGGGTGGATTCATCGCCGTTGTCATAGGTGAACTCGCCTTCGATCGACCCGTCGGGCTGGAGCTCAACAGAGCCGTTTCCCGTGACTTCATTCATCTCATCAAAGCCATGCCAATCGAAGTCGGCGGCGTCCGCCGCCACGCCTCATTCGAGCGCCGCCCGCAGCGCTCCGAACACGATCTCGCTCGCCCTTGCCATTGAGCGTGATATATCGCCGGATACACGATGCAGACATCGTTGGTCATCTGCGCCACCGTCGACCAGGCGAGCGATGTCTTGACCGCCGGCTGGGCAAGCATGACGGCGCCGCCGAACACGGCGGTGAAGCCGCCGACCATGACAAGCAGGCTGAAGAAAACGGCTGCAATTCGCACGAATTGATAAACCAAAGGCCAAAGCAGGACACCGCGGGGCAAAACGCATGCGAGCGTGGTTTTCGGGCCAGAAAGGCGCCGAAGCGTCTTGCGGCGCTGTGCGCGCTAACGAAGGCTGCCGCGACGCCGTCCGACGGACATTTTGGGGCGCGCCGGGCGCCATGCCCCTGGGTCGCCGGCCGGTCATATTCGAACGAGAAGCTCGTAATCGATCAGAGCCCATTTGATGCGGTCGAAGCGGCGAAGCAAGCCGCCGCCCGCCTTGCCGTTGCGGATGATCACATGTCGGGGTTTGTGGTCGCAGACCATCCAGCCGCGACGCCGCATCTCAGTTCTCGCCTCCTGGCCGAGATCGATCATCTGCGCTTTGGAGATGACCCCGACTTTCATCGCCGCCTCGGCGTCGACGCCGTCGATCCAGCGGTAAAGTAAAATGTAAAGACGCTCCCATTCGTAGGCGATGCGCTGTCGCTCGGGCGTCCCCTGTTGTGACGCCGCCAACTCTGCGTTCATCTGATCGCACAAGTAGGGCTTACGCCCGAGCTGCCAGTCGTGATAGCGGGTCGGCGGAGAGTAGATCGCGAGCGGATGTTTCGTCGGGATCGCTGACCGCGCCGCGCAGCGCAGTTGATGCAGGTTGCCGAACTCCTTGAAGGGCGAAAGAAACTCGGCTTGGCTGACCCGCGCCCTCTCCTCGGCGTCGAGGTGGGAGCCGCCGTCGATCACCGTCACGCGAATGTCCTGCGCCGCGCGGCTGAATTTGACCACGAGCGCGAAATCAGTTCCCGCGCGATGCGGAACGGGGACGCGATAAACCGCGCCCGTGGCTCCCGCCAATGCCCGGCCGACTTTGCGAAAACGATCGTCCACAAACCAGGTCGACGGCAGGACCAACTCGATGCACCCCCATCCATTTTGCGTGACGAATAGGTCTCCGCCTTGTTTGCCCTTCATATGGACATAGTCAACTCCGAACAGCGTGACGCGATGCTCTGTCGGGACTTGCTCAAACCGCGGCTGCGTTCCTTTGTGGAACTTGTAGTCGTACTGCTCCAAGCGGCGTCACTCCTCGGACTCGAACAGCGGCAGATCGAGCATCCTGACGTAGTCCGCTACGGTTGCGCCCGACAAGCAGCCCTCGATGATCTTGCGCCCCGTCGGCAAAAGATCGGGGACGAGAAATTGCGTCAGTTCGCTGTGGAAGAACTTGTTCAGGATTTCCGCGCCGCGATCATAGGCGTCGCGTCCGACCTCGGGCTGCTGCTCCACTTCGAAAAACCAGCTTCCTATCGTGCGGCCTTCCACGACGATTGAGCCTGGCGTGTAGCCAAGCAGCGCGCAGCGTGACGGCTTCATCTGCGAGGCCGAGAACCGCGCTCCGCCGCGTCGCGCGATGTACTCGCGCGTGATCCACTGCGGCATGAAGCTGACCTCCCAAGCCCCGATGTGCTGGTTCGGCACGAGGATGTAGCGGACCTCCGGCGTCTCGATGATCTGGTTGAGCAGGAGGTTCGCCTGGTCCACGCGCCGGCCCGTGGCGAACGGCCAGTAGGACCCAACGCCCTCGGACGTCATTCCTTCGGTCTGAACAATGCTGGGGTTGGCGTGGCCACGGGGCGCCACAAGCCGCCAGAGCCAGGCGAGCGAAGCCGGCAGCAGGTGGAACAGTCCGATGATCCCGTAAGTCGGAACCTCCGCCGTGCAGGGAGGCGCGCGCACGCCCATGCTGCGAATGTCGACGTCGACGGCGCCTTGCACCACTTTCGGGATGATCTTTCGCGGAATGATAACTCGGGGATTGGGACACGGTTTCCCAGGCTCGTCCTCGGTGTGCTCCCACAAAAGGCATGTCGCTCCCGGATGGCCTTCAATGTTCAGGAAAAGCAAAGGCTCCGGGGGGTTGACGCTTAATCGTTCGAGATGCGGATCGGTGCCGTACCGCGCCAAGTGATTGCAGCGCACGAACCAGGCGTTCTCGGCGTCCATGAGCGTCAGTTTCCCGTGCCCCTTGTCGAGCGAGGGATGGCACAAGGCCATGTCGTCCGTCACCGGCAGTAATTCGCAGGCTTGCGGGAGCGTCAGCGTGCGCTCCTCCCCCGTCAAAAGGTTGCGGCCGACCAGGAGAGAGCCGTCGGGCCGCCGATGCACGTGTTCGAGCATCTCGCTTTTGCCGCCGCCGCTCGCGCCTTCATGCGCGATGACGATCTTGTTTTGATAGGGCGTGACCATCCTCACGGTCGCGCAGTGCATCGTAAGCCAGTGTTCGCTCTCGCCGATGTTCAACAAAACGCCATAAATGCCTTTTTTTGCGCTCGGCCCTGGATAAAGATTGTAGCTAAACAGCTCGTGTCCGGCATCGAGCCGGTTATGGACGACGATCTGCTTTCCGTCGAAGTCCGTGTGCCTAAAGGGCGGCGCAACATAGATGATGGCGCCCGGCGAGAAATCTGCAGGGACCTCATCGGGCGCCAGAATGCCTTGCAGCAAGGCTAGCCCCAAGGCGAAGAACCCGGCGTTGTCCGGCGCGATGACGAGCGCGTGCGTTCCCTTTCCGGGCATGCCGGCGTAAAATGGGAAAGCCGCAAGCGGCTGTGTCCTGAGCCACTCGAACGTGCGTTGCCTGAGCGGCTCGAAGCGCGTGCTGAACCGCTGCTCGAATGTAGGCTTATCGGTCGGACGGTCGTCCCCGATCACCATGCAGTCCGGATCCCGCCGGCGCATGTAAGGCTCCGTGTAGTTCGCGCACACGCCGTTGCGCGCCCGACAAACGGTCGCCTCCACCACGCGACCGTGGCCGGGCACGTCGTAAGCCACTTCTTGCCACCCATTCACCGCGTTTTTTGTCGAAAGGTCGACCAACTCCGAAACAGAGCGCGCGATCGTGACCGACGGAGCGGCGTTGAAGATGGACTCAACCTCCGAAGGGAGGGGGAATGGCATGAATCGGTTGAAAGGAGTGTGCATAAGGTCTCCGGCGCGGGGGTAAGATGAAGGTCGGTCAGTCATTTCCACATTATGCTGGGGCCCTAACGCCATGCGGGCCGCGCGGCGACGACGTGATCGTTAAGAACTTCGCCCCATTCGGCGAAGCCGCGATTGGACGCGAGGATCATGGCGCCCTTTTCGTAGCGGGCGCTGAGTGAACGCACTATTCCTGATCTCACGATGGTTTCGATCCACCGGACCACAAATTTATTAGTTCGGATTC
>CAVQIB010000003.1:0-790793 GCA_963712435.1 uncultured Alphaproteobacteria bacterium | reverse complement strand
TTCGTCGTGGCGGAGACCTGCCGGGGCATGCCCCGGGAGGTCGGCCGGCGCGAATCGCCGCGATGCTGCTCCGCTTGGCGGGAGGGAGCGGCGCGGTGGTCAAACTCGGGGAACTCATGATGATCTTGGACCTTCATCGTAACCATCCGCTCAAGGCCGCGGGGGTGTCCGGCTCTGCCAAAGCCGCATGCCGTTCGTGCGCGCCTAACGCACCAAAATGCATCGCCCCTTGAGGCGCGATCGGTGACTTGTCGCGTCGCCACCTGGACGGCTGCTTCGACCTTCGCCTTGTCGCGCGGCTTGTGAGCACCCGGTAAAGACCGCGGTCAGGGGCGGCGCGGGCGTTTGGAGGCTGGCTTGCGCGACCATTTCCTCGCGAGGGCAGCGACCTCGTTGGCCAGCCCTTTGGCATCGACGACAAGCGGGTTGAAGTCGTCGGCGACCCATGCTCACCCGTCCCACCCTCGATCAGCTCAGAGCGCTAACAGGCCGCTGAAAATAGGGTTGCGAGCGGCGCTTTCCCGTGTTCGATGCGAGGGATGTGGCTTGTTCGAATGCCGGACACGCCGGCCTTGGGCTTTGTCGTGTCTCACCGTCCATTCAAGCAGTGGCTCCGATCAATCTTGGCAACTTGATGAGATCGTAGGCGGTCATCGTCCAAATGAACTTGAAGTCGAGCTTCTTCACGCCGCGGAGCATGGGCCGCGCGAGCCCGCCGATCGTCTTGCCCCAGCCGAACGGCTCCTCGACCCGCTTGCGCTTCTGCTGGCTGATCTCGTAGCCGGGGTGGCGGGTGGTGCGGCCATCGATGGCGGACCGGCGGCCGGTGGTGTTTTAGCGATGTGCGGCGTCACGTTGAACGCGCGCATGTCCGCAACGAAGTCGGCGGTGTCGAAGCCCTTGTCGCCACCGATGGTGATGCGCTGCGCGCCCGGCGAATGACGCACGATCATCGCCGCCGCCACCTCGCGCTCGACCGTGCCCGAGACCGGTCGCAGCTCCGCCTCGACGACGAAGCCGTTGCGGTTCTCGGTCAGGACGTTGCCGATATAGGACAGCTTCGCCTCCTTGCCTTTGCCCTTCTTATACAACTTGGCCTCGGGCTCCGTGGCGGAGGCATGCGTCTCATTGCGGCGTTTCTCGCCATGGAAATCGCGCTCGCCGTTGCGGCCGGGCGACGGCGGGTCGCCCGAGCCGTCCTTCGCCACGAAGCTCTTCATCGACGCCCACGCCTGAACCTGCGTCCCGTCGACCGAGAAATGCTCGTCCGACAAGAGCACGCGCACTTGCCTGTGGGTCAGCAGTTCGGAGAGGAATTTGCGCGCGACCTCAGCCCCGAGCAGCCGGTCGCGGTTCTTGCTGAACACCGTCGGAACCCAGACCGGATCATCCACGCCCAGGCCGACAAACCAACGATAAAGCAAATTGTATTGCAGCTGCTCCATCAACTGACGTTCCGAGCGGATCGTGTAGAACGCCTGCAGCAGCAACGCCCGCAACAACCGCTCCGGCGCAATCGAGGGACGCCCATCGTCGGCGTAGAGCTTTGCGAACTCGCCATCCAGCGCGGCAAGAACGTCGTTGACGATCCGCGGATCAGCCGCAGCGGATGGTTCCGCGGAACGCGCTCCTCGATGTCCACATACGAGAAAAGCTCGCCCATCCGCTCATCCGATCCGCGCATCGATCCCCTCCGCCTTCTCTCAGACGAATAGGAATTACATTCGCTCGACCATGTCAGCCGCCCACAGCACTGTTTTTCAGCGGCCTGCTGAAGCGCGCGAAGATGCTGGAATTTTTTTCGCAGATCGAGCCTTGCCGCGTCGGGATGGAGGCGTGCGGCTCGGCCCATTATTGGGCGCGCGAACTCAAGGCGTTGGGTCACGAAGCGCTTCTGATGCCGCCGGCTTATACCAAGCCCTATGTCAAGCGCGGCAAGAATGACGCGGCCGACGCGGAGGCGATCTGCGAAGCGATGTCGCGCCCCGGGATGCGCTTCGTGCCGGTCAAGAGCGTAGAGCAGCAAGCGACGCTGATGCTGCACACGACGCGCGAACTTCTGATCAAGCAGCGGACGATGAGCGTCAACGCGCTGCGCAGCCATCTGGCGGAGTGCGGCATTATCGTTGCCAAAGGCGTTGGTCGCGTCGACGAGTTGCTCGAGCTGGCCGACAAGGACGCGACGCTTCCTAACGCCGCGAGGGCGGCCGTGAAGGTTCTGGCCCAGACACTCGAAGGGTTCGACAAGTCGCTCGACGCATCTGGAGGACGAAATCGCCAACGCCCATGCGCAAAGTGAGATGAGCCGCTTGCTCGTGGAGGTGCCCGGCATTGGCAAGCTCATCGCCACGGCGATCGTAGCCACGATGCCGAATCCGAGCGTGTTCAAATCCGGACGCAATTTTGCCGCCTGGCTTGGTCTTACGCCGAGGCAATACTCGAGCGGCGGCAAGCAGACGCTCGGGACCATCACCAAGCAGGGCAACCGATACATCAGAAAACTGCTCGTGCTGGGAGCAACCTCGCTGCTGAACGTAGTGGGAAAGCGCAAGGGCGCGTTGCGCGACTGGATCGTTGCGCTGCTGGCGAAGAAACCGGCACGGCTCGTGACTGTGGCGCTTGCCAACAAGCTCGCCCGTATCGTCTGGGCAATGATGAAGACCGGCGAAGGCTTCCGTACCGAAATGTTCTCAAAAGCGTAAAGAGGCCATCGCCGCAAGGTGCATTTGAAGGGAGATATCGCAGGTTCGAGTTTGGTAAGCGCAAAGAGACGTGATGAACGACAACGGTCGTTACCGAAGACCAGGATCACCCCGACCAGTCGTGTGAGCGTGAAGCTCGCATCCTTGATGGGAGCCTCGGTCGTCGGACTTCATCAGGGCCCGCGGACATATACTCCGCACCAACAGGCCGGACATATGACCGCAGCCGACCAAATCGTTCGAAGCGTCAAAAAAGTGCTTGCCATCGGGGGCCGTCCACATACGACGACTGGGGTCCCGATCGCCTCACCGCCAGTCACGCCGCTGATCTCATGGAAGTCGTCGAGGATCCCCGAACGGCGCGTGCGTGACGACAGAACTCTGCCGCCGGAGATCTTGTTGTGCGGCGCCAGACACAACCAGGATGTGAAGTGCTTCGCGCTCGGCCAAGCGGACAGGTCGTCGCCGCACTCGGCGATCAGCTTGAGCGTGAGATAAGGACCGAGGCCATTGACCCGGGTGACATCTTTGCCGAGCAGTTTGAACAACGCCGCTCGGACATCAAAATCCAGCGCGTTTGCCGTGCTCGGCATGCGTCGGCCGGGCGGCGGGACTGGGGTGGTGCAGCGATCCCGCTCGAGGCTGAGTTCCTTCAGCACAGTTTCTATCCGGGCGTCGCAGGCCAATACCTTCTCTTGGTATGAGTCGTATAGGGCGAGCGCCTGCTCGAGCGCAAACAGGTGTTCGGCGCGGTAATTGCCGCCGAGCGCCTTCTCGATCGTCTCGACATCGGCACGACATCGCGAATCGCGCAGGGCCGCCAACACAGCGGGATCACGTTCGCCGGCCAGGATCGCCCGGATGATCCGCATCCCGGTCGACCCGGTGATGTCGGCAACGACGTGGTGAACCTGCAGGTTCATCTCCATCAGAGCCTTCTGCATGTGCTGGATATGCGATGCCGCATACTCGAGCAAACGCTCGCGCTGACGGACATACGATCGCAACTCGGCGATCCGACCCTTGGGCCGAAAGCTGGTGCTCAGCAGACCATACGAATGAAGCCGCTGCAGCCACTGCGCATCACTGACGTCGGTCTTGCGTCCAGGCACGTGTTTGGCATCGCGTGCGTTGACGACGAAAACCGCAAAACCCCTGGTGTCGAGAAGTTCGAAGATTGGAATCCAGTACACGCCCGTGGACTCCATCACGACCGTCTCGACACCACATTCGGTAAACCAATCGACCAACCGACGTAGATCGGCCGTGAAGGTCCCGAAGCTGCGCACCGGCTCAGGCGTACGATCTGCGCTTACGGCAGCCATGTGCATGGTTGCCCCGATGTCGATCGCCGCCGCGTTCGGGTGAACCAAAGACATGGCGGGCTTGGCCTTGTTCGTCGATCTGTTCCGAACCATCTCCATCCCTCCTTCCGAAGCCGGAAGGGTTGGGCCGCGCAGTCAATCAACTTCCTAAACGGGATCGCCGATCGGCGTCACCACTCTCAAGTGCGCAATAGCCCATGGACCAGGTTTTTGTGCGGGGTTGTGCGAGCCGATCCAGTCGGCCAGGCCCTGCGTCCACGTGGCCTCGGCATAGGTGTAGTTCGACGCGCCGAGCGCCGCGACGAACAACTGCGCCGGCATCGCCGCGCCGGTCGATGTGTCGATCACGGCGAGCGTCGTGCCGGCGTAGTCCACAAACACGCGTTCGCCGGCCACATGGGTCTGCCGCATGGTCGGCGACAGCCGCGCCTCGAAGGCGCGGTAGAGCTCGCAAAACCGGCTGTAGCCGTAGCCGTCGGGGTGCGCGGCGCGATGCTCCTCCCACAGGAGCTGCAGTGTCACCCCCGGCCGCCGCAGTTCGCGATGGATCGCAGCCCAGTCCGGCCGCGGCCGAGATTCCTTGGCCGTAATCGCGGACGGCGGATAGAGCCGGCGCTCCAGCGCCTCGTCCGCCACGCCGTCGGGCAGCGGCCAGAAAACGCCCGCGCGTCCCGCCCGCCGAAGACAGTCCCCGGCGGCCGTCGCGCTTATCCCGAGGCTGGCGGCGATCTTGCGTTTGGACAGGCCGGCGGCCGACAGCCTCAGCACGTCGCGAATCTTGCGCATGGGTAATCTCGCTCCAGGCATGCCCCGCTCCTTGTGGAAAGGAGTGAAGCGATGCCGATTTGCAGATCACCCAACGACGCCCGTCACCCCCGTCCACAGGGTGGTCGCGATCACCCGGAACAGGTGGTCGCGATCAATCGGAATGACTGGTCGCAATCAATCGGAACGCCTGATCGCGATCATCCGGTGCGCGCATGCACGACGAGATCACTGCGGATTATACCGACATGATCTACGCGGAGACGCCCGAAAAGATCGAGGCGCGGCGCAAGGCGTTCCGCAAATGGCGGCTCAAGAATCGCGCCGTCGCCGACAGCCTGGAGGAAGCAGGCGAGCGATTGTTTGCCATACGATTGCCGCCGAGCCAGTGGAAGAGCGCCAGGACCACGGATGAGATCGAACGGTTGCACGAGGAGTTCAAGCGACGGATCAAGACGCAGACCGTGCTGCCATTCGCGGAAACCGCCGCCATGCTGTTCTGGGCGTTGCTCGCTTCAGGACAGATCAACATGCGAAAGGTCGACGGCTGGCAGACGCTCGCCACACATCCCATCGCTCAGCCCATTGACCTCGCCGCCTGAGACGATACCCTCATGTCACGGTGACCGCGTCACCCGAATTCCAACCACAACTCGATTCCTCTGTCAAAAACCGTCGGCACGGCCTAAAAAGCTTCGAGGCGGTCGATAGACACTGTCAGCGGAGGTCGGAGTGTCACGTCGTATTGATAGCAGTCCACTTTCAATTATGCTCTTGTATTTAGGGCGGCGAGGGGTGATGTCTCGCTTTACTTTGGAAGCTATGCGGGCAGCTCGTGGCGTGCCGGAAATTGCAGCATCCGTCTGCGTCTCGCGCCAGAACGAAAGTTTTTCTTCGTTTTACGAGTTTGGCGAAAATCTGTTGCTTCTTGATACGTTTGCAACTAACAGTGGTGCGTTTTTTGCTGCCTGGCGGATCCCGTTTCTCTGGCAAAGGCTCGCAACTGCAATTCGCAAACGCCATGTCGAGACAGTTATCGAGCTCATGCCGCACGTTTGGTCGCCATTTCTCGCTTCGGCGATTCGTCACACAGGCGCACATTATATTACGATCGCGCATGACGCCTCCGCACACCCGGGTGACTGGACGGGGCTGGCGAACGGCTTTCTGAACACGGCCATGGTGCAAGCGGACCGGGTAATCACGCTGAGCCAAGTCGTTAGATCCCGATTGGAAGAGACAGGCCGCGTGTCGCCTGACAGAAGCACATCTCTGTTTCTTCCTGACGTTACCTACGCACCTTTAGCCACTCGCCGAACGCGAGCACCCGATGCACCACTCCGGCTACTCTTCCTTGGTCGCATTAAGCCCTATAAAGGTATTGGAATTTTTCTAGACGCGCTTGAGTATTTGCGTGAAATTGGAGTTCGCGTTGAAGCAGGGGTGTTCGGCGAGGGCGCGCTCGGTTCTAATAAAGCGCGTTTCACAGCTCTCGGGGCTGAGGTGGTGAACAGGTGGCTTTCTGAAGAGGAGATCGCTACCATCCTTCCCCGCTTTGATGTTATGGTAATAAGTCACCTAGAGGCAAGCCAGTCTGCCGCGATCGCGACCGCGTTTGGTGCCGGCCTCCCCGTGGTTACTACGCCGGTAGGCGGCTTACCCGAGCAGGTGAAGGACGGGGTAACCGGGCTCATCGCCAAAGCTGTCTCCGGCAAGGCGCTCGCGGCTGAAATCAAAAGGCTCGTGCTTGATCCCTTCCTATATAGGACGATTTGTGAAGGCATCGCGGCTCAGAGTGACTCGCGTTCTATGCGATGTTTTATTAAGAAGTGTGTAGGTCTTAGCCGCTGTACGTCGGCTCATGGTGCTCGGCGGCCTGGCGCGTGAGTATGAAGAGAGCGATGTTGATGTACCCGTCGCGAATGTGGAACCTGAAGTATCTCGTCAGGCGGCGAGGTCAATGGACTTGGAGCAATGTTTTTCGCACGTTGATCTGTCCTGAGTTGCTCGTGAAGAAAGTTCTTTAGCGTTGATTAAGCTCGGCTCGGGATTATTGGCGAGCGGAGGAGCGCGAGGAGCAGGCTGAAGTTGTAGCCGGCGGCGGCGAGCACGGCGTTGGCGCGGTCTCCGGCGCGCCCCTTGCGGGCGGTCCGCGCCCGGTTCTTCGGCGGCCAACTGTCAGGTGATTACGATCTC
Source organism: uncultured Alphaproteobacteria bacterium (assembly GCA_963712435.1). Taxonomy (GTDB): domain Bacteria; phylum Pseudomonadota; class Alphaproteobacteria; order Rhizobiales; family Xanthobacteraceae; genus Rhodoplanes. The sequence continues at coordinate 783,805 of CAVQIB010000003.1, read as the reverse complement.
AGGACACCCAGGGACTACAGTGAAGACATGCGCTCGTGGCGCTATTGTTCTCGTGAAGAAAGTTCTTGAGCGGTGATTAAGCGGTACCCATCCGGTGAAGGCCGCAGGTAAGGCGGGATTTGGGCGGCGTGGTCGTGACCGAGGTCAGGCCGCGGCGGCGTGGGCCGGGGCTTTCCAATTCCAGGGCAGGAGCTCGTGGATCCGTTTCGCCGGATGATCGGGCAGGCGCGCGAGCTATGTCGGGCCAGCCAGGCATGCGGATCGATGTCGTTGAGCTTGGCGGTTTATGCCGCCCGGCGAACTATGCCGAGCGGGCTCGTTTTCCCCAGGATTTGCGCTGATCAGCATGTGATTGGTTCGGCATAGTCCGTCCTCAACAACGGAGGCACGGGAAGATGGAAGTTGAAGCATACCTGCGCAAAAGCCGGTTGTTCCGGCGTCTCAGTAGCGGGCCGCACGGGCAGCTTGTGGAGCGCTACGCCGCGCGCCTTACTGAGGAGAGGCTGGTTCGGCTCGGCACGTGGCGTTGCCTCAACGTGGTCGGTGGTTTTCTGAGTTGGATCGCAAGCCGTCGTTGCGCGCTGACCAACCTCGATGAGCATGTCGTCGAGCGGTACCTCCGGTATCGAGGCAGACGGCAGTCCATCCAGCCTGGTGACCGGGCAGCGCTCAAGCGGTGGCTGTCGGTACTGCGCGAGGAAGGCGCGATCGCGCCGGCAACGGCGCCGCAACCCACAGCTCATGATCGAATCTTCAATGAGTTCGAAGGGTATCTGCGAACAGAGCGCGGATTGGCGCCACGTTCTGCGGCGCGACAATCAAGGTGGGAGTGGAGCGTCAAACAGGATGAGAGGATTTCGCCGGGCTTGTGACGGAGGGAGGGCGTAGCCCGACCGAAGGAGCAAGCCCGGCGACGGCGCAATCCCCTGCGGGGACCGCGCCATCTGGCGATCACGGCCGGCCGGTGATGGATGGTTCTTCTTGGAAGAGGAATCACCCGTTGCCCGGCCGCCACGTCACCGATCACCAGATGAGGCTCTACATGAAGTTCCGTCAGACCGATACGCCGCCGGTGGCGGCGGCGAAGGCGTCGTTCAGCCCGTCCACGGCCTATCGCATCGAGAGCGATCCTCGGCTGCCCTCGCAGAAGAAGGGGGTGCGCGGACGCCGTCGTCCGGACCCCCTTGCCGACATTTTCGCTGCTGAGGTCGTACCGATGTTGAAGGTGACGCCCGGCCTGCGACCCGTCGCGATCTTCGAGGAGATGCTCCGGCGCCATCCCGATCTCGGAGCCGGGATTCGTCGCACTCTGGAGCGGCGGATTTCAGGCCTGGCGCGCGGTCCACGGGGACGAGCAGGAGATTATCTTCCGCCAGGCACATGAGCCCGGCCGGGTCGGATTGTCCGACTTCACCGATATGGGTGAGTTCGACGTCACCGTCGCGGGCGCGCCGCTTGATCACCGGCTCTATCACTTCCGGCTCGCCTATTCCGGCTTCGAGCACGCTCATGTCGTGCTGGGCGGCGAGAGCTTCGTCGCCTTGGCCGAGGGACTGCAGAACGCCCTGTGGTCGCTCGGCGGCGCCCCACGCGAGCATCGCACCGACAGCCTGTCGGCCGCATTCTGCAATCTCGACCGGAATGCCCAGGACGACCTGACGCGCCGATACGAGGAGCTTTGCGCCCATTATGGGATGACGCCGACCCGCAACAATCCCGGCGTCGCCCACGAGAATGGCGCGATCGAAGGGCCGCACGGTCATCTCAAGCGCGCGATCGCAGACGCGCTCCTGATGCGAGGCGCGTCCGACTTCGATGACCTCGCCGCCTACCGGCGTTTCATCGACGAGATCGTCAGCCGCCGCAACGCCCGCAATGCCAAGCGCATCGACAGCGAGCGCCCCGCGCTCCAGAAACTGCCGGATCGGCGCAGCTCCGACTACGAGGAGGTGATCGTTCGCGTCACGTCCTCCGGCGGCTTCACGCTGCGCAAGGTGTTCTACACGGTCCCATCGCGCCTGATCGGCCACCGGTTGCGGGTGCGCCTCTACGACGATCGGCTCGACCTGTACATCGGCGGCACGCATCTCGTGACGCTGCCGCGCGGGCGCGCGCATCCGAACGGCAAGCACGATCAGGTCGTCGATTACCGGCACGTGATCCATTCCTTGCGCCGCAAGCCAATGGCGCTCCTCAACCTCGTCTACCGCGACCGGCTCTTCCCGCGCGAAGCCTATCGCCGAACCTTCGACGCCCTCCTTGAGCAGCTGCCCGAGAAGAAGGCATGCCGCCTCATGGTCGACTTGCTCGCGCTCGCGCATGAGCGCGGTTGCGAGGCCGAACTCGCCGAGCGTCTCGCCGCCGAGCTGAACGCCAACCGGCTCCCCGACCTGGCGCTCCTGCGCGCTCACTTCGCTCCCGATCCTGGCCGCGTGCCGCACGTCGTCGTGCGCCTCGTTCCGCTCGAGGCCTATGAATGCCTCGTCGGCGCCGCCGAGATGGGAGACGCCGCATGAGCACGCCCCAAGCCGTCGATGCGGCGCGCCTCAGCCTCCTGCTCAACGAGCTGCGGCTGCCCGCCATCAAAACCGTGTGGCCGCAGTTCGCCGAACAGGCCGACAAGGAAGGATGGCCGGCCGCTCGCTTCCTCGTCACCATCGCCGAACACGAACTCGCCGAACGCGGCCGACGCCGCATCGAGCGTCATCTCGCCGAGGCGCGGCTGCCGCCCGGAAAGACCCTCGACAGCTTCGACTTCGAATCCGTGCCGATGATCTCCAAGGCGCAGGTGACCGCGCTCGCCGCCGGCGACGGCTGGTTGGGCCAAGGCGCCAATTTGCTCCTGTTCGGCCCGCCCGGCGGCGGAAAGAGCCATCTCGCGGCCGCCATCGGCCTCGCCCTGATCGAGAACGGATGGCGCGTGCTCTTCACCCGCACCACCGATCTCGTCCAGAAGCTCCAGGTGGCGCGTCGCGAGCTCGATCTCGAGGCCGCCATCAATCGGCTCGATCGCTTCGATCTCCTGATCCTCGACGATCTCGCCTATGTCACCAAGGATCAGGCCGAGACCAGCGTGCTGTTCGAGCTCATCAGCGCACGATACGAACGTCGCTCAATGCTCATCACCGCCAACCAGCCGTTCGGCGAGTGGGGAAAGGTCTTCCCCGATCCCGCCATGACGCTCGCCGCGGTCGATCGCCTCGTTCATCATGCAACGATCCTCGAGATGAATGTCGAGAGCTATCGGCGGCGCACCGCCCTCGAACGAAAACGCGGTCCCGGACGACCGCCTTCCCGCGCGACAACAAAAACCGTCGTTGATTGACGCGCAACCATCGCTGATTGACGCTGCGCGACAATCAACCCCAAAAAACTTCTTGCGTTCAATAATCAACGCAACGATCATCAACACGCCGCGACGCCACCTCGCCATCCTGATTGTCGCGAAGCCCTCATCCAGATTGTCGCGCTACAACGTTCCATCATCCGCCATCTGCCGACGATCCGCCGGTTCCTGCACGAGGTGTGCCCTGGCGGCGCGGGCGATCTCGGCAAGATCAGGCAGCAGGATGTGATCCGCTACGTCGAGCGTCACGCCCGAGATTGGAGCCCGAGGACCGGGAAGGCGATGTGCTGGTCGCTACGCGCATTTCTCCGATACCTCCATCATCGGGGGTTGAACCCGCTCGCTTTGGCCGGCTGCGTGCCGTCGATCAGGCAATGGAAGCTCGCGACCTTCCCAACCTATCTTCCCGTCGCCAGGTTCAGAAGGTCCTCGACGGTTGCGACCGAGCAACCGCGATGGGGCGGCGTGACTACGCCATCCTGATGATGCTGGCCAAGCTGGGTCTGCGAGCCGACGAGGTCGCGACCCTCACCCTGGATGATATCGACTGGCGAGCCGGCGAGATGCTCGTTCGCGCCAAGGGCCGGCAGCGAGCGCGGATGCCGATGCCGCCAGACGTCGGCGCGGCCGTTGTCGCCTACCTGAGGAATGGCCGCCCGAAGTCGTCATGTCGGCAGCTGTTCGTACGCACGCTCGCACCGCATGTCGGCTTTGCGTCCGGTTGCGCGATCACGATGATCGCCAAGACCGCTCTCGAGCGTGCCGGCATCCGAGGTTGCGCACCCCGTGGAGCCCATATCTTCCGGCACAGCCTCGCCACCGAGCTTCTACGCTCCGGCGCAACCTTGTCGGAGATCGGCCAGCTGCTGCGGCACGAGGACCATGACACTACGCGGATCTACGCGAAGGTCGATATCGAGGCGCTCCGCACATTGAGCCTGCCGTGGCCGGGAGGCGTGCAATGACGAATCTACGTTCCGCGCTCGACCGGTATCTGAGCATGCGCAAGGGCTTGGGATACAAGTACGAACACCAGACCCGGCGGCTCACCGACTTCGTCGCCTTCATGGAGAAGCGCAAGGCCACGACCATCACCACGAAGCTCGCGATGGAATGGGCGACACTGCCGCCCGATCGGCATGCGTCCTGGGCGTTGCGGTTGACCGACGTGCGCGGCTTCGCGCGCCATGTCGCCAACCTCGATCCGGAACGGAAGTGCCGCCCGTCGGCATCCTGCCGGGCCTGGAAGCGTGCCAAGCCCTATGTCTACAGCGATGCGGAGATCGATGCGTTGCTGGCGGCGGCGCTGGCCCTGCCGCCGGAGGACGGGCTGCGCCGATGGACCTACCACTCTCTGTTCGGGTTGATCGCGGTGACGGGCATGCGTCTGTCCGAGGCGATCGGGCCTCGAGCGTGACGACGTCGACCTCGACGCGGGCGTGCTGACGGTCCGGCTGACCAAGTTCGGCAAGTCGCGCCTCGTGCCTTTGCATCCGACGACCCGCGCGGCGCTGCGCAGCTACGCCGAACGGCGCGATGCGCATCTCGGATCGCGCTGCGGCCCGACACTTCTTCGTCGCCGAGCGGGGCGGCCGCTTGCTGCATCAGTACGTCCATCGTGTCTTCTGGCGCTTGTCCCGAGAGATCGGGCTGCGGCGCCCTGGCGATCATACCGGGCCGCGCGTGCACGACTTCCGGCATCGCTTCGCCATCCGGACGCTGCTCGACTGGTATCGCGACGGCACCGACGTCGAGCAGCAGCTCCCGGTGCTCTCCACCTATCTCGGCCACGCCTGCGTGCGCGACACCTATTGGTACCTCTCGGCCTGTCCGGAGCTGATGCAAGAGGCGGCGCGGCGTCTCGATCGGCGGTGGGAGGCCAAGCCATGAAGCCGAGCTGCAACGTCGCCACGCTCATCGAGCGCTACTTCACCGAGCGGCTCATGCGTCAGCGCAACGTCAGCGCCAACACGATCGCATCCTACAGGGATACGTTCCGGCTGCTGTTCACGTTCGCACAGGCGCGGCTCCGCAAGCCTCCGTCGGCCTTGTCGCTCGACGATCTGGATGCGCCTTTCATCGGCGCGTTCCTGGCTGATCTCGAGACGAAGCGCGGCGCCAGCGTCAGGACGCGCAACCTGCGCCTGACCGCCATCCGCTCCTTCTTCCGGTTCGTGTCCTTCGAGGAGCCGGCACACAGCGCCCTGATCCAGCGCGTGCTCGCAATACCGAGCAAGCGGCACGACAAGCGACAGGTGCACTTCCTGACGCGGCCCGAGATCGAGGCGATCCTCGCCGCGCCCGATCGGACGACGTGGCTCGGACGCCGCGATCACACCTTGCTGCTGCTCGCGGCCCAGACCGGCTTGCGCCTCTCCGAGCTGATCGGCCTCGACAGGGACGCCATCCATCTCGGCGCCGGCGCCCATGTGCGATGTGTCGGCAAAGGGCGGAAGGAACGATGCACGCCGCTGACCGCGCTCGCTCGACGCGCCCTCCAGGCATGGCTCAAGGAGCCGGCACGGACGCGGAGCAACCGCCTTGTTCCCCAACATGCACGGTGGCCGGCTCAGCGCCGACAGTGTCCAGTCGCTGCTGGCCAAGTATGTGCGCGTCGCCAGCGAGAGATGTCCATCGCTGGCGTCCAAGCGGGTGTCGCCGCACGTGCTGAGGCACAGCGCTGCGATGGAGCTGCTGCAAGCGGGCGTCGACTGCTCCGTGATCGCGCTGTGGCTCGGTCATGAATCGATCGAGACGACGCAGACCTACCTGCATGCCCACCTCGCACTCAAGGAGGCAGCCCTGGCGAAGCTCAAGCCGTACGAGCGCGGCAAGCGAACCCGCTTCCGCCCCAACGATCGCCTGCTCGCCTTCCTCGAGGCGCTGTGACGGACCAAACTATGCCGAATGGGTGGGGAGACGACGTGCGCGCGCCGACAAAGGCACCCCGACAACGACGGTCGTCTCCGGAACCGCTCGGCATAGTTCGGCGGGCGGCATAAACCGCCAAGCTCAACGACATCGATCCGCATGCCTGGCTCGCCGACGCGCTCGCGCGCCTGCCCGATCATCCGGCGAAACGGATTTACGAGCTCCTGCCCTGGAATTGGAAAGCCCCGGCCCACGCCGCCGCGGCCTGACCTCGGTCACGACCACGCCGCCCGAATCCCGCCTTACCTGCGGCCTTCACCGGATGGGTACGTTGAAGAAGCGCTCGACCAAATTGCATTAGCGATGGAGGGATGCACTGAACGCCGGACTTTGGGCCGGCGCGGCATCGGTTTGACATTGGCCCAGGCACCCCGGTCGGCAGACTGGCGTACCGCATTGGAGACATATGCGGAGGTCGGCGAGCAGGATATTACCGGCGGCAAGCGCGCCGAGCATGTCGGTGGCGGCGCGTCCGTCGCGCGCTTGGCCTCAGTCAGCTTGAGAGCGCATCGGCTGGCCGCACGCATCGACAAGGGCGTGAATTGGAATGCCGGCTCACCGCGGCGCAAGAAGCAGCCGCCGGAAAAATGCCGTTCACCACCGCCGGTCGTCCACCCGCGGCACCCCGCGCGGCTTGTTGGGCAAAAACTCTCTATCACCCACCATTCAGATATTCGTCAGATCAAGCGCGCGATCTACGCCTCCCGTTCCGGAGGCTTGCATCAAAGATCCCCCTGATTCGGGAATCGCGCTTAGAGCCGATCCAGGAAGATCGGATTCATGCTGAGGGGGTTGGCCTTATCAGCCTTCGGAGCATGATGCGGATCATGGCGAGGCGGACGAAGGCGACGACGGTTCGGGCGTGGCGCTCGAAATCGCGCGACAGCCGGCGACATCGACTGACCCAGGCGAAGGTTCGTTCGACGATCCAGCGTTTCGGCACGACCTCGAAGCCGGTGGCGCCATCTCGCCGTTTGACCACTTCGATTGTCCAGGACCCGGTTTGCGCCGCGGCCGCGGCGGCTTTCGGCCCCTGATAGCCGCCGTCGGCGAAGATGCGTTCGATGAAGGGGAACTGGCGGCGGGTTCGCTGGTCGAGCACCAGCGCGACGCCGTCACGATCCTGGATGTCGGCGGGATGAACCGCGACGTTCAACAACAGGCCGAGCGTATCGACCAGAATGTGCCGCTTGCGTCCTTTGACCTTTTTTCCCGCGTCGTAGCCTTGCGGGTCCAGCGCAGAGCCCCTTTTTGAGCGGCCTTGCCGCTCTGGCTGTCGATGATGGCCGCCGTCGGACTGGCGTCGCGCCCGGCTTGCTCGCGGGCCGCCACGTAGAGGGCGTGGTGGATGCGCTCCAGCGCGCCCTCACGATCCAGCAGGATGAAGTAGGAATGCACCGTGCTCTTGGGCGGCAGGTCCTTCGGCAGCGCCTGCCACTGGCAGCCGGTCCACAGCACGTAGAAGATCGCGTTGAGAACCTCGCGGATGTTAACCGACCGCTTGCGGCCCCCCCGCCGCGCCGGCGGGATCATCGGCACGATCAACAACCATTCGGCGTCGGTGAGATCGCTCGGATAACGAAGACCACGTCGGTCCGCGGCAACTCGGTGTTCGGGCTTCCACATCGGCGGCTCCGCTGGCGAATCACGGAGACACCACGGAATCACAACCGATTCCCCCACTCAACAACTTCTCGGATCGGCTCTTATAGGTTCATGACCTAGCTGACCACCCCTCCGCAAGTACTGCGGCCACCGCGTTCGTGTAATTTTCTGCGCTGAAACGAGCCGCAGCATCTTCACGGGCCCGACGTCCCAGCGTGCTCCTGAGACAATGGTCACGGCGGAGTGCTATGAGCTTTGCACTCGCTTCGGAAACATCCGGATCTGCCCAGCTGAGTTCGCCTAGGTCGTACTCGCCCTGCAAGTCAGCGGACGGAACCAGCGTCCACCGCACTGGCATTCCGTTCGATTTGTTTAGGAAATCGCAGTTGCCGGACCAATCAGTCGCAATAACTGGCAGAGCGTGCAACATTGCCTCGGCAATGACCAACCCAAACCCCTCAGAGCGATGGAGCGACACGACGACGTCAGCACGTTCATACAGCGCGTTCATCTCCGCAGCGCTGAATTGATGTGTTAGGATCTCAATATTGTTAGCTTCTCCTGTGGCGGCCAGCAATGCTTTAAACCCTGGTGGGTAAAGTTGAGAATTGGTGACTTTGATTATAAGACGAACACCGGAATCGCTGCCAAAGGCGGAACAAAACGCTTCAACCGCGGCGACAGGGTTTTTCCGCGCAAAACCCGAGATCATATTGAAAACATTCAAGACCACAAAAGGTCCGTCTGGGTCTGTTTTTTTGGCTTTGCAGCTCGGCACGCGCAAAGAGACAGGATGGGGTATAATACGAACTATCTTCTTGGGGTTTCCCTTTAATACCGCTTGCGCAACGAAATGCGTAGGAACCCAAATCTCATGAACGAAGCGATAGCCGACGCTCCAGTCTTTGGGGACTTCAGGCAATTCCCAATGCCAGAATGCGACGATTCGTTTCCCGCGGATCAGGCGGCGCCCCAGAAGAAATAATGCAAATGGTATCCATGGCGCATTGACATGAATAATTATTGTACCTGGGCCTACTATTTGTGAACCGTCCTCGAATTCAAAATCTGCCCGCTTGTTGTCCTGAATCATAGCGGCTGAAAGATCGATTCCTGCAACAGAAGCCCAGTTTGTCTTAAGAGCATCATAGCACAGCCTTGCGGACTCTCCAAGACCAGAGCAGGTGCGAAGGTAACCAACGACAATGAATTGGTGAGAAGTTTGCACGACTTTAGTCGGCGTCGGAGCCAATGCTCGCATTATACGCATGAGTAAATTTCGTCGGAACTTGCGCGGTAAACGCTGCCATATTAGTCGATGTATTATCCTCAGCATGCACGATCTCCACACCAAAAGTTGACGGCCAGCACAAACGCAACCTACGCTGGTTAATCCAGTGCAGACTGTTCAGACGCTCTCCCATCGAGATGTCCGCTCCGTTCCGCTCCGCGCACACACAGCGGCCCGCACATCGCAAAGCAGCTCGGATTTAGGTCTTGATAAATTAAGCCGCCGCATTTAACACGTGTTCGGCTTTGCAAAACAAGCCGACAGACGCGTCTCCTTCGCACGATTTGTGAGGATCGCCGCTCATGAGAGAGCCAACAAAGTGGACGGAACAGGAATTGGCAGGCCCGAATTCGCTTCAACGTTTTGCTCAGGATCGTCTATGGGGCTGGTCCGCGGCCTAACGCCATGGGTGTCACCGGCGCTAAATCAGACTGTAAACACATGCCAACGCTCAGTTCCCGCACAGCTCTTGAGACATTCACGGCAGCGGAATACTACTTGGGCCCTAGATGTCATGTATCGGTGTTATTCGCATCGTGATGGTTTCGCCGAGTGATACTTTCGCTGACTTCTGATTGGCCGAACGGTGTCGAGGATGACCGCATGGTGGCGCGTGTCCGATCGGAGAAGACGACGTGGCTGATCTGGTTTCGACCATGCGCTCGCGGATGGAAAGCGGAGCCGCGTCGAGCAGGCGTGCTGACCTGTCGTAACGACCCGTCTTCTTTGCAGTGGCGCGCACCGTCCGCGTGCACCATCAGACGGTCCAGCGCTGCGTACAGCGGAAATCGCCTATGGTCTTCGCCGATCGCCCGCGTTGGGGCAAGGAGCCCCTCATCAAGATGGAGGCCAAGGCATGCCTTGAAGGATCGCATCATGGCCCCCATAGATGAATGCAAGCGTCATCTTTCGTCCATACTTGGTCCGACAAGCCCGGATCGGGCCGCCTGACTTCGGAAACGATGAACTCGTAGGGGGGGGCTTTTGAAGCGTGCCTTAGTCACAGGGATTACTGGTCAGGATGGGGCGTACCTGTCGCAATTTTTGCTTGGCAAGAACTATGAAGTTTATGGGATTGTTCGACGCAGTAGCGGCAGCGACGTAATGGATGCCAAGCTGCGATGGCTTGGGATACAAGACGACGTTTGTTTCGTCGACGGTAATATCACAGATTTATCCTCAATCTTGCGTATTATCAGACAAGTTAAGCCTGATGAGGTTTATAATTTAGCAGCACAATCTTTTGTAAAGGCCTCTTGGGATCAGCCATTACTAACCGGGACAGTCACGGGCCTGGGAGCTGCAAATATGCTAGAAGCCGTCCGGCTTGAACTGCCAAGCGCGCGTTTCTATCAAGCATCATCATCAGAAATGTTCGGCCTTACGAGTGCCCAAGTACAGACTGAAACAACCCCTTTTCGTCCCCGCTCACCTTATGCGGCGGCAAAGGTTTTTGCTCATTGTATGACGGTCAACTATCGGGAGAGCTTTAGTTTGCACGCGTCTTGCGGCATACTATTTAATCATGAATTGCCTCTTCGGGGAACTGAGTTTGTTACGCGTAAAGTAACTGATGGAGTTGCACGCATCAAACTTGGCCTTCGACAGCATCTTGAACTAGGAAACATTGAAACGAAGCGCGATTGGGGGCACGCTCGAGACTATGTCGAAGCGATGTGGTTAATGCTTCAACAGGAACGGCCTGATGACTTTGTGATCGCAACTGGTCGGTCTCTCTCCGTCCGTGAGATGTGCGAAATAGTCTTCCGCAGTGCTGGTCTCAATTCAGGCGATCACATTGTTATTACTGATAAGTATTTCCGTCCCGCGGACGTTGATAGGTTGCTAGGAGATCCGACCAAAGCGAGGCGAAAACTCGGTTGGGAACCGAGGACGTCGGTAGAAGAAATGCTGACTGAGATGCTGGAGGCTGATCTAAAACGAATTAAGGAATCAATTTGTAAGGCTTAAGCGGCGTTTTAAGGCCGCGGCCTTGAGCGCGAGCGCTGCGGGATCGTCGATCCGGCTATTGAGATGGCCGTTGATGATTTTGTGATTGACCTCGGCGAGGTGTCCGTCGTCAGAGTTTTTGGGACAGCGAGCGGCGTCATTTAAGGGAGGCTCTGGCTCGTCTGTTTGATGATGTTATTCGGCTTGCTGACGATGCAGCAAGAGTCGGTTTGCGATGGTCTGTCGTTTGATCCTTTCCCGTTCGATGAGGATTGTCTGGCCGCGTCCGAAGTAGACGTCGGCCGGTGTCAGATTGGCGAGGCTCTCGTGGTAACGCAGATGATTGTAGTCGGCGACGAAGGCTCCGATCTCAGCCTCGAGGTCGCCGGGCAGGTAGTAGTTGTCGAGCAGGATGCGGTTCTTCAACGTCTGGTGCCAGCGCTCGATCTTGCCCTGGGTCATCGGGTGATAGGGCGCGCCGCGAACGTGATCGATGTCCTGGCGGTCCAGCCATTTGGCGAGGTCGGCGGAGATGTAGCTCGATCCATTGTCCGACAGGAGCCGCGGTCGGTGAACGACCGTGGCCTGATCCAGCCCCGAAGCCTTTAGCGCCAGGTCCAGCGTGGCGATGACATCCTCAGCCTTCATCGTCGTGCACAGCTTCCAGGCGATGATGTAGCGCGAGAAGTCGTCGAGCACCGTCGACAGATAGAACCAGCCCCAGCCGATGACCTTCAGGTAAGTGAAGTCGGTCTGCCACAGCTGGTTGGGCGCCGTGGTCTTGTCGGAGAACTCGTCCGCCGCCTTGATGACGATGAAGGCCGGGCTGGCGATCAGATCGAGCGCCTTGAGCAGACGATAGACCGAAGCTTCTGAGACAAAATAGCTTTCGTTGTCGGTCACGGCTGTTCAACGCTCTTGACTTGACGCCGTGAGGACTGGCCGAGACCGCGGGGGCGTCAGGAGGCATTTTCTGCTTTTCTGGGCGGATCCTCTCTGAATCTATCGGGAGCAACCTGATTCGGAGGTTGCCCCATGGAGCCAAGGTTTGATCTTGCGTCCTGTCTCGCCTCGATCCCGGACCGGCGGCGCGCCGAAGGGAAGATGTACGGCCAAGTCGGCGTGATCCTGTTTTCGATCATCGCCATGCTGAGCGGGGCGCGGTCGTACCGCCAAATCCACGCATTGATCGACCGACGGCTCGCGCTCCGACCTCCAGCGTTCCGCTTGTTCGCCGCTTCTGAATCCCGGCGACATCCACCATGGCCTGCTGTTGCCGATACTCCTGCACTGCGTCGACGACATAGGACGACCCATGCTCGGTCCGCCGCGCCCCGGACCCGAGACCGCAGCCTTCCTACGCGACGCCCATCAAGACATCCCGATGTGTGTGGAAGCGATCCGTCAGTACTGGATGCCGATCCGCTTCGGAACGCGGCGCTGAGGCTTCGGCATCCCGCTCAGCAGCCGAGACGTGGGGTCGTCACGCCGGTTACGACGATATCGCTGTTGGCGTTGCAGATCCTAGGCATCGAGGCGTCGCCGGGCATTCTTGGTATCGGAGCCGGAAGCGCCTTCGGTCTCTTGCTAACTGCCTCCTTCTGAACCAATTCGAACCGTTTCGACGTACGTGCCTAAGGTCGGTAAGCGGAACGTCATCCTTCCACTGAGGAAATCCCCATCACCGAATGCAGGAATTATCCATCCATATTTAAAATATTATCCTAGAGATAAAAGCCGCCGCAAGGTGGCGGTCGCATAGAAGCGCTCGATTACTCCCAGTCCTTTCGGCGAAGATACGCATGGCCATCATCGGCTGTCTGCGCATTCGCCTAGCGTAGACGTGAACTCACCGGAGCGTCTCCATTCGAGGAAAGGAGACGCTACGTCATCCGGGCCGACGCGACACAAACGCCGAATGCCTGCGCCGTCGGCTAAAAGCATATATAAGTTCCTATAACTAACGGCGCCTCCATCAAGCGCGCCGTTTTCGACGCCTCTTTCGGTGAACCGTAAGAACTGCCTTGCATCTCCTGTGTCCTCTCGCGGAAAAAAACGGAAATATATCAACGGAGGGAACGACCAAGTCCGACCATATGTCGGGCTGAGGACGTCTGACGAGTACCAAATGAAGTCAGGCTCTCGCTTTATCAAAAAATGATAGGGAGGCGGGTATCCGTAAGCGGCATTCTCTTTGGCAAATTCCCCCAATGCGTCGCGCAGCGCCCTTTCGTTCTGAGTGACGTTTACCTGAATATGATTTATCCCGAGAGACACGGCCGCCCCTATTGCTGCTAACACGGCCACCGCTGCAGGCCATAATATCCGTGAAGTTGCCGCCGGTAAACTCGACAAAATGGCAGCGACAATCAAAAGGTATATAAAAGGTGTTGTAAACTGATACACTTTTCTCCAAGCTTCACCGATAATTCCATAACCGGTTGCCTCTACTGCCGCAACCGGCAGCATCAAGCATACAACTACGATCGTTGCTTCCAATAGGCGACCCAGCGGAAAAGGAGGGGCGCTTTTCTGGTCGGCGCGAGTTATCAAGTAATAAACCCAAGATCCAACTGCAAAAGCGCTTACTAGAAAAAATAGGCGGTTGCTGCGGTCAGCATAAAAGACGCTGTAATAGAACGCGAGATAATCAAAGTGCCTAAAAGCCTGACAAATCGATGAAATGCCTGCCATCAAGTGTGGTCGGGCTAAATAGCTGTCGCGAGATGTTGTTTGCCATTCAAGCCAATAAATGACGAATAGTATCGCAAAAGGCAGCGCATCGGTCGCTGCGCGCTGGAAACGCCTGATCATTGCTGTGCGGGAACGATAAACGCAAGAAGACCAACCGCTAGGATTGCACCGCTTTGTATGCTGTAGGTACCCACTGCGATCAACCACATGACGACGGCACCTATGTAGAGCCGATAATCGCCTGGAGTTGTATCGACAAACAGTCGGTAGAAGGTTAGCGAACATAAAGAGAAAATAAGAGCAACATGCATAGTCCAGTAGATGTGATCAATGTAGCCATTTGCAGTAAACACAGCGACGACACAAGCCACGCTTAATGCAAACAGCCGTGTTTGCGTCAAAGTAAGCAAGAAAACGTATGTCGTAATCGCCAAAAACAGGCCAACGATTTCCCTGGTGATAAATAATCCGGAATCATACCGAAGAATAACTGGGCTGATCGCAATGTACCACCACGGAGCAAGCGGGTTACGGTCGTTAATTTGCCAGAATGCCTTTGCCACTTCGAGTGGGCTTCGGTTCTGCAGTATGTCGACCCAAACTCGATCTTCACCCATAGGCCAAGGCGCGGAACCAAGTCGATAGTTGATAGCCTGACCGATGGTCAGACAAAAAACCAGCAGACCCCAAGTTATAGATATTGACGCTATATCTCGGGCGCTTTGCCTATTCCAGATCAGGCGGTGCAAATTACCGCGGCCCCCGTCGCGGATCGGCGATAATCCGGACCATCGGCCGGTTGCTACGTTTTTCAACATAGGCTTTCCTCGGTTCGCGTACGTTGTTTATGAAGTCGAGAGGCCATATCCATCGAAGTGAGAAACGATGGGGGGCGGGTCAGTTCGCCTGCCGTGCATAAGGCCAAGAAATCATGGCATTTATTCGCCGCGGTTTCAGCTTCACGGCGCAGCAAAAGACGGATAACCGCGCGACTGTGCGGGACCAGCGTCTTTTCGACAGTTGGTTCGATCCGATCGAGAGCACGGGGCGCAACGGGTGCGCGTTCGGGCGATCGCAACCACTCGTTCCCGCCCATCGCGCACTCGGTACGATCGATCGCGACCAGTGTCGATCACGCCCGCGTTGAGGTAGCGGCGGATCAGCCGCAGCACTTAACAGTCCGCGATCCGTTCGGCCAACAGTCCCATCAGGATGTCGTGGTTGACCCGGTCGAAAAACTTCTCCAGGTCGATGTCCACCACAAAGCTGCGGCCCCGCCTGCACGTAGGCCTGCGCGCGACGCACCGCGTCGTGCGCCCGCCGTCCGGGCTGCAAGCCGTAGCTCGCCTCCGAGAAGGTTGGGTCAAACAGCGGCTGCAGGACCTGTAGCAGGGCCTGCTGGATGAACCGGTCGAGCACGGTCGGGATGCCGAGCGCGCGCTCGCCCCCGCCGGGCTTCGGGATCGCCACCTGTTTCACTGGCTGCGGCTGGTCAGCCCGAGAGCCTGCGACCCAGCCGGAACGATAATCAGCGACGCCAAGGTGAGACTGGTTCCGACTAAGAGCGAGCCCAGCGCCGGAACCTTCGGCTGTTCGGCTTTTGCGATGATGTCGCCCATGTT
Organism: uncultured Alphaproteobacteria bacterium; assembly: GCA_963712435.1. GTDB lineage: Bacteria > Pseudomonadota > Alphaproteobacteria > Rhizobiales > Xanthobacteraceae > Rhodoplanes. The sequence goes on along the minus strand of CAVQIB010000003.1, from coordinate 768,366 downwards.
TTCCTGCGTATGATCGCGTCAGATCGGGCCGCGACCCGGCCTGCATCAGATCAGGCGACGGAGGGAGGGAGGCGCTCATGATGGTGGCGGTGGCACCGCCTTTACGATGAAAGGTGCGCGCACCGGATGATCGCGATCAGGCGTTCCGATTGATTGCGACCAGTCATTCCGATTGATCGCGACCACCTGTTCCGGGTGATCGCGACCACCCTGTGGACGGGGGTGACGGGCGTCGTTGGGTGATCTGCGAATCGGCATTGCTTCACTCCTTTCCACAAGGAGCGGGGCATGCCTGGAGCGAGATTACCCATGCGCAAGATTCGCGACGTGCTGAGGCTGTCGGCCGCCGGCCTGTCCAAACGCAAGATCGCCGCCAGCCTCGGGATAAGCGCGACGGCCGCCGGGGACTGTCTTCGGCGGGCGGGACGCGCGGGCGTTTTCTGGCCGCTGCCCGACGGCGTGACGGACGAGGCGCTGGAGCGCCGGCTCTATCCGCCGTCCGCGATTACGGCCAAGGAATCTCGGCCGCGGCCGGACTGGGCTGCGATCCATCGCGAACTGCGGCGGCCGGGGGTGACACTGCAGCTCCTGTGGGAGGAGCATCGCGCCGCGCACCCCGACGGCTACGGCTACAGCCGGTTCTGCGAGCTCTACCGCGCCTTCGAGGCGCGGCTGTCGCCGACCATGCGGCAGACCCATGTCGCCGGCGAGCGCCTGTTCGTCGACTACGCCGGCACGACGCTCGACGTGATCGACGCATCGACCGGCGAGGCGATGCCGGCGCAGCTGTTCGTCGCGGCGCTCGGCGCGTCGAACTACACCTATGCCGAGGCCACGTGGACGCAGGGCCTGGCCGACTGGATCGGCTCGCACACGCGCGCCTTCGCCTTCCTCGGCGGCGGTTCCGGCGATGGTGGTGTCCGACAATCTGAAGTCGGGCATCGCCAAGGCCTGCTTCTACGAACCGGCGGTCAACCGCACCTACGCCGAGATTCTCCACTGTAGAGCGCGTTTAGCTTCTCCATTGGATTCAGCGTCTTCGACACTGAATTGATGCGCCCGAAGATCTCGATAACGTCCTGGTCGGTGGCTCCAATCAGATAGCCGACGGACAGCGCAGTGGATAGCAAGCTGCTCTTTTGCGGTGCAGTTAAATTGGAATACTTCACGCGCGCCTTGTGGGCAGGGTGCTTGGCCGCAAACTCGTCGGCTCGATAGGAAATAATGGTCCGAACGCGTTGCTGGCCGTCAACAACCTCTTTGATACTCCGCTCGCTTTCAATGTCGATCTGTTGGCGAATGTAGATGGAAGGAACAGGCTTCTTCTCAAAAATCGTGTTCATGAGATACGCGCGCTGCGGCAATGACCACACCGAACGGCGCTGGTACCAAGGATTCAGGTTGAGGGTCTTGCCGTTATAAAATCCGAGAAGATCGGAGATGATGAGAGACTTGTAATCAACTCGTTCCATGATTTGACCCCACGGCGTTCGCTACTTCGTCACCATTCCGTTGGCACTCGCAATGAACCAGCTCCAATTCTTCCTGCATGCGGCCCCCCTCGGCCCAAACTCCGGAACTGTTAATATATCCGCCAGCTCACGAGGGAAACAGATCTTGCGACCCAAGTCCCCACCTCCGACCGGCATGGCTATCCGGGTGTGACGTGGTCCTTCGACCTGCCGGACTGCTGAGTACGTTCCTGAATTCGCGCAATGGCGGAGACTGCGATCGAAAAGCAGAGACGCAGTGGTCGTCAGTGACCGGCTAGGCCGCCTCGGTCACCACGCCGTCGAGCCGGACGCGGACCGTGCTGGTGCCGTTCCCGGCCGCAACGTGGCGATGCCGATGGGGACCATACCGACGCCCGGCAGCACGACTTCCTTCGCGGTGTCGTCCCACGCGACGCGCGCGCCGGCGGCGATCACGGCGCTGGCCAGCTTCGGCAGCTGGAAGACGCCAATGGTCGAGATCTCGACCGGCTCGCCCTCGGCCGAGGTGTAGGCGGCGATGCCGAAGATGTTGCCGACCATCAGCCCCTCGCCCGAGGCACGCCGCCGGTCGGCGCGGTGACGGTGATCGATGTCGCCGTTCTGGATGAAGTTCTTCATGGTCAGAACTCCTTTCGAGGATTGGATGCGCACCGACGGAGATGCGGCCGGATCGCGCGGCTGCGATACGCCGGTTCGAGATCGGCAAGCGCCGTCGCCATCTCGGCGTCGGTCGCGTAGGTCACGCGCCGGCCGTCGACCTCGACGATGCGCAGGCCGGGATAGCGCGCCCGCAGCAGCGCATCGCGCCACGCTTGAGCTGGGCGAGGTCGGCCATCACGCCCCCGCGTTCATGAACCAGCCGCGGTAGTCGATGAAGCCCGCGCCAAAATCGAGGATCACGCGGATCTCGACTCCGTCCACATCCCAGCCCGATTCGGCTCTCGACCTGCGGTCCTTCGCCGCCGGCGAGATAGGCGAACTCGAGCCCGTCGATCTCGGCCGGGTCGGCGGTCACGTACCAGCGCGTGGCGCTCGCCAGCCGCGGCTCGACCACCAGCGACAGTGAGCCCGAGAACGGGTTCACATCGGCCGCCGTCGCCGCGGCGATCGTGGCGAGCCACTTCTCGGCCGTAGTTTCCTGCGCCGGCGGCACGAGCAGGAATTTCGGCGTCACGCGGATGCGCTGGCCGGAAAGCCCGTCTGGCTGCGCATGGCGAGCCGGGCGGCGGACAGCGTCGCGTCGGCAATCGCGCGCCGCTTCCCGCCTTGTTTCCATGATCGGCGTGGAAGAGCGCCTTCCCATCGTTCATGACCGGACCGTTCCCGCTGCCTGCCTCCAACAGATCGACCAGGATCTTGGCCTCGGTCTCAGCCGCCGCTTGGCCCATGCGGCGGGACAGATCGGCGAAGGCGCCGAGGTCGTCGTTGACCAGCACCTGGCGGGTGACGCCGATCTTGCGGGCGAAGGTCTCGACCTTGTAGGCCTCCGGCCTCGGCCATCGTGCCGGCCTTGATCTCGCCGTGCTCGTTGAGCTTTTCGAGCATCGGCGCTTCGCCCAGCATGATCTTGTTGACGGTGCGGAAGTCGCGCGCCGTGGTCTGCCGGCCGAGACGGCGGATGCCGACCGGCGCGGCCTGATAGGCGGCGCGCAGCGTGCGGCCGATGGTGTCGCCGACGATCAGGCCGAAGTCGCTGGTGGTGTGCAGCGCGCGAGTGATGATCGCGGCCGGTGACAGTCCGGTCACCGGGTGGCCCCGGACGATCAGCAGTTCGCGCGCCATCTCCGCGCAGGTGGAGTAGGCGTAGCGCCGGGCCGGCTCGGAAAGCGGGTGCTGCGGATTGATGCGGGCGCCGGACTTCCCCTATGGATCTACAATCTGCGGCGTCTGATCGGAGAGCAGCGCCCGCTCACCGAAGAGACGGCCGCTCACGAGGCCCTCCGGGTCGAGTTCGACAAACTGGAAAAGACCTACGCCGAGGCGAACGACATCCCTGAAGAGATCAATCACCGCCTCGCCGAGATCGAGACGGCGCTGGCCGCACTTGACGAGCGCCCCATCATCTACGCCGCCGCCGAGATCGCCCGCGCCGGCGCATTTGTCAGCATCGACGGCTCGGGCGTCCTGCGGCTCGAACGCGGGTATGTCCGGCCCGAAGACGAGGTCCCGGTGGCGCCGTCCGAGCACGGCGCTTATGACGGCGCCGATGACGAGGCTGGGACCGGCGCCGAGTCCGGGTCGCTTTCGACGCCGATCCCGCGCGGGCGAGACCGCGCCCGAACCGCCCGAGGAAGACGAGGGCGTGCGGCCGATCCCCGACCGGCTCGTACCGCCCACCGCACGCTCGCACTGCGCGACGCGCTCGCCAAGGACCCCGACATCGCTTTCGTCGCGGCCCTGCACGCGCTGTGCCTGAGACTATTCTATCGCTACGGGCTCGACTCCTGCCTCGAAATCGGAACCGAAGAGCGCCATGTTTGCGCGCCCGGATCCTCGCGCTCCTCCGCTCGCCTCCAATCCCAAGCCGCGCTTAACTCAGCGCTCAAGAACTTTCTTCACGAGCGACTAATAAACCGATTATTAGATCGGGGAATTCAGCTCCTGGGCCCGGCCGCGGGCTTTTTTTGTTGTCTTCAATCCCGTGCTTATTCAGCCTTCCCATATCCGCCCGCGGTCGGGCTCTGGATGATGATCGCCTCGCCGGGTTCGAGCACGGTGGCGTCGCAGCCGGCAAGGCGCTCCATCCGGCCGTCCTTGCGGCGCACCCAGTTCTCGCCCGTCTGGCCAGGCTCGCCGCCGGCAAGCCCGAACGGGCGCACGCGCCGGTGGCCGGACAGGATCGTGCATTCCATGCGCTCGAGGAACCGGATCGTGCGGCGGATGCCGTCGCCGGCATGCCAACGTCCGCGCCCGCCCGAGCCCTGCCGGATGTGGAAGTCCTCGAGCAGCACCGGATAGCGGAACTCCAGCACTTCCGGATCGGTGAGCCGCGTATTGGTCATGTGGGTATGCACAGCGTCGGCGCCGTCGAAGCCGGGCCCCGCCGGCGAGCCGGAGCAGATCGTCTCGTAATACTGGTGGCGGGCATTGCCGAAATTGAGATTGTTCATCGTGCCCTGCGCCGCCGCGAGCGCGCCGAGCGCGCCGAACAGGGCGTTCGTCACCGCCTGCGAGGTCTCGACATTGCCGGCGACCACCGCGGCGGGATATTCGGGCGACAGCATCGAGCGCGCCGGGATGACGATGCGGATCGGCCGCAGGCAGCCGCCGTTCATCGGGATGTCGTCGTCCACCATGACGCGGAAGACGTAGAGCACGGCGGCGCGGGCGACCGGCTCGGGGGCGTTGAAATTGTCCGGCTGCTGCGGCGACGTCCCGGTGAAATCGACGGTCGCCTCGCGCTTCTCCTTGTCGACCGCGATCCGCACCTTGATCGCCGTTCCCTGGTCCATCGCGTAGCTGAACTCCGAATCGTGCAGCCGGTCGATCACGCGGCGCACGCTCTCGGCCGCGTTGTCCTGCACGTGGCGCATATAGGCCTCGACGACGGGCAGGGTGAACTGCTCGACCATCCGGCGCAATTCCTGCGCGCCCTTTTCGTTGGCGGCGATCTGCGCCTTGAGGTCGTTGACGTTCTGCAGCGGATTGCGGGCCGGGTATCGCGCCTGGGTGAGGAGATCGTAGAGCGCCTGCTCGCGGAAACGGCCGCGCTCGATCAGCTTGAAATTGTCGATATAGACGCCTTCCTCCTCGATCGTCCGCGCATGCGGCGACATCGAGCCGGGCGAAATGCCGCCGACATCGGCGTGATGCCCGCGCGAGGCGACCCAGAACAGGATGCGCGGCTCGCTAACGAAGGTTTCGCCGGTAGCTTCATCTTGCGGCTTCCTCCCCCGCTTGCGGGGGAGGGATGGGGAGGGGGGAACCGGAGGGTCGTGCCAAGCGCGAGCGCCCCCTCCCGATCCGCTGCGCGGATCGACCTCCCCCGCAAGCGGAGAGGTGAAGAGGGGCCAGCGGAACGGCTAAGATCGAACACGGGCGTGCAGACGGTGATGTCGGGCAGATGCGTGCCGCCATTATAGGGCGCGTTGATCGCATAGACGTCGCCCGGCGCGATCCGTCCGGCGTTCTCGCGGATGATGGTCTCGACCGCACGATCCATCGAGCCGAGATGGACCGGCATGTGCGGGGCGTTGGCGACGAGCGCGCCGTCGGCGGCGAACACCGCGCAGGAGAAATCCAGCCGTTCCTTGATGTTCACCGAATAGGCGGTGTTCTGCAGCACGACGCCCATCTGCTCGGCGATCGACATGAACAGGTTGTTGAACACTTCGAGCATCACGGGATCGGCCTTGGTGCCGATCGCGTGCTGGCGTTCGAGCGGGACGACGCGCGCGAGCACGAGATGGTTCTTCTCGGTGAGCTCGGCGCGCCAGCCGTCCTCGATCACCACCGTCTGGTGCGGCTCGATGACGATGGCGGGACCCGGCACGACGTGTCCCGGCGCAAGCTGGTCGCGCGCATAGACGGGTGCGTCGCGCCGGCGGCCGGCGGAATAGAACTGGCTCCGCTGCGCGGGCGGGGGAGGGGACCGCCGGTTTTCGCCCGGAGCGGTTCGGCGAATTTGCCGCCGCCGCCCACCGCCTCGACCGACACCGCCTCGACCACGAGCTCCTTCGCCGCGTCGATGAAGCCGAAACGCGCCTTGTGCGCGGCTTCGAACGCGGCTCTCATCTCGTCGAGGTTTGGAGCGACCTCGCTCCTTCGAGACGGCGCTTCGCGCCTCCTCAGGACGAGGAGAGGAACAATCCTCGTCCTGAGGAGCGCCCGCAGGGCGCGTCTCGAAGGACGAGCGCGTAAACGTGAACGCCGGGACGTCAAGCGGAGTGTCGGTGCCGGCATAGCGGATATGCGCGCGCACCTGTACGGCGATGTCGCCCAAGGCTACGCCCTGGCCGATCACCTCGTCGCGCGCCTCTGCGCCGAGCGTTTCGCCCGCGGCCGCGATTGCGGCGAGGGCGGCCTCCCCGAACGGCTCCTCGATCGCCTGCTGGCGCGTCGCGCGGATGTCCGCCATGCCCATGCCGTAGGCGGAAAGCAGCGACGAGAACGGGTGGATCAGCACCGTCGTCATGCCGAGCGCGTCGGCGACGAGGCAGGCATGCTGGCCGCCCGCGCCGCCGAAGCAGTTGAGCGCGTAGCGCGTCACGTCATAACCGCGCTGCACGGAGATTTTCTTGATCGCATTCGCCATGTTCTCGACCGCGATCCGGATGAAGCCGTCGGCGACTTCTTCCGGGCTGCGGCCGCCGCCGACGTCGCGCGCCAGCGCGGCGAACGCCTCCCGCACCGCTTCGGCGTCGATCGGCAGTTTCTGCTCCGGCCCGAAAATCCTCGGGAAAAACTCGGGGATCAGCTTGCCGACCATCACATTGGCGTCGGTCACGGCGAGCGGGCCGCCGCGCCGGTAGCATTTCGGGCCGGGATCGGCGCCGGCCGAATCCGGCCCGACGCGAAAGCGCGCGCCGTCGAAATGCAGGATCGAGCCGCCGCCCGCGGCGACCGTGTGGATCAGCATCATCGGCGCGCGCATGCGCACACCCGCCACCTCCGTCTCGAAGGCGCGCTCGTATTCACCGGCAAAGTGCGACACGTCGGTCGAGGTGCCGCCCATGTCGAAGCCGATCAGCCGGTCGAATCCGGCCTCGCGGCCGGTCTCCGCCATGCCGACCACGCCGCCGGCCGGCCCCGACAGGATCGCGTCCTTGCCCTGGAACAGCTCGGCCGCGGTGAGCCCGCCCGACGACATCATGAACATCAGGCGAATCGAGTCTGTCTCGTCCTTCGAGACGGCGCTTCGCGCCTCCTCAGGACGAGGTCCCACCAGCGCTTCATCCGCCTCATCCTGAGGAGCGGGCGAACGCCCGCGACTCGAAGGATGGGGCGCGCCGCCGCGCGTCAGCTCTTCCGCCACCTGCGCCACATAGCGGCGCAGGATCGGCGAGAGATAGGCGTCGACCACCGTGGTGTCGCCGCGCCCGACCAGCTTGATCAGCGGCGAGACCTCGTGGCTGACCGAAACCTGCGGGAAGCCGAGCTCGCGCGCGATCAGCGCGACGCGCCGCTCATGCTCGGGATAGCGGTAGGCGTGCATGAACACGATCGCGACGGCCTTGACGCCGTCCGCGAGCGCGCGCGACAGGTCGCCGCGCACCGCGGTGAGATCGGGCGCGCGCTCCACCGTCCCGTCGGCGCGCACGCGCTCTTCGACTTCGACGACGCGCTCGTAGAGCATGTCGGGCTTGATGATCTGGCGGGCGAAGATTTTCGGGCGCGCCTGATAGCCGATGGCGAGCGCGTCGCGGAAGCCCTTGGTGACGACCAGCAGCGTGCGCTCGCCGCGCCGTTCCAGCAGCGCATTGGTCGCGACCGTGGTGCCCATCTTGAGCGCGCCGATGCGCTCGACCGGAATGGGCTCGCCCGGGGCAAGCCGCAGGAGATCGCGGATGCCCTGGACGGCGGCGTCGCGATAGGCCTCCGGGTTCTCCGACAGGAGCTTGTGGGCGACCAGCGTGCCATCGGGACGGCGGCCGATCACGTCGGTGAATGTGCCGCCGCGATCGATCCAGAAATCCCAGCTTCCTGTCGCCTCGGCCCGCGCCCGCGTCATGCGTCAGCTCTGAACAGGCGGCAGGCTTTGCACCAGCTTGCGAAACAATTCGCCGCGATCCTCGAAATTCTTGAACTGGTCGAACGAAGCGCAGGCGGGGGAGAGGAGGACGATCGGCTCGGCCGCCGGCGAGGCCGCGGCGTCGGCGGCCGCATCGGCGACCGCGCGGTCGAGCGTCTCGGCGATTTCATAGGGCACGCCGCCGTCGAGCGTCTTCGCGAAATGCGGCGCCGCCTCGCCGATCAGATAGGCCTTGCGGATGCGCGGAAAGTAGCCGTCGAGCGCGGCGATGCCGTCCGTCTTGGGCCGCCCGCCGGCGATCCAGTAGATATCGGAGAAGCAGGCGAGGGCGCGGGCGGCGGCGTCCGCATTGGTGGCCTTGGAGTCGTTGACGAACACGACGCGGCCCCGGCGTCCGACTTCCTCGATGCGGTGGGCGAGCCCGGGATAGCTGCGCAGCCCGTCCTGGATCGCTTTCGGCGCGGCGCCGAAGGCGAGCGCGGCCGCGCTGGCGCAAGCGGCGTTCTGGGCATTGTGCAAACCGCGCAGCGTGGAGATGCCGCCGATGAGCGCGATCTCCTGGCTCGCGCCGGCTTCGGCGAGGAGAATGCGGTCCGCCTCGACATAGACCCCGTCGACCAGCGGCCGGCGGACCGACACGCGCACCACGCGCCGCCCCGATCGCGCAATCCGGTCGGCGGCGGCCTGGCACCAGCCGTCGTCGACGCCGATGATCGCGATCCCGTCCTCCTGGACGCCGGCGACGAGCCGCTCCTTCAGGCCGGCATAGTTCGCCATGGTGCCGTGCCGGTCGAGATGGTCCTCGCTGACATTGAGCAGAATGCCGACGGAGGGATCGAGGCTTGGCGCAAGCTCGATCTGGAACGAGGAGACCTCGATCACATGCACGCGGCCGGGACGCGGCGGTTCGAGCGAAAGAATGGCCGTGCCGATATTGCCGCCGATGGCGACTTCATAGCCGGCCGCCGCGAGGAGATGCGCGGTGAGCGCCGTCGTGGTCGATTTTCCGTTGGTGCCGGTGACCGCGATGAAGGGCGCGTCCGGCGCATGGCTGCGCCGTTCGCGGCAGAACAGCTCGATATCGCCGATCACCTCGACGCCGGCTGCGCGCGCGAGCCCGACCGTCCAATGCGGCGTGGGATGGGTGAGGGGAACGCCCGGCGCAAGCACAAGCGCTTTGATGCGAGACCAGTCGATATGGCGCAGATCGGCGGTGGGAATGCCGGCGCTCGTTGCATATTCGATGCGTTCTTCGCTGTCGTCCCAGCCGATCACGTCGGCGCCGCCGGCAAACAGCGCGCTCGCGGTCGCGAGCCCGGACACGCCGAGGCCGAAGATCGCGACCTTCTTTCCGGCGAAGGTGGTGACGGGGATCATTGCACAGCCTCTTCCCAGTCATTCCGGGGCGCGTGGCGCACGCGGGCCCGGAATCAATACTCGCAATTCGTGATGGATTCCGGACAGCCTCGCTTCGCTCGGCCTCCGGAATGGCGGCTCGTTGCAGCCGGGTCCATCGGTTACCTCAATTTCAGCGTCGAGAGCCCGGCAAGCGCAAGGACGACGGAGATGATCCAGAAGCGGATCACGATCTGCGGCTCGGTCCAGCCGAGCTGCTCGAAATGGTGGTGGAGCGGCGCCATCCGGAACACGCGCTTGCCCGTGAGCTTGAACGAGGCGACCTGCACGATCACCGAAATCGCCTCCAGCACGAACAAGCCGCCGATGATGCCGAGCACGATCTCGTGCTTGGTGACGACCGCGATCGTGCCGAGCAGCCCGCCCAGCGCGAGCGAGCCCGTGTCGCCCATGAAGATCGAGGCGGGCGGGGCGTTGAACCAGAGAAACCCCAGCCCGGCCCCGAGGATCGCCGCGCACAGCACCGTCAGTTCGCCCGCGCCGGCGACGTAATTGAGCTGCAGATACTCGGCGAAGACGAAATTGCCGACCACCCAGGAAATCGCCGCGAAGCTCGCCGCCGCGATCATCACCGGCACGATCGCAAGCCCGTCGAGCCCGTCGGTCAGGTTCACGGCGTTGCCGGCGCCGACAATGATGAACGTGCCGAACACGATGAAGAACCACCCGAGATCGATGACCAGGCCCTTGATGAAGGGAAGCGCGAGCCCGGTCGCAAAGGGCGGACGGCCGAGATTGGCGAGCGCGAGGCAGGCGACCGCGGCGATCAGGCATTCGAGCGCGAGCCGCATCTTGCCGGGAAAGCCCGCATGCGACTGCTTCGTCACCTTCAAATAGTCGTCGTAGAACCCGATCATCCCGAAGCCGAGCGTGACGCCGAGCACGACCCAGACATAAGGGTTGGCCGGATTGGCCCACAGCACCGTCGACATCACGAGGCTGCTGAGGATCATCAATCCGCCCATTGTGGGCGTGCCCTTCTTGGTCACGAGATGGGACTGCGGGCCGTCGCTGCGGATCGGCTGGCCCTTGCCCTGTTTCACGCGCAGCTTGGCGATGATGATCGGCCCGAACAGGAACACGAACACCGCTGCGGTCACGATCGCGCCGGCGGCGCGGAAGGTGATGTAGCGGAAGACGTTGAACACGCCCACGACATCGGAGAGTTCAGCGAGCCAATACAACATCGGTCTGCCCGTCCTCAGCCTTGCGCCGGAATGCCGTCCTGGGCGCGTTGCGGGGAATAGCGTCGCACCAGCGACTTGACGATCGGGCCCATGCGTGAACCGAGCGAACCCTTCACCATGACGACGTCGCCCGCGCGCAAGGCTGAGGCCACCTCCGCTTCGAGGTCCTCGGCGGCCGCCGCATATCCTCCGCGGCGGTCTGCCGGAAGCGCCTCCCACAGCGCGGCCATCAGCGGGCCGGCGCAGAACACGAGGTCGACCGCATGCGCGGCGATCGGCGCGGCGAGCTCGCGATGCAGATCGACGCCCGCGGGACCGAGTTCGAGCATGTCGCCGAGCACGGCGATGCGCCGCCCGCGCCGGCCGACCGGCGCGTCGCCGAGCAGCGCGAGCGCCGCGCGCATCGAGGTCGGATTGGCGTTGTAGCTCTCGTCGATCACGAGCGCGGTTCCGCCCTGCACCTCGATCGGCATGCGCACGCCGCGTCCGGGAGCGGGCGTCTGCTGGGCGAGCGCGAGCGCGCCGAGCGCGAGATCGCCGCCGAGCAGGCGCGTGACCGCGAGGACCGCGAGCGAATTGAGCACGAGGTGGCGGCCCGGCGCGCCGATCCGATAGGCGACCCGCTCGCCCAGAATGTCGGCCTCGAGGGTCGATGCGTCGGCCAGCAGCACGCATTTGATCAGGCGGGCCTGCGCGCGCGCATGCTCGCCGAACCCGACGATGCGGGCCATTCCCGCCTGGGTCGCGCGCCGTTTCAGCTGCGCGAAATAAGGACTGTCCCGGTTGATCACGGCGACGCCGTCCGGCTCGACGCCGAGGAAGATCTCGGCCTTGGCGTCGGCGATTTCGGCGACGCCGTCGAAGAACTCGAGATGCACCGGCGCAATTGCGGTCACGATCGCCACATGCGGCCGCACCAGTCGCGTCAGCGGCGTGATCTCGCCTGCGTGGTTCATGCCGATCTCGAACACGCCGTAGCGCGCCGTCTCGGGCATGCGAGCGAGCGACAGCGGCACGCCCCAATGATTGTTGAATGAGGCGGCGGAGGCATGCGTCTCGCCGTCGGCCCCGAGCGCGAGCCGCAGCGCCTCCTTGGTCGAGGTCTTGCCGACCGAGCCGGTCACGGCGACGATCTTTGCGGCCGAGCGAGCGCGCGCGGCGCGCGCAAGATCGCGCAGGCCTGCGAGCACGTCGGGAACGACGAGCAATGGCGCATCGGCGGCAAAGGCCGCACGCTTCTCGGCGGCGACGACCGCGAGGCCCGCGCCTCTGTCCAGCGCGGCGGCGACGAAGTCGTGCGCATCATGGCGTTCGCCGGCGATGGCGAAGAACGCCTCGCCCGGCGCGATCGTGCGGCTGTCGATGGAGACGCCTGTCACGGCCGCAGGCAGCGCGCCCGACCGCTCGGCCTGCATGGCGTCCGCCATGCGGTCCACGCCCCACAGCGGCGCCGTCATGCGCTCTTCTCCCGCAGCGCGGCCGCGATCGCTTCGTGATCGCTGAAGGGCAGGGTGCGGCCGGCAATCGTCTGACCCGTCTCGTGGCCCTTTCCGGCGACCAGCAGCACGTCGCCCGAGCCGAGCTCGTCGATCGCATGCTGGATCGCCTCGCGGCGGTCGGCGATTTCGATGGCGCCCGGCGCCGATGCGAGAATCATCGCGCGGATCGCGGCCGGCTCTTCGCTGCGCGGATTGTCGTCGGTGACGATCACCCGGTCGGCCTTGTCCACCGCGATCGCCCCCATCAGCGGGCGCTTGCCCTGATCGCGATCGCCGCCGCAACCGAAAACGACGGTAAGACGGCCCTGCGCATAGGGCCGCAGCGCCTCGATCGCCTTGGCGAGCGCATCGGGCTTGTGCGCGTAGTCGACAAAGATCGGAGCGCCGCAGCGGTGGCCGACGAGTTCCAGCCGCCCCTTCGCGCCGGTGAGGCCTTCCAATTCGTTGAACACCGCGGCCGGCTCGCACCCCGTCGCGATCGCCTGCCCGGCGGCGACGAGCGCGTTGTCCACTTGGAACGCGCCGACCAGCGGCAGCCGGACGCGGTAGCGCGCGCCGCCATGGTCGATCTGCAGCGTCTGCGAGAATCCGTCGATCGCGCAATCGACGAGCCTTATGTCGCGGCCGCGGCGGCCCACCGTCAGCACGCGGCTGGTCCGCTTCGCGGCGGCGGCGACGAAGGCTTCCGCGTGGTCGTGATCGACGTCGATCACCGCGGCGCCGTCGGCGTCGAGCAGGCGCTCGAACAGGATGAGCTTGGCCCGGAGATAGGCGTCGAAGGTCACATGGTAGTCGAGATGATCGCGGGTGATGTTGGTGAAGCTCGCGACCGCGACGCGCACGCCGTCGAGCCGGCGCTGGTCTAGTCCATGCGAGGACGCTTCGAGCGCGAGATGGGTGATGCCGGCATCGGCGAGACGCGCGAGCGTCGTGTGCAGTTCGACCGGATCGGGCGTGGTGAGCGAGCCGTACCGCTCCTCCGTCGGCGTCACGAGTCCGACCGTTCCGATGCTTGCGGCGGAGAGCCCGAGCGCCGCCCAGATCTGCCGGGTGAAGGCGGCGACCGAGGTTTTTCCGCTGGTGCCGGTGACGGCGGCGATGACGTCGGGCTGACGCGCGAAGAACTTCGCCGCCGCAAGCGCGAGCGCGCGGCGCACATCGGGCACAAGCACGAGCGCGAGTTGGTCCGGCAATGGCGCGGAGGGAGCGCGCTCCGCGAGGACAGCGACCGCGCCGGCCGCGAGCGCGGCGGGGACGTAGCTCAGTCCGTCGACTTGGCCGCCCGGCACCGCCGCGAAGAGGAAGCCGGGCCGGACGGCGCGGCTGTCGGCGCAAACGCCCGTTATCGGACGCGACGCATGACGCTCTTCGCATCGCGCGTCCGCCTCGAGAAGGTCGTGCAACTGCATGCTGGCCCCGTGCTGGCGCCGAGGACGCGCCTCGGCGTCACTCGTTTAGAGCATTTCGGCGGACAGTGTGAAGCCAATCGCGGCTGAAAAGCGGCGGCCGGGCCATGCCTGGACGGCCCGGAGGCGCGTTTCGAAGGGCCTGTCCACGCTTTAGCGGCGCTCCTTCATCGTCGCGAGGATGAGCTGGTCGGCGGGCGGGAGCTCGAAGCGCGGCTTCATGCCGAGCATCGGCGCGATGCGCTCGATCACCTTGGCGGCGGTCGGGGCGGCGTTCCAGCCGGCGGTGGCGTAGCCGTGCGTCTCGGGCAGCGGCTGCGGCTCGTCGAGCATGATCAGGACGAGATAGCGCGGCTCGTCGGCCGGCATGACGGCGATGAAGTCGCAGAGGAGCTTGGTCTTGCTGTAGCGGCCGCCGACCACCTTCTCCGCCGTGCCGGTCTTGCCGCCGACATAGTAGCCCTTCACGTCGGCCTTCGACCCGCTGCCTTTTTCGGCGTTCAGCCGCATCAGATAGCGCATCGCGATGCTGGTCTCGCGCTTGACCACGCGCTTGGCGACGGCGCGCGCCTCTTCCTCGCTGCGCTTCAGAAAGGTCGGCGGGATCAGATAGCCGCCATTCATCAGCGCGCCGAAGCCCATCAGCGCCTGCAGCGGCGCAACCGACAGGCCGTGCCCGAACGCGATGGTCACGGTGTTGAGTTCGCCCCAGCGTTTCGGCACGATCGGCTCGGCGCTCTCCGGCAATTCGGTGCGCAGCCGGTCGAGCTGCCCGATCTTGCGCAGGAACGCCTTGTGTCCTTCGACGCCCACCGCGAGCGCCATGCGTGGCCGCGCCGATATTGGAGGAATAGGTGAAGACCTCCGGCACCGTCAGAACGCGCCGCTGCGCGTGGTAGTCGTTGATGTTGAACTTGCCGTAGCGCAGCGGCACGCGCGCGTCGAAGGACGAATTGAGCGTTGACCTTGCCGGAATCGAGCGCCATCCCCACGGTCAGCGCCTTGAAGGTCGAGCCCATTTCGATACACGCCGGTGGTGAGCCGGTTGATGCGGTTGGGATCGAGCGCCTCGCTTCGGATTGTTCGGGTCGTAGTCCGGGTGCGACACCATGGCGACGATCTCGCCGGAGCGCACGTCGAGAATGACGCCGGCCGATGCCTTGGCCTTGAACTTCTCGGCGCGCGGCGATCGAGCTCGTCGCGCAGCGCGTGCTGGACGCGCAGGTCGACGGCGAGCGCGACCGGCTCCTGCTGGCGGTCGGAGGCGAAGCCGGCGCGGTGCAGATCGGCGAGACCGCGAGTGTCGAGCCACTTCTCGATGCCGGCGATGCCCTGGTTGTCGACATTGACGTGGCCGATCAGGTGCGAGACCTCGCGGCCGTTCGGATAGACGCGCTTGTTCTCGTTGAGGAAGCCGATGCCCGGAATGCCGAGCCGGTGCACTTCCTGCTGCTGCTTCGGCGTGATCTCGCGCTTGAGCCAGACGAAGCCGCGCTTGGAGCCGAGCCGCTCGCGCAGCTCCGAGGTGTCGAGGTCGGGCATCACCGCGGTGAGGAGTTCGACCGCCTCGTCGACGTCGATGATGCGCCGCGGCTCGGCGAACAGCGACGGCATCTTCACGTCGGTTGCAAGGATCTTCGCCGTTGCGGTCGAGGATGTCGGGGCGCGCGGTCGCGACCGCGTCGCCCGAACCGGCGCGTCGCGCGACGTGGCTGTCCGGCGCGACCGCGAAGAGGACGAGCTTGCGCCGCGATCACCGCGTAGAGGACCGCGAAGCCGAGCATCGCGAGCCCGATGCGCGCCTTGGTCTTGCGCGTGCGATCGACGTTCTGGCCGTAGAGCAGCGCCTGGGCGACGCGGCGCGTGCCACGGCGCGCGCGGGCGGGGCCGTCTTCGCAGGGCCGGCGTTCGGATCGAGCGCGCTCATCGCTCACCTCGCCCGCGCGGGCGGCGGCCGCACGCTGCCGGTCACGACCTCGGCCGGCGCGGCCTTCGGCTGGGCGGGGCGGCGGTCGTGATCTCCGGCGCGACGACATCGGTCGTTCGCCGCGGAATGGATTCGATCGTATCGATCTGCGCCGGATCGAGCGGCTTGAGCGGGAGATGGCGGTCCGCCAGGCGCTGAATCCGCGTCGGGATTGTCGAGCTTGGCCGTCTCGGCGCGCAGGGCGGCGATCACGTCGCGCTCGCGCGAAATCTCGATTCGCAGCTTGGCGACGCGCTCGGCCTGGACGGTGGCGGCCGACCTTGATCTTGTAGACATAGGCGGCGGCGAGCACGAGCGCGGCGACGACGATGAGGTTGACCAGGCGCATCTCAGCGTCCCCGCAAGGATGTCGGCGAGCGACGGCAGCCGCGGCGATCGCCGGCCGGTCGCGCGGACGCGCCGGCGCATCGGTCCGTTCGGCGGCGCGCAGCTTGGCCGAGCGGGCGCGCGGATTGGCGCCGATCTCGTCGTCTTCCGGCGTCACCGGGCGCTTGGTGAGCGCGCGGAAGGTCGCGGGCGCGTGCGGCGCTTCCGGAAGGTGACGCGACACGCCGGTCGTGCCGGCGCGCGTCGACGAGGAACGTCTTGACCATGCGGTCTTCGAGCGAATGGAAGGCGACGACGACGAGCCGTCCGCCCGGCTTGAGCACGCGTTCGGCGGCGACGAGCCCCTGGGCGAGTTCGCCCAGTTCGTCGTTCACGAACATGCGCAGCGCCTGGAACGTGCGGGTGGCCGGATGAATGTCGCCCGGCCGCGCGCGCACCACGCGCGCGACAATTTCGGCGAGCGCGCCGGTGGTGCGGATCGGCTGCGCGGCGCGGGCGTGCAGGATGGCGCGGGCGACCGCGCGCGAATGGCGTTCCTCGCCGAGCGTCGCAGATGATCTGGGCGAGATCGCGCCCGGAGGCCGCGGCGACGATGTCGGCGGCGCTCGGTCCTTCGTCGCCCATGCGCATGTCGAGCGGGCCGTCGAGCCGGAACGAAAAGCCGCGTTCCGGCGCTGTCGAGCTGCATCGACGAGACGCCGAGATCGAGACACGACGCCGTCCGCCGCGGCCAGGGCCGCCGGCGGCGGCTTCGAGATCGGAAAAGCGGACTTTGCACGAGGGTGAGCCGGCCGCCCGCGGCGTCGACCAGATCGGCGCCGAGCGCGATCGCCGTGTGGTCGCGGTCGATGCCGAGAACCTGCGCGGCGTCGTCCGCGGCAAGGATCGCACGCGTATAGCCGCCGGCCCCGAAGGTGCCGTCGACATAGACGCCGCTGCTGGCGGATGGCGAGGAATTCGACCGCTTGCCGGACGAGCACGGGAATGTGACGGGCCAGTCCGCCAGCGACGCCCGGTAGCCCGGTGTCGCGGCCCGTCATCATTCCCGTGCTCCGTCGCCCGGCGCCCCGCGTTCGCGAACCGAGACGCTTGGTCAGTTCGCGCACCGTCGCCGTGGCCTTTTCTAGATGCGCGCGGAAGCGTTCCGGTTCCCAAATCTGAAATCGTTGGCCGAGACCGACAAAGGTCGCCGCGTCGCCGATCCCGGCATGGCTCTTCAGCATGTCCGTCAAGACCACCCGGCCCTCGCTGTCGATCTTCAGCGTCTCGCTCCGTCCATAGAGCGCGACCAGCAGTTCCTCCCGCTGTTCCGAATACGGCGCGAACCGCGCGATCAGTGCCTCGATCTCCGCCAGCAGCGCATGGCCTCCGGCATCGATCGCGGGCTGGTCGAGGCTCGGATAGCAGTACAACCCTTCGAATCCGTCGCGGGACAGCACCGTCCGAAACGCCGCCGGGATCGACACCCGCCCCTTCGCATCGAGCCGCGACGTGGAGTTCGCGACGAACCGGTCCATAATCATCCAAACTCCACTCCGGCCGGATGCGGACGCGGGTCCCGGACAAGGGACCTTCACGGGTTAAAATCCGGCCGAAGCCAGGCTGCGCATGCTCCCAATGGGTTAATTTGGGATATCATGGGCTCACATGGGCGTCAATGCATGCGGAATCGCCGTTGCGCTCGCTCGCGCGAGACGATTTGCGATTAACGGCTGTTAAACTTAAAGAAACGTTTCGAGACCCTCGCGATCAGACGAAGCCATGCGAATAGCGCTCATCAGCGACATCCACGCCAATCGCGAGGCCTTCGAGGCCTGCCTCGAACATGCCCGCCGCAGCGGCGTCGACCACTATGTCTTCCTCGGCGACTATGTCGGCTACGGGGCCGATCCCGGATGGGTGGTCGATTCGGTGATGGCGCATGTCGAGCAGGGCGCCATCGCCGTCCTCGGGAATCACGACGCCGCGGCGATCGGCAAGCCGGCCGACATGAACGAGGACGCCGCGATCGCGATCGCATGGACGAAGACGAAGCTCACTCCCAAGCAGGGCGAGTTCCTCGGCCGGCTGCCGCTGACCGCCCAGCGGGGCGGCTATCTCTACGTGCATGCGAACCCAGTCGCGCCCGCCGACTGGAGCTATATCACCGATCTCTATTCCGCCTCGCGCGCGCTGGTGGCGACCCAGGCGCATGCGACCTTCTGCGGGCATACGCATGTGCCGAGCCTGTTCCACATGTCGGTGACCGGCAAATTCGCCGGCTTCGACCCGATCGACCGGGTCGACATCCCGCTCACCGCGCGCCGCCGATGGCTGGCGGTGATCGGCTCGGTCGGGCAGCCGCGCGACCACAATCCGGCCGCCTGCTACGCGCTGCTCGACGACTCCCAGGACGTGCTCACCTATATCCGCGTGCCCTATGACGTCGACACCGCAGCCAAGAAAATCCGCAATGCCGGCCTTCCGATCGGGCTGAGCTACCGCCTGTATCAGGGCTATTGAGCGGGGACATCGCGTTTGCTGAACGGCCGCCCTCTTCAAGTCGGCGATGTTGTCGACGGCTTCCGCTTCGACGAGCAGCTCGAGTCGGGCGGCATGGCCGATTTCTGGCGCGTCTCGCACGCCGGAATCGAGCGCCCCGCTGATCATGAAAATCCCGCTTTTGCGTCGCGGCGAGGATCCGCTGACGATCGTCGGGTTCGAGCAGTGAGCAGATGATCCTTGCCCGCCTCACCGGGCCGCACGTGCCCCGCTTCGTCGCGGCCGGCGATTTCGAGCGGCCCTACATCGTGATGGAGCACGTCGCCGGGCAGTCGCTCGCGACCCTGATCGACCAGGCGCCGCTGCCGGCGGACGAGGTCGCGCGGATCGGCGCGAGAATAGCCGATGCGCTGCGCGACATTCATCAGCAGCATGTCCTCCATCTCGACCTGAAGCCGAGCAACGTCATCCGGCGCGACAATGAAGGCGTGGTGCTGATCGATTTCGGACTGTCGCGCCACCTGCAGCTTCCCGATCTGATCGGCGAGGAGTTCGACAGCCCGGTCGGCACCGGCGCCTATGTCGCGCCGGAACAGGTGCGGCGCAACCGCGGCGATCCGCGCAGCGACATCTTCGCGCTCGGCGTCATTCTCTACCTGTTCGCGACCGGCGAATACCCGTTCGGCCAGCCGGAGCGCGAATCGGAGTGGCGTCGGCGGCTGTGGCGCGATCCGCCGCCTCCCCGCTGGTGGAACCCGGACACGCCGCCCTGGCTGCAGGAAATCATCCTGCGCTGCCTCGAGATCAGGCCCGAGGCCCGCTACGAAACCGCCGCGCAATTGCGTTTCGCCCTGCAGCATCCCGACGACGTGGTGCTCACGGCGCGCGCCGAACGGCGCAACCGGGACGGCGCGGCGACCGTCTTCATGCGATGGCTCGCCAACCGAAACGCCCCGCGCATGCGCACGCGCGATGCGGCGGGCCTGCTCGATCGCTCGCCGATCATCATGGGCGCGATCGATCTGTCGCCCGAGGCCGAAGACTTGCGCGAGGCGCTCGCCGTCGCGCTGCGCCGCTTGCTGGCGGCGGAGACGGCTGCGCGGTTTGCCTGCGTCAACGTGTTGAAGACCTCGCGCATCGCGCTCGATCCGATGCAGGACGCGCAGGGACGCCATCCGCACCTGCAGCGCCTCGTGGAGTTGAAACACTGGGCGCGGTCGCTTCCGGTCGCCGAGGACCGCATCACCTATCACGTGTTCGAATCGCCCGATCCCGCCGCCGCGATCATCGATTATGCGCTGAACAACAATGTCGATCACATCGTGATGGGCGCGCGCGGGAGTTCGCCCCTACGGCAATACCTCGGCAGCGTCTCCGCCCAGGTCGTTGCCCGCGCGCCCTGCACGGTGACCGTGGTTCGGCAGCCGGTCGCAGCGCTCGAATCCTTGGACGAGCAAACGCTTGGCGCGATGCAGCGTGGAACCGGGCGAAGCGAGGCCGGTTGAGCCCGTGCATGGGACGCGCTTGCGCCCCGCACATCATCCTTAGGAGGCATTCGAAATGATCCGCACTCTCATGGCCGCCGCGGCCGTGAGCGGTCTGATGCTGTCAGCCGCTCTCGCCCAAACGTCCGGCGCACCCAACCGCGGCGATGCGAACGCGCAGGTGATCACCCAACAGGCGCCGAGCCAGTGGCTCGGATCGAAGCTGATGGGCACCGATGTGATCGGCGCCGACAACGTGAAGATCGGCGACGTCAGCGACGTCCTCATCGACAAGAGCGGCAAGGTCGACGCTCTCGTGGTCGGCGTGGGCGGATTCCTCGGCATCGGAACCAAGGATGTCGCGCTGCCGATGACGGTCTTCGAGGTCGTTCCGGCCGGCAGCAGCGCGAACAATACGAGCTCGGACCAGCTGCGCCTGTCGATGACCAAGGACCAGTTGCAGCAGCACGCCGAGTTCAAGACGCTCGGGGACAACCGGACCACGACCGGCGCCGGGCCGGCCGGCAATTCGGGGTCGACAATGAGCCCGAGCTCAAGCCCGAGCGCCAATCCGAGCGCCAATCCGAATATGGATCGCGGCGCGGGCGCCCCGCGCTGACGACATCTCCGCGCCGCCACCAGCGGTTCGTGTATGAACGGCCCGGGTCCGCCCGGGCCGTTTTTGCTGACGGGGCCGTGAACCGGTAGGCTCCGCCGCGTCACGCAAATGCGGATGGGCCAGGAGAGACGAGCCGTTCCGATTAACCCCGCATTAAGCGTTTTCGCAGAACGGTGGCCTTATGCATGCAATGTCCAGCTTCAAGCCCGATTCCCGCTTCGTCTCCCACGTCGTGGCGTCGCCCAATCACAACGAGCGGATCGGCGTCGCCGCGCCGGATATCCTGTTGCTGCACTACACCGGCATGGCGAGCATGGAGGCGGCGCTCGAGCGGCTGTTAAGTCGCGAATCGAGAGTCTCGTGCCACTATTTCGTCTGCGAGGACGGGGCGGTGCTGCAACTCGTGGCGGAAGCCGATCGCGCCTGGCACGCCGGCGCATCGTTCTGGGAGCGCGGAAACGATCTCAATTCGCGCTCGATCGGCATCGAAATCGTCAATCCCGGGCATGAATTCGGCTACCGTGACTTTCCCGAGGCGCAGATCGCGGCGCTGATCGCGCTTTCGCAGGACATCGTCGCTCGGCGGGGCATACGCCCTCACCACGTCCTTGCTCATTCCGATGTCGCGCCCGCCCGCAAGGATGATCCGGGAGAGAAGTTTCCGTGGCGCCGCCTTGCCGAGGCGGGGATCGGTCTGTGGGCGCCGCCGGCGCCGATCGTGCCCGGCCCCGCCTTCGGACCGGGCGATGTGGGCGAGGAGGTCACGGCCTTGCAGCGGGCGCTCGCCGCCTATGGCTACGGCGTCGCCCCGAGCGGCGTGTACGACGTGGCAACCGCCCAGGCCGTCATCGCCTTCCAGCGTCATTTCCGCACCGAGCGGATCGACGGACGGGCGGACCTCTCGACGCGGCGCACCCTGAACGCGCTGATCGCCGCGCGCGACGGGCTGCTCGATCGCGCCGCCCAGGCCTGACGCGTCGGCGAGCCTGTATTCGACGTCAGCAACGCGCCTGCGGGGGCAGGCGGCTTGACGGCGCGCGGGCCAAACCCCATTCCTTCGAGGGTCAGTCGGCCGGACGGCCGTCCCGGCGTCAGCCGAAAGGCTGCCGGGGAGGAAAGTCCGGGCTCCATGGACATGCGGTGCCGGATAAAGTCCGGCGGGGGCGACCCCAGGGACAGTGCCACAGAAAACAAACCGCCTGGCCCGCGACGTCTGCGCAAGCGGAGGTCAACGGCTCGGCAAGGGTGAAACGGTGCGGTAAGAGCGCACCGCGTTTCCGGCGACGGAAACGGCACGGCAAACCCCACCGGGAGCAAGACCGAATAGGGACGGCGCGGGAACTCACCTTCCCAGATCGATGTCCGGATCCAGCCGTCCGGGTGGGTTGCTCGAGGCGCCGGGAAACCGGCGTCCCAGAGGAATGGCCGTCGCGCGCGGGGCCCAAAAAACTCCGCGCCCTACAGAACCCGGCTTACAGGCCGGCTGATCGATGAGGGGCCCGGCGGGGAAATCCGCCGGGCCCCGCCATTTTGCGGCGTTCGCGGTCTGTGATGACTTTTTGCCGTCCGCGACGAAGGACGACGCTGATTGGGAAATTTCGTCATCGACAGTTCAGTCACGGTTGCATGGTTCATTCCGGAGGAGCGTGCTTCGAGGACGCAAGTCCTGCTCGATGTGTCATCGAAGCGGGGGCCGTTGTTCCAATTCATGGGTGGATCGAAGCTGGCAACGCATTGCTCGTGGCCACGCGTCGCGCACGGATTTCGGTGGCACAACGCGAGGCGGCGCTGACGCAGTTGGCCGCGCTGCAGCTTCTGACCGATCCGGAGACGTTGGATCGGCTCTGGACCGCCACGCTCGGTCTCTCCGATCGCTTTCGCCTCACGCTCTACGACGCCTGCTACCTCGAACTCGCGCTTCGGCGCGGGTTGCCGCTGGCGACGCTCGATCGCGACTTGCGGGCGGCGGGTCAGGCGCTCGGTCTGACCCTCCTCGGCGTTTGAGGACCGCGGGAGCAGGAGTCGTCACATCTTCTTGTAGGCGTCGACGATCGCCTGGCCGTCGGCGCCGGCCTTCTTGAGCCAGTCGGCGGTGAGCTGCTCGCCGATCTTCTTGAAGCCGTCGTTCAGCGCTGGCGCTCGGCGGCTGCACCTTCATGCCCTTGGCCGTGAGCTGCTCGCAGATACCACGTCGGCCTTTTCCTCGGCGAGCTTCCAGCCGCGCTCCTCGGCCGCGGCCGCGGCCTTGAGCAGCGCGTCCTGCGTCGGCTTGTCGAGCGCGTCGAACGCCGCCTTGTTGACGAAGGTGATGTTCTTCGGGATCCAGGCCTGCGTGTCGTAGAAGTGGGTCATGCGTCTCCCAGACCTTGCTGTCGTAGCCGGTCGAGCCCGAGGTCATGAAGGAGTTGACGACGCCGGTCGCCAGCGCCTGCGGCAGCTCGGCCGCCTGGATCGTCACCGGCTGCGCGCCGACCAGTTCGGCGATGCGCGTGGTGCCGACATTGTAGGCGCGCCACTTCAGGCCCTTCATGTCGTCGACCGAGTTGATGTCCTTCTTGGCGTAGATGCCCTGCGGCGCCCACGGCACGGCGAACAGCACCATCATGCCCTGCGCGGCGAGCTTCTTCTCCATCGCCGCGCTTCGACGCCTCCCACAGCTTCGTCGACTGTCGGCGTAGCTCGTTGCGAGGAACGGCACCACGTCGAGGCCGAACACCGGGTCCTCGTTCTCGTGGATCGAGATCAGCACCTCGCCCGACCTGCGCCTGGCCGGTCTGCACGGCGCGCTTGATCTCCGGCGCCTTGAACAGCGAGGCGCCGGCATGCACGGTGATCTGCAGCTTGCCGCCGGTCGCCGTCGCTCGACGTCCTTGGCGAAGGCGAACGAGGTTCTCGGTGTGCGGATTGTCGGGCGGATAGGCGGCGGGCAGGTTCCATTTCGTCTGGGCCGCCGCCGGGTCTTGCGGCGCCAGCAGGGCGACGCCGAGGGCGAAGGCGGCCGACACGACCGTGCGGATCATCGATGTGCTCCTCCTGTTGCAGTCTCAGTCCGGGAACGCCATGCGCGGCAGCAACATCACGATATCCGGAAATACGGTGATGATGCGCCACCGCCGCGACCAGCAGGAAGAAGAACGGCAGCGCGGCGCGCGCGACCGTGTTGCGAATCCTTGCCGCTCATCGTCTGCAGCACGAACAGGTTGAAGCCGACCGGCGGCGAGACCTCGGCCATCTCGACGACCAGCACGAGGAAGATGCCGAACCAGACGAGATCGAAGCCGGCCTGCTTGACCATCGGGATGACCACCGCGGTCGTCAGCACGATCATCGAGATGCCGTCGAGCGCCGTGCCGAGCAGGATGTACATGACCGTGAGCGCCGCGATCAGCGCATAGGGGCGACAGGCTGCAGGCCGTCGACCCAGTTCGCGAGCGCCACCGGAATGCCGGTATAGGCCATCGAGGTCGACATGAAGGAGGCGCCGGCCAGGATCAGCATGATCATGCAGGTGACCCGCGTCGTGCCCATGACGCTGTCCCAGAACGAGCGTCCAGCGTCAGCGCGCCGTGCCACCAGGCGATGCGCGAGCGAGCCGAGCACGCCCCAGGCGGCGCACTCGGTCGCCGTCGCCCAGCCGAGCAGCAGCGAGAGGAACACGAAGCCGATCAGCAGGCCGAGCGGGATGCAGCTTGGCCGATTCGCTGCAGCTTCTCGCCGCAATGGCATGGGCGGATCGGCGGGCGGCGTCTTGCTCGGGATTGCAGCAGCGACCAGACGATCGATGTAGCCGCGAGTAGAGCGCCATCACGAGGAGGCCGGGCAGGAAGCCGGCGAGGAACACCTGGATGATCGAGACATTGGCGGCGACCGCGTAGACCACCATGGTGATCGAAGGCGGAATGAGAATGCCGAGCGTGCCGGCGCCGGCGAGCGAGCCGAGGCTGACCGTCTCGTCATAGCCGCGCTTCTTCAGTTCGGGCAGCGCGATCTTGGCGACGGTCGCGCAGGTCGCGGCCGACGAGCCCGACACCGAGCCGAAGATGCCGCAGGCGAGCACGTTGACGTGCATCAGCCGGCCCGGGCAGCCAGTTGAGCCAGGGCGCGAGCCCGCGGAACATCTCCTCCGACAGGCGGGTGCGGAACAGGATCTCGCCCATCCAGATGAACAGCGGCAGCGCGGCGAGCGTCCACGAGGCGCTGTTGCCCCAGATCGTCGTCGCGAGCACGCGGCCGGCCGGAATGTTGCCGCCGACGAACTGCATGCCGACCCAGCCGCACGCCATCAGCGCGATCGCGATCCACACCCCGCCGGCGAGCAGCGCCGCGAGCAGGGCGAGGAGAAGCAGCGCGATCTGCAGGAGTTCGATCATGATCCGCCCGCAGCTTCACCTCTCGCGAACGGAGAGAGGTTCGACGAGCGCAGCGGGTGAGTGGCAGACTGCGGTCGCGCGGCCAGACAGAAACGGTCTGTCGACCTTAGTTCATCCTCCCCCCTGAAAGGGGGGAGGGGGACCATGCGCAGCATGGTGGAGGGGGCAGGCGGCGGCCGACGATATTCCATCTCCTCCACCGCCGACGCAGGCAAGCCTGCGCAGGCTGCGCATGCCTGCCTGGGATGGACGGTTTCCCTTCCCCGAGGCGCGGCGGAGGATGAGTGGTCCCGCGGGCGGAGAGAGGCAAGGGCAAGGTCGCGCGGAAGCATCACCCCTCACACCCCGCTCTGGATCGCCTGGTCGACGACCTCTTCCGCCGTCTGTGGCTTGGGCTTTTCGTACCGGGGGGCGCCGCCGCCGGCGACATGGATCAGTTCGTCCACGAAGGCGATGAACAGGATCACGAGTCCGCCGGAATAGCCGAGCTGCGGAATCCACAAGGGCACGACAAGCACGCCCTGCGACATGTCGTCGAAGCGCCAGGAATCGTAGGTCATCGCCGCCGCATGCCAGGCGAAGAAGCCGACGAAGCCGCAGCCGATGGTGAGCGCGACCAATTCCATCACCCGCCGCGCCCGGCCCGTCACGAGATCGATGACGAGGCCGACGCGGATCATCTCGCCCCGCCGGAACGTGTAGGCGAGTCCGAGAAAGGCCATCGCCGCCATGCACCAGGACACGAGGTCGTCCCCCGCCGGCACATTGACGCCGAGCGGGCGGCCTGCCGAGAGGATCATCATCAGCACGAAGATCGCGATCATGAACAGGCCCGCCAGATATCCCGCGAACAGGTAGAGGCGGTCGAGCGCGGCGCGAATCATGGCGCGATCCCCAGGGCAGGCTCACAGCGGGCGCATGCGGGCATGCGCGTAGAGGAGGTAGTCCGGGCCAAGCCCGTTGGCGCCGCGGAACGGATCGTCGAGGGCGGCCACCATGTATATGACGAGCCCGATGAAAAAGCTCAGCACGCCGCCGAGAATGAGGTGGGTCACGCGGCTGAGATCGAACAGCCACAGGACGAAGGCGTTCAACGCCGCTCCGATCAGCACGACATACCAGATGACGGGCGGGATGGACGTGCCCATGGCCTGGATGCGGTCGCGCCGCCGCCCGATGAAGTCGCTGAAGCTGCGCAGCGTTGCGCTGTGCAGGGCCTCGTCGCCGGGCTGGCCTTCCGGCTTGAAGGTCACGAGCTGCCGATTGAGCTCATCGACCAGCGAGGTTCCCGCCGTGCTGAATTGGTCAAGGGATCGCGCCCGCCATGCGGCGGGGGTGGTCTCTTCCTCGACATAGCGGCGCAAATTGTTCACCAGCGATGTGCGCACGGGCTCGGGGTAGCCGATCACGTTGCGGTAAAGCGCGATCAGGCTGGACGCCTCGTGCGCGATCGCGTCCTCGGCCTTGTTGTAGTTCTCGAACACGGCGATGGAGAGCAGCGCCAGCAGCACGCCGTAATAGAGCGTGAAGGCGTTCAGCAGGAATCCGACCGGCGTGTTGGCGTTCTTTTCGCGTGAGACGAGCCACCCGACCATCGGCTGGAAAAAGATCGACCCGAGCAGGGTCGGCAGGAGGAAGACGGCGATAACAAGGGCTGCGCCCTGCAAGGGCGGCAAGTCGTGAAGCCAATCGATCAACGCAAACTCCTTCCAAGCACCGGTCATCGGGCGGATTAGCCGGTCGGCCTATCGATAGCACAGGGTGGCGCTTGCCTGAATCGCGGCAGGCACGATCGCGCGCTGGTAGGGTCGCGCGCGGCATGGCGCCTTGCGCGCGGCGCGATATTCGCGAAGCCTCTCTTAATCGACTGGAAACCATAGTCGGAGCAACAGTAAGGCGCCGGAGTCTCAGGCGGGCTCGCGGCGTTGCGGAGAAGGACCATGGTTTCGCGCGTCGAACGCACCCCGTTTTCCGACTGGTGGTGGACCGTCGACCGGCTGATGCTCCTGGCGCTCATCGCCTTGATGCTCGCCGGCATCATCCTGTCGCTTGCCGCCAGTCCCCCCGTCGCGGCCCGGCTAGGTCTCGACGCATTCCACTTCGTCAACCGCCATATTTTGTATCTCATGCCGGCGATCGCGGTGATGCTGACCGTGGCGTTCCTTTCGCCGCGCCAGATCCGCCGGCTCGCGCTGGTCGTCTTCATCGTCAGTCTCGGGCTCACGGTCGCCACGCTTTATTACGGCGCCGAGGTGAAGGGAGCGCGCCGCTGGCTCGTGCTCGCCGGGGTGAACATTCAGCCCTCGGAGTTTCTCAAACCCGCCTTCGTCATCCTGACCGCCTGGCTGTTCGCCGAATCAAGCCGGAAGGCCGATGTGCCGGCCAATACGCTCGCCACGGTGGCGCTCATCGCCGTCATCACGGTTCTTGTGTTGCAGCCCGATTTCGGGCAGACGCTCCTGATCGCGCTCGTATTCGGCGCGTTGTTCTTCATGACGGGAATGCGTTTCGTGTGGGTGCTCGTGCTGGGCGGCGTGGCGGTCGCGGGTGGAATTGGCGCTTACGCCACCATCCCGCATGTGGCGCGGCGCGTGAAGCGCTTCCTCGATCCCGCCTCGGGCGACACCTTCCAGATCGACGCCGCACTCGAATCCTTCATGACTGGCGGATGGTTCGGGCGCGGGCCGGGGGAGGGGACGGTCAAGCGCATCCTGCCCGATAGCCATGCCGATTTCGTGTTTGCGGTGGCGGCGGAGGAGTTCGGCATCGTGGTCTGCCTGATGCTGGTGGCCTTGTTTGCGTTCATCGTGCTGCGCGCGCTCGTCGGCGCGCTTCGCAAGCACGACCCGTTCACGCGCTTCGCGGCGGCGGGGCTCGCCATCCTGTTCGGCGCGCAATCGGCGATCAACATGGCGGTCAATCTCGCGCTCATCCCGGCCAAGGGCATGACGCTGCCGTTCATCTCCTATGGCGGTTCCTCGATGATTTCGCTCGCCTATGGCGTCGGCATGCTGCTTGCGCTGCTGCGCGAGCAGCCGCGGGCGGAACTGATCGCGGCGCCCGGCGATCCGGCCTTCATGGGACACACAGCCTGATGACCGAGCCGGAACGCCTGCCCCTCGTCGTGGTGGCTGCGGGCGGCACCGGCGGTCATCTGTTCCCGGCCGAAGCGCTCGCCGTCGCCCTCCAGGCGCGCAAGATCCGTGTCGATCTCGTCACCGACGAACGGGCCACGCGCTACGGCGAGGCGTTTCCGGCCGCGACGACCCACATCATCCCGAGCGACACTTTGCGCGGGCGCGATCCTGCTTCGGTCCTGCGCACGAGCTATGTTCTCGGTCGCGGCATTCTCAAGGCGTACCGCCTGTTCGGGCGTATCCAGCCGGCCGCGGTCGTGGGCTTCGGCGGCTATCCGACCATTCCGCCCGTGCTCGCCGCCTGGCTGCGGGGAATACCGAGCCTCATCCACGAGCAGAACGGGGTGCCGGGCCGCGCGAACCGCCTGCTCGCGTCCCGCGTCGCCGCCATCGCCACCGGCTTTCCCGGCCTGTTCGGGCATGATCCGCGCCTCGCGGCGAAGACCACGCATACCGGCAATCCGGTTCGCCCGGCGGTCGTCGAGGCGGCCAATACGCCCTATCCGGGCGTCGAGCCGCCGTTCCGGCTGCTTGTCTTCGGCGGCAGCCAGGGGGCGCGCATCATGGCGGACATCGTTCCGCCTGCGGTCGATCTCCTGCCGGTCTCGCTGCGGGCGAAGCTCATGATCGTCCAGCAGGCGCGCGACGAGGACCTCTATCCGGTCCGCGAGGCCTATGCGCGCACCGGCGTGCCGGCCGAGGTGCGGCCGTTCTTCCGCGACCTGCCGGCGCGCATTGCCGCGAGCCATCTCGTCATTTCGCGCGCGGGCGCCTCGACCGTCGCCGAACTCGCGGCGATCGGGCGGCCGGCGATTCTCGTTCCGCTGCCGCATGCGCTCGACCAGGACCAGATGGCCAATGCCGGAATGCTGGAGAAGGCGGGGGGCGCCATTCGCATCAAGCAGTCCTCGTTTTCGCCGGAGTTCCTGGCGGCCGAGATCGCCCGGCTCACCGGCGATCCAGCGACGCTGCCGGCGATGGCGGCGGCCGCGCGCAAGATCGGCGTCATCGACGCGGCCGACCGGCTCGCCGATCTCGTTGTGAAGGTGGCGAAGCTCGAGCCCGAAACGCAGGCGAAGACCGAGCAGAGCGACGATGCGAAGCCGGAAGCAGGCGACGCAGCGGGCCAGCGGATTGATTAAGCGCCCTGCACATGTCATGGCCGGGCTCGTCCCGGCCATCCACGTATCCGGCTGATGGACGTGGATGCCCGGCGCAAGGCCGGGCATGACGAATGGAATGGAGACGAACGCATGAAGCTGCCGCGCGACATCGGTCCGGTGCATTTCGTCGGCATCGGCGGAATCGGCATGAGCGGAATCGCCGAAGTGCTGGTCAATCTCGGCTACTCGGTGACCGGCTCCGACGTCGCCGAGAACGCCAATGTCAAGCGGCTGCGCGCGAAGGGCGTCGCGGTCGCGATCGGCCACGCGGCGGAGAACGTCGACGGCGCCGATGTCGTGGTCGTCTCCTCGGCGATCAAGCGCGACAATCCCGAACTCGTCGCCGCGCGGGCAAAACGCCTGCCCGTGGTGCGCCGGGCGGAAATGCTCGCCGAGCTGATGCGGCTGAAGAGCTGCGTCGCCGTCGCGGGAACGCATGGCAAGACGACGACGACCTCGCTCGTCGCATCGCTGCTCGACGCCGGCGGCTTCGATCCCACCGTCATCAATGGCGGCATCATCAACGCGTACGGCACCAATGCGCGGCTCGGCGCGGGCGACTGGATGGTGGTCGAGGCCGACGAATCGGACGGCACCTTCCTCAAGCTGCCGACCGATGTCGCGATCGTCACCAATATCGATCCTGAGCATCTCGATCATTTCGGCACCTACGACGCCGTGCAGGCGGCGTTCCAGGCCTTCGTCAACAACGTGCCCTTCTACGGCTTCGCCGTGATGTGCATCGATCACCCCGTGGTGCAGACCTTGGTGGGACGGATCGAGGATCGCCGCGTCATCACCTATGGCGAGAATCCGCAAGCCGATGTGCGCCTGCTCTATCTCGACCACAGCGACGGGCATTCGCATTTCAGCGTGGTGTTTCGCGACCGCCCCGGCGTGGAGGGGCACGAGATCGCCGATCTCACGCTGCCGATGCCCGGCCGGCACAATGCGCTCAACGCCACCGCGGGCATCGCGGTCGCGCGCGAGCTCGGCGTCGGCGACGAGCGCATCCGCAGCGCGCTCGCGGGCTTTTCCGGCGTCGGGCGGCGGTTCACCCGCACCGGCGCCTGGAACGGGGTGACGGTGATCGACGACTATGGCCATCATCCGGTGGAGATCGCGGCGGCGCTCCGCGCCGCGCGCGAAACGACCGCGGGCCAGGTCATCGCCGTGATGCAGCCGCACCGCTATTCCCGGCTCTCCTCGCTGTTCGAACAGTTCTGCACCTGCTTCAACGACGCCGACACGGTGATCGTCGCGCCGGTCTACGCCGCCGGCGAGGCGCCGATCGCCGGCATCGACCGCGACAGCCTCGTCGCCGGCATCCGCGCGCGCGGGCACCGGCATGTGATCGCGCTCGAGGCGCAGCGCGACCTCGCCCAGCTCGTGAAGAACCTCGCGCGGCCCGGCGACTACGTCGTCTGTCTCGGCGCAGGCAACATCACGCAATGGGCCTATGCCTTGCCGGGCGAACTCGCCGCCCTGGGCGAGGCGGCTTAGCGGGCGCCCGATGCCGGACTGCGTCGCCATCCGCCACGTCGCCTTCGAGGATCTCGGGCTGCTTGCGCCGCTGCTTGCGGCGCGCGGCTTCTCGGTGCGCTACCTGGACGCAGGGGTGGAGGATATCGATGCGGCGGCCCTGATCGCCCCCGACCTCGTCGTCGTCCTCGGCGGCCCGATCGGCGTCTACGAGGAGGACCTCTATCCGTTTCTTCGCAGCGAACTCGCCGCCATCAAGGCCCGGCTCGATTTGGCCAGGCCGACGCTCGGCGTCTGCCTCGGGGCGCAGCTGATGGCCAAGGCGCTCGGCGCTGCGGTCGCGCCCGGGCCGCAGAAGGAGATCGGCTGGTCGCCGCTCGTGCTCACCGAGGCCGGCCGCGCCGGCGGGCTCGGCGCATTCGATACGACGCCGGTCCTGCACTGGCATGGCGACAATTTTGCGCTTCCGGCGCACGCGGTCCGGCTCGCCAGCACGCCGGCCTGCCCCAACCAGGCTTTCTCGGTCGGCCCGAACCTGCTCGGGCTGCAGTTCCACATCGAGGTCGATCCCGCCCGCATCGAACAGTGGCTGATCGGGCATACGGTCGAGCTCGGCAAGGCGGGACTGGACCCGCGCGATCTTCGCCGGCAGGCGGCGGCGCTCGGCCGCGCCACGGCGGAAAAAGGCCGGGCGGCGCTCGCGGGGTGGCTGGACGGCGCGTTCAAGCCGTGACCGCCGCCGGACAATGGCTCGGACATCGCGGCCGCAACCGCCATTGCAAGCCGCGGTTGACTAGCTTAGAATTGTTCTATGGTGAGACATCCAAGATATGTCCTTGCGATCTTGGTCGCGTGCGCAGTGGTGGCTTTGCCCTCGATTGCGAACGCTTATTGTCAGGCCGTGTTGCGGAATCCGTTCAACGGCGCGCAGCGAGCCCGTTTTTCCGCTCCCACATGCAAAATGGCCGTCGCCAAGTGCATGATCCGCGCGCACGGACCGCAACGCTGCTACATCGTTTCCGGTTTCTGATATTCCCGCTGGCGCGGTCGAGGCGCCGCTTGCCGCGATTCGGCGGGGCGGCGCGATTCGTTTCCGTCAGACATGAAGAACTTACCGGTCATGGCCGGGCTTGTCCCGGCCATCCACGTGGACTTGCTTTCGCGTCGCGGGGTCAGGTCAATGTCAAATAGGTCTCGCCATTCAGGATTAGCTTTCAATATAAGTCGCACCTTCCAGGTTCGGAGACCAGTGCTTCACGTTGTGCTCGCGCTGGATCGCATCATGAATGGCGTCGTACTGCTCGAAATAGACAAGACGTTTGATTTCGTATCGCTTTGTGAATCCCGGAACCGATCCATCTCGGTGTTCGCAGACACGTCGCGCGAGATCGCTCGTCACGCCGACATAGAGGGTCCCATTCGGACGGTTGGTGCAGAATATAGAAATAGCCAGGTCGCATTCTGCAATGATGTTCAACGCGGATGGCCAGGACAAGACGGGAGACGGCTTCCGCAGCCCGTGGCGTCTGCATGAGCGTGGAAGCAAGAACGTGGATGGCCGGGACGAGCCCGGCCATGACGACGATGACAAGTCGACGTAAATGACAGGCGGCTCGAGTTAGATGCACTTGGCCAAGTAACATGTTCCCAGACATCATCCCCGGCCTGCGCGAGAGAATGCCGGAGCTGCGCGGCAGGCTTCTCGCCAACCAGTCGCTCGCCGAACTGACCTGGTTCCGCGTCGGCGGGCCGGCGCAGGTTCTGTTCATGCCGGAGGACGAGCGCGACCTCGCCTATCTGCTGGCGCGGCTGCCGTCAGAGATTCCGGTCACGGCGGTCGGCCTCGGCTCGAACCTGATCGTGCGCGACGGCGGAGTGCATGGCGTCGTCATCCGGCTCGGGCGCGGCTTTTCCGAGATCAAGGTCGAGCCGGGCCATCGCATCCGCGCCGGCGCGGCCGCGCCCGACGTGAAGGTCGCGCGCGCCGCGCAGGAGGCCGCGCTTGCAGGGCTCGCCTTCTATCGCGGCATTCCCGGCGCGATCGGCGGGGCGCTGCGCATGAATGCCGGCGCCTATGGCGGGGAAACCAAGGACGTATTGATCGAGGCGCGGGGCGTCGACCGCGCCGGGCATATCCATGTGTTCTCGAATGCCGATATGCGCTACACCTATCGCCACTGCGGCGCGCCCGACGACGTGATCTTCACCCAAGCGCTGTTCCAGGGCGCGCCCGGCGATCCGGCCGACATCGCCGCGGCGATGGACAAGATCACCGAATCGCGCGAACTCACCCAGCCGATCAAGAGCCGCACCGGCGGCTCGACTTCAAAAACCCGGCGGGAGCGAAGGCGTGGCAGCTGATCGACGCCGCCGGCTGCCGCGGACTCGTGGTCGGCGACGCGCAGGTATCGGAGATGCATTGCAACTTCCTGATCAATCGCGGCGCGGCGACGGCGGCCGACATCGAGTCGCTGGGCGAGACGGTGCGCGCGCGCGTCAAGCAGACGTCGGGCGTCGACCTCGAATGGGAGATCAAGCGCATCGGCGTTGCGGTTTCGTGATCCCTCTCTCCTTGTGGGAGAGGGTGGCTGGGCGGCCGTGAGGCCGCGCAGTCCGGGTGAGGGGTTCTTGCTGGGCGGCTCAGCCAGGAACCCCTCACCTCGTGCCCCCGGAAAACTCGGGGTCGCTCGACGCCCGTTCCCATAAGGGAGAGGGCTGGAAGGGGGATACATGCCCAAGCATGTCGCGGTTCTCATGGGAGGCTGGTCGTCCGAGCGCGACGTGTCGCTGCGCTCGGGCAAGGCTTGCGCCGAGGCGCTCGCCCGCAAGGGCTACCAGGTCAAGCCGATCGATGTCGGCCGCGACATCGCCACGGTGCTCGCCGAGCTCAAGCCCGACGTCGCCCTCAACGTGCTGCATGGACGCCCCGGCGAGGACGGCACCATCCAGGGCATCCTGGAGATCATTGCAGATCCCCTACAGCCACTCGGGCGTGCTCGCTTCGGCGCTCGCGATGCAGAAGGACACCGCCAAGGTGATGATGAGCTCGGCCGGCGTGCCGGTCCCGGACGGCGTGGTGATCGCGCGGGGCGAAGCGGCCAAGGCGCATGCGCTCGAGCGGCCCTATGTGATCAAGCCCGTGTCGGAAGGATCGAGCGTCGGCGTATTCATCGTCACCAAGGAGCATGCGCACCCGCCGCAAGAGCTGACGCGGGAGGACTGGCCCTATGGCGAACAGGTCTTGTGCGAACGCTTCATCGCCGGAAAGGAACTGACCTGCGCCGTGATGGGCGACGAAGCGCTCGGCGTGATCGAAATCGTGCCGACGGTGCGCTTCTACGATTACGAGGCGAAATACGCGCCGGGCGGCTCCCAGCACGTCCTTCCTGCAGCAAATTAAACCAAATGTTTACCAAGAGGTCCGAAAACTGGCTCTTCGAGCGCATCAGGCGCTCGGCTGCCGAGGCGTAAGCCGTGCGGATTTTCGCTACGACGAACGCCTGGGGGAGACGCGGGGCCTGTTCTGCCTCGAGGTCAACACCCAGCCCGGCATGACCGAGACGTCCCTGGTGCCCGAGCTTGCGGCCTACGCAGGCATCTCGTTCGAAGAGTTGGTGGGATGGATGGTGGAGGACGCCTCGCTGAACCGCTGACCGGGCCGCCGCTTGCGCCCGGAACTTTGCCGCGTCCGGATGGTCGCGCGGGGAGGGCGGACGGCGCCGGACGACAAGCGCTCCGGCGTCCGGCCGGGGGTTCGCCCGGCTGTTCTCCAGGCGGACGCCGCTGCGCCGCTCTCTGCTCTCCTTGGGCAGGCTGCGCCGCTATCGCTTTGTCGGGGGCGCCGCGTCGGTCCTGATCGTGCTCGCCGGGCTTTCCTACGGCGTCTTCCACGGCGGGTATCTTCCGACCCTGGTCGACTGGTTCAAGGACGGCCGGGACATCGCCGCCAATGCGGTCGGCTTCCGCATCGCCGCGGTCGCCATCGTCGGCCACAAGCACCTCTCGCGCGAAGAAATCCTGGCGATCGCCGGCATCGGCGGGCGCACCTCGCTGCTGTTTCTCGACGCGGCGGAGACGCGCGCGAAGCTGAAGATCGAACCCGTGGGTGGGCGACGCCACCGTGCAGAAGCTCTTTCCCGACCGGCTCGCCATCACCGTCACGGAACGCGCGGCCTTCGCGCTGTGGCAGACGGAGGGTCAGATCAACGTGATCGCCGATGACGGGACGGTGCTCGAATCGTTTGTCTCGCGCGCCGTGCTGACGCTTCCCTTTGTCGTCGGCGCGGGCGCTGCGACCGCGCGCCAAGGATTTCCTCGCGCTGCTCGACCGGCATCCCGACCTGCGCGAGCAGGTGCGCGCTTCGGTCCTGATCGGCGAGCGGCGCTGGAACCTGCGGCTCAAGAACGGCGTCGATGTCAGGCTGCCCGAAACGGGAGTCGCGCGCGCGCTCGACCAGCTCGCCGCGCTCGACCGCGAGAAGAACCTGCTCGCCCGCGACATCAGTCTCGTCGACCTTCGTCTTCCCGACCGCGTCACCTTGCGGCTCAGCGAGTCCGTCGTGCAGGCGCGCGAGGAAGCGCTGAAGGCCAAGCGGGCGAAACCGAAAGGGGGCAGCGCATGAGCCCTCTGCGATACGGCCTGACCCCGAAAATGCGGCCGCTGACGCCGCGCCGCAGCGCCGTCATCGCCGCGCTCGATATCGGCACAAGCAAGATCGTATGCCTGGTCGCCCGCCTGAAGCCGCGCCCGCCGCAAGACGTGCTGCGCCGCCGCACCCACGCCATCGAGGTGATCGGCTTCAGCCATACCGAGGCGCGCGGGATAAAGGGGGGCGGCGTCGCCGGGCTGGCGGAGGCCGAGGCGGCGATCCGCCACGCCGTCGATCTCGCCGAACGCACCGCGCGCTGTCAGATCGAGGCCCTCGTCGTCTCGCTGTCGGCGGGACGCCCGTCGAGCGAACTCCTCGCGGCCACCGTCGATGTGCCCGGCGAGGTGCGGGAGAACGACATTCTTCGCGCGCTGGCGACCGGCAGCCGGCTATCGGTGCGCGAGGGCAGGGCGGTCCTGCACTCGATTCCGATCGGCTACGGCGTCGACGAGGAAAAGGGCATCCGCGATCCGCGCGGGATGCTGGCGCGCCGCTTCACCGTCGACATGCATATGGTCACCGCGGAAGCCGCCGCCGCCCGCAACCTGATGCTTGCGGTTGAGCGCTGTCACTTGACGGTGCAGGCGATGGCGCTGAGTCCTTATGTCGCAGCGCTCTCCGCTCTCGCCGACGATGAGGCCGATCTCGGCGCCGCAGTCATCGATATGGGGGCCGGCACGACGACGATGGCCGTGTTTTCAGGCGGCCGCTTCGTTCATGCGGACGGCTTCGCCCTGGGCGGCCGCCACGTCACGATGGATATCGCCCGGGGATTGAGCACATCGTTGCACGATGCCGAGCGAATCAAGACGCTCTATGGCAATGTACTTACGGGTGCAATGGATGACCGAGAGATGATCCCTGTGCCAGGCGTCGGCGGCGACGATCGCGAATCGCCGCAATTCGTCTCCCGTGCGACGCTCACCCGGATCATCAAGCCGCGGATGGAGGAGATTCTGGAAATGGTCCGCGATCGGCTTGCCGCCTCGCCGTTCGCGAGCGAGCCGCGCGGCCGCGTCATTGCAACCGGGGGCGCGAGCGAACTGACCGGCTTTGCCGATCTCGCCGCGCGCGTTCTCGGCCGGCCGGTGCGGATCGGCCGCCCGCTCGGCATCGCCGGCCTGCCCGAGGGCGCGAAGGGTTCGGCTTTCGCGGTGGCGGCGGGCCTCCTTGTCTATCCCCAGATGGCGCATCTGGAGCATTTCGATTCGCGACTCGCCCACCGCTTTCGGGCGGGAACCAGAGGCGGCTATTTACGCAAAGGTCGGACAATGGCTTCGCGAAAGCTTTTGAGCGACCCGATCCACCCAAGGAAACGCGCCGGTGGCGGACCGGCGGAACTCGGCGGCGTTGCACACGCCCCCGCATCGAAGAGGCAGCCATGAGCATCAACTTGAAGATCCCCGATGTCCGGGAGCTGAAGCCGCGGATTACCGTGTTCGGGGTCGGCGGTGCGGGCGGCAACGCCGTCAACAACATGATCCGCGCGGGGCTGCAGGGGGTCGATTTTGTCGTCGCCAATACCGACGCCCAGGCGCTCACAATGTCGGAGGCCGAGCGCATCATCCAGATGGGGGTGCAGGTGACCGAAGGCCTCGGCGCCGGCTCGCATCCCGATGTCGGCCGCGCCGCGGCGGACGAGGTGCTGGACGAGATCCGCGATCATCTCGCCGGCGCGCATATGGTGTTCGTCACCGCCGGCATGGGCGGCGGCACCGGCACCGGCGCTTCGCCCGTGATCGCGCGGGCGGCGCGCGAACTCGGCATACTGACCGTCGGGGTGGTGACGAAGCCGTTCCATTTCGAAGGCGCGCGCCGGATGCGGATCGCCGAGCAGGGCATCGCCGAGCTGCAGAGCGTGGTCGACACGCTGATCATCATCCCGAATCAGAACCTGTTCCGGGTCGCCAACGAGAAGACGACGTTCGCCGACGCCTTCGCCATGGCCGACCAGGTGCTCTATTCGGGCGTCGGCTGCATCACCGACCTGATGGTCAAGGAAGGCCTGATCAATCTCGACTTCGCCGACGTCCGCGCCGTCATGCGCGAGATGGGCAAGGCCATGATGGGCACCGGCGAAGCCACCGGCGAGAAGCGGGCGTTGCGCGCGGCCGAGGCCGCGATCGCCAATCCGCTGATCGACGACGTGTCGATGCGGGGCGCGCGCGGGCTCCTGATCTCGATCACCGGCGGCAAGGACCTCACCCTCTACGAGGTGGACGAGGCGGCGACGCGCATCCGCGAGGAGGTCGATCAGGACGCCAATATCATCGTCGGCGCGACCTTCGACGAAAGCCTGGACGGCGTCATCCGCGTCTCCGTGGTGGCGACCGGCGTCGACCAGACCGGCGTCATGATGCATCCGGCGGGAGCGACGCCGGCGGAGACGTTCAGCCGGGTCCGCGGAGACGCATGGCCCCGCCGCGCACGAGGCGCGGCTCGCCGAACTCGCCTTCCGGCTGCGGGCCGACAACAAGCGTGTGGCCGAGCGGGCCGAACGGATGGAGTATCCGTCGCAGGCCGAGCGGAGCTCGGCGTCCCGGTCGGAACACGACGAAGACCTCGAGCCGTCGTCCGAATCGCGGATGGGGATCGAGGCGGTGGCGACCGCGGCCGTTGCGGGCGCGCTCGTGGAGCGGGCGATCGAGGACGTCACCATCAGGCCGATTCCGCCCAAGCCGTCGTTCTTCTCCGCGCCGGCTGCGCGTGACGACGAGTCCATCGACGACGAGGCGCCGACGCCGTCGGTCTTCATCCCGCCGCAGCCCGAGCGGCCGGCCGGACGGGGCCCCCGTATGCCGCGCATCGACGAACTGCCGATGCCGGCCCAGAACGAGCTCCGTGCGCAACGCGGCGAACTCCCGGAGTCGGAGCCCGAGAAGCGCCGGATGACCCTGCTGCAGCGGCTTGCGGCCGTCGGGCTTGGCCGGCGCGAGAGCGATGACTCCAAGCCTGAAGCCGCGCCCTCCCGCTCGTTCCTGCCCGAGTGGCCGGCGCAGCGAATGCCGCGCGCCGAGCCGCGCGCTCCCGAGCCGGTCTCGGAATATGCGCGCCGTCAGGCCCCGCAGGGCCTCGACATGCACGGGCGTTCCGCGCCCCCGCCGCCGAAAGACGCTGACGACGACCAGCTCGATATCCCCGCTTTTTTGCGGCGGCAGGCCAACTGAGCGACGTAGACGACACGGATCCGGCGAGCGGGTGCGCTCGCCGGATCAAAGTTGCAGCGCACTAGGCTGGTTTGTTCAGTTCATCGATTTTTTTCGCCGCGATGTTCGCTTCGGTCCGGGTTATCCGACTTACAGCGTTCTGATCGCATTTCGTGCGAACTGGTTAATAAATCATAAAAATTTTCTTTTGCGGTTGATCCGCCGACGGCCCGCGGGCCCGCTCGCTTGCCGCCCGGGATTCCCGCTGATTGGAGGGGTTTGCGTCCGTTTTGCCCAGCGGCTGCGCCCGTCTTTTGGGCGGAAAAGCGGTGGGAATCCGCCAATTCGAGGTAACAATTGGTAAGAAACCGTGAATTGGTCCTATCGCACCGCGAGGTTAAGGTTCGCGACGCATGGGGGCACGAATCAGGCGGTAACGGGGCAGCTTCAGTAAACCGCGTTTTCGGACAACGATCCGGCCAGGTGCCGACAACGCCGCCTGGGAGCTTGGTCTGGCGTCGCCGCCAGCGACGCTGAAAATGTGGGTGGGGCATGAAAGCGGGCCGACAAACGACGCTTCGCAGCGCGGTGAGCCTTACGGGCATCGGGGTTCATTCGGGCGCTCCCGCAACGCTCTCGCTGCAGCCCGCGGACGATGATACCGGAATCGTGTTCGTTCGTATCGGGGCCGACGGCTGCGCCACCCAGGAATTGCGCGCTGACGTGCGCTCGGTCTACGCGACTGAATTCGCGACTGTGCTCGGCGATCACACGGGACCCCTCTGCTCCACCGCCGAGCACGTCATGGCCGCTCTGTGCGGCCTCGGCGTCGACAATGCGGTGATCGAGATCGACGGGCCGGAAGTTCCGATCCTGGACGGCAGCGCCGAGCCGTTTGTCGAGGCGATCGATCGGGCCGGGATCGTCTACACGTCGCGCCGGCGGCTCTATCTCAAGGTGCTCAAGCCGGTGCGCGTCGCCAATGGCCGCGCCTATGGCGAACTGCGCCCGTACGACTTCGGCTTCCGCGTCGAGACCGAGATCGATTTCGCCCATCCCCTGATCGGCCGGCAGGCGTTTGCGATCGATCTCCATCCGACGACGTTCCGCCAGGACGTGGCGCGCGCGCGGACTTTCGGCTTCATGAGCGACGTCGCCAAGCTGTGGAGCGCGGGCTATGCGCTCGGCGCGAGCTTCGACAACACGCTGGTGCTGGGGGATGACCGCGTCCTCAACCCGGACGGAATGCGTTTCCCCGACGAGTTCGTCCGCCATAAGGCGCTCGACGCCATCGGCGATCTCGCGCTCGCCGGCGCGCCGCTGCTCGGGGTCTACCGTTCGGTGTGCGGCGGCCACAAGCTCAACCACGCCGTCCTGTCGGCCTTGATCGCCGACCGCTCCGCCTGGACCATGGTGGAAGCGACCGAGTTGCGCCGCGTGCGTGGCCGCGCGGAGCTTGCGACGGGATATCCCGCGCCGGCGTTCGGGCCCGCCACCTCCTGAACACTCCGCGCTCCCCCATCCGCCACATTACTGGCCGATTGTCGGGTTTGATTACAGGCGGCGGGAGCGTGCGTTTTCGCGCGCACACCAAGCTCGCATTCGCGACGGGACCAAGGAGGGGCGAGGGGGTGTTCCCGAAGCATTCACCGTGCAAGGCTTTGCGATCCGCGCGGCCGAACGGCATTTGGCGGCTTGGCGCGCTCCTTCCGGTTCTGCTCGTCGTCGGCGCCTGCAGCAGCCTGTCCAGCCTCTTCGGCGACAAGGACGATTTGGGCCCCGAGATTCCGGCCGACCGCCTCTACAACGAAGGCGTTTTCCTCCTCAACGAAAAGAAGGCCTTGAAAGAGGCGGCCAAGAAGTTCGAGGAGGTCGATCGGCAGCATCCCTATTCCGACTGGGCGCGCAAATCGCTGCTGATGGCGGCCTACGCCAATTACGAAGCCAAGCAGTACGATGAGGCGGTCAGCGCCGCCAAGCGCTACATCTCGCTGCATCCCGGCAGCCCCGACGTGGCCTACGCGTATTACCTCGTCGGCGCCTCCTTCTTCGATCAGATTTCCGACGTGAGCCGCGACCAGTCGCGCACCGAGAAGGCGATCGCCGCGCTGGAAGAGGTCATCCGCAAGTTCCCGGACTCCGAATATGCGGGCCAGGCGCGCCGCAAGATCGAGATCGGGCGGGACCATCTCGCCGCCAAGGAGATGGCGGTCGCGCGCTACTACCAGCAGAAAAAGAACTTCATCGGCGCGATCAATCGTTTCAAGGTGGTGGTGACGCAGTATCAGACGACGCGTCACGTCGAGGAGGCGCTGATGCGCCTCACCGAGTGCTACATGGCGCTCGGCATCGTCCAAGAGGCGCAAACCGCGGCGGCCGTGCTCGGGCACAATTTCCCCGACAGCCCGTGGTACAAGGATGCGTACGCGCTGATGCGGTCGAACGGCCTCGAGCCGGCCGCGAACTCGGGCTCGTGGATCAGCCGCGCCTTCAAGCGCGTCGGGCTCGGCT
The DNA here is from genome assembly GCA_963712435.1 of uncultured Alphaproteobacteria bacterium. Lineage (GTDB taxonomy): Bacteria > Pseudomonadota > Alphaproteobacteria > Rhizobiales > Xanthobacteraceae > Rhodoplanes. Next base: position 727,318 of record CAVQIB010000003.1, on the reverse strand, counting down.
GAGCCCGATCGGTCGACAGCCGCATCGTCGATTTCATGCTGGCCGGGCTTGTCCCGGCCATGCGCGTCTTTAAACATGCCCGTCCGCTGAACTCGGCTGCCGGCGCGCGTCGCGCGACGCGCAGCGCAGATCTTTCCCGGGATGGCGGGGTGCGGTGAACGGCGCGATGCTAACCCGACTCTCGATCCGCGATATCGTGCTGATCGACCGGCTCGACATCGAGTTCGCCGGCGGCCTTGCCGTGCTCACCGGCGAGACGGGCGCCGGCAAGTCGATCCTGCTCGACGCCTTTGCGCTCGCGCTCGGCGCGCGCGGCGACGCGGGCCTGGTGCGTGCGGGAACGGACCAGGGTCAGGTCACGGCGGCGTTCGACGTCGGGGCCGGCCACCCCGTTCACGCGGCGCTCGCGGCCAACGATCTGTCCGGCGAGGACGAACTGATCCTGCGCCGCGTCCAGTTGGCCGACGGCCGCACGCGCGCCTTCGTCAACGACCAGCCCGTCTCGCTGCAAGTGCTGAGGAGCCTGGGCCTTTTGCTGGTCGAAATTCATGGCCAGCACGACGAGCGCGCTTTGATCGATCCGGCGAGCCACCGGCGGCTGCTCGACGCCTTCGGGGGGCTCGACGACATGGCGGCCGGCGTGGCGCAGGCCTGGATGCGGCGGCGCGATGCGCAGGAGGCGCTTGCCGTGCAACGCGCCGAGGTCGCGCGCGCGGAGCGCGAGGCGGACTGGCTGCGCCATGCGGTCGAGGAGCTGAGCGCGCTCGCGCCTGAGCCGGGCGAGGAGACCACGCTCGCGGACCGCCGCGCCGGCATGATGCAGGCGGAGAAGGCGGCCGAGGATCTGCGCGATGCGCATGCGACGATCGCGGGCGCGCAATCGCCGACGCCGCTGCTCGCGGCTGCGGTGCGCCGGCTCGAACGCCGGCAGGCGCAGGCGGCGGGGCTTGTTGCGCCGGCGATCAAGGCGATCGATGCGGCGCTTGTCGCGCTCGACGAGGCGCGTGCGCATCTGGAGGCGGCGCTCGCGGCGGCGGAGCATGATCCGCGAGTGCTCGAACGCATCGAGGAGCGGCTGTTCGCGCTGCGCGCGGCGGCCCGCAAATACGGCGTCCGGGTCGACGACCTCGCCGCGCTCGGCGTGCGCTACGCCGCCGATCTCGCTTTGGTCGACGCCGGGGCGGAACGGCTCGCCGCCCTCGAACGCGAGGCCGCCGAATGCGGCGCGCGCTTCGACAGCGCCGCCGCCGCCCTGTCGAAGCGGCGGGCGCGCGCCGCCGCGGCGCTCGACACGGCCGTCAACCGCGAACTCGGACCGCTGAAGCTCGATCAGGCGAAGTTTTCCACTGAAATCGCCGCGGAGCCGGAGCGGCCGGGGCCGCACGGGATCGACCGCGTCGCATTCTTCGTGCGCACCAATCCGGGCACGCAGCCCGGTCCGCTGATGGAGGTCGCCTCGGGCGGGGAGCTCGCGCGCTTCCTCCTCGCGCTGAAAGTGGCGATCGCCGATCGCGGCTCGGCGCCCACGCTCGTGTTCGACGAGGTCGACACCGCGGTCGGCGGCGCGGTCGCCGATGCGATCGGGGTGCGGCTCGCCCGGCTCGCCGCCAAGGTGCAGGTGATCGCCGTGACGCACGCGCCGCAGGTCGCCGCGCGCGCCGAACGGCATTATCTGATCGCCAAGGAGGCGCTCGATCGCGGCAAGCGGGTCGCGACGCGCGTCGCCTTGCTCGACGCGGAGCGCCGGCGCGAGGAGATCGCGCGCATGCTCGCCGGCGCCGAGATCACCGCCGAGGCGAGGGCGGCGGCGGAACGGCTGATCAAGGCGGCGGCGAGGTAGTGTCGTGCCTCTAACGGTTCGCTTCACACCAGCCTTGGCGCGTGTCCCGCACGCGACGCAGCGCGCAGCGGTGCGGCGCAGATGCGGGATCCATTCCAACGGGGCAGGTCCCGGTTCTGCAGCGCGCACGTCGTGCGGCGCTGCGCCCGGGACGCGAGTCCCTTGCGGAGCAAGCGTGAGAGCCACGACACGAGCAGCGGTCGCGCCCCGGAATGACGAGCATGACGGCACGAGATCATAGCGCCATCCCCGTCGCCGACCTCAGCGAGGCGCAGGCGAAGGCCGAGCTGAAGCGGCTCGCCGCGGAGATCGCCGAGCACGACAAGCGCTACTACCAGGAGGACGCGCCCACCGTATCGGACGCGGCCTATGACGCGCTGCGCGAACGCAACGCCGCGATCGAGGCGCGCTTTCCCGCGCTGATCCGCGCGGACTCGCCAGCGCGGAAGGTCGGCGCCGCGCCGGCGCAGAAATTCGCCAAGGTGCGCCACGCCGTGCCGATGCTCTCGCTCGGCAACGCCTTCAGCGAGGGCGAGGTCACCGAGTTCGTCGAGCGCATGCGCCGCTTCCTGCGCCTGCCCGCGGACGAACCGCTCGCCTTGACGGCGGAGCCGAAGATCGACGGCCTGTCCTGCACGCTGCGCTACGAGGGCGGACGGCTCGCGAGCGGCGCGACGCGCGGCGACGGCTACGAAGGCGAGGACGTCACCGCGAACGTGCGCACCATCGCCGAGATTCCCGCATCGGCTGCATGGCGCGCACGCGCCGGAGATCGTCGAGGTGCGCGGCGAAGTCTATATGAGCCGCGCCGACTTCTTCGACCTCAATGCGCGGCAGCAGGCGGCGGGCAAGCACGCATTCGCCAATCCGCGCAATTCGGCGGCGGGCTCGCTGCGCCAGCTCGATCCGGCGATCACCGCCGCGCGCCCGCTCAAGTTCTTCGCCTATGCCTGGGGCGAGATGAGCGCGCTGCCGAGCCGACCCAGTCCGGCATGGTGCGCTGGCTCGAACGCTGCGGGCTTTGCGATCAATCCGCTGACGCGGCTGTGCCGATCGCTCGAGGAGATGCTCGCCGCCTATCGCGAGATCGAGGAGAAGCGCGCGAGCCTCGGCTACGACATCGACGGCGTCGTCTACAAGGTCGACCGGCTCGACTGGCAGGACCGGCTCGGCTTCGTCTCGCGCAACCCGCGCTGGGCGCTCGCGCACAAGTTCCCGGCCGAGAAGGCGACCACGGTCGTCAACGCGATCGAGATCCAGGTCGGCCGCACCGGCGCGCTCACGCCGGTCGCGCAAGCTCGCGCCGGTCACGGTCGGCGGCGTCGTGGTGCAGAACGCGACCCTGCACAATGCCGACGAGATCGCGCGGCTCGACGTGCGCGTCGGGCGACACGGTGGAAATCCAGCGCGCCGGCGACGTGATCCCGCAGGTGCTGCGGGTGCTCGAGGACAAGCGGCCGGAGGGCGCGCAGCCGTTCGCGTTCCCGCAGCATTGCCCGTGCTCGCTGCAAACGCCGGTGGTGCGCGAGACGACCGCGAGCGGCGAGGAGGGCGCGGTGGCGCGCTGCTCCGGCGAGTTCGCCTGTCCCTATCAGAAGATCGAGCACCTGCAAGCATTTCGTCTCGCGCCGCGCCTTCGACATCGAGGGGCTGGGCGAGAAGCAGATCGAGTTCTTCTTCGACGCAGGGCTGGCTCGCCGAGCCCGCCGACATCTTCACGCTGGAAGCGCGCAACCGGCAGATCAGGCTGCAGGAGCAGCGAGGGCTATGGCGAACTGTCCGTGCGCAACCTGTTCGCGGCGATCGCGGCGCGCCGCGAGATCGCGCTCGAACGCTTCATCTATGCGCTCGGCATCCGCCATGTCGGCGACACCACCGCGCGCGCGCTCGCCCGCGCCTACGGAACGTGGCAGGCGTTTCATGACGCCTGCGTCCGGCTCGCCGAGGGCGACGCCGACGCGCGCGCGGAGATGGACGCGCTCGACCAGATCGGCGACGCGGTGATCAAGAGCCTCTCGACCTATTTCGGCGAGGCGCACAACCGGCGCATCGTCGAGCGGCTGACCGGCGAAGTGCGCATCCTCGACGCCGAGAAGGTCGCGACCTCCATCGCCCGTCGCCGGCAAGACCGTGGTGTTCACCGGCGCGCTCGAAAAGATGACGCGCGAGGAGGCCAAGGCGATGGCCGAGCGGCTCGGCGCCAAGGTCGCCGGCTCGGTGTCGAAGAAGACCGACTATCTGGTCGCGGGGCCGGGCGCGGGCTCGAAGCTTGCGAAAGCGCGCGAGGCGGGCGTCAACGTGCTCACCGAGGACGAGTGGTTCGCCCTGGTGGGCGCGGGCGGAGCTTAGAGCACGTTTCGGCGAGGTTGAAGCACATGCGACCCTCCCCCTGGAAGGGGGAGGGTCGGGGTGGGGGTCGCGTTCAATGGACTCGCCACGCTTCGCACGATGGACCCTCTCCTCAATCCTCCCCCTTTCAGGGGGAGGAGACGATTCAAGCTGATCGGGACTTGCTCCAAATCAGTGATCGGCGCCGACGCCGCGGCTGCCGGGCGTCGGCAGGCGCTTGCGTCGGGTTGGGCGGTTCGATAGGTCTGCCGCGAGCAGTGCTGCCTATCCGTCGGAAAATCGCATGAGCTTCAGCACCGTCATCCCGGGCGTCCTCTGCGTCGGCTCAGCTTTGCCCGATCCGCCGTTCGAGTTCATGGACGGCGACACGCCGCGCGGTTTCGACGTCGAGCTGATGCAGGCGATCGCGGCCGAGCTTGGCCTTGAATGGCGTCTCGTTCCCTATGCCGGCGCCGACTTCAACGGCATTTTCGCGGGTCTCGCGACGGGAACGTGGGACTGCGTCGCCTCGGGCGCGACCATCACCCCGGAACGCGAGCGCATGGCGGCGTTCTGCGCGCCCTATATCCGCTCCGGTCAAAGCCTGGTCTGCAACATCGAAGCGACCCCGCATGTCCGCTCCATCGGCGATCTGCAGGGCATGACCATCGGGGTCCAGCACGGCAATACGTCCGAGCCGGTCGCCCATCGCTTGAAGGACGAGGGTCGGATCGCCGAGGTGCGCACCTATGCCTATCACGATATTGGCCGGATGCTGGACGACCTGGCCGCGGGCAGGATCGGCGGCGTGATGAAGCTCGCGCCTGTCATGCATTGGCTGACCAGGAACCGGCCCCTCCTGCGCGTGGTGCAGGAAGGTATTACCGACGAGTCGCTCGGCGTCTCCGTCCGCCTGGGGAACGACGGGTTGCGCCAAGCCATAGACGGCGCGCAGGCGCGCCTGCAGGACAACGGCGTGCTTCCCCGATTGGTGAAGACATGGCTTCAGGCGTGATTCGCTGCGTCCATCTGTTCACCGGGCCGGACGGCCGGTCCCATGTGGAACAGATCGAGGTTCCGCTCGGCGTCGCGCAGGCGGTCACGGCGGCGCATTTCGAGGAGACCGCCGCGGGCTCGGCGCTCGACTGGCATGACGCCCCGTGCGACCAGTACGTCATCACGCTGTCGGGCACGCTCGAGTTCACGACGCGCGACGGCGAGTCGTTCGTGCTGCGACCCGGCGATGTCCTGCTGGCGTCGGACACGATCGGAACCGGGCATCGCTGGCGTCTGATCGATGATCAGCCCTGGCGCCGCCTCTATGTCGAGATCGCCGGTCCGGCAAAGCCATCGCGTTGAGCGCGGCGGTTGGACGCTCAAGCGATCCAGTTTTCCTCCAACAATTCCGCGCAGTCACGGCGGCGCGACGGAGAATCCGCCGGCGCGGTCGAGGTCGATGCGGCCGGCCGTCACGGCCGCCGCCCAGCGAACCGTCGCGGCCAGTCCGCCGAACGAATAGAGGTGGGGCGTCACCTCTCCGAACCGATGATCGGCGCAGGCTTCGGCGATCGGCCGCACCAGGCGGTCGGGCGTCGCAAGCCCGAACATATTCCTCACCAGCCCGGCATTGCGTACGAGCGCCTGGGCGGATGTCGTGACGCCGCAAATCCGCGCAAAGCGCAACAGGCTGGTGAGCGTGGTCGGACCGGCGAAGCCGATCTTAACCGGGTGGTCGATGCCGGTATCGCGCAGGCGCGCGAGCCAGCGCAGGATGGGTTCCGCCGCGAAGGCGAACTGCGTCACGATGTGGACGCGCAGCCCCGTCTGCCCCGCGGCCTCGAGCTTCGCCGCCAAGGCGCGGTCGAGATCGAGCGTCGAAATCCGCGAATGTCCGTCCGGATAGCCGGCGATCCCGATGTCCTCGATTCCGCAGTCCTGCAACAGCCCGCTCTCGATCAGCTCGATCGAGGCATGGAAGGGGCCGGCGGGCTCCGCCCGATCGCCGGCGATGACCAGGACGCGGCGCACGGCCGCCCGCTCGACCATGCGCGCGAGCTGCGCGCCGAGCGCCTGCGCGCTCGCGAAGTCGCGCACCGCGATGTGCGGAATCGGTTCGACGCCGTTCTCCCGCAAGGCCGTGGCGACCGCGATCTGTTCCTCCACCGGCCGGCCGGGGACTGCGCTGACATAAACGCAGGCGTCGCCGATATCTTTCAGCGCGACGAGATCGGCCGCGGCGAGCCGCGTCGTCTCGAACGACGCCCTGCTAAGGAAGTCGGCAACGTGCTGCGCGGACTCGCCGTCAGCGACCCCGGAGCGGGCGGCTGCGGCGGCGTCGAGATCGCTCATCGAGGCTCCATTCATCTTGCGCGCTAATCGCGACGCCGCGAAACGACATAGGATTCGTCGTAGAACCACAGCCCGCCATGCTTGCGCAGCACGTCGCAGGTGGCGTCGAGATAGCGGCCGTCTGCCACCGCGCCGGCGAGCCGGTCGTCCTCGACCTGTGCGACATAGATCGCTGCGTTCCAGGCGGCGAACAGCGTCGATGTGCCGATCGATTTTCCGACCTCGGACGGCAGCGTATGCATCTCGTAGCGGAACAGGGAGCGGTGATCCGCATAGGCGTTGAAGTTCAGGTCGCGTCGCGTCGGCCCGAGCTCCTGCTTCACCGCCTTGAGGATCTGATGCCGGTCGTGGATGAACGGGTCGTCGTCGGGCCATATCCGCTGCACGATTTCGAGGCCCGGGTCGTGGCCATGCGAGTGGACCGCGATCAATCGCCCGCCCGGGCCGAGCGCGCGGGCGAGCGGCGCGATCACCCGCCTGACCTTGAAGTCGAGCGATGAACGCGCCCGGTAGGGTTGCGAGGCGATGACGAGGTCGTAGGCCGCCGTCGTGCCGCCGGGCCGCGGAATGATCGGGTCGAGCAGGAATTTGTGATCCTCGCGATAGATGACGAGGACGACCGGCCGTTCATACACCGGGTTGCCGGTGGCGGGGCTCACGCGCGCCTTCCAGTTCTCGGCCAGAAATCCTTCGAGCCCGGTGATCTGCTCCTCGAAGCGGTGCGCCGAATTGCCGGCGAGCGGCAATTCGTGCCACACGAGGCTCGATGCGGCGCTCACCGACTTGACCGCCAGCCAGGGCGCATCGGCGTAAGCGAGATTGGTCAGGACGAGCACGCTCGCCGGATGCTCGAAGAACCGGTCGGCCATCTTCTGCAGCGTCAGGCGGATGTCCTCGAGGCTGATCTCCTTGCCGACCACATAGAACGGCATGTGGGGAAACCGGTCGTGCATCGCCCGCAGCACGCGCACGAGGACGGTGCCGTCGCCGATGCCGGCGTCGAAGACGCGCACCGCGGGCGGGCGCGGATGGATATTGGCAAGCTCCAGCGCGACGCGGTGGGCGACGACCCACTTCTCGCTGCAGGTGTTCACGAACAGCAGATACTTCTGCCTGTTGTCGAAGAAGCGGAAATTGCGCTGCGGGTCGGCGTCGGCGTGCGGCTCCGGCGGGATCAGCGAAGGCGAGGGGCGCCGGACCATGGCGGCGTGCGTTGTCGACGCGGCCGACGCCGCAGCGTCGCGCGCGCCGCGATTGCTCTCAATGAAAGCGCGGATGCGATCGACCGTGTCGGTGGTGATCCGCCCGCCATTGCGCAGCCGCGCCGCGAGCTTGCCGTCGTTCACGGCGCGCCGGCCGAAGGTGGATTCGGCAAGTCCGGTCTGCCGGCAAAAGACCGAGATTTCCTGCAGCAGGTCCTGCGCGGTCATCGGCGTTCCTCGTCGAGCGCGGCCGCAATTCTTGAGCGCGACTTCGATCGCCCGACGGTCAATTCCAAGCCGCGACGCCGAGTTCCGTCAACCACAAAATGTCCCACTCCGGACGTGGGACGAGAGCGGGACATCTCCCGCAAACGTGTGCGGTGATCGTCAGCGCGGCCCGTTCGCCGAGAGCGTCGCGCGGCCGAATTCCCCGATGCCCGCCTCGCCGGGGCGGAACCCGCGCGACACCACCTCGCAGGTCCACTGCCCCGGACGCCCCGCGATGCGGTAGAGATTGTAGGCGGCCGGATCGTTATGCGCGTTGGCTTCCGCCGACGCGGAGGGAAGGCCGATCGCGGGAATCGGGCCGCCGGGACCATCGAGCCAGACGACCGCGCGCCGGTGATCGTGCCCGTGCAGCACCAGTTCCGCCCCCGCCTGCGCGAGCGCCCGGCGGAACGGCGCGGCGTCGATGAGCCGCTTGTGCGGGCTCGTCCATTCGCTTTTCGGCGGGTGATGGATCAGCACGATCCGGAACAGGCCCTCCTCGGCGAGCCGGCGCAGCAGCGCGACCATGCGCGCGATCTGCTCCTGCCCGAGCCGCCCGATGGCGGACAGCGGCGGGGTCGGGATGGCGCTCGACAATCCGACCAGCGCGACCGATCCGCGCCGGCGCACGAAGGGGAAGCGGGGGACGAGCGCCTGCGGGTCGCGTTCCGCCTCGGCGTCGCCCTGCATGAAGGCGTTCCAATGCGTGTCCCAGTAGGCGAGCGCGGCGCGCACATAGGCGTCGTGATTGCCGGGCACGAAGGTGACGTCGGCCGGCGAACCCAGCCGGTCGAGCCAGGCCTGCGCCACCGCGAACTCCTCGGGCAGCGCGATATTGACAAGGTCGCCGGTGACCGCGGTGTGATCATGCGGCTGCGCGGCGAGATCGGCGGTGAGCGCGTCGAGGGTCTCCAGCCGATGCACGCGCGAGCGCCCGCGCCGCCAGTTCACATAACCGATCAGCCGTTTGGAGGCGAGGTCGCGCAGCCGCGGCCGCGGCAGCGGCCCGATATGCGGATCGGTCAGATGGGCGAGGACGAACATTCGTTGCGCGATCGAAGCGGGTCAGGAACTGCCGATCAGGATGCCGGCGAGGAATACGAGCACGCCGCCGAGCGCGACCTGGAACGTGGCCGAAAGGAACGGCGTGTCCATGAACCGGTAGCGGATATAGGAGATCGCCGCGAGTTCGAGCACCACGACGGCAATCGCCACGGCGGTCGCGGTGAAGAAATGCGGAATGAGATAGGGCAGCGTGTGCCCGAGCCCGCCCACCGCCGTCATGAGGCCGCACACCCCGCCGCGCAGCCAGGGCGAGCCGCGGCCGGTGAGCGAGCCGTCGTCGGACAGCGCTTCGGCGAAGCCCATGGAGATGCCCGCCCCGACCGAAGCGGCAAGGCCGACCAGAAAGGTCGCCCAGGTGTCGTGGGTCGCGAACGCCGCCGCGAACAGCGGCGCGAGCGTCGACACCGAGCCGTCCATCAGGCCGGCGAGCCCTGGCTGCACATATTGCAGCACGAACATCCGCCGCGCGGTCTCGTCCTCCTTGGCGCGCGCGGCGGGCGTGAGGATGCGGCCTTCCAGCGATTCGGCGAGCCGCTCGTGTCCCTCCTCGGCCTCGGCCAGCCGGCCCAGCAGCTCGCGCGTCGCCGCGTCGCGCGCCTGCTCGGCGGCCTTGCGGTAGAAGCGGGCATTCTCGTATTCGATGCTCTCGGCGTATTTGCGCACCTGATCGAGCCCGAGCGGCCGCATCAGCCAGAGCGGCCGATGCCGCACAAAACCCTTCACGTCGTGCCGGCGGATCAGCGGGACATAGTCGCCGAACTTCTTGCGATAGAGGCCGGAGAGCCAGCCATGGTGCTTGATCTCCTCCTCCGCCATGCGGTCGAACACCTCGGCGGACTGCGGATACTGGCCGCGCAGCCCCTCGGCGAAGCCGCGATAGATGCGGCTGTCCTCGTCCTCGCTGGTGATGGCGAGAGCGAGGATTTCCTGCTCGGTGAGATCAGCAAAACGTTTCATGGTGAACCCTGGGTGACTCTGGCATGGTCTATATAACCATCCGCGCCCGTGCGGGAGCGAGGGCCGCGTGGGTCAGGGGATCGCAGCGCTCGATCATTCGCCGGCTTGCGGCGGCGGCAATTGGACCATGACGCACACCAAAGAAACTGCGGCGAACCCGCTGCGCGAAAGCCTTGCCTATCTGCGGCGCGCCTGCGAGCCGGCGATCCGGCGCGCGCTGCACGCCTATTGGCGCTTCCGCCGCGGCATGACGCTCGGCGTGCGGGCGCTCGTCCTCGACGATCAGGGCCGCGTCTTTCTCGTCAAGCACAGCTATGTGGACGGCTGGCATCTGCCGGGCGGCGGGGTCGAGGCCGGGGAAACGATGCTGCAGTCGCTCGCGCGCGAACTCATGGAAGAGGGGAATATCGAGATCACGGGAACGCCGGCGTTGCACGGCGCCTATTTCAATGCGCGGACGTCCCGCCGCGACCATGTCGCGCTCTATGTCGTGCGCGATTTCCGCCAAGACGCGCCGCATAAGCCGAACAACGAGATCGTCGCGACCGGGTTCTTTGCGATCGACGCGCTTCCCGCCGAGACGACGCCCGCGACGCGCGCCCGCATCGCCGAAGTGCTGCACGGCGCTCCCGTGCCGCAGTGGTGGTGAGGTGAAACAACATACGCGCGGTCTTTATCCTCCCCCGTTCACGGGGGAGGATGAACGAGCCCCGCTCCGCTATGCCCGCAGCGTGCACATGCAGCCGCCCGCGTGAGCCTCACTCGGCTGCGCTCGCCACCTCGTCCGGATCGTCTCCGGCGGAGCTCTCCGATCCGGGGACCTGGCAGCCGGTCGGGCAGCAGCGGCCGGGCTGCTTCGACACGCGCCGTCCGTCGGGATAGATGCCGCGATCGAGCAAGGTCGCGACCAGCTCGGACTTTTCCATCACGGGATAGTTGCGCCAGATCTCGCGCTTCATGGCCTCGGGCGAGCCGCCGCCATGCAGCGAGATGACCGAGTACCATCCCGCCTGGTGCGACACGGTGAGGTCCTCGATCAGGCGCGACACCGCGAGCCGCTGTTCGGCCGGGATATCGGCCCGGCCGCCGAGAACGGCTGCGAGCGAGGCGCGCGTTTCCGGATTGTGGTCCTCGTCGGGCCCCGGCAGCGCGACAATGAGCCCGCCGGAGAGGTAATGGGCGAGCCTGTGCATGTCGTAGATCTTGGTCGCGAGCAGGAGCTTGCCGATATTGGCGAACACCGCGTCCGGCATGACATTGCCGGCGGGATCGTGCGTGCAGTAGACCGAGGATGCGACGCCGCAGGCGTAGAAGCTCTCGGTGATGGTGATGAGTTCGACCAGGGCGTCGCGGATATGCCCGTGCCGTTCCGGATCGAGCCCGTTCGCATCGGTCATCAGCGCGCCCGCGCCGATCAGGAGGTCGCCGAATCCGCCGCGCGCGCCGATGCAGGAATGGCGGTGATGCGTCGCATAGGCGGTCGTGAGAAACCCGCCCTCGTCGTATTCCCCGGCCAGGAACACGCTGTCATGCGGCACGAGCACGTCGTCGAAGATGACGACGCCGGTCGACTGGCCGTAGCGCGCCGAAAACGTCGCGGCCGCTTCGCTCGGCCGTCCCGCCGGCCGCGCCACGATGGTGACGCCCGGCGCATCGACCGGCACCGCGCAGCACACGGCGAAGGCCGCGTCCGCCCGCGTATGGGTGCGGCAGGGCATGACCAGGAATTCGTGCATATAGGGCGCGCCGGTGACGATCGCCTTCACGCCGCGAATGACGATGCCGTCGGAACGCCGCTCCTTGATGTGCACATAGACGTCCGGATCGGCCTGCTCGCCCGGCCGCTTGGAGCGGTCGCCCTTGGCGTCGGTCATGGCGATGCCGAGCGTCAGGTCCTCGTCCTGCACCCGGTGCAGGTAGTTGACAAAGCGCTGCGCATAGTCGGTGCCGTGCGCCTCGTCGGTGCGCCTGGTCGCCTGGTACAGGCCGTTCAGGGCGTCGTGGGTGAGATAGCGCTGCGCGCAGCCCGAGGTCCGGCAGACGAGCCGCACCGCTTCGAGCTTGGCAAGGAGATCCGCCGCGGTCTCGTCGATATGCACCATGCGATTGACGATCTTGCCAGACGTGCCCTGGCGGGCGGTCATCAGCGGCAGATGTTCTTCCGCATGCGCGAGGTCATAGGCGATGCCGACGGCGTTCACGCCGGGGGCGAGCAGCGGCTCGTCCGCCACGCTCTTGACCGTCGCCCCGTTGATGTAGACCCGCGGCCGATAGGCCCGCAGCGACTCCCGATAGTCGGCCCCGGTCATCAGCATGGGCGTGCTCCTCGGCTCTTCGCCTCTCCCCGCGCGCGGGGAGAGGTCGTGAAAAACGCGGCCGACTAGTCCCCGGCTTGCGCCGCCTCCCGCGGCTGCTCGCCGCCCTCCGCCTTCTGCTTGGCCTCGATGTCCTCGCCCGTCTCCTGGTCGACCACCTTCATCGAGAGCCGCACTTTGCCGCGCTCGTCGAAGCCGAGCAGCTTGACCTTGACCTTGTCGCCTTCCTTGACGACGTCGGTGACCTTCTGCACCCGGCGCTGCGCGAGCTGGCTGATATGCACCAGTCCGTCGCGCGAGCCGAAGAAGTTCACGAAGGCGCCGAAGTCCATCACCTTCACCACCGTGCCCTCATAGACCTGGCCGACCTCGGGCTCGGAGGCGATCGACTTGATCCAGTTGATGGCGGCGCGGATCGACTCCGCCTTGGCGGACGCGACCTTCACGGTGCCGTCGTCGGAAATGTCGATCTTGGCGCCGGTCTTCTCCACGATCTCGCGGATCACCTTGCCGCCGGAGCCGATCACCTCGCGGATCTTGTCCACGGGAATCGAGAACACCTCGATGCGAGGCGCGTGCTCGCCGAGCTGGGCGCGGTGCTGGCTGAGCGCCTTCGACATCTCGCCGAGAATATGCAGGCGGCCGTCCTTGGCCTGGTTGAGCGCGACCCGCATGATCTGCTCGGTGATGCCGGCGATCTTGATGTCCATCTGCAGCGAGGTGACGCCGTTCTCGGTGCCCGCCACCTTGAAATCCATGTCGCCGAGATGATCCTCGTCGCCGAGAATGTCGGAGAGCACGGCGAAACGCTCGCCTTCGAGGATGAGGCCCATTGCGATGCCGGCGGTCGGCGAGCGCAGCGGCACGCCGGCGTCCATCAAGGCGAGCGAGGTGCCGCACACGGTCGCCATCGAGGACGAGCCGTTCGATTCGGTGATCTCGGACACCGCACGGATCGTGTAGGGGAACTCATGATGCAGCGGCAGCACCGGATGGATCGCCCGCCAGGCGAGCTTGCCGTGGCCGATCTCGCGCCGGCCCGGCGACCCGAGCCGCCCGGTCTCGCCGACCGAGAACGGCGGGAAATTGTAATGCAGCATGAAGGTCTCTTTGTAGGTGCCTTCGAGCGCATCGATGAACTGCTCGTCCTCCCCGGTGCCGAGGGTGGCCACCACCAGGGCCTGCGTCTCCCCGCGGGTGAACAGGGCCGAGCCGTGCGCGCGCGGCAGCACGCCGACCTCGGCCGTGATCGGGCGCACGGTCTGGAGATCGCGCGTGTCGATGCGCCGGCCGGTGTCGAGGATGTTCCAGCGCACGATCTTGGCTTCCAGGTCCTTGAACACGCCGAGCACGTGGTGTTCCTGGTAGACCGGCTCGATGCCGGACGTGAAGAAGTGGGCCTTCACCTTCGCCTTGGCGGCGTCGACCGCCTTGTGGCGCTCCTGCTTCTGCGCGATCGCATAGGCTTCGCGCAGGTCCGCCTCGATGAGGCCCAGCATCTCCTTCTCGATCGCGGCATTGTCCGGGACCACGAGATCGCGCGGCTCCTTCGCCGCCTTCTCCGCAAGGCGGATGATCGCCTCGATGACCGGCTGGAGGTGGCGATGGCCGAACATCACGGCGCCGAGCATGACCTCTTCGGGCAGCTCGCGCGCCTCCGATTCGACCATCAGCACCGCGTCCTGGGTGCCCGCGACGACGAGATCGAGATGGCTTTCCAGCATCTCGTCGATCTGCGGATTGAGGACATATTCGTTGTTGATGAAGCCGACCCGCGCCGCGCCGATCGGTCCCATGAACGGCGCGCCCGACAGGGTCAGCGCGGCCGACGCGGCGACCATGGCGACGATGTCGGGATCATTCTCCAGATCGTGCGACAGCACGGTGGCGATCACCTGGGTGTCGCAGCGCCAGCCGTCGGCGAACAATGGGCGGACGGGGCGGTCGATCATCCGCGAGGTGAGCGTCTCGCGCTCGCTCGGGCGGCCTTCGCGCTTGAAAAAGCCGCCGGGGATGCGCCCGGCCGCATAGGTCTTTTCCTGATAGTTGCAGGTGAGCGGCAGGAAATCGATGCCGGGCCGCGGATTCTTCTCGGCGACGACGGTCGCGAGGACGGTGGTCTCGCCATAGGTGGCGAGGACGGCGCCGTCGGCCTGCCTGGCCATGCGGCCGGTCTCCAGGACGAGCTTGCGCCCGGCCCAGTCGATTTCCACACGATGAATATCGAACATAGTAGATTCTTTCATGGGTTTTCGGTTGCGCTTCCGAAGCCATGAGCAAGACGGCGGGGTGCTGCTGCGCCGCGGGCGGCCGCAGCGTCACGCAGCGTCCGGCGATCCTGCCATGGCGTTCTTAAGCCTCGGTTCGTCGGGCTTCATTGCAGCCCAGACCTCCTGGCCGCCAATCGATTAGCGGCGAATGCCGAGCCGCTCGATCAGTTTGCGGTAACGCGCCTCATTGGCGCGTTTCAGATAATCGAGCAGCTGACGGCGTTGTGAGACGAGCTTTAGAAGGCCGCGTCGCGAATGGTTGTCTTTGACGTGGGTCTTGAAGTGCTCGGTCAGGTTGGAGATCCGCTCGGAGAGGATCGCGACCTGCACCTCCGGCGATCCAGTGTCGTCGGCTTTCGCACCGTAGGATGTGATGAGTTCTGCCTTGCGGCTCGTCGTGATCGACATCGGCAAGCACCTTATTGTCGGCCGGCTCTTCCATGCAGGCCAGCGAGATTGAACACACGCTTGGGGACGATTTCGCCACGCTCCATTTCGGCAAGGGCGATGAGTTGGCCCGCAACCGTTACGTAGATGGTGCCGTGGACGACGGGAGCGTCCCGTCCGCGCATCAGAACGGCATGGCCCCGCTGGAGCCTTGCCGCATCGGCCCGACTGACGGCCAGCGCCGGGATGTCGTCCAGCGCGGTCGAGACGGGCAAGAGCGCGTCGGCGAGGCTAGCCTCACCGACTGCGGCTCTATCGCACAAAGCCTCAAGTTGGGCCAGCGGAATCATGTCCGCCTCGCTGAACGGCCCGACGGCCGTGCGGCGCAGGGCACAGACGTGGCCGAAGCAGCCGAGGAGGCGGCCGAGGTCGCGGGCGAGCGCGCGCACATAGGCGCCCTTGCCGCATTCGGCGGCGAAGTCCGCGTGGTCGGGGTCGGGCGTGCCGGCGAGCTCCAGCCGATGGATGTCGATCGGCCGCGCCTTCAGTTCGACCGTCTCGCCTTCGCGCGCGATGTCATAGGCCCGCTCGCCCTCGATCTTGATGGCGGAATAGCGCGGCGGAACCTGCTCGATCGTGCCGGTGAAACCGGGGAGAAGCGCGCGGATGGCCTCGGCCGAGGGCCGCGTTTCGCTCGTTGCGACGGCGCGTCCTTCGGCATCGTCGGTGTCGCGCTCCTCGCCCCAGCGCACGGTGAAATGGTAGTGCTTGCGCCCGTCCATCACATACATGACGGTCTTGGTCGCTTCGCCGAGCGCGATCGGCAGGCAGCCCGAGGCGAGCGGATCGAGCGTGCCGGCGTGTCCGGCGCGCTTGGCCGAAAACAGGCGTTTGACCACCGAGACCGCGTGGGTCGAGGTCATGCCGACCGGCTTGTCGAGCACCAGCCAGCCATGCACGTCGCGCTTTGGGCGCTTCTTCGGAGGCGGACCTTCGATTGCGCGGCCGGTGGGGCCGTTGTGCTCTGCGCCCTCCCCCGCCTGCGGGGGCGGGTCGGGGAGGGGGCCGATGCCCGGCTCGCTATGCTCGCCGATCTCACCCGCTTGCGGCTCGCCGACCTCCCCCGTTCGCGGGGGAGGGGAGATGAACTTGTCGGGCAACGGGCTGCTCACTCTTCTGCTTTGCTGTCGAGGTCGCGCGCCACCTCCGGCGAACGCAAGAGGTCTTCGATGCGCTGCGCCTCGTCGAATCGCTCATCGATGCGAAAGCGGATGTCGGGCGCGAATTTGAGGTTCACGCGCCGCGCGATCTCGCCCCGCAGGAAGCGCCTGTTGCGGTCGAGCGCGGCGAGGACCGCTTTCTCGTCCTGGCCGCCGAGCGGCATCACATAGATGGTGGCGAGCCGCAGGTCGGGGCTCATCCGCGCCTCGGCGACCGTGATCAGATGCGTCTCGATCACCGGGTCGTGCACGTCGCCGCGCGCGAGAATCTCGGCGAGCGCATGGCGCACCAGTTCGCCGGCGCGCAAGGCGCGCTGCGAGGGGGCGGCTGATTTGACTGTCTTTGGTGAGACTGCATTAGCGATCGACGGTTTTCTGGTCGTGCGTTTCAGGGTTTTCGCGCTTGCGATTCATCGGTGGCGTTCTACAGAGCCATCGTCTATTCGTTACGATCATCTGTCTCCCTGGTGGGGAGAGAACCTGTCCTCGGGCGTGTCCGGAGGATCGGCGAGCGTCGGGCGGAACCAGATGCGAGCCAAATGCGGGCGCACCCTTCTTTCTCCTGTGCCCCTCACCCGACCTCGCTGAGCTCGGTCGACCTCTCCCCGCCGGGGAGAGGTCGATCGTCCATTAACTCACAAGCTCCGCTGCACCGTCTCGACGCGGTAGCATTCGATCACGTCGCCCTCGCGCATGTCCTGGTAGCTCTCGAACGACATGCCGCATTCGTGCCCGGCGGTGACCTCGCGCACGTCGTCCTTGAGGTGCTTGAGCTGCGAAAGCCTGCCCTCGTGGATGACCACATTGTCGCGGATGAGCCGGACATTGGCGCCCCGCTGCACCACGCCGTCCATGACCCGGCAGCCGGCCACCTTGCCGACCTTGGAGACCATGAAGATCTGCAGAATCTGCGCGTTGCCGAGCGTCGTCTCGCGCATGGTCGGCGCGAGCAGGCCGGACATCGCCTTCTTCACGTCGTCGACGAGATCGTAGATCACGTTGTAGTAGCGGATCTCGACGCCGAGCCGCTCGGCCGCTTCGCGCGCCTCCTTGTGGGCGCGCACATTGAAGCCGATGATCGCGGCGCCCGAGGCTTCGGCAAGCGTCACGTCCGATTCGGTGATGCCGCCGACGCCCGACAGGATCACCCGCGCGGCCACTTCCTCGGTCCCGAGCTTGTCGAGCGCGCCGACGATCGCTTCGACCGAGCCCTGCACGTCGCCCTTGACGACGAGCTGGAAGTCCTTGCGCCCGGACGCCTTGAGCTGCGTCATCATCTGCTCGAGCGAGCCGCGCGCGCCGGTCGCCCGCGCCGCCTGCCTGTCGCGCTTCTGCCGCGCCCGATAGGCCGTCACTTCGCGCGCCCGGCCCTCATTGTCGACCACGGCGAGCCGGTCGCCCGCCTCGGGCGTGCCGTTGAAGCCGAGCACTTCGACCGGCGTCGAGGGGCCGGCCTGTTCGACCGGAGCGCCGATGTCGGAGACGAGCGCGCGCACGCGGCCCCATTCCGCTCCCGCGACGACGATATCGCCGACCCTCAGCGTGCCGCGCTGGACGAGCACGGTCGCGACCGGGCCACGCCCGCGGTCGAGCTTCGCCTCGATCACGGTGCCTTCGGCCGGCCGGTCCGGATTGGCCCGCAGGTCGAGGATTTCGGCCTGCAGGCTGATCGTTTCCAGCAACCGTGTCGAGATTGGTCTTCTGCTTGGCGGAGACCTCGACGTCGAGCACGTCGCCGCCGAGCGATTCGACCTGCACCTCGTGCTGGAGCAGCTCGGTGCGCACCCGTTCCGGCTTGGCGTCCGGCTTGTCGATCTTGTTGATCGCGACGATGAGCGGCACCTTGGCCGCCTTGGCGTGCTGAACGGCCTCCACCGTCTGCGGCATGACGCCGTCGTCGGCGGCCACCACCAGCACGACCACGTCGGTCACTTTGGCGCCGCGCGCCCGCATCGCGGTGAACGCGGCGTGGCCGGGCGTGTCGATGAAGGTGATCTTGCTGCCGGACGGCGTGGCGACCTGATAGGCGCCGATATGCTGGGTGATGCCGCCCGCCTCGCCGCCCGCGACATTGGTCGCGCGGATGGCGTCGAGCAGGGACGTCTTGCCGTGGTCGACATGGCCCATGATGGTGACGACCGGCGGACGCGGGCGCAGCTCCTCCGGATCGTCCGCCTTGTCGAACAGCCCTTCCTCGACGTCCGACTCCGCAACGCGGCGCACGGTGTGCCCCAGTTCTTCAGCGACGAGCTGGGCCGTGTCGGCGTCGACCGTATCGGTGATCTTCGCCATCTGGCCCTGCTTCATCAGGAGCTTGATGACGTCGACCGCGCGCTCGGCCATGCGGTTGGCGAGCTCCTGGATCGTGATCGCCTCGGGGATGGTGACCTCGCGCACGAGCTTCTCCTTCGGCTCGTTCGCGGCATGTCCCTTGAGGCGCTGAACGCGCCGGCGAAACGAAGCCACCGAGCGCTCGCGCACCTCGCCCGCGTCGAGCGCGGTCACCACGGTGAGGCGGCCGCGGCTTTTTTGGGTGGTGTTGCGGGTCGGCTTCGGAGGCGGCGCCGGACGGGGCGGGCCAGGGCCGCGACGCACAAGACGCGGCGCTTCTTCCTCGTCCGGCTCCAGCACCGCGGTGCGCGTGTTGATTGCGGGCGCGGCCGTGGCGGCCGCGGTTACGGTTGCGGCTTTCGCCTTTGCGGCTTCGTCGTCGCCGAAGCGCTTCTTGGCCTCCTGCTCGGCCTTGCGCTTGGTTTCCTCGTCGTGGCGGCGGCGCTCTTCCTCGTCGCGCTTGCGCGCTTCGGCGGCCTCGCGCTCGACCCGCTCGGAGGATTCGCGCTCGTTGCGGCGGCGCGCCTCTTCCTCGGCGATCTTGCGCTCTTCCGCCTCGCGCACCTTGGCGTCGGCGAGCGCGTGCGCCCGGGCGCTGCGCTCCTCCTCGGTCAGCGTGCGCAGCACGACGCCGGAGGGCCGCGAACTCGACGTCTGCGGCGCGGCCGGGGCAGGGCCCGCGGTGACGCGCCCACGCGGGCGCGGGGCAGCCGGTGCGGCCGCCTGCGGCGCCGGCGGGCTCGGCTCCATCGCCTTTGCCTCGCCCGGGCCGACGGCGCGACGTTTCACCTTCTCGACCACCACCGCCTTGGTGCGGCCGTGACTGAAGCTCTGGCGCACCACACCCTGCTCGACGCCCGTTCGCTTGAGCGTCAAGGTCTTGGGTTGCGCGACCGTCAGGGTCTTTTCGCCTGTGTTCTTCGTATCTGTCATTACGTTCCTAGTGCGGGGTCTGTGGTCCTCGCCGCCTCGCCGCCCCTTTCGCCGACGCTGTCATTGCGGAACCGGTCAAGGACGCGCCAGCGCGCCAGGACCGCCTCGCTTGCGTGCCCGGACAAGAGCGCAGCATGTATCACATTTGGGCGTGCGAGTGCCAAATCCAATTCCGGCGAGGCAAATGTTCCGATGATGGTAACGGGGGCCGCCCCCGCCTGGTGTTTCGCCGCCGCGGCGATCTTGCGGACGCCGTCGGCGCCCGCCTCACGCGCATGGATCAGCGCGATCACCGCGCCGGACTCCAGGGCGTTCGCGACCTTTGCATGGCCCGCCGCGACTCGGCCGGCCTTGTGGGCGATTGCGAGTGCGTCGAGCACGGAGCGCTCCAGCAGCCGTTCCGTGACGGCGGGCAGGTTGGCGTCGGCCGTCCCGCCGCGGAGAGCGCGCTGGAGAGCGCCGCGGCGCACCGCCTGCGCCAGCACGCCGCGCTGCGCGGTCACCCAGGCGCCGCGCCCGGGCAGCGTACGCTTGAGGTCGGCCACCACGCGGCCGTCCGGCGCGGCGACAAAGCGGATCAGCTCGGACAAAGGCCGCACGGCGCGCGTGACGACGCAGAGCCGCTCGCGCGCCGCGGAGCGCCGCGGTCCGCCATCGAGCAGGTCCTGATCCATCCGCGCAAGCATCGCAGCGACCATCTTTCCGTCACGCCTCCGGCGCCGCGGCGTCCTCGCCGCTCTCGCCGCCTTCGGCCTGCGGCGGCGGGGCGAGGTCCGCCTCGTCGATCCAGCCGGCCTTCACGCGCGCGCGCATGATCATCTCCTCGCACTCCTCCCGCGTCAGCTCGAACTCGTCGAGAATGCCGGCCGTGTGCGTGGTCTCGCCGTCCTTGCGCTCGCTCCAACCGCTGAGGTCATCGGTCGCGCAGCCGGCGAGGTCCTCCACCGTCTTGATCGCGTTTTCGCCGAACGCGACCAGGATGCGCGGCGTGACGCCGGGAATGTCGTTCAGTTCGTCGGCGACGCCGAGCTGCTTGCGCTGCTCGTCGTATTCCGCATCGATTCGCGCAAGGTATTCGCGCGCGCGCGTCTGCAACTCCGCCGCCGTGTCCTCGTCGAAGCCTTCGATCACTGCGATCTCCTTCTGGTCGACTATCGAGAGTTCCTCGACCGAGCCAAAGCCTTCCGAGGCGAGCAGCTGGCCGACCACCTCGTCGACATTGAGCGTGTCCATGAACATCTTGCTGCGCTTCTCGAAATCGGCCTGGCGGCGCTCGGATTCCTCCTGCTCGGTGAGGATGTCGATGTCCCACCCCGTGAGCTGGGAGGCAAGCCGCACGTTCTGGCCGCGCCGGCCGATCGCGAGCGAGAGCTGCTGGTCGGGCACGACCACGGCGATGCGCTCGCGTTCTTCGTCGAGCACGACCTTGGCGACCTCCGCGGGGGCGAGCGCATTCACCACGAAGGTGGCGATGTCGGGCGACCACGGAATGATGTCGATCTTCTCGCCCTGCAGCTCGTTCACCACGGCCTGCACGCGCGAGCCGCGCATGCCGACGCAGGCGCCGACCGGATCGACCGAGGAATCGCGCGATATCACCGCGATCTTGGCGCGCGAGCCGGGATCGCGCGCCACCGCCTTCACCTCGACAATGCCGTCGTATATTTCCGGCACCTCCTGGGTGAACAGCTTCGCCATGAATTGCGGGTGGGTGCGGGAGAGGAAGATCTGCGGGCCGCGCGGCTCCCGGCGCACGTCGTAGATATAGGCGCGGATGCGATCGCCGTTGCGGAACACTTCGCGCGGCAGCAGTTCGTCGCGCCGCACGATCGCCTCGCCGCGGCCGAGATCGACGACCACATTGCCGTACTCGACCCGCTTGACGATGCCGTTGACGATGTCGCCGATGCGATCCTTGAATTCCTGGTATTGGCGGTCGCGCTCGGCCTCGCGCACCTTCTGCACGATCACCTGCTTCGCCGATTGGGCGGCGATGCGCCCATATTCGAGCGGGGGCAGGGTGTCGGCGATGGTGTCGCCGATCTGCGCCGCCGGATTGAAGTGGCGCGCCGCCTCCAGGCTGATCTGGTTGGCCGGGTTCTCGACCTGCTCGACCACCAGCATGTGGCGGGAGAGCCGCAGCTCGCCCTTCTTCGGATCGATCTCGGCGTGCACGTCCGTCTCGCTGCCGTAGCGCGAACGCGCCGCCTTGGCGATCGCGTCCTCCATCGCATGAATGACGATGCTGCGGTCGATCGACTTTTCCCGCGCGACCGCGTCGGCGATCTGCAAGAGCTCGAGCTTGTTGGCGCTGACGACGGCCATGAATCAATCTCCATCGTGGCCGGAAAGAGCCGGCTTGTGCATCGGCGTCTGCCCAGCATGAACAGGCTTGCGGGCCGACGTCCGATCCTTGCGGCGCGCGGCCCGCAACTGGCGCGCTTCGCGTTCCTCGGCCTTGCCACGCCGCAGCGCTTGGGCGATCAGGTCGTCGGTGAGAACGAGCTTGGCCTCGAGCATCTGTTCGATCGGCAGCAACGCCTCCTGCTGCTCGCCCGCGGCGCTCTCTATATGGAGGCGGGCGGAATCGCCGTCCACTCCGGTCAGGCGCCCGCGAAACCGCCGCCGCCCGTCGACCGCGACGGCCATCTCCAGCTTGATCTCCTGGCCGATGTGCCGTTCGAAATCGGACCGCCGCACGAGCGGCCGGTCGATCCCGGGCGAGGAGATTTCCAGCCGATAGCTGCGATCGAGCGGATCGGCGACGTCGAGCACCGGCGATAGCGCGCGCGAGGCGGCCTCGCAATCCTCGATCGGCATCGTGCCGTCCGGCCGCTCCGCCATGATCTGCACCGTGCAGCCGCTGAGACCGGAAACGCGCACGCGCACGAGCCGATAGCCGATATCGGCCAGCACCGGCTCGACGATATGGGCGACGCGCGCCGCCACACCGCTGTCGGTGATCAGCCGCGGCTCGTCCAACGCGTTTGTCTCGATCGTTTCCGTCATGCCTCCGATCCGTCGCGGCGCGCAAGTAACAAAAAAGAGCGGGTCCCGGGCGGGGCCCACTCTCACCAACCGTTCGGCGCATCCGACCGTTATGAGATATCCTACATGGACAGGCCGCAATATAGTGATAAACGGCTGCGGCGCAAGGCCAAAAGGGCAGCCCGGCCGCGCTTGCGCGAGGATCGCCGACGTGCGTGGACGGCTCGATTTCTGGTTTGAATTCGCTTCCACCTATTCCTATCCGGCGGCGATGCGGATCATCCCGCTCGCGCGCGCCGCCTCGGTCGAGGTGCGGTTCCGGCCGTTCCTGCTCGGGCCGGTATTCAAGGCGCAGGGGTGGGACACCTCGCCCTTCAATCTTTTCCCGGCCAAGGGCCGTTACATGTGGCG
This sequence comes from uncultured Alphaproteobacteria bacterium, assembly GCA_963712435.1. Lineage (GTDB taxonomy): Bacteria > Pseudomonadota > Alphaproteobacteria > Rhizobiales > Xanthobacteraceae > Rhodoplanes. The sequence goes on along the minus strand of CAVQIB010000003.1, from coordinate 704,455 downwards.
CGATCTCGAACGCATCTGCGCCGGGCTCGATTTGCCGTTCCGCCGGCCGGACCCCTTTCCGCAGATGAGCCTGCAGGCGGCGCGGGTCGCGCTGGTCGGCCTTGCGGATGACTGGGGGGAGGAGTTCTGCCGCGCGGTCTATCGCGCCGAGTTCGGCGAGGGCCGGCGGATCGATGATCCCGCCCTGCTTGCCGATCTGCTCGCCCGCTTGGGCGTCGATCCGGCCGCGGTATGGGCCGCCGCGCAAAGCCCCGACACCAAGACGAGGCTGCGGGAGCAGAGCGAGGAGGCGCAGCGCCTCGGCCTGTTCGGCGCGCCATCCTTCGTCACCGCGGATGGCGAGCTTTTCTGGGGCAATGATCGGCTGGAGACGGCGCTTGCCTGGGCGCAGCGCGCCGCGGCGGCGGCGTCCTCGACGCGGGAACGCTAGTGTTGTGGCGCTTTCAAAAGGTTCACATTGCCTCTGTGCACTGGATCGGCGTGGACCCGACGCTCTGCTGATCCGACCTCCCCCTGGAAGGGGAGGTCGGCGAGCGAAGCTCGCCGGGAGGGGGTCAACCTTCACGCGACCCCCACCCCGACCCTCCCCCTTTCAGGGGGAGGGAGCGCAAACGCACTCCCTTGAGGAGACAAGCGTTAGAAGTCACAACACTAGGCGGTGCGCCGGAAGGCGAGATAGCAGGGCGGCCGCCCGGCGCTGATCGCCTTCTCCTCATAGCGGGTGCGCGTGTAGCCGGGCCATGGCAGACGCCAGTCGTCGGCGCGCTCGGCGGTCCAGACGAAATGCGGCGAGCGCAGCAGGCGCTCAAGCGTCCAGGCCGCGTAATCCGGCCAGTCGGTCGCAAAGCGAAGCTCGCCGCCCGCCGCCAGCACGCGGGCGAGGGCGGCGACGCTTTCGTCCTGGATGAAGCGCCGCTTCCAGTGGCGGCGTTTCGGCCATGGGTCGGGATAAAGGAGATCGATGCGTGCGAGCGAAGCGGCGGGAAGCCAGGCGATCACCTCGGCGGCGTCGCCGCAATGCAGGCGAATATTGGCGAGCCGCTTCGTCTCGATCAGGCTCAGCGCGCGCGCCATGCCGTTGAGAAACGGCTCGCAGCCGATGAAGCCGGTGTCCGGCAGCCGCTCGGCGGCGCCGGTCAAGTGCTCGCCCCCGCCGAAGCCGATCTCCAGGCGCACCGCCCCCACCGGCGGCGTGAACAAGGCGGTCAGCGGGTTCGGGGCTGGCCGGTGCAACGGAAGGGCGAGCCGCGGCAGCAGCGTCTCGACGAGGCCGGCGCGTTGCCGCCGCAAGGGACGCCCCTTGCGGCGGCCATGCAGCGCGCGGGGATGATCGGCGGCGTCGCTCAACGCAAGCCCCGCCTTCTGGATGCAGAAAGTCGCCGCTGCGGAGAGCGGCGAGGGCGGCGGCCCGGTGTCAGGACAGCGCGGAGCGGATCGAGTCCGCAAGGTCGGTCTTTTCCCACGAGAAACCGCCGTCGGGTTCCGGCGGCCGTCCGAAATGCCCGTAGGCGGCGGTGCGGCGATAGATCGGCCGGCTCAGCTTCAGGCTGCGGCGGATGTTGGTCGGCCGCAGCGGGAAGATATCGGCCAGCACCTTCTCGAGCCTAGCCTCCTCGACCTGGCCGGTGCCGTGGGTGTCGACCAGGAGCGACATCGGGTCAGCGACGCCGATCGCGTAGGCGATCTGAATGGTGCACTTCGACGCCAGCCCGGCCGCGACCACGTTCTTGGCGAGGTAGCGCGCGGCATAGGCGGCCGAGCGGTCGACCTTGGTCGGGTCCTTGCCCGAGAAGGCGCCGCCGCCGTGCGGGGCGTAGCCGCCATAGGTGTCGACGATGATCTTGCGGCCGGTGAGGCCGCAGTCGCCGTCGGGGCCGCCGACCACGAAATTGCCCGTCGGGTTGACCAGGAAGTCTGCCGCATTCTTCGGCATCCAGCCTTCCGGCAGGGCGGAGGCGACCGCGTCGGCAATCATCTCCTTGATCATGCCGGGCGTGTAGGTTTGGCCGTTGCGGGTCTCGGCCCGATGCTGGGTGGAGACCACCACCTTGGTGCAGCCGACCGCCTTGCCGTCGACATACTGGACGGTGACCTGGCTCTTGGCGTCGGGCTGCAAGTCGGCGAGCTGGCCCGAACGGCGCTTATCCGACAGCACCTTGAGGATCTTGTGCGCGAAATAGATCGGCGCCGGCATGTACGAGCCCAACTCGTACACCTCGCTCTCGGTGCAGGCGAACCCGAACATCATGCCCTGGTCGCCGGCCCCTTCCTGCTCGCCGTCCTTCGCCTTCTTGGCGTCGACGCCCATGGCGATGTCGGGCGACTGGCCGTGCAGCAGCACCTCCACTTCGGCGCCATGATACGAGAAGCCGTCCTGGTCGTAGCCGATGTCCCGCACCACGTCGCGGGCGATCTTGGCGATCAGTTCGCGGTTGATCACGGCCGTCTGGCCGTATCTGGTGAACAGCGGAGCCTGCCCGCGGCCCTCGCCGGCGATCACGATCTTGTTGGTGGTGGTGAGCGTCTCGCAGCCGAGCCGGGTGTTGGCCTTGCTGTCGTCGGCGATGCCGAGCTTGATGTCGTTCTCGAGGAAGGCATCGAGGATCGCATCCGAGATCTGATCGCACACCTTGTCCGGATGGCCTTCCGATACCGATTCGCTGGTGAAGAGAAAGCTCGTGCGCGACACGTTGTTACTCCCCCGAGGGACCGAGAACGCCCCGTGATCGTCCGTTTGACCGGCGTTTCTTGCAGTGTCGCGTCGCGGGGTCAAGTGCAGGGCGGGCGTCGGCGGCGAGGCCGGGCGGCCGCGCGCCGGTTGGAACGCGCCGACGAGACCCGGCTCCGTCCCATCGAAAGCGTTTCGCCCGGCGTCGGGTCCGCTGGCGGACCCGCGGCGAGTCGCGCAGCACAATCGGATCGGAGCAAAGCGAACGTAAGCGGCGAAGTCGATCAGGCGGCGGGAGTCTCGGCGGCGTCGGCTGGCTTTCCGGCGATATGCTCGACCAGATCGACGATACGGCGCCGCAGCTTGGCGTCGTTGATGCGCATGAAGGCTTTCGTGAGCGCCAGGCCGTCCGAAGTGGCGAGAAAGTCAGAGACATAGGTCGGCGAAGGCGCTTCGGTCATGCCGTTGGCGGACGTCAGGCCCTCGATATCGGGCGCGCCCTCGAAAAAGAAGGACACCGGGACCTGGAGAATGTGAGCGATCTGCTGCAGCCGGCTCGCACCGATCCGGTTCGTGCCTTTTTCGTATTTTTGCACCTGTTGAAAAGTGAGGCCGAGCGCGTCGCCCAGTTTCTCCTGGCTCATGCTGAGCATCATGCGCCGCATCCGGACGCGGCTCCCCACATGCTTGTCGATGGGGTTCGGAGCCTTCTTGGTCATTACGCTCTCCTATGTCGACCCCCTAATACGGCGACTAGCCCAAACTGCGCAACCAGCATTTTGAGCGGATTCGAAGTCACCGTCAAAAGCAAACGCAACTTTTACGGATTAGGCGAAACAATCCGGCAGGTTTCGTGAGAGTTTCATTACCCGAAATCCAGTAACGCGCGCGATATACTCGCTTTGGTAATTTCGTTTTTTGAGAAATCGTTGCCTATTCAAGCGGCAAACCTGTGCAGCGCGATCATTACCGCACGCACACATCCTCACCTCCGCCGCGATCGCGGCGGCGCAGCAGAAGACTCGAGAACAGCACAATACCTACAATCACGCCGACCGCGAGGTCACCGCTGCGTGAATAAAGCGGGTCAGCTATGCGCTGTGGTAATCCCGAATCGACCACGCCTTCGTGACCGAGCGGCAACGCCGCGACGACCCGCCCGAGCGGGTCGACCACGGCGGAAATGCCCGAATTGGCGGCGCGAACGAGTGGAAGCCCTTCCTCGATTGCGCGCAGGCGCGCCTGCGCGAGGTGTTGGTGGGGCCCGGCCGTCGCTCCGAACCAGGCGTCATTGGTCACGTTGAGCAGCCACCCGGGGCGCTCGCCGCCCGGGACGACGGCGTGCGGGAAGATGACCTCGTAGCAGACGAGCGGCGCGAAGGCCGGCGCGCCGGGCGTCGTGATCGTCCCCCGCCGCTCGCCGGCGAGGAACCCGCCGGGGACGCGGACCAACTGCTCCAGTCCCCACCGTTCGAGCAGACCGCGCAGCGGCAGGAACTCGCCGAACGGCACCAAGTGGAGCTTGTCGTAGACAGGCAGCGCGGCGCCTGCGTGGTCGATCACATAGACCGAGTTATAGGCGCGAATTCGTCCGGGTCCGGAGGCGGCCTCGGCCAGGCGCGCCGCCCCGGTGATCAGCACGGTTCCGGGAGGCAGGAGTTCGCCGATCTCGGCGAGTGCATCCGGCTCGCGGGTGAGGAAGAACGGAAAAGCCGATTCCGGCCAGATCAGGTGCGTCACGCCCGCGATCCCCTCCGCCGGCGGGCTTTTGGCGCGGCTCGACAGAGCGACATAGCGGCGGATCACCTCCGACTTCGCCCTGTAGTTGAAGCGCTGGTCCTGCGGAATGTTCGGCTGCATGATTCGCAATTGCACGCCCGGGACGAATGTCGTGGGCGTCGTGGCGAGCCGCACCGCGCCATAGATGGCGAGGCCGAAGAGAACCGCGAGCGCCGCGGCCGGCGCGAGCCACGGCCGACGCGCATCGGCCCGATCGTCGGCGAGCGCCGCCGGACTGGCGAACACGGCGACGGCGATGAAAGTGAGCCCCCACAGGCCGATCAGCGCGGCCGCCTGGGCGAGCGCAAGCGAGCCGGCCAGGCTGTAGCCGAAGGCGTTCCAGGGGAAGCCCGTGAGAACGTGGCCGCGCAGCCATTCGGCGAGCGTGAGCGCGGCCGCGAGCGTCAGAATGCGGAACGCCCCGCGTGTCCACAACAGACGCGCGAGGCCGAAGCCGAAGGCGGTGAACAGCGCAAGTCCGGCCGGCAGCGCGATGACGGCGAACGGCATCAGCCAGCCGAAAACATCGGCGTCGACGAGAAAGGCCGATCCGACCCAGTACAGGCCGGAGAGGAAATAGCCGAAGCCGAACCAATAGCCCGCCGCGGCGGCGGCGAGGACGCCGTTCCAGCGGCCGACCGCGCCGTCGATCAGCCACACCATCACCGGGAAGGTCAGAAAAAGCGCCGGCCAAATCTCGAGCGGCGGCATCGCGAGCGTGGACGCAGCGCCGGCCAGGAACGCGATCAGCGCGCGCGGCAGCCCCCAGGCGAGCACGATCGGCTGCGCGATGCGCGCGGCGATCACGGCTGGCGCGTCGGGGCGGGCAGGGCGGCCGGCGGAGATGCGGTCGCCTCTCCGGACGCAGGCGGTTCGGGCGGGCCGGCGTCACGCTGATGCGGGCGGCCGCCGTCTTCCTCCGGGTCCCGCCGCGGCTCCCGTTCGAGGAGCAATTGCTTGCTGCGGGAGATCTTGACCTTCTTCACCCGGCGCGGATCGGCGTCGAGCACTTCGATCTCGAACGGCTCGGGACCGGGCACGATTTCGCCGCGCACGGGAACGCGCCCGATGCGGGTGACGAGATAGCCGCCGACGGTGTCGACCTCCTCGGCCGCGTCGCCGACGTCGAACTCTGCGCCGATCGTCCCGACGACGTCTTCCAGCGTCGCGCGCGCGTCGGCGAGGAATGATCCGTCCGGCTGGCGCACCACCGTATGGGCGACGTGCTCGTCGTGCTCGTCCTCGATGTCGCCGACGATCTGCTCGACCAGATCCTCGATCGAGACCAGCCCGTCGGTGCCGCCATATTCGTCGATCACGAGCGCGAGGTGAATGCGCGTCGCCTGCATCTTGGCGAGAAGGTCGAGCGTCGGCATCGAGGGCGGCACGAACAGAATGGTGCGGACGAACTTCGCCTGGGACAACGGCATCGGCAAGATCGATCGCGCCGAGATCGAGGTCGGCGGGGAACGGCTTCTTGCGTTTGGGCTTGGCCTGCGGAGGCGCTGCCGCCTGCGCGGTCATGAAGCCGATCATGTCGCGGATATGCACAAGGCCGACGGGATCGTCGAGCGTGTCGTCATAGACGACGAGGCGCGAATGCCCGGCGTTCTCGAACACCTTCATCAACTCGCCGAGCGGAATGTCCTGATGCACGGCGACGATGTCGGCGCGCGGAACCATGATGTCCTCGACGCGGCGTTCGCTCAGGCCGAGTATGTTCTTGAGCATCGCCCGCTGCTCGGGCGAGAAGCCGGTCTCGTCGAGCGTGCGGCCCTGCAGCAGCAGCTCGATGTCGGAGCGGGTCGAGCCCGCCGCCCGGCCGAACAGCGTGCGTACGAGCCGATGCAGCCAGCCCTCGCCGTTCGTCGCGGTGCTCGACGTCCGGGCGCGGCAGGAGGACCGGCAGATTGCGGTGCTCGGGAAGCTCGACCGGGTCGGCTCGACTTGGCGCGTCTTCAGGCATGATGATCGTGATCAGGCGCGGCTGTGCCGTGCGGACAGCGTGCGGTCGCGCTCTTCGTAGGGATCGGGCATGTCGAGCCGCTCAAGGATCGCCCGCTCGCGCGCTTCCATCGTTTCCGCCTCCGCGTCGGAGTGGTGATCATATCCCAACAGGTGCAGAAACGCCATGGACGAGGAGATGCGCGAAGTGATGACCAAATTCCTTTCCTTCGGCGTCGGCTTCCGCCTTCGCGGTCTCGAAAGCGATCACGATGTCGCCGAGAAAGACCGGCTCGCCGCGCCGTCCCTCCGCCGTGCGCTGGGAAAACGCGGGCGCGGGGAAGGACAGCACATTGGTCGCCGTGTCCTGGCCGCGGAAATGCGCGTTGAGCGCACGCATCGTCTCGTCGTCGGTCAGCACGACGGCGAGTTCGCAATCCGCCTGCGTCCGGCGGCAGGGCCGCCGCGGCCGCGCGACTGCACGCGCGTTTCGACGTCGGCGACGGCGCTCCCAGAGCGGCGACTCGACCACGATGTCGATCGTGCAGGGCGGCGCGCGGCGGCTCGGACTGCGTCATGCGCCGGGCTCGCGCTTGCGCGCGGCGGCGGCGCGGTCATAGGCGGCGACGATGCGTCGCCACCAGCTCGTGGCGGATGACGTCCGCCTCGGTGAAGCGACATGGCCGACGCCCTCGACGCCCGCGAGCAGCCGCACCGCCTCCGTCAGGCCCGAAGTCTGGCCCGGCGGCAGGTCGACCTGGCTCGGATCGCCGGTGACGATCATGCGCGCGTTCTCGCCGAGGCGGGTCAGGAACATCTTCATCTGCATCGAGGTGGTGTTCTGCGCCTCGTCGAGAATGATCGCGGCGTTGGCGAGCGTGCGCCCGCGCATGAAGGCGAGCGGCGCGATCTCGATCTCGCCGGTCTGCAAGCGCGCGCTCGACGATGCGCGCGTCCATGAGGTCGTACAGCGCGTCGTAGATCGGCCGCAGATAGGGATCGACCTTCTCGCGCATGTCGCCGGGCAGGAAGCCGAGCCGCTCGCCGGCCTCGACCGCGGGGCGCGACAGGATGATGCGATCGACGTCCTTGCGCTCGAACAGCGAGACCGCATGGGCGACCGCGAGCCAGGTCTTGCCGGTGCCGGCCGGTCCGGTGCCGAACACCAGCGCGTGGCGCTGCAGCGCGCGGATATAGGCGTCCTGCGCCGGCGTGCGCGCGCGCACCAGCCGCTTGCGCAGATTGATCTCCTCGAAGCTCGGGCGCGCCGCCGCGGGGTCGAAGTCGAACAGCGAGCCCTGCGCGATCGCGAGGCGGATCGCGCCTTCGACGTCGCCCTGGCTCGAGATCGTGGCCGCGCTTGAGCTGCTCGTACAGGCCTTCGAGCACGTGGCGCGCCTGCTCGCAGGCGTCGCGCGAGCCTTCGATCGTGACGTGATTGCCGCGCGAATCGGCGACCACGCCGAGCCGCCGCTCGATCAGCGCGAGGTTCTGGCCGTACTGGCCGAACAGCGCCGAGGCGAGGCGATTGTCGTCGAAGGCGAGCACGAGCTGCGCCGCCGCTTCGCCGCGGAGGCGACATCAGGGCTGGATTGTCGGGCGCGCGGCGGGCGCAAGGCGTTCACGGTCCTGCGCTGGCGATCGTCGGGTTGTTGTCATGCATTGCGGCGAGCAGCGCCAGCGTTCCGAACAGGCTGTTGGTGCCGAGAGCGTGATTCGAACGCCGGCACGATCTCGCCGATCGCGAATGATGTCGGCGCCATGACCTGCACCGGCTGCAGATAGGGCGAGCGGCCGACCATCTGGCCGGGATGCCGGCCCGGCTTTCTCGAACAGCACGTCGAAGCTGCGGCCGAGCAGGCGCGTGTTGAACGCATGCGCGTTGCGGTCGATGCGCCTGCTGCAGCCGCGCGAGCCGCTCGGCCTTGTCCGCTTCCGGCACCTGGTCGGCGCGCGCGGCGGCGGGCGTGCCCGGCCGCGGCGAGTACTTGAACGAGAAGGCGCCGGCATAGCCGACCTCGTCGACGAGCGCGAGCGTCGCGCCGAAATCCTCCTCGGTCTCGCCCGGGAAAGCCGACGATGAAATCGGAGGAGAGCGCGATGTCCGGCCGCGCCGTCCGCAGTCGCGTCGACGACTGCGAGATAGTCGGCGCGCGTGTGCCGGCGGTTCATCGCCGCGAGAATGCGGTCGGAGCCCGACTGCACCGGCAGATGCAGATACGGCATCAGCGGCGGCAAGGTCGCGATGCGCGGCGATCAGCTCGTCGTCCATGTCGCGCGGATGGCTCGTCGTGTAGCGCAGCCGCGCGATGCCGGGAATCTCGGCGAGGCGGTGCAGCAGCCGGGCGAGCGTCCAGGTCCGGCCGTCCGGCCCCTCGCCGTGATAGGCGTTGACGTTCTGCCCGATCAGCGTGCACCTCGCGCACGCCGGCATGCGGCGAGGCGTTCGACCTCGGCGACGATCTTCGCAACCGGCCGCGACATCTCCGCGCCGCGCGTATAGGGCACGACGCAGAAGGTGCAGAACTTGTCGCAGCCCTCCTGCACGGTGACGAAGGCGGACACGCCGCGCGCGCGGGTCGCGGCGCTCGCTCGCGGGCGCGAGATGATCGAACTTGTCCTCGACGGGGAACTCGGTGTCGACCACCTTGCCCTCGCGCCCGGCGCGCGCGACAGCAGGTCCGGCAGACGATGATAGCTCTGCGGGCCGAACACGAGATCGACCACCGGCGCGCGGCGGATGATCTCCTCGCCCTCGGCCTGCGCGACGCAGCCGGCGACCGCGACGAGGACTTGCCGTCCTTCGCGCGCGGCCTGTCCTTTCAGCTCGCGCATGCGGCCGAGTTCGGAATAGACCTTCTCCGCCGCCTTCTCGCGGATATGGCAGGTGTTGAGGATGACGAGGTCGGCCTCTTCCGGCGCCGTCGTCTCGACGAAGCCCTCGCGCGCAAGCGTGTCCGCCATACGATGCGAATCGTAGACGTTCATCTGGCAGCCGTAGGACTTGACGTAGAGCTTGCGCGGTTCGGTCATACCACTTCGCATATATCTGTCGATCAGGGCCGTTCAAGCCCACGACAGCCTTGCCAACCGATTACGTTCATTGATAAATTCTCATGGTCGGGCAGGCCTTGGCAGATTGGCTCGTTATTAGCGCGTTTTGCCGCGAATAGAAATGGCCGGCTAGGATGGATGGGGTCGAAGGCCGGAATCGCATGCGGAGGCGTTCCGGAGTATATATGCGAAACCACGCCGGCGCCCATGAATGCTATGGTGGAGTCCGTTGCTCAGATGATCGTTCGCTTGAGCCGCCGCCGCGATGTGATACCACTGCAAAGCTCCTCAGTGGCGTGACGGCTGAATTGCGAAGCTTCGTCGCGGTACGCGCGCGAATGCTGGCGAGGAGAGAGGTCGAGGCGGCGGGCGGGTGTCCGGCCGGTCTCAGACACAGAATCGAACCTCTGCCGCCTGGACACGCCGCCACAGCGGGGCAGGGGTGAAGCGTATCGATAGCTCTGATCATAGATAGGCGCACTCGGATGATCAGAAGAACTCTTGTTTGTGTTCGTCGCGAGCGGGCTCGCGCTGACGGAAAGCGCGTCGGCGCAGGGCGCGCGCAGCATCCTCGACTATTTCCGGGGCACGCAGCCTGCGGCCACGCAGCCGACCCGGCCGTCGGAGTGGGCGAGGATTCCGGCGAACGAACTCGACTGCATCGATCAGGGACTCCGCAAGGAAGGCACGAGCGCGAGGGCGCTCAGGCAGCGCGGGGTCGCGCCGACCGACGAGCGCGTCGCAAGGCTTCGTTCCGAATGCCGCAAGCAACTGAGCCAGGCGGCGCAACCCGCCCGCGCGGAGCCGTCATCCGGCTTCGTCGTGGACGGCCTTGCTCTCGGCAGCCGCGCGCCGACCGAACATCCGAGCTACTCGGAGTTTCAATGCGGCCCGAGCGAAGTGTTCGCCGGCCTGACCTGGTGCCAGCGCATCCAGCGGGAAAGGGCCAGTGGGCGCGAACGATCGACCTCGACATCCATCCTGCACCATCCGGACGGGCGGGCGGCCTATGTCAACCGCGTGAGCGAGCCGGTCGTGTTCGGCGCGGGCGGCTTCCAGAACGAGTTCGACCGGCTCTCGGCGCGCCATGGAAAGCCCGCGCGCGTGCTGCGAATCCCGGACAAGGAGGGATTGCCCGACGCGATCATCGCGGTGTGGGGGACGATACAGCTCGACCCGCTCAATTCGGACAGCATCGCGACGCTCGCGTCCGGCGGAAGTCCGCGCAAGGGGTTGCTGGCCGATTTCATCGGGAATTTCCAGCGCTCGGCCCGGCTTGGTTTGCCTGTTTATCGGTTGAGCAGCGGCGCCGGCTATATCTGGTCGGCAAGCGCCGACAGCAATGGCCGCGGCCATCAGCGCGCTCTGGTCTTCGATGCCGATCTCTCCACGTCCGCGCAGGTCGCCGAGCGGCCGAGCGCGGCAGCGCCGCTGCCGGCCGGCGACGGCGCGATGCCGGCGGAGCAAGCGGCGGAGAGTGTCCCGGGCGGCACGGCTCCAGCGGAAATGGCCGCAGCGGACACGGCCGTAGTGGACACGGCGGCGGCCGACAAAGCGGCGGCCGACAAAGCGGTGGCCGACAAAGCGGCGGCCGATGCAGCCGCTACCGATAGGGCGGCGGCTGAAAAACTGGCGGCGCTGAATGCCGCGGCTGAGAAGGCCGCGACGGAGAAGGCTACGGCCGAAAGGGCGGCGGCGGAGAAACTGGCCGCGTTGAACGCCGCGGCGGACAAGGCGGCGGCGGACAAAGCGGCGGCGGAGAAGGCGACGGAAACGGTCGCCGCGCTGAGTGTCGCAGCGGAAAGGGCTGCAGCCGAAAAAGCGGCGGCGCTGAAGGCTGCGGCCGACGGGCGGCGCTGGAGAAAGAGACGGCGCTCAGGCTCGCGGCCGAGAAGGCGGCGCTGGAGAAAGAGACGGCGCTCAGGCTCGCGGCCGAGAAGGCGGCGGCGGACAAGGACGCGGCGTTGAAGCTTGCGGCCGAGAAGGCCGCAGGGGAGAAGGCCGCGGCGCTGAGAGCAGCGGCCGAAAAGGCCGCAGCGGAGAAGACGGCGGCGCTGAAGGCGGCGGCCGAGAAAGCCGCGGCCGAGAAGGAGGCCGCGCTGAAGGTCGCGGCCGAAAAGGCCGCAGCAGAGAAGGACGCCGCCCTGAAGGCCGCCGCCGACCGGGCGGCGGCGGAAAAGGCGGGAATGGAGAAGGCCGCGGCGGAGAAGGCCGCGGCGGAGAAGATCGCCGCTGAAAAGGACCGGGCCCTGAAGACGGGGGCGGAGCGGACGGCCGGGGAGAGGCTGGCGTTGGCGCAGAAGGCGGCGCTGGGAGAATCCGCAGCGGAGCGGGCCGCCGCTGCGCACAAGGTGGAACAACGACCCGCCAAGTTCCGCGGCCTCTTCGTCGACATGCCGTCCGATCAATTCGCGGCCGCGATCAAGGATCTCGGGTTCGACGTGAAGCTGCAGGTCTCGTCATACCGGGCGGGCGCCGGCACCGAGCATCATCTGTTGCTGGAGGTCATCGCCAAGGAAGCGGACAAGCCCGTGATGTATGTGGATGTCCGCAACGAGGCGCCGCTTTCGGATAAATTCGCGGCTGTTTACGGCCTGAAAGTCCTCGACAAAGCGTCCGATTACACGATTTTTTCCGGACTGAATCCGCCGAAGCTGCCCAAATTCACCGTGCGACGCCTCGTGTTCTACCCGGGGTTCTTCGACGTGACCGGCATGAGCGCGGATGATTTCGCCGAGCTCCTGCTCCGCAAGTATCGCTTCGTCGGCAGCAAATTGCACGACGGGTCGAAGAAGGATCAATGCGACCGGTGCATGATCGGGCTGCTCGCCAGCGGCGAAGCCGTGAACCTGAGGCTCGACAGCGACGGGCAGTGGGCCTTGGAGATCGAGCCGGCGTCGGACGAATTCGCCAAGCAGTTCCAGCCGCCCAAGCTGTGACTGCGTCGCGGAGCGGAAGAGCCTGAGCCCCACGCGAGCTCGGCTTCAACGGCCCTTTGCGGATTTGCTCACGTCTTCCGCCCGTCCGCGCAGCGCCGCCGTCGTGAGGCGGCGCACCTCGGCTTCGAGCGTGCGGGCGAACGCCTTGCGGTCGGAGCCCGCCGCGAAGGCGATCGGCTCGCCCCAGCTCACGACCGCGTCGAGCGCGCCCCGCTGCACCACGGCGCGGAGATGCGGAAACAGGTCGAGCCCGCCGTACCAGGCCGCACGCGGCCGGTGCTGGCGGCCCATCGGCAGGCCGTGAAACCCGACATAGGCGATCGACAGCGGCTGGAGGAGGACGCGTTCGACATGCGCGCCCTCCGCGAGCGCGTCGCGCGCGGCGCCGATCAGCGCGGTGCGGAACGGCAGCACGCGGTTGCCGTCGCTCGACGTGCCCTCGCCGAACAGCACCACCGGATCGCCGTCGGCGAGCCGCCGGGCGATCTGCGTATTCACCTCCGGCGTCTTGTGCCGCCGCGTGCGGTCGACGAAGACCGAGCGCTGCAGCTTGGCGAACAGCCCGAACAGCGGCCAGGAGGCGACCTCGCGCTTGGCGACGAAGACGACCGGCGCGAGCGCGGTGATGACCGATATGTCGATCCAGGACACGTGGTTCGAGACGATGAGCAGCGGACGCCGCGGCGACGGCGTCCCGATCACCGTGACGCGCACGCCGAGCAACGCGCAGACCAGGCGGTGGAACGCCGTCGGGATGTGCCGCTGCATCGGCAGGGCGAACCGCACGGCGATGATCTGGAGCGGCAACAGGACAGCGATGGCGGCGACGATCCCCGCGCCCGCGAGCACGAGGCGCAGCATCAGCCCGTCGCCGCGTCGTCGAGCGGAACTGCGTAGAGCTCGAGCCGATGGTCGACCAGGCGATAGCCGAGCTTGCGGGCGATCTCGCGCTGCAGCCGCTCGATCTCCTCCGACTGGAACTCGATCACCTCGCCGGTGCGCAGATTGACCAGATGATCATGGTGGGCTTCGCGGATTTGCTCGTAGCGGGCGCGACCTTCGCGGAAATCATGGCGCTCGATGATGCCGGCGTCTTCGAACAGCTTCACCGTGCGGTAGACGGTGGAGATCGAGATATGCGGGTCGATGCCGGCGCAGCGCCGGTACAGCTCCTCCACGTCGGGATGGTCGGCCGATTGCGCCAGCACGCGCGCGATGATGCGCCGCTGCTCGGTCATGCGCATGCCCTTGGCCACGCATTTCGCCTCGATATTGGTCGCGCTCAGCTCGGTCACAGAATGGTCCGCCATTGTGGAGAAGGCTGCACGATCATAAGCGGCCCAAGAATTACGTCCATCGGCGCGGTCAGGCAAGATCGCGCCGCAACACCAAGGCGGCGGCTTCCGCGGCCGAGCCCGGCCGGTAATACCCGGCCCGGCGGCCGACCTCGCGAAAGCCGGCCCGGCGGTAGAGCCGGCGCGCGGCGACATTGTTTTCGTCGACCTCGAGGAACACCCGCCGCACGCCGAGCCCGGCGAGTTTGCGCAGATGCAGCAGCAGAAGCCGGCCGGCGAGGCCGCGCCTGCGCCGGGCGGCCGCCACTGCGACCGAGAGGATTTCTGCTTCGTCGGCCGCCCGCCGCGACATGATGAACCCGACCAGATCGCGCCCGAAGGCGGCGCGATCGACCAATACGCCGCGATCGAACAAGCAGCCGTTCGAACTCCGCCTCGCTCCAGCCGCGCTGGAACGACTTGGCGTGCAGGCCGGACAGGGCGGCGGCGTCGGCCGGGCGCGCTTCCGAGAGCGCGGCGTCGCCGCGCGCAAACCACCTGCGGACGAGCGCGATCATCGGCGGCGCAGGCGGAACGCATCCTGCGGCCGGGCGTCGGGGTTGCGGAGATAGAGCGGCTTCGGATGCGCGGTCGTATCGACGGCGACGGCGCCCAGGCGGGCGACCCAGTCGATGTCCGGCGCCGGCGTCGTCTCCACGAACAAGGGCGGCGGCACGCCCGCAAGCCAGTGAGCCTGAATGAGACCGGCGCCCGAGCCGACGATGCGGGTCGGCGTTCCCGAGGCGATGCGGACGGTTTCGCGCAAGCCCGCGAGGCGCGGCGCGATGATCGCGCGGCCGCCCCGACCGACCAGCTGGATATAGAGCTGCTCATTGCGCGCATCGATCGCCGATAAAAGGGGATTGGTGTCGTCGTCGGCGATGTGAGGGGCGGCGAAGGAGGCGAGCGTGGTGAGCGCGACGATCGGCTTGCCGGCGGCGAGCGCAATCCCGCGCGCGGCGGCGACCCCGACCCGCAGGCCGGTGAAGCTCCCGGGCCCGATCGTGACGGCGATCCGGTCGAGCTCGGCGAACTCCATCTTCGCCTCGCTCATCACGTCGGCGATCATCGGCATCAAGGCTTCGGCATGGCCGCGCTCCATCGGGCGCAATTCGTGGGCGAGGATTCCGCCTCGGTCGAGGTCGAGCAGCGCGGCCGAACAGGCCGCGAGCGCCGTATCAATCGCCAGAACGCGCATGAGAAATGGTCAGCTCCCCCGGTCCGTCGCCTTGGCCGCAGCGTAACCTGCCGCCGCGCGCGCCAATGCGCAAGCGCCGCCCGGGCGGCGGCGGCGCTGCATGCCCGGGGTTTACGGAGCTCAAAGCTTCTCCGGCCAGCGACGTGCGCCATGGTAGACGCGCAGGATCTGGATCGTTCCGGCCTGAACTCGGTACGGAACTATGAACGGCGTTCTCGGAATGACCAACTCGCGCGTTCCCGGGACACGGCCGGGACGGCCTATGCTTGGGTTCTCGGGAAGCAGCGTCTCGACAGTCCCGATTACGTGAAGCGCGATGCGCTGGGCGGCTTGCGGGTTGTCCTGCTCAATATAGGCGCGCAGCGAACGCAGGTCGTTGATCGCCTCGGGCGACCAGACGAGCGTCATGCTTTCGAGCGCTCTGGCAGGGGTCGCTCGCTCTCGCTCACCCCAGGACGCAACCCAATCCTTTACGGTTTCGTGACGCAACGCCTTCCCCACGATCGATCGATGCGATTCCGCGTTTAACGCCATCGACCTGCCATTCATTGACGTCGAGATATGCGTCGATCGCCTCGGCGGTGAGAAATGATCGGCTGCGGCCGGTGCTCTCGGCAAGCTTTTCCAGCCGCCGCTTGACCGAGCTATCGACTCGCACGGTGAAAGTCGTCGTAGCCATCGAAATCCGTCACTCAGTGTCTGATTGGGTACAGAACACGCTCGACGCGCGTGAGGCAAGAACCGCTCCGGGGCAGCGCAGCGCCACCCTTATCGGCGAACGACCTGTATGCCGTTCGCCCGACTGTGAAGCGCCGGTTTCACGCAGCCTCAAATCGGCCGCACCTCGACCACCTCCGGCACGTAGTGCCGCAGCAGGTTCTGGATGCCGTGCTTGAGCGTCGCCGTGGACGAGGGGCAGCCGGAGCAGGCGCCCTTCATGTTGAGATAGACGACGCCCTCCTTGAAGCCGCGGAAGGTGATGTCGCCGCCGTCATTGGCGACCGCCGGGCGCACCCGGTTCTCGATGATGTCCTTGATGATCTCGACCGTCTCGGCGTCCTTCTCTTCGAAGAACTCGTCGTCGTCGCCGGCCTTGACCGACGCCTCGTCGGCCAGGAGCGGCGCGCCGGACATGAAATGCGCCATGATCGCGCCGAGAATGGCCGGCTTGAGCTGTTGCCAGTCGCCGTCGGTGCGGGTGACGGTGATGAAGTCCGAGCCGAAAAACACGCCGCCGACGCTCGGGATCTCGAACAGGCGCGCGGCCAGAGGCGACTGCGCCGCCGCCTCCTTGTCGCGCATGTCGAGCGTGCCGTGCGGCAGCACGGGGCGGCCGGGCAGGAACTTCAGCGTGGCCGGATTCGGGGTGGCCTCGGTCTGGATGAACATGGCGATCTCCTGGGCCGCGGTTCAAGGCCGCGGCGGGATGGGATGACCCAGACATGTGCCTTCAAGGCGCAAGCGTCAACCGCTTTCCGGCCCTCGATCAGCTCAGCGCATCGAGCTCCTCGTCGCTCAAATGGCCTGGCACGATCCCGATCGGAACGGGGAAAGAACCGACCGTTTTGGTCAGGCTCGTCACCAGCGGGCCGGGGCCCTCCAGGTCGACCCCGGCGGCCAGGATGAGGACCACGATGTCCTCGTCCTCCTCGATCAGTCTGACGATTTCCTCCGCGGGCATCGCCTTCGCGGATGGCGCGCTCCGCGGCGATGCCGGTGATGCCCGCGACGCGTTCGGCGAAGCGCGTCGAGCACCGCGTCCGCCGCCTCCTGCGCCTCGGCCTTCATGATGTCGGCGACGCCCAGCCACTGCTGGGCGCTGTCCTGCGTCTCGATCACGCGCAGCATGATGACGCCGCCGCTCGTGCGCGCAGCGCGCCGGCTCGCGTAATAGACGGCGCGGTCGCATTCGGGCGTGTCGTCGATGATCACGAGGAATTTCGGCTTGTGCCCGGCCTCGTAACTGCGGCGCTTGCGGCTCATGGCTGTCTGTCGGCGGTTTCCGGCGCGGCCGTCCGGCGCTCATGCTGCCACGGCCCGCCCGCCGCGCACAAGATGGGCCGATCGCAACGCATCGACCGCATGCCCCGCGCCGCCGCGCTCAGCGCCGCACGAAACCGACGATATCCTTGACCGCCTTCATGGTCTCCGCGGCGAGCGCTTGCGCGCGCGCGCCGCCGTCGGCGAGCACGGAATCGATATAGACGGGATCATGCACCAGCCGCTTCATTTCCGCTGCCGATCGGGCCGAGTTTTTCGACCGCGAGATCGACCAGCGCCGACTTGAAGGTCGGAGAACTGCGCGCCGCCGAATTCGCCGAGCACCCGCGCCTTCGGACACTCCGGCGAGCGCGGCGTAGATGCCGACGAGATTGTCGGCCTCCGGGCGCGGCTCGAGCCCCTTTTCCTCGCTCGGCAGCGGTTCGGGATCGGTCTTCGCCTTGCGGATCTTCTGCGCGATCGCGTCGGCGTCGTCGGTGAGATTGATGCGCGAATAGTCGGACGGCTCGGACTTCGACATTTTCTTCGAGCCGTCGCGCAGGCTCATCACGCGCGTCGCCGGTCCCGGGATCAGCGGCTCGGGCAGCGGAAAGAACGCCTCGCCGAAGCCGTGCGCCTTGATCGAGGCGGCGTAGTCGTTGTTGAATTTCTGCGCGATGTCGCGCGAGAGCTCGAGATGCTGCTTCTGGTCCTCGCCGACCGGAACATGGGTCGCGCGATAGACCAGAATGTCGGCCGCCATCAGCGTCGGATAGGCGAACAGGCCGACCGAGGCGTTCTCGCGGTCCTTGCCCGCCTTCTCCTTGAACTGGGTCATGCGGTTGAGCCAGCCCATGCGGGCGATGCAGTTGAACACCCAGGCGAGCTCGGCATGCTCGGCGACCTGGCTCTGGTTGAACACGATGTGCTTCTTCGGATCGATGCCGCAGGCGAGGAACGCCGCGGTCACCTCGCGGGTCGCGCGCGGCAGTTCGGCCGGGTCCTGCCAGACGGTGATGGCGTGCAGGTCGACCACGCAATAGATGCAGTCGTAGTTGTCCTGCAGGGCGACGAATCTGCGCGATGGCGCCGAGATAATTGCCGAGATGCAGATTGCCGGTCGGCTGGACGCCGGAAAACACCCGTTCCTTGAACGTCATTGCGCCGCTCCTTGCAGTGGGCGGGCGTGCATGGCATGGCGGGGGGAAGGCCGCAAGGGCGTTGAAAGCGCGCGCCGCGCCGCTATAGTGCGCCGCAATCGCCGTTCGGCGTTCCTCTCAACTCGCAAAGCTCCGCCATGGCCGCTCTCCGCTTCGACGTGCTCGGCATCGGCAACGCCATTGTCGACGTCATCGCCCGCGCCGACGACGACTTCCTCGTCGCGTCACGACGATGCGCAAGGGCGCCATGGCGCTGATCGACGAGGCGCAGGCCGAGGCGCTCTATGAGGCGATGGGGCCGGCGGTCGAGGTGTCCGGCGGCTCGGCCGCCAACACCATCGTCGGCGCGTGCGAGCTTCGGCGCGCGCACGGCCTTCGTCGGCAAGGTCAAGAACGATCGCGCTCGGCGCATATCTTCAGCCACGACATCCGCGCCGCCGGCGTCGCCTTCGACACGCCGCCGGCGACGGACGGCGCCTCGACCGCGCGCTGCTATGTGCTGGTGACGCCGGACGGCGAGCGCACGCATGAACACCTATCTCGGCGCGGCGCAGGACCTGCACCCGAACGACATCGATCCGGAGGCCGTCGCGGCGTCCGCGATCACCTATCTCGAAGGCTATCTGTGGGATCCGAAAAACGCCAAGGACGCCTTCGTCAAGGCGGCGAAGATCGCCCATGATGCGCAGCGGCTGGTCGCGCTCACGCTGTCGGATTCGTTCTGCGTCGATCGCTGGCGCGACGAGTTCCTCGGCCTGATCCGCTCGGGCACGATCGATCTTCTCTTCGCCAATGAGGCGGAGCTGCACAGCCTGTATCAGACCGCCGATTTCGACACCGCGGTCGCCGCGCTGCGCGCGGATGCGCGTCTCGCGGTGGTCACGCGCAGCGAGAAGGGGTGCATCGTCGTCACGCGCGAGGAAACCCGCGTGGTGCACGCCATGCCGGTCGAGCGGGTGGTCGACACGACGGGGGCGGGCGACCTGTTCGCGGCCGGCTTCCTGTTCGGCCTCGCCCGCGAGCGTGCGACCGAGGATGCGGCGCGGCTCGGCGCGCTCGCCGCGGCGGAGGTGATCCAGCATCTGGGCGCGCGGCCGGAGACCTCGCTCAAGGAGGTCGCGCGCGACAACGGGCTGCTGGACTGACAGGTAAATCCGCCCTGAGAAAGTCCCCGCCGGGCGGAAGTAACGAATTCGTAAGCAATCCTGGTTACCGATTAGTGAACGGACGCGGGGGCGTGTCGCCCGCCGCTCCGTCGACCGCATTCCCCGCCGGGACATGCCCTGATCGGAGCGAGCCATGGGCAAGCGCAAGAGCAATCCGAGCACGGACGCCGACGAGCATCAGGACGAGCTCGATCTGCAGCCGTCGAACGACCAGAACGGGACGCTCGGTGCGCCCGGCGACGCGCGGTCCGGCGCGAGCGTCGCGCGAATCCAGGCGAGCGGCGTATCCGGGACGGGACGGGACGAGGCGAGCGACGACGGCGGCGACGCCGAGGCCCGCCCGATCATGCGGCTTCCCGCGTTCGAAGACGGCCTGTGGCAGGGCTCCGGGATGGTCGCCGCCCCGTTAGCGATGCGGGCCTTCCGCTTCAAGCGGCTTTTGGCGCTGGCGGCGACGGTCGCGTTCGCCGCCGCGCTCGGGGCGCTCGGGGGCTCGCTCGCAACCGGCGGATTGGGCGCGAACGCGGAGCGCCAGAGCGCCGCCGAGGCGACGCTCAAGAGCTCGCTCGGACGATTGGAGCAGGAACTCACGGCGCTGCGTTCGAGCGTGGAGACGTCGGCGCAGGACATGCACACGCGCACGACACGCATCGCCGACCGACTCGATCGGAACGAGCGCGCGCAGGCCGAGCCGGCGCAGAAGCTCGCCAAGATCACCGAATTGCTCGAGCGATTGGAACGCCGCGGCGCGCAAGTGGCGCAGGCCGGTGCGGCAACCGCGCCGGACATCACCGGCGCGATCGGCGAGCCGCGCGCCGCGGCGGCCGATCTAAAAAAAGGGTCGGTCGTCAATGGCTGGGCGCTCTACCAGGTGCGCAACGGAATGGCGCTGATCGAGGGGCGCGACGGCCTCATCGAGGTCGAGCCCGGCGACATGCTGCCGGGGCTCGGCCGGGTGGAGACGATCCGCAAGCAGGACGGCCGGTGGGTCGTCGTCACCTCGCGCGGGCTGATCATCGAGCGCTGAGGCCTGCGGGCCATCCTTGCCGGGCTTGACCCACGGCTGTGCGGGTCAACCCGCATGTGACGCGTCGCTGACTGAGACGCCCGGCATCACCCGATCGATCATCGATTTGTGTTCGTGCGCGGCGCGGCGGCGCCCGCCGCGGTGCGTTATCGTGGATCGATGACGAACGGCATGGAGCGCCCGTGACGCCCGCCTCTAGGCAATACTGTGTTCGCCGCCGTGACCGGGCTCGTCCTGGCATGGACCGGGCTCGCTCTTGCGCAGCCGTCCGCGCCGACGCCGCCTGCGCCGAAGCCGGAGATGACCGAGTCCTGCCCCGGCCTCGTCTCGTCCGCGCCGAAGCGGGCCGTTCCCGCGGCCTTCCGCCAGGCCGCGCTCGCCGCCGATCAGGTGCGCCTGACCTATGTCGGCCACTCGACCTTCCTGCTCGAGAGCCCGCAGCTCGTGCGCGTCGCCACCGACTACAACGACTATGTCAGGCCGCCCATCGTCCCCGACATCGTCACGATGAACAAGGCGCATTCGACCCATTACAGCCTCAACCCGGATCCCGGCATCAAGCTCGTGCTGCGCGGCTGGAGCGACGACGGCAAGCCGGCCGCGCACGACCACATTCTCGGCGACGTGCGGGTGCGCAGCGTCGCGACCAATATCCGCACCTGGGCCGACGGCGGCGCCGAGCGCCACGGCAATTCGATCTTCATTTTCGAGGCGGCCGCGCTGTGCATCGCCCATCTCGGCCACCTGCATCACACGCTGACGCAGCAGCAGCTCAACGAGATCGGGCGCGTCGACGTCGTGCTGGCGCCGGTCGACGGAACCTACACGCTCGACACGGAGGGCATGCTGGAGGTGCTGCAGGCGCTCAAGGCGCCGCTGGTGATTCCGATGCACTATTTCAGCAGCTACACGCTGAACCGCTTTCTCGACCGCGCGCGCAGCGACTACGACGTCGAGATCGCCGACACGCCCTCTGTCGTGCTCTCCAAGGCGACGTTGCCCGGCAAGCCGAAAATTCTCGTGCTGCCGGGGCATTGAGTTCGAGCCCGCTCCACGAAGCCGCCGGGGTCAGCGCCTTCACCTCTCCCCGGCGGGGAGAGGTCGGATGACGAGCGAAGCGATGTTATCCGGGTGAGGGGGATCCCGCGACAAATCCATGGCCCCTCACCCGGCGCACATCTCGTTCCACTCGATGCTCGCCGACCTCTCCCCGCCGGGGAGAGGTGAAGTTCACGCGGTCGATAGCTGACTCGATCACGTAGGGCCAGCTTGCTCGATCACACCGACGCCGGCTGCGCGCCGATCCTGTTGGCGAGATAGTCCGGCGCGGGGAGATCGACGAACACGCTGTTCGAGGGCGCGCCGCCTTGTCCGCTTGCCGCATAGGCGCGCACGTAATAGCGGTAGCGCCGGCCGGCGAGCAGGTTCTCGTCTTCCCAGCGCGTGACCTTGACCGCATCCTCGAAGCTGACATTGCCGCGATCGTCGCAGCGGTGGACGTCGTAGCGCGCAGCGCCCGCGGCCTTCTTCCAGCGCAGCAGCACCGCGCCATTGTTGCCGACCGTCGCCTTCAGCTCGGCGCCGGCCGCTCCCCAGTCCGGCGCGCCGGCGGCGCGATCGTCTGGCGGCGCCTGCAGCGTGCCCTGCGGCCACAGGCTGCAGATCACCCGCGTGTGGGTGCCGTCGAGATGCTTGCACACATTGCAGTAGTCGCAGCGGACGATGCGGTCGCGCTCGTCCGCGCGCACCTTCTTCGGCCAGTCGGGGTCGGCGAGCAGGCCGCGCGCGATGCCGATGATGTCGACCTTGCCTTCGGCGAGCAGGCGCTCGGCGTCGTCCGGGTCGGAGATCTTGCCGGTGGTCGCGACCGGCGTGTCGTAGCCATGCGCCTTCACATAGGCCTTGATCTCCGCCGAGAAATGCGCGTGCGGCACATTCGGATACCAGGCGCCGGGCATGCAGCGGTCGCCCGAATAGCCGGTGTAAGGGTAGGGGACCTGGCCGGGCGCGTGGATCGCATCCTCGAACTTGCCGCCGACCGAGAGCGACAGATAGGCCGCGCCGAGCTCCGCCAGCCTGAGCGCGATCAGCTTCGCGTCATTGACGGTGAAGCCGTCCTTGATGAACTCGTCGGCGAGGAAGCGCACCCCGACGGGAAAGTCCTTGCCGACCTTGCGCGCGATCGTCTCCATCACCCGGCCGATCAGCCGCAGACGTCCTTCGAGCGTTCCGCCGTAATCGTCATGGCGCGGATTCACGCGCGACACGAACGAGGCGAGCGTATAGGCGTGCGCGGAATGCAGCTCCGCGCCGTCGAAGCCCGCCTCGCGCGCGCGCGCCACCGCGTCGGCGAACTCCTCGACGATCTGGTCGATGTCGGCGAGCGACAGCATGTCGACGGTCTGCCGCCAGCCCGACTTCGCCACTTTGAGGAAATGGATGATCTGCGGCACGACCTTGGAGTCGGAGACATCGTGGATGCGGCGCACGAGGTCGGCGAGCCCGGGAACATGGGCATTGTCGCTGATGCGCAGCAGCGGGCCGGACTTCGCCTGGTGGATCGCCATCGCCTCGACCACGATCAGCCCGACGCCGCCTTCGGCGTAGCGCACATAGCGATCGATGATGGGCTCGTTGACGAAGCCGTCTTCGCCCGACAGCCGCGTCACCATGGCCGGAACCATGATCCGGTTTGGCAGGACCATCCCTTTGACGTCGAGCGGTTCGAACAGCCTCATTCCCTTGCTCCCGCGATCCGATGTTTCGATTCCGCCGCGCATGGCGCGCGCGTTCAGGCGGGCCGGCTACATCACCTCGCCGCCGTCGACCATGATGCTCTGGCCGTTGATCGAGGCGGCGGCCGGCAGGCAAAGCCAGCCGACCGTCTCCGCGATCTCCTCGGGCTTGATCAGGCGTCCTTGCGGATTGTGCGCGACAAGCTCCTGGATGGCCTGTTCGCGCGTGCGCCCGGTCTTGTTGACGATGTTGGCGATCGTCGTCGCGACGATGTCGGTCTCGGTGTAGCCGGGACAGACCGCGTTGACGGTGACGCCGCTGCGGGCGATCTCGCGCGCGAGCGAGCGCGTGAGCCCGATCAGCCCGTGCTTCGCGGCGCAATAGGCGGTGACATAGGGGTAGCCGGTATGCCCGGCGGTGGACGCGACATTGACGATGCGGCCGCGGCCCGCCTTCACCATCGGCCCGAGCACCTGGCGGATGCACAGATAAGGCCCGGTGAGATCGACATCGATCAGGCGCTGCCAAAAGGCGCGGTCGGTCTTGCCGAAGGGCGCCGCTTCCGCGATGCCCGCATTGTTGACGAGAATCTGCACCGGGCCCAAACCGTCGATAGCCTTGGCGAAGGCTGCGCTTACGCGCGCTTCGTCCGTTACGTCGATCGGCACGGCCTGCGCGCGGGCGGAATGCGCTTCCTGCAGCCGCGCGACCTGATCGGCGAGCGCCGCCTCGCTGCGCGCCATCAGCGTGACGTCGGCGCCGCGCCGCGCCAGCGCTGCTGCGATCGCGGCGCCGATCCCGCGCGAAGCGCCGGTCACCACCGCGTGCTGGCCGCGCAGCGGCGCGCCGCCCGTCGGGTCGTCTGCGATTGTCGGCTCGGTCACGTCGCGATCTCCCCTGCGCCGGTTGCGTCTGCGGCCCGGACGCCCATCGCGGCGGCGCTGCGCTCGGCGCTCAATTTGGCCTCGATCATCCGGCGCAATTCGCGCCGGAGAATCTTGCCGGCCGGGCTGGTGGGAAAGGAACAAACCACCTCCACCCGTTCCGGCATTTTGAATTTGGCGATCTCGCGGCCGAGCAGGAACGACTTGATCTCGTCGAGCGTGATAGGGCCCTCGCCCGCCGGCATGACGAAGGCGCAGGCCTTCTCGCCATAGACCGGGTCGGGCATCGCGACCACGCAGGCGCTCTTGATCCGCGGGTGAGCGAGCAGGTGGTTCTCGACCTCCTCGCAGCTGATCTTTTCCCCGCCGCGATTGATCAGGTCCTTGAGCCGGCCTTCGACATACAAATCGTCGCCCATCTTACGCACGGCGTCGCCCATGCGGTAGAAGCCGTCCGCCGTGAACGCGGCCGCGGTCGCCGTCGGCGCGCGGTAGTAGCCGCGAATCGTGTAGGGGCCGCGGCAGACGAGCTCGCCGACCGCGCCGTCGGGCAGTTCGCGCCCCTGTTCGTCGATCACCTTGATCTCGTCGCCCGGCGACACCGGACGGCCGGAGCTTGTCATGCGGATGTCCTTGGGATCGTCAAGGCGGGTCATGCTGATGAGCCCTTCGCCGGTCCCGAAGCTTTCCTGATAGATGCAGTTCAAGCGCCGCTCGACGCGCGCGCGCAGCTCCGGCGCGAGCTTGGCGCCGCCGCTCATGAACACCTCGAGCGAACTCAGATCGTGCCGTTCCGGCGCGTCGCCGGCGAGCCAGTTCACCACCAGCGGCATCGCTCCCGAGATCACCGTCACGCGCTCGCGCGCGATCAGGGGGAAGACCGTCTCGGCGCTCGCATCCGGCGCGATCACCGCCGTGCCGCCCGCCGCGAGCGCGCCGAGCACGCCGGGGCAGCCGAGCGTGTAATTGTGCGACATCGGCAGCACGGCGAGGAAGACCGTCTCTGCGCCGAAGCCCGCGATGCGTCCGCATTGCCGGCAATTGTAGACATAGTCGTTGTGGGTGCGCGGAATGAGCTTGGGGACCCCGGTGGTTCCGCCCGACAGGAGCATCAGCGCGACGTCGTCGGCGGGCGGCGCCAACGCGTCGATTTGGCGTTCCGGAACGCCGCCGGGACGAGCCATGTCCGCAAGCGAGACCTGTCCGGGCCACGGCTCGCCGGCGATGAAGGTCTGGCGCAGCGACGGCGATCGGCGCGCGATGTCGGCGGCCATCGGGCGATAGTCGAAATCGCGCAGGCGATCGGGCCCGAAATAGGCGACCGCATCGGCATGCTTGACGAAATAGGCGACCTCGTCGGCGCGGTGCGCCGGCAGCGCCAGCACGGGAATGACGCCGATGCGCAAAAGTGCGAAGAAGGTGACGACGAGGTCGAGCCCGTTCGGGAGCTGCATCACGACGCGGTCGCGCGGGCGAAGGCCGGTGGCGGCGAGGCCGCCCGCCACGCGGCCGATCCGCTCGCCGAGCTCGCGATAGCTCGTCCGGCGATCCGGGCAGACGATCGCGATCTTGTCCGGCGCGCGTGCAATCACGCGCTCCAGCATCCGCCAGAGCGTGATGTCCTCCCAATAGCCCTTCTCGCGGTAAAGGCGCGCAAACTCCTCCGGCCAGGCTCTGCAGCCTTCAAGCATCAAGGCGCTCCCTCCGCGCGTACGCACGACATGTTCGGCATCGCGCATCCGGCGATACGGCGGCGCGCCGATTGTTCAAACTTGAACTTTATAGGCGCTTCCCGCCGGGGCCTCCTTGATTCCGATCAAACCGAAGGCGCGGCTGTTCGGCCGACGGGTCCGGCCGGCATACGGAACACAGCGGATTGTGTTTCGACGCGCTTGCGATTTGCTCTATCGTGCCGGAATCCTCTAGAGAGTCCGGCGGGGGCGCGTCGCGCACTCCGGGCCATGAGCGAATGCAACGGGCGTTTGCGCGGCCGCGGCGGCGGATTCACGCATAGGCGTCGCCGCCGGCTTGGGAAGACACGCATGGTCAGGAAGGAACGCGCGCGCAGGGCCGGTTCGATCGAGACCGGTGTGTGGTTGCGGCTGTTGAGCTGCACCAACATCATCCTTCGCCATCTGCGGCACAATCTGAAGGATGCGTTTGCGCTCACGATGCCGCGCTTCGATCTGCTGGCGCAGGTCGCGCGTCCGCCGCTCGGCCCCTCGCTCGGCGAGCTTTCGCGGAAACTGCTGGTCACCAAGGGAAACATCACCGACATCGTCGCGCGCCTCGAAGCGGTCGAACTGATCGAGCGGCGGCGCGACGATGCGGACGGCCGGATTCAATATGTGTTTCTCACCTCGTCCGGGCGGAAGCTGTTGGACGAAATCCTTCCGGTCCATGACAAGTGGCTGAAGGACCTCATGCAGGAACTCAGTCGCGACGAGCTCGAGACGCTCTACGACGCGCTCGGCGTCCTCAAGGCCGCGCTCAAGCGCATGGATCAGCGCGTGACCGAGCCGGAACGCGCGCTCGAGGGCGAAGAGGGCGAGGCCGCCCTGCGCGTCAGCCGCTAAGCGGACTTCCCGCGCCCGCGCCCGCGCTCGCCGCCTCCGTTCGCATGGCAAGCGCGGCATCGACCGCGGGCATGACGGCGCCGATCGGGAGTTCGTCGAGGCACCGGCTGATGCTGCTGATGTGGCGTTCGCAGCCTTCGAGTTGGCAGGGCAGGCAGGGCTGCGGGTTCTGCACGATCCACACATTGCCGCGGCGCTGGATCGTTCCCGACATATCCCACGGAACGGGCAGGCCGCCGATCGGCCACGGTCCCCAGATGCGCGGATCGGTCGGACCGAGCAGCGCGACGGTGGGACAGCCGGCGGCGGCGGCGAGATGGGTGATTGAGGTGTCGGGCCCGACATAGATTTGGGCGCCGCTAATCAGCGCGGCAAGGTCCGGAAATGTCAGCACGCCGTCGCGCCGGCGCACCGCCGGAAGTCCCGACCAGATGTCGTCGAGATAGCGGCGATCGGCTTCCGAAGGGCCGCCGGTCGCGACCACGGCCAGCCCGCGCGCGGCGAGTTCGCGCGCGAGCGCGCGCCAGCCGGCGGTGTTCCACCGCTTGTAGCGGAACATGGGGGCGGCGTGGATGACGGCGTAGGGAACCTCCGGGCGCGCGGCGTCGCTCCCGCCGGCGGGGCAGACGAGTTCGGCGATCCGCGGAACGCCGAGCGCATCGGCGAGCCGCAGCACGTCCTCGACGCGATGCAGGCCGTTGGCGACCGGAATGCTGCGGGTGAGGGCGGCGCGAAGCAGCGGCGCGCCCAGGCGCTCGGCCACCGGCGCAACGCACCGGCGTCCGGCCAGCATCGCGAAATAGGTCGGCCGGTCGCCCGTCTGGGTCGATACGGCGAGATCGTAGCGGCGAAACAGCCGCGCAGCGACGGCGAGGCTCTGCGCGAAATTCGGCCGCGCGCGGCATCACGACGACGCCGTCGAGATCGGGATTGCCGGCGAGAATGCCCTCGGTGCCGCCGAAAACGAGCGCCTCGATCCACGCGTCGGGCCAGGCGCGCCGCAGGCTGCGCATCAGCGGCGTCGCGAGCAGGACGTCGCCCAGCCGGCGCAGCACGACGACGAGGATGCGCGGGCGTGGCGGAAGCTCGATGCGGTTCATGACGGCGACGCGGGGGCGAGGACGGCGGGCGAGTCCGAACCGCGCATCACGAGGCCGCCCAGCACGCCGACGCCGATCGCATAGGTCCAGCCCTGGGTGAAGTCGAACAGATGCGAGTTGAACAGCGACGACACGATGTTCTGCACGACGAGGACGAGACCGATCCAGCCGGCGAGACCGCCGCCGCGAAACAGAAGCAGATGCGCGATCCACATGGCGACCAGAAGCCCGGCGCCCACGAGCCCGAGCTGGATGGCGACCGCGAAGACCTGGTTGTGCGGGTTGGCCGTGACGATCGCGTCGGCGCCGTCCGTGCCGACCGCGGACCGCCGGAATGTTTCGGTGATGGCTGCCGTTCCATGCCCCAGTACGGGCGCCTGTTCGACCAGGCCGATCGATCGCTGCCAGAAGGCCATCCGCAGGCCGCTCGAGGTCAGCACCTGGCCGGCGCGATACTGACCGATATCGGCGCCGACGACCAGCACGCGGTCGCGCAGGAACGCGGAGGAGCTCCAGGCGATCCCGGCAAGCACGACGCCCGCGAGCATGAGCGCTGCGCCCATCTTCCAGCCGGCCCGACCTACGCCCAGGATCACCAGCAGCACCGGAATGACCACGAGCGCAGTGCGGCTCGTGGCCACGAAAGCGACATTCGCGAGCAGGGCGATCGTAATCGCGACCGACAGCGCCGCGAGCATGCGCCGCCCCGTCTTCGCCATCTCACCTGCGAGCAGGAGCAGAGCGAAGGCGACGATGACGAACTCCCCGCTCTGCGCGATGTAGTCCTTGGCCGGAATGCCGGGCAGCGGATAGTTGCGCCAGGCCAGTTGCGGCCAGATCGTCAGCGTCCATGACACTGCGAGGAGCACGAGCACGGAGACGAGATAGCCGCCAAGCGCCTCCCAGCCGCGGTCGGACCGACGGAACTGGGCGAACAGCAACGAAATCGTCAGCAGCTTGAGATAGCCGCCAAGCCCCTCGAAACGCTCCGCCCAGCTCGCATCCGTCCACGCGAGCCCGAGCACGGCGAGCGCGCACAGCGCCACGGGCAATCCGCCGGCCGGCGTCGCAAGCTCGCGGCGGACCGCGGCGAGATCGAGCGTCGGCAGGAGCGCGATCAGCCACAGCGCGATCAGAATGCCGGTCGCCGACGTCGACCACGGCAGCGACACGGCGACGGCGACGGTCAGTCCGTCCGCGAGCGACTGCAGGCGTCCGCGCTCGAGCGTGCGCGCAAACGACGGGGCGTTCAGGGCTCGCATCATAGCCGGACCCGCTCTCGGGCCGGCGTGAGGCTCGACAGCCCGCACAGGGCGCGCGTGCGGTCCGCGCCGATCACCTCGTCCAGCCGGTCCTGGTTGTCAGGCAGAGACGAGCGGTCGTTTTCCGGATGCCATAGATGCAGGACGCCGGTCGCGAAACGACCGTCCTTGCGGCGGACGCCGGCGCGCACGAGCCGCACGATGATGTCGAAGTCCTCGCGGCCCCAGCCGCTGAAGGCGGAGTCGAACCCGTCGACCCTGTCGAGGTCGCTGCGGAAAATCGCGAGATTGCCGCCGCGCGCGCCCTGCCAGCGCGAGGCGTTCACCTTGCGTAACGCTCCGATCGGGAAGCTGACGAGCGCGGCGATCCGGTTGACGCCGCCGGTGAGGCGGTGGCGCAGAATGTCGGCTAGTCCCCAGTTCTCCGGCTCGATGCCGGCGGCGAGCACGCGCTCGGTGAGCGTGCGAGACAGAAGCGCGCGGTTGCCGGCGACGAACCAGCCGGGCTCGGCAAGCCGCCGATGCGCGGCGACAAAATCGGAACGCGGAATGCAGTCGCCGTCGAGAAAGATGCAATAGACGCCGCGGCTCTGCAAAATCGCCCGGTTGCGGATCTCCGCGAGACGGAAGCCGGTGTCCTCCTGCCAGGCATGGGCGAGCGGCACATCGGTCGCCGCGGCCCATCGCGCGATCACCCGCGCCGTGGCGGGCCCGGAGCCGTCGTCGGCGATCACGATCTCGAAATTGCGGTCGCTCTGGCGCGACAGGCCGCGCAGCACGGCGTCGAGGGCGTCCGGCCGGTTGTAGGTCGCAACGATCACGGAAATCAGATCAGTCATGACCGCTTCCCGAACCGAGCCAGTGCATCGCCGCTCGCGGCTGCACGCCTCCTAGACGGGCGCCGCTTTCGGCAACGAGCAATCCGTCCTTCTACCGTGGTGATCGCCTGTCCTTCGAGTCGCCTTGTATGATCGCCTGTCCTTCGAGCCGTTCCGCCCGGCGGCAACCCTACTGCGCTGCGCCGGCCCCGGCAGCATAGGACACGCGCCAGATCGTGCCGTTGCCATCCTCGGTAAACAGCATGGAGCCGTCCTTGGCAATGGCGACCCCCACCGGCCGACCCCAAACCCGGGAATCGTCGATGACGAAGCCGGTGACGAAGTCCTCGTATTCGCCGGTCGGCGCGCCGTCGCGCAAGACGACGCGCACGATCTTGTAGCCGGTGCGCTTGGCCCGGTTCCAGGAGCCGTGCAGGGCGGCGAAGGCCTGGCCGCGATACGCGGCGGGGAACTGCGCGCCGGTCGAGAAGGCCATGCCGAGCGGGGCGGAATGCGGCTGGATCAGCGTGTCCGGGACGGTGACCTTGTCGGCGAGGTCGGGTCGGGCGCCGCGATGCCGCGGGTCCTCATTGGCGCCGATATAGTACCAGGGCCAGCCGTAGAACGCGCCCTCGCGGATGCGCGAGACATAGTCCGGCGGCAGATTGTCGCCGAGCCCGTCGCGTTCGTTGGTCGAACACCACAGATCGCCGGTCGCAGGCTCGATCGCCATCCCGACGCAATTGCGCACGCCGCTCGCATAGACGCGGCGGTTCCCGCCCTGCGGATCGAATGCGAGAACGGCCGCGCGATCCGTCTCGCTGCCCCAGGAGGCGCCCGCGCCGCGCTCGGCCTCCCACTGACGCCGCGCAAGGTCGCCGAGGCGGCCGCCGCCCTGCGACACATTCGAGAGCGAACCGACCGAGACGAACATTCGCGCGCCGTCGGGCGAGAACACGACGTCCCGCGTCGCGTGTCCGCCGGTCGGCAATTGCGCGACCACCGTCTGCGCGGGCCCCCGCGCCTTCAGATCGCCGCTGCGATAGGGAAAGCGGACGACCGAATCGGTGTTGCCCACATAAACCCATTCCGGGTTGTCGCCGGGCGGATAGAACGCGATCCCGAACGGATAGTCGAGATCGGCGGCGAACACCTCGCTCGCGCTCGCGCCCGTGCCCGCCGCGTTCGGGCGCAGCACGCGAATGCGCCCGGCGCCGCTTTCGGCGACGAACACATCGCCGTTCGGCGCGACGCGCAGCTGGCGCGGATCGCGCAAGCCGCGCGCGAACGGCTCGACCTTGAAGCCGGGCGGCGCCTTCAGCTCGGCCCCGGCGGGCCGCGCCACGACGCGCGCGGTCGCGCTCGCAGACGCCGCCGGCGCCGGCAGGTCATTCTGTCGGATGAGGCGGCGAACGCCCGGCGCATCGGTCCGCCAGTCGCCATAGGCCGCAGACCCCGTCCGCACGCCGTCGGCGCCGGCCGGCGCCGGCGTCTGAGCGCCGGCAGGAGAAATCGCGAGGAAAACCGCCGGGAGGGCGAGAACAAGCTGAAATCGCAGCGTCATGAGCGGGGCCTTGCATGCGTGTTTGCCGGCTTTGGCCGGCCGCCTCTCCCCCTCAAAACGCGGAACTACGGCTTGACGATACGATTGCGCAGAACGCCGATCTTCTCGACCTCGAGTTCGATCACGTCGTTCGGCGCAAGCGTGCGTCCGAGTTCGTGCGCCGAGCCCGTTCCGACGGTTCCCGAGCCGATGATCTCGCCCGCGAACAGCGTCTCGGCCTGCGACACATAGGCGATGATGTCCCAGAAGCTATGGTGCATCTTGCGCCGAATTTCCGCCGCCCCAGCGCTCGCCATTGACGCGCGCCTCCATGGCGAGCGCGTGCGGGTCGCCCAGTTCGTCGAGCGTCACGATCCACGGGCCGAACACGTTTCCGGTGTCGAAGTCCTTGCCCTTCGCGGGCCCGAGCCCCGCTTTCATCTCTTCGAACTGCACGTCGCGCGCGCTGAAATCATTGAAAATGGTGAAGCCGAACACGTGAGCGGGGGCGTTCGCGCCGGAAATATCCTTGCCCGTCCGGCCGATCACGCAGGCAAGCTCCAGCTCGTAGTCCATCCAGTCCGAATAGGACGGCCAGATCACGTCGGCGTCGTGGCCGATCACGTTGAAGCGGTTGCATTTGAAATAGACCGGCCGCTTGTACCACACCTCCGGCACGCGTTGGGGCCGGCCGGTGCGCTGTTCGACCTGGGCGCGGCTGTTGCGCACATGCTCTTCGAAGGCCATGCAGTCGCGAATCTGGCGCGGGATGGGGAGCGGCGCGAGCAGCTTCACCTGATCGAGGTCTTCGGAGGCGTCGAGCGGCCATTTTCGCGCCAGCTCGGCGGCGCGTTCGAGACCGGGACCGGCGGCGTCGATCAGCGACAGCATGTCGGCGAAGTCGGGATGGGCGCGGCCATGCGTCTGCTCGTAGGCCGCCGCGAGACTGAGCACCATGCGCTGCTCGACGTCGACGACGCCGAGCTGCGGCCGCTTGTTGAATCCGACAAAGGTCGCAAATTTCATTGCTCTCGCCCGTTTCGGCGGCCCGGCGGCCGCGCGCCGCAAGCGGAATGCCTGATAGCATGCGATTGCGCAATACGGCTGCGATCGCCGCTTGTTCGCCGGCGGTTCTCGCCGCCGGCCGGGGCCGCGCGGCGCGATATATTGCATTTTACGAATATGTCGACTACAGAGATTGCCGGCCGGGCGCGAACTGGAAAGGGTACGGATCACGATGTCCAATCTCGCGGATGTGGAAGACGCGGGGACCGCCGCACAAGCAGGCGCACCGACGGTGAGTCGTCTCGAACACTTCCCGGTCGCCTTTTTTGCCGCGGTGATGGGCAGCGCCGGGTTTGCGATCGCCACCCATCGCGTCGAGCAGGCGTTCGGCGCGGGCGCCGCCGCGAGCACGGGCATCGCCGCGTTCGCCGGCGCGCTCTTCCTCGTCTTGGGGGTTGTCTACACGCTCAAGACGCTCCGTCGCCCGGCCGCGGTCCTGGCCGAATGGCGGCATCCGGTGCGGCTGAGCTTCTTCGCGACCCTCAGCATCGGGCTTCTGCTCCTCGCGGTCACGGCGCTGCCGCATGCGCGGGTCGCCGCCGAAGCCCTCTGGTTGGTCGGGACGACGCTGCAGATCGGCGCGAGCCTCGCCATCATCTCGGCGTGGATCGGGCACCGAACCTTCGAGCCGCTGCACCTCAACCCGGCCTGGTTCATTCCGGCGGTCGGAAATATCGTGGTGCCGCTCGCAGGCGTGCCGCTCGGCTATGTCGAGACGAGCTGGTTCTTCTTCGCGGTCGGCGTCCTGTTCTGGATCATATTGGTCACGCTCGTGTTCAACCGGCTGATCTTTCATCATCCGCTGCCGGAGCGTCTGCTGCCGACCCTGATGATCCTGGTTGCGCCGCCGGCGGTCGCGTTCCTCGCCTATGTGCGACTGACCGGCGGCGCGCTCGATCCGTTCGCGCGCATATTGTTCTACTCGGCGCTCGGCCTGTTCCTGCTCGTCGCGGTCCAGATCCAACGCCTGGCGAGCCTCAGCTTCGCCCTGTCCTGGTGGGCCTATTCGTTTCCGCTCGCGGCGCTTGCCACCGCGACGAGCGTCTATGCGGAGGCGACCGGCTCCGCGGTGCTCGCGGCGGGCTTCGTCGTGCTTTATGCGCTGCTGGCCGTGGTGATGGCGTCTCTTCTGTTCTTGACCGTCCGGGCGCTCGCCCGCGACGAAATCTGCCGGCCGGAGGGTTGAGGACGCGACAGACCGTGGCCGCCGGCGGCGCAAAGCTAGCGTGAGGTTTTCGCGAGAAAGGCCGCCACCGCGTCGCGGTGTGCGTCGGTCGAATAGCAGATCGCCTGCGCCTGCCGGCCGAGCGCGAACACCTCTTCGTCGGAGAGCTCGAACGTCCTGTTGAGGATTTCCTTGGTGAGCGCGAGCGCAGCGCTCGGGCCGTGGCTGAGCTCGGCCGCCCAGGCGCGCGCCTCGGCGACCAGCCCATCCGAGCGCGTCACCCGGTCGACCATTCCGATCGCGAGCGCTTCCGGCGGCTCGACCCGGCGTCCGGTGAAGATCAGTTCCTTCGCCCGCGCAAGCCCGACCCGGCGCGGCAGGAAGTAAAGGCCGCCCCCGTCCGGAACGAGGCCGCGCAGGATGAAGCTCATGGCGAAGCTCGCGCGCTCCGCGGCAATGATGAAATCGCAGCACAGCGCGAGGTCGCAGCCAAGCCCGATCGCCGGTCCGTTGACCGCGGCGATGGTCGGCTTGGTCAGCCGGTGCAGCGCGCCGACCGCCTCATGCAATCGGCGCTGCCGCCGCCAACCGTTGAACGCAAGTTCGCCGGGCGCCGCGCTCAAATTCTGCTGCATGGCGGCGATATCGCCGCCGGCGCAGAAGGCTGGGCCGTTTCCGGTGATCACCACGGCGCGCACGGCGTCGTCGTCGGCGACGCGGGCGATCGCCGCGATGAAGTCGGCGCGCAACGTTTCGTTAACCGCGTTGCGCGATTCCGGTCGGTTGAATGCGATCACAGCGACCGCTCCGTCGATCGCGGTCTCGACGGTCGATGATGTCTCGATGCTGGTCATGGCGGGCTGCCTCCCTTGACGGCCCGATCCTAATGGGGGCGATGGCCGACGACCAAGGCGATTGTCGAACGATGTGTAGGCGACATCGTCGAATATCTTGGGCGCGCTTTCAACTCGCCGGATCTTCTGCTACCGACAGGGGTCGCATCCGCCGCGCGCGCGGGGGGGAAAAGTATTCTGACGGTCAGATCAGCTCGATTGTGGTGAAGGAGCGCTGGAGTGCGATCGATGCGCAGGCTTGTCTTCTCGCTGATGACGTTGTCGCTCCTGGCGGTTGGGTGTGGCCAGGAGGTGCAGAAGGGCGAAAAGGGCGATGCCGGGCCGCCGGGACCGGCGGGACCGCCCGGACCCGCGGGACCGGCAGGGCCGGCCGCCCGGGGCGGCGGGGGCGTTCGCTTCGCTGAATTCACCTGTCAACAGGCGGCCTGCTCGGCGAGCTGCGAGCAGAACGAGCGGCTGATGAACGCCTTCGCGCTGAACCCGGCCGGCACTTTCACCGTCGAATCCGACCGAGCGATCATCTATACGCCGCCGAAGCGCGGCCCCTCCGGCAAGCTCGTGCTTGTCTGCGCGCCTCAGTAGCGATTGTCGCCGGGGCCGCGCGGAATTCGCGCGCCGCGCGGCTTCTTCGACTACGCCGCGGGGGCGCGCCGCGCCACGGTCTGCACGCTCTCCAGCTTCTCGTTACGATTCGCGAGCGGGATCTGGGGGGCAGGCCTCAGCGCCTCGGCGAGGAGCGCGGCCAGGTCCTCGCTCGCGCCGGGCTCCGCATCGTTGCGCACCCAGACGCTGCACACGATCTCGGCGAGCTTGGGCAGGGCGTCGTCCTCGCACACGAGCGCGCCGGTGGAGAGCGCGAGCGTGCGCGGCAGCGCCGTCACGCCGAGCCCCGCGGCCACCGCTTGGGTCAGGTCGTCCACTTGCGTCGACGTCAGCACGATCTCGTAGCCGCACGCCGCCGAATTCCAGCGCAGCGACCATGTGCCGGTGGAAGATGCAATGCTCGCCGCGCGTGAGCAGGCGGAGCGGCTGCGTCGGATCGAGCGCGGTGGACACCCCGCGGATCCACACCATGTCGTCGCGCCAGTGGTGCGCGACCGCCTGGTCCGCCCGCGCGCTCGACATGGCGACCGCGATATCGAGATCGCCCTGGCGGAGCTCCTCGAGCAGCGCGGAGGCGCAGCCCGTCTTCATGTTCAGACGAATGTCTGGCCACCGGTTCCGGAAAGCGACCAGCCGCTGCCACAGGGGCATGCCGATGAAGTCGCCCGGCAGTCCGAAGCGCAGCATGCGGACTCCCTGCGGAGCATGCGCAAGCGAGACGATCTGGTCGTTGATCGCGAGCAGACGGCGCGCCTCGCACACAATTCGTTTGCCTTTTTCAGTCACGCTCACGCCCGGCGCGCTCTTGTCGAAGAGGTCGAAGCCGAGCAGGCATTGCAGCCGCTTGATCTGGGCGCTCACGGCAGGCTGGGTCACGCCGAGCGCGCGCGCGGCCTTGGTGAAGCTGCGCATGTCGACGACGGCAAGCAATGTGCGCAAGAGCTCGGTGGGGATATTAATCATACCGGGTCCGCCTTTTCAGCGCCGTCAGCCCACCGCGGGGCTTGCCGCACGCGCCCGTATAGGTACAGAGGCGCAACCGTGCCAAAAATTGCGCGGGACATTTTGATCTAGGTCATGCGGAGGCGTGTTAAGGGGCGCGGCGCTGTGTCCCGCCGGGACCTCGGGACCCGCAGCGGCGAGTGACAAGCGGTCGCAACACCGCCAAATTGCCCCCGCAGCATGACCCGATCAATTCTGGCCCGGCGGGGAAGGCTTTGCCTTCATACCCCCGCTCAGGTTAAATTGCGCCGACGGCCCCGAGAACAAAAGGGGTGCGGTGATGACCAACGGAACCGGACCCATGCACCCTTTCTCTCCGCTCGCCGCCACAGTCTTTGCCCTGGGATTTGCGCTGACCTCCGGGCTCGGCGTTGCGCCTGCGCGGGCCGCGGGCGAAGCGTTGCTCCTGATCGAGGCCGACACCGGCAAGGTGCTCAAGGCCGAGAATTCAACCTATCCCTGGTATCCGGCCTCGGTCACCAAGCTGATGACCGCCTATGTGACGCTCAAGGCGATCAAGAATGGCCGCATCACCCTCGATACGGTGTTCACGGTGTCGCCCAACGCGGTGGCCCAGCAGCCGACCAAGATGGGATTCCGGACGGGGACGCTCGTCACCGTCGACAACGCCCTCAAGATGCTGATGGTCAAATCGGCGAACGACATGGCGGTCGTGCTCGCCGAGGGCGTTTCCGGTTCGGTCGAGCGATTCGCCGACGAGATGAACAGCGCTTCCGCCCGCCTCGGCATGACCCAGTCGAGTTGGGTCAACCCGAACGGACTGCCGGCGGACGACCAGATCACCTCGGCGCGCGACATGGCGATCCTCGCCCGCGCGCTGCTTGCCGAGTTCCCCGAATATGACGGGTACTGGAATATCCACGCCATCCGGATGGGCAAGCGCGTCATGCGCAACACGAATTCGCTGATCGTCCGCTATCCGGGGGCGGACGGGATGAAGACCGGCTTCATCTGCGCGTCGGGATTCAACGTCGTGGCGAGCGCGACGCGGCAGAACCGGCGGCTCATTGCGGTTGTCCTGGGCGCGCCCTCCTCGGCCGTGCGCGCGGCCAAAGCGGCCTATATGTTCGAGAACGCCTTCAACAGCGGGGGCCTGACCTGGCTCATGCCGTCGCTCGGCACGGTCGAAGGCCTCCAGCCGGTCAATGCGGCCCCGCCCAATCTGCGCGAGGCGATGTGCGGCAAGCACCGCCGCCGTCCGGCCGCGGAGGCGGCGGACGACGAAGACGAGTCCGCCTCGGCCGGGACGGGGAGCGACGCGCCGGGCAGCCTGGCGTCGATCCTGTCCACCGCCAAAGCGACCGGACCGAAACCGTCGAGCCTGGTCGCCGATACGGTCGCAATGAACCCGCCCATCGAAGTCTATGTCGGCCCGCCGCGCCGTCCGCGCGATTCGGCGCTCGCCGCCGCCCCCGCAACTCCGGTCGACGCCAAGGCGTCCGCCGCCACTCGCGCCAAGCCCGCCCCGGCGGTCGGCCTGCTCGCTTTGCCGGGACGAGCCGGATCCGGCATAAGCGTGCCGACCCCGCGGCCGCGGCCGGCCGCGAACAAGCCGAAGCGCGCGGTCAGCGCCGCCAAGCCCGCGGTCACGGCCGCCAAGCCGCTGGCGCAATGACGGCTCCCGGTGGCGCCCCGCGCCTCGGGCCGGTCGCGCCGATCCCCCTGACCGTGCTCACCGGGTTTCTCGGAGCGGGGAAGACGACGCTGCTCAACCGGCTCGTCAGCGATCCTGCGCTGTCCGACACCGCCGTCCTCATCAACGAGTTCGGCGAGATCGGCCTCGACCATCTGCTGGTCGAACAGGTGCGCGACGAGGGCCTCGTCATGCTGACGACCGGGTGCCTTTGCTGCACCATGCGAGGGGACCTCGTCACCGCTCTCGAAAAGCTGTTGCGCGAGCTCGACAATGGCCGCGCCGCGTTTCGCCGCGTCATCGTGGAAACGACGGGGCTGGCCGATCCCGCGCCGGTCCTGCACACGACCATGGTGCATCCTTATCTGCTCCTTCGCTTTCGCCTCGACGGCGTCGTCACCGTGATCGATGCGGTCAACGCGATGGCGACGTTCGACGCGCATCCCGAATCGGTGAAGCAGGCGGCCGTCGCCGACCGGCTGGTGCTCACCAAGACCGATCTGATCGAGACCGCCGATCAGCGGACCGCGCTCGATGCGCTTCTCGCACGCCTTTCCGCGCTCAATCCGGCCGCGCCGCGCCTCGACGCCGCGCGGGGCGAGGCGGTCCCCGCCCGCCTGCTCGACTGCGGCCTCTACGATCCCGCGACCAAGACTGCGGACGTGCGGCGTTGGCTCGCCGAGGAGGCCTATGCGGGACACGATCATGGGCATCGTCACGCCCATGCTCACGACGTGAATCGGCACGACGACGATATCCGCGCATTCAGCCTCGCCACCGAAGCGGCGCTTCCTGCGTCGGCCTTCGACATGTTCCTGGAATTGCTGCGCTCGGTGCACGGTCCCGACCTTCTGCGCCTCAAAGGCGTGGTCAAGATCAGCGAAGAGCCGGACACGCCGCTGGTGATCCACGGCGTGCAGCATCTTCTGCATCCGCCTGCGCGACTTCCGCGCTGGCCCGACGCGGATCGGCGCACGCGCCTCGTGTTCATCGTCCGCGCCGCCGCAGCGCCCAAGATCAAGGAGCTGTTTGCGGCGTTCCTGTCGGCGGCCGCGCCCGACCGGCCGGATCGCAGCGCGCTCGTCGACAACCCGCTGGCGCCGTTCGGCGGCGCTGACCACCGGTAGCGGACGTCGATCCGGACAGGGGCGGCAGAATGCGCTTTCTCGACAAGGCCAGGGCCGACCTCGTCAGTCTTCGCGGTTATTTTCGCGCGCTGAGAGCGGTGCAGCCGATCGCCGGGGCGCCCACGCGGGTGTTTCCCACGCTGATCGACAAGCTTGCCAAGCGGCACGGCGATCGTCCGGCGCTCTTGTCCGAGCGCGAAAGCTTCACCTATCGCGAACTCGCCGACCGCATGAACCGCTACGCGCGCTGGGCCTTGGCGCAGGGTCTCAATACGGGAGACACTGTCTGTCTCCTGATGCCGAACCGGCCAGAATACCTCGCGGTCTGGCTCGGCGTCACCCGCGTGGGCGGCGTGGTCGCGCTGCTCAATACGAATCTCGTCGGGCAGAGCCTCGCCGCCAGTATTGACGCAGCCGCGCCGAAGCATGTCGTCGTGGCGGCGGAGCTTTCTTCCCAGTTCGACGGCGCCGAACCCTTCCTCAAGACGAGACCGCGCCTGTGGATGAAGGGAGAGGGCGCGAGCAGGCTTCCCTGCATCGACCAGGAGATCGATCGGCACAACGGCGCGCCGCTCGACGGAAACGAGATCCGCAGCGTCACGCTTTCCGATCCCGCGCTCTACATCCACACCGCCGGGACGACCGGCCTGCCCAAAGCCGCCGTTGTCGATCACCACCGGCTGATGCTGGCGGTTCTCGGGTTCGCCGGCATTCTCGACGCCCGGCCGAGCGATCGCATGTTCGGCTGCCTGCCGATGTATCACATGCTGGGCGGCGTGCTCGCGATCGGCCCGCTGCTCATGCGCGGCGGCAGCGTCGTCATCCGCGAAAAATTCTCCGCAAGCGGTTTCTGGCGCGACGTGCGGCGCACCGACTGCACGATCCTGCAATATGTCGGCGAAACAGCCCAGGCTCTTCTTCGCGCTCCGCCGGATCCGCAGGAGATCCGGCATCACCTGCGGCTGTGCTGCGGCGCCGGCTTGCGGCCGCATGTCTGGCGCGAGTTCAAGACCCGATTCCGCATCCCGCATGTCCTCGAGTTCTATGGGGCGACCAAAGGCAATGTGATGCTGATCAATTTCGAGGAGAAGGAGGGATCGATCGGCCGTCTGCCCTGGTTCATGCGACGGCGCTTTCCAACGTCGATCATCCGCTACGACGTGGAAAAGGAAATCCCGTTGCGCGACAGCCGGGGCCTCTGCATGCCATGTCCGCCGGGCGAACCCGGAGAGGCGATCGGCCAGCTTCTCACGGGCCGCGATCTGCCCGCGAGGCGCTTCGGCGGTTATCGCGACGCCGCCGATACTGAACAAGAAATCCTGCGCAATGTGTTCAGGCCGGGCGACGCCTGGTTTCGCACCGGCGATCTGATGACGCAGGATGCGGACGGCTATTTCTATTTCGTCGACCGCATCGGCGACACGTTTCGCTGGAAGGGCGAAAACGTCTCGACCAAACAGATCGAGCAGGCCCTGTGCTCCTTCTCCGGGATCGAGGGAGCGATCGTTTACGGACTGCGCGTTCCGGAGCGCCTCGGGCGCGCCGGAGCGGCGACGGTCATCTGCCCGGACTGGATCGATGTATCGGCCTTGCATGCGCATGTGACGCGGCATTTGCCGGGTTATGCGCGCCCGCTATTCCTGCGCATCCACAGATCGACGGCGGCGGCCGCCGCGGACACGCTGAAAAAGGCCGACCTGGTCGCCGACGGGTTCGATCCGGCGCGGACCCCGGACCAGCTCTATTTCAACGAGGCGGACGCCCAGGCCTTCGTGCCGCTCGATGCGCGGCTTTACGCGCTCATCATGGCGGGCGAGGCGCGGCTGTGAGCGCTGGGTTCGATGATCCCCCGCCGGGCGTCGTGACCCCAGCAGGCGTGCTCGCGTTCTGGCGCGCCGTCGGCCCGGCCAGATGGTTCACGCGTGACGCCGAGATCGACGCCGCGATCCTGGACCGGTATCGCGCGACCTATGAAACCGGCGCGGCCGGCGAACTGTCGGATTGGGAACAGAGCGCGGAGGGGGCGCTCGCTCTCGTCCTCGTCCTCGACCAGTTCCCGCGCAACATGTTCCGCGGCACGCCGCGCGCGTTCGCGACCGATCCGCTCGCCCGCGCGGCGGCTGCGCGCGCGATCGCGCGTCAGTTCGACCGCGCCTTCGCCAATCCGGAGCGGCGCTTCTTCTATCTTCCCTACATGCATTCGGAGGATGTCGCGGATCAGGAGCGCTGCATCGCGCTCTGCCGCGAGGCGGACGATCCCGAGGGCGTGCTGCATGCGGAAATCCATGCCGGCATCATCCGGCGCTTCGACCGCTTTCCCCATCGCAACGCGGCGCTCGGGCGCACGACGAGCCCGGACGAGCAGGTGTTCCTCGATACGGGCGGCTTTGCCGGCTGACGTCAGCGCCGCCTCCGTGACGGGGCGGCGGCGGCTGCGCGCGGCGGCGAAAGCGGAACAATGGCCTGCGTTGCGTTATTCTGGTAGGCGCGAGACCAGATGAGGCAAGCTCGCTCGCGAGCAGCGAAGGAGGAGCCGGTGACAGAGGGCAATCCGCAGGTCGACAGGTTCTCGCGCATTCTCGGTTATGCGGTGATTACCGGCTGGAGCGACCTGCCCCAGCAGGTGCAACATGATCTGTTCGAGCGGGCGGTCGTGCTCGGCCACGAGGCTGAGCGCGACGAAGGCCTGCGCGAAGAGCTCGCGCAGTTCCTGCACAATCACCACAA
Source organism: uncultured Alphaproteobacteria bacterium (assembly GCA_963712435.1). Lineage (GTDB taxonomy): Bacteria > Pseudomonadota > Alphaproteobacteria > Rhizobiales > Xanthobacteraceae > Rhodoplanes. The sequence continues at coordinate 663,090 of CAVQIB010000003.1, read as the reverse complement.
GCGCACGGCCGGGGCATAACCCGCCCCGCCGATCCCTTGGTCCGCCGCGCACGCCCGGCCTTTTTGCCTCTGCCTTGGCGTGTGCGATGCGCTCGCGCGGCCGAGGTTTACCGCACACGGTTTTCCCTTAAGCTGAACTGCATTATGGTTGCTGCGGTCGGCAATCATGCCGATCGGGTCGCAGTCAAGCGCCAGGCGCCGGTCACGCGTTTCATGCCGAAGCTTCTCTTTGTGGTGACCGAGGACTGGTTCTTCGTTTCGCATTTCCTGCCAATGGCGCGCGCGGCGAAGGCCGCCGGTTTCGCGGTCGCGGTTGCGACGCGCATCCGCGCGCATGGCGACGCGATTGCGCGCGAAGGGCTGCGCGTCCTGCCGCTGGAGGCGGAGCGCGCAAGCCTCGATCCGCGCAAACTCGCCGACACCTTGCGCCGGCTCGGCCGGATCATGCGCGAGGAACGGCCGGACGTCGTGCATTGCATCGCGCTCAAGTCGATCGTGCTGGGCGGCATCGCTGCGCGCCTCGTGGGCACGAAAGCGATCGTCCTCGCGCCCACGGGATTGGGCGAGCTGTGGGTCGGGGAGGGGATGCGCTACCGCTTGCTCCGTGCGCTCGTGCGCGTCGTGATGCGCGGCTTCCTGCGGGGGCCGCATATCCACTACCTGTTCGAGAACCGCGAAGACCCCGCCGAGTTCGGCCTGGATCCCGCCGGTCCTTCGGTGACGATCATCGGCGGGGCGGGGGTCGACCCCGACGCATTCCCGGTGACGCCGGAGCCGGCGGCCCCGCCGGTCAAGATCGCGGTGATCGCGCGCATGATCTCCCCGAAAGGGATCGCCGAAGCCGTCGCGGCCACGCGGCTCGCTCGCGCGGCGGGCGCAGCCGTCGAACTGCATCTGTTCGGCGATCCCGACCCGGCGAACCGGCAGTCGATCCCGCCGGAGGCGCTGGCGAAGTGGTCGGCAGAACCCGGCATCGCCTGGCATGGGCGCACGGACGATGTCGCGAAGGTCTGGCGCGAGCATCACATCGCGCTGCTGCTCTCCCATCGCGAGGGCCTGCCGCGGACGCTGCTCGAGGCCGCCGCCTGCGGCCGGCCGATCGTGGCGACCGACGTCACCGGCTGCCGCGAGATCGTGCGCGACGGCGTCGAAGGCTTGCTCACGCCGCCGCGCGATCCGGCGGCGGCGGCGCGCGCCATCGAGCGGCTCGCGCGCGATCCTGCGCTGCGCCGGCGCCTCGGCCTCAATGCGCGCGCGCGCGTCGAGGAGCGGTTCACCGAAACCGCCGTCATGCGCACCGTGGGCGCGCTCTATTCTGCTGCACTCAATCCAGCACGTGGCTGACCATGCCGTCGGCGAGCTTCGGCTCGAACCAGGTGGATTTCGGCGGCATGATCTCGCCTTTGTCCGCGACCGCCATCAGATCGCTCATCTGCGTGGGGTAAAGCGCGAAGGCGACCGCCATCTCGCCCGACTCCACCCGGCGCTCCAGTTCGGAAAGGCCGCGCGCTCCGCCGACAAAGTCGATGCGGCTGTCATTGCGCGGATCGGAGATGCCGAACAGAGGCTCGATCGCATTGCGCGTGAGCAGGGTGATCGGAAGCCGCCCGATCGGGTCCTGCGGCACGGCCTCGGAACGCAGCGTGAGCCGGTACCAGCGCCCGGCGAGAAACATCCCGAAATCGCTCGAAGAGGCCGGCTGCACCGGCTCGCCCGACGCCTGCACCCAAAAGCGCTCGCCGACCGCGCCGAGGAATTCGTCGGGCGAGCGGCCGTTCAGGTCGCGGATCACGCGGTTGTAGTCGAGGATGGTCATCTCGTGATGGGGAAACAGCACCGCAAGAAAATAGCTGTAGGCGCAGGCGGGGTCGTCGCCGCGCGCATGGGCGACGCGGGCGGCGGCGGCCGAGCGATGGTGCCCGTCGGCGATGTAGAGCGCGGGCAGCGCGTCGGCGACGCGCGTGAATTGGCCGACGGCCTCGTTGTCGTCGATCACCCAGAGCTGGTGGCGCACGCCGTCCTCGGCCGCGACGTCCACCTGCGGCTCGGCCTCGGTCACGCTGGCGAGCATGGAGTTGAGTTTGGTTTCCGTTGGATAGGCGAGCATCACCGGCCCGGTCTGGGCGTTGACCGCCTCGATCTGGCGGACGCGGTCGTCCTCTTTGACCGGCGTGGTGAACTCGTGTTTGCGGATGCGATGGGAATTGTAGGCGGCGACCGAGGCGACCGCCGCGAGGCCGGTACAGGCCTTGTCGCGCCAGGTGAGCCGGTAGACATAGTAGCAGGGCTCGGCGTCGCGGATGAGGACGCCTTCGGCGCTCATGCGCGCGAGGTTTTCCGCAGCCTTGGCGTAGACCGCCGGGTCATGCGGATCGATGCTTTCCTCAAGGTCGATCTCGGGCTTGGAAATGTGGAGAAAGCTCCACGGCTTGCCGGCCGCGCGGGCGCGCGCTTCGGCGCTCGTCAGCACGTCATAGGGCGGCGCCAAGACCTCGCCGGCGCGTCCCGCCGCCGGGCGCAGGGCGCGAAAGGGCTTGATGAGAGTCAACGGTCTCTCCGCAGGGCGGATGAATTGAGGGCATGGTGTAGACTACGCCGAACAAGAATGCACGTCAGACGGAGCACCGCGGGATGACCCCCCTGATTGCGCTGACCGGGGCGACCGGCTTCATCGGCCAGCACCTCCTGCGGGAATTGCCGAAGCGCGGCTACCGCATTCGTGCGTTGCTGCGGCGTCCGACCGACCTGCCCATTCCCGCCGCGAGCGCCGTGATCGGCGACATTGTCCGGCCGCAGAACATGGCGGCGGCGCTGGAGGGCGTCGCCGCCGTCATCCACTCGGCGGGGATTGCGCACGCCATGTCGGGCGCGCCGGCGGATGACTACCGCGTGCTCAACACCGAGGCGACCATCAATCTCGCGCGCTCGGCCCGCCGCGCCGGCGTGCGCCGGTTCGTGTTCCTGTCCTCCATCCGCGCGCAGAGCGGGCCGGTCGCCAACGCCGTCCTGACGGAAAACGACGAGGCGAAGCCGACCAACGATTACGGCCGCTCGAAACTCGCGGCCGAGGAGGGGCTCGCGCAGCTCGATCTCGACTGGGTCGCGCTCCGGCCGGTGCTGGTCTACGGGCCGGGCGTGAAGGGCAATATGGCGGGCCTGCTCCGGCTCGCGCGCCTGCCTTATCCGCTGCCGCTCGGCGGGCTGAACGCGCGGCGCTCGCTCCTGTCGCTCGACAATCTGGTCGCCGCGATCGACTGCCGTCCTCGCCGCGCCCGGGCCGCTGCGGCGGCCATTCGTCATCGCCGACCGGGAGGCGCTCACCGTCCCGGAGATGATCGCGGCGCTGCGCCGCGGCCTCGGGCGCGGGCCGGGGCTGTTCCCGGTCCCGACCATGCTGCTGCGCGCCTTCTGCAGCGCGACCGGTCGCGAACAGGTTTTCGCGCGGCTCGCCGGCTCGCTCGTGGTCGATTCCTCCGCGTTGGCGCGGCTCGGCTGGTCGCCCGTGGTCACGACGCCGGAGGGGCTGGAGCGGCTCGCGAAAGAATAATAAGTTGAATGGCGGGTCTTCTGCTTGTTGAAGTCCGTCCCTACGTTGCGACTGGTTTGGGCGCGAAGGCATATGAACGACGAACTGTACGAAAATTTGCCGGACGATCCGGAGCAGGCGTTTCTACTGCTCGAGATGCATTTTCGTCGTGAATGCTCAGACAGGGTTCGGATTGCGCATCAAGACGAAAGTACCAATGTCTTTTACGTTGATTATATAGCGCAGGTTTTAGCTGCAATTACAGAACTCTGCCTATCACCCGAGTTCGACAACCGTGTGCCGAGAATTGAGGAGGTTGATTACACGACCTACCTAAATTTCAGCAAAGACGTAAAGCACTACAGAACTATTCTTGAGATCCGTAACGGGCGTAGGGTACAGGGCTATTCTGTTCAGTTTGACGCTGTCACTAAAGAGAAGGCACGGCATCACGTAAATCAGCTTCGCAGCATTTTTGATAATGCTTGAAGTGGAACAGAAAAAGCGAGAGGCTCTTTTTTCAAAACTGAATGATCTGCAAGAGGAGATTGACCGCGACCGATCGCGATTTGATACCTACGCTGCACTTGCTATCGAAACAGCGGGAGTTTTAGGTGAGACGGTTGATAAGTCTCGTGTTCTTGCTTTGTTGGACGCAATAGCTCGCGTGTTCTGGGGTGCAAAATCGGAACGTGAAACGAAACGAATACCTCCGCCCACGCTACCAAAACGCCTTGAGCCGCCGTCAGCGCCAGGAGGACTCAAACGGAAAGTTGATGGATTAGACGATGATATTCCATTCTAATGTAACTTATTGACTCGCTTTCGCTTCGTTCAGGAACGCGATCACCTGCGCGCGGGTCACCGACGGGAAGCCTTTGAGAAATTCGTCGATCGAGTCGCCGGCTTCCAAGTAATCCAACAGAGTTTGCACGGGAACGCGGGTGCCGCAAAACACCGGCGCACCGCCCATGATTTCCGGGTCGCGACAGATGATTTGCTGTTTCATAGGGCCAGTCTAGGCCCACTGCGCCGCCGGATGCAACGCAGCGATCCGCAGGTGGAACGCCGCAGCGGATGAAGCAGGCGCGATGGTCCGGCGCGGTATGTGACTCACGCCGGCTTCGGTTCATTCACCGGCTTCGCGGCGTACGCCTAACGCACGAAGCGGAAGCTGCCGTGCCAGCGGCCATAGGAAGAGCTCGAGATGCCGTTCTTAGTCGAGCCGGTATAGTTCGCGCGGCCGGGCAGGGGAACGAGCGTCACCTCCCCGCCGCTTGCGCCGATGATGCCGGCATGAACGGCGGCAAGGCACGGCGCGGAGTTGTCGGTGTAGATGCCCGAGCCCCACACCTGGCCGGTCATCTGCCGCGGCGGGCACTGACAGGTGAGGCCCTGCTTGCTCCCGCGCAGCGCGGTGACATTGGCCGGACAACTCGTTTCTGCGCCGGATTCGCGGCCCGCGACCACCGCGCTCGTGAACAGGAAGCTTCCGTCGAACCGGCCCCAGTCCGCCGTCATGACGCCGTGCCGCAAGGACCCCGCGTAGCGCGGCTGACCGGGCGCGGCGCGCAGGCGCACCACGCCGCCGGTTCCGGCGACCACGCCGGCATGCTTGGCCGCCGCACAGACCGAGGAATTGTGCGTATAGATCCCGCTGCCCCAAACCGAGCCGCCCATTTGCGCCGGGGCGCAGTAGCAGGTGAGTTCATCCGCCCAGGCCTTCCAGGCGGAAAAGCGGTCGGGGCAGGGCTGTGCGGGCGGCGCGACCGTTCTGGGCGGCTGTTCGGCGTCGCCGCGCGGGTCGAGCGCCGCGGTCGCGCCCGAGCCGTTCCGCTTCGGCCCCTGCTCGGGCGCTTGCGCCGGCGCTGGAGCAAGGTTGGCGGCCGGCGCGACCGGTTCCTTGCGCGCCGCCTCCGCGTCGGGGGCGCCGCGGAGCACGAACTCGCCGACGATCTGGTCGTAATAGGCCGGCTGTTGCGCGTGCCGCACGGTCGCGGCGAGCGCATCCACCTCCTGCTGAACGCGCTTGGCGAGCAGCACATGGCTGAGGCCCGGGGCGCGGAGCAGCGGCACGAGCTTGCGGGTGAACACCGAGTTCGGATCGGGATCGTCCGGCCGCAGCGTGTCGAGCGCGGTCTGCCCGATGCCGGCCGAGTAAAGAATGAAGACGCCGCGCGGCGCTTCCGTGCGCGTGAGCCCGCGCGTCCCGCCGATATTGCGCGTGCCGGTCGCTTCGAACGGGTTGTCGCGGCAGGCGTCGAGCACGAAGAACGAGGTCAGCGCCCCGCGGCCCTGGATGCGCCGAATGATGTTGTCGACCGAGAACCCCTCGTCGCGAACGAGGCCGTCTTCGCCGGGTCCGGGTTTCGGCATGTCCGCCGCGAGGAGAATATTGTCCGGGCCGAGCGCGACGCCGTGGCCGGCGAAGAAGAAGAACACCGTGTCGCCCGGGCTGATGAGCCCTTCCAGGTCGGCGAGCTTGCGGTTCATCTCGCGCCGCGTGACGTTTTCGCCGGTGACGACGGTGAAGCCGAGGTCGCCGAGCGCGGCGGTGACGGCGCGCGCGTCGCTCACCGCTCTCGCGAGCGGCGGCTGGTTCTGGTAGGCGTCAATGCCGACGACGAGCGCGAGGCGCTTCGCGGCCGCCGCGCCGGCCAGCAGACACCAGCAGCAGACGACGGCGGCGAGCAGGCGACCGGACAGCACGCCCGCCTGCCGCAGCGACCAGGATCGTGACGACGATGCTTTCATCCCCAGCGTCTTACCAAGGATCGCCGGATGCGGAAACGGCCTTGAAAGATGCCGGCGCCGGCGCTGTCCAGGCCATCCTGATCGCCGGGCCCACCGCGAGCGGCAAGTCGGCGCTGGCGCTTGCGCTCGCCGACGAGATCGGCGGCCTCGTCGTCAACGCCGACGCCATGCAGGTGTATCGCGACCTGCGCATCATCACCGCGCGGCCCACGCCCTTGGAGGAGGGGCGCGCACCGCACCGGCTCTATGGGCATGTCGATGCGGCGGTGAACTACTCGGCGGGGCACTATGTGCGCGATGCGGGCGCAGCGCTCGCCGAGGCGCAGCAGCTTGGGCGCGCGCCGATCTTCGTCGGCGGGACGGGGCTCTACTTCAAGGCGCTGACGCAAGGCCTGTCCGCCGTGCCGCCAATCCCGGCCGAGACCCGCGACGCGATACGGGCAAGGCTCGCCGCGCAGGGGCCCGAAGCCCTGCATGCGGAACTCGCGCAGCGCGATCCGGACGGCGCGGCGCGACTGTCTCCACGCGATCGCGTGCGCATCGCCCGCGCGCTGGAGGTTTTCGAGGCGACCGGCCGCCCACTGGCGCAATGGCATCGCGAGGGCATGCAACCGCTGCTCGCCGGCGGGCGTGTCGTGAAGCTCTTCCTCGCGCCGGATCGCGCTGCGCTCTATGCCCGCATCGATGCGCGGTTCGACCGCATGCTCGGGCAAGGCGCGCTCGACGAGGTGCGGGCGCTCGCCGGGCGCGGGCTCGATCCGCTGCTGCCCGCGATGAAGGCGCATGGCGTGCCCTGGCTGATCCGGCATCTCGCGGGCGACATCTCGCTCGTCGAGGCCGCGGAGAAGGCGAGGCAGGACACCCGGCATTACGCCAAGCGCCAGTTCACCTGGTTCCGCCACCAGCTCGCCGACTGGCCGCAGGCCGCGCCGGAACGGGCTTTGGACTGGTTGCGCGAGGCGTTCGCTTGCGTGAGATAGCCCGCGCCCTCCACCGCTGACGCAGCCAAGCCTGTGCAGCTGCGCAAGCTTGCCTGCGGTGGGCGGTCCCCCCCGTTTCACGGGGAAGGACTCCCCCGTTTCACGAGAAAGGACTCCCCCGTTTCACGGGGAAGGATGAGTGGGCGTGCCCACGTCTTTGCTTGAGCGAACGGGCCTGATCTTGCTTCGGCAAACGACCCTGAATTCATCCTCCCCCGCGCAGCGGGGGAGGGGGACCATGCGCAGCATGGTGGAGGGGGCATTGCGCCAGCCTTAAGCTATGCGCCTACCCGAGCCTGCGCCGCTGTCTTGGTCGGCGTCGCACTACCAGAACACGCCCTTGAAGAGCTGATAGAACGTGACCAGCACCTCGACCACGATCAGCGCGACGATGGCGGCCTCGAGCCGCACGCTGCGGGTCGTGTCCATGATGTCGGTCAGCGCGCGGGCGGTCTCGTCGATCACGCGGAGCTTGCGCGCGAGCCCGGCCGCCCGCTCCTTCAGCTCGTATTCGTCCTCGAGCCGCGCATAGAGCCGCTCGAACTCCGGCTCGTCCCACAGGATGTCGGGCTTCTCTTCCACCTGGACGCGGCCCGACATGCGGTGATGCACGAGCAGCGCCTGTCCGATCGTGCGCAGGAGCTGCCGGCGATTGGAGGGCGAATTGCCGGTGCGGGCAAGCTCGGCCGCGAACGGCTCGACCACCTCGATCACTTTGCTCACCTCCCGCTCGTCGCGGGCGAGCGCCACGTTCTTGGCGAGCGCGTCGGCGATGACGAGGAGCCGCGGCGCGGAGAGCTCCCGCACGATGACGGGGCCGCCCGGCGCGATATGTTCCTCGCGGTCGGGCGCGATCTCGATCACCGCGGCTTCGTCCTCGATGCGCGCGAACGGACCGACGATGCGGGCGGAAAGTCCGCGCACGACTTCGTCTTCTTCGACCGGCGACAGCCCGACCAGCACGGCGACCCCGAAGCGGAACAGCACGGCATAGCCGCCGGCGCCGACCCGGAAGGCGAGCGGGATCGTGGAAATGACGTCGCTGCGTTCGAGTCCGGCCGTATCGATGCGTTCGCCGAGCAGCAGGGCTCGCGCCGTCAGCCGCGCCTTCGGGGCAGGCGGCGCGCTCGCGCGCTCGGTCTTCAGTCCGTCGGTCATTAGTCTATGTTACGGCAGTTTACGGGGCTGTTATAGGATCGGCGGCCCTTTGGCCCATATGATTAGAAGCGACGGCCGATCGCGGGTCGCGCGTTGGTGTTGTTACGAGTTGACCGCATTGCAGCGGATATCTATAAGAGCGCAACTTTTACTATGGAAGCGCGCGTCATGCGAAATTTTATTGCGAGCGTGGTCGTACGGAGGCGCACCGCCGGCGGGTCGTCCTGACGATCCGCTTGGATGGTGCGCTGCACAGGGGGCTCTCTCAGGCCCCTTTTTTATTCGAGGAACACGGCACGGCGAACAGACGGAGTGAGACAATGGCAAGAGAAATGACCGGCGCCGAGATGGTGGTCGAGACCCTGAAGGACCAGGGGGTCCGGCATATCTTCGGCTATCCCGGCGGGGCCGTGCTGCCGATCTACGACGCGCTGTTCCAACAGGATGGCGTCCGCCATGTTCTGGTGCGCCACGAACAGGGGGCGGTCCATGCCGCCGAAGGCTATGCGCGCTCGACCGGCAAGGTCGGCTGCGTGCTGGTGACCTCGGGACCGGGGGCGACCAACGCGGTCACCGGCCTCACCGATGCGCTGTGCGATTCCATTCCTGTCGTGTGCATCACCGGGCAGGTGCCCACCCATCTCATCGGCAATGACGCATTCCAGGAATGCGACACCGTCGGCATCACCCGGCCCTGCACCAAATACAATTCCCTTGTGAAGGACATCGCCGACCTGCCGCGCGTGCTGCACGAGGCCTTCTACATCGCCGCGAGCGGCCGGCCCGGACCGGTCGTGGTCGACATCCCCAAGGACGTGCAGTTCGCGACCGGCCTTTACGCGCGGCCGAACGAATTCCAGCACAAGGGTTATCAGCCGAAGCTCAAGGGCGACGCCGACAAGATCAACGCCGCGGTCGAGCTGATGCGAACGGCGAAGCGGCCGGTGTTCTACACCGGCGGCGGCGTGGTCAATTCCGGCCGGCAGGCCTGCGAGCTGCTGCGCGAACTGGTCCGTGCGACCGGTTTCCCGATCACGTCGACGCTGATGGGGCTCGGCGCCTATCCCGCGGCCGACCCGCAATGGCTCGGCATGCTCGGCATGCACGGCACCTACGAGGCCAATTTCGCGATGCACGACTGCGACCTGATGATCTGCATCGGCGCGCGCTTCGACGATCGCATCACGGGGCGGCTCGATGCATTCTCGCCGGGATCGCGCAAGATCCACGTCGATATCGACCCGTCCTCGATCAACAAGAACGTCAAGGTCGATCTCGGCATTGTCGGCGATTGCGGAAGCGTGCTCGGCGATATGCTGCGGGAATGGCGCGCGCGTTCGGCCGAATCCGGACCGGGCCGCGCTCAAGGCCTGGTGGAAGCAGATCGATCAGTGGCGCGGTCGCAAGTGCCTGAGCTACCGGTTCTCGAACGACGTGATCAAGCCGCAATATGCGATCCAGCGGCTCTACGAACTGACCAAGGACCGCGACGTGTTCATCACGACCGAGGTCGGCCAGCATCAGATGTGGGCGGCGCAGTTCTACGGCTTCCAGGAGCCGAACCGGTGGATGACCTCGGGCGGGCTCGGCACCATGGGCTACGGCCTGCCGGCCGCGGTCGGGGTGCAGCTCGCGCATCCGGATTCGCTCGTCATCGATATCGCCGGCGAGGCGTCGGTGCTCATGACCATGCAGGAAATGTCGACGGCGGTGCAGCACCGCCTGCCGATCAAGATCTTCATCCTCAACAACCAGTATATGGGCATGGTGCGCCAGTGGCAGGAACTGCTGCATGGCGGCCGCTACTCCTCGAGCTATACCGAGGCGCTGCCCGACTTCGTCAAGCTCGCCGAGGCCTATCACGCGGTCGGCATCCGCTGCACCAAGCCGGGCGAGCTCGACGACGCCATCCGCGAGATGATCGCGACGCCTCACCCGGTGATCTTCGACTGCGTCGTCGATCAGGCGGAAAACTGCTTCCCCATGATCCCGTCCGGCCGCGCGCATAACGAGATGCTGCTCGGCGATTCCGGCGAGAGCATCGAGGACGCGATCACCGAGGAAGGCAAGATGATGGTGTGACGCAAGGCCTATTTCTAGCGGCGGTTAATCATGCTCCGCGCAAGCGGAGCATCCAGTAAGCTCCAGCGATCCGAATTCAGGCAGCCACGCCGCGATGACTGGGTCTCCGCTTGCGCGGATGATGACGAGAACAGATGCGGCGCAGTTCGTTCGGTTGAGGCAAACGGGAAGTAAAGAATGTGAACACCGCCACCGCCACCCATTATCCCGCGGCGACTTTTGTCGAGCCGATCGAAACGCGCACGCTGTGCGTCCTCGTCGACAACGAGCCAGGCGTGCTCGCGCGCGTGATCGGCCTGTTCTCCGGGCGCGGCTACAACATCGAAAGCCTCACCGTGTCGGAGACCGAGCACGAGAAGCATCTCTCGCGCATCACCATCGTCACCACCGGCACGCGGATGGTGATCGAGCAGATCAAGAACCAGCTCGACCGTCTCGTCCCGATCCACCGCGTGGTCGACATGACCGAGGCCGGCAGCGCGATCCAGCGCGAACTCGCAATGGTGAAGGTGCGCGGCAAAGGCGACGAGCGCATCGAGGCGCTGCGGCTCGCCGACGCCTTCCGCGCCCGCGTGATCGACGCCACGATCGAGAGCTTCGTGTTCGAGATCACCGGCGCGACCGACAAGATCGACAAGTTCGTGAGCCTGATGATCCCGCTCGGACTGGTCGAGGTGTCGCGCACCGGCGTCGTCGCCATCGCCCGCGGGCCCGAGGGGATGGGGGCGCGCCCCGCGTGAAGGTTGCTCGCCGGCAGCCTCGGATATACATTGTATATCCAGGAGGAGCGTTGGGCCATGAAGGTCAAGATCAGCAAGTGGGGCAACAGCCTGGCCGTACGCCTGCCGAAGCATTTGGCGGACGAACTCAGCCTTGCGCCCGGCAAGGACGTCGAGATCGCGAAGGACGGCACGCGGCTGACGATCGAAACCGCGCCCGGCCCGAAAATTCCGCACTACCGCCTCGAGGACCTGCTCGCCCAGATCAAGCCGGGGCAGGAGCCGCCGCCGCTCGAAGACTGGTCCGCCGTCGAGCCGCCCTGGCCCGACGACGACTGGAGCGATATCGCTCCCAGCGACGAGGAATGGGAATCCGCTAAGCGCGAGTGGGAGGAGAGGCGTGGCAGGCGAGGAAGCGGCGGCGCTTGACGCCGGGGACATGCTTTGGGTCGATTTCGGGGAGCCGGTCGGGCATGAGCAGGGTGGTCGGCGCCCGGCGGTCGTGCTCACATCGAAACACTACAATGTGTGCTCATCGCTTCTCCTCGTATGTCCGATCACCCGCAAGTCGCGCGATTGGCCCTTCGAGGTCCGCTTGCCTCCGGGCGGAAAATTGAGCGGAGTCGTGCTCGTCGATCAGATCAAGGTCATAGATCCCGTTGCCCGCCCGATCAGTTACGCTGGCCGGTTGCCCAGCGAGGTCCTAGGCGCGGTGCAGGCCAAGCTCGCCGCCCTGCTCGGAATCCCCGTTTCCAACTGAGCGTTTCCACGCTACACGCACGGCGCTCGACAAGGAGAGAACATCCATGCGCGTTTACTACGACCGCGACGCCGACGTGAACCTGATCAAGGGCAAGAAGGTGGTCATTGTCGGCTATGGCAGCCAGGGGCACGCGCATGCGCTGAACCTGCGCGACTCCGGCGTGAAGGATGTCGCGGTCGCGCTGCGCAAGGGCTCGGCGAGCGCGCAAAAGGCGCAAGGCCGAGAAGCTTGCCGTGATGGAGGTCGCCGACGCCGCGAAGTGGGCCGACGTCATGATGATGCTCACGCCCGACGAATTGCAGGGCGACATCTATCGCGACCACTTGCAGGCCAACATGAAGCAGGGCGCGGCGCTGATGTTCGCGCACGGGCTCAACATCCACTTCAACCTGATCGAGCCGCGCGCCGACCTCGACGTGATGATGATCGCGCCCAAGGGGCCCGGCCACACCGTGCGCGCGGAGTATCAGCGCGGCGCCGGCGTGCCGGTACTGATGGCGATCCACCGCGACGCCTCCGGCAATGCGCATGATCTCTGCCTCTCCTACGGCTCGGCGATCGGCGGCGGGCGCGCCGGCATCATCGAGACGACGTTCCGGGAGGAATGCGAGACCGACCTGTTCGGCGAGCAGTCGGTGCTGTGCGGCGGCCTGGTCGAACTGATGAAGGCGGGCTTCGAGACGCTGGTGGAGGCGGGCTACTCGCCGGAAATGGCCTATTTCGAGTGCGTGCACGAGGTGAAGCTGATCGTCGACCTCATCTATGAGGGCGGCATCGCCACCATGAACTACTCGATCTCCAACACCGCCGAATACGGCGAGTACAAGTCCGGCCCGCGCGTGGTCACCCCGGAGACCAAGGCGGAGATGAAGCGCATCCTCGACGACATCCAGGCGGGCCGGTTCGTGCGCGACTGGATGCTGGAGAACAAGGTCAACCAGACCTCGTTCAAGGCGATGCGCGCGAAGATGGCGGCGCACCCGATCGAGGACATCGGCGCGAAGCTGCGCGCCATGATGCCGTGGATCAAGCAGCGCGCGATGGTCGACAAGAGTAGGAACTGAGCGGCGGCGCTTTGAACGATATCCTTCGGGCAATCCGCTGTTCACGTGTCCTTTTCACCTCGCCCCGTTGGGGAGATGTCGGCGAGCATCGCGTGCAACGGAATGCGAGCTGGGTGAGGGGCCATGTGTTTGCCAGTCCGACCCCCCTCACCCGAATTCCTCGCTGCGCTCGGAATTCGACCTCTCCCCATTGGGGAGAGGTGTAGGTTGGCTGAACCGGACTTGATCCGGCGGTCCATGCTGCGCGTTCTGAATGAGCGGGCTCGCCGTTGATAGCCGGGTCATGCGCTTTCAGCGCGGCCCGGCAATGATGAGGGAGAAGAGGCGCACGTAGAATAAAGCAGCGCGCGATGGCGGACAAGAGTAGGAACTGATCCAGGGCGCTTTGAACGATATCCTTCGGGCAATCCGCTGTTCACGTGTCCTTTTCACCTCGCCCCGTTGGGGAGAGGTCGGCGAGCATCGCGTGCAACGGGATGCGAGCCGGGTGAGGGGCCATGTGTTTGCCAGTCCGAATCCCCCCTCACCCGAATTCCTCGCTGCGCTCCGAATTCGACCTCTCCCCATCGGGGAGAGGTGTAGGTTGGCTGAACCGGACTTGATCCGGCGGTCCATGCCGCGCGTTCTGAATGAGCGGGCTCGCCGTTGGATAGCCGGGTCATGCGCTTTCAGCGGCGGCCCGGCAATGACGAGGGAGAAGAAGGGCGCCGCACGTGGAATCAACCAGCGGGCGCTGGTGGACAAGCGCGAGCGGCTCCCGCAAGGCTGCTGGCCGCGCAAACCGTTCGGGGCGCGCTCTTGCCCTTCTTCGGCGTACCCGTTACATAAATCGGCCTGCGCCTGTTGGTCCGCCCGTCATCTCGCGGCGACCCAAGGCGGGCGACGACGAGGGTGATGGCATGACGACGCGCATCGATCGCGCGATTCTGCGGGGGGCCGATTCGGCCCTTCCCGCGGCCGCCCTCATTCCGGGGAGCCTCCTTCTGCTTACCAGCCCCTGAGGGCCGGCCGGGCGTTCTGCGCCAGGGCGCTCAGGGGATCGAAGCGATGGAACCCAGGAGCGCCCGCCTAGAGGGCTCAGGATCAGAGAAGGACCTTCCCATGACCACGCCAGCGATGTCCGATCAGGACCGCGTCGTCATCTTCGACACCACGCTGCGCGACGGCGAGCAGTCGCCCGGCGCGACGATGACGCACGAGGAGAAGCTCCAGGTCGCCGAAGTGCTCGACGCGATGGGCGTCGACATTATCGAGGCGGGCTTTCCGATCGCCTCCGAGGGCGACTTCCTCGCCGTCAACGAGATCGCCAAGCGCACCAAGCGCGCCGTCATATGCGGGCTTGCGCGCGCCGGACAGAAGGACGTCGACCGCGCCGGCGAGGCGATCCGCCCCGCCCAGCGCGGGCGCATTCACACCTTCATCTCCACCTCGCCCGTCCACATGAAGTGGAAGCTGCAGATGGACCCGGCGCAGGTCTACGAGATGGTGATCTCCTCGGTGACGCGCGCGCGCAACTACACCGACGATGTCGAGTGGTCGTGCGAGGACGGCACCCGCACCGAGCACGATTTCCTTTGCCGCTGCGTCGAGGCGGCGATCGCCGCCGGCGCGACCACGATCAACATTCCCGACACGGTCGGCTACACCGTGCCGGACGAATATTTCGCCCTGTTCCAGATGGTGCGCGAGCGCGTGCCGAACTCCGACAAGGCGCGCTTCTCGGTGCACTGCCACGACGATCTCGGCCTGTCGGTGGCGAATTCGCTCGCCGGCGTGCGCGCGGGCGCCCGCCAGATCGAGTGCACGGTCAACGGCATCGGCGAGCGCGCCGGCAACACCGCGCTGGAAGAAGTCGTGATGGCGATGAAGGTGCGCAACGACGTGCTGCCGTTCTGGACGGGCGTCGACGCGACCATGCTGCACCGCGCCTCCAAGCTCGTCTCGGCCGTCACCTCGTTCCCGGTGCAGTACAACAAGGCGATCATCGGCCGCAACGCGTTCGCGCACGAGTCCGGCATCCACCAGGACGGCATGCTCAAGCACACCCAGACCTACGAGATCATGACGCCGGAAAGCGTCGGGGTGAAGCAGACCGCGCTGGTGATGGGCAAGCATTCCGGCCGCCACGCCTTCGTGCACAAGCTGGAGGAACTGGGCTACCGGCTGGCCGAGAACCAGATGGAAGACGCCTTCGTGCGGTTCAAGGCGCTCGCCGACCGCAAGAAGCATGTCTATGACGAGGATCTCGAAGCCCTGGTGGACGAGGAGATCGCGACCGCGCATGACCGCATCAAGGTGCTCTCGCTGACCGTGATCGCCGGCACCATGGGGCCGCAATCGGCGACGCTGACGCTCGACATCGACGGCCATCACGAGACCACGCAGGCGACCGGCAACGGGCCGGTCGACGCCACCTTCAACGCGATCAAGAAGCTCGTGCCGCACGAGGCCACGCTCGAACTCTATCAGGTGCACGCGGTCACCGAAGGCACCGACGCGCAGGCGGAAGTCTCGGTGCGGCTGTCGGAAAACGAGAAGACGGTGACGGCGAAGGGCGCCGACCCCGACACGCTGGTGGCTTCGGCGAAGGCCTATCTCGGCGCGCTCAACAAGCTGATCGTCAAGCGGGCGCGCACCAAGCCCGAGGCGATGCTGGCGCCTTGAGCGGGCTCGATCGGTAATCCGCCTCGTCCTGAGGAGCGCCCGAAGGGCGCGTCTCGAAGGACGGGTCGGCCCCCGCACCGAACCTCATGGTTCGAGACGGCCGCTGCGCGGCCTCCTCACCATGAGGTCGACACGCATTGCGCGTCGAATCGCTTCACAGCTCCCGCCACATCACGAGCGCGTCGACATAGCCCTGCGTCGGATGGGCGAAGGCGCCCGGCAATCGGCCGACGATCGCAAAGCCCATCGCCTGCCAGAGATGGATGGCGCGCGCGTTGGTCGCGACCACGAAATTGAACTGCATGGCGCGGAAGCCGCGTTCCTTGGCGCGCACGAGCGAATGCGCGCACATCGCCCGGGCGACGCCGCGGCCCGTCGCGTGCTCCGCGACCATGTAGCCGCAATTGGCGACATGCGCCCCGCCGCCCGCATTGTTCGCGCGCAGATAATAGGTCCCGACGATCTCGCTATTCTCGACGGCGATGAACACCTCGTGCTGCGGCGCAAGCCAGTAGGCGAGCGCCGCCTCCCGCTCCAGGTCGCGCGGCAGCGGGTAGGTCTCCGCGGCGCGGATGATCGGTTCGAGGATGCGCCAGATCGCCTCCTTGTCTTCGGAACCTGCCGTGCCGATGATCATCTGGCTTGATCTAAGCCTCCGTGCAGACGAGCTGTCACGTCGATCTGCCGGCAACTCTCACAAGGAGGACGGACGATGTCGCTGCGATCACTGGCTCTGGCCTTGGCGGCAAGCGGCGTGATAGTCGCCGGCCCGACGCCGGCCGACGCCGCTTACTACCATTCGCCGCCGAGCGAAGCGGCGCTCCGGCGCGCCTATGCCGAATGCAATGCAAGGCTGGCGCATCTGCCGAAGTACCGCGGCTGGCCGCAGCGATACCTCGCGCTCGAAGGATGCGTGCAGGACGTGATGCGGCGCTGATGCGCCCGGCTGCCGCGGCCGGCGCATTCGCCAACCGCACGGTGAAGCAGGCTCAGGAATTCGCCGCGAGCGCGGTCGTGAGATTGGGAATCTCGACCTCGATTTCGAGCGTGGAGACCGCAGCCCCGCGATCCATTTTTACCTGCACCTTGTCCGCCTCGACGGCGACATGCCGCGAGATCGCGGCCAGGATTTCTTCCTTCAGCACGGCGATCAGGTTGGAGCGGCCGAGCGCCGATCGTTCGTGTGCGAGAAGAATCTGCAAACGTTCGCGCGCCACCGGCGCCGAGTTGCTTCGCCTGAAGAATAGCGACCAGTTCATGCCGCTCTCCGTCCGAACAGCTTCGTGAACAATCCCCGCTTTTCGCTCGGGACCTTGACGTCCAGCTGCTCGCCCATGAGGCGCCGCGCCGCTTCGAGATAGGCGCGCGCCGGCGGGCTGGCCGGATTGTTGAGGACGACCGGGGTGCCGAGATTCGAGGCGCGCAGCACCTCCTCGCTCTCCGGAATGATGCCGAGCAGCGGCAGGGAGAGGATTTCCAGCACATCGCTGATGTTGAGCATCTCGCCGCGCGACGCGCGACCCGCGTCATAGCGCGTAATGAGGATGTGCTTGTCGATCCGCTCGCCGCGTTCGGCCTTTTCCGTCTTCGAATCGAGCAGCCCGATGATGCGGTCGGAATCGCGCACCGACGAGACTTCCGGATTGGTGACGATCACCGCCGCGTCGGCGTGCCGCATGGCGAGCGTCGCGCCGCGTTCGATGCCGGCCGGGCTGTCGCACAGGATCCAATCGAATCGCGTGCGCAGCTCGGCGATCACCCGCGCCACGCCCTCGTCGCTCAACGAGTCCTTGTCGCGCGTCTGCGAGGCGGGCAGGAGCCACAGCGTCTCGACCCGCTTGTCGCGAATGAGGGCCTGGTGCAGCTTGACCGCCCCCTGGACGACATTGATGAAGTCGAACACCACCCGGCGCTCGGCGCCGAGCACGAGGTCGAGATTGCGCAGCCCGACATCGAAATCCACGACCACGACGTTCTGTCCGGACTGCGCGAGCGCCGTCCCCAGGCCAGCGGTGGACGTGGTCTTGCCCACCCCGCCCTTGCCGGATGTCACGACGACAACCTTAGCCATGTTCGTTCCTTCTCCGCTGCTCTAGTCGAGGGCTGCAATCAGCATCGCATTTCCGTCGAGCCAAGCCTGCACCGGCCGGTTCCGCAGGTCGTCTTCCAGGTCGTCCACCGTGCGGTAGTAGCCGCCGATCGCCAGCAGCTCGGCCTCGATCCTCCGGCAGAAAATGCGCGCCTTGGCGTTGCCGCTCGCCCCGGCCATCGCGCGTCCGCGCAGCGCGCCGTAGATGTGGATCGAGCCGCCCGCCACCACCTCCGCCCCGGAGCCGACCGAACCGAGCACGACCACGTCGCCGTTCGGATTGTAGATGGTCTGACCGGAGCGGACCGGGGTCTCCACAAGCAGCGAGCTCGGCGGCGGTTCGGGCGCTTTCGGCGCCGGCTTGTCCTTGACCTCGGGCGCCGCGCGGACAAGTTCGCCGCCGGAAGCTGGGCGGCCGCTGGTCAAGAGGGGCGGCAGTCCGGGGCCGAGATCGGCGGACTCCGCGCCTTCGATCCCCATGATGCGGATGTCGCGCGACTCCAACTCCTGGATCAGAAGCGCGATGGCGGACTGGCTCAGCGCCGTATGGGCCAGATCGAGCACCGCCGGTCGGCCGACGAAAAATCCCGAAGAGCGGCTGATCGCGGCGTCGAGATCGATAAGCCAGTCGGCTATCGGCGGCTCGGGCGCGAGCGAAAAGGCGAGATAGGATCGGCCGCGGAAACGAACCGGACGCGGGCGAACTTCTGTTGACACGGCGTTCCTTGCTGCTCGCAGCTCCGGAAATGATGTCGCGGCTCACGCTCGGACCGGCGCTCACGCCCCGCCGAGCACGACCACGCCACGCTGGCGGCGAAGGAGCCGGGTGATTCGCCCCGCATGATCAGCATCCGGATCATGGTGGCAGGATTGAGTTGCGTAAAGGACGTTGCTGCCGGTAATGCACGGCCGCGTTTTTTCCCCCGGCAGAAACGGTATCCATGTGTGCGCACGGGTCCCCGACACGCGGCGCGCCGCGTCCAGGAATTCACCGAGTGAGATCGGAAAGAGAAAGATCGGAAAAAGAAAAAGGCCGCCAGAGGCGGCCTTACGCCAACCGGTCCTGAGACCGACGGCGATGTCGAACAGATTGGGGGGCTGGGGGGTAACCTGTCCGACATAGCAACAATTCCGGTCGGACCATTTGGTTCCACCACTTTTTACGAAAATCTTCGGCTGTGGAAAACGCCGGCATTGTGCGTGGGAGCAGGGGCGCTGCCTCACTGCCTGTATTGCTGCAGCCGCGTAGTGCGCAGCCCCGCGAGGCCGTGGCGCTCGATCGAATACTGCCAGGCGAGGAATTCCTCGACCGTGAGCGTATATCGGCTGCAGGCCTCCTCGAGCGACAGGAGGCCGCCGCGCACGGCTGCGACGACTTCGGCTTTTCGGCGGATCACCCAGCGCTTGGTTCCCGGCGCGGGCAGATCAGCGATGGTAAGCGGGCTGCCGTCCGGCCCGATGACGTACTTCACCCTCGGCCGATGGGGCTCTGTCATGGAGGAACTCACGCGACTAAACGAACGATCACGCACAAACGCTACGCCCTCCGGTTTAAGATTTGCCTAAGCATTCGTGAAAAAAGGGAAAACATTCCCGGTGGGCGGACCCCGGTTCGACCCGCGGCCGGTCCTATTGGGACGCACTGCAGCGTGCCCTCCGCAGCTCGTTGACCCGCATGAACTTAGCGAGAACGACGGTTCTGCGTCACGGACGCGCACGAGCCGGTGGCGCTTTGATCCAACTTGGGTATCTTCTAATATTGCGGTAAGACAGTCGCCGATCGGTGGATGCGCAGGCGGGCCTCCGCCCGAAATGGCGCGAATTCATCGACTTAGCGCGCCGGCTGGACAGGGTGCGGCGCGGCCTGCCCGGCAGGCGAGAGGCGCGGACGGCGGCGCGGGCGCTGCGAACGCTGGCGAGCATGCGCTTGCGCACCTATAGTATGAGCGAACAGCAACGGTGACGGCGGCGCTGGTCCCCCGCGCGGGTGAGTGGCGGTCGTCGAGGAGTGCGGCGGACGCCGCGTGGGCCATGCGCAATAGTCTGGACGTCGAAAGCCGGCCGCAGGACACCCGCGTGGTCGTCGCCATGTCGGGCGGGGTCGACTCCTCGGTCACCGCGGCGCTGCTCAAGGCGGAAGGCTATGACGTGGTCGGCGTGACGCTGCAGCTTTACGACCACGGGGCGGCGACGCATCGGCCGGGCGCATGCTGCGCCGGTCAGGACATTCACGACGCGCGCATGGTGGCGGCCAAGATCGGCATTCCGCACTATGTGCTCGACTATGAGAGCCGCTTCAAGCAGGAGGTGATCGACCGTTTCGCCGAGAGCTATGTCGGCGGCGAGACGCCCATCCCCTGCGTCGACTGCAATCAGACGATCAAGTTCCGCGACCTCCTGGTCACTGCGCGCGAACTCGGCGCGCAGGTGCTGGCGACCGGACACTATGTCGCCTCGCGCCGTCGCCAGGACGGAACGCGGGCGCTCCATCGCGCCCGCGAGGACGATCGGGATCAGAGCTACTTTCTGTTCGCCACCACCCGCGAGCAGCTCGAGTTTCTGCGTTTTCCGCTCGGCGAGCGCACCAAGGCGGAGACGCGCGAACTCGCCCGCCGCTTCGATCTGCCGGTCGCCGAAAAGGCGGACAGCCAGGACATCTGCTTCGTCCCGAGCGGACGCTATACCGACGTCATCGAACGGCTTCTGCCGGGGGCGGCCGAACCCGGCGACATCGTGGACCTGCACGGTCGCGTGCTCGGCCAGCACAACGGAATCATCCGGTTCACCGTCGGCCAGCGCCGCGGGCTCGGCATCGCCGCCGGAGAGCCGCTTTACGTCGTGCGGCTCGAAGCCGGGCAGCGGCGGGTGGTGGTCGGTCCGCGCGAGGCCTTGCGCACCACCCGCATGCAGCTTCGCGAGGTGAACTGGATCGGCGAGGGCACGCTAGAAGAGGCGTTGGCGGTCGACCGGCTCGAAGTCTTCGTCAAAGTGCGCTCGACGCGCCGCCCGCAATCCGCGCTTTTGTCGCGCGCCAACGGGAATGTGGAGATCGAGCTTTTGGTCGGCGAGGAGGGAGTTGCTCCGGGCCAGGCCTGCGCCTTTTACGACGCGCCTGCCGGACAGGCGCGCGTGCTCGGCGGCGGCATCATCAAGAGCGTGACGTCGGCGGCCGAGCCGTTCGATGCGTGTCGCTCGCCAGAGCGCAAGGCGGCGGCTGCGGCGCGCGGCTGAGCAACTGGTCGGCGGGGGCGGCGATGGGGGAAGAACTCGACCGG
Source organism: uncultured Alphaproteobacteria bacterium (assembly GCA_963712435.1). GTDB lineage: Bacteria > Pseudomonadota > Alphaproteobacteria > Rhizobiales > Xanthobacteraceae > Rhodoplanes. Next base: position 642,016 of record CAVQIB010000003.1, on the reverse strand, counting down.
AAAACGATCGCGAAGGCCTATGCGCGCTGGGCGCCGGTCTACGATCTCGTGTTCGGCAGCGTGTTCGAACGCGGCCGCAAGGCCGCGATCGCCGCGGCCGAGCGGATCGGCGGGCGCATCCTCGAAGTCGGCGTCGGCACCGGCATTTCGCTGCCCGATTATGCCCGCGCGCACCGGCTGGTCGGGGTCGACATCTCCGAGCCGATGCTGCGCAAGGCGCAGGAGCGCGTCGCCGAGCACAAGCTCGCCAATGTCGAGGCGCTCGCGGTCATGGACGCCGAGCAGCTTGGTTTCCCGGACGGCTACTTCGATGTCGTGGTCGCGCAATATGTGATCACGACCGTGCCCGATCCGGAAGCGACGCTCGACGAGTTCGCGCGCGTGACGCGGGAGGGCGGCGAGATCGTTCTCGTCAATCACATCGGCGCGGAGGCCGGCTTGCGGCGCGCCTTCGAGGAATGGTTCGCGCCGATGGCGCGCCGACTGGGCTGGCGGCCGGAATTTCCGTTCGAACGCCTGCGCGCCTGGGCCGAGCGCTCGCCCGGCCTGCATGTGATCGAGCGCCGGCCGATGCCGCCGCTCGGCCATTTCTCACTCATCCGTTTCGGCAAGGACACTCGGAGGAGCGGCGATGGACGAGGAGGCCCTGAATCTGAGCGTGCGGAAATTTCTCAAGAAGCTCGGCGTCACGGCGCAGCGCGAGATCGAGCGGGCGGTGCGTGACGCCGCAGCCGCCAACCGGCTCGCGGGGCGCACCTCGGTTCCGGCAAAGGCGACGATCACGCTGGAGGGGATCGATCTCGCCTTCGAGGTCGACGGCGACATCGAGTTCGCCTGAACGGCGACGCCGATCTGATCCGGTCATTCGCTCGAATCGTTTGACCGGCGTCCGGCGCGACGCGCGCTTGTTCACGTCGCCAAACGCGTCCGCCGCGCGGAACCGGGCCCCACGCCGGCCGGTTAGCATCGCGTGATCGGCGGAGGCGTCATCATGGCGAAACAGAACAAGGCTCAGAAAGACACGGTTGAGCGCGTCATGCACGAGTTCAAGCATGGCGAGCTCAAAATGCGCGGCGGCCGCAAGGTCAGGAACCCGCGCCAGGCGATCGCGATCGGCCTGCGCGAAGCCGGCGCATCGAAATTCGAGAGCAAGAAGGACAATGCGCGCAGCCTGCGCCGCACCAAGCGCAAGGAGCGACGCGGCGAGACGGCGCGCGCCGAAACGGAAGGCCGCCGCAACGATCCCACCGCAAATGGCGGGCGCGACTCGCGCGCGGCGCTTTATAGCGAGGCGAAGCGGCGCAACATCCCCGGCCGCTCCAGGATGAGCCGCGAGGAGCTGCAACGCGCGCTGCAGCGGTGATGGAAGAGGCAGGGCACGGGATTCCTCGCGCTCCGGGAACCGCCGGTGGGATTGCCGCTTGTACTTAGGTTCTCCCAAAACGGATCGCGCCTTGTCCCGCCCCCTTGATCTCTCCGAAGAACGATCGCCCCGCCGCGACGCCGCTCAACGCGCCATGCCGATCGGCGCCGAACTGCAGCCGGGCGGGGGCGCGCATTTCCGCGTCTGGGCGCCGCTGCCGAAGGCGGTCATGCTCGTCGTCGACGGCGTCGAGCATGCGATGCGGCCCGAAGCGGGCGGCTATCGCAGCGCCTTTGTCGCCGCCGCGCGGGCGGGGTCGCGCTACGGCTACCGCGTCGATGGCGACGCGCGCATCCTGCCCGATCCCGCTTCGCGCGCGCAGCCGGAGGGCCCGCACGAGCCGAGCGCCGTGGCCGATCCCTCCGCCTTTCGGTGGACCGACGCCGCGTGGCGGGGCGTCCGGCGCGAAGGCCAGGTCGTCTACGAAATGCATGTCGGCACGTTCACGCGCGAGGGCACTTGGGCGGCCGCGATCGACAAGCTGCCGCTCCTGAAGGAGGTCGGCGTCAGCGTCATCGAAATGATGCCGGTCGCGGAATTCCCCGGCCGGTTCGGCTGGGGGTATGACGGCGTCGCGCTGTTCGCGCCGACGCGGCTTTATGGGACGCCGGACGATCTGCGCGCCTTCATCGACGCGGCGCACCGGCTCGGGCTCGGCGTCATTCACGACGTCGTCTACAACCATTTCGGGCCGGACGGGAACTACCTGCCGTTTTTTTCGTCCACCTACATCACCGACAAATACGAGAACGAATGGGGCGACGCGGTCAATTTCGACGGCAAGGGCTCCGCTCCCGTGCGGGAGTTCGTGCGCGAGAACGCCGCCTATTGGGTGCGCGAATTCCATTTCGACGGGCTGCGGCTCGACGCCACCCAGCAGATATTCGACAACTCCCCGCGCAATATCATCGCCGAGCTGACCGCCGCGGCGCGCGACGCCGGCGGCCCGCGCAGCGTGCTGGTCGTCGCCGAAAACGAGCCGCAGGACGCGCGTCTCGTGCGGCCCGAGCCGCGCGGCTTCGGCCTCGACGGCGTGTGGAACGAGGATCTGCACCACGCGTCGCATGTGGCGCTGACGGCGCGGCGCGAAGCCTATTACTCCGATTACACCGGCTCGGCGGCGGAGCTTCTCGCCTGCGTCAAACACGGATTTCTGTATCAGGGCCAGCGCTCGACCTGGCAGAAGAAGCCGCGCGGAGCGCCGGCGCTCGATATCGACCAGACGCAGCGCATCACCTTTCTCGAAAACCACGACCAGGTTGCGAATTCAGGCTTCGGCCGGCGGCTCGTCGACCTGACCGATCGCGCGCGGCTGCGCGCGATGACCGCGCTCCTTCTGCTCGGGCCGGGAACCCCGATGCTGTTCCAGGGCCAGGAGTTCGCGTCCGCCAAGCCGTTTCTCTATTTCGCCGATCATCGCAGCGAACTCGCGCAAGCGGTGGCGAAGGGGCGGCGCGAATTCCTGATGCAGTTTCCGAGCCTCGCCGGCGTTGAACTCGATGCGCCCGCGGCGGCCACGACGTTCGACAAATGCGTCATGGATTGGTCGGAGCGTGCGGCGAACGCCTGGGCCGTGCGCCTGCACAGCGATCTGATCGGCTTGCGCCGCGATGACCCGGTGCTCGCGCGCGCCGCCAGCGTGCGGATCGACGGCGCCGTCCTGTCCGAGGAGGCGTTCCTGGTCCGCCTGTTCGGCGAGCGCGAGGAGCGGCTGCTCGTCTTCAATTTCGGCCGCGATTGGGCGCCGCGCGTCATCCCCGAGCCGCTGCTCGCACCGCCGGCCGGGAAACAATGGAAATTGCTCTGGTCGAGCGAGCATCCCGCCTATGGCGGCGATGGCGCGCGCGAACCGGTCGACGCGGACGGATGCTGGCATGTCCAGGGCCGCGCCGCTTTCGTGCTCGCGGCCGAGCGCTGACGCTGGCGGCGCCTCGGCAGGCGAAAGCGCCTTCTGCGGCCCTCGCGGCTCCCCAAAAACCTGATCCCCGAAAACGAGGAGACCCGGAAGCGATCTTGCGATCGGCTTCCGGGTCTTGCCCGTGCATTTCAGAGGAGAACGACAGCCGCCGTCAACGAGATGTACTCGTTGACGGCGGATCGGCCCGCCGGAGGCGTTCTAGACCGCCTCAGAGGACTTCCCACACCCCTCCCCCCGCGCTTGGCAAAACGGGTCCGGCACAGTCGGAGCGTTTGCCACCAAAGAGGAGCGTGAGCTGCGTGTCTGAGCTCGGTTAGAGCCGTGCAGCCCGACCCGAGCTAGATCGCAGACACAAGCCGAGTATGTTTGATGAACCATAATGAGTCGAGCGCGTACTAGCGCGTAGATTGGGAATACTGGAAAGCTGTGTTGAATAGGTCACATTGTAGGCGATGGGCGGACTGCAGTGCAGCATGAAACGGCCGGCAACCCGCAGCACGATAACATTAACTATAATAGCTAACTACTAACCCATTACCCGCAGCATACTAGCTTTTTACCTGCTGTTCTTGCGTGCCGTGCAGCGAGAGCCGCGCTTTTCTGCTGCGCTGCACGCCGGCCGCGACGGCGCGCAGACGTAACAAGAGCGAGCGTCAAACGTCCACGCTCGCGGCGAGCGCGTTGTCCTGAATGAATTCGCGGCGCGGATCGACATTGTCGCCCATCAGCTGGTCGAACAGGATGTTGGCCTCGTCGACCTCCTTGATCTTCACCTGCAGGAGCGAGCGGGCGTTCGTGTCCAGGGTCGTCTGCCACAACTGGTCGGGATTCATCTCGCCGAGCCCTTTGTAGCGCTGCAGCGTGACGCCCTTCCGCCCGGCCGCCATCACCGAATCGAACAGCTCGGTCGGCCCGTGGATGACCGTCTCCTCGCCCTTGCGCTTGAGCACGCCCGGTCGCGGATAGAGCTGCTGAAGCGAGGCGGCGAAATCGTCGAGCTTCTTCGCCTCGACCGAGCCGAGCAGGGCCGGGTCGATGATCGCCACCTCCTTCACGCCGCGCACCATGCGCTCGAAGCGGAAGCCTTCGCCCTCGGCGAAGTCACCGCCCCAGCCGCGCTCGGTCTCCTCCGACAGGGCGTCGAGCCGGCGGGCGATGTACTGCGCCGCGCGTTCCGCCGTCTCGAGATTGCCGACGATCGATGAGTTGAGTACGCCCGCAATCGCCGCCTGTTCGACCACGATTCGATTGTAACGGCTGTGCAGGCCGCCGAGCGTCGCGCGGATCGCGCGCGATTCCTCGATCAGCCGGCGCAAATCCTCACCCGCGCGCTCTTCCCCCGAATGGACGCGGAACACCGTTTCTTCGAGGCCGGCAAGGATCAGGTAGTTTTCGAGCGCACGCTCGTCCTTGAGATACTGCTCGGACTTGCCGCGGGCGACCTTATAGAGCGGCGGCTGCGCGATATAGATGTAGCCGCGCTCGATCAGCTCGCGCATCTGCCGATAGAAAAAGGTGAGGAGCAGCGTGCGGATATGGGCGCCGTCCACGTCCGCATCGGTCATGATGATGACCTTGTGGTAGCGCAGCCGGTCGGCGTTGAACTCCTCGCTTATGCCGGTTCCGAGCGCCGTAATGAGGGTGCCGATCTCCTGGCTCGACAGCATCTTGTCGATGCGCGCGCGCTCGACATTGAGGATCTTGCCGCGCAGCGGCAGCACCGCCTGGAACTCGCGATTGCGCCCCTGCTTGGCGGAGCCGCCGGCGGAGTCGCCTTCGACGATGAACAGCTCCGATTTCGCCGGATCGCGCTCCTGGCAGTCGGCGAGCTTTCCCGGCAGCGAGGCGACGTCGAGCGCGCCCTTGCGGCGCGTCAGCTCGCGCGCCTTGCGCGCCGCCTCGCGCGCCGCGGCCGCTTCGACCACCTTGCCGGCGATGACCTTCGCCTCGCTCGGATGCTCCTCGAACCAGGCGGCCATCTGCTCGTTGATCACCCCTTCGACCGCCGGCCGCACCTCGGAGGAGACGAGCTTGTCCTTGGTCTGGGAGGAGAATTTCGGATCGGGCAGCTTGACCGAGAGGACCGCGGTCAAGCCCTCGCGGCAATCGTCGCCGGTGAGCGCGACCTTCTCCTTCTTCGCCACTCCGCCCGAATTCGGCATAGCTCGTGAGCTGGCGGGTGAGCGCCCCGCGGAAGCCGGCGAGGTGGGTGCCGCCGTCGCGCTGCGGAATGTTGTTGGTGAAGCAGAGCACGGCCTCGTGGTAGCCGTCGTTCCACCACAGCGCGCACTCGACCTCGACGCCCTCGCGCGACGACTTGATGACGATCGGATGGGCGATCAGCGGCTTCTTGTTGCGGTCGAGATACCGCACGAAGGCCTCGACGCCGCCTTTGTACAGCATCTCCTCGCGCTTCTCGACCGCATGCCGCTTGTCCGCGAGCGTGATCCGCACGCCCGAGTTCAGGAAGGCGAGCTCGCGCAAGCGATGCTCCAGCGTCGCCCAGTCGAACTCGGTCATGGTGAAGGTTTCGGTCGCGGGCAGGAACGTCACTTCGGTTCCGCGGCGACCGTTCGCGTCGCCCACCATCTTGAGCGGCGCAACCGCCTCGCCATGGCGGAACTCCATGGCGTGCTCCTTCCCGTCACGCCAGATGCGTGAGCTTGAGCGAGCTCGAGAGCGCGTTGACGACGGAGACGCCGACGCCGTGCAGTCCGCCCGACACTTTGTAGGAGTTCTGGTCGAATTTCCCGCCGGCATGGAGCTGGGTCATGATGACCTCGGCGGCCGACACGCCCTCGCCCCGGTGGATGTCGGTCGGAATGCCGCGGCCGTCGTCGCGCACCGTGCACGACCCGTCCGGGTTGAGCGTGACGCTCACCTCCTTGGCGTAGCCGGCGAGCGCCTCGTCGATCGCGTTGTCGACGACCTCGTAGACCATGTGATGCAGGCCGGAGCCGTCATCGGTGTCGCCGATATACATGCCCGGACGCTTGCGCACGGCATCCAGGCCCTTGAGGACCTTGATCGATTCGGCGCCATAGTCGGACGCATCGGAGCGGGGCTGCTTGATCGGTTCGGCCATTGCAAAAGGGGGTGCGAATCAGGGTCGGTGGTCCGACCGCTTCAGGCTATCGATGTTGCATGAAATGCGGGTGCGGTACAGGCCAAAGTGCTGGCACTTAAATGGTTGTCACAGAACGATTTTTCAAGGCTTTTCCGGGGCGCGAAGCCGGCCGCGGAAAAGCCGCCCCGCAGGCGCGGCGAACGACGCTCGCAAGGCGGGTCACCCGGCCCGCATGACGCGTCCGGGGGCGACCGCGAACAGGTCGGCGGCCGCGCCGAGCGCGGCGAACAGGGCAGGGTCGGCGCCGGTCAGCCACACCTGCGCCCGGAGCGCCGCGAGCGCATCGAACAGCGCCGCGCGCCGCTCCGGATCGAGGTGAGCGAGCGCCTCGTCGAGCAGCATCACCGGCGCAAGCCCGGTCATTTCGCCGACCAGGCTCGCATGCGCGAGCACGAGCGTGACGAGCAGCGCCTTCTGTTCGCCGGTCGAGGCCTCGCGCGCGGGAATCCCCTTCGGCGCGAAGACGACAGCGAGGTCGGTGAGATGCGGCCCGTCGAGCGTGCGCCCGGCGGCGGCGTCGCGCGCACGGCTCTCGCGCAGCACCGCGCGATAGCGGTCTTCGACCGCGATGGCGGGGGATGCGAGCACCATCGCCTCCATCCAGCCGTCGAGCGCGATCTCGGCGGAGGGGAACGGGTCGTCGCGCCGGCTCTTGGTCACGGCGGCGAGCCGTTGCACCGTCTCGGCGCGCGCCGCCGCGACCGCGACCGCGAGTTCGGCGGTCTGGCGCTCGGTCGCATCGAGCCAATGCGTGTCGGGCGACGGGTTCTCCAGGAGCCGGTTGCGCGAGCGCAGCGCCCGTTCGAGCGCGGCGACGCGCGCGCCGTGATCGGGGTGCACGGCGAGCACCAGCCGGTCGAGGAAACGCCGGCGCTCGGAGGCGGGCCCGAGGAACAGCCCGTCCATTGCCGGAACGAGCCAGACGATGCGCAGATGATCGGCAAAAGCCGCGGCCGAGCCGACCGGCTCGCGATCGATGCGGCACTGGCGAGCGAGCACGGCGTCGTCGGCGGCGGGCGGCGCGATGCCGGTGCCGAGGGTGGCGAGGCCAAGCGCGCCGTCGACCTCCGCCGCCACCGCCCAGGAGCCGTCGCCCTCGTTGAACGCGACCTCGTCGAGGGTGGCGCGCCGCAGGCCGCGGCCCGGCGCAAGGAACGAGAGCGCCTCGAGCACATTCGTCTTGCCCGCGCCGTTCGGCCCCACCAGCGCCACGAGATCGCGTTCGACGGAGAAACTCGCCGCCCGATAGCTGCGGAAATTGGTGAGCGTCAGGCGGCGGATGCGGGGGGCGAGGGTCACGCGCAAGTCAATGAATCATCTAGCCGACCGACCGCACGTTTTCTTCAGGACTGCGCAGTGTGAGAGCCGCCTCACCCTCTCCCGTAAGTCGAGAGGGGCTGAAACAACCCCGCGCATCATAGCCGCATACGGCGCGGGCGTACCGTCACACCTGCTCACTCGTAGCCTGCGTCGACTTACGCCAGCTTAGGACTGCACCCCGGTCTACACCCGCATCGGCATCAGCACATAGAGCGCGCCTTTGGCCTCTTTGTCCTGGATCAGGGTGGGCGAGCCCGGATCGGCGAGCTTGAGGACGGCGGTGTCGCCCTCGATCTGCGCGGCGATGTCGAGCAGATAGCGCGAGTTGAAGCCGATATCGAGCGGGTCTGCGTCGTAGCCGACCTCGATCTCCTCGGTCGCGCTGCCGGAATCCGGGTTGATCACCGAGAGCACGAGTTTTCCGCCGGAGAGCGACAGCTTCACCGCGCGCCCGCGCTCGCTCGCCACCGTCGAGACGCGATCGACCGCCTGCTCGAAGTCGCGCTTCTCCACTTCGAGCTGCTTGTCATTGCCGACCGGAATGACGCGGGCATAGTCGGGGAAGGTGCCGTCGATCAGCTTGGAGGTGAGCACCACCGGCCCGATGGTGAACCGGATTTTGGTCGCCGACAGTTCGACCTTGATCTCCCCGTCGAGATCCTCGACCAGCCGGTGCACCTCGCCGACGGTCTTGCGCGGAATGATGATTCCCGGCATTCCGGCGGCGCCCGCCGGGCGCGGCAAGCTCCACCTGCGCCAGCCGATGGCCGTCCGTCGCCACCGCGCGCAGCACGGCCTTCGTCCCCTCGCCGGCCGTGTGCAGGTAGATGCCGTTCAGGTAATAGCGCGTCTCCTCGGTCGAAATAGCGAACTGCGTCTTGTCGATGAGGCGCTTGAGATCGGCCGCCGGGAGCGTGAATTCGTGCGTCATGTCGCCGGCGGCGAGATCGGGGAAATCGCTCTCGGGCAGGGTCTGCAGCGTGAAGCGCGACCGCCCGGCGCGGATCACGAGGACGGCGCGGTCGCCCGAGCCTTCGAGCACCACCTGCGCGCCTTCCGGGAGCTTGCGCACGATGTCGTAGAACATGTGGGCGGGCACGGTCGTGACGCCGCCCGCCGGCACATCGGCCGGGATCGCCTCGAGGATTTCGAGATCGAGATCGGTCGCCTTGAAGGCGAGCTGCCCGCTCTCGGCGCGAACAAGCACATTGGCCAGGATCGGAATAGTGCTGCGCCGCTCGACCACACGATGGACATGCGACAGCGAGCGCAACAGCTCGGACCGCTCGACAGTGACTTTCATGCGGCACTCCGCTCGGCTGACATGGCTGGCGCGGGGCTGATCCGGGGCGCGGCGCCTCTCGAGGGCCGCGCCCGGCGGCGCCTCCCCGCGCCGGAACCGGTAAAAGTGCCGCGCCGGCATTGATCTGGTCAAGGGCGGCGGCGGCAAGGGTGGGCTTTTTCCGCGGGCGGCGCGCCGAGCACGCTCGATCAGACCGCGCTTCGCGCCTGCGTTCCCGCCGGTTACTCCTGCAGCTCGCGCTTGATCGCCTCGATCTCCTCGGCGAGCGCTCCGTCATTGCCGACCAGGCCCTCGATCTTGCGGACGGCGTGCAGCACGGTCGTGTGGTCGCGCCCGCCGAACCGCCGTCCGATCTCGGGCAGCGAGCGCAGGGTGAGGGTCTTGGCGAGATACATCGCGATCTGGCGGGGCCGCACCACATTGGCGGTGCGCCGCGAGGAGAGGAGATCGCCGCGGCTCACATTGTAGCGGCGGGCGACGATCCGCTGAATTTCCTCGATCTTGACCTTGCGCGGCTCCTGCGGACGGATCAGGTCGCGGATTTCGCGCTCGGCGAGTTCGAGCGTGATCGGCTGGCCGGTCAGCTTGCTGACGGCGAGCAGCCGGTTCAGCGCGCCTTCCAGATCGCGCCCGTTGTGGGCGACCGACTTGGCGATATGCGCCAGCACCGCCGGCGGCACGTCGAATTCGGGATGATGGAGGCGGGCGACGGCGACGCGCGCCGCGAGGATTTCCAGCCGCAGCTCCTCGCCGAGCGTGCTCATCTCGACGACGAGGCCGCCGGCAAGCCGCGACCGCACCCGGTCGTCGAGATTTTCGAGATCGAGCGGCGGCCGGTCGGCGGCGACGACCACCTGCCGGCCGGCGTCGATCATCGCGTTCAGCGTATGCGAGAACTCCGCATGGGTCGACTTGCCCTGCAGGAACTGCAGATCGTCGATCAGCAGCACGTCGGTCGAGCGCAGCAATTCCTTGAAGGCGAGGCGTGGTCTGGGTGCGCAGCGACGAAACGAAGCCGAACACGAATTTCTCGGCGGTGAGATAAAGCAGCCGGCGCTCGCCCGCATTCCCCGCCCAGGCGATCGCCTGCAGGAGGTGCGTCTTGCCCAGGCCGACCTGCGCGTGAACGTAGAGCGGATTGAACATGACCGCATTGTCGCGGGCCGCCGTCGCGACCTCTTTCGCCGCGGCATGGGCGAGCGAGTTGGACCGCCCGACCACGAACGTGTCGAAGGAGAGGCGCGGATCGAGCGGCGAGCCGCCGAACGAGCCGTTGCCGGACGGCATGCGCGGCGCGCAGGCGCGCCCGTTGATGCTCGTCCGCCGCCATCGGGCCCGCTTCGCCGTTGAGGCGCATCGGCACGGCCTTGCTCGCGGGCGGCGACACCCGCAACATGCCGGTGCGGACGATCAGATCGATACGGCGCAAGCAGGGCTGTTCGTCCTTCCAGCAGGCGAGCACGCGATCGTTATAGTGCGATTGAATCCAGCTCTTCAGGAAGCGGGTCGGAACCGACAGGCGCACGGTTTCGCTGTCGACGCCCTCGAACTCCATCCGCGCAAACCAGCTCGAAAAAATGTCCTCGCCGACCTCGGCGCGCAGACGTCCTTTGACCCGCGACCATTGGTCCTGATCGGTGTTCGTCATGGCTTCGCCTCTCGCGCCCCACTCGGCGCGCAAATACATGTCCATTACGCAGAACGACGGAACGCCCAAGCGTTCGCGCCGCCGACGTACTCGAACCTCGGGGGTGTTCAGTTAGTCCGGCGCGGTCTCGTCAACGGCGAGCGCCGGGCGCGCCTGCAGCCATCAGCTTCCGAGCGGCCACATCATCGTCATTCTCGATCGACGGAAGGCCTTCGTCTTGTTGGAGAGCCAAGCGGCAGGTGTCCTTGAGGTGCAGGAGGACGGCCCGGTAGACGCAATCAGTGCGCAATCGGAATTGGCGAGAATGAGAACGTGCCGCATCTTGTTCATGTTCGACCTCAAGTTCTTGTATTCCGAAGAGCTCTGGAAGCGTAATCGACCATCGCTCACCGGATTTTTCCTCCCGGCTAACGTGGCTTAACTTAATACGCAAATAACTCGAAGAGCGGATGATACGCACACAAGGAGTTAAGCCGCCACGCGCCGCGACTATACGCGTGTTGAGCGCGCATGCTGCTTTACTTAACACTTGTGAAATCAGCCTCAGCCTCACGGCCGCCGCGTAGCGCGGAAGCCAGGTCTTAGAATTACACAGGCCCCAGGAGGCCGCAATGGCCTTGGAAGGGTCATGATTGACACCGGTCGGGCCAGCCCGGCTGCACCGTTGTCGTTCTGCTTGAGGACTCATGGCCAACTGAATAGCCGCAGCCGGTTTTATCGGCCCTCGGGAGCTGACATTCCTTTGTGGTAATTTGGTCGACAGATCGTTCATATCCGTGTGTAGGAAAATCGTGGTTTCGTCAAAATGCCAAGTGCGAGCGCCGCCTTTCTCGTTAAAGCCTTGCACTTAGCTTTGATTTTTTTGCGCGAAAATAAAGGGTAACTTGCGGAAACTATTGGAGCTTTTTGTGTGCATAGCAAAATAGCCCCCAATGCGCAAAAACGCAAAGAGGACCAAACGATAGGACATTCCGCTGTAGCCGCTCGGCCACAAGCGCTGTGGCTAGGAAATCGGTTCCACCGATGAGCGGTGCGACAAAGGTGCTCGCGCCTATTGACCGAGCTTCGCCACCTGATGGGTGAGGCGCGACACCTTCCGGCTTGCGGTCCGCTTATGGAAGACGCCTTTCTGCGCCGCGCGCAGGAGTTCCGGCTCGGCCGCCTTGAGGGCGGCAGCCGCGGCCGTCTTGTCGCCGCCGGCGATGGCGTCCTCGACCTGGCGCACATAGGTCCGCATGCGCGAACGGCGCGTCTTGTTGACCTCCGTGCGGCGGCTGATCTTGCGCGTCGCCTTCTTGGCGGATTTCGTATTGGCCATAATCAATTCCGTTGGGGTTGCTCGACGGGCATTTTCCGCCGCCAAAGCGAGCGCCGCTTATAGGAGGGTGCTCGGAAAGCGTCAACGCCCCCGGCGGCCACCTTCCGGGGCATGCGCTCGGCATCCGCGCATCGATCGCTCGAGGGCATGCCTTGCCACGAGGGACGTCAGGCAGCCCGGCTGGGCGCCCGGATGCGATCGTAGCCGGCGATGGCGGCGGCTTGGTCGGCGGCCGGCAGGCCGGTCAGCGGCGGCGCGACCCGCGCCCAAGCGGGGTCGGAATGGATGTGCGCGAGGAGCGCCTTGACGCCGGCGACCACCGGCTTGCCGTCGAGCAGCCTTCGGATCGCCACCGCCCGGGCCAGGGCCTCGGCGTCGCCATGATGATAGGCGAGCGCGCAGAGGTCGGAATTGAGATTCGCGGTTGCGGAAATGCAGCCGGCGAACCGTCCGGCCCGCGCCTCGACAAGCGCTCCTTCAGTCGATGGAAATACGTTGAAGCCTTCCGCCAACGCCGCGGCGGCGCGGGCATAGCCCATGTCGCCGGACGAGTCCTTGAGGCCGCGCAGGCGCGGACCGAACGCCTCGATCATCCGGCCGACCAGCGGAAGCGGCCAGGGAACGGTCGAGAGCGCCGGGAAGTGATAGAGATAAAGAGGAATGGGCCGCGCCGCGGTCGCCGCCATGATCCGCTCGACATAGGCGAACAAGCCGTCATCGGCGATGTCTTTATAGTAGAAGGGCGGCAACAGCAGCGCGCCGCCGAAACCGAGCTCGGCGGCGTGCGCCGTGAGCGTGACGGCGTCGGCCAGCGCCGCGGCGCCGGCCCCGACCAGGCAGCGCGAGAGCGGTAGGTCCGCGCCGGCATAGGCGTTCATCACGGCCTGGCGCTGCGCGACCGAGAAGGACGTCGCCTCGCCGGTGGTGCCGAGCACGTTCAGCCCGTCGCATCCATGCGCGAGCAGGTGGCGCGCGAGCGCGATGGAGCGCGCGCAGTCGGGGTCGCCGTTCTGATCGACGGCGGTGGCGATCGCGGCGATGACGCCGCGCGGCGAAGTCGGGGCCATGCAAGCTCCTTGTTGGCGGCGACCTATAGCGAGTTTCCGGGCAAGCGGCCAATCCACCGCACTGCAGCGAGTTGCGGCGTCGCGTCGTTGCGGGTACATGGAGTCCCATGCTGCGGTCCGGGGACCCGGGCCGCTCACCGCGCGCGAGCGATACGAACCTTAATCGCAAGTCTCATGATCCGTTTCATTCTCCGCTTTATCGGCCTGTGGATTCTCGCCGCCGCCTTCGTTTTCCTGGTCTATGACGGCACCAAGTCGATCGCCGCCGGAACGGTGCTGACCAAGCCGTTCGGCGAGACCTGGAACGATGTGCATTCCAACAGCCTGCTTCTGCTGCAGCCGGCGATCGAGCGGCATGTCGCGGTGTGGCTGTGGGATCCCGTCATGCTGTCGATCCTCACATCGCCGACCTGGCTGGTGCTGGGGGTGATCGGGATCATCCTCGTGCTGCTCGGCCGCAAGAAGAAACCGCTGATCGGCTACGCCCGGTGAGCGGGCGCCGCCGCGACGCTGCGGCGGCATGCGGAACGCATCCGCCGTGCCCATATTGCGACCAGCAATGAGGCGCATGCCGCAGGAGGACGCGATGTTCATGTTCAGCAGGAAGCAGGCGGAAATGCCGGCGCCGCACCAGGTGCTGCCCGGGCGTTCGCAGCCGATCCGGACCGCAAGCCATCATTTCGTGAACGGGCGTCCGCTCCAGGGGCCGTATCCGGAGGGGCTGGAGACGGCGATGTTCGGGCTCGGCTGCTTCTGGGGCGCCGAGCGCAAGTTCTGGGAGCTCGGCGACGGCGTCTATGTCACGGCCGTCGGCTATGCCGGGGGTGCGACCCCCAATCCCACTTACGAGGAGGTGTGCAGCGGGCGGACCGGGCACAACGAGGTCGTGTTCGTGGTGTTCGATCCCAAGCGAATATCCTATGAGCGGCTGCTCCAGCTGTTCTGGGAGAGCCACGATCCGACCCAAGGGATGCGCCAGGGCAACGATGCCGGCACGCAGTACCGGTCAGGCATCTATGCCTTTTCGCCGGCCCAGCGGCAGGCGGCCGAAGCGTCGCGCGCCATGTTCCAGAAGGCGCTCTCGGCCAAGGGATACGGGGAGATCACGACGGAAATCCGCGACGCCCCGCCGTTCTTCTTCGCCGAGGACTATCACCAGCAATATCTTGCGAAAAACCCACGGGGCTATTGCGGGCTCGGCGGGACCGGCGTGAGCTGCCCGGTCGGAATTGCCTCGCCCGCATCCTAGCGCCGGCGAGGAGCGAGCATGGCCCCCTGAGGGGGAGGGGGCCTGTCCTTAGCGCAGCCTCGCCCCGGAGGCCGGACAAACGACGCGATGCGACGGCTCGAAACCGCGATCGAGTGGATCATCTTCAACAGCCGGTGGACGCTCGCGCCGATCTATCTCGGCCTTGCCGCGGCGCTGCTTCTGCTGGTCTTTCACTTTCTCAAGGAGTTCGTCGAGTTCGCCCTGCATATCGCGGGCGCGACCTCGTCCGGGGTCACGCTCGCCGTGCTCGGGCTGATCGATCTCGCCTTTCTCGCCAATCTCGTGCTGATCGTGATTCTTTCGGGATTTGAGAATTTCGTCTCGCGCATCGAGGCGCATGACCGCGACCGGCCGGACTGGATGACAAAGGTCGATTTCGGCGGCCTCAAGCAGAAGCTGATGGTCTCGATCGTCGCGATCAGCGCGATCGAGGTCCTCAAGTCCTTCATGAACATCGAGAAGATCGACGACCGCCGGCTCGGCTGGACGGTCGGCATTCATCTGCTGTTCCTGTTCTCGATGCTCATCGTGGCGCTGTCCGACCGCTTCGGCGTCGCAAAGTACAAGGACGAGCCGCGCGTCGAGGCGCGTGACCGCGAAGAGACCTGACCGCTGTACGCCGGCGCGGGCGACCGGGGCATGGCCGCCCCGCATTACCCGACATGTTTTGCGAGGAAGGCCAGCGTGCGCGCTAGCGCAAGCCGCGCGCTCTCGGCGTCATAGGTCGGGCGCTCGTCGCAATTGAAGCCGTGCCCCGCCGGGTAGACGTAGAGCTCGCAATCCGGGCGCTTCTCGCGCACGATTTCCACGTCTGACATGGGGATCGACTGATCGCGGTCGCCGAAGTGCAGCTGCGTCGGCGCCCTCGGCACGAGATCGGCGTTCTGCGCGGTCTGGCCCCCGTAATAGCCGACCGCCGCCGACAGTCCGGTAAGCTTTGCCGCCGCGAGAAAGGCGATCGTGCCGCCCATGCAGTACCCGACGATCCCGACCTTGCCGGCGCTTTGCACCGCGTTGATCGCGGCCTGGGTGTCGCGCAGCATGGCGCGCCAGTCGATGCGCGGAATGAATTTGCGCGCCTCCTCGATTTCCGCCGGCGAGTAGCCCGATTCGAAATCGCGCTGGTAGCGGTCGAACACCGCGGGCGCGAGGGCGACATAGCCGTGCTCGGCGAAGCGGTCGCACACGCTGCGGATGTGGTGGTTGACGCCGAAAATCTCCTGGAGCACGACGAGCCCGCCCTTCGGCCGCTCGCGCGGCTCCGCCCGGTAAGCGCCGAGCACGAACCCGTCCGAAGCGTTGAGAGTCAGATGTGTTCCCACGCCGCCCTCCTCCTGTCCCGCCTGTTCCGCGCCGCGCGGCGCGAGCGAAAGCTCTCGCCTTTCGTATGGCGCGGCCGGCGTGGCGCGCGCAACCAAACGATGCAAACGCCGCGCCGCCGGCGTGTGCCAGCGCCCAAACTTGACAAGGGGCCTCAAGAGCAAGGAACATCACCGCAATGACAAGGGACCGCCGACCTGCGAATGCAGGAGTCCGCCGTGCGCGTCCTCACATCAACCGTTCCAGGGAGGAACAGGAATGCCGACATCCGCATCCGGACTGACTCGCCGCGGCCTGATGATGCTGGCCGGGGCCGGCGCAACCAGTCTCGCTCTGCCGTTTCCGCGTCCCGCCTTCGCTCAGGCGCAACCCATCAAGGTCGGGCTGCTGCTGCCCTATAGCGGCACCTATGCCGCAGCTCGGCGAAGCGATCACGCGCGGCGATGGAGCTCTATCGTCAAGCAGCAGGGCGGCAAGCTCGCGGGGCGCGACGATCGTCTTCGTCAAGGTCGACGACGAAGCGAGCCCGCCGAAGGCGCCCGAACTCACCACCAAGCTCGTCGAGGGCGAGAAGGTCGACATCCTGACCGGCCCGGTGCATTCCGGCGTCGCCATGGCGATGACCAAGATCGCGCGCGAGGTTGGGATACCGACAATCGATCCCGAATGCCGGCGCGAACATCATCACGCGCCAGCAATGCGCAAAGAACATCTTCCGCAGCTCGTTCAGCAACGGCCAGGTCGGGCTTGCGACCGGCAAGGCGATGCTCGACGCCGGGATCAAGACGGCGGTTATCGTTCACCTGGAAATACGCCGCCGGCGAGGAAATGGTCGAAGGCTTCCGCGACACCTTCACCAAAGGCGGGGGCAAGGTGCTCAAGGACATCACCGTCCCGTTCCCCAATGTCGAGTTCCAGGCGGCGCTCGCCGAAATCGCCTCGCTCAAGCCGGACGCGGTCTACTCCTTCTTCGCCGGCGGCGGCGCGGTGAAGTTCATCAAGGACTATGCCGGCGCCAATCTGCAGTCCTCGATCCCGCTGTGGGGGCCGGGCTTCCTGACCGACGGCGTCGAGCAGGCGGTCGGCGCGCCGGCAACGGCGTCAAGACCGTGCTGCATTACGCGGACGATCTCGACAATCCGGAGAACAAGGCGTTCCGCGCCGCGTTCAACGAGGCCTATAAGATCTATCCGGACGTCTATGCGGTGCAGGGCTGGGACGCCATGCAGCTGCTGGAAATCGGCCTCAAGGCGCGTCGGCGGCGACGTCGCCAAGCGCGACGAGCTGTGCGCGGCGATGTCGAAAGCGTCGTTCAAGAGCCCGCGCGGACCGTTCCGGCTGTCCGCGTCGCACAACCCGATCCAGAACTTCTATCTGCGCGAGCTGAAGGACGGCAACAACGTCCTCGTGAAGACGGTGGCGACCGAGTTTCCCGATCTCACGACCGGCTGCAAGCTGTCCGTCTGAGCGCGGCGGGCGGCGGCGCCGCGCCGCCGCCCGGTCTCCAACCGAGGGGCGGCCGCGTCAGCCATGGAACTCGTTCTCATCCAGATTCTCAACGGCCTGCAATACGGGCTGCTGATCTTCCTCGCCGCGAGCGGCCTCACGCTCGTGTTCGGCATCCTCGGCATCATCAATCTGTCGCACGGCTCGTTCTACATGCTCGGGCGCCTATCTCTCGCTCACGCTGACGAGCTACACCGGCGACATTTTCCTCTCGCTCGCTGATCGGCATTCCGCTCGCCTTCGCTGTTCGGCGCGCTGATCGAATGGCTGTTCATCCGCCATCTCTACGAGCGCGATCACCTGCAGCAGGTGCTGCTCACCTTCGCGCTGATCCTGATCTTCAACGATCTGCAGCGCGTCGTCTGGGGCACGCGTCCGCACAGCGTGCCGATCCCGAGCTATCTGTCCGCGAGCGTGCAGCTCTCGGACGTGCTGAGCTATCCGGTCTATCGGCTCGCGGTCGCGGCGCTTCTGCGTCGCTGCTCGCGCTCGCGATGATGTTCGTCATCCAGTACACCCGGATCGGCCAGATGATCCGCGCGGGCGAGTCGAACCGCGAAATGGTCGAGGTGCTCGGGATCGACTCGCGGCTCCTGTTCCGCTTCGTGTTCGCCGCCGGCGTCGCGCTCGCGGCCGCCGCCGGCACGATCGCCGCGCCGATCGACAGCGTCTATCCCGGCATCGGCGAGCCGATCCTGATCATTTCCTTCGTCGTCGTCGTGATCGGCGGCATCGGCAGCATCAAGGGCGCGTTTTTCGGCGCGCTGCTGATCGGGCTCGCCGATGCGTTCGGCAAGGTGTTTCTCCCGGAATTCGCGAGCGTCGTGGTCTACGCGCTGATGGCGGCCGTGCTGGTCGTCAGTCCGGGCGGCCTGTTCGGGCGGGCGCTGACGTGCTGACCCGGCCGCGCCCGCTCGTCCTCGCCGTGCTTGGCCGCGCTGCTCGTCGCCGGCGCTGCTGATGCCCGGTGTTCGGCGGCCCCTATGCGGTGAAGTTCACGACGCGCGTGTCTCGTCATCGCGCATCTTCGTGGTGAGCCTCGATCTCCTGATCGGCATTACCGGCCTCGTGAGCTTCGGCCACGCGATGTTCTTCGGCGCTCGGCGCCTACGCGCTCTATTTCGTGTCGCTCGACCACCGAGGCCTCGAACGCGCTTATCGCGTTTCCGGCGGCGATGCTGCTTGCAGGTCTCGTCGCCGCTCGCGATCGGCGCGGTCGCCGTGCTCACGCGCGGCTTCTATTTCATCATGGTGACGCTCGCCTTCGGGCAGATGCTGTTCTCGCTGTTCTTCGACACCAAGATCGCCGGCGGCTCCGACGGCGCCTATATCAACATCAAGCCCGAGGTCTCGTTGGCCGGCGTGACGCTGCTCGATCTCGATCACCGCACGACGTTCTTCTATCGTCTGCCTCGCGCTTCTGGTCATCGTCGTATGTGGCGCTGCTCGCGCTCGCGCGCTCGCCGTTCGGGCGCGTGCTGCAGGGCATCCGCTGGAACGAAGGCGCGCCTCGGCGCGCTCGGCTTCAACACCTATGTCTACAAGCTCGCTGAGCTTCATCATCGCCGGCGCCATCGCGGGCCTCGCCGGCGTGCTGTTCGCCACCATCGACGGCTATGTGACGCCCGATCTGTTCGGCTGGCGGCAGTCGGGCCTCGCCATCATGATGGTGGTGCTGGGCGGCGTCGGCACGCTGTTCGGGCCGATCCTCGGCGCGCTCTCCTTCTCGCTGCGTGGAGGAAGTGCTCAAGACCGAGAGCCTGGTCGGCCCGATCGCGCAGCAACTGGTCGCTCGGCGCTCGGCGTGCTCCTGATCGCCGCGGTGCTGGCGCGCGCCGCGCGGCATCGCCGGCTGGCTCGAGCCGAAGCGCGGCGCACGAAGCGGCCGCGGCGCCCGTGCCGGCGACGGCGCGCGAGCGGCGGCCGGCGAAAGGCAAGGCGATCGAGACCGAGGGCCTGTCGCGGGCGTTCGGCGGACTGATCGCGGTCAACGACGTGACGCTGCGGCTCGCGCCCAATCAGGTGCACGGCATCATCGGCCCGAACGGCGCCGGCAAGACGACGTTCATCAACCTGCTCTCCGGCGCGCTGCGCTCGACCAGCGGGCGCATCCGGCTCGACGGCGAGGACATCACCGGCTGGGCCCAGCATGCGATCGCGCGGCGCGGCCTGGGACGCTCCTATCAGCGCACCAACATCATTCTTCCCTTCACCGCGCGCGAGAACTGCCTGCTCGCCGCGCAGGCGCACCATCCCGAGCCGCTGCGCTTCAGCACGGCGCCGCTACGCCGAAGAGGAAGAGGCCGAGGCCGCCTACGCGCTCAACGCGGCCGGGCTGTCCGCGCGCGCCGACACCGTCGCCTCGCATCTGAGCCACGGCGAGCAGCGCCAGCTCGAGATCGCCATGCTGATCGCCTCGGGCGCGCGGCTGCTCATCCTCGACGAGCCGCTCGCCGGCATGGGACCGGAAGAGACCGGGCGCGTCACCGCGCTGCTGCGCGACCTTTCCGCCGATCACACGGTGATCCTGATCGAGCACGACATGGATGCGATCTTCGCCGCCGCCGACACGCTGACCGTGCTGGTCGAGGGCCGGCTGCTGGCGCACGGCGCGCCGGAGGAAATCCGCCGCGATCCGGCGGTGCGCGAAGGCCTATCTCGGCCGTTTCGGCGAGAACGAGGCGGCGGCATGAGCGCGGCCGGCGAGAGCGCTGCGCCGCACGCCGCGTCTGCGCTCGAAGCGCAGCGCCTCAACACCTATTATGGGCGCAGCCACATCCTGCGCGACGTCGATTTCCGCGTGATGCCGCAGCGAGACCGTCAGCCTGCTCGGCCGCAACGGCATGGGCAAGACGACGCTCCTGCGCACGCTGATGGGGCTCGTGCGGCCGAGCAGCGGCCGCATCACGCTCGGCATGGCAGCGACATCACGGGACGCGCGTCCGTCCGCGGTCGCGCGCTCGGGCCTCGCCTTCGTGCCGGAGGATCGCGGCATCTTTCCCAATCTCACGGTGGAGGAGAACCTCACCTTCGCCGCGCGGAGCGGCGGCAGCGGGCGCGCCGACTGGACGCTGGAGCGCATCTACGCGCTGTTTCCCCGCCTCGCCGAGCGGCGCGCAGCACTGGCGGCAACCAGCTCTCCGGCGGCGAGCAGAAGATGCTCGCGATCGGCCGCGCGCTGATGACCAACCCGGATATCGTCCTGCTCGACGAGGCGACCGAAGGGCTTGGCGCCGAAACTGCGCGACGAGATCTGGGAGACGCGTGCGCCAGATCCGCGCCGCCGGCATCGCGACGGTCGTCGTCGACAAGAATCTCGACGATCTGCTCGCGCTCGCCGACCGCAATGTGGTGCTCACCAAGGGCGAGATCGTGTTCGACGGCCCGACCGCGGAGCTGAAGGCCGATCCGGCCTTCATCCAGCATCACCTGGGTGTGTGACCGTATACCGCCCGAACAAATAAATGGCTGCACCGAATCGTTCCACCTCATCCTGAGGAGCCGCGCAGCGGCCGTCTCGAAGGTTGCATGGTTCGAGACGCGCCGCTTCGGTGCGCTCCTCACCATGAGGGGTGAAGACCATGATTGAAGCGGTGTCGATCATGGCGACGTTCAGTTCAAACCGAGCGGAAAGACACGAAGCGGTCAACGACCTTGGGCGCTACCCCTCAGCCAATCCGCGATCACATCGCCATGCGCGTCGAGATAATGGCGGAACCAGACGGCGTAAGCGTCCGGCCGGGCGCGGCGATCCTGTTCGAGGGCGTCGAAGCCGATCCACCGCCATTCGCTCACTTCGGCCGGGACGGGCGCAACCGGCCCGTCATAGGCGCCGGCGAACGCATGCACGAATTCGTCTTCGATGAAGCCGTTGTCCAGGATCGCCCGATAGTGTGTCGTAAACAGCGGGATGAGCGGACAGTCAAAGCCCATCTCTTCGGGAAGCCGCCGGTGCGCCGCATCGATGACCGACTCGCCGGGGCGCGGATGGCTGCAGCAGGCATTCGCCCATAGCCCGCCGGAGTGGTACTTCGCCTGGCTGCGCCGCTGGATGAGCAGTTCGCCGCGGGCGTTGCGCACGATGATCGAAATCGCGCGGTGCCGCAGCCCCAGGCGATGCCCCTCGGTCTTGCCCGCAAGGCCGGTCGGCACATCGTCGGCATCGACGAGCACGATCTTGTCTTCTTCAATCGCGCCTGCACCCGCATCCACCACAGAGACTCCTTTTGCCGTCATCCTTGTTGCTGGCCCGGCCGCCGCCCTGCGGCGGCCGGGCGAGCATCGCGCTGGCAAAAGTCAGTCTAGCATTTCCACAAGGCTGTTCGCACGCTGTTCGACTTGATCCATCGTGCATTGGGCCGGCGCCTTGTCGGGCCGGAAGCGCATCAGGCGCGTGCCGTGCCGGAACCGGCCGTCGGTGAAATGATCATAGCCGACCTCGACCACGATCCGCGGCGCAAGCGGTTCCCATTCGGCGGAGCGGGCGGTGGCCCAGCGGCTCGGGCCGCCGGGTTGCGCTCCGGTGAAGCCGGGCGGCGCGATCAGCTTTTCCAGGCGTTCCGTCAGGGCGCGCTTGTCCTTCGTCCGGATGGCCGAGGTGAACCCGACATGCTGAAGAAGGGCCTCCGCATCATAGAGGCCGAGCAGGAGCGAGCCGACCAGCCGTTCGCCCGCGCCATAGCGGAAACCGCCGACCACGCAATCGGCGGTGCGATAGTTCTTGACCTTCTGCATCCCGGTGCGCTCGCCCGCCTGGTAGGGCAGGTCGCGCCGCTTGGCGACAATGCCGTCGAGCCGTGCGCCGACCCCCTTTAGCCAGCGCTGCGCCTGCGCGCGATCCGTGCTGATCGGCGACAGCCGGAAGCTGCCGCCCGGGCGAAACCATTCGGACGCGAATTGCTCGAGCGCGTTGCGCCGCTCGGCCAGCGGCCGGTCGAGCATCGCTCCGCCCTCCACGGCGAGAAGGTCGAACACGATCATCATCGCCGGCGTCTCGGCGGCGAGCTTGCTCACCCGGCTTGCCGCAGGATGGATGCGCTGCAGCAGCGCGTCGAACGAGAACGCGGTTCCCGTGGGCACGACGATCTCGCCGTCGAGCACAAGAGGCGGCGCGCCGAGCGCGCGCGCGGCGGCGCCGAGCTCCGGAAAGTAACGGGTCAGCGGCTTGCCGGCCTTCGACTGCAACTCGACCGTGTCGCTATCGGAAAACAGAAGGCAGCGAAAGCCGTCCCATTTCGGCTCGTACTGCCACTGGTCGCCGCTCGGGATGTCCGGCACGGCAAGCGCCTCCATCGGCGGCAGCGGCGGCCGCAGCGGGAGCGGGGCAAAACTTGGCGAGCGCGGCGTCATCGCTCGATAACGCGCGCGGCCGCCTTTCGCCCCCTTGGCGGCGTGAGCGGTTTTCGCTGGATGGCCGAAGAAAAATGTCGAGCGCGCAGCCGCGGTCGTCACACCGTGGCGGTGATCCACTGTTCCAGCTTCTGCTTCGGCGCGGCCCCGACCTGGCGGGAGGCGAGTTCGCCGTTCTTGAACAGCATCAGCGTCGGAATCGACATCACGCCATACTTGGCGGCGGTGGCGGGGTTCTCGTCAACGTTGAGCTTGACGATCTTGACCTTTCCGGCGAGCGAGCCGGAAATCTCTTCCAAAGCGGGCGCGATCATGCGGCATGGGCCACACCACTCGGCCCAGAAATCGACGACGACGGGCGTGTCCGACTTGAGCACTTCCTTATCGAATTCCGCGTCGGAAATCTTTGAAACGCCCATGGGATACCTCTTGCAACGGTTGTGCGGTGAGCGGGGGTTCGCATCCGCGGGCTCTCCAGAACCTACGGACGGGGTCGCACACCGTCAAGCGCGGCTCACGTCGAGGTGAGTTGGGCGAGCGCCGCCGCGAGCGCCTCGGCGGGGAGCTCGATCAGATGCGGACCATCGGTGAAGACGAGGGCCGCGCGCACGGGCCGCTCCGGATAGAGCTTCGCCAGCACCGCGCGATAGAGCGCAAGCTGGGCGACATAGGCGGGCGGGATGTCGGCAAGCTTGCGCGGCGCCGGACGGTTCGTCTTGTAGTCGGCGATCAGCACGCAGTCCGCGGTCACGGCGAGACGGTCTATCTGGCCGGAGACGGCGAGTGGCGGCCGGCCGTCGCGCGCGATGCGGCCGACGATGGGCGCCTCGGCGTGGCTTTCCGGCGCGAACAGCGCGGCAAAGCGCGGATCATCGAGGATGGCGAGCGTCTCCGCGGCGATCCGCGCGCGCTCGTCTTCTGCGAGCGACGGCGCATGGCGGGCGAGAAAGCTGCGCGCGGTTTCGGCGCGCTGTTCGGGCGCGAGATCCGGCAGCGACTGCAGCAGGCGGTGGACGAGCCGGCCGCGCAGAAGCGCCGCTTGGCGCGGCGCGTGGCTCGATTCGGGTGCGGGCGAAAGCCGGTCGAGGGCGTGCGCCGGCGAGATCGGCGCGACCGGCGCCTGTGCGGCTGGGAGGCTGCGCCGCAACCAGCCGGGCTCCGGGACCATCGGCTCGTTTGCGGCCGGCGCGCAAACGGCGGGGGAGGGCGGCATTTCGATCTTCCGGTAGAGATGGACCGGGCCGTCATGGTCGGCGGTCACGTGCTCGCTCACGCCGGGCTTGCCGGACAGGCCCGTCACGATGAGATCATGCCAGCACCCCTCCGGCGGCTTCCTTTGGCCGCGGCATCCGCACACGATGAGCCGGTCGGCGGCGCGCGTCATCGCGACATAGAGAAGGCGGCGGTATTCGTCGGTCGCGTCCGCGAGCGCCTGTTTGCGCGCCTGCGGCGAGCGCCGGTCCGTCCAATTCCTTGCGCCCGGCCCAGACGAGGCCGGCGGGCGCATCGTCGAGGGCGCGCCCGATCGGCAGCGGCAGCAGCGCCGGCGGGCGCGGCCCGGCGGGCGGCTGGGTCGTGTCGGCAAGGATGACGAACGGCGCTTCGAGCCCCTTCGCCCCGTGCACGGTCATCACCCGCACCTCGTCGCGGGCGATCTCCATGTCGCGCTTGATCTCGCGTCTCGGCCGCCCGCAGCCAGGCGAGGAAGCCCTGCAGCGTCGGCGTCTCGCGCCGCTCATAGTCGAGCGCGAATTCGAGGAACTCGTCGATTGCGTCGGACGCCTCCAGGCCGAGCCGCGCGAGATATCTGCGCGCGCCCGCCGCGGGGCCGAGCAGCCAGGCGAAAAAGCCGAATGGCCCGCTTGCGCGCGCGGCGGCGGCGCAGCGCTCGATGCGCGCCGCGGCGTCGGCGAATTCGGGCCGCTCCGCCGCGCGCGCAGCGAGCGCCCGGCGCAGCGATGATCGCCGGCCATAGGCGAGCGCGAACAGAAGCTCGTCGTCCCAGCCGAACAGCGGGCTTTTCAGCGCGATCGCGAGCGCGAGATCGTCGTCGGGCAGCAGCAGCGCATCGGCGAGCGCCATCAGGTCGGCGACGGCGATGTGCTCGGTAAGCGTGAGCCGGTCGGCGCCGGCGACCGCGACGCCCGCCTCCTTCAGCGCGCGAATGATCGCCTCGAACAGCGGGCCGCGCTGGCGCACCAGGACGAGCACGTCGCCGGCGGTCAGCGGCCGGCCTTCGCTCTCCACCCATTCGCCGCGGTCGATCGCGGCGCGGATCGTCTTCGCGATCTTCTGCGCGAGCTTGATGCGCGGGCTTGTCTCGGGCGCGTCGTCGAACGGCGCGTCCCAGCCCTCGATGTCGCGCTCGGGATCGGGCGCGATCAGCGGCCACACCTCGACCAGGCCGGGAGCGGCGTCGGGCAGGGCTTCGTGCGGCGGGAAGCCGTGCGGGTCGGAGGTGACGCTCGCAAACATGTCTTTGGCTTCGAACACGGCGTCGACCGCGCCGAGCACGTTGGGGCCCGAGCGGAACGAGAACTTGAAATCGCGGGCGATGAAGGAAAGCCCCGCCGCCTGGTGCGCGCGATCGAAATGGCGGCGCATGCGCGCGAACTCCTTCGGCGCGGCGCCCTGGAAGGAAAACACCGACTGCTTCTCGTCGCCCACCGCGAACAGGCTGCGCCGGACGCCGCGGGCGCCTTCGCCCGCGGTGAACTCCGCGACCAGTCGGCGGATGATCGCCCATTGCTTCGGGCTCGTGTCCTGCGCCTCGTCGATCAGCACATGATCGATGCCGCGATCGAGCTTGTAATGCACCCAGGCGGAGTCGACCGCCTCCAGCATCGCCAATGCCCGGTCGATAAGGTCGTCATAGTCGAGCAGCCCGCGGCGGTTCTTGTCGGCGGCGTAGCGTGCGACCACCGCGGCGGCGATGGTGACGAGGGCGGCCGTACGGTCGCGGCACATCGCGGCGTTGCGGCGCGCATTCAAGGCGACCACGCGGTCCCGCTCGCACAAGAGCTTGTCCGCGAGAGGTTGATGTCTCTTCGCGAGTTTCTTCGTGAGGATCTTGTCGCGCGGCTCGCCACCGCCGGTGAGAAACACCTCGAGATAGGCCTCGACCTGCTCGCCCGCCCCGCTCGCCTGCGCGGCGCGGGTCAGTCGTTCGCATTGCTCCTGGTCGGCGGACGAGCTTGCTTTGCACAGCGCGGCGACCTCCGACCATTCCGACAGGGGAAACAGCGGCCCGTCGATGATCTCCTTCTCGATGTCGGCGCGCGACTCCTCGGGGCCGATGCCGAGCGTCCGCGACAGCTGCGCGAGCGCCGCGCCAAGCCCGCCCGCACCGTCGATCCAGGCCGTGAGGACGTCGCGCTCGCCCGACGGCCTCGCGCACGAGTTCGCGCAATCGCGTGTCGGCCGCGGCCGCGAGCGCCGCGGTGAGCGCGCGCCCGAGCGGGCCGTCGCGCGCGGCCGCCGCATCGAGCAGCACCGCGAGCGTCGCACGATTGAGCAGGTCGAGGCTGCCGCGCTCGTCGAGCACGGTGAAATCCGCGGATGTTCTTGCTTCGAACGGGAAGCGCTGCAGCAGCCGGGCGCAGAAGGCATGGATGGTCTCGCACCTTCAGCCCGCCCGGAACTTCGAGCGCGGCGGCGAACAGCTTGCGCGCGCGCGCCCGCGTCGCCGGATCGACGCGGCGGACGCCGACGCGGCGCAGCGTTTCTTCGAGCGCTGCGTCGTCGAGCGCGACCCAGGCGGCGAGTTGTCCAAACACGCGGTTCGCCATGTTCGCCGCCGCCGCCTTGGTGAAGGTGAGGCACAGTATTTTCGCCGGATCGACGCCGTCGAGCAGCAGCCGGATCACCCGCTGCGCCAGCACATGCGTCTTGCCGGAGCCGGCATTGGCCGAGACGAACGCCGACACGGCGGGGTCGGCGGCCTCCGCCTGCACCGCCGTTATCGCCTCGGGAATGTTTTCGCGCGCACGGGTCATCAATGTCTGGCGAAGCACTTGCGATAATGGCCCGCCGGACCGCGGCGCGGCTGGAGAAAGGTTTGCGTTAGGTTTCGACGTAATCAGCGATGCTGGTCGGTGCGGGGACAGGCAGGCCGTCCTCTTTCGGGCCCTCGATATGGAAACGAATAGCCTCGCGAATTCCATCTTCGACCGCGGGGACCGTCGCGCCGGCTGCAACACAGCCGGGAAGGTCCGGGACACAGGCGGAGTAGTTTCCCACCGCCTTTTCAATCACGATCGCGTAGCGCATCACCGTGGCTCCTTGGCCGGCCTGTTTCGGAATGCCATTCAGTGTGCCAGGCGCGAGATCGTCTGACGTATAGCCGGCGATTGTCACGCAGCCCGGCTTGTTTGCGTGCCTGAACTGCCGATGGCCGCCACGCGTGGCTACCTGGAACCAGCCGTCCTCTTCGATCAACCTGGATCACCTTTCGCACTTTCAAAGTCAGCCGTCCAATCAAAGTCAGGAACGAAAAGCCCGGATACGTCACTCTTCCTCGCCTTCCTCGCCCGCCGACCATTCCTTTACGCGCGCAAGGTCGTCATAGGTTCCGTAGCGGTTCTTCCACATCGGCATCACGAGCGAGCGATAGGGCGTAGTCTCCTCCTCGAATCGATGGAGGAGGCCGATAAACCGCGCGAGCGCATGGTCGGCGGCGGCGTCGGGAGTCAGCTCCTTGAGCTCGACCTTGCAAGTCTTGCCGCCGGCTCGCCGCCGGTGAGCCGCACATAAGTGAGTTCGGCGAGCGACGCCGTGGCCGGCACGCCGGGGAAGCCGCCTTTGCGCAGGATTGCGCCTTCTAGCGTGAGCTGCGGGGCAATGCCGATGCGCACCTGATTGCTCGTCGGCGGCGCTCCGGTCTTGAAGTCGAGGATTGCGTAGCCGCCGCCCGCGAGTTGCTCGATCCGGTCGGCGCGCGCGGACAGGCGGAAGCTGCGCTCGCCGAGCGGCGATCGTCAGCGTGCCGCGGATTTCCGCCTGCACGCCCGTCACGGCGGCGCGGCGCTCGCGCTCGAAGCGCACGAACCAGCGTGCGATCGCCTCAAAGCGCGGCCACCAGAAGGCGCGCGCCTCCGGATAGTCGTTGAGCGCCGCGAAATGCTTGCCGCCGATGCGAAGCAGCTCAGCCTCCGCGTCGTCCGGCAATTGCGCCGGATAGGTCGTGGCGAACTCGCCGATCGCGTTGTGGATGGCGATGCCGCGATCCTTGGCGCCGGGCGGCAGGTCGACCGCATCGAGTCGGGGGAGCTTGAGGATATGCTTGGCGTAGATCGTGTAGGGATCGCGCAGCCAGTGCTCGATCTCGGTGACCGACAATGAGACCGGCCGCGCCGCGCGCGGCGGACGGGGCGCGGGACGCGGGACGCGCCGCGGCGGATGGCTCGGCCGGTCGAGGCCGCGGGCGAGCGCGAGATAGCGCTGTCCGCGTTGCGCCGCCGCGGTCCATCGCTCGCCCGCCACCGCGGCGAGGCGCTGGAGGAAGCGCGAGGGGACCGCCGGCGCGCCGGCGATCTTGGCCGCGCGGGTCAGGACGACGTCGGGCGCGCCGCTGATCAACTGGGCGAAATCGTGCGCCGACAGCCCGACCCGCCGTTCCGGCAGGTCGAGGCCGAGCGCGTGGCGCATGGAGCGATTGAGCCAGGGATCGGGGCGCGGCCTGGGCGGCCATGCCTCTTCGACGAGCCCGCCCAGCACCATGCGGTCGACCGCGACGAGACGCGCCTCGAGCAGGCCGAGAATCTGCACGCGGCTGCCAGCGACGGGCGGCGGGCGGACCACGCGATCGGCGATCGCCGTGCGGAACAGCTCCGGATAGTCATCGGTTGTGACCGTCAGCTCGGTCGCCGCGGACTCATCGATGATCTCGTCGAAGGCCGCATCGAGCGCGGCGCCGTCCGCACCGGCGAGCGCCGCGACCGATCCCGATTCGTCCGCGCCGAGCGCCGCCACGACCGCGCGGTGGTGGACGGCGAGCGTGCTCAGTGGATGCGATCGCGACGAGTCGAGGCTTTCCAGCGGGGCGAGCGCCTGCGCAAGCCGGGCGACGAGGTCTTCCGCCGCGGCGAGATCGGTCTCGCCGACGAGCACGCGCGGCTCGGCGGGATGCAGCGTCGAGGGCTCGCCTTGCCGGAGTTTTGCGAGCTCGGCGCGGAAATTGGCAAGGGCGCCGGCGAGGCCTTTCGATCCGGCGCGCGGGCGCGGGCCGCGCAGCACGGCGCGTTCGAGCGCGGCCACGGCGCGCGCATGCGCATTCTCCTTCGCGCCGAGCCGGCAGAGCGGATGCTTGAGCAGCGCGAGCAGCGGCGCGGGCGCGAGATGGCCGAGCGCGGTTTCCGCGGCAAGGCGGGCGAAAATGCCGGCCGCCGTATCGCCGAGCGGCTCGCCGCCTGAATCGGCCACGACGATATCCCAGCGCGCGAGCGCCGCCGCCACCCGGCGGGCAAGCGCGCGGTCCGGCGTCGCGAGCGCCGCGGTGCGCCCCGGCGCTTCCACCGCCTCGCGCAGGGCGACGGCGATGGCGAGCGCCTCCTCATCCGCGTTCGCCGCTTCGACCACGGCCAATCCGGACAGGCTCGCCGCGAGCCTCGTCGCAAAGCCCGGTTCGGCGAGGCGGGACCGCCACAGATCGGTCGTCGCCGCCGGGCGCAGCGCTTCCGACAGGAGGGCGGCGCGATCATGCGCCGGCGCATCCCCCAGCATCGCGACGCCGCTGCGGTCTAGGCCAAGCTGTTTCAGCAGGCCGTGCATGGCGAACTGGGGATGCCCGCTCTCGGGCTCGTCCGGGCGGTCCTTCAGGCGCTCCGGTGTTCCGGTGAGCGCCGCCCAGGACTCCGCGTCGAGATGGGTGTCGAGGCCGGGCAGCACGACGGCGCCATGCGGCAGGCCGGCGACGGCGGCGATGAACCGCGCCGTGGCCGGCATCGAACCGGTGGAGCCGGCGACGATCACCGGGCCGTCCGGCTTGCGGGCAAGGCGCGCGGCTTCCGCAGCGATCACGCGGTCGCGCCGGGTGGCGGGCTCGATTGCTCCCCGCTCGCCGAGGATGCGCGGCCAGTGTTTGCGAGCGATGGCGAGGAAGCGCAGGGTCAGCCGCCAGTATTCGTCGAGTTCGTCCGGCACGAGAGTGTCGAGCCGTTCCCAGGGAATTTCGCGCACCGTCATGTCGTCGATCAGGCGGGCGAGGTGGTCGGCGAGCGCGAGCGCGGCCGACGGCGTGCCGACCACGAGCGGCGGCTCGCCTCGGCTTGCGGGCGCAGGCCCTCGGCAAAGCGCAGCACCAGCCGGGCGAGGATGAGGCGGCGGGCGAGACCGGACAGGGCGGGCGGAAGATCGAGCGGCTCCGCCGCGCCTGCGGCTTCGTCAAAGGCGAGTTCGTCCTCGTCGATATCCCCGAGCGGAACGATCCGGGGCAGGACGGCGGCTTCGACGCCGAGCCCGTCGAGAAAGGCGTCGCGCGCGAGACGGCAGGCGCGGCGGGTCGGCAGGTAGAGGGTCGCCTTGGCCAAGCCGAGCGGCCCGCGTACGGGCGGCGCATCGGGCGTAAGCGCTCCGTCCGCCAGCGCTCGGATGAGCGTCGGCAGGAAGGGCAGGGAAGCCGGGATCGTGAAGACGCGCGGCGTTGCGGAGGCCATGCGCCGATCTTAGCCGGATTCGTGCGCGAGCGCGGAAGAACAACCGTGCGAGCGCGGCCGCGCACGCCCTTCCTTGTGCCGGCAGGGGCTTGCCATTACTGTAAGGGAGGTCGTCCGGCGCGCGCCGGCGCCGGTTCCGGAACGATAGGGAATCCAGGCGTTTAGAACACCGGGCGCAATCCGCGCGCCGGGCGAACGAGGACGGCGCTTCGTCGCAGAAGCACGGCCGCACGAGGACATACAGGCGCTTGCACTACATCTCCACCAGGGGCGAAGCCCCGCCGCAGAGCTTTCTCGACGTCACCCTCGCCGGGCTCGCCCGCGACGGCGGCCTCTATGTGCCCGAGGCCTGGCCGCGATTCGACGCCGCGACCATCGCCTCCTTCGCCGGCCGCCCCTATGCGGAACTCGCCTGCGACGTGATCCGGCCGTTCGTCGGCGGCGCGCCGGCGGCGGGCGATCTCGCCCGCATGGCGCGCGAGGCCTATGACGGGTTCCGCCATCCCGCGGTGACGCCGCTCGTGCAGCTTGCGCCGAACACCTTCGTCCTCGAGCTGTTCCACGGTCCGACGCTCGCCTTCAAGGACCTCGCCATGCAGCTGCTCGCGCGGCTGATGGACCATGGTCTGGCGATGCGGGGCGAGCGCACGACCATCGTGGTGGCGACCTCGGGCGACACCGGCGGGGCGGCGGTGGAGGCCTTCCGCGGGTCGAGCCAGGTCGATCTGTTCGTGCTGTTCCCGCGCGGGCGCATCTCCGAGGTGCAGCGCCGCATGATGACCACGGCCGGCGCCGACAATGTGCATGCGCTCGCCATCGAGGGCACCTTCGACGACTGCCAGGCGATCCTGAAGGGCCTGTTCAACGATCATGCGTTCCGCGACCGCGTGCGCCTGTCCGGCGTGAACTCGATCAATTTCGCGCGGATCGTCGCCCAGGCGGTCTATTACTTCGCCGCCGCCGCGGCGCTCGGCGCGCCGCATCGCAAGGTCGCCTTCGCGGTGCCGACGGGCAATTTCGGCGATGTGTTCGCGGGCTATGTTGCGGCCGCGGATGGGACTGCCGGTGCACCGCCTCGCGATCGCCACGAATGTAAACGATATCCTCGCGCGCATGCTCGCGACCGGCGTCTACCAGGTGCGCGAGGTCGTCGCCACCACGTCGCCAAGCATGGACATCCAGGTCTCGTCGAATTTCGAGCGGCTCCTGTTCGAAGCCTGCCAGCGCGATGCGCGGCCGGTGCGCGCGGTGATGGCCGCGCTCCTGAAGTCGCACGCCTTCTCCGTGCCCGCGCGGGCGCTCGCCGACATGCGCGCCTTGTTTACCGCCGATCGCGCCGACGAGGAGGATACCGCCGCGACGATCCGCACGGTGCGGCGCGAAACCGGCTATCTGCTCGATCCGCACACCGCGGTCGCGATGGCGGTCGCCGAGAAGGAGGTGCGGGACCCCTCCGTGCCGATGGTCGTGCTGGCGACTGCGCATCCGGCCAAGTTCCCCGATGCGGTGGAGGCGGCCTGCGGCGTGCGCCCGGCCTTGCCGGAATGGCTCGGCGACCTACATACGCACGCCGAACGCCTCACCGTGCTCGCGCCCGATCAGGCCGCGGTCGAAGCCCATATTCTCATGCACAGCCGCGCCGCGCGCGACGGCGAAGGAGCAGCCGCATGACCGTCGAGGTGACCCGTCTTCCATCCGGGCTCGTCGTAATCACCGATGACATGCCGCATCTGGAGACCGCCTCGCTCGGCGTCTGGGTGAATTGCGGCAGCCGGCACGAGCGCTCCGACGAGCACGGCGTCTCGCATTTCCTCGAGCACATGGCGTTCAAGGGAACCGAGAAGCGCTCGGCCCGGCAGATCGCCGAGTTCGATCGAGGCGGTCGGCGGCGATCTGAACGCCGCGACCGGCGTCGAGGTGACCGCCTATTACGCGCGCATGCTGAAGGCGGACGTGCCGCTCGCGCTCGACGTCCTCGCCGACATCCTGTCGCATCCGCGCTTCGATGCGGACGAGATCGAGCGCGAGAAGAACGTCATCATTCAGGAGATCGGCGCGCTCGAGGATACGCCGGACGACCTCGTGTTCGACTGCCTGCAGGCGACCGCCTTCGCCAACCAGCCGGTCGGCCGCTCGATTCTCGGCACGCCGGACATGGTGCGCGCGGTCGATGCGGGCAAACTGCGCGGCTATCTCGGCCGCAACTATCGCGCGCCGTCGACCGTGGTGGCGGCGGCCGGTGCGGTGGACCATGCGGCGATCGTCGACGAGGTCGAACGCAGGTTCGGCGATTTCGCCGGGCCGGCCGCGGCCAGCCCCGAGTCGGCGACGTTCAAAGGCGGCGTCCATATCGAGCCGCGCGATCTCGAACAGGTGCATATCGCGCTCGCGCTCGAAGGGTTGCCGCAGCGCGACCCCGCGCTCTACAGCCTCCAGGTCTTCACCAACATACTGGGCGGCGGCATGTCCTCGCGCCTGTTCCAGGAAGTGCGGGAGGAGCGGGGTCTCTGCTACTCGATCTACACCTTCCACGCGCCCTATGCCGATACCGGCCTGTTCGGCCTTTATGCCGGCACCGACGCGGCCGATGCGCCGGAGCTGATGCGCGTGATCGTCGGCGAGATGGAGGCGGCCGCCGCCGGGCTCACCGAGGCGGAGGTCGCCCGCGCCAAGGCGCAGATGAAGACGGGTCTCCTGATGGCGCTGGAAAGCTCGGGCGCGCGCGCCGAACAGCTCGCCCGCCACATGATCATCCACGGCCGCGTCATTCCGATCGCCGAGATCGTCGCGCTGGTCGACCGCGTCACCGTGGAGAGCGCGCGCGCGGCCGGTCAGTCGCTGATGTCGCGCAGCCGGCCGGCGGTGGCCGCCCTCGGGCCCGGCGGTCTTGAAAGAGCCGCCGCAATCGCGGAAAGTCTTGCTTTGAAGGCGGCGTGATCCGGGCGGACAAGCCCGGTCGCCAGGCATGAATACGCGAACACCCATGGCGTTCTTCCGCTCAGTCAGCCTTTCGGAGCAGACCGCGACCATCGAGGGAACGGGCGTCGTCCTGCGGCCGCCGCTGATGGCGGACTACGAGGAATGGGCGACGTTGCGCGACAAGAGCCGCGATTTCCTGACGCCCTGGGAGCCGACCTGGCCGATCGACGACCTGACCCGCGGCGCCTTCCGCCGGCGGCTCAAACGCTATGTGGAGGATCAGCGCAGCGATCAGTCCTATGCGTTCTTCATCTTCTGCACCGCCGGGCGCGGGCTCGTCGGCGGCCTGACCCTCGCCAATGTCCGGCGCGGCGTCGCGCAGGCCGGGAGCATCGGCTACTGGATCGGCGCGCCCTTCGTGCGGCGCGGCTATATGAGCGCGGCGGTGCGCGCGATCGCGCCCTATTCGTTCTCCGTGCTGCGTCTGCATCGCCTGGAGGCGGCCTGCATTCCGACCAACCGCGCCTCGATCCGGCTCCTGGAGTCCTGCGGCTTCAGCCGCGAGGGCTATGCGCGCGAATATCTTTGCATCAACGGGATATGGCAGGACCATCTGCTCTATGCCCGGC
Source organism: uncultured Alphaproteobacteria bacterium (assembly GCA_963712435.1). Lineage (GTDB taxonomy): Bacteria > Pseudomonadota > Alphaproteobacteria > Rhizobiales > Xanthobacteraceae > Rhodoplanes. The sequence goes on along the minus strand of CAVQIB010000003.1, from coordinate 608,247 downwards.
TGAAGGACGATCCGCAGCCATGAGCAGGCAGACACGCGATTGCGACGCCGGCGCGATCTTTCGGGGCGCGCCCTCAGACGGAGCGAAGCCGCCCGCGCGCGCGGCTGCGGCGCGGACCGGGCGGCGCGCGGCGGCAGGACGCGGCCTGCGATGGACGGCGCTCGGCATTTCTCTTGTCGCGCTCGCCGGCGGATGCTCGTCGACCGACGAGATACTGAGCAACCAGCCGCCGGCGGCTGCGCCTGCGGCCGCGCGATCGGCATCCTTCGCGGACCGCTTCCGCAATCTGTTCGGCGGCGGTTCGGACAGCGCGGCGGTCGCGCAGTCCGGTGCGCCCGGCGCAGCCCAGTCCGGCGCGGCCGATGTCACCTGTCCGCCGACCGACATTCGCCAAGGCGCCGCGACCTTGCAGATGAACGCCCCCGGCGCCGATCAGGCCCTCGCCGTGCGCTATCAAGCGACATTCGCGCGCACCGCGCGGCAATGCGCGGTCAATGCCGGGACGCTGTCCATCAAGGTCGGGGTGCAGGGACGTCTGATCCTTGGTCCCGCCGGCACGCCGGGCGACACCACGGTGCCGCTGCGCTACGTGCTGGTGCAGGAAGGCATTCAGCCGAAGACGATCTGGTCCAAGCTCTACATGGTGCCGGTCGCGATCCCGTCCGACCAGCTCAATGTTCCCTTCACCCATGTGATGGAGGACATGTCGGTGCCGATGCCGCCGCGCGAGGAGCTCGACCGCTATGTGATCTATGTCGGGTTCGATCCGCAGGGCGCCGCGCAGGAGAAGAAGCCGCCGCGCGGGCCGAAGCCCAAGTCGGGATGATCGGCGTCAGAGCGAATTCCGTTCCAGCGATCGGATTTCGTTCCAGCCTTCGTTGCGCGATCGCATTTGTGCGGCGAACCGGTTCCTTTCGCCGGAAAACGCTTCGCCTGACCCGCTCGCGCATTCACCGGACGTGCGATCGCCGCGCGGTCACACCGGCGGGGGCGGGACATAGGCGTTGCACCAGGCCTTGATCGGCGCGAGCGCAGGGTGGGCGAGGGCGCGCTGCAGATAGGTCGCGACGCGCGGCATGTGGCGGAGATATTGCGGCTTGCGGTCGCGCTGCTCGAGGCGGGCGAAAATGCCGAGTATCTTCGAGGCGCGTTGCGCGGCGAGCGTCGAATAGAGCTGCGCGAAATAGGGAATGTCGAAGCTCGGATCGGCCTCCCTCCGCGCGCGCACATAGCGGCCGATCAGCTCGATCTCCAGCGCTTCGGGCACGTCCACCCGGGCGTCCTGCAGGATCGAGGCGAGGTCATAGGCCGCAGGGCCGAGAAGTGCGTCCTGGAAATCGAGGATGCCGATTCGCGCGATGCCCGTTCGCTCCGGCAGCCACAACAGGTTGGGGGAGTGGAAGTCGCGCAGAACCCAGGTCTTCGGCGCGGCGAGCACGGGCGCGAGCGCCTGGCGCCAGAAGGACAGGAAGGCGCTGCGCGAGGTCACGGTCGGGGTCGCCGAGAGGCGCGGCAGGTACCAGTCCAGCAACAGCTCGATCTCGATCATGAAGGCGTCGAGGTCGTAGGCGGGCAGGCGGTGCACGACATTCGGCGTGACCGGAATCTCCGGCGGAAGCGCGAGAGCGTGCAACGCGATGAGCAGGTCGACCGCGGTCCGGTAGCGGTCGGCGATCGGCGCCGGCGGATCGCCCGCGACCACGGCGCGGTTGCCGAGGTCCTCGATCAGGACGAACCCGCCCTCGATATCGGCGGCATAGATTTCCGGCGCGGAGAAGCCGTGCCCGCGCAATGCGTTCGCGAGCGCGACATAGGGCCGGACATCTTCCGCGAGATGCGCGATCGCGCTGTAGGGCCGCCCGTGCTTGACCGGCGGGCCGTCGGGGCGGCGCGGCGCATTCATCAGAATGGCGTTGCGCTCGCCGAGCGTGAGGCGCTCGTAGGAGCGGGTCGAGGCGTCGCCGGCGAGGCGCACCCGCGCGGCCTCGCCGAAGCCCGCCTCTTCGAGAAATTCCCGCGCTTTGCGGGAGCCGCGCCGTGCGCGGCGGCGAACGCCCGGTAGCCGGTGATGCGCACGCTCCGGTAGTCCGGGCCGTGCTCGAGATCGAGCTTTATCTCGACCTCCAGCCGGTTGCCCGGCAGGAGCTCGGGCGCCCGGTCCGGCCATTCGATCAGCAGCACGGCGCCGGCCGGCAGGTCCTCGAAGCCGAGCTCGCGCAGATCGTCGGGTCCGGCAAGCCGGAAAAAGTCGGCATGCACCAGCACGAACCGCGGCAGCTCATAGCTCTGCATGAGCGTGAAGGTCGGGCTCGGCACGTCGAGCTTCGGGTCGGAGGCGAGATGGCGGATCATCGCGCGGGCGAGCGTCGTCTTGCCCGCGCCGAGATCGCCGGAAAGAGCGACGACGTCGCCCGGGTCAAGCGCATTTGCGAGATCGACGGCGAGATCCCGCATCGCTTGTTCGTTCGCCAAAGCGAGCGTGATAGTCGAGCCGCCCGACGGAGTGGGTTCCATCATGCCTTACGGGTGGTTCATTCGGCAGCCGTTCGCGCGGCTGCGCCGGGAAGCGGAAACGTACACACCACTGTCGTGCCGTGTCCAATCCCGGATTCGATGCGAACGCTGCCGCCGTGCAGTTCGACGAAGGAACGCACGATCGAGAGCCCGAGCCCGGCGCCCCGATGGCTCGAACCGCGCGGGTCGGTCTCGAACAGGTCGAACACTTTGTCGGCCATCTCCGCCGGAATGCCCGGACCCTGGTCGGTGACAAGGAAAACCACCGCTTCGTCGTTTCGCTCGGCGCAAAGCGACACCCGGCCGTTCGGGGGCGAGAACCCGATCGCGTTCGACAGGAGGTTGAACAGAACCTGGCGGACGCGCCGCCCGTCGCCGACGAAGCTGCCGATGTCGGGACCGGTCCGCAGGTCGAGGACGATGCCGTCCTTGACGAGACGGTCCTGCACGCCTTCGACGGCCGCCTCCATGGTGGCGCGGATGTCCACCTGTCCGAGATTGAGCGTCATCGCGCCGGCGTCGATCGTCGCGAGGTCGAGAATGTTGTTGATGATGGCGAGCAGCGCGTTGGTGGAGGTGGTGATGTAGCCGAGATACTCGGTCTGTTTGTCGTTGAGCGGCCCGGTCGAGGCGTCGCCGAGGAAATGGGCGAAGCCGATGATATTGGTGAGCGGCGAGCGCAGCTCATAGGAGACGTGATGGACGAAATCGAGCTTGATTTCGTCGGCCGCGATCAGCGCCTCGTTGCGCTCGCGCAGCGCCCGCTCCACGTTCACCGAATCGGTCACGTCCTGAAAGGTGACGAGCGTCGCGCCGTCGGGCAGGGGAACCGTGGCGAAATCCACCACGCTTCCGTCATTGCGCTCGATGCGGCCGGAGATCGGGTCGCGCTTGTCGAGCGCCGTCACCGCCTCGCGCAACCCGCTCCAGGTGTGTTCGTCGCGATGCAGCGGCCGGCACAGGCCGATCACCGCCTCGATATGCGGGCGCTCCGTCAGCGAGGAGCCGGGCATTTTCCAGCAGCGGGCGAACGCCGGATTGAACAGGCGCAGCCGCCCGTCGCTCCCGAACACGGCGACCGCCTCGGCGAGGTTGTCGAGCGTTTCGCCTTGCACGCGGATGAGCGCGTCGAATCTTCGCTCGAGCTCGAGCCGCTCGGTGATGTCGTCGAAGAGATAGGTGACGCCGCCTTCGGGATTGGGCGTGGTGACGACGCGGAGCGTGCGGCGGTCCGGCAGGTGCCACTCGTGCTGTTCGGTCTCGGTCGACTGATAGGCCGTGTGGAGTTTGCGCTTCCATTGCTTGAAGTCGTGCGGCTCGGGCAGGCGGCGCGACGCGCGCAGGCGGTCGAGAATCTGTCCGTCGCTCGGTCCCTCTTCGAGAAAGGCGGGATCGAGGTCCCACAGCGCGCGATAGGCGGCATTGTGGAAGGTGAGCTTGCGGTCGGCGTCGAACACGGCGACGCCGGTCGCGAGCTGGTCGAGGGTGCGGCGGTGCGCGTCGAGCATGCGCGCGAGCTCCGCCCGCAAGCGCTCCGCCTCGCTCGCGTCGATGCCCATGCCGACCCGTCCGCGCGCGATCGGCACCTCGATCACGTCCATCATGCGGCGGCATCCGCCGACCATCGCGGGCAGTCGCCCGCGGTAGCCGTCTTCGGCGGCAAGCCGGCGAATTTCCTCGCGCTCGCCGAGCGCGAGCAGATCGAAGCCGCGCGCAAGGGCGGTCGCGGCGTCGGGCGCGTCGACCGCGCGGGCATAGGCCGCATTCACGAGCACGAGCCGTTCCGACGCATCGCACATCCAAACCGGCGAGGGCAGGGCCTCCACCAGGCTGCGCAAGGCGTCGGCTTCGCTCTGCAGGCGTTGGCAGCGGTCGCCGAGCTCGGCGACCTCGCGCTTCGCGCCGGTGACGTCGCGCAGCTTCATCACGGCGAAGGCGCCCATTGCCCGGCCGTCGGCCTCGATATGCCGGCCGTTGAGGGTCGTGAGCAGAAGCGCAAAGGCCTCTCCCTGCGTGCGCAGCCGTTCGATCGCGTCCGCCACCGCATGGGCGAGATCGGGGCCGAGCCAGCGCGCGAAGGCGAGGATGTCCTGCGGGGCAAGCGTTGGGGAAATGAACGACACCTCGCCGATGACTTCCGGCTCCTCGTTTCCCGCGGTCCACACCACGAGGATCTGCGGCTCCGACATCACCAGCGTGGCGAGCCGATCGACGTCCGACTGCAGCGATGCAATCTCCGCACGCCACCGGCTGTCGTGCGCGGCCGCGCGATTGTGGGTGCGCACCAGCATGACCGCGGTCAGGACCGCGAAGACGAACACGCCGAGAAAAAGGGCGAGCACGGCGAGCTCGTGCGCACCGAGGCGGCCGAGAAGCTGCACATAGGCGCGGCCGAGCTCAAAATCGACCGGAGTATGGGCGGCGGCGGGGCTTGCCGCGAGAGGAGCGCCCGCGACTCCGCGGGCTAGCCCGGCTATATGCCGACGGAATTGACGATCTCCGCTTCTCGTTCCGGCGACATCCGCCATTGCATGGCCCCTGCCCAACCCGCGTTCACCCCCGGGCAATCGATCAAAATCCGACAACGCACCGCCGCGCGAACCCGGGTGCACGCCAACACAGGCACTGACGCGGAAAACTCCACCCCGAACGACGGTGGACGTCCAAAGCTCGAAAAACACGCGCCGCAAAACGCCGGCGGCTGACACGAATCAAGACACGCACTGTACCCCCTTCCGGAGTCCGACCGGAAGAGTCCAGAGAGTGAACACGCGGTGGCGCGGCAAATATCCCGCCTGTCGCGGGCGGTGAGCGGACCTAGTCCCGGACGCTCGTCATGCCGGTCGAGCCGAATCCGCCGCTGCCGCGCGACGTGGCGTCGAGGGCCGCGACCTCGCGCAATGCGGGGCGCAGCACCGGGGCGATGACCAACTGGGCGATGCGCGCGCCGCGGCTGACGGAAAACGGCGCGTCCCCGAAATTGGCGAGGACGACGAGCACTTCCCCGCGGTAGTCCGCATCGATGGTGCCGGGGCTGTTGAGCACCGTTACGCCATGCCGCGCGGCAAGTCCCGAACGCGGCCGCACCTGCGCTTCGACGCCCTCCGGCAGCGCGAGGGCGAATCCGGTCGGCGCCGTTGCGCGTCCGCCCGGCGGAATGACCAGCGGCGCATCCGCGGGCACCGCCGCGAGCAGATCGAGCCCCGCCGCGCCCGCGCTTTGATAGGCGGGCAGCGGGAGGTCGGCGCCGTGCGGCAGGCGCAGGATGCGGATCTCGGACGTGCTCATTGCGCCGGCACTGCCGGGGCTTTCAGCGCCTCGGCGATGCGGGCGACGAGCGCGCGCGCGACGTCCTCTTTGGATTGGCTCGGCCAGGCTTCGACGCCGCGCGCGGTGACGAGGTGCACCGTGTTGCGATCGCCGCCCATGATTCCGGTCTCTTTCGACACGTCATTGGCGACGATCCAGTCGCAGCCCTTCTTCGCCAGCTTGTCGCGCGCGTTTTCGATGACGTGCTCGGTTTCGGCGGCAAAACCGACGACGAGGCGCGGCCGGTTGGCCTTGCGCCTGGCGATGGTCGCGAGGATGTCCGGGTTTTCGACGAGCGCGAGCATGGGAGGGCCGGCCGTCGTCTTTTTCGTCTTCTGGGCGCGCGCTTCGGCGACCCGCCAGTCGGCGACCGCGGCGGCGAAGACGGCGGCGTCGGCGGGCAGTCCCGCCTCCACCGCGGCGAGCATCGCCCGCGCGCTCTCGACCCGCACGACCCGCATGCCGGGCGGATCGGGCAGCTTGACCGGCCCGGACACGAGCGTGACGGCCGCGCCCGCCTCGGCGGCCGCGCGCGCGATCGCATGGCCCTGCTTGCCGGAGGAGCGATTGGCGAGATAGCGCACGGGATCGATCGCCTCATGGGTCGGACCCGAGGTGACGAGGACGTGGCGGCCGGCAAGCACGCCGCGCGGGGCGCTGCGCGCGGCGATGAGTCGTTCGACCGCCGCGACGATCTCCAGCGGCTCGGCCATGCGCCCCAGGCCTGCTTCGCCCGCCTCCGCCATCTCGCCCGCGTTCGGTCCGACGGTCGCGACGCCGTCGCCCTGAAGCTGAGCGAGATTGCGCTGCGTCGCTGTGTGGCTCCACATATGCGGATTCATTGCGGGCGCGATCAGGATCGGCTTGTCGGTCGCGATCAGCACGGTCGAGGCGAGATCGTCGGCGTGGCCGCCGGCCATCTTGGCCATCAGGTCGGCGGTCGCCGGCGCGACAACCACGAGGTCGGTCTCGCGCGCGAGCCGGATATGGCCGATATCGAATTCGGTCACCGTATCGAACAGGTCGGTATAGGCGCGCTCGCCCGCGATCGCGCCCGCCGACAGCGGCGTGACGAAGTGCTGCGCGGCCTTGGTCATGATCACGCGCACCCGCGCGCCGCGCTCCCTCAGTCGGCGGATGAGGTCGAGCGATTTGTAGGCCGCGATGCCGCCGCCGATCACGAGGAGGATGCGCTTGGAGGCCAGGGTCATCGGTCACTCATGGGACCAGGGGTTGATGACGTCGATGCCGGAGTCTTCGAAGTCCGGCGTATTCCGCGTCGCGACGGCCATGCCCCGCGCCTTTGCCACCGCCGCGATCTGGATGTCAAACGGGGCGTTGCGCAGCCCGCGTTTTCGACGCTTCGTCACGATATCGGCATACGCGCGCGCGGCGGGCTCATCGAACGGAAGGACGCGGCGCGAAAACAGGGTCGAGAAAATCTGCTCCGCGATCGTGAGCATCTTTGTCTTTCGCGCATCCCCGTCCGGCAGAATTCCGATACCCGCAAGAACTTCGGCCAGCGTGATCGTCGTCGTGAATACCGTCTCCGACCGCTGCGTCCGCATCCAATGCGTGACGGCGGGAGAGCGCATATCCGCCGGCTTCATCAACTCCGACAAAACGTTGGTGTCCAATATGATCACGCGACCTCATTGTCGGGCCACTTGTCGAAGCGCGGCGGTTCCCGCTCGATCGAGCGCACCGGGATATCCAACTCAATCCCCCCGATTGGATCCACGAGGGCGGCGATCGCGTCCGCGAGGTTTTGCGGGGCGGGACGCCTGCTTTGCAGCCCTTCGGCGAGGATTTGACGCGCTTCCTCTTCCATCGAGCGGCCATGGCGGGCGGCCTGCAAGCGCAGGCGTTGTTTCAGCTTCTCATCAAGCTTGCGGATCGTCAGCGTCGCCATGACCCCATTAAAGCACTGAGTGCAATGCAGTCAATGCAATCAATCCACTCGCTGGGTGGTTTGCGAAGGCCTCATTTCCCGGTGCAACCTCACCGCCAGACCAGCAGCAGCGCGAGCAGCGCGGCGATCACCCAGAGCGCGATCGTGCCGGAACGGTTGCGGCGCGCATGCGCCTCCCCGATACCGGCGACCGTTTCGGCGGCGAGCACGATGCCGTCGCGGGTCGCGTGCTCGATCTTCTCGGCCACCCGCCCGGCGCGCGCGAGCAGCGACGGCGCGGCGGCAAGGAAGCGGCCGACCTCGCCCGCGCCGTGCGCGGCGTCTTCGAGGAGCCCGGCGGGCCCGAGATTGCGCGTGAGCCAATCCCGCACCACCGGCTCGGACGTGCTCCAGATGTCGAGCTTCGGATCGAGCATGCGCGCGACGCCTTCGGTCACCACCATCGTCTTCTGCAGGAGCAGCAATTCGGGCCGCGTGCGCATGTCGAACAAGGCCGTGACCTCGAACAGCAAGGTCAGCAGCTTCGCCATCGAGATGTCTTCGGCGCGGCGGTTGTGGATCGGCTCGCCGATCGCGCGGACCGCCTGCATGAAGCTTTCGACCGAGTGGTGCTCCGGCACATAGCCGGCCTCGAAATGCACCTCCGCCGTGCGCCGGTAGTCGCGGGTGATGAAGCCGAAGAGAATCTCGGCGAGGAACCGCCGCTCCTTCGCGCCGAGCCGGCCCATGATCCCGAAATCGACCGCGACGAGGCGTCCGTCGCGATCGATGAACAGATTGCCGGGGTGCATGTCGCCATGGAAAAAGCCGTCGCGCACGGCGTGGCGCAGGAAACTCTGGATCACCGCGCGGCCGAGTTTCGGCAGGTCGAGGTCGCGCTCGACCAGCCCCGCCCGGTCGGAGAGGGGGGTGCCGTCGATCCATTCGAGCGTCAGCACGTCGCGCGCGGTCTTGTCCCAATCGATCGCCGGCACGCGGAAATCCAGGTCGTCCTTGGTGTTCTCCGCAATTTCCGACGCAGCCGCCGCTTCAAGCCGCAGGTCGAGCTCGATCGCGACGGTGCGCGAGAGCGTCGCGATGACCTCGGTCAGGCGCAGCCGCCGCGCTTCGGCGGAAAAGCGCTCCGCCTGGCGGGCGGCGAAGCGGAACGCGTCGATGTCGACCTTCAGGCTCTGCTCGACCCCCGGCCGCAGCACTTTCACGGCGACGCTGCGGCGCCCGTCCGGCGTGTCGATCTCGGCCCGGTGAACCTGGGCGATCGAGGCGGCCGCGACCGGCGGCCCGAACACCGCGAAGACCGACTTGACTGGCGCGCCGAGCGCCTTCTCCACCGCGGCTTCCGCTTCGGCCTGCGGGAACGGCGCCATCTTGTCCTGCAGGCTTTCGAGATCGGCCGCGATCGCCGGGCCGACCACGTCCGGGCGGGTGGCGAGGAACTGGCCGAGCTTGACATAGCTCGGGCCGAGCGCGGACAGCGCCGCCGACAGCCGGATTGCAGTCGAAGCCGTGCTCGGGCGCTCCAGCAGGCGGGCGAGCCGCAGGCCCGCGCGCACCGTGGCCGGAAACGGCGTCGGATCGATCAGGCCGAGCACGCCCTCGCGCGCGAACACGAAGCCGGCGCGCGACAGGCGGGTCAGATGGGAGAGGGGAGGGATCACGGAGCGCCGAACGGCTGTGCGCAGGCCCAAAGCGGCCGGGGGCGCCCACGCCCCGCTTGCGGGGAATGCGTCGTGGAGGATCGCTGCGCGATCCGGCCTCCCCCTCGGGAGAGGCGTGAAGAAGGGAGCGCGCGCGTTGAAGGTCACAGCCGCCAGCCCGAATGCAGCGCGACGATCCCGCCCGACATCACGCGCGACATCGACGCGGCGGAAGCCGGCCGCGCGGAGCATCGCGGCAAACGCCTGCGGCTTGGGAAACTTGCGGATCGATTCGACGAGGTAGCGATAGGCCTCCGCGTCGCCCGCCACCACCTGGCCGAGCGCCGGGATGACGTTGAACGAGTAGAGGTCGTACAGCGTGTCGAGCCACGGCACGTCGACATTGGAAAACTCGAGGCAGAGATAGCGCCCGCCCGGCTTGAGCACGCGGAAGGCCTCGGCGATCGCCGCCTCGATGCGCGGCACGTTGCGAATGCCGAAGGCGATCGTGCAGGCGTCGAAGCTCTTTGCCGGAAAGGGCAGCGCCTCGGCATTGCCCTCGACGAAGGCGACCCGGTCGTCGAGCCAGCGCTCGACCGCGCGCTCGCGCCCGACCGCCAGCATTTCCGGATTGATGTCGCATACGGTGGCGCGCGCGCCGGCGCCGCCCGCTTCGACCACGCGGAAGGAGATGTCGCCGGTGCCGCCCGCGACGTCGAGCAGGGCGAACGGACGCCCGCTTTTCGGCGGGTTCACTTTGCGTGACCAGCACGTCCTTCCAGGCGCGGTGCAGCCCGGCCGACATCAGGTCGTTCATCAGGTCGTAGCGGCGCGCGACGGAGTGGAAGACGTCGTCGACCAGCGCCTGCTTTTCGTCGAGCGGCACCGTGCGGAAGCCGAAATGCGTGTCGGGAGCGGTGTTGGTCATGGGGGCGTCCTGAAAGCCGGCCGGACCATAGCGCGGGAGGGCCGATGGCGCTATCTCTCCAAAGCGTAATAGCGTCCTCATGGTTAGGAGGCGCGAAGCGCCGTCTCGAACCATGCGGCGAGAGCCTCGTCTTCGAGACGCGGCCTTCGGCCGCTCCTCAGGACGAGGCGAAATGCCCGAACTGCCCGAAGTCGAAACGGTCCGCCGCGGGCTCGCGCCGGCGATGGAGGGCGCGCGCTTCGTCAAGGTCGAGGCGCGTCGGCCCGACCTGCGCCGGCCGCTGCCGAACGATTTCGCCGGACGGCTGGAGGGCGCGACCGTCACCGCGCTCAGGCGGCGCGCGAAATATCTGCTGGCCGAACTGTCCTCGGGCGAGGTGCTGATGATGCATCTCGGCATGTCGGGCTCGTTCCGCGTGAGCGGCGAGGACGGGGAAGCGACCCCCGGCGCGTTCCGCTATCCGCGCTCGGAGGCGCGCGCGCACGACCATGTCGTGTTCCACATGTCGTCGGGCGCGCGCATCACCTTCAACGATCCGCGCCGCTTCGGCCTGATGCTGCTCGTGCCGGCGCGACGAACTCGCCGAGCATCCCCTGATGAAGGAGGTCGGTCCCGAGCCGCTCGACCCCGCATTCGACGCGGCCGTGCTGGCGCGCGCCTGCGCCGGGAAGGCGACGAGCCTGAAGGCGGCGCTGTCCGACCAGAAGGTGGTGGCGGGGCTCGGCAACATCTATGTGTGCGAGGCGCTGCACCGCGCGCGGCTGTCGCCGAAGCGGGTGGCGGCGACCATCGCGACCAAGGCGGGGGCGCCGAACGCGCGCGCGGTCGCCCTCGTCGCGGCGATCAAGGCGGTGCTCGATGACGCGATCGCGGCGGGCGGCTCGTCGCTGCGCAACTACCAGCAGACCGACGGCGCGCTGGGCGATTTCCAGCACCGCTTCCGCGTCTACGACCGCGCGGGCGGCGCTTGCGTCACGCCCGGCTGCGGCGGCGTCGTCAAGCGCATCGTGCAGGGCGGGCGCTCCACCTATCTTCTGCCCGAAATGCCAGAAGTGAGTGCGATGCTCATCTCCCGCTGCGCTGCATGGTGGAGGGGGCGATCTCGCCGCCGCTCCAGCGCGGGTCACTCCCACGTCACGCCGTGGCGGGCGAGCACGGCGCGCACCGCGTCGACGAGCTGGTCCTCCGGCACGTGGCGCTGCGCCTCGGCCTGGCGCTGCAGATGTTCCTCGCGGCCTTTTTCCAGCTTGGCGAGTTCCGCGCCGACGATCAGGTCTTTGACGATGACATGCGGCCCGGCGGGATTGTCCTTCTCGTCGCCGCCCTGGATGACGACGCAAGGGGAGTTGCGCCGGTCGGCATATTTCAGCTGGTTGCCGAAGTTGCGCGGATTGCCGAGATAAAGCTCCGCGCGGATGCGCGGGCCGTCGGGCTTGTCCGCATCGAGCGGCGCATCGCGCAACTGCTGCACCATGCGCTGATAGTCGGCGATGCGGTCCTTATCGAAAATGGTGACGACCACCGGGCCGGGCGCGGGTTTTTCTTCGGTCTTGCCGAGATGCTTCAGCGCGGCGAGCAGGCGCGACACGCCGATGGAAAAGCCGGTCGCCGGAACCGGTTCGCCGCGAAAGCGCGCGACGAGCCCGTCATAGCGCCCGCCGCCGCCGACCGAGCCGAACCGCACCGGCTTGCCGTCCTCGTCCTCGATCGGAAACGTCAGCTCCACCTCGAAGACGGGGCCGGTGTAATACTCGAGGCCGCGGACGACGGAGGGATCGATGCGGATGCGTTTCGTCCCGTATCCGGCAGCATTGACCAGTTCGGCAATGTCTCTGAGTTCCTGAGCACCGATGCGTCCGATTTCGCTCTTGACCGGCGGCCACTTCGAAATCATCGATTATCGCTACATTATCCAAAATCCGACCGGGCCACCGATCGCTCGTGACTTCATCTGCAATCGATTTCGAGTGCAGCGCTCGAACGCGTCTGATTGGTATCGAATCCCGAGCATCTCGAGGTCCACCAGAGACCAAGCTTCATTGCAATCGAGATAGTTCTTAAAGCAATTACGGATTCGCTCGATCTTATGGCCAAGCCCGGCACCCTTCGTGAAATCCCCGCTCTCGTCCTTGCGGCCTTCGCCGAGCAAAGCTGCACGCCTCGGTCGCCCAGCCGATCGAACTTGTCGATCGCGCGCAGCACGGTGAGCCGACGGCCGGCATTATCGTCGCCGCCAAGGCCGATCGCCTCCAGCACGCCGTCGAGCACCTTGCGGTTGTTCACCTTGACCACATAGCTGCCGCGCGGGATGCCCAAGCGCCTCCATCGTGTCGGCGGCCATCATGCACATTTCGGCGTCGGCGGCGGCCGAGGCGGAGCCGACCGTGTCGGCGTCGAACTGCATGAACTGGCGGAAGCGCCCGGGCCCCGGCTTCTCGTTGCGGAACACCCAGCCGTAGCGATAGCTGCGATAGGGCAGGGCGAGCGCGCTGGAAATTCTCGGCGACGTAGCGCGCGAGCGGCGCGGTCAGGTCGTAGCGCAGCGACAGCCATTGCTCGTCGTCGTCCTGGAAGGAGAACACGCCCTCGTTCGGCCGGTCCTGGTCGGGCAGGAATTTGCCGAGCGCGTCGGTGTATTCGAAGGCGGGCGTCTCCACCGGCTCGAAGCCGTAGCGCTCGTACACCTCGCGGATTTTCTCGATCATGCGCCGCGTGGCGGCGATCTCCGCCGGGCCGCGGTCGGAGAGCCCGCGCGGCAGCCGCGCCTTCAGCTTGTTCTTCTTCTGTGTTAGCGCTCATGCAAGGTGTTCTCGGCTATCAATCGTCATGCGCGGGCGCGACCCGCGCATCCATGCTGATGGTCCGCGTGCACGGAAGGTCACCATGGATTGCCGGGTCAAGCCCGGCAATGACGAAAAAGGACTTTTCTGCTCAGTTGGCCGCCGGTCGTATCGCAGGCTTCTCACCGCGGCAAGTCGCGGCGTCCGGGCGGCAAGGCCGCGCGGCTTGCTCACCCTTCGGTCGTCATTGGGCGCGGCAAGAGCGGCGTTTCCCGGCGCGGCGTTTCCGGCTAGTTTGCGCAGCCCGAAGGAGGCCCCCAATGACGCTTGCCGAAACCCGCGCGCATGCGATCGTTCCCAACGATCTCGAGCCCTATTGGCTGCCCTTCACCGCCAACCGCGCGTTCAAGCAGTCGCCGCGGATGCTCGTGCGCGCCAAGGACATGCACTACTACACCGGCGACGGGCGCAAGGTGATCGACGGCATCGCCGGCATGTGGTGCTGCAATGCCGGGCACGCCCGCGATCCGATCGTCGCCGCGATCCAGGAGCAGGCGGCCGAGCTCGATTACGCGACCGCGTTCCAGTTCGGCCATCCCAAGGCGTTCGAGCTGGCCAGCCGGATCGCGCAGCTTGCGCCGGGCGATCTCGATCACGTGTTCTTCGCCAATTCGGGCTCGGAGGCGGTCGACACCGCGCTGAAGATCGCGCTCGCCTATCACAACGTGCGCGGCGAAGGCGCGCGCGTGCGGCTGATCGGGCGCGAGCGCGCCTATCACGGCGTGGGCTTCGGCGGCACGGCGGTGGGCGGCATCGTGCCGAACCGGAAAATGTTCGGCGCGCTGCTCGCGGGCGTCGACCATCTGCCGCACACCTACAATCGGGAGCAGCAGGCCTTCACCAAGGGCGAGCCGGACTGGGGCGCGCCATCTCGCCGACGAACTGGAGCGTCTGGTCGGGCTGCACGACGCCTCCACCATCGCCGCGGTGATCGTCGAGCCGATGGCGGGCTCGACCGGCGTGCTGCCCGCGCCCAAGGGCTATCTCCAGCGGCTGCGCGCGATCTGCGACAAATACGGCATCCTGCTCATCTTCGACGAGGTGATCACCGGCTTCGGCCGGCTCGGGCACGCCTTCGCCGCCGAGCGCTACGGCGTCACGCCGGACATGATCACGTTTGCGAAGGGCGTCACCTCCGGCGCCGTGCCGATGGGCGGCGTCATCGTGCGCAAACCCATCTACGACGCGTTCATGCGCGGGCCGGAGCACATGGTCGAGCTGTTCCACGGCTACACCTATTCCGCCCATCCGCTCGCCTGCGCTGCGGGGCTCGCGACGCTCGACCTCTACCGCGAGGAGAAGCTGTTCGCGCGCGCGGCGGCGCTCGAGCCCAAATTTGCGAACGCGGTGATGAGCCTGAAGGGGCTGCCCAACGTGCTCGATATCCGCACCGTGGGGCTCGCCGCCGGCATCGATCTCGCGCCCTCGCCGGACGGCGCCGGCAGGCGCGGCTTTGCCGCGATGGAGCACGGCTTCCACAAGGAGGATGCGGTGATCCGCTGCTCCGGCGAGACGATCGTGCTCACGCCGCCGCTGATCGTCAGCGAGGCGGAGATCGACGACATCGTCGCCCGGGTCGGCCGCGTGATCCGCGCGGTCGCGTGACTGCTCGTTCTGTCGAGGTCGACACGCTTTCACCTCTCCCCAGTGGGGAGAGGTCGGCGAGCAGATCGTCTGTAACGAGATGCGAGCCGGGTGAGGGGGTAATTGAGCGGCGCTTGCGTCCCCCTCACCCGGATTCCGCGCTGCGCTTGGAATCCGCACCTCTCCCCGCCGCGGGAGAGGTGTGACAAGTATTGCAGCCGCGCGCCGCGGCGCTTCCGGTGTCGCTTGCATCAGTGGCTGCGTGCTGCGCCCGTGCCCGGTTCAGGCAGGCGCATCATCAGGAGCACGGTGTGGGCCGGCAGGCGGCCCCACCACACGCGCTTCGCCGCGGTGATCTCGCGTTCGGACAGATCGGGTCCGAGCCGCTGGCGGGTCTGTTCGATGCACAGGCGGTCCTGCAGCGGGCAGAGAACGGCGACGCCCTCGCGGGCGATGCGCTCGGGACCGGCCCACGGCGTGAATGCGGGCGCCGCGACGTCGTACCAGGATGGATCGTCCGTCGAATAGAACACGGTCGCGGGGGCGAAAATGTCGTCCCCGCCGACGAGGCGCAGCGGGCGGCCGCCCGCCGCCTCGCGCCAGGCGGACGTCGCCGCGAGCGCCGTCTCCTGCAGCGGCAGCGCGGCGCGCCCGGGACGAAGAACGGTCGCGGCGATATTAACCACGGGCGCAATCGCGATGAGCGCCGCCCAGAACAGCACGACGAGCGCGGCGATGCGCGGCGCGTTCACCTCGCTCGCCGCGATTCCCGGCGACGAGAGCAGAATCGCATCCGGTCAGGAACCACAGCGGGATGCCCCAGATCGTGGAGAGCTGGGAAAAGGTCACGACGCCGAGCGCCATGGTCGCGAGGAAGGGCACGATCCCGAGCGCGAGGATGCGGCGTCGATCCTCGTCTGCGCCGGCGAAGGCAAAGAGCGACTTTGAAGCGATGCGCCCCGGCCGCGGCAAGGCAACCGCCGCCACCGCCACGATCGGCGCGATATAGAGCAGCTGCGCGAGCGGGAACTTGATCAGATAGCCGAAGAACTGGCCGAGCGAACTGGCGGTCTGGTCGTCCGCATAGCGGATCGGCGCAAAGTCGGATTGCACGAGCCAGACGAGATGCGGCGCAAGCGCGAGCGCGCCCGCCGCGACCGCGCCGGCCATGGCGGGCGAGGTCAGCAGGCGCCAGCGGTTTTCGCCCACGAGCAGCGCCGCCAGCATGCCGATGATGAGGACCAGCGAGTAGTATTTCGCGAGCAGCGCGGCGGCCAGCAGAGAATCCGAGCAGCGCGCCGTTGAGCACGGTCGGGTCGCGCGCCGCGCGCAGAAACGCCCAGGTCGCCCACGGCCACAGCGCGAGCAGCACCGAATTGGCGTTGAACCGGATAGCGAGGAAGCCGTAGATCGGCGAGAATTCCAGCGCCATGACGGAAACGAGCCGGCGCGGCCCTGTTTCAAGCAGGCCGATCAGCGCCCAGACGCCGGCATAGCCGATCGCCACGATGAGCGCCGCGAGCAGGAAATAGGCCCAGTCGCTTCGCGGCATGAGCTCGAACCACGCCGCCGCGATCCAGGCCGAGAGCGGCGGATGCTTATGGTAGCCCCATTCGAATTCGCGTCCCCACGCATACGCCTCGGTCAGGTCGGCGGAGCTTGAGAGATTGTTGTGCGAGAGCCAGGCATAGAGCGTCCACACCGCGACATGCCCGAGCAGGAAAACCACGAAACAGCGCAGTCCGGGAGCAGCGTCGCCCTTCGGGGAAAGGATACGCGCGCCAAGCGCGTCGAGCCGCTCGAGCGCGCGCCGCGTCAGCGCGCCCCAGTTGGTCCCGGCGCGTCGAAGCTCCATGAGCGATGGTCTTCGCAATGCCTGTTCCTTGGCGATCCATGCTGACCAAGCGCCAATTCGCAGCCTATGCGCGCTTTGGTTCGAGTCTTCGGACACCTACCCTGCGGGGGAGGGCGACACAAGCAACCGCCGGGGCGCGCAGGCGCGATTTTGCCGCTTATCGTCGCGACGCCATTGTTCCGCCGCGCCCGTCGGGCGTAAGCCCTACAATGCTGGCGGAGAATTGACCCGTCGCGCAGGGCGGCACGGCATGTGTTTCAGAACGCCGGGGAGCAATTGTGAGCTGGAGACGAACGGCTGTCGCGCTTCTGGCGCTCGGCGCGCTTGCGGCGGGCTGGTGGCTTGTTTACGGCCGCGGGCCGGAGGTGACGGCGGTCGCGCCGGTGCGCGGCACGGCGGTCGAGATCGTCTACGCGACCGGCGCCGTCGAGCCGGTGCGCTGGGCCAAGGTCGCGCAGCGTGATCCGCGACCGCATCGTCGAGATCTGCGACTGCGAGGGCAAGACCGGTCGCCAAGGGCGACGTGCTGGCCCGCCTCGACGACCGCGAGGTGCGGGCGCAGCTCGCACGAGCTGCAGGCGCGCGAGGAGTTCGCCAAGCGCGAGATGTCGCGCGTCACCGAACTGATCGGCCGCGGCGTCGCCACGACGCAGGCCTACGAGCGCGCCTCGATGGACCTGCGGCAGATCCAGGCGCTGATCTCGGTGCAGATCGAGAAGCTCGCCGACTACACGATCGCCGCGCCGATGGACGGCGTCGTGCTGCGCCGCGACGGCGAGGTCGGCGAGATCGCCGAGGCCGGCCAGATCCTGTTCCGCGTCGGCGTGCCGAAGCCGCTGCAGGTGGTGGCCGAGGTCAACGAGGAGGACATCCCGCGCGTCGCGCGTCGGCCAGACCGTGCTGCTGCGCACCGACGCGTTCCCGAGCCGGCGCCTCGAAGGCAAGGTGCGCGAGATCACGCCGATGGGCGATCGCGGTCGCCAAGACCTACCGCATCCGCGTCGCGCTGCCCGACGACACGCCGCTGCAAGCCCGGCATGAGCGTCGAGGCCAACGTCGTCACGCGCGAGAAGCCGAACGCGCTGCTGGTGCCGGCCGACGCCGTGCAGGGCGACGCGGTGTTCGTCGATCGACGGCGGCCGCGTGCGCAGGCGCGCAGGTCGAGGTCGGCATCCGCGGCACGCGCGCGGTCGAGATCCTGTCCGGGCTCGACCGAGGGCGAGCGCGTCGCCTCGCCGGCGCCGCCGGCGATCTCGCCGACGGCGCACCGCGTGCGCGTCGTCGACGCGCCGGCGAGCGCGCCATGAACCTCGTCCTCGACATCGCCTGACGCATGTGCGCGCGCGCGCGCGCCAGACCGCTCGTCGCGGTCGCCGGCGTCGCCACCGGCGTCGGCTTCTCGATCATGATGGCGGCGCTGATGCAGGGCTCGCAGGACGACTTCATCCGCCAGCTGGTCGACGCGCTGCCGCACATCACGGTCTCCGACGAGCGCCGCGCAGCCGCCGCCGCAGCCGGCCGAGACCGTCTTCGACGCCGCCGAGATCCACGGCCTGACGCCGGAGGCGCGCCGGCGCGGCATCAAGAACCCGCTCGCGACCATGGCGGCGCTCGAAGCCTGGGTGCCGGGCGCGGTCGCGCCGTCGGTGCAAGGTGCAGGCGCATCATCCGCTATGCCGGGCGCGACGTCGGCGCGAGCGTCATCGGCATCGATCCGCACCGCGAGGCCAAGGTGTCGGAGCTGCGCCAAGCAGATGCGCCAGGGCACGCTCGCCGCGCTCTACCGCGCCACCAACGCCATCATCCTCGGCGACCGGCTGGCCGAGAAGATCGGCGCGCGCATCGGCGCCAACATCACGCGTGCAGACCAGCGAGGGCGCGCGCATCAACGCGCAGGTGGTCGGGCTCTTCCATTCCGGCGTGCGCTCGGTCGACGAGGGCACGGCCTACGTGCTGGTCAAGACCGGCGCAGATCCTCGCGCAGCAGACCGGGCTCGTCAACGAGTTGCGCGTGCGGCGTCGCGATCCGATGGCGGCGCGCGACGTCGCCGCGCGCATCGAGCGCGAGACCGGCTACAAGTCGGTCTCCTGGCAGGAGGCGCACGAGGACCTGCTCAGCGCCTTCGTCATCCGCAACATCATCATGTACACGGTGGTCGGCGCCATCCTGCTGGTGGCGAGCTTCGGCACCTACAACATCATCTCGACCATCACGCACGAGAAGGCGCGCGACATCGCCATCATGAAGTCGCTCGGCCTGCCGCGAGCGCACGCGTGCGCGCGATCTTCGTGCTCGAGGCGCTGATCATCGGGCTTGGCCGGCGCGCTCGCCGGCTTGGCGCTCGGCTACGCTGCTGTGCCTGGCGCTCGGCTCGATCGAGATCAAGAACCCGTTCATCGACGTCGACCGGCTGCCGCTCGCCTATTCGTCCGTGCACTACGCTGATGGCCGGCGGCGGTGGCGCTGGTCTCGTCGCTCGTCGCCGGCTATCTGCCCGGCGCGCAAGGCCGCGCGCGTGCATCCGGTCGACATCATCCGGGGCGCGACATGAGCGCGCCGCGCAGACGCGCCGGCCGAGCGCCGACGCCGCTGATCGAGGCGCGCGACGTCACCCGCATCCTGCCCGGCGTCGTGCCGACGACGCTGGTGCACGACATCGACCTGCCGATCGGCGACAACGAGTTCGTCGCCATCACCGGGCCGTCCGGCTCGGGCAAGTCGTCGCTGCTCTATCTGCTCGGCCTGCTCGACCTGCCGACCTCGGGCGAGGTGCTGATCCGCGGCCGGGCGACCGCGCACATGGACGAGGACGAGCGCGCCTGCACGCGGCTCGTCGACGCTCGGCTTCGTGTTCCAGTTCCACTTCCTGCTGCCGGAGTTCACCGTGCTCGACAACGTCATGCTGCCGATGCGCGCGCTCGGGCGGCTGTCGGCCGACGCGCATGCGCGAGCGCGCGCGCGACGCTGCTCGGCTCGCTCGGGCTCGCCGACCACGTGCACAAGCGGCCCGACCAGCTCTCCGGCGGCCAGCGCCAGCGCGTCGCGGTCGCGCGCGCGCTCGCCAACGATCCGCCGCGTCATCCTGGCCGACGAGCCGACCGGCTCGCTCGATTCCAAGGCGAGCGAGCAGGTGTTCGAGATCCTGCGCGACCTGGTCGACGAGCACGGCAAGACCGTGGTCGCGGTCACCCACGACCTCGACCTCGCCGCGCGCATGGACCGCCGCATCGAGCTGCGTCGACGGCGCGATCGTGGCCGACGAGCGCACACCCGCGGCTGCGCCTGCGGGCTGATATGGCGGCCGTCCGTTACGCCTTTCGGATGATCAGTTCTTGGTCATTCCGGGGCGCCGGCAGTGGTCGGAGGACGAGAAGGCCCGCATCGTCATCGAGAGTTTGAAGCCGGGCGCGAACGTGTCGGAGGTGGCGCGACGCAACGGGGTCTCGTCCGCAGCAGTTGTTCGGCTGGCGTCGCGACGCGCGTGCGCTGATGGCGGAGAGCATCGGCATTGCCGGCGGCTCGGTGCCCGAGCCGGCACCAGCGAAGGCGCCTGCCGGCGAACGTTCCCCTGCCGGGCAATTGCCCGCGTTCGCGCCGGTCGTTGTCGCAACGTGCGCCGCGGCCGCCACCGCCAGCTCCACCGGCACCGCACCGCCCTGCGGCCACATCGAGATCGCGATCGGCGACGCCATCGTGCGCGTCGTCGGTCAGGTCGAGGCCGCGCATCTCGCCGACGCGTGCTGCGTGCCGTCAGGAGGGCGTCATGATGCTGCCCGGGGCCGAGCTGCAGGTGCTGGTGGCGACCAAGCCGGTCGACTTCCGCAAGCAGGCCGACACGCTTGGCCGCGTTCGTGCAGGAGGCGCTCGGCGCCAATCCGTTCTCGGGCGCGGTCTACGTGTTCCGCGCGAAGCGGATCGATCGCGTGAAGCTGCTGTGGTGGGACGGCACCGGCATCTGCCTGCTGACGAAGCGGCTCGAAGGCGGTGCATTCCGCTGGCCGCCGGTCGAGGACGGCGTGCTGCGGCTGACGCCGGCGCAGCTCGCCGCGCTGCTCGAAGGGACGGAGTGGTCGCGCGTCGAGGCGCGCGTTGTCGAGCGGCCGAGGGCGGCGTCATGAGGCTGCTCACCGCCTTCGATGCGATCGTGGCGTGGCGCTTGCTCGATGCGCGCGAGTCCGCGCTGCGGCACGAGGACTTATCGGCGCGAAGCTGCTGCCTGACGCGGCCGAATCAGCTCGTCTTCGCGCCATGACGAACGCGCCGCCAGCGCTGCCCGATGACATCGACGCCCTGCGCGCGCTGATCCTCGCCGAGCGCGCGGCGCATGCCGCCGTGTCGTCGCGGAGCGCAACACCATCGCGGTCGAGCGCGACCTGCTCAGCGTGCGCAACCGAGAAGCTCGAGCAGATCGTCGCCGAGATGCGGCGCGCCCGCTTCGGTCGCAGCTCCGAGAAGCATCGACGACGACCAGCTCGAGCTCGCGCTGGAGGCGCTGGAGACCGAGCACGCCAAGGTCGAGGCCGAGGCCGAGAAGGCCGATCCTGCACTCAAGACCGAGCGCACGAAGCAGCGCCGCAAGACCCGCAACGAGAACGCTCGACCACCTGCCGCACGAGGAGGTGGTGATCGAGCCCGAGGCGCAAGGTCTGCCCGTGCTGCAATGGCGCGCTGCACGTGATCGGCGAGGACGTGTCGAAGCGGCTCGACAAGATGCCGGCGAAGCTCACGCGTGGTCGTGACGCGGCGGCCGAAGTTTGCCTGCCGGACGCTGCGAGAAGACGGGTGCCGACGACGTCGCCGGCATCATCCAGGCGCCGGCGCCGGCGCGGCTGATCGAGGGCGGCCTGCCGACCGAGCGGCTCGTCGCCGACGTGGTCGTGTCGAAGTTCGCCGATCACCTGCCGCTCTATCGGCAATCGCAGATCCTGGCGCGCGCCGGCGTCAGCATCGAGCGCTCGACGCTGGCCGGCTGGGTCGGCGCGGCGGCCGCCGAGCTGCAGCCGCTTGCACGACTGGCTCGTCGAGCGAGCTTGAAGACAGTCGCCCAAGCTGTTCTGCGACGAGACGCGCTGCCCGGTGCTCGATCCCGGTCGCGGCGAGACCAAGACCGGCTACCTGTGGGCGCTCGCGCGCGACGACCGACCGTGGGGCGGCGCCGATCCGCCGGCGGTCGCCTACACCTACGCGCCCGGCCGCGGCGGCGAGCACGCGCGTGAAGCTGCTCGACGGCTTCAGCGGCGTGCTGCAGGTCGACGGCTACGCCGCCTACGACCAGCTCGCCCGGCCGACGCGCGCCGGCGGCCCGGTGACGCTCGCCTTCTGCTGGAGCCACCTGCGGCGCAAGTTCTACGAGATCTACGTCGGCGGCAACCAGCCGATCGCGACGCGAGGCGCTCGCGCGCATCAAGCAAGCTCTACGACGATCGAGGCCGAGATCCGCGGCCTGCCGCCGCGAGGTGCGACGCGCGTTGCGCCAGGAGAAGGCCAAGCCGCTCGTCGAGGCGCTGAAGCCGTGGCTCGAGGAGAGCCTCGCGCAGGTGTCGAAGGGCGCCAAGCTCGGCGAGGCGCTCGGCCTACGGCCTCAACCAGTGGGACGGCCTCGTCCGCTACCTCGACGACGGCCGCATCGAGATCGATTCCAACACGGTCGAGCGCTCGATCCGCCCGCTCGCACTTACGCGGAAAAACGCCCTGTTCGCCGGCCACGACGTGGGCGCCGCAGGGCTGGGCGATGCACGCGTCGCTCATCGAGACCTGCAAGCTCAACGGCGTCGATCCGCTGGCGTGGATGACCGACGTGCTGACCAAGCTCGTCAACCGCTGGCCGGCGTCGCGCATCGACGAGCTGATGCCCTGGGCCTGGGGCGCGGCGATCAAGGCCGAGCGCGCTCAAAAAGCCGCCTGAGCCGAGACAGGCCCGTGGGGAGGCTGCACCGCTTACGCCTGTTCAATGCGCATTACGATGAATACGGCTTTCAGCCGATCGTCGTCTTCGACGGCGAGGGTCGCTTCATCACCGCCGTGCTTCGTCCCGCCAAACGGCCCAGCGGCAAGGAAATACGCGGCTTTCTGCGCCGCTTGCTGCGCGCCATCCGCGCCAACTGGCCAAAGACCGAGATTTTGCTGCGCGCCGACAGTCATTATTGCTGTCCCGAGGTTCTCGACTGGTGTCGCGCCAACGGGCTCGATTACATCCTCGGCGTCGCGCCGACCTCGACATTGCAACGCCACATCGAGGGCCTCGAGGCCAGCACGAAGGCGCGCTTCGAGGCCGCGCCGAAAGATGGCAAGGCGCGCCGCTTCAAGGAGTTTTACGATGGGGCCGCGAGCTGGAGCCGCGTCGAGCGCATCATCGCCCGCATCGAAGCCGGCGCGGACGGCGCCGACACACGCTTCATCGTCACCAATCTCGAAAC
Organism: uncultured Alphaproteobacteria bacterium; assembly: GCA_963712435.1. GTDB lineage: Bacteria > Pseudomonadota > Alphaproteobacteria > Rhizobiales > Xanthobacteraceae > Rhodoplanes. The sequence continues at coordinate 585,251 of CAVQIB010000003.1, read as the reverse complement.
CCGCAATGCCCGCGTGCTCTACGAGGATGTCTACTGCCGACGCGGCCAAGCCGAAAATCACATCAAGTCCTGGAAGACGCATCTGGCGGCCGACCGCACCTCCTGCACGAAGGCCACCGCCAACCAGTTACGGCTGTTCCTGCACGCCGGCGCCTACTGGCTGATGTGGGGCCTGCGCGTGTCGATGCCAAAACGTTCGATGTGGCGCGTCGCCCAGTTCGACACCTTACGCCTGCGCCTCATCAAGATCGCCGCGCGCGTCGTCGAGATGAAGACGATGTTACGTGTTCATTTGCCGACATCGTGTCCCGGCCAAGATATTTTGCGTTTCGCGCTCGGGCGAATCCCGCGCCTCGTCACCTGAGCGACGGGGCGCAGCGCCCCGAATATCGAGCCCGTCCCGTCAACCCGCAAACATTCTCCACCCCGCCTTCTGGCCCGTTGCCGGAGAGGATGCGGTGCGTCCACGAGCAAGTAAAACCGGGAACAATCACGCGTGCGCGATCCCGTGCGCAGCGTAACCGTCAAAGCGCTGCATAATGCCGGCTAGCATAGCCTGAGGTTATCGATTCCGGACAGCTTCGCTTCGCTCGGCTTCCGGAAAGACCGATCAAAGGTCAGCCATCACGCCGCTTTCGCGCCATAGCCCGCCGCCTCGATCGCCGCGACAAGCGCCGCGGGCGCGGCCGAGGTGTCGGCCTCGACCCGCCCGGAGCCGAGATCGACCTTGACGCTCGCGCGCGGGTCCTGCGCCTTGATCACCCGCTCGACCGCCTTTGCGCAGCCGTCGCAGGCCATTCCGGTGACGTGCAACGTGACCATGAAAGCCTCTTCTTCGCCTGGATCTCGGGCTTTTCGCATGCCCAAAGCAGTTCGACTGAACTCATAAGCATGTCTTCGTGCGGCGTGCCAGCGCGTGTCGCTGGTCCGCCGCGGTTCGGCTGCCATAGGAGGAGACGATATCGATCGCAAACTTCGCCTGCCGACGGGCGCAGCGCACCTAATTCGACAGCGCGCTTTCCGCCCGCTCAATTTGCAGACAGCGAGTTTTCCAGCCGGGCCATGTTCCCGATCAGCCGGGCGGTGATCAGCCGCAGGAGATGGAAGGCCATGCCCGGATTCTGATAGCAGAGCTGGGCGAGCTCGGCCTCGTCGATCCACAGCAGCTCCGCCGCGGTCGCGCAGATCGCCGTCTGCGTGCGCTGCCGGTCCGGAGAAAAAAGGCCTATCTCGCCGAAAATCTGCCCAGGCTCCAGCCGGGCGCCGGATTCCTCCAATCGGATTTCGCCCTGCAGGATGAGATACAGGCGGTCCGCCTCATCCCCCTTCCGGAACAGGACGTGCGAGGGCGGATGACGCTCCGCCTTCATGTATGGCTTCAACCAGGCGAGCGAGAGATCGCCGCGCGCGGCGCGCCGCACCCGGTGCAGCAGGCGCACCATCTCGACCGCCCGGTAGAGGTTCAGCGGCAGCAGAACGAGATGCAGCACCAGGATGGGCATGAGGCCGCCGACAAGGCCGTAGGTGATGAAGGCGATATTGCTGCCGAGCGCCACGATGCGCAGCGGGATCATGGTGCGCATCCAGAAGGTTGCGAGCACCAGGGCGGACGCCACATAGCCCGTGATTTCGACAACCATACGCGCCCCCTGCGGTAGCGCGCCGTCGCGACGGGTGAACTGCGCACGCCCGCGCGGTGACGCTTTTCGCCCTGGAAGGTCTGGCTTCTATAACTCGGCATGCCGCCGAACAAGCCGCACCGAACGGCTGGGCGGCGCCTCGGAACCGGATCGCCCGTCCCGCGCGCGAGATGCGGAGCCGCCGGGCGAACATGCGGTTGAGCCAAGCCGTCGTTCCCACTATATCGGGAGCGCGGCCGCCGCGCGGCTCGGCCGCGCGTTCATCGTCAACGGTCGCGATTGCCTTGGTCGCCGCGGGATGACGAACCGCCCCCGATCGTCTACAGCCAATCCTTCCTCGATCCCCGAAGCTCGATGTCCATTCCTTTACCCACGCTGATCGACGGTTTTTCTGAGCTTGCGCCGCGTTACGACGTGGCGCTCTCCGACGTCTGGGGCGTGGTGCATAACGGCGTCGCCGCGTTTGCGGGCGCATGCGACGCCCTCACCCGGTTCCGCGCGGGCGGGGGCACGGTCATTCTCCTCACCAATGCGCCGCGCCAGAACGAGGTCGTGGTCGGCTTCCTCGACAACCTCGCGGTGCCGCGCGACGCCTATGACGCCGTGGTCAGCTCGGGCGACGTTGCGCATGCGGTGATCGAGGCGCGCCGCCACCAGGCCGTTTTTCACATCGGGCCGGAGCGCGATCATTCGGTCTTCACCGAACTGAAGGTCCGCTTCGCCTCGGTCGCGAGCGCCGACTACGTGGTCTGTTCCGGCCTATATGACGACACGACGGAGACGCCGGAGGACTACCGGGAACTGCTCACCCAGCTGAAGGCGCGCAACCTGTTCATGGTGTGCGCCAATCCCGATCTGGTGGTCGAGCGCGGCCACGAACTCGTCTACTGCGCCGGCGCGATCGCCGACCTTTACCAATCGATGGGCGGAGAAGTGCTGTATGCCGGCAAGCCCTATCGCCCGATCTACGAACAGGCGCTGAAACGCGCCGCCGCGCTGCGCCGCGCCGAGGTTCCGCTCGCCCGCGTGCTGGCGATCGGCGATTTGGTGCGCACCGATCTGCTCGGCGCATCCGCTTTCGGGGTCGATTGCCTGTTCGTCACCGCAGGCATTCACGCAACCGAGCTGGGCGGGCGCGAGGCGATCGACCACGGGGCGCTCGCCGATATTTTCGGCGAAGCGGGCGTGCTGCCGAAGGCCGTGACCCGGCATCTGGTCTGGTGATCGTGAACCGCGTGATCCCCGCATGAACGATCATTTTTCGTCGGCCGCGCCCTTCGTCGTCATCCACGACGCGCTCGCCACGGCAGCGCCCGCGGACGGCGCGCTTAACGGCGCGGTGCTCGCCCTCGGCAATTTCGAGGGCGTCCATCGCGGGCACCACGCCGTGCTCGACGCCGCCCTCGCGCGGGCGCGCGCGCTGCGCCGGCCCGCCGCGGTCATGACCTTCGAGCCGCATCCGCGCGCCTTCTTCAACCCCGACGCACGCGTCTTCCGGCTGACCGATGTCGCGACAAAGCTGCGGCTGCTTGCGTCGACCGGACTGAACGGGGCGATCGTGATGCGCTTCGATGCGGCGCTCTCCGCGCTCACCGCCGAGGCGTTCGTCGCGCAGGTCCTGGTCGGGCGCTACGCCGTCGCAGGCGTCGCGGCCGGCTACGATTTCCATTTCGGCAAGGGGCGCGCCGGCGCCCCCGATTTCCTCGTGGCGGAGGGACGCAGGCTTGGCTTTTCGGTGGACATCGTGCCGGCGTTCAGCGACGGCTCGCAGCGCATCTCCTCGGGGGCGATCCGCGACGCGCTGACGCAAGGCGATGTCGGGCTGGCGGCGCGCCTGCTCGGCTATCCCTGGTTCGTCACCGGCGTGGTGGAGCACGGCGACCGGCGCGGGCGCGAGCTCGGCTTTCCGACCGCCAATATCCGGCTCGATCCGCAATGCGGGCTGCGCCACGGCGTCTACGCCGTGCGCGTCGCCGTCGGCGACAAGCGCTATGACGGGGTCGCCAATTTCGGCCGCCGCCCGATGTTCGACACGGGCGTCGTGCTCCTCGAGGCGTTTTTGTTCGACTTCGCCGGCGATCTCTACGGAAAGACCCTGGACATAGCCTTCCTCGCCTGGATCAGGCCGGAGCTGAAATCTTGCTACGGTCGGGGAACTGGTAAGGCGCATGGAAGAGGACGCGGACGTCGCCCGCGCGGCCCTGGCGCAGGCGGGGGACGCGTTTCCGCCGGTGTCCCCCTTGACCATCGGAGCAGTGGCTTAACGTTCGCACGACTTCAGTGTCCTGCCTGCGCCCGCTTGCGTGGGATGAGAGCGGACCCACGCAAACTTCGCCGCACCAGGCCGTCAGCCGCCCCTTCCCGCGCTGCGCCCCGCTTGTTAGAACCCGGCGCATGAACGAGACCGTGAAAAAATCCACCCCGACTATTCCAAGACGCTGTTTCTGCCCAAGACCGATTTCCCCATGCGGGCCGGTCTGCCGCAGAAGGAGCCGGACATTCTCGCGCGCTGGCAGAGGCTTGGCCTCTACCGCCGGCTGCGCGAAGCGGCGCAGGGGCGCGACCGCTTCATCCTGCATGACGGCCCGCCTTACGCGAACGGCCACATCCATATCGGCACCGCGCTCAACAAGGTGCTGAAGGACCTCGTCACCCGCAGCCAGCAGATGCTCGGCTTCGATTCGAACTACGTGCCGGGCTGGGACTGCCACGGCCTGCCGATCGAGTGGAAGATCGAGGAGGAGAATTACCGCGCGAAGGGGAAGGCGAAGCCCGATTTCTCGAATCCGGCGGAGATGATCGCCTTCCGCCAGGAATGCCGCGCCTATGCCGAACACTGGCTCAATGTGCAGCGCGAGGAGTTCAAGCGGCTCGGCGTGGTGGGCGACTGGGACCATCCCTACACGACGATGAGCTTCCCCGCCGAGGCGCAGATCGCCCGCGAACTGATGAAGTTCGCCGCCAGACGGCACGCTCTATCGCGGCTCCAAGCCCGTGATGTGGTCGGTGGTGGAGAAGACCGCGCTCGCCGAGGCCGAGGTCGAATACGAGGACTATGTCTCGCGACACGGTGTGGGTGAAGTTTCCGATCGTCCGCTTGCGGCGAGAGGGTTGGGGTGAGGGCAGTCTGCGACTGGCCGAGCTCATCGATGCGCTCGCGCATCGACCTCTCCGCCCGCGGGAGAGGCTGATCTGGAGAACGCCTCGGTCGTCATCTGGACGACGACGCCGTGGACGCTGCCCGGCAACCGCGCCATCAGTTTCTCGTCCAAAGATCGCGTACGGCCTTTACAAGGTCACCGAGGCGCCGGCCGACAATTGGGCGAAGAACGGCGATCTCCTGATCGTCGCGGACGCAGCTTGCGGAAGACGTGTTCAAGCAGGCGCGCGTCATCGGTTTCGAGAAAGTCCGGTCTATCCCGGCGGATGTTCTCGCTGAGCTGGTCTGCGATCACCCGCTACAGTCGCCGGGCGGCTATGACTTCCCCGTCCCGCTGCTCGCCGGCGAGCATGTGGACGACGAGCACCGGCACCGGATTCGTGCACACCGCGCCGAGCCATGGCCGCGAAGACTTCGACATCTGGATGGAGTACGCGTGCGAGCTAATGGGCGCGGCATCGACACGACATTCCCTACCCGGTCGATGCGGACGGGCGTTTCACCAAGGATGCGCCCGGCTTCGAAGGCCTGCGCGTCATCACCGAAAAGGGCGAGAAGGGCGACGCCAACGAGGCCGTCATCAAGGCGCTGATCGACGCTCGAATGCTGGTCGCGCGGGAAAACTCAAGCACCAGTACCCGCATTCCTGGCGCTCGAAGAAGCCGGTGATCTTCCGCAACACGCCGCAATGGTTCATCGCGATGGACCGGGACATCGCGGAGGTGTCTGCGCCCGAGCCAAGCCTCTCCTCGTCGGCCGCAGGTTCCACTTCACCTCTCCCCACTGGGGAGAGGTCGCGAGCGCAGCGAGCGGGTGAGGGGGGCCCGACTGCACCGGCGACGCTCCAGCCCCCTCACCCGACGCCTTCGGAGTTGACCTCTTTCCCAAGGGGAGAGGTGAAAGGAGAGGGCGATACGCTGCGCGCGCGTGCGCTCGCCGCCATCAAGGCGACGCGCTGGGTGCCGCCGCAGGGCGAGAACCGCATCACCGGCATGATCGAGAGCAGGCCGGACTGGGTGATCTCGCGCCAGCGCGCCTGGGGCGTGCCGATCACGCTGTTCGTGCGCGAGCGCGGCGGCGAGCTCGACGTCCTGCAGGATGCGCGCGTCAATGCGCGCATCGCCGACGCCTTCGAGGCGGAGGGGGCCGACGCCTGGTATGCGCAAGGCGCGCGCGAGCGCTTCCTTGCGGGCCTCGTCGACAATCCGGCCGAGTGGGAGAAGATCGACGACATTCTCGACGTCTGGTTCGATTCCGGCTCGACGCACGCCTTCGTGCTGGAGGATGCGCGGCATTTTCCCGCCTTCGCCGGACTGCGCCGCAAGATCGACGGCGGGCGCGACACGATCCTCTATCTGGAGGGCTCCGACCAGCATCGCGGCTGGTTCCATTCCTCGCTACTCGAATCCTGCGGCACGCGCGGGCGCGCGCCCTTCGATGCGGTCGTGACCCACGGCTTCACGCTCGACGAGGTCGGGCGCAAAATGTCGAAATCGCTCGGCAACACGATCGCGCCGCAGGACGTCATTCGCGAGCATGGCGCCGATATTCTGCGCCTGTGGGTCGCCTCCTGCGATTACTGGGACGATCAGCGCATCGGCCCGGAAATCCTGAAGACCACGGTCGACACCTACCGCAAGCTGCGCAACACGATCCGCTGGATGCTCGGCAATCTCGCGCATTTCCACGAGGAGGATCGCGTGCGTCCGGAGCGCATGCCCTCGCTCGAACGCTACATGCTGCACCGGCTCGCCGAGCTCGATATGCTGGTGCGCGACGCCTATGCGGCGTTCGACTACAAGCGCATTTTCGCCGCGGTGAACCAGTTCATGACGGTCGATCTGTCGGCGTTCTACTTCGATATCCGCAAGGACGCGCTCTATTGCGATCCGATCTCCTCGGTGACGCGCCGGTCCTGCCTCACCACGCTCGACCATCTGTTCCGCTGCACGGTGACCTGGCTCGCGCCCATGCTCTGCTTCACCGCCGAGGAGGCGTGGCTCGCGCGCCATCCGTCCGAGGACGGCTCGGTGCATCTCGCGCTGTTCCCCGACGTGCCGGCCGCCTGGCGCAGCGACAAGCTCGCGGAGCAATGGCGCAAGGTGCGCACGGTGCGCCGCGTGGTGACGGGCGCGCTCGAACTGGAGCGCGCGGGCAAGCGCATCGGCTCCTCGCTCGAAGCCGACCCCTTCGTCTACATCTCGAACGAGGAGCTGTTCGCGGCGATGGTCGACATCGACTTGCCGGAAATCTGCATCACCTCGGCGGGCACGCTGATCGAAGGGGAGGGACCGCCGGACGCGTTCCGCCTGCCCGACGTGACGGGGGTCGCCGTGGTCCCGCAGCTCGCGCAGGGGCGGAAATGCGCGCGCTCATGGAAGATTTCGCTGAATATCGGCGCGGATCCGCGGTATCCGGACGTGACCCCGCGCGACGCCCAGGCGCTGCGCGAACTGGACGCGCTCTATCCTCCCGCGGAGTGAAAAGGCGAGCCTTGGAACCAATAAAGGTCGAGCCGAAAGCACCCTCTCCTGCAAAGGGAGAGGGTGACGCACGTCCAATGCCTCCCCCGGAAGCCCGTTTCCGCCATTCGCCATTGGTTCTCGGCCTGCTCGTCGCGGCCGGCGTGGTGCTTTTCGATCAGGCGCTCAAGCTGTGGCTCCTGTTCGAATTCGATCTCGAAACGCGCGCTCCCGTCCGCCTCGCCCCTTTCCTCGACCTCGTCGCGGTCTGGAACACCGGGATCAGCTACGGCCTGTTTCCGCAGGGCGGCCCGGTCGGGCAATGGCTGCTGCTGGGGGTGAAGGCGGCGGCGGTCGTGCTGCTCTCGGCATGGCTCGCCCGCGCGGGAAGCCGGCTGACCGCCGTCGCGCTCGGACTGATCATCGGCGGCGCGGTCGGCAACGCCATCGACCGCCTCGCCTTCGGAGCGGTCTTCGATTTCGCGCTGCTCCACCTCACGACGCCGAGCTTCAGCTTCCGGTGGTACGTGTTCAACCTCGCCGATGTGGCGATCGTGGCGGGAGTCGGCGCGCTCCTCTATGAAGTATTACGCGGCGAAAACGCCGCAAAAGCGCCCTGATCCGGGCTATAAAACAAAGCCGGCTATGCGATCCGCCGCAACTCGGCGTTGATCCTGGACCGGGGGGATAAGAACATGCCGCAGAGAGCTCCGAGGCGCGGGATCGCACGCCTTGCCATGGCTTGCCTCTTTGCCGGACTGGCCGTGTGCGCCACGGGCGTCGGCCCGGCGCTTGCCGACGATGACGACGACGAGCTTCCCGACGTCAAGGTCCTGCGCGGCATCATGAGCGGCCTGGGACTGAAGCGCGGCGACGAGGAAGGCATCGATTACCGCGAACGATCGCCTTTGGTTGTGCCGCCAAGCACCAATCTGCCGCCGCCGGAAAATCCCGGCTTCGCCGAGCGCAATCCGGCGTGGCCGGTCGATCCGGACCTGGCCGGCAAGAAAGAGGTCGCCAAACGCAAGAGAAAGGCGATTGACTGGGAGGAGGAGGGGCGTCCGCTGACCCCTGCCCAGCTCGACAAAGGGGTGCCGCGGAGCGGGGGCCCGTCCCAGGCGGCGTCCAAGCCGTCCGAAGAGTCGATGAACCAGATGCGACCCTCGGAGCTTGGGTTCAAAGGGTTCAACAATCTCCGTTCGCTCTTCGGGTTCGAACCCAAGGCGGAAACGAGCGCATTCGACCGTGAGCCTCAGCGCACCGACTTGACGCAGCCGCCGCCCGGCTATCGCACGCCCTCGGCCAATCAGCCTTACGGCGTCAGCAAGGCGGACGCCAGAGCGAAGCCCGCCGAGCCGGTCGACCAGGCGGTTGGAAGCGCAGCGAACCGTTGAGGCCAGCCGGCCGTCGCCGGTCGATGTTTTCGGAAGCCTACGGGGGTTCTGGGCCTGCGCGCTCGGAGCAGAAATCTTCCGCGTTGCGCCGCCATCAGTTGCATTGCCATCTATTGCATCTGAGGAATGGCGCGCGTGCGGGAGTTCGGACGAAGCGGTCGAACGTGACCGTTTTGTCATTTGAGGCGGCGGCGCTTTTCCGAAAGAATGCTGGCGAACAAACGTCAACGAGGTCGTTTATGATGCGTCGGGCAGTCTCATGCGCCGCCCTGGTGGCCTTCGCCGCCGCCGTGATGCTGCCGATCGCAGCCCCGTCGGCCCGCGCCGAGGACCCCAAGGTGGGCGAGTTCAAGCTCGCCAACGGCATGCAGGTGGTCGTCATCCCCGATCACCGCGCCCCGGTGGTGACGCACATGATCTACTACAAGGTCGGATCGGCCGACGAGCCGCTGGGCAAATCGGGCATCGCCCATTTTCTCGAACACCTGATGTTCAAGGGCACGTCGAAAGAACCCGGCCGGGCGCTTTTCGCAGATGCTCGCCACTATTGGCGGGCAGGAGAACGCGTTCACGACCTCCGACTATACCGGCTATTTCCAGCGCGTCCCGCGCGAATATCTCGGGCAGTTGATGGAATTCGAGGCTGACCGCATGACGGGCCTCGTGCTCAGCGACGCCAATGTGCTTCCCGAGCGCGACGTCGTGCTGGAGGAGCACAATATGCGCGTCGCCAACAGCCCCGAGGCGCGTCTTGGCGAACAGATATCGGCCGCGCTCTACCTCAATCACCCCTATGGGCGGCCGGTCATCGGCTGGCGGCCGGAGATCGAAAGGCTCAATCGCGAGGATGCGCTTGCTTTCTACCGGCGCTTCTACGGGCCGAATAACGCGATCGTCGTGATCGCCGGCGACGTGACGCGCGACGAGGTCAAGGCGCTCGCGGAAAAGACCTATGGCGCGATCCCGCGCAGCGCCGATACCGAGGAGCGCGCGCGGCCGCGTGAGCCGATCCCCGTCGCGGTGCGCAAGGTCATGATGGACGATCCCCGCGTGGCCCAGCCGAGCATGTACCGCAGCTATCTCGTGCCCTCCTATACGACCGCCAAGCGCGAGCAAGCGGAGGCGCTCGACGTGCTGGCGCAAGTTCTCGGCGCGGGCGCAAACAGCCGGCTTTACCGCCGCCTGGTCGTCGACAAGCGCCTCGCGACCAATGCGGGCGCCTCGTATCAAGGCTCGGCCGTCGATTCGACGCGGCTCGGCATCTACGCCATGCCGCAGCCCGGGATCGACTTGGCCGACCTGGAGAACGAGATCGACGCGGCGATCGCCGAAATCGTCGCGGACGGAGTCGCATCCGAGGAGTTGGAGCGCGCCAAGACGCGCATGATCGCTGACTCAACTTATGCGCAGGACAATCAGTCGAGCATGGCCCGCTGGTTCGGGGTCGCCCTCAGCACCGGCTCGACGGTGCAGGATGTGCTCAACTGGCCGGACCGGATCAAGGCGGTCAGCGCCGCGCAGGTGCAACTCGCGGCCAAGACCTGGCTCGACAAGCGGCGCTCCGTCACCGGCTATCTCGTGAAGTCTCTGCCAGGCCCTGAGGAGAAACGTTCTTGAGCGGCTTTGTCTGGATCGGCGCTCGCCGCGCCGCGCTCGCTATCGGCCTGTGGGCCGGTCTTTGCCTGCCGGCGCTCGCGACGACGATCGAACGCGTGGTCAGTCCGGGCGGAATCGAGGCCTGGCTCGTCCGCGAACCGTCGCTTCCCCTTATCGCGATGGAGTTCGCATTCCGCGGCGGTTCGAGCCAGGACCCTGCCGACAGACCCGGCCTCGCCCATATGCTGACGACGCTGCTCGACGAAGGCGCCGGCGATCTCGATTCGCGCGCGTTCAGCGAGCGGCTGGAGACAAAGGCGATCGAGCTCGAATTCATCGCCGGCCGCGACAGCATCACCGGCTCGCTCCGTACCCTGGCCGAGTTTCGGGACGAGGCGTTCGGCCTCCTGAAGCTCGCGCTCACCGCGCCGCGCTTCGATCCCGACGCGGTCGAACGCATGCGCACGGCCCTTGTCGCCGAACTGCGCCGCGAAAGCGTGCGGCCGGACGATCTCGCCAGCCGCGAATGGTGGGAAACGGCCTTTGCCGGACATCCCTATGGCCACGCGATCACCGGCACGACCGAGAGCGTGGAGGCGATCACCCCGGCGGACCTCAAGGGCTATGTCGATCGCGTCTTCGCGCGCGATACGCTGAAGATCGCGATCGTCGGCAATATCGACGCGGCGACCGCGGGTGGCCTGCTCGACACCGTGTTCGGGACGCTGCCTGCGAAGGCCGAACTCGCGCCGGTGCCGGAGACCGCGCCGCAGGCGCTCGGCCGCAGCGTGCCGGTGCAGGTCGACGTCGCGCAGTCTTCGCTGGTGTTCGGCGGGAAGGGATTCACCCGCCGCGATCCCGATTACATCGCAGCCTATGTCGTGAATCACATTCTGGGCGGCGGCATGTTCTCGTCGCGCCTGTATCGCGAGGTGCGGGAGACGCGCGGGCTCTGCTATTCGATCTACTCGATGCTCATGCCGCTCCAGCACGCGGCGGCGTTCTTCGTGGCGACGGGAACGCGCGCCGACCGCGCGCGGGAAACGACCGAGGTGATCGAAAGCGAGGTGCGTCGGATGGCGAAGGAAGGGCCGACCGCGGACGAGCTTGAAAAAGCGAAGTCGTTCCTCAAGGGCTCCTATGCGCTCGCCTTCGACACGTCGCCCAAGATCGCCAACCAGCTCGTGCAAATCCAGATCGACCAATTGGGGATCGACTACGTCAACAAGCGCAACGGCCTGATCGACGCGGTCACGCTCGAAGACGCCAAGCGCGTGGCGCAGCGGCTCCTGTCGGGCGACATGCTGGTGACGATCGCCGGCCCCTCGCAAGATCTTGCCGGCAAGCCACCGGCCGTCCACGCGCAGTAGGCCTCTGCGCCGGGAGCAGGAGCGGAGCGTTCGCCTCGCGCGGGCCTGCTTGCGCAGGCGTTGGATTGCACTGCTCTGAGGGGGACGGAGCCGACGGCGCGCCATGATCCGCATCACCGACACGATCGCGATCGGGGAGGACGAGCTTTCCGAGCGGTTCATCCGCGCCGCGGGCCCCGGCGGGCAGAACGTCAACAAGGTCGCAACCGCGGTGCAGCTGCGCTTTGACGTGCGGCGCTCGCCCAACTTGCCGGAGGAGGTGCGCACGCGCCTGATGCGTCTCGCCGGCCGCCGGCTGACGCGCGACGGCGTGCTCGTCATCATCGCCCAGCGGTTCCGGACACAGGAGCGCAATCGGGACGATGCGGCCGAGCGGCTGATTGCGCTGATCCGGCAGGCGGCGGTGCGCCCGACGCCGCGCCGGCCGACCCGGCCGACCAAGGCTTCGCGCGAACGCCGGCTCACGGCGAAGAAACGCCGCGCCGGCGTCAAGTCGCTGCGCGGCGCGCAAGCCGCGGACGAATAGCCGCAAGCGCGAAGGACACGTCAGGCCTGGCGCGGCTCGGCCTCTCCGAGGCTTGCTGCGATCGCAAGCAGTTTCGGCGTCTGCTCGCGGATTTCCCGCGCCACCACGCGGTCGAGCCGGCCGAGCCAGCCGGACGGAATGGCCGATACGCCAAAGGTCGCCCCCGCCAGCATGGCCGCGAGCGCGCCGGCCGTGTCGGCGTCGCCCCCTTGATTCACGGTGCGGACGACGCATTCGGCAAACGACGCCGTGCTGAAATAGTAATGCAGCACCGTCTGCATGGTATCGACGACAAAGGCGGAACAGAGCCCGCGATAGGGGTCGAACCGGAAGACGCGATGCTCCGCGACGAGCGCGTCGGCCAGACGGCGCGCCGCCTTCTTGTCCTCGCCCGCCAGCAGGACATGCATCATCCGCACGAGCGCGAGCGCGGCGGCGTCGGACAGCGGATGGTGATGCGTGACGTGGCATTGCGCTTCACTCCATTGCGCAGCCGTTTCCGGATGGCCGAACGAGGCGAGCGCGAGCGGCAGGATGCGCATGGCCGCGCCGTTGCCGGCGTCGCCCTCGAAATAGGGCCCGGCGACGCTGCCCTCGGTGAGATAGCGGCGGATGCCGCGTCGGCAGGTATTGCCGACATCGATCGGCCCCGTCTTCAGCCACGCGGCGAATTCCTCGCACGCATCATGCAGATCGAGGCCGCGGCGTCGGATCAGCGAGCGGCCGAGCGCGAGCGCCATCTCGGTGTCGTCGGTGACCTTGCCCGGCGCGAGCTTGAGCCAGCCGCCGCCGACCAGCCGGTCATGCACGCCGTAGCGCGTCTCGATCTCGCCCCGGCGTCATGAACTCGACGGTCGCCCCCAGCGCATCGCCGATGGCGAAGCCGAGAAAGGCGCCGAGCGCACGGTCATGCAAGGTCAGCGCACCCGTCGCATGCATTGCATCGCCTCCCGCGCAGGGAGAAGCAAAAGCAATGCCGACCTGGCGAGCCCCGCCCCTCAGGGGTGGTGGTTTAATCGGCGCCCACTTGCTCCGAGCCGCCGTTCAGAAATAACGCGCGGTGACCTGATAATCGCCGCCGATCACCAGGTATTCGCCTTCGCCCTTGAGCGGATGGACGGCAAGCAGCGTGTTGAAGAACGCCACCTTGGTCAGCGGCACCCGCGCGGTGAGGATGGTGTCGCCGAAGCATTCGGCGACGCCGCGGTCGCTGGAGAACGAAGTGAGGCTGTTGAGCCGGACGATCGCGGTGCGCTTGTCGAGCCGCGCGACGACCTGATGCTCGTCGAACGCATTGACCCCGCGGTGAAGCGCGAGATGGGTTTCGCCCGGCGCGGCGAACCGATCGAGCGCCCATTGGCAGAATTCGTACACGAGGTCGAGCTGCGCGTAGATCGAGTTGTTGTGGAACCGGCTCGACATTTTCTGTTCGACATAGGTCGCCCAGGCCGGACCGGAGCGCGCGAGCACCTCCTTGTGGAAGGTCGGGAAAATGCCGAAGCGGCTCTCCACCCAGCCCTTCAGGACCGCGCCCTCGCGACTATTGCTGTCGTAGCCCCAGCCCTTGAGCAGGCGCAGATAGGACGAACGATAGCGGCGCGCCGCGCGCGCTCCCGCCCGCACAGGCTCCTGCTGCTCGGGATCGATGCCGAACATCGCCATCATGTAGCTGGAAAACGCGATGCCCGCGTCCGGCAGATCGGGCGCTTGGGAGAGCATTTCGAACAGGTTCTTGTTCATCTCGCGCGCGCCCGACACGTGCAGCGGCACGGGATGGTCGTTATAGGCGCAGCTTGCGAGCAACTCGGTCGCTACGCCGACCAGGTTGGTTGAATGTCCTACGAGGCTCTGTCGAGTCATCCGACCTCGCGGGGGCCGCGCTCTTGTCGTCCGCTTTGGCGGCGTTGAGGGCGCATGCGGTCAGTCCACATCCTCGACGTTTTCCGGGCCGGCGCCGAACGCCCTTTGCGCGAGGGCGGATTCCATGAACTGGTCGAGGTCGCCGTCGAGCACCGCGCCGGTGTTGGAGGTGGAGACGCCCGTGCGCAGGTCCTTCACCATCTGATAGGGCTGCAGCACATAGGACCTGATCTGGTGGCCCCAGCCGATATCGGTCTTGGCGGCGTTCTCGGCGGCCGCCTTCTCCTCGCGCATTTTCAGTTCGCGCTCATAGAGGCGCGCGCGCAGCATCTGCCAGGCCTGGGCGCGATTGCGGTGCTGCGAGCGGTCGTTCTGGCACACCACCGCGATACTGGTCGGGATGTGGGTGAGGCGGACCGCCAATTCGGTCTTGTTGACGTGCTGGCCGCCGGCGCCGCCGGAGCGCATCGTGTCGGTGCGCACGTCCAATTCCTTGATGTCCACGACGATGCGGTCGTCGACCACCGGGTAGACATTCACGCTCGCGAACGAGGTGTGGCGGCGCGCATTGGAATCGAACGGCGAGATGCGCACGAGCCGGTGCACCCCGTTCTCGGTCTTCAGCCAGCCATAGGCGTTGCGGCCCTTGATCTGCACGGTGGCGGATTTGATGCCGGCCTCTTCGCCCTCGGTCTCTTCCAGCCAGTCGACCTTGAAGCCGTGCTGCTCGGCCCAGCGGGTATACATCCGCAGCAGCATGTTGGCCCAGTCCTGGCTCTCGGTGCCGCCGGCGCCCGCATGCACTTCGAGATAGGTGTCGCTGGAATCCGCCTCGCCCGAGAGCAGAGCTTCGAGCTGACGGCGGTCGACATCGCTCTTGAGCTTGCGCAGCGCGGCCTCGGCGTCGGCGATGACGCTCTGGTCGTTCTCGGCTTCGGCCAGCCCGATCATGGTGACCTGATCGTCGAGTTCCTGCTCGATGCGCCCGATGGCGCCGAGACTGTCCTCGAGCGAGGTGCGCTCCTGCATCAGGCGCTGGGCGCGCTGAGGATCGTCCCAGAACGCGACGTCCTCGGTGAGCTTGTTCAGTTCGGCGAGCCGGACGCGGGCCTTGTCGACATCAAAGATGCCTCCTCAGCAGCCCGACCGACTGCTTGATCTCCTCGACGATCGCCTGCGTTTCCGCGCGCATGTGAGCATTTCCCGATTGGCGGCGGAGGGAGGGCACGAAAT
The DNA here is from genome assembly GCA_963712435.1 of uncultured Alphaproteobacteria bacterium. Taxonomy (GTDB): domain Bacteria; phylum Pseudomonadota; class Alphaproteobacteria; order Rhizobiales; family Xanthobacteraceae; genus Rhodoplanes. Next base: position 570,010 of record CAVQIB010000003.1, on the reverse strand, counting down.
TCCCAATGCCGGTTCTCGCGGCATGTAGCGATATCGGGCGTAAGGTGCAACTATGGCGAAATCCGCTCGCTCACCGCCGCTCGACAGCGGGCGCCGCCCGGACGCAAATCGCTAGCGCATGGCCGACGATATCGCCTTCGACAGGAATTTCGATCTCGCGCCCGGCCGCGTCGAGGAGGTCGCGCCCGGCGTGCGCCGGCTCCTGTGCGACAATCCGGGCCCGTTCACCTTCAAGGGCACGGTCAGCTACATTGTCGGCGGCGGCGAGGTGGCGATCATCGATCCGGGTCCCGACGATCCCCGGCACGTCGCGGCGCTGCTCGATGCCGTCCGCAACGAAACCGTGACGCATGTGTTCGTCACCCACACCCATATGGATCATTCGCCCGCGGCGGCCCGCGTCAAGGCTGCGACCGGGGCGATCACGCTTGCGGAGGGGCCGCACCGGGCGGCCCGTCCGCTCCATATCGGCGAGGCGAAGCGGCTCGAGGCGAGCGCCGACCATGATTTCACGCCGGACCATGCGCTTGCAGACGGGGAGGTGGTCGCCGGCCGCGGCTTTGCGATCGAGGCGGTCGCGACCCCGGGCCATACCGCCAACCACATGGCGTTTGCGCTGCGCGGAACGGATCTGTTGTTTTCCGGCGACCATGTGATGGCGTGGAACACCTCGATCATCGCGCCCCCGGACGGCGCGATGAGCGACTATATGGGCTCGCTCGACCGGCTGCTGCGGCGCGACGAGCGCGTCTATCTGCCCGGCCATGGCGGCGCGGTCGGCGAGGCCGTTCCCTTCGTTCGGCAATATATCGCGCATCGTCGCGCCCGCGAGGCGGCGATTCTCGCGCGGCTTCGCGACGGCGACGCCGACATTCCGATGCTGGTCGGCGCGATCTATGTGGGGCTCGACCCGCGGCTCACGGGCGCGGCGGGCTTGTCCGTGCTCGCGCATTTGGAGGACCTCGTCGCGCGCGCGCTCGTTGCGACCGACGGACCGCCGGCGATCGCCTCGGTCTACCGCTTGGCGCGCTGATCGCCCTTGCGTGCGGGCGCCTTGGGCGGCGGGGGCCGCTCCGGCTTGATCGAGGTCGAGGCCTCGTTGATGGCCTCGATCAGGCTGAGCACCCGGCCGGCGTTCACGCCGAAATCCCACCGGCCGTAACGGGAGGCCGAGCGGACATCGACGCGCGATCCTTCGCGCGTCGCGCGGATGCGGATCGCCACATCGTCACGGAACCCCATGATCGGCGTATAGGCGATCGCCTCGATATGGCCGTCGCGGCGACCAAGGATCGGCGGACGCTCGTCGATCACCCGCCAGAGCGGTGCGATCGGATTGTCCTTGCGCTTGGCGAGGGCTGCGAGCACCGCGGCATAGGCGGTCTGCGGCGGGAGCGCGAGGTCCAGCGGCTCGATGTCCGGATAAAGGCTGCGCAACTGCTCCGGCGTATTGAGCCCGGCATAGGTCACGGGATTGGCCTGACGCGTGCGCAGCCGAGCGATTGCGTCGAAACGCGGCGGATCGACCGGGTCCGTCGATACGTCGGCGACGATCGGCTGGCTGTACGCTCTGGCCACGAGATAGGCGGGATAGGCGCAGAGCGCGAGGGCGATCAAGAGGCCGGTGACCGCCTGGCCGAAGCCGGCAAGGCCGCTCCGCCAGATCACGACGAAAGCGGCGAAGGCCAGCAGGATCGCGACGATTGCGAGGCCGAGCCCCGCCGCGAACGTCACCAGCGCCGGAAGGATGTCGAGCAGTCCCGATCGCCCGATGACAACGGCGAGCAGCACGACGGCGAGCGAGAACAGGCCGACCCGGCGGGCCCAGGCGGCCAAGCGCGAGACGGGCTCTTCGGCGATGCGGCGGCGCGCCATCTACAGGGTTCCCGGCAGCTCGGACGAGCTCACGCCGTCACGGATAGAACGGAGCGCTGCAGGTGGCAACGCTTGTTCGGGGCGGGCAGCGGGTCAGCGGTCCACGATGAACTTGGCGAGGTGGTCCGCGTCGCGGGAGCGTTTGCGCGCTCTATCGGTCATCCGGGTCACGCTCCGGGTCGGCGGCGGCATCGACGCGGCGGCGCTCCGCAATCCAATCATGCGCCTGCTCCTCTGAGCGGAAGCCGGGGACTTGCATGACGAGTTGTTCCGCGTCCCACTCCTCGACCGTGAATGTCGCATCGGGCTGCGGACTGATACGGAATCTCTGTGGCCATGATCTCAATATGAGGCTGCTCTTGTCCAAACGCCAGACCGCGCAAGCCGCTCGCCCGCCACTCGGCGCGAGCATCATCGGGCCAGTCCCGTCTTCCGCTTCCGCCGCGATGCCGGACGCTTTGACCAGCCAGCGGACGGCAGCAAGACCTCCGAAGCGCAGCTTTCATTCAGCGCAACGCGCGGACGCAGCGACCTCACGCGCGGAACGCAGCGTGCGAGCAATGACGGCCAAGGCGTTATCGCGACGCAACGGCAGGACTGTGGCTAATACGCGAAATCTTCTCAGCTGCCTAGCGCAAGACGCGAGAAGACATCGCCGGACCCGGGCGCCAGCACCACCACGGTCGCTCCGACTTGGGTGCGGTTGTAGAGGTCGATCACGTCCTCATTGACCATGCGGATGCAGCCGGAGGAGATGGCCTTGCCGATCCATTCGGGCTGGTTGGTTCCGTGAATCCGGAACAGCGTGTCGCGGCCATTGGCGTAAAGATAGAGGGCGCGCGCGCCGAGCGGGTTCAGCGGACCGCCCTCGACATGATTTGGGAGATTGGCGAAGCGCCGCTTGATGCTTTCGGTCGGCGTCCAGCCCGGCCACTCGGCCTTATGGCCGATCCTTGCTACGCCAGAAAAGGCAAGCGCCTCCTCGCCCACCGCGACGCCGTAGCGGATCGCCTTTTGATTCGGCAGCACGAGATAGAGGTGGCGCGCGTCGGTATCGACGAGGATCGTGCCCGGCGCCTCCCGCCGATGATAATCGACGAGATGCCGCCGATAGTTATGCGGGATTTGCACTTTGGCGTAAGGGGCATTGGCGAGATATTCGCGGTCGCGCGGCTTCAGATTGGCCTCGGACGCCGGTTCCGGCGTCGCGGTCACGCAGCCGCCGACGCACAGAGCCAGGACAATAAGAATCACCGCCCTCGGCGTCATCACTCGCCCCCCACCTTCTTATTGCCCCGACGCATGCGTTACCTCGCATTAGGTGTATCGAAAAGATCGCCCTGCTTCCAGGCGTCGCACGTCATTTCAGATGCGAAGGCCACGCGGTGTTGCATAATTGCCGCAATCGCGGGGAGTTTGGCTAAAATACGACGGCGGCCGCGCAGCGCTGTCCACCGTCGCGCAAAAGATGTATTATTTAACCGCCGGCATCCATTAACGGCGCGTTCACGACGCCGCGTGTTTACTGGCCGCCATGGCGGGACCGAGCGAATGCCCTGTTCTCGGACCTATTCCTACGCAATTCCGCCGGGGTGGACCTGCAAGAGGGCGCGAAGCCCAGCCGGACACAAACAAGATGTTCCTGGGGCGGAAACAAGTGGAGCGATAGAATGACCAAACCTTCCAACTCGTCCAAGGCCGCGAACACCAGCGCCAAGGATTTCCCCGCGGTCGGGGCGGGCTATCGTGAGATCGGAATCGCGGCCGTCGCCGCCGCCGTGCGCTGTCAGCACATGGCGGGAACCGATGACAAACGCTCTGTCGGCCATGCGCACGATCCGGCGCGGAACGACCGCCGCCGCTAGGACCCGAAGCGGCCGGACCTGCTGGGCGTAGCAGGTCCGGCGCGCACACTCGGCGGCGTTCCGAGCTTTTCCTCCCATAGCGCGCGGTGCATCGTGCGTCGGCGACGCGCCTTGAACGGGCCGCCGCCGGCTTTGTCCTTGCCGCGCACGCCGAGTTGGGCGATTGCTGGAGACAGCCCGGCCCGCGCTGGGGCGGGGCGGGACCGGAGCCCGTTCTCCATGCTGTCGGTCAATATTCCGCGCGGCGCAGCGCTCGATCGCTCGACCGTCGCCGCTGACGCCGACATCCCGGAAGGTGCGGTGTGGCTCGATCTGTTGTCGCCGACCCCGCCGGAAAGCAAGCTGGTCGAGCGCAACCTCGGTCTTGCCGTTCCGACCCGCGAGGAGATGCAGGAGATCGAGCCGACCAGCCGGCTCTATGTCGAGAACGGCGCGCGCTACATGACGGCGACGCTGATGTGCCGTTCGGAAACCGACAATCCGACGACGACCGCGGTGACCTTCATCCTCGCCGGCCGTCGCCTGATCACCGTGCGCTACGACGAGCCTCGGCCGTTCACCCTCGTCGCCAACAAGCTGGCGCGCGCCTGTTCGCCCGCGCTCAGCGGCGAAGCGGTGCTGATGGAATTGCTCGATGCGATCGTCGACCGGTCGGCCGACATTCTGGAACGCATCAGCGCGGAGGTCGACCGGGTGTCGCAGGCGATCTTCGTCCCGCAGGGAGCGTCCGAGCGCTCCCGCGCCTACCGCGATATTCTGACCTCGATCGGCCGGCAAGGCGACCTGACCTCCAAGGTGCGCGAGTGCCTGGTGTCCATCGGCCGCCTGCTCCTGTTTCTCGCCAACGAAGCCGACACCATGCGGTGGGCGAAGGACCAGCGCGCGATCCTCAAGGGCATGCAGCGGGACGCGCAGTCGCTATCCGACCATGCGACCTATCTCGCCAACAAGATCACCTTTCTGCTTGACGCCATGGTCGGCGTGATCAGCATCGAACAGAACAACATCATCAAGATATTCTCCGTCGCGGCCGTTGTATTCATGCCGCCGACCCTCATCGCCTCGCTCTACGGGATGAACTTCAAGCATATGCCTGAACTCGACTGGAGTTTCGGCTATCCACTCGCGATTTTGCTGATGATCATTGCCGCGATCGTCCCCTACGTCTATTTCAAGCTGAAGAAGTGGCTGTAATTCCAGGGAAGAAGGCCGCCAGACGTCCGCCCGCTGCTCCGCCGAAAAAGAATGCCGGAGGGGCGGTCCACCGCATGGCAGCGTTGCCCAAAAGCTGCTATAGGCGCATTTCACCGCATTTAACGCCGCCTATTCGGGGGAAGCGCATGCACGCCACGATCAGCATCCCGTCCTACGTAAAAAGCCAGCGCTTGAAGAACTGGGTCATGGACATGGCCGAGCTCTGCAAGCCGGACAATATCCATTGGTGCGACGGCTCGCAGGCCGAATACGATCCCTGTGCGACCTGCTCGTGAAAGCCGGCACCTTCATCAAGCTCAATCCGGAGAAGCGGCCGGGCTGCTTCCTCGCGCGCTCCGACCCGAGCGACGTCGCCCGCGTCGAGGACCGCACCTATATCTGCAGCATCAACAAGGAAGACGCCGGGCCGACCAACAACTGGATGGACCCGCGCGAGATGAAGGCGACCCTCGAGCCAGCTGTTCGACGGCTCGATGCGCGGACGCACGATGTATGTGATCCCGTTCTCGATGGGCCCGATCGGCTCGCCGATCTCCTATATCGGCTACGAGATCACCGACTCGCCCTATGTCGTCGTCAACATGAAGCTGATGACCCGCATGGGCCGCGCGGTCGACGAGGCGCTCGGCGACAGCGACGTGTTCGTGCCCTGCATGCACACGGTCGGCGTGCCGCTCGCCCCCGGGCCAGAAGGACATTCCCTGGCCGTGCAATCCGACGGTCAAGTACATCGTCCACTTCCGCGAAGAGCGCTCGATCTGGTCGTACGGCTCCGGCTATGGCGGCAACGCGCTGCTCGGCAAGAAATGCCTGGCGCTGCGCATCGCCTCGGTGCTCGGACGCGACGAAGGCTGGATGGCCGAGCACATGCTCATCCTCGGCGTCACCGACCCCAAGGGCAAGAAGACCTATGTCGCCGCCGCCTTCCCGAGCGCCTGCGGCAAGACCAATTTCGCCATGCTGATCCCGCCCAAGGAAATGGAAGGGCTGGAAGGTCACGACGATCGGCGACGACATCGCCTGGCTGAAGCCGGGCGCCGACGGCCGCCTCTACGCCATCAATCCGGAAGCCGGCTATTTCGGCGTCGCGCCGGGGACGAACTACAAGTCGAACCCGAACGCGATGATCAGACCTGTGCGAAGAACACCATCTTCACCAATGTCGCGCTGACCGACGACGGCGACGTCTGGTGGGAGGGCATGGACGGCCCGCCCCCGACGCACGCGATCGACTGGCAGGGCAAGGACTGGACGCCCGACTGCGGCCGCAAGGCGGCGCATCCCAACAGCCGCTTCACCGCGCCCGGCGGCGCAGAACCCGGCGATCGATCCGGAATGGGAGAACCCCGACGGCGTGCCGATCAGCGCCTTCATCTTCGGCGGCCGCCGCTCGACCAATGTGCCGCTGGTCTACCAGCCGCTGAACTGGGCGTTCGGCGTCTATGCCGGCGCCACCATGGGCTCGGAGATGACGGCCGCCGCCTTCGGCAATATCGGCGAGGTGCGCCGCGATCCGATGGCGATGCTGCCCTTCGCCGGCTACCACATGGCGAGCTACTTCAACCACTGGCTCGACATGGGCCGGCGCGTCGGCATGCCGCCGCGCATCTTCTGCGTCAACTGGTTCCGCAAGGACAAGGACGGCAACTTCCTGTGGCCGGGCTTCGGCGACAACATGCGCGTGCTGAAATGGATCGTCGAACGCGCCAACGGCACCGCCCGCGCGCTCGAAGGGCCGCTCGGCTATGTGCCGACCTATGACGACATCGACTGGCGCGGCCTGAACTTCTCGCGCGAGCAGTTCCACGCGCTGATGTCGGTCGACAAGGCCGAGTGGATGAAGGAAATCCTCGGGCACGAGGAGTTGTTCATCAAGCTGTTCGACCGCTTGCCGAAGGAACTGCTGTGCGTGCGCGACCTGCTCTTGAGCAGCCTGTGGCGCTCGCCGGACCATTGGGAGCTGCCCGACTACGCGCAGAACAATTGAGGCTGCGCGGTCCTCGGTGAGGTCGGGAAGCGCCTGAGCGCCGGGCTTGAATGGCGCTGAGCAAGTAACTGATTTGCAGGAAAGCCGGGTTCAATGCCCGGCTTTCTTGCGTTGTGGATCTGGCGCAGCGGGCGGTTCGTGATCCCGCGACGGCGGGAGTTCGCTGGGCGAAAAGCGGTGAGCGCAAAATCCGATGAAGTTGATTTGTCCGCTCATTCCCGCGCAAGCGGGAATCTTAGAGCCGATCCGAGAAGTTGTTAAGTCGGGGGAATCGGTTGTGATTCCGTGGTGTCTCCGTGATTCGCCAGCGGAGCCGCCGATGTGGAAGCCCGAACACCGAGTTGCCGCGGACCGACGTGGTCTTCGTTATCCGAGCGATCTCACCGACGCCGAATGGTTGTTGATCGTGCCGATGATCCCGCCGGCGCGGCGGGGGGGCCGCAAGCGGTCGGTTAACATCCGCGAGGTTCTCAACGCGATCTTCTACGTGCTGTGGACCGGCTGCCAGTGGCAGGCGCTGCCGAAGGACCTGCCGCCCAAGAGCACGGTGCATTCCTACTTCATCCTGCTGGATCGTGAGGGCGCGCTGGAGCGCATCCACCACGCCCTCTACGTGGCGGCCCGCGAGCAAGCCGGGCGCGACGCCAGTCCGACGGCGGCCATCATCGACAGCCAGAGCGGCAAGGCCGCTCAAAAAGGGGCTCTGCGCTGGACCCGCAAGGCTACGACGCGGGAAAAAAGGTCAAAGGACGCAAGCGGCACATTCTGGTCGATACGCTCGGCCTGTTGTTGAACGTCGCGGTTCATCCCGCCGACATCCAGGATCGTGACGGCGTCGCGCTGGTGCTCGACCAGCGAACCCGCCGCCAGTTCCCCTTCATCGAACGCATCTTCGCCGACGGCGGCTATCAGGGGCCGAAAGCCGCCGCGGCCGCGGCGCAAACCGGGTCCTGGACAATCGAAGTGGTCAAACGGCGAGATGGCGCCACCGGCTTCGAGGTCGTGCCGAAACGCTGGATCGTCGAACGAACCTTCGCCTGGGTCAGTCGATGTCGCCGGCTGTCGCGCGATTTCGAGCGCCACGCCCGAACCGTCGTCGCCTTCGTCCGCCTCGCCATGATCCGCATCATGCTCCGAAGGCTGATAAGGCCAACCCCCTCAGCATAAATCCGATCTTCCTGGATCGGCTCTTAGAGCGTGATGAATTGGTTTTGAATCCGACCAACTCCCGCCGTCATCGCCCGCGCAAGCGGACGATCCAGTAAACACAAATGCTTTTCGGTGATTACTGGATGCCCCGCCTGCGCGGGGCATGACCACTGAGGGCCGCGCGACGGCTGGCGGCCGAGATCGATCAGGCGTTCTTGGCGCTTTGTGGCTTGGAATCCTGCTCGCCCTCGGCGCGCCGAACAGCGCCTTCTTCAGCGCAAACCCGCCTGAATAAGGCTGTTGTTCACGGACGAACCAATCAGCGCTCAGAACATTTTTCAACGAGCGACTATTCCGCGGCGGCCTCGTAAGGCGCCGGCCGCTCGGGAGGCGCTTTCTCGTTGCCGAACTTCTCCAATGCGCGGCGCCAGCGGTCCCGAGCCTCCTTCGCCTTTTCTTCGAAATATCCCGACCGGTGCTTGTGCAACGCCTCTTTCGCGGCCGCGCGGCCGGCGAGCACGCCCTCGTCGAAATTCTTGTGGCTCCAGTCGAAATTGGTATGTCCGCCGAAATCAATTTCGATCACTTCGCCCCGCCACGGCTCCTTTTCCTGGTCGAGCAGCGCGTGATATTTGAACAGCCGGATATCGTCGTCTCCCACCGTCGCGGCAAAGAGCATGCAGAGATTGCCCAGGGCGTCATAAACGTTTTTTGGCGCGTTGATGTGCTTGAAGTCGACGATCTTGCTGACCCATATCTCTTCGATATTGTCGTGATCTTCGATCAGGTCCTTGAAATTGACCGTATCGACAAGCGCCCCTTCGCAATACTCGGCTCCGCTTTCAAACCGGACCGTTTCTTCGATGTAGGGCAGCGCCGAACAGGCGCAGAGCGTGCTCGCGTCGAGCCGCTGGTATTTCTGGTTCTGTGATGCATACCGAAGCGCATTGGTCACGTCGTCCAATGAGAGCCTCGGCAGCTCTCGAACGATCTCGCCAGGATGCTTGCCTTCCCGCGCCAGACGGACAACCTCCATCACGGGAACGCCGGTGGCGCCGATCGTGCGCGTGATCCCGTCGGACTTGAGGGTCGGTTTGTCCGGGTCGCGGTTGGCGAACAGCTCGATTTGTTTCGTCGCCAGATTGAAGGCGTTGTGGAAAATGAACGGCTTGTCGTCCTCGTTGATCCGCTTGAAATCGATCGCGTTCAGGAAGGTGCTGTTCTTGTAGTACATTTTCGACAGGCCGTTGACGTTCGACAGATACATCATCGACGTGAGGAACCGGGTGAACGGGTGCGCCGCGCTGAACTCGAGCGCGAGCTTGCTCACGTCTCCCTGGTTCCAGCGTTTGGGATTGACGGAGAAGGCAAGGGCGTCGCGGGCGAACTCGAACATTTTTCCCGGCAGGACGATGTTCCGGTAGTTCTCTATATCGGAAAGGAACTCGGCGCTGGCGCGCGTGAGGGCGACGAGGTCCGGACCGAAGACGGCGTTGATCGGAAACCGTGAATAAGAGACATCGTCGCGGTACACATGATCCCGGAAAAACCGCTTCGTCTGCTCGACCTCGGCGCCCTTGTCGCACTGGTTGTAGACGATGCCGACCCAGGCGCCGATGCAGGACAGGGCCCAGATATCGTCTCGCTTGTCGAACGCGATTCCCTGCTCCCTGAGATACTCCAAGGCTCCGATATGCAACGCTGCCGCAGGTCCGCCGCCCGCCAGCGCAATCGCTCTCTTCGGCATGTCCGCATCTCCCCGAGTTTCAACCAAAGTTAACCAAGAACACGCAACACGGGTGTGACCTAGGTCACAGCAGCTGATCGAGCAGCGCCTTGGCCTGGCGGATGTCGTGCGTATCCAAGCCCTCGGTGAACTGCGCTCGAATCGGGGCGAGCAGATCGAACGCCTTTTCGGACCGGCCCTCATCGATCCACAGCGTGGCGCAGTCGGCGCCGGCGCGAAGCTCGAGCGAGCGGGCGTCTTGCGCGCGGGCGACGGACAGGGCCGTGCTGAGCAGGGCATGCGCTTGCGCTCGCGCCTCGGGCGCGCGGTCCGCCAGAAGCGCCCGCGCCTTCAGCCGGTGCAACTCGGCCTCGAACACCCGTTCATTGTTGTGACTGGCGATTTCGAGGCCCTGCTCGGCGATTTCCAGCGCCGCTCGCGGCTGGCCGCGCAGCAGCAGGGCCGGACACAGCAGGACGAACAGCGACGTTATCCCGAGCTGATAGCCCGCCTTGCGATAATCGGCGAGCGCGCTCGTCACATCGTCGAACGCGCCCGTCGATGGGTCCGTCATCGCGGCGCAGATGTCGCGGACGGCGCGCGACAGACCGCGCCACTGGCGGAAGCCGTGCTTGTCGGACAGCGCGAAGCAGCGCCCGGCGTAGCTCTGGGCCACCGGCCATTCGCCGCGCAGCGCATGCAGGATCGAGCCGTAATAGGTGACATAGGCCTGGGTATGCGGGTGCTGGACGGCGTCGGCGCGCTCGAGCGCCGACGGCAAGCTGCGCGACGGCCTCGTCGACGTCGCCATGCAGCCACAAGCCCCAGGACAATAAGGCCCGCGCCGCCGCGCCCGCGTCCTGTCCGGCGTCCCGCGCGGCCAGCCTCTCGGCCTCGTTGCTCGCATTGAAAAGCTCGATGGCGCGTCGACACTCCTCGATGGACTCGCCCAAGGCTCCGAGAAAAAGGAGGATCATCGCGTGGCCGCGCCGCGCATTCAGCAGTGCGGCCCGGTCGTTGCGCTGTTGGGCGAGGGCGATCAGGTCGACGACCGTCTCGTTGGCGCGAACAAGTTCGCCGCGGATGACCGCCGCAGTCGCGAGCCAGAACATCACATGCAGATATTCGGGCGGATTCCCGAGCCGCTCGCACAGTTCGCGCGCCCGGCTGAACGTCGCCATCGCCAAAGTCGAGGCCGGACCTTGCGTCGCGATCAGGCACGGCGCGAGGGCAAGCTGCAGGTCAAGCTCCAATCTGTCTGTGTCCAAGCCGTCGGCGAGACGTCGCGCGGCCTCGATCCCTCGCTGCAAATGCGCCGCGGCCTCGACATTGGCCGAGGTCGCGGCGGCGTTGCGGCCGGCCCGCAGCCAGTATTCGGCGCCTCTCTTGACGAGGCCGGCCTCGGTGAGATGCCATGCGAGCGTCTCGGGCTGCGCCTCGATCAGTTCCGGGAAGCGCCGTTCGAAGGCGTTGGCGATCGCGGCATGCAATTGCGTCCGCCGCGTCTTGAGCAGCCCGGCATAGGCCGCGTCGCGCACCAGCGCATGTTTGAAGGTGTAGACGGTGTGCGGTTTCTCGCCGCGCGAAAACAGCAATTCCGACCGGATGAGCTGGTCGAGCGCCTCGTCCAGCCTGTCTTGCGGCAGCGTCGAAACCGCGCTGAGAAGTTCGTAGAAAAACTCGCGTCCGACCGCCGCCCCGGTCTGGGCCACCTCTTTCGCGGAGGCCGAGCGGTCCAGGCGCGCAAGCAGGGACCCCTGCAGGGTGGTGGGAATCGCCCAGGGCGGCAATGGGCCGTCAAGCACGTAGCGATCGTCGCGCGTTTGCAGCAATCCGCTTTCCAGCAATGTCTTGGTCAGTTCTTCGACGAACAAAGGCACGCCGTCGGTTCGCGTCAGCAGTTCGTTGATCACCGCTTCCGGCAGCGGCTTTCCTCCGGCGACCCGGTCGATCAGCGCGATTCCATCGCGCCGGCCGAGCCGGCTCAAATGGATGGTCGTCACATGCGAATGGCCAGGCCATGGCGCGACGAACTCGGGACGCGCGGTGATCAGGACGAGCGCCCGGATCGGGGCGACCCGTTCGACTGCGAGCGCAAGGAATTCCAGCGAGGTCGGATCGATCCAGTGGACGTCCTCGAAAATGACGAGCGTCGGTTGCTGCGTGGCGAGCGTGTGAATCTGGCTCCAGAGCGCCGCCAGAGTCATTTCCTTGCGCTTTTGCGGCGTCAGATTGCGCTGACGCTGCTGCTCGGTCAACGGCAGCGAAAGGAGATCGGCCACGAGTGCGGTCTGCTCCGGCTCTGCGGCGCATCGCGCGAGCAGGCTTTCCAGCTTGGCCAGTTTCTCCGCCGCCGGCTCGCCCCGCTGGAAACCCGCGGCCCGCTTCAGGTGAGCGAGGATCGGGAAGAGGACGCTGTTGGTGTGGTGCGGCGAACAGAAATAGCGCAGCGATATATGCGGCTCGCCCTCGAGCATTTCCTGCACTGCAAGCGCAATGTGCGACTTGCCGATCCCCGGCTCTCCAGTGAGAACGACGACCTGGCCTTCGCCTTGCGTTGCGCGCCGCCAGCGGCGCTGCAAAATATCCATTTCCTCGTCGCGGCCGAGCGGAGGCTTGACCTTGGCGCTGTGGCGCGCCGCAAAGCGACTTTCCACCTCGGTCGCCTTCAGCGCCTGCCAGGCTGACACGGGCTCCGCCAGCCCTTTGAGCGGGATGAGGCCAAGATCGCGATATTCGAACTGCCCCGCAGCGATGCGCCGCGTATTCGCGCAGATCACCACCGTGTTCGGCTCGGCGAGCGTCTGCAGCCGAGCGGCAAGGTTCGGGGTTTCGCCGAAGGCCGCCTGTTCCTGGGCTGCGCCCTCTCCGAGCAGATCGCCGACGACAACGGTGCCGGTTGCTATTCCCACGCGGACCTGCAGGGCTGTTTGGATCTTGTCTTGCAGCTTCGCCACCGCGGATATCAACGCCAGTCCGGCGCGCACCGCCTGATCGGTGTCGTCCTCATGCGCGGTGGGATAACCGAAATAGGCGAGAGCGCCGTCGCCCGCATATCGCGCGATGACGCCCTGGTGTCGGCCGATCACCTGAGCGATGCACTTGTTATAGGCGGCGATGACGGCGCGATAATCTTCCGGGTCGAGACGCGTGGACAGCGCGGTCGATCCCACCAAGTCGCAGAACATGACCGTCAGCTGACGGCGTTCCGCTTCGCGTTCGGTGAGCGAGCCAGAGACCGCCGGACGAGCAGGTTCGGGGGACGGTCTCGGGTCTGATAAAGCTGCGCCGCAATCGCCGCAAAACCGTTTAACCGCGGAATTCCGGCTGCCGCAACTCGGGCACTTCAGCACCAGAGCGACGCCACAATCTCCGCAGAATTTCTTATTTTCAGGGTTGGGCTTGCCGCAACTCGGGCATCGCACCTCAATGGTCGTGTGCGTCGCCTTCAACTCCCCATCCACGTCGTCTCCGCCGCGAGCGGCCTCTACACGGAGGACGATAAGCCTCGCGCGCTGATTGCGGCAAGAGCGCCAGAAGCAAATGCTCGTGAGTGCAGCAGCGCTTCGCGTACGGACCTTGCGGTCGACACATGGGCCAATGCTGTCGGGCTAATCCTGTTTCGCTTTTGATTGAGCGCGGCTGCGCCGGAGAAGCACGACGGGAGTGATTTGGTTCATACGAGGTCGAGCGCGGCTTTCATAGGGTGGCGGGAGACGGGGGCCTGCTGTCGGAGACGAGCCATGCGTAAGAAAGTCACCGCCGTCATTCTCGCCTCGGCATGCCTGCTCGCTTCTGCCGCCGGAGCTGCGGCGCCGGATCGCAAGAGCAATTTGAGCAGGCTGGAAAGCGCGCTGACCAGCGGCGCGACGGTGTATCGGCCAACGCCCCCGAACGAGGAGCGCTGGTTCGAACAGCCGAACGGTCAGATGCACTGAAGGCGGCTTCGAACACGCCATCGACGATGCGGTCGGCGGGACGAACGTACCCACGGATGACGCTTCCCGGTCCGGTTGGTTCGCGCAGCGCACATTTGAAGCAATCGATCGTCGATCCGCGAGACGACTAAAGCACAAGGTCATCGCACAAGCAGCGCGCTCAAGCATGGCGGCGGCCGGCGATGAGTTAATTTCATCGAACGCCAGTGACGCTGGCATCGGATTCATCGAACGCCAGTGACGCTGGCATCGGAGAGACACGGTCATGCAAGCCCTGCTGACGGCGCTGATAACTTGGCTTTCGGCCAACTATGATCTTCCGGCGAATTACGATCTCCCGCAGGTCAGATTTGCGCCTCCGAGAGAAATCTCGGCGATCCGCTACGGAGCGTTCAATCCGGAACGGAGGCGCGACGTCGCTGTCGATGACGACGCGCTTGGCGCGGATCAGCAAAGCTCGATCGTCTCTGTCTACGAAGATAAATCGAGGACAATCGTGCTCCCGGCGGGATGGCGGGGGATCACGCCGGCCGAATTGTCGGTCCTCGTGCACGAGGCGGTTCACCACCTCCAGAACGCCGCCGGCCTGACCTATGCCTGTCCGCAGGAGCGGGAGGCGCTTGCCTACGAGGCGCAGGAAAAGTGGCTGAGCCTGTTCGGGCGGAGCCTGTCGAGCGAGTTCCAGATCGATGGAATGACGCTCCTCGTGAATACCAAGTGCCTTTATTGAGCCCGGCCGAAGAGAAGCGGCGATCCGGCGCCGCGGACATTCCTCGCCGCGATCGCCTCGATCATCATGCGACAGGCGCGCAATGCCTGTCGGGAAAAACGCTTTGCAGAAGGACTTGCGCTCTATGACGTCGTTCTCACGCTCGGCCCCATCGTCGCCAATGCCCCGGAAGACTGAGCGAGTTTGCAAGCCGGCCCTGGCGGTGTCGCAACTACGGCATGGCGGACAAAGGCAGAGCCCGGACCGAGTTGGCTTCCATGCAGTGCTTCCGGCAGTCGCGATTGGCGCGCTACCCGTAGCGCATCGCGGCATTCGACCAGCATCGGAAATCGGCGACAACGGACCAACGGCCTCCGCCGGCGAGCTTGTCGGCGCTGGCGCGGTTCGCGCTTCGCGCCCATCAAGTTGGGCGAAGACGTCCGCCCTTGTGGCCGCAGCCTTTCTCCGCCGAGCAGGGAGCTTGCTCCAGGCGTGGGCGGCGCGCCGGCGCGACCGACGAGAGCTGCTCGACTATATCGCTCAGGATCATCGCGCGGCAGCCGACATGAAAAAGACCCAGCAAGAGCTGGAAAGCTGGGCGCGCAAACCGTTCTGGATTCCGTGAGTGAAGGCGTTAATCCGCCGTCTCGACGCAGGCGCGCAGAACGACATTTCCTGGGTGTGAACTAGTTCATCGG
Organism: uncultured Alphaproteobacteria bacterium; assembly: GCA_963712435.1. Taxonomy (GTDB): domain Bacteria; phylum Pseudomonadota; class Alphaproteobacteria; order Rhizobiales; family Xanthobacteraceae; genus Rhodoplanes. The sequence goes on along the minus strand of CAVQIB010000003.1, from coordinate 554,848 downwards.
CGATGAGGAGCGCGGCGCGCTAGCGTCACATCATGTGAGGGCCAAGCGAATTGGAGACACACTGATGTACAGATTAGCGTTGCTGTTCGCATCCATCCTCGTGCTTGGCACGGCAACCGACGCTCTCGCCGCGAGCAAGAAGCGGGTCGACTGGAGCGCCGCTTACGCCAGCGTGCCGACGACCGTGCCGCTTGCCATGTCGCAGGAGGAAGAGGCGCGGTTCGACCATCCGAAGGGGTATATTCAGGGCTACTGATCCCGCGATCTGCAATCCGCTGAACGGCCGGCCTTCGGGCCGGCCGCTCGATTCTGGCTGCGATATGTGTGGCACGCACCACACTGCGCTGGCTCAGCGCCGAGCGAAGTCAATCAGCATCCGTCGCGGCTTGAGCCGGTCGTCGATTTCGTCGGATCGAGGCCCGACGCGGTGGCGGGCTGCTCGGTCTTCGACGAAGGCGTGGGCGCGCCGGGCGTCGTGCCGACATAGGAGCCGCCGGTTCCGCCCGTCCATGCCGTCGATCCGTCCGCGCCGGGCGCAGTCCCGGAGGACGGCCCCGAGGGCGGCGGGGTTGCAGCCGTTCCGTCCGACGCCGCGCAATCCGCGGCCGCCCGGCTGCCCTCCTGCTTTTCCGCGGCGAAGGCGTAGACGCTTCCTCCCACCGCCAGCCCCGCCGCGACGAGCACGACCGCAATCAGGGCTGGCGCGGACTCCTGCTCCGATGCGGCAGGCGTCGCGAAAACGGATGGCGGTGCGGGTTCGATCGGCATGATGGGGCCTCGTTGATCATCTGACCGACAACACGCCGGAGAGGGCGCGAGTTCCGCCCATCGAGCGACGCTCGCTGCAACGCCGCCGCAGATCCTGCATGGCCGGTTACGCGTGGCGCGCGGGAGCTATCGCTGCTTCAGGATCCTGAACACGTAGAGCGCGTCGCGCTGCTCGTGGCCGGTGAGCGCCTGTCCCGTCTGATTGACGAAATTCGGCACGTCGATGACGGTCAGCGGATCGGTGCATTCGAGCACGAGCGTGCCGCCGATCGGCATTTTGCGCATCGCCTTCGCCGCCCGCAGAACCGGTTGCGGGCAGCGCAAGCCGCGCAGATCGAGCACGGTGTCGCGGTCTTTCTCCGGACTCATGGATACGTCGCACTCGATCATCCGGCTGCACACCGTCTATCGACTCGCCATGCGCGGGCCTGCACCGCGCCGGCCTGCAGATACACCAGGAACCCGAGCTTTGCGCCGGTCGTTGTACGGAGCCAACCGGCTGCCCGGGATCGTTGGAGGTCCTACCTTTCGTGGGGTGCGCCCCAAAACTCCCGCGCACCATCCTGCGTCATTACGGCATGCTGCGACGTAATGGCCCGAGCGGTCAACGGGCCACATGGCCGCAATCACCCACCTGGCAAGAATACACTCTATCTAAGTTTTGGTTGCAATGAATACTTGAGAATACACGACAGTTCGACAGTATCGGCATGGGCCACGATCAGGTATATGCGGTAATTGTTATTTGCGCCGATTTTTGCGAGCGAGCGCGGGGCTTCATAAAAGCCAGTGCGATCGGGTGAAAGCCACGATCAACTGCTCCGACTGCATGCGAGTTCAACAAAGTCGAGCGCTTTCGTCGCACCCTTCTTGTTTGACACTTTTCTAAGGAGACTTTAGTTTTAGTGATAACTAATTGCGTAGGGTTGACCGCAGGCTGCAACTGCGGCGCCGAGGACGTTTGGGGTTGGAAACGCAAGGAGGCATGATCCCCATGAACATCGCATTCTCGCGGCGCCAGATCTTGGCGGGCGCGGGTGCGGGCATGGCGGGCACGACCTTGGGCGCGCTCGGATTCGGCGATGTCGAGTCCGCGCATGCCCAAGCGGTTCGTCCGTTCAAGCTCGTGCGGACGACCGAAACCCGCAACACCTGCCCCTACTGCTCGGTCGCCTGCGGCATCATCATGTATTCGAAGGGCGACCTGTCGAAGGGCGAGCAAGGCCGAGATCATCCACATCGAGGGCGATCCGGATCATCCCGACCAATCGCGGCACGCTCTGCCCGAAGGGCGCGGCGCTGCTCGACTTCGTGCGCTCCGAGACGCGCGCTGAAATAGCCGATGCTCCGCAAGCCGGGCTCGGACAAGTTCGAGCGCGTCTCCTGGGACGACGCGCTCGATCGCATCGCGCGCCTGATGAAGGACGACCGCGACAAGAACTTCGTCGCCAAGAACAACGACGGCGTGACGGTCAACCGCTGGACGACCACCGGCTTCCTCGCCGCATCGGCGACGACCAACGAAACGGCGTTCGCGACCTACAAGGTCGGTGCGCAGCGCCGGCATGGTGGTGTTCGACAACCAGGCGCGCGTTTGACACGGCCCGACGGTGTCCAGTCTGGGCCCAACATTCGGTCGTGGTGCGATGACCAACTCCTGGACCGACATCAAGAACACCGATCTCGTCGTGATCATGGGCGGCAACGCCGCCGAGGCGCATCCGTGCGGCTTCAAGTGGGTCACGGAGGCCAAGGCCAAGCGCGGCGCCAAGCTGATCGTGGTCGACCCGCGCTTCACGCGCTCGGCGTCGGTGGCCGATTTCTATGCGCCGATCCGGCAGGGCACCGACATCGCCTTCCTGCTCGGCGTGATCAACTACTGCATCCAGAACGACAAGGTGCAGTGGGAATACGTCAAGGCGTTCACCAACGCGGCCTACATCGTGAAGGACGGCTTCGGCTATCAGGACGGCCTGTTCACCGGCTACGACGAGGACAAGCGCGACTACGACCGCGCGAGCTGGGACTACGAGATCGGCGACGGACGGCTTCGCCGCCGTCGACGACGACGCTGCAGAATCCGCGCTGCGTCTGGCAGCTGCTGAAGCAGCACGTCTCCGTCTACACGCCGGAGATGGTCGAGCGCATCTGCGGCACGCCGAAGGACAAGTTCCTGAAGATCGCGCAGATGGTCGGCGAGTGCTCGGCGCACGACCAAGACCATGACGTCGATGTACGCGCTCGGCTGGACCCAGCACTCCAAGGGCTCGCAGAACATCCGCGCGCATGGCGATGCTGCAGCTCATGCTCGGCAACATCGGCGTGCGCGGCGGCGGCATGAACGCGCTGCGCGGTCACTCCAACATCCAGGGGCTGACCGACATCGGGCTGATGTCGAACCTGATCCCCGGCTATCTCACGCTGCCGACGGAGAGGGAGCCGAGCTTCGACGCCTACATGTCGACCCGCGGCTTCAAGCCGCTGCGGCCGGACCAGATGAGCTACTGGCAGAACTACAAGAAGTTCTTCGTCAGCTTCCAGAAGGCGATGTGGGGCGACGGCGGCGACGGCCGAGAACGACTTCGCCTACGACTATCTGCCCAAGCTCGACGTGCCGGCCTACGACGTGCTGCGCGCCTTCGAGCTGATGCACCAGGGCAAGATGAACGGCTACTTCTGCCAGGGCTTCAACCCGCTGCTGTCGTTCCCCAACCGCGAGAAGATGCACGGCGGCGCTGTCCAAGCTGAAGTTCCTGGTCGTCATGGATCCGCTCGAGACCGAGACGGCGCGGTTCTGGGAGAATCACGGCGAGCTACAACGACGTCGACCCGGCGAAGATCCAGACCGAGGTCTTCCAGCTGCCGACGCACCTGCTTCGCCGAGGACGAGGGCTCGCTCACCAACTCCGGCCGCTGGCTGCAGTGGCACTGGCCGGGCGGCGACGCCGCCGGGCGAGGCCAAGCACCGACATCTGGATCATGGCGCAGCTCTATCTGCGGCTGCGGGCGCTGTACGCAGAAGGAGGGCGGCGCGGTTCCCGAGCCGATCCTCAACCTGCACTGGCCGCTACGAGGATCCGGACGAGCCGCAGCCCGAGGAGATCGCCAAGGAGCTCAACGGCTAGGCGCTCGACGACGTGGCCGATCCGACCGACCCGACCAAGGTCGTGCTGCGAGACGGGCAAGCAGGTCGGCGAGCTTCGCCGCAGCTGCGCGACGACGGCACGACCGCGTGCGGCTGCTGGATCTATTCCGGCTGCTTCACCGAGGCCGGCAACAACATGGCGCGGCGCGACACCTCCGATCCGGACGACGCCGGCGTCTATCCCGAAATGGGCGTGGTCCTGGCCGGTCAACCGGCGCATCCTCTACAACCGCGCCTCGGCCGACCTCGCGGGCAAGCCGTGGGATGCGAGCCGCAAGCTGCATCGAGTGGAACGGCGAGAAATGGACCGGCTACGACGTGCCGGACATCGCGCCGACCGCCAAGCCCGAGCGAGGTCGGCCCGTTCATCATGAACCCGGAAGGCGTCTCGCGCCTGTTCACCCGCGGGCATGATGCGCGACGGGCCGTTCCCGGTGCACTACGAGCCGTTCGAAGCGCCGGTCGCCAACGTCATCGCCCCGAAGATCCGCGGCAATCCGGTGGCGCGCGTCTTCAAGGGCGACATGGAGCAGTTCGGCGACGCCGAGGAGTTCCCGTATCGCGGCGACCTCCTACCGGCTGACCGAGCACTTCCACTACTGGACCAAGCACGTCCAGGTCAACGCGGTGCATGCAGCCGGAATTCTTCGTCGAGATCTCCGAGCAGCTCGCCGCGGAGAAGGGCATCGAGCCGGGCGGCTGGGTGCAGCGTCTGGTCGAACCGCGGCATCGGTGAAGGCGAAGGCCGTGGTCACCAAGCGGATCAAGCCGCTGACCTGCGACGGCAAGACCGTGCACATCGTCGGCATCCCGCTCCACTGGGGCTTCATCGGCGCGGCGAAGAAGGGCTTCGGCGCCGAACTCGCTGACGCCCTTCGTCGGCGACGCCAACATCGAGACGCCGGAATTCAAGGCGTTCCTGGTCGATATCGAGCCCATCCGCCGGGCCGGTGGCGTGAGGGAGGAGCGATGACGGTTCAATCCGGTCTTCCGAAGCCGCCGACCGAGAACGTGCAAGCCGCGAACTTCGGCGAGCGCCGACCTCATGCGGCGCTCGGCCTCGACCGTGACGCCGCCGGCAAAGCGGCTGACCGAGGTCGCCAAGCTGATCGACGTGTCCAAGTGCATCGGCTGCAAGGCGTGCCAGGTGGCCTGCCTCGAGTGGAACGAGCTGCGCGAGGAGGTCGGCGTCAATACCGGGCGTCTACGACAACCCGCACGACCTCACGCCGAACACGCTGACGCTGATGCGCTTCACCGAGTGGGTGAACCCCGAGACCGACAATCTCGAATGGCTGATCCGCAAGGACGGCTGCATGCACTGCGAGGATCCGGGCTGCCTGAAGGCCTGCCCGGCGCCCGGCGCGATCGTGCAGTACTCGAACGGCATCGTCGACTTCGTGCACGAGAACTGCATCGGCTGCGGCTACTGCGTGAAGGGCTGTCCGTTCAACATCCCGCGCATCTCCAAGGTCGACAACAAGGCCTACAAGTGCACGCTCTGCTCCGACCGCGTCGCGGTCGGGCAGGGCCCGGCCTGCGCCAAGGCCTGCCCGACCCAGGCGATCGTCTTCGGCACCAAGGAGGAGATGAAGAAGCATGCGGCGACGACCGCGATCGAGGATCTGAAGTCGCGCGGCTTCGAGAATGCCGGGCTCTACGATCCGCCGGGCGTCGGCGGCACGCACGTGATGTATGTGCTGCACCACGCCGACCAGCCGGAGCTCTATGCCGGCCTGCCGAAGGATCCGCGGATCAGCCCGGTGGTCGAGGTCTGGAAGGGCGCTGACGAAGTATGCCGGCCTCGCGGCGATCGGCGCCGTCGCGGCGATCGGCGTCCTGCATCACCTTGTCGCCGGCGCCAACCGGGTTCCGGACGAGGACGACGAAAGCCAAGCGATCGGCGAGGTGACATGAGCTGACGGAGCCAGGTTGCCGACATCGACCGTCCGGCATGCGCACCATCCGATGCGCCACGACCGTCGGTCCACCATCCGCGACCGTCACGATCGGCGGCACCGGCGCCGCAACGAGCCGGTCGTCGTCGACCGCTACACGGTCGGAGCGCGGATCAACCACTGGATCACGGCGACCAGCCTCGTGCTCCTGGCGCTTCGCGGGCTCGCGCTGTTCCATCCGAGCCTCTTCTTCCTGACCGGGCTGTTCGGCGGCGGCCAGATGACGCGCGCGATCCATCCGTGGATCGGCGTGGTGCTGTTCTTCGGCTTCGTCGGCCTGTTCCTCCGCTTCTGGCGGCTGAACCTGTGGGAGCGCGAGGACAGCGTCTGGATGGCCAGCGTCCGCGACGTGCTCGCCGGCCACGAGGAGAAGCTGCCCGAGGTCGGCAAGTACAATGCCGGCCAGAAGATCGTGTTCTGGTCGATGTCGATGCTGATCGTCGTGCTGATCGCGCAGCGGCGTGGTCATCTGGGACCAGTATTTCGCCGAGTACACCACGGTCGAGCAGAAGCGGATCGCCGTGCTCGTGCACGCGCTCGCGGCGATCGTCGCGATCTGCGTCTGGATCGTCCACGTCTATGCGGCGATCTGGGTGCGCGGCACCATCCGCGCCATGACGCGCGGCACGGTCACCGGCGGCTGGGCCTGGCGCCATCACCGCCGTGGCTGCGCGAGCTGGTCACCGGCAAGAAGGATGACGGCCGAACGCGATCGGCGCCCGCGGAGTGACGCGGCTCCGGAAGACCACGTGGCCCGTGCGGTTCGTGAGGTGCAAGCGATGACGCAAGTCGGCGCGCCCGGCACGATCCGGTGCCCATCGGGGAGGTCGCCGACGCCGCCCTTCGCCGTCCTGCCGCGACCGGACGCTGCTGTTCTCTCGGCGCGCGCGAGCGCGTTCGCGCTTGCTCGCGCACGACCATGCGCTCGGGCCCTATCTGCGCTTCCTCGCCGGCCTCGTGCGAGGCCCAGCATCGCGTGCAGGACGGGCTTGCCCGAGCCCGATCGGCCGGCCGCGGAGGCGCTGGCGCGGGCGCGCGAGCACGCCATGCCGCCGCTCGACCGCCGACGCTTTGCCGCGGACGCGGCGTGCGACGGCGACGCTCGACCGCCTGCTCGCAGCTGCTGCGAGACGATCGACATGCCGGACGGCGCGCGCAGGCGCTTGGCGCGCCTCGCCGGCGCCGATCCGGAGACCAGCGAGCGGCGATGGTGCGCGCCGTGCTGGCCGACGCGCATCCCGATCGAGGCGCTCGGCCGAGCATGTCTTCGTCGCGGCCGCCCTGCAGGTGCATTTCGCCCGCCTGGCCGCCGGCCTCGACGCCGCGCCGCTTGGTCGCCGGTCGGCGACGGCGCCTGTCCCGGCCTGCGGCGCGCCCGCCGGTGTCCTCGCTGGTCGTCGGCTGGCCGGGCGCGCACGGCGCGCGCTTCTGCGCCTGCGCGCTCTGCGGGACGCTGTGGAACTACGTGCGCATCAAATGCGCGCTCTGCGGCTCGACCAAGGGCATCGGCTACCAGGAGGTCGAAGGCGGCGCGGGCACGATCAAGGCCGAGACCTGCGACAGCTGCCGCGGCTACGTGAAGATGCTCTGCACCAGCACGCGGACACCGGCGCTCGATCCGGTCGCCGACGACGTGGCGACGCTCGGCGCTCGACCTGCTGGTGCGCGAGAAGCGGGTACCGGCGCGGCGCGGTCAATCCGTTCCTCGTCGGCTACTGAGGGCCATGGAACGACCCAGGATGGCCTGCTCCGCCGCCTGCCCTCGGTCGACGACGTCCTGAAGACACCGGCCGCGCGGCGGCCGCCGTCGATCGGTTCGGCCGCGCGCCGGTCGTCGACGCGGTGCGCGCGGCGCTCGATCAGGTCCGCAGCGCGGTGCGCGCGCAGCGCGCCGGCGACCTCGGCGGGCGGCTCGACGCCGATGGCGTCGCCGCCGCGGCGCTCGCGCAGCTCGACCGCGAGACGCGGCCGAGCGTGCGGCCGGTCTTCAACCTGACCGGCACCGTGCTGCACACCAATCTCGGCCGCGCGCTGCTCGCCGAGGCGGCGATCGAGGCGGCGGTCGACGGCGATGCGCCAGGCGGTCGCGCTCGAGTTCGACCTCGACAGCGGGCCGGCGCGGCGAGCGCGACGACGCATGCTGCGCGGCCTGCTGTGCGAGCTGACCGGCGCCGAGGACGCGACCGTCGTCAACAACAACGCCGCCGCCGTGCTGCTCGTGCTCAACACGCTTGGCCAAGGGCCGCGAGGCGATCGTCTCGCGCGGCGAGCTGATCGAGATCGGCGGCGCCTTCCGCATGCCCGACATCATGGCGCGCGCCGGCGCCCGGCTGCGTCGAGGTCGGCACCACCAACCGCACGCATCTGAAGGACTATGCCGAGCGCGCTCGGCGCCGAGACCGGCCTGATCCTCAAGGTGCACACCTCGAACTACCGCATCGAGGGCTTCACCGAGGAGGTGCCGGCGCCGCGAGCTCGCCGCGCTCGCCCGCGAGCGCGGCGTGCCGCTCGTCAACGATCTCGGCTCCGGCACGCTGGTCGATCTCGCCGCGCTTCGGCCTGCGCGCACGAGCCGACCGTGCGCGAGGCGGTCGCCGAGGGCGCCGACCTCGTCACCTTCTCCGGCGACAAGCTGCTCGGCGGCCCGCAGGCCGGCTTCATCGTCGGCCGCAAGGAGCTCGATCGCGCGCGCTCAACCGCAACCCGATGAAGCGCGCGCTTGCGCCTCGACAAGATCCGCCTCGCGGCGCTCGAGGCGACGCTGCGGCTCTACCGCGATCCCGACCGGCTGGCGCGAGCGCCTGCCGACGCTGCGGCTGCTCGCGCGCCCGCAGGCGGAGATCGCGGCGCTCGCCGCAGCGGCTCGCGCCTGCCGTCGCCGCCGCGCGTCGGCGCCGTCTTCGCCGTCGAGCGTCGATCGACTGCGCCAGCCAGATCGGCTCCGGCGCGCTGCCGCTGGAGACGATGCCGAGCGCCGGCCTCGCCATCCGGCCGGCGGCGAACGCGGCGGCGGGCGCGCGCTCGTCGCGCTCGCCGGCTGCCTTCCGCCGTCTGCCGATGCCGGTGATCGGCCGGATCGAGGACGGCGCGCTGGTCCTCGACCTGCGCTGCCTCGAGGACGAGGCCGGGCTTCGTCGCGCAACCTCGCCGGCCTTGCCGCCGGAGAGAAGCCCGATGCGCTGGCTTGACCGCCTGGCGCGCAGGCGCGCCGATGCCGATCCGCCGCCGATCGAGCATCCGGATCGCCGCGCAGATGGCGCGCGCATTCGAGGCCGCGCGTGGCGGCGACTATGCGGCGGCGCTCGCGATCTGGGGGCCGCTCGCGCACGCCGGCGTCGCGCGCGCGCAGAACAATGTCGGCGCCTGCTTCGCCGGAGGGCTCGGCGTCGCGCGCGATCCCGGCGCTGGCGGTGCGCTGGCTGACGCTGGCGGCCGAGGCCGGCGACCCGGTCGGCCAGCGCAATCTCGCGGCGCTCTATTTCAAGGGCGAGGGCGTCCGCGCAGGACTATGCGCGCGCCGCCGAGCTCTACCGCGCCGCGGCCGAGCAGGGCGACGCCCCGGCGCAGGACATGCTGAGCTGGATGCTGCTCGAAGGCGAGTGCATCGCCGCCCGACCCCGTCGAGGCGCGGCGCTGGGCGCTCGCGGCCGCCGAGCAGGGCATCGCCGCGGCGATGACCCGCGCTCGGCATGATCTATCACAACGCGCTCGGCGTCGAGCGCGACCCGGCCGCGGCCGCGCGCTGGTGGGCGAAGGCCGCCGCGCGCGGCGACGCCGACGGCCAGGCGATGCTCGGCGCCGCCCATCACCTCGGCGCCGGCGTGCGCGCGCGACCCCGTCGCCGGCGCTCGCCTGGCTGCTGCGCGCGCGCGCCGGCGGCAGCGCGCTCGCCGAGCCGTTCCTGCGCGCCGGCGCGGACGCGCTCTCGGCCGATGCGAGCGACGCCGAGGCCGAGCGCCGCCGCGCGCGCCGACGCGCCGCTGCGCGGAGCGCCGGCGCCATGATCGTCGGCACCGCCGGCCACATCGACCACGGCAAGACCGCGCTGGTGCGCGCGCTGACCGGCGTCGACACCGACCGCCTGAAGGAGGAGAAGGCGCGCGGCATCACCATCGATCTCGGCTTCGCCTATCTGCCGGCGCCGGACGGCGGCGTGCTCGGCTTCGTCGACGTGCCGGGCCACGAGCGCTTCGTCCACAACATGCTGGCCGGCGCGACCGGCATCGACTTCGTGCTGCTGGTCGTCGCCGCCGACGACGGCGTGATGCCGCAGACGCGCGAGCATCTGGCGATCATCGACCTGCTCGGCGTCGAGCCGCGGCGTCGTCGCGCTCACCAAGGCCGACCTCGTGGACGCCGGCGCGCCGCGCCGCGGTCGAGGCCGGCATCGCGCGACGCGCTCGCGCCGGCACCGGCCTGGCGGGCGCCGAGATCGTCCCGGTCTCCGCCGTCACCGGCGAGGGCATCGACGCTCTGCGCGACCGCCTCGATTCGGCGCATGCGCGCGCGACCGGCCGCGCGCGCCGACGGGCCGCTTCCGCCTCGCCGTCGACCGCTCCTTCACGCTGGCCGGCGCCGGCACCGTCGTCACCGGCACGGTGCTGTCCGGCGCGGTCGCGGTCGGCGACCGCGTCGCTGGTCAGCCCGTCCGGCCTGCGCGGCGCGCGTGCGCTCGATCCACGCGCAGAACCGGCCGGCCGAGCGCGGCGAGCGCCGGCGAGCGCTGCGCGCTCAACCTCGCGGGCGAGGGCGATCAGCAAGGACGCGATCCGCCGCGGCGACATGGTGCTCGATCCCGCGCTGCACGCGCCGACCGACCGCATCGACGCCGCGCTGCGCGTGCTCGCCGCCGAGCCGAAGCCGATCGGCCAGTGGATGCCGGTGCGCCTGCACCACGCGCGCGGCCGAGGTCGGCGCGCGCGTCGTCCTGCTCGGCGACACGCCGATCGCGCCGGGCGGCGAGGCCTACGTGCAGCTCGTGCTCGACCGCCCGATCGCCGCGGCCGCCGGCGACCGCTTCGTCCTGCGCGACACCGTCCGCGCAGCGCACCATCGGCGGCGGCCGCTTCCTCGACCTGCGCGCGCCCGCGCGCAAGCGCCGCACGCCCGAGCGCCTGGCCCAGCTCGACGCGCACGCGCATCGCCGATCCCGAGGCGCGCGCTCGCGGCGCTGCTCGGACGTGCCGCCCTTCCATGTCGACCTCGACGTCTTCGCCCGCGACCGCGCGCTCGGCCGCCGAGGCGACCGATCGCGATCGCCGCAGCGCTGTCGGCTGGTCCGCATCGCGGCCGCGGCGCGCGCTCGCGGCGCTCGCGCGCCGCCGGCTGGATGCGCCTGAAGCGCGGCGCTGCTCGCCGACGCTCGCCGCCTTCCACGCCGAGAACCCCGACCTGCCCGGCATCGGCCTGGAGCGGCTGCGCGCTGCAGCTCGAGCCGCGGCTGCCGGCGCCCGCCTTCGTCGCCGCTGCTGCAGGGCCTGGCGCGCGCCAGGCGAGATCGCGCTCGACGGCGCCTGGGTGCGGCTGCCGGGCCACGAGGTGCGCCTGACCGCCGGAGGACGAGAGCGCTCTGGGAGCGGGTCGCGCCCGCTGCTCGGCGGCGCGCGAGCGCTTCCGCCCGCCGCGCGTGCGCGACATCGCCGGCGATCCTCGACGTGCCGGAGGCCGAGGTGCGGCGGCTGCTGCAAGCTGCTCGGCCGCATGCGGCGAGGTCGACGAGGTCGCGCACGACCACTTCTTCCTGCGCGACGCGGTCGGCGAGATGGTCGAGATCGTCGTCGACCTCGCCGCGCACGCCGCCGCACGGCCAGTTCACCGCCGCGCAGTTCCGCGACCGGCTCGACAACGGCCGCAAGGTCGCGATCCAGATCCTGGAGTTCTTCGACCGCCACGGCGTCACGCTGCGCCGCGGCGACCTGCGCCGCATCAACCGGCACCGGCTCGACCTGTTCCGCCGCGCCGCGCGGACAGCGCCGCGACCGCGACGAGCAACTGGAGGAGAAGCGTCCCCGGTGGGGCGTCCGGACTTCAAATCCGGGAGGGGCCGTGAGACGGTCCTTGGTGGGTTCGACTCCCACTCTCTTCCGCCACCATCGCGGAGCGCCGCGATGACCGCCGCCTGCCTTCCTCGACGACGCTGCAAGCCGCCGCGCACGACGCCGAGCCGCCGAGGCGGCGTTCCGCCGCGAGGCGGCCGCGCGCATCGCCGCGCTCGAACAGGAGCGCGCCTTCGCCTTCCGGCGGCTGAACCTGATGCGCGCGATCGCCGAGGCGGTCGCCGGCGTCGAAGGCGAGGACGCGGCGGTCGCGCATGCGACGCGCGGCGCTGCGCGCCCGAGCTCGGCTGGACGAGCGACAGCGAGGCGCGCGCCGCGGTGGTCGCGCGCTTTGCGCCGGTGGCCGAGGCTGTCTGTCCTTGCGCCGTCATCGGATGCGGATCGGCCGGCGAGCCCGGCCGATGTGCCGCACGGCGCTGCGCCGCCTTCGAGGCCTGGTACGCCGAGACGCACGCGAAGCCGTTCTGGGCGCTGTTCGAGCACTACATACCGGAGACGCCGCTTGTCGATTTCTGAGCAGACGCCCGGAGCGACATTTCGAGCGCTGGCTCCCGAGCGCAGTTCGCCGAAGCCGGCGCGTTCACGGCGCTCGTGGTGCTGGTCGAGATCGGCGAGACGCAGCGTGACGCCGCTCTGCTCGACCTACTTCAACGTGATCGGCGACGAGATCGACTGGGACGACATCGTGCTGATGTTCGCCGGCGCCGGCGCCGACTGGGACGGCGCGGCGTTCTTCCCGGCCGCGGCGACCGGCGGGCGGGCCGCTCGACAATCCGACCGCGCGGCTGCAATTGCGCGCGCTCGAGGCGCGGCTCGACGGAGGATCGGCTGGTGCTCAACGAAGGCCACTTCTTCGACCGCCGCGGACGACAATTGAAGATCGAGGAAGTCACGCCATGACCGATGCGGCTGGAACAACGCTTGCGATCGAAGCGGATGCGGAGGCGGCGCGCGCCGTGTCGCGGCGGCTCCTGATCGTGCTGATGAACACCGACCCGCGCAATGTCACCGAACTCGGCGCGCCGTTCTATCACGCGGCGGTGGCGGCCGCGATGGACTACGAGGTCGACGTGCTGTGCACCGCCGCGGCCGGAACGCTGATGCACAGAGGCGTGGCCGACAAGCTCTTCATCAAGCCGGGCGATCCCAAGACGGTCTATGACTGGATCAAGGAGGCGCATGAGCATGGCGCGCGCTTCTGGGCGTGCCCGGCGAATCTGGAGCTGTTCGACCTGGACGAGAACGATCTGATCCCGGAGTGCCGCGGCATGATGGGGGCCGCCGCCATGATTCAGGACATCATGGAGGGGGAATGCCGGGTTCTGACCTACTAAGCGCATGGGCCGGCGAAGCGGGATGGGCGAGGATGGACGCGGCCGACTATCCTGACCATCTGTTCTACGACGTCATCAACCAGATCTGGTACGAGCCGCTTGCCGACGGGACGGTGCGCGCCGGGTTCACGCCGTGGGCGGCCGCGCTGATGGGCGAGGTGCTGGTGTTCACCCCGAAACGCATCGGGCGTGAATTCGAGAAGGAGCGCTCCTTCGCGGTGGTCGAAGGCGGCAAATGGGTCGGCTCGGCGCGGGCGGCCTTCGACGGCGTCGTGCTCGCGCACAATGAACGGTTGATTCGCGAGCCCGGGCTTCTGAGCGAGGACGCGTTCGGCGCCGGATGGATGCTGGTCGTGCGGCCCGCGCGGGCGGATTGGCGGGACGGGCTCGTCAGCGGGCAGGCGATCGGCCCGGCTTTCGCCGCCTGGCTTGCGGCCGAGGCCTACAAGGAGCGGGCGAATTGACGCAATCGCAAGAGTGCGGCAATAGACGAGGCAGCCACAGCCGGTTGCATACGGCCGCTCCCATCGCGGTTGTGAATTGCGGAAGTTCCGGCCAGGCCGCATAGCTGGCAAGTATGTGACGGCGCGGGAGATTTGGAGTCGCTATTCCGCCCCATTCCGTGCTTACGCCGCGTTCCTACATAAGGCGCAGCAGACCGGGTGTATGTGCTGCCGCCGCGCAGAACCGGTGCACTCAAGCCCGTGCTTTTCCCTCTGAGGAGATCGTCAGGTCATGACCGGCCTTTCACGTGATCGTTCTTACAGCTTCCGTCGCCCGGTCGCCGCAGCGCTGGTGGTCGTCCTCGCCCTGTTCGGCGCAGCCGGTCAAGCGCCGGCGCGCGGGCCGGATGGAATCGCCGACATCGCCGACAAGGTGATGGACGCGGTCGTCAACATCTCGACTTCGCAGAAGGTCGAAGCGCAGGCGAACATGCCGCAGCTTCCGCCCGGCTCGCCGTTCGAGGAGTTTTTCGAGGAATTCTTCAAGAACCGCCGTGGCCAGCAAGGCCCGGGGCAGGGGCCCGGACAGGGCGACAATCAGCGCGAACGCGGGCCGCGGCGCGTCAACTCGCTCGGGTCGGGATTTATCATCGATGCTTCGGGCATCGTCGTGACCAACAATCACGTCATCGCCGACGCCGACGAGGTGAATGTCATTCTCAATGACGGCACCCGCCTGAAGGCCGAGATCATCGGGCGCGACCAGAAGATCGACCTCGCGCTTCTGCGCGTGAAGCCCGAGAAGCCGCTCAAGGCGGTGCAGTTCGGGGATTCGGACAAGTTGCGAATCGGCGAATGGGTGGTCGCCATCGGCAATCCCTTCAGCCTCGGCGGCACGGTCACCGCCGGCATCGTGTCCGCGCGCAACCGCGACATCAATTCCGGACCGTATGACAACTACATCCAGACCGACGCCGCCATCAACCGGGGCAATTCGGGCGGGCCGCTGTTCAATCTCGAGGGAGAGGTGGTCGGGGTGAACACGGCCATCATCTCGCCCTCGGGCGGCTCGATCGGCATCGGCTTCGCCGTGCCGTCGAAGACGGCGATGCCGGTCATCGACCAGCTCCGCCAGTTCGGCGAGACGCGCCGCGGGTGGCTCGGCGTGCGCATCCAGCAGATGACCGACGAGCTTGCCGAGACGATGAATGTCAAACCATCGCGCGGCGCGCTCGTCGCCGGGGTTGACGACAAGGGTCCGGCGAAGCCGGCCGGGATCCAGACCGGCGACGTGATCGTCCGGTTCGACGCCAAGGACATCAAGGAAATGCGCGACCTGCCGCGCGTCGTGGCCGACACGCCGGTCGGCAAGGACGTCGAGGTCATCATCCTTCGCCAAGGCAAGGAGGAGCGCAAGACCGTGCGGCTCGGTCGTCTCGAGGACGGCGAAAAGCAGGCCGCGGCGGCCGCCAACAAGCGCGGCGGAGGAGGAGCGGCTCCCGAGGAGAAATCGGTCGTCCAGCAGACGCTCGGCCTCAACCTCGCCAATCTGACCAACGAGCTGCGGCGTCGCTACAAGATCAAGGACGGCGTCAACGGCGTCGTGATCACCGGCGTCGATTCGAACTCCGCCGCGGCCGAGAAACGGCTCAACGCCGGCGACGTGATCGTCGAGGTCGCCCAGGAAGCGGTCGGCTCCGCCGCCGACCTGCAGAAGCGGATCGATCAGCTCAAGAAGGACGGCCGCAAATCGGCGCTGCTCCTCGTCGCCAATGCCGAAGGGGATCTGCGCTTCGTGGCCTTGAGCCTGCAGTAGGATCGCTACAGCGTTCCCAGGCGGAGCCCGGCGCGCAGGAAGCGCTGGGGGTCCACGGCCTCGCCATCGACCCGCGTCTCGTAATGCAGATGCGGGCCGGTGGAGCGTCCGGTCGAGCCCATCCTGCCGACCACCTGGCCGATTTTCACCGTCTGGCCGACCTGCACAACGATTTCCGACAGATGGCCGTAGCGGGTGGTCAGACCGTTCCCGTGATCGACTTCGACCATCTTGCCGTAGCCGCCGCTCCATCCCGCGCCGATCACGGTTCCGGTTCCGGTGGCGCGCACCGCCTCGCCGATGTCGCCGCGGAAATCGATACCGGTGTGCAGGGCGGGACGGCCGACAAACGGGTCGATGCGCGTGCCGAAGTTCGAGCTCATGTCGATCTCACCCGACACGGGCCGGCGGAGCGGCACCGCGACCAGCGTCTTGTTCAAGCGGTCGAGCTGCGCGCGGGCGATCTGGATGCGATGCACCTGGCGCTCGAACGTGTCGGTGCTGGCCGGCGGCTTTACCGGAACGTAGGGACCTCCGGTGCCCGCCTGCGCCCCTTTTCCAGAGCTCAGGCCGACTTCGGCGAGGAGCGAGCGGATGCGGCGGGCCTTCGATTCGTAGCTCTCCTCCATCTGAATGAGGGAGGCGGCCTGTCGCTGCTCCACCCGGTCCAGCGAACTCATCAGGCGGGCGAGCTTGCCGTCGACCTCCGGGCTCGCCTCGGGAGCCGCCGCCTGCCGGCCGCGCCGCATATGCCGGTCGCCCGGCAGTTTCGGCGCCGCCTCGCGGGTCGGCGCGGGCTTGCTCGCGGTCTCCGCGGCGGGCGACTGGCGCGCGCCCGGCTTGGTCGAGCCGGTGACGCCGGGCTCGCCAAGCGATCCGAGTATGCTCGCGCGCTGTTCCAGCACGGATTGTCGACGAAGTACCTGGTTGAGCGTCTGCTCGACCTGGTCATTGTCGAGGAGCTGGCGCGTCGTTACCCGATCGACCTGCGCGCGCATTTCCGCAAGGCGGTCTTCATAGGCGACCTGCAGATCGGCCTGACGGACGATCAGTTGCGTGACGACCTCGTCATGAAAGGCGAAATAGGTCGCGCTGACGATCGACCAGCCGGCCATGATCACGAGCGTGCCGACGACGGTCCAGAACGCGATCGGGCCGAAGCGCACCTGACGTCCCGCGCAGGCGAGCATGTAGCGTCTTGCCGCTCCGCGCGGTGACGACGCCGATATGTCCGCCTTGCGCGGCGGCCGCCCTGCACCCGCTCGGTCGGGCTCCGCGCGGCGCCGATCGCCGCACTCGTTTTCCTGGTTGCCGCGAGGTGGGATCGCCCGTTCGTCGTGGGCGCACTCGATTTCAAGCCGAAAGGACATCAACGCTCCCTGGCTCAGCCGCGCGACAACTCGCGGGCGAGCCCGAGCGCCAAGGAAATCAGCACGTCGTTAACATTCCGCAAACCCGCAGAGGTCGCGCGCTCTTGCGCTTGCCCGCGGAAATTCGGTGCGACGTCGCGGTCGTGGAAATCAGAGCGCTTTCGCTGCGGCGAGGACCTCGGCCGCGTGGCCTTCGACCTTGACCTTGGGCCAGATGCGCGCCACGCGGCCATCCGCTCCGATCAGAAAGGTCGCCCGCGCAATTCCCATATAGGTCTTTCCATACATCGACTTCTCGCCCCATACGCCGTAGGCTTCGAGCATCGCGTGGGTTTCGTCCGAGGCGAGCGGGATGGCCAGACCATGCTTAGCCTTGAAGGCGTTCTGCTTCTTCACGGGATCGGCGGAGACGCCGAGTATGTCGGCGCCGGCTGCGGCGAACTCCGCCTTCAGCGCGGAAAACGCCTGCGCTTCGCGCGTGCAGCCGGGAGTATCCGCCTTGGGGTAGAAAAAGAGCACCAGCTTTCTGCCGGCGAAATCGGCGAGCGACGCCTCGCCGCCGTCATCGCGCGGAAGCCGGAAGTCGGGAGCCGGGCCGCCCTCGATCGCTTTTGCCGCCATGCGCCTTCCTTTCGTCGCTTTCCCAGCGTCTCTGTCCCCATTCGGAAACTGGGGCTAAGTCGCTGGCGGAACAGGCATGTGCGCGCCACCTTTGAAGTGCCGCCTCGCCGCCTGCGCACCATTTGCGCAAAGGTTTAGCGGGTAGGGAACGGGGTCGTCCAGCGGATGGGGGACAAGGATCTCAATCCGAGGCTCGCTGCGCTTCGCAGCCTTGAGGAGAGTCTCGATCGGTATCGCTGCGGCGACGTGAGCCGAGCGCCGCCGGATCGGGCTGGCAATACCGCAGGGCCGCGCTTTTTCCGGCGCGCGCGCCTTCTTCCGCTCGTGTGGTGCGCGATCTGCGATGCCGTCCTCCGGTTCACCCATGGATTGCTTGAGCGGCTGGAGCGCAGCGGGCTCGCGCCGCGACTGCGGCGAGGACTCGGGCGCTGGTCGCGTCGGCCGGCGTTTCGCAAGATCGCGATCGGCGTCGGGGCAGCGGCTTTCGTCCTCACCGTCGCCGTGACCGGGCTGTGGTGGCGCCTCAACAGCGGACCGATCTCGCTCAATCTGCTGACGCCGTGGTTCGCCGCCGCCGTCGCCGAAAATTTCGGCGGCCGTTATCAGGTCGAGATCGGCGGCACCGTCATCGAACTCGACGAGAACAGCCGCATGGCGGTCCGCATGCGCGACATCGTGCTGCGAGACGATGACGGGACCATCGTCGCGAGCGCGCCGAAAGCGGAAGCGGGATTCTCGACGGTCAGCCTGCTCCTCGGCCGCCCGCGGTTGGAAAGCGTCAACCTCGTCGGCGCAGAACTCGCATTGCGGGTGCAGACGGACGGCAAGATCACGGTATTCGCCGGGGCCGATAAACGGCCGATCGCGGTTTCGCCCGTGCTCGCCTCGGCGGAGCCGGCCGCCCCGGCGATCAAGGCCGGGGATGTTTCGCCGACGCCGGCTCCCGCCGTCGGCAATTCCGGGGCGAGCTTCGCGGCCTTGCTCGGCTGGATTGACAGTCTCAGCACCCTGGGGCTCGACGGCGGCGATCTCACCGAAGTGGGATTGAAGAGCGGCAATCTCGTCGTCGACGATCTGCGCAACGGCCGCCAGTCGCGGTTCGAGAACATTCATCTGAGCCTCACGCGGCCGCATCCGGGCGAACTCTCGGTGACGCTCGGATCGCAGGAAGCGGGCCGCCCGTGGGTTCTCGTCGGCGCGATCAAGCCGACGGGGCAGGGGTCGCGCGCGATCCGGCTCGAGGCGCGCAAGGTCTCGGTCTACGATGTGCTGACGGCCTTGCGGCTCGGCGAAGGGCAGATCGAGGCGGACGTGCCGCTCTCGGCAAGCCTGCATGCGGAGATCGCGGCGGACGGCACGCCGCAATTCGCCAATGGCCGGATTCTGATCGGCCCGGGGGTCGTCGGAGAGGTGGGCGACGCGAGCAGCCGTGTTCCGATCGAACGGTTCGAAGCCAATCTCGAATGGGACGCCGCGCGCGGAACGGTGATCTCGCCGTTCCAACTCGTTTCCGGCAATACGCGGATGACCTTGATCGCCCATGCCGAGGCGCCGTCGGAGACCGGCGGCGCCTGGACGCTTGGCTTGCGCGGCGGCAGCGTGGTGATCTCGCCCAAGACGCCGGACGGGAAGACGCTGCTGCTCAACCGAATCCTGGCGCAGGGGCGATTCGATCCGGTCAAGCACCGCATCGATATTCAGTATGCCGAAGCCGCCGGCATGGACGTGAATGTCGCGATGTCCGGCTTTGTCGACCTCGCCACGTCCGACCCGCGCCTCGTGATCGGCATGGCCGCCCGCGACATGTCTAGCAATTCCTTCAAACGGATATGGCCGCCTTTCATCAATCCGAAGGTGCGCGCCTGGGTGATGGAGAACATGTCTGACGGCGCGGTGGAGCGGATCGAGAGTCGCGACCAACGCGCCGCTGTCGACCCTCAAGGACGGCGGTCCGCCGGTTCCGGACGATGGTCTCTCGATCGACCTGGCGGCGAACGGCGCCGTCATGCGCCTCGCCGAGGGCCTGCCGCCGGTTCGCGACAGCGACCTCGTGATGCGCGTGCGCGGCCGGAACGCGACCGTCGCGCTCGGCCGCGGCTTCGTCGAGCTTCCGTCGGGACGCCGGCTGACGCTGACCAATGGCCTGTTCGAGGTGCCCGATTCGCACGGCAAGGCGCCGCCCGCACGCGTGCAGGTGCGCGTCGACGGTCCCGTGCCCGCGGCCGCCGAACTGCTCGCCATGGACCGGCTGCGCGAAGCCTCCGGTGCGCCGCTCGATCCCGCGACGAGCCGCGGAACCGTGAGTGCGCAAGTCTCGGTCATGCTGCTTGTCGACCCCAATCCGCCGAAGGGCTCGCTGAAATACAATATCGTCGCCGACGTGACGAATTTCTCCGTCGAGCGCTTCGTGATGTCGCAAAAGATCGAGGCGCAAACCCTGCGCATCACCGCGGACGCGCAATCGTACCAACTCAAAGGCGACGTTCGCATCGCCGGGACCCCGGCCGTGGTCGAGTACCGCAGGGCGCGGGACGATCCAGATGCGGAGGTGCGGCTGCAGGCGGTGTTCGACGACGCCGCGCGCAACCGCTTCGGTTACGACTCCAAGGGCGGCGTCGCTGGGCCCGTTCCGATCAAGCTCGCGGGAAAACTGGGCTCGTCCGCCGCGCGCGAGAACCGGCTCAATGTCGAGCTCGATCTGACGCAGGCCAAGATCGACAATCTGCTGCCGGGCTGGGTCAAGGCTGCGGGGAAACCGGCGCGCGCCTCCTTCAACTATGCCGGCAAGGACGAGACGGCGCGTTTCGACGAGGTGGCGATCGAGGGATCGGGCGCGGCGGTTAAAGGCGCCGCCGAGATCAACAATGGCGAGCTCGTCGCGGCGTCCTTCCCGCTCTTCGCTCTGTCGGAGGGCGACAAGACCAATCTCAAGGCCGAGCGCGGCATCGAGGGGCCGCTCAAAGTGACCATCCGCGGGGATGTGTTCGACGGCCGCGCCTTCATCAAATCGGTCATGGGCGGATCGAGCGCCGAGACCAAGCAGCGCCAGGCGATGGCCGATTTCGAGCTCGACCTCAAAGTCGGAGCGCTGGCCGGGTTCAACGGGGAGGCGCTCCGCGCGGTGGAGTTGAAGCTCCTGCATCGGGGCGGGCGGTTCGAGGCTTTCTCGCTCGGGTCGAAGATCGGCGCCGACACGCCGCTGGCCGGCGATCTGCGCGCGCGCGCCGACGGCGGCGCCGGCCAGGTGCTGTTTTTCGAGACGAAGGACGCGGGCGCGCTGTTCCGCTTCACCGACACCTATGCGCGCATGTATGGCGGGCAGATGTGGGTCGCGATGGAGCCGCCCAACCCCAACTCGACCCCGCGCGACGGGCAGCTCAATGTCCAGAATTTCAGCGTGCGCGGCGAGCCGTCGCTCGAGCGGGTCGCCGCGGGCGCGCCGGGCCAGGCCAATCGCGAGCGTCGATTTCACGCTCATGCGCGTCGACTTTGCGCGCTCCACCGGCCGGCTCACCATCCGCGAGGGCGTAGTGCGCGGTCCCGTCATCGGGGCGACGATCGGGGGCGTGATCGACTACGCCGCCAATGAGGTGCGCATGCGCGGCACCTTCGTTCCGCTATACGGCCTCAACAATGCATTCGGCCAAATTCCGATCGTCGGACCGCTCCTCAGCGGCGGCAGCAATGAAGGCCTGGTCGGCCTGACCTATGAGGTGGTTGGAACGCCGGGCAAGCCGGTCCTGCGCGTCAATCCGATTTCGGCGCTTGCGCCCGGCGTGTTCCGGAAATTCCTCGAATTCCCGAGCAATGTGACGCAAGAGCCATATGGAGAGAACCGGCCCGGGGTTCAGTGACGGTGCGGGCGGGCCGAGCAAGGCCGAATTCCAACCCGGTACGGCGAACCGGTTCCCACTTCGCTGGATAACGGTTTAAACCGCCCGCAGCAGGACGTGCTTCTTTCGGCCGAGCGACAGCTTGATCACGCCTTCGGCGGAGAGATCGGCGGTCGTGAGCACTCGCTTTTCGTCGGTCACCGTCTCGTCGTTGACGCGCAGGCCGCCCGCCTTGATCTGGCGGCGCGCCTCGCCGTTCGATGACACGAGGCCGGCGCGAACATTCGCCGCGAGCACGCCAAAGCCGGCCTCGATCTCGGCCCGCGGAATCTCGACCGTCGGCAGGGTTTCGGCGAGCGCGCCTTCCTCGAAGGTCTTGCGGGCCGTCTCGGCGGCCTCCTCCGCGGCGGCGCGGCCATGCACGAGCGCGGTCGCCTCCGTTGCGAGCACTTTCTTTGCTTCGTTGATCTCCTCGCCCTTGAGCAAGGAGAGCCGGCCGATCTCATCGAGCGGCAGCACCGTGAACAGCTTGAGGAAGCGCACGACGTCGCCGTCCTCGGTGTTGCGCCAGTACTGCCAATACGCGTAGGGACTCAGCAGGCCGGCATCGAGCCAAACGGCGCCCGCCGCGGTCTTGCCCATCTTGGCGCCGGACGCGGTCGTGAGCAGCGGGGAGGTGAGCGCGAAGAGCTGCGCGCTCAGCAGCCGGCGGCCGAGATCGATGCCGTTGACGATGTTTCCCCACTGGTCGGAACCGCCCATCTGCAGCACGCAGCCGTATCGCTTATGGAGTTCGGCGAAGTCGTAGGCCTGCAGCACCATGTAGTTGAATTCGAGGAACGACAATTCGTGCTGGCGCTCGAGCCGCAGCTTCACCGAGTCGAAGGAGAGCATGCGGTTGACCGAGAAATGCCGGCCGACGTCGCGCAGGAAATCGATGTAGTTGAGCGTGTTCAGCCAATCGGCGTTGTTCGCCATGACGGCGTCCTTTGCGCCGTCGCCGAAGGTCAGGAACTTGGTGAACACCGCGCGTATGCCGCGGAGATTGTCCTCGATCGCGGCTTCGGTGAGCAGCCGCCGGCTTTCGTCCTTGCCGGACGGATCGCCGACGCGGGTCGTTCCGCCGCCCATCAGCGCGATCGGCCGGTGTCCGGTCTGCTGCAGCCAGTACAGCATCATGATCGGCAGGAGCGAGCCGACATGGAGCGACGGCGCGGTGCAGTCGAAGCCGATATAGGCGGTGATGGGGCCGGACGCGGCGAGCCGGTCGAGCGCCTCCGGCTCGGATACCTGGTGGATGAAGCCGCGGCTCTCCAGAACCTGGAGGAATTCGGACTTGTAGGTGCTCATCGCGCGCTTCTTCGCTCCTTCCTCGCGCCAGAGCAATTCCGCTCGGGTCGATCCGCCTCCCGTTCATTCGCGCGTAAGCGGGATTCCAGCCTTCGTTCGCCATGCTGGGTCCCCGCTTGCGCGGGGCCGAACGGAACCTTCTTCAACCCTCAACGTCGCGGAAATCTCGCTCTGGACTGACCTGTCGTGTATCAGGTCCGGCATCGATTTCCTATCGGGAGGGCAAGTGGTGGCGGTCTTGCGCGCGATCGGCCTGATGAGCGGCACGTCCCTTGATGGCGTCGACATCGCCCTCGTCGACACCGACGGCGAGCGCCTGCATGCCTTGGGGCCGACCGGCTATCGGGCTTATACGCAAGCCGAGCGCGCGCTCTTGCGCGACGCGCTGCGGGCGGCCGAAACGCTCGCCGACCGGCGCGCGCGTCCGGGCGTTCTCGCCGACGCCGAGCGGCTCGTGACGGATGCGCATGCCGAGGCGGTCGCGGCGTTTCTGTCCGCGCATGCGCTTGCGGCGCGCGACATCGACGTGGTCGGCTTCCATGGCCAGACGGTGCTGCATCGGCCGGCGCAAGGCCTGACCGTGCAGATCGGCGATGGCCGCGCGCTCGCTGCGCGGCTCGCAATCCCGGTCGTCTACGATTTTCGCGCCGCCGACGTCGCCTCCGGCGGGCAGGGGGCGCCGTTCGTCCCGATCTACCATCACGCCCTCGCCGCCACGACCGATCGGCCGCGGCCGATTGTCGTCGTCAATATCGGCGGCGTCGCCAATATCACCTATCTCGCGGACGGGGCCGCGCCGCTCGCCTGCGACACGGGTCCCGGCAATGCGTTGATCGACGATTTTCTGCGCGCGCGCGGCGGACCGGCGTTCGACGACGGCGGCATGATTGCGGCGCGTGGAACAGCGGACGAGGCGTTCCTGGCGCGTGCGCTCGCGCATCCCTTCTTTGCTGCGCCATTGCCGAAATCGCTCGACCGCAACGACTTCGCGCTTGCATCGATCGCTCTGCCG
This sequence comes from uncultured Alphaproteobacteria bacterium, assembly GCA_963712435.1. Classification (GTDB taxonomy): domain Bacteria; phylum Pseudomonadota; class Alphaproteobacteria; order Rhizobiales; family Xanthobacteraceae; genus Rhodoplanes. The sequence continues at coordinate 531,142 of CAVQIB010000003.1, read as the reverse complement.
GAGCTCTCGCTCGAGGACGGCGCGGCGACGCTGGCCGCGCTCACCGCACGCTCGATCGCGGCGATCCTGCCGCATCTGCCGAACACGCCGGCGTGCTGGATCGTCGCCGGCGGCGGGGCGCGCAACCGCACCATACTCCGCATGCTGGGCGAAGCGGTAGCGCCCGCGCGCGTCGAAACCGCGGACGCGCTCGGCTGGTCGGCCGACGCCCTCGAAGCGCAGGCCTTCGCCTACCTCGCGGTGCGCACGCTGAAGGGGCTGCCGATCACGTTTCCGACCACGACGGGCGTGTCACGGCCGATGACGGGCGGGGTTCTCGTCGGCGCGGATCGCGGCTAGCCGGTCCGGCGCCCGCGCGGCTCGGGGCGCGTCGCGACGGTGGCGAGCCGGCGGTCGAGATAGGAGCTGATCGCCGTCATCAGCGGCTCGATGCGCGCATCGAAGAAATGGTTGGCGCCCGGGATCACCTTCTGCTCGATGATGATGCCCTTCTGCGTCTTCAGCTTCTCGACGAGGCCGGCGACATCCTTGTAGGGGACGACGGCGTCCTTCTCGCCATGCACGATCAGCCCGGAGGACGGGCAGGGGGCGAGGAAGGAGAAGTCGTAGAGATTGGCCGGGAGGCGCGATCGAGATGAAGCCTTCGATCTCGGGCCGCCGCATCAGGAGCTGCATGCCGATCCAGGCGCCGAAGGAGAAACCCGCGATCCAGCAGCTGCGCGCCTCCGGATTGATCGACTGCGCCCAGTCGAGCGCGGACGCGGCGTCCGACAGCTCGCCCTGGCCGTGATCGAACGAGCCCTGGCTGCGCCCCACTCCGCGGAAATTGAACCGGAGCACCGCGAAATTGCGATGGGCGAAGGCGTAGTAGAGCTGGTAGACGATCTGATGGTTCATCGTCCCGCCGAACTGCGAATGCGGGTGCAGCACGATGGCGATCGGCGCGTTCTTCACGCGCGCGGGATGATAGCGCCCCTCGATCCGGCCTGCAGACCCATTGAAAATGACCTCGGGCATGGTCTCATGACCTCTTCGATGGCAGCGGCGCTGCGGCATTAGTGTCGGCGCCCTTGACGGGCCCAGCAGTGCGCGCCTAGGTGCCTCTATACCCTTGCGATTTCCGGAATTGTCCGGCGGATCGAGGCTGCGCGTGGACTGCCCTTGGCGCGGCGATTTGTGTACCATGATCCACAGGGCGAAAAGCAAGGTTTTCGTGAGTGCGCAGGCGTTTTCCGGGAATCGAGGCGGCGCGACCTTGAGAAAACGCCGTCGATGGGCGAAGGTTTGATCACAGTCGTCGCGCGCCCGGCGACACGCGAGGTCGGCGCAATATGAGCGAACGGGTCTATCTCGACTGGAACGCCACCGCGCCGCTCCGGCCCGAGGCGCGCACCGCCATGGCGGCGGCGTTCGATTGCGTCGGAAACCCCTCCTCGGTGCATGCGGAGGGGCGCGCGGCGCGCTTCCTCGTCGAGCAGGCGCGCGAACAGGTCGCACGCTTGCTTGCAGCCGACGCGCGCAATGTGATCTTCACATCAGGCGGAACCGAAGCCAATGCGCTTGCGCTCTCGCCCGCGCTCGGTTCGGGCCCCGACAAGGCGCCGCGGGATCGCCTCCTGATCTCGGCGATCGAGCACCCTTCGGTGCGCGCCGGCGGCCGCTTTGCCCCCGCAACCATTGAAGAACTGCCGGTCTCGATCGACGGCGCGATCGACCTTGCCGGGCTGCGGGCTCGTCTGGAGGCGCTGCGCGCAGCGGGGGAAGGGGTCCGCCCGCTGGTCGCGCTGATGCACGCCAACAACGAGACCGGCGTCATCCAGCCGATTGCGGCCGCGGCCGACATTGTTCACGACGCGGGCGGGCTCCTGCATGTCGACGCCGTCCAGAGCGCCGGAAAGATCGATTGTGACCTCAAGGCGCTTCGGGCCGATCTTGTCGCGATCTCCGCCCACAAGCTGGGCGGCCCCAAAGGCGTCGGCGCATTGGTGAAGCGAGCCGAGACGGTGCATATCGGCGATCCCTTGTTCAAGGGCGGCGGCCAGGAACGCGGCAGCCGCGGAGGGACCGAGAACGTGATCGGCATCGCCGGGTTCGGCGCGGCGGCGGAGGCGGCCGCCAAGGCCCTCGTGGCGACCGCGCAGCATTTGGCCGTACTGCGTGACCGTCTGGAAACCATGCTGCGGGACGTGTCCCCTGACGCCGTGGTCTTCGGCGTCGACGCGGAACGGCTTCCGAACACCACGATGTTCGCCGTCCCCGGGATCAAGGCGGAGACCGCGCTGATTGCGCTCGACCTCGCCGGGGTCGCCGTTTCCTCGGGCTCCGCCTGCTCCTCGGGCAAGGTCGCGGGCTCGCCCGTGCTCGCCGCCATGCAGGTTCCGGCCGGGCTCGCGGTCGGCGCCGTGCGGGTCAGTCTCGGGACCGCGAGCACCGACCGCGACATCGAAGTTTTCATAAACGCTTGGAGGAACCTCGTGGCTGGACTATCTAAGGGAAGGCGGGGAGTCGCGGCGTGACTCCCGCACAACCGTTTCCCGTGCGTCCGCAACCTAAAGGTGACCAGCCGGTTCGCGACGAAGACCATAGGCCAACATCCAACCCGCGGTCCTTGAAACCGCAGCGGAGGGAATGACATGCCGGCCGTGAATGAGACTGTCGAGCAGGTTCGCAGCATCGACGTCGACCAGTACAAGTACGGCTTCGAAACCGATATCGAGTCCGAAAAGGCCCCCAAAGGCCTGTCCGAAGACACCGTCCGCTTCATCTCGGAGAAGAAGGACGAGCCCCCATGGATGCTCGAGTGGCGGCTTGAAGCCTATCGCCGCTGGCTCACCATGGACGAGCCGCTGTGGGCGAAGGTCGACTACGGTCCGATCAATTACCAGGACATCTACTACTACTCGGCCCCCAAGGCGTTCGTCGCGCCGAAGTCGCTCGACGAGGTCGATCCCGAGATTCTCCGCACCTACGAGAAGCTCGGCATCCCGCTGCGCGAGCGGGAGATCCTCGCGGGCGTGCAGCGCCCGGAGGGCAGCAGCCGGGTGGCGGTCGACGCGGTGTTCGACTCCGTGTCCGTCGCGACCACCTTCAAGGAAGAGCTGAAGAAGGCCGGCGTGATCTTCATGCCGATCTCGGAGGCGCTGCGCGAGCATCCCGAACTCGTGCGGCAGTATCTCGGCACGGTCGTGCCGGTCTCTGACAACTTCTTCGCCACGCTCAACTCGGCGGTGTTTTCCGACGGCTCGTTCGTCTATGTGCCGCCGGGCGTGCGCTGCCCGATGGAGCTGTCGACCTATTTCCGCATCAACGAGCGCAACACCGGGCAGTTCGAGCGCACGCTGATCATCGCCGACAAGGGCTCCTACGTCAGCTATCTCGAAGGCTGCACCGCGCCGCGCCGCGACGAGAACCAGCTGCACGCCGCCGTGGTCGAGCTGATCGCGCTCGACGATGCCGAGATCAAGTATTCGACGGTGCAGAACTGGTATCCCGGCGACGCGGAAGGCACGCGGCGGCATCTTCAACTTCGTCACCAAGCGCGGCGACTGCCGCGGGCCGCGCTCGAAGATCTCCTGGACGCAGGTCGAGACGGGCTCCGCGATCACCTGGAAATATCCGAGCTGCATCCTGCGCGGCGACAATTCGCGCGGCGAGTTCTACTCGATCGCGATTTCGAACGGCCGCCAGCAGGTCGACTCCGGCACCAAGATGATCCATCTCGGCAAGAACACGACCAGCCGGATCATCTCCAAGGGCATCGCCGCGGGGCGCTCGAACAACACCTATCGCGGGCTCGTCTCGGCGCACCGCCGCGCGACCAACGCGCGCAACTTCACCAACTGCGACTCGCTTCTGATCGGCGAACAAGTGCGGCGCCCATACGGTGCCCTATATCGAGGCGAAGAACTCCTCCGCGCTGTTCGAGCACGAGGCGACCACCTCGAAAATCTCCGAGGAGATGCTGTTCTACTGCCAGCAGCGGGGCATGTCGGCGGAAGAGGCGACCGCGCTCGTGGTCAACGGCTTCGTCAAGGACGTGCTGCAGCACCTGCCGATGGAGTTCGCGGTCGAGGCGCAGAAGCTGATCTCGATCTCGCTCGAAGGCAGCGTTGGATAATCACCCTCATCCTGAGGAGGCCGCATGGCGGCCACCTCGACGGAAGAGAGCGCCTTGCGGCGCTCGTCGGGACGAGGTCGGAAAAGGATAGACGTTCGACATGACTTTGCTCGAAATCAAGAACCTCCAGGTCACCGTCGGCGACCGGCAAATTCTCAACGGACTCGACCTTGTCGTGAACAAGGGCGAGGTGCACGCGATCATGGGCCCGAACGGCTCGGGCAAGTCGACGCTCGCCCATGTGCTCGCCGGCAAGGCCGACTATGACGTGACCGGCGGCGAGGTGCTGCTCGATGGCGAGGACCTGCTCGCGATGGATGTCGACGAGCGCGCGGCCAAAGGCGTGTTCCTGGCCTTCCAGTATCCGATCGAGATTCCCGGCGTCGCCACCATGACCTTCCTGCGCACGGCGATGAACGCGCAGCGCAAGAAGCGCGGCGAGGACGAACTGTCGACGCCGGAATTCATGAAGCGCGTGCGCGACGCGGCGGCCAAGCTTTCGATCGACCAGGACATGCTGCGTCGTCCGGTCAATGTCGGCTTTTCCGGCGGCGAGAAGAAGCGTAACGAGATTCTTCAGATGGCGCTGCTCGAACCGAAGCTCGCGGTGCTCGACGAGACCGACTCCGGCCTCGACATCGACGCGCTCAAGATCGTGGCTGAGGGCGTCAATCGCCTGCGCTCGCCGGAGCGCGCGATGATCGTGATCACGCACTATCAGCGCCTCCTCGAACATATCGTGCCCGACGTTGTGCATGTCCTGTCGCGCGGCCGCATCGTGCGCACCGGCGGCAAGGAACTCGCGCTCGAGCTCGAAGCACGCGGCTATGCCGACTACCAGGAAGAGGCGGCGTGAGAACTCCATGGCGCAGGTGAGCTTGCTGAGAACCGAAGCGGAGCAGCGGATCGCCGCCGAATGGGCGAGCGCGAAAGCGCGCCTGCCGGGGCCGACAGGCCTGCGCGAAGCGGCGTTCCGCCGGTTCGAGGCGAACGGCCTCCCGCATCGCCGGATCGAGGAGTGGAAATACACCGACCTGCGCACGCTGTTGCGCGAGGCGAAGCCGCTCGCGCAGTCGCCCGATCGCGCCGTAAGGGAGCGCGCCCGCAATGCAGGCGTCCTGCTGGCGGGGATCGAAGCGCGCCGCCTCGTGTTCGTGAATGGCGCGTTTGCCCCGGACCTCTCCGACCTCGCCGCGATCGAGCCCGGGCTGACGATTTCAACGCTCGGCGAGGCGCTTGCGCGCGGCGATGCGGGCGTATCCGCCCGGCTTGGCGCAGCAAGCTCGGCCGAGAACGATGTCGGCTATGCGCTTAACACCGCCTTCATGGCCGATGGAGCGGTGATCGACGTCGCGCCGGGCGCCGCCATCGCGCGGCCGATCCATCTCGTCTTCGCTTTCGTGGGAGAGCCGGCGGCGGTGTTCGTCCGCTCGCTTGTGACGGTCGGCGCGGGGGCGACCCTGACGCTGATCGAGAGCCACGAGGGCCCCGACAACGCCGACTACCAGGTCAACACCGCACTCGACCTCGTCGTCGGCGACGCCGCGAAGGTGGAGCGGGTCATGGTCGGCACGCAGGGGCGCAGCGCGCTCCACATTGCGACGCTCACGGCGGCGCTCGGCCGCGCCGTCGATTTCCGCGATTTCGCGTTCACGACCGGCGGTGCGGTGGTGCGCAACCAGCTCTTCGTTCGCTGCAACGGTGCGGATACCGCACTCGGCCTCTGCGGGGCGACCCTGCTGAGCGCCCGCCAGCATGCCGATACGACGATGGTGGTCGATCACGCGGTCGGCGGCTGCCGCAGCCGGGAAGTCATCAAATCGGTGCTCGACGGCCAGAGCCGCAGCGTGTTCCAGGGCAAGATCATCGTGCGCCCCGACGCGCAGAAGACCGACGCGCGCATGCTCTCGAACGCCCTGATGCTGTCGCCGGACGCCGAGGCGGACAACAAGCCGGAGCTCGAGATCTTCGCCGACGACGTGCAGTGCGGCCACGGCGCGACCTCGGGCTCGATCGACGAGGACCTGAAATTCTATCTGATGGCGCGCGGCATTCCCGCGGCGCAGGCGGAGGCGCTGCTCATCCAGTCGTTTGTCGGCGAGGCGATCGATCTGGTCACGCATGAAGGCGTGCGGGAAGCGCTGAGCGCGGCGGTGCTGCGCTGGCTCGAGGCGAGGGGGTGAGACAGCCCATCATGCATCCGGCAGTGACGAACGGCGCCTATGACGTGGACCGCATTCGCGCGGACTTTCCCGCGCTGTCGCTGCGCATCTACGGCAAGCCGCTCGTCTATCTCGACAACGCCGCGTCGGCGCAAAAGCCGCGCGCCATGCTCGACCGCGTCGAGCGCGCCTATACGACGGAATACGCCAACGTCCATCGCGGGCTGCACTACCTCGCCAATGCCGCGACCGAGGCCTATGAAGGCGCGCGCGAGACGGTGCGCGCCTTCCTCAACGCCGCGCGCCCGGAGGAGATCGTCTTCACGCGCAACGCGACCGAGGCGATCAATCTCGTCGCCTACACGTTCGGGCGCGAGCGCATCAAGGCCGGCGACGAGATCGTGCTCTCGATCATGGAGCACCACTCCAACATCGTGCCATGGCATTTCCTGCGCGAGCGGCAGGGGGCGGTGATCAAGTGGGCGCCGATCGACGACGAGGGCAATTTCCTCCTCGACGAGTTCGAGAAGCTCCTGACCGACCGCACGCGGATGGTGGCGATCACCCAGATGTCGAACGGGCTGGGCACGATCGTGCCGGTCAAGGACGTGGTGCGGATCGCGCATGCGCGCGGCATTCCGGTGCTGGTCGACGGGGCGCAGGGCGCGGTGCATCTCGATATCGACGTGCAGGACATCGACTGCGACTTCTATGTCTGCACCGGCCACAAGCTCTATGGCCCGACCGGCATCGGCGTCCTGTACGGCAAATATGCGCATCTCGCGGCGATGCCGCCGTTCAACGGCGGCGGCGAGATGATCCGCGACGTGTTCGAGGACCGGGTCACCTACGGCGACCCGCCCCACCGGTTCGAGGCGGGCACGCCGGCGATCGTGCAGGCGATCGGGCTTGCCGCCGCGCTCGACTACATCAACTCGATCGGCAAGACGCGCATTCGCGCGCACGAGCAATCGGTCCTGTCCTATGCGCATGACCGGCTGCGCGAGATCAATTCGCTGCGCATGTTCGGGACGGCGCGGGACAAGGGCGCGATCATCTCGTTCGAGATGAAGGGCGCGCATCCGCACGACGTGGCGACGATCATCGACCGCTCCGGGGTGGCCATCCGCGCCGGCACCCATTGCGTGATGCCTTTGCTCGCCCGGTTCGGCGTGACCGCCACCTGCCGCGCCTCATTCGGGCTTTACAACACGCGGGCAGAGGTGGACAGCCTGGCCGAAGCGCTGATCAAGGCTCAGGAGTTCTTTGCATGAACGAGAACGCGTACGATTCCCAACGCGACGCCGAGCCGACCGCAGCCGGCGGCGCCATCGAGAACGGGAGCTCCTCGTCCGGGTCGAGCGAAACGGCCGCGATGACCGCGGACGAGATCACGCGCCTGACCGACGACATCGTCGGCGCCATCAAGACGGTCTATGACCCGGAAATTCCGGCCGACATCTACGAGCTTGGACTGATCTACCGGATCGAGATCGGCGACGACCGCAAGATCGATATCGACATGACGCTGACCACGCCGAACTGCCCCTCGGCGCAGGAACTGCCGATCATGGTGGAGAACGCGGTGTCGGGCGTCGCCGGCGTCGGCCCCGTTCACGTGCAGATCGTCTGGGATCCGCCTTGGGACCCGAGCCGGATGTCGGACGAAGCGCGGGTGGTCCTCAACATGTGGTAGCCGCCTTGGGGCGCGCGCCTTGAGTCCTTACATATCGCAATAACTTGGTTTCGTTGCCGGCGCCGGCCGGATGAGTGGAGGAAAGACATGGCCAATCCGCGACCGAGGCCCCAGGTCATGCGGTTGACCGATGCGGCCGCGAGCCGGATCAGGGACGTCTTGACGCGGACCGACCGGCCGCTTGTCGGCGTGCGCATCGGCGTGAAGAACGGCGGCTGCGCCGGCATGTCCTATACGATGGAATATGCCGCCGCCGTGCAGCCCCACGACGAGATCGTGGAGGACAAGGGCGTGCGCCTCCTGATCGATCAGAAGGCGATCATGTTCCTGCTCGGGACCGAGATGGATTTCAAAGCCGACAAGCTCTCGGCGGGCTTCGTTTTCTCGAACCCCAACCAGACCTCGGCCTGCGGCTGCGGGGAGTCGGTGGCGATCACGCCGGTCGCGGCGCGCGACGAACACGCCAACTGACGCGCAGCGGGTGCGGTGCTCCTCACGCGCGAACGCGCATAGAAAATCCGTCGGTGGCTGAAAGCTTCGGCCTGCGACGGCCCTCAGGCCTTTGCGCGGAACGGGCGCAGCAGGAAGGCGGGAAGGTGCGTCTGCACATCCTCCGTGCGCTCGTGGGCGGGCGCGGGCGGCTGACGGCGGCGGGCGGCCTCGATCGGCATGACATTGCCGGGCGCCGGCTTGCCGGGCTTCTCGCTCGAGCCGGACGGCTTTCCGCCGCGGCGACCCGCGCGCGAGGCGCCGAACCTGACCGGCCCAGTCGCTTCTTCCTGCGCAGGAGCCTCTTCCCCGACCGGCCCGTGATGAGCCGCCTTGTGCGAAACCGGCTCGTGCCGAGCGGCTTTGTGCGAAACCGGCTCATGCCGAGCCGCCTTGTGCGACACCCGCTCGCGCCGGGCCGGCTCATCTTCCCGCAGCTGCGGGGGCTCGCCTGTCCAGGGAATGGATTGACCGATCAGCTTCTCGATCGCGGCCACGGCCTTCTGCTCGGGAGGCGCAACGATGGTGATCGCGGTTCCGCTGCGTCCGGCGCGGCCGGTTCGGCCGATCCGGTGGACGTAATCGTCGGGGTGGTGCGGCACGTCGAAATTGAAGATGTGGCTGACGTCGGGAATATCGAGCCCGCGTGCGGCGACGTCGGAGGCGACGAGCAGCGCCACTTCGCCTTTACGGAACTGGTCGAGCGCGGCCGTGCGCGCGCTCTGGTCCATGTCGCCATGCAGGGCGATGGTGGAGAAGCCGTGCCGCAAGAGCGAGCGGTAGAGGGTCGCCACGTCGCGCTTGCGATTGCAGAAGATGATCGCGTTCTTCAATCCTTCCGCCGAGCGGATCAGGCGGCGCAGCGTGTCGCGCTTGTCGTGCGGCTCGCGCCCGCATTTGACCAGGCTCTGGGTGATCGCGTCGACCGTGGTCGCCGGACGGCTCACCTCAACGCGCACCGGATTGTGCAGGAACTGATTGGTGATCCGCTGGATCTCCGGGGGCATGGTGGCGGTGAAGAAGAGCGTCTGGCGGGTGAACGGCACGAGCTTGCAGATGCGCTCGATGTCCGGGATGAAGCCCATGTCGAGCATGCGGTCGGCTTCGTCGATGACGAGCAGCTCGACGCCGGTCAGCAGCAGCCCGCCCCGTTCGGTATGATCGAGCAGGCGGCCCGGCGTGGCGATCAGCACATCGACGCCGCGGGTCAGCTTGGCGTCCTGGTTGTCGAACGACACGCCGCCGATCAGGAGCGCGACGTTCAGCCGATGATTGACGCCGTAGCGCGTGAAGCTCTCCTGAACCTGCGCCGCGAGTTCGCGCGTCGGTTCGAGGATCAGGGTGCGCGGCATCCGTGCGCGGGCGCGCCCCTTCTCCAGCAGGGTCAGCATGGGCAGGACGAAAGCAGCCGTCTTGCCGGTGCCGGTCTGAGCAATGCCGAGCACGTCGCGGTGCGACAGCACCTGCGGGATCGCCTGCTCTTGAATGGGAGTGGGTTTCGTGTATCCGGCGGACGCGACGGACGCCAGAACTTTGTCGGAGAGACCGAGTTGAGAAAAAGGCATGGAACCTCAGGAAAAGCCGAGTAACTCCCGACTGCGCCGGCTCGGCGGACGATATGTTCGGGAGGGGTGGTCGAACATACGGCGAACCACCTCGCGCCAACATAAGAATAAGCGGCGTAAAGTCAATCACCTTGATGCTAAAAGTGAAGTAATAATCGGCATTTCCGTCATTCTTCCGTCATTTGCTGCTGCGCTGGCAGGCTTCGGCGCTTGTCGCCCGTGGTTTTCCTTAGGGCGGGCAGCGCGGCCGCTCGCGCGCCGATCCCCGAAAACGGCTCCGACCACCCCCAAGCGGCTCGTCGTGCGCGTCTTTGCAGGCGCAGGGCGCGGCGTATAGTCGAGCGGTCAATTCGGAGCATCGGACATGCGCACTCAGGTCGGCATTGTCGGAGCGGGTCCCGCGGGTCTCATGTTGTCGCTCCTGCTGCGCCGGGCCGGCGTGCAGTCGATCGTGCTCGAAGACCGCAGCCGCGCCTATATCGAGAACCGCGTCCGCGCCGGCCTGATCGAGCAATGGGCGAACGATCTTCTGATCGAGATCGGCGCCGGAGCGCGCCTGCTCAAGCAGGGCATGTTCCACGACGGGATCTATCTCAGCGCGCGCGGCCGGCTCCATCACATCGATTTCCGGGCGCTGGTCGGGAAGGGCGTGACGATCTACGAGCAGAAGGAGGTGGTGAAGGATCTGCTCGCCAAGCTGATCGAAGAGGGCGAGGATATCCTGTTCGAGGTGAGCGATGTGCGCCTCAACGGAATAACGACCGATGCGCCGGTCATCCGGTTCCGCCACCGCGGGGACCAGCATGAGCTCTCCTGCGACTTCATCGGCGGCTGCGACGGCTTTCACGGCGTCTGCCGGCCGAGCATCCCGCCCGGCGTCCTGACCGTGTATGAGCGCGACTATCCGTTCGGGTGGCTCGGCATCCTCTCCGACTCGCCGCCCCCCGCCGCCGAACTGATCTACGCGCATCACGAGCGCGGCTTTGCGCTCTTCTCGATGCGTTCGCCGACGCTGTCGCGATTGTATCTGCAATGCGCGCCCGCACGAGGATCTGGCGCTGTGGCCGGACGAGAAAATCTGGGACGAGCTGCAGACGCGGCTGGGCGGTTCCTGCCCGCTGCCGCAGGGAAAAATCCTGCTCAAGGGCGTCACGCCGATGCGCAGCTTCGTGGTCGAGCCGATGCAATATGGCCGGCTCTTCCTCGCCGGCGACGCCGCCCACATCCAGCCGCCGACCGGCGCGAAGGGGATGAACCTCGCCTTTGCCGACGTGGTGTTCCTGTCGCGCGCGCTCGCCGAGTTCTACCGCACCGGCAGCGCCGAGCGTCTCGACCGCTATTCGGAGACCTGTCTCGGCCGGGTGTGGAAGGCGCAGCGCTTCTCCTGGTTCATGACGCAGCTCCTGCACCGCTTCCCGAACGAAACGGCGTTCGACCGCCGCCGCCAGCTCACCGAGATCGAATACATCGCGGGATCGAAAGCGGCCTCAACGGCGCTTGCGGAAAACTATGCGGGGCTGCCGCTCGATTAAACTCGGCGCTCTGCCTCGTCGTTCGCATCAGCCCTGCAGCAGGCCGCCGAATGGCCGGCGCAGAAGCGCGATGGCGGCGCCCGCGAGCGCTGCGATGCCGGCGATCATCAGGAAGAAAACGCGGCTTGTCCATCGCCGACCAGTAGCTCCCCAGCACGCCGGCGAGAAGATTGCCGAAGAAGCTCGTGGCGAGCCACACGCCCATCATCATCGACACCGCTCGCGCCGGCGACATCTTGGAGACGAGCGAGAGGCCGATCGGGGAGAGATAGAGTTCGCCGATGGTGATCACGATGAAATAGGCGAAGAGCCACAGCCAGCTCGCTTTGTCGGCGCCCGCCTGCATCGCCGCGATCGCCAGGATGAGATTGGCGGCCGTGACGCCGAAACAGCCAAGCGCCATTTTGCTCAGCGTCGAGGGCTCGCGGCCGCGCCGGCTCTGGCGCGCCCACAAGGCGAGGATGAACGGGGTGAACGCGAAGATCATCAGGGGATTGAACGCCTGGAACCAGGTGGTCGGGATGTCCACCGTCCATCCGAGCAGACCGATGGACCGGTCGGTGCGGGCGTCGGCCCACAGCGCGATGGTGTTGCCCTGCTGCTCGTAGGTCGCCCAGAACAGGATGACCGGCGCGCAGAGCAGGAGGAGGGCGAGCACGCCGCGCCGCTCTTCGCGCGTGAGCGGTCCGCGCGCATGCCCGTCCGTCGCAGCGATCGCGTCGGCGGGCAGGTCGGCGGGCCGCGCAGAGATAGATCAGAAGACCGAGCAGCATGCCGACGCCCGCGGCGCCGAAGCCGTAGTGCCAGCCGACCTCCTCGCCCAGCGTTCCGCAGATCAGCGGGGCGAGAAACGCGCCGATATTGATCCCGACATAGAAGATCGAATAGGCGCGGTCGCGCCGCGCGTCGCCCGGCGGATAGAGCGATCCGACCTGGGTCGAGATGTTCGGCTTGAACGCGCCATTGCCGACGATCAGCGTGGCGAGCGCGAAGAACAGGAGCGACTCGAACGCCATCATGAAATGGCCGGCCGCCATCAGCGCCGCGCCGATGATCACGGTGCGGCGCTGGCCGAGCACGCGGTCGGCGATGAGCCCGCCGATCAACGGCGTGAAATAGACGAGCCCGGTATAGAGCCCGTACACATGCGAGGCGAACGGCTGGACATCGAGCGGCCCGAAGGCGAATTCGAGCGCGCGCTTGAGCGCGGCGTATCCGATCACGGCGTCGGCGCGGCCGGGCTCGAACAGGTATTTCACCATGTAGAGGACGAGCAGGGCGCGCATGCCGTAGTAGGAGAAGCGCTCCCACATCTCCGTCGCGAACAGGAAGGCAAGCCCGCGCGGATGGCCGAACAGCTCGCGCTGCGCGCGGGCCGGGGCGCCCGCTGCGGTGGAGGCGCGAGCTACCCGCATATTGGCATTCCCGTGCTATGGTAGTATCGCATTCGGCCTAGCGCTTTGCACGCCGCGCAGGGGGCGAATGCATCGGAATCCACGCGGTACGGCCCGACCATGTTGAAATCGGTCTTCGGCAATCGACGTCGGCTGCTCGTGATCATCCATGATCTGGTCGCGACGGCGGCTGCATTGCTGGCCAGCTTCTATTTGCGCTTCGAGGAAGCGGGCCTCAACGAGCGGCTCGGCGCCTTGGAAATCGCGCTCCCCTGTCTCTTGGCCTACGCGATGGTCGTCTACTGGTATTTCGATCTGTACCGGTCCAAATGGCGCTTCGCCTCGCTTCCCGACCTCGCCAACATTTTGCGCGCATCCACGGTGCTCGCCGTCTCGCTGCTCGTCGCCGACTATATCCTGGTGTCGCCCAATGTTCTCGGCGAGTTCTTTTTCGGCAAGCTGACCATCGTTCTCTACTGGGTCCTGCAGATGTTTTTCCTCGGCGGACCGCGGATCGCCTATCGTTATTTTCGCTACACGCGCGTCCGCCATCATGCGAGCGGCACGAACGCGACGCCGATCATCATTCTCGGGCGCGCCGCCGACGCCGAGGTTCTGCTGCGGGCGGTCGAGACCGGCGCGGTGAAGCATATCTGGCCGGTCGGCATTCTCTCGCCCTCGCCGGCGGATCAAGGGCAGATCATGCGCGGCATTTCCGTGCTCGGCGATTTCGACCAGCTCGAGCGCGCCGTGTCCGACTTGAAGGATCGCGGCACCGAGGTGCGCCGCCTGGTGCTCACCGCCTCCGCCTTCGAGAAGGGCACGAATGTCGAGACGGTTCTCATGCGCGCGCGGCGGCTGGGACTGTTGACCAACCGGCTGCCCTCGCTGGAAGACGGGGCGAAAGAACTGCGGCTCGCCCCGGTCAATGTCGAAGACCTGCTGCTGCGGTCCATCGTCAAGATCGACTATGGGCGGCTGGAGAGCTTCGTGAAAGGACGGGCCGTGGTCGTGACCGGCGGCGGCGGCTCGATCGGCGCGGAGATCTGCGACCGCATCGTCACGTTCGGGGCGTCGCGGCTCCTGGTGATCGAGAATTCCGAGCCGGCGCTGCATGCGGTGCTCGAAGCGCTGGCGACCAAGGACACGGAGGCGCGCATCGAGGGCCGCATCGCCGATGTGCGCGACCGCGACCGCATCAAGCGCCTGCTCGCCGATTTCCAACCAGATTTCGTCTTTCACGCGGCCGCCCTGAAGCACGTTCCCATCCTGGAGCGGGATTGGGGCGAAGGGGTCAAGACCAATGTGTTCGGGTCGGTGAATGTGGCCGACGCGGCGGTGGCGGCGGGCGCGGCCGGGTTCGTGATGATCTCGACCGACAAGGCGATCGAGCCGGTCTCGGTTCTCGGCGCGACCAAGCGCTTCGCAGAAATGTATTGCCAGGCGCTCGACGCCGACTTCGCCCGGCGCGCCTTGACGGGCCATCAGGCGACGCGCCTGATCGCGGTTCGCTTCGGCAATGTGCTGGCCTCGAACGGTTCGGTGGTGCCGAAATTCCGCGCGCAGATCGAAGCCGGCGGGCCGGTGACGGTGACCGATCCGGCCATGGTGCGCTATTTCATGACCATACGGGAGGCGTGCGATCTCGTCGTCACCGCCGCCAGCCACGCGTTCGGCGTCGGGCGCGGCCAGGAATCGGTGTTCGTCCTGAACATGGGACAGCCGGTCAAGATCGTGGAGCTTGCCGAGCGGATGATCCGACTGTCCGGGCTCGAGCCGCAGCTCGACATCGACATCAAATTCACCGGTATCCGGCCGGGCGAGCGCCTGCATGAAATCCTGTTCGCGCGCGAGGAGCCGACCGCGGATATCGGCATCGAGGGCATCGTGGCGGCGCATCCGGTCAGCCCGCCGATCGAGGTCGTGCGCGCCTGGCTCGCCAAGCTCGAGCAGGCCATCGCGCGCGAGGAGCGCGAGGCGATCTACGGGGTCTTGCGCGACGCCTTGCCGGATTTTCGCGGCGCGGCGGCCTGAGCGCACTGCGGCGGCGCGCGCGATCCGACGGGCCGTGCGGCCCGCCGGCGTTCCTCCGCCGCGGCGCGCGTCAGGGCGTCCGCTTGACCTCGGTGCAACTGACGACGCTCGACCCCGTCTTGCCGCCCGCCTGCATGTAGCAGAATGAAAATTCGCCGTCGTCGACGAGCGTTCCGGTGAAATAGCCGTCGGTGTCGGCCATCACGACCGTCTCGTTGTCTTCGCCGGTCAACTCGCCGATGAACGGTTCATCGGTCTTCTCGTTGCCGCCCGAGATCGTCGTGACGCCCCAGAATCGCCGGCCCTCCTGGCCGGTGATCTCCAACACCAAATCTTTTTCGAGAAAGGCCGGCTTCTCGAAGGTGCCGGGGCTGTTCGGCCAATGTCCGCCCTTGCCGGCCACGATCGTGTGGGTCTTGCCGACCCACTTGCCCTTCATGTTCGGGGCTTGGTCCGCCCCGAGCGCGAAAGCGGGATACGCAGCGAGCGCAGCAATGGTCAGGCTGCGGAAGAGAAGCTTTTTGCTTGGCGCTAATTGCATCATGTCGCTCCGGATTGTCGAAAGCCTAACTATGGTCCAGCCGCCAGGCTCCATCAACTCCCGGTGGGCTGGCAGTCGATGACGTTCAGCTCGCGGCCCGCATCGAGGCGGCGGCCGCGGCGAGCAGGCTCGAGACCGCGACATCGCCCTCGCTGAGAATCTCGCTCGCCGGCATGTCGACTTCCCAGCGGAAGCCCGTGCGGTCGAAGGCGGTGGTGACGGTCGCGTTGAGCGAGGCCTCGGTGAGCTTATGGATCACGGTGGAGCCGAACCCGCTGCGCTTCGGCGGTTCGACCTCCGGGCCGCCGCACTCCTGCCAAGTGAGGCGAATGCGGTGCTCGCCGGCGATGGTCGTCGCGATGTCCCATTGAATCAAGATAAGTCCGCCCGATTGGCGGAGCGCGCCAAACTTGTTGGCGTTGGTCGCAAGCTCGTGCAGGGCGAAGCCCGAGATTCTGCACGGCTTCCGGCCGCAACAGGAGATCGGGGCCGCAGGTCTGCAGGCATGACGGATCGGTGATGAACGGGGCAAGCTGCGAGCGCACCAGTTCCTCGATCGACGCCCCGATCCAATCCGTCTGAACGAGCAGGTCGTGCGAACGGGCAAGCCCGTGCAGGCGCCCGGTGAACTTGTTCTCGAAATCGGCGAAATCGCCGGCCTGCCGGGCCGTCCGGCGGGCGACGGCGATGATGACGGTGATGAGATTCTTGGTGCGATGCGACAGTTCGCGCATCACGAATTCCATATGCGCTTCGTTGCGCTTGCGCTGGCTGATGTCGTGCGCGATCACGGAAATGCCGACCAGGTCTCCGTCGGCGCTGCGCACCGGGCCGGCGTCGAGGGAGACCTCGACCAGACTTCCGTCCTTGCGACGCCGCACCGTTTCGAGGCGCAGGCTGCGGCCCGCCCGCGCGGCGGCGAACTTCTCGTCGATCTCCTTGAGGCGCCCAAACGGGATCAGCTCGGAATGCTGGCGGCCGATCGCCTCGTCGGCGCGGTAGCCGTACAGTTCCTCGGCCGCGGAGTTCCAGCTCAGAATCCTGCCGTCGAGCGAAACGCTCATGATCGCGTCGCCGGAGAAGGTGACGAGCGCGGCCAGATGCGCGTTCGCAAGCTCGCCCTTGGCGCGATCCTGGGCTGCTTTGACGAGCGCCTTGCCGACCTCATTGACCTCCCGGATGCTCGACTGGAGCGGCTCGCTGGTGCGGCCGGCGACGATTTCCGCGGCCGCCTTCGACAGTTCGTTCATCGAGCGGATGATCCACTCCCCGACGAGGGCCGCCGACATGAAGGCGAGCCCCAGGAAGATGAGCAGGCTCCACATCACATCCTTGCGCCAGCGCTGCAGCGGCGCTTCGACGGTCGCCTGCGGCACCGCCGCCAGCACCGTCCAGCCGCTGGCGAGGCGGTGCCAACCCGCGCAGGACTTCACGCCGTCGAAGGGAATATCGATCCAACCGGTCGCTTCCGCCGCCATCCGTTGGTGGGCAAGGGAGGCGATTGGGGCGCCGATCGCCGCCTCCGAATGATCGCTGCGCGCAATCACGAGGCCTGCTCCATCGACCAGCACGGCGAGCCAGCCGTCGCGCGTCTGGCGGCGGACGACGCCGTTCAGATGATCGACCGGCAGGCTGCCGGCGATGACATATGTCGTGCCGGGCGCGGGGCAGAGGAGGCTTACCATAAAGCGCTGCGACAGCTCCGACTTGAACAAGCCCGTCGTGGCGCAGCGGCCGCTCTCCACCACTTTGCGGATGAGGTCCGGGTTGCGCGCGCGCGGCAGCGTCGCCCCGAACGCCGCGAGCGTGTTGAACAGCTGCTCGCCGTCCTCGCGAAACAGGGAGATCCAGCCGGGAACGGTCTGCGCGGCTTGTTGCGCCTGCGCATAAAACCCGGCGAAATCGCCGGCGCGCAGGTCGGGCGAGGTGACGAGCGCGGAGAGCTGCGCCTGCTTGACCGCGATTTCGCGGGTGATGTCGTCGGCGATCGCCTGCGCATAGGCGCGGCCCTGCCGCTCGATCTCGTTACGCTTGTCCGCCATCGCGGAGCGGTACTCGAGCGCGAAGAAGAGCAGGCTCGGCAGCAATGCGCCGAGCATGAGCAGACTGAGCGCAACCCGCAGCGGCGCCGGCCTGCGCAAGAACCGCAGCATTCTACGCGCCGCGGTCTCTGATCCGGAAGCGGAATCGGACAAGCTCGCCTATCTCCGTCGCCCTTGCGCAAACTCCCCCGCCGGGATGTGCCCGGTCAAGGGGGAAGCCGCCGCTTCTGCCACAACGTGAGCGCGTGCCAAAGCCTTAATGCAGCCGGTTCCACAAGAAGCGCAAATTGACGTCGCTGAACAACCCGAAGACTTTACTCAGTCCTCTCCCGGGACCGCGCTCTGGCTGTCTCGGTCGTCGTCAAATCGGGCAGCAGGATGGCGGCCGCGGCCGATCTCCGCGCGCGGGCGCGGCGTGATCGAGCCCGTCACTCCTGGATCGCGCGGCCGGCCGACTGCATAACCGCCGCGCGCGCGGGCGCGGGCGGCGACCACCTCGCCTTGTATCGCCGCCGGTTCGCACACCTGCCGGCCGCTCTCGCGCCGCATCAGATCAACATGGATATGGTCGTAATGGAACCGGTTGGAGCCCGGCGCGAGCACGGTGGAGAACAGGTTGCACGCGGCGGACTGGACGTCGCGCAGGAAACCCTGCTCTTCCGGGGTTCCCGCCCAGCCGCGCCGGATGGTGACGACGTGACCGTCGGCAAGCACGAAGGCGGAAATGTCGAGCGCATTGCCGAAGGCGTGCTCGGAAATGCGGGCGCGCGGGTTGCCGTTCATGCCGCGGCACGAATAGGCGGATATCTGCTTGATCTCGACGACCGGCTGGCCGAACCAGCGCTGTGCGGACGGCTGGATCGCTTCGGCGACCCAGCGGTCGAGCGCCGAGACGACCGGACAGGCGAGGGTCGCCGCCGGGGTGACCGTCGCCGCGGCCGTCCGTGTCGAGAGCGGCGCCTCGCGCGACGGCGAAATCGGCACGGTTTCCCCGTGACCGGGATAGGGCGGCGGATAGGGCGAGGCCGCAGCGCCCGGCGGCGGCAACGGGCTTTGCGTGATCGGCGGCTGCTGGCCGCGGCGGCCGCCATAGGCCGGCGCGCCGCCATAGGAGGGCGAGGCGGGCGCGCCGTAAGCGGGCGCGCGGCGCGCGTCAGGGGCCTCGTCGGGTGCGGAAGCGGCCGCGGGCGGGGCGAGGTCGAGCGGGCGCGGCTCGCTTGGATAGGTCGCCGGCGGCAGGGGATCGGGCCGCCGCGCGCTTCCGGTCGCGCCGCCGCGGATCGCGCCCGGCGGCCGGATCGGCTCGTCGGCATAGCCGAGCATCGGGGTGTCCCCGAGCGCCACGACCTTGAAGGGGAATGCGGCCCCGCAAACGCCCGGCCCGTCGATCGGCGATAGCATCGCGATCGCCGGGCCCTCTTTCACGGACCCCGACTTCAGGCATTGGACTTCCGCCTCGCGCCGCCAGGACTCACGCTGTGCAAAGAAGTTCCGGCCACAGCCGGCGAGCAGCACGAGAACGAGCGCGCCGACGAGATACAAGCGAACCTCGCGCGTCATCCGCGCAGCTTGTGGGGGACAGCGTTAAGGATGCCTCAACGATACTCATCGGTAGCGCGGCTTCGACGCGCATGGTTAAATTAGTCGGATTTGCGCGCTGAGAAGATTAACGCGCGGGGTCTGGCGCGCATCTGCGCGTGGCTCGCACCTGGGGTCCCGGCCGCGCTTTCCGCCCGACCCGTCGAAAGGAGTCCGAGTTGCCGGCTGTCACGGCGTACCCGCTGCGCGCGCTCGACCTCGCCAGGCAGATCGACCGCCGCGAGCTCACGCCGGCCGACATCGTCGATCGCTGTGCGGAGGCGATCGCCGCCCGCGAGGGCGCCATCGGCGCCTTCGCCGTGCTCGACATCGAGGCGGCGCGCAAACGCGCGCAGGACGCCGCCGGAGAGCTGATCGCCGCGCCGCTGCGCGGGCTGCCGGTCGGCGTCAAGGATCTGTTCGACACCGCCGACCTGCCGACATCCTACGGCTCGCCGATCTATGCCGGACACCGGCCGGCCAGCGACGCCGCGCTCGTGTCGATGATCCGCCGCGCGGGCGGCCTTCTGATCGGCAAGACGGTCACGACCCCGCTCGCCTTTCTCGATCCGGCCGCAACGCGCAATCCGCACCATCACGAGCACACGCCGGGCGGCTCTTCATCGGGCTCGGCCGCCGCGGTCGCCGCCGGCATGCTTCCGATTGCGGTCGGCAGCCAGACCGGCGGCTCGGTCATTCGTCCCGCCGCCTATTGCGGGATTGCCGGCTACAAGCCGTCCTTCAAATTGCTGCCGATGGTGGGCTGCAAGGCTTTCGCCTGGTCGCTCGACACGGCCGGGCTGTTCGCCGCGAGCGTCGCCGACGTCGCCTTCGCCGCCGCCGCCATCACCGCGCGCGATCTGCGCGTCGACCATGCGCCGCCATCCGCTCCGCGCATCGCGCTCGTGCGCACGCATATCTGGGCGGAGGCGAGCGAAGCGATGCAGGACGCGGTCGAGAACGCCGCCCGCGTCGCGAGCCGCGCCGGCGCCGCTGCTGGAAGAGGTCCGGCTGCCGCCGATCTTCGAGGACGCATTCCGCGCGCATGCGACAATTCAGGACTACGAAGCCTATCGCGCGCTCGCCTTCGAATACGATCGCCACCGCGACGCGCTCGGTCCCAAGTTGCGCGACCTGCTCGACCAGGCGCGCAATGTCGGCGCCGACGACTACGACAGCGCGCGCCGCACCGCGCGCCGCGCCCGCCAGGCGCTCGCCGATCTGATGGCGGACACCGATATTCTCATCACGCCGTCGGCGCCGGGCGCCGCGCCGAAGACGCTCAGCTCCACCGGCGTCGCCACCTTCAATCGACTGTGGACGCTGCTGGGCGCTCCCTGCATCAATATGCCCGGCCAGTTCGATTCGGCGCATCTGCCGCTCGGCGTGCAGGCAGTCGGGCGTTTCGCGCGCGACCGCTCCGCGCTCGAGGCGGCGCTGTTCGTCGAACAGGCGATCGCGCGCGGGTAGCGCTGGGCGTGATCGCGGGCGTGCGCAGCTTTGGGTGTGGCCTCATATCGGCGCGAGAATAAGGAAAGCGCATGATCAGAATGCATCCCGCCGCCTGCGCGCTCGCAATGGCGGCGTCGCTCGGCCTCGCGGTCATGGTTTCGTCCGGCTTCTCCGCGGAGAGAAGCGAGCAGACGGTCGAGCTCGCACCCGGTGGGCGCGCAACGGTCGAGCTCGCGGAGAACCCGTCCACAGGTTACGTCTGGCGTTTCGATTCCCAGCGCAGCAAGAACGCCGTTATCGTCCGGGTCGCCGATCAGGGCTTCGCGCAAGCGCCGTCCGACCGCCCGCTGGTCGGCGCCCCGGGCCGCCATCGCTGGTCGATCGAGGGCATCAGCGCCGGTCGCGCCGAGCTGACCTTCGTCAATCTCCGCCCCTGGGAAGACACGCCGGTGCGCGAGCATGTGGTTGCCGTCGATGTGCGGTAGACGGAGAAGCGAACAGCGTGCATCGCAAGATGTGCCCCTGGATTGGGTGCGCCGCAATATCTTTCGTGCTTTGGGGTTGTGTGAGACCATGGTATATGAATATTCGGATAAACTCGGACGGAGCACGGCTGTGGAGCTCTCGGTCAAGATCAACTATCTCGCGACTTGCGCCGCGTTCGCGTTTGTCGCCGCCATTCTGCTCGGCGCATTCTGATTATTCTTTTCCGTATTCTCTCTACACAACGACCCTCGGCGTAGCGCGTCGGCGCAGTTGCGACGATCGCCGCGCCCGACGACCGCGCGGGAGAGCGGCGGCGCCCCGTCGCGCCTGCGACGCGCCGTACACGTCGGCGGGCTTGACCCGGCGATCTCAGTTGCGGAACTGATATCCGATGGGACGAACCACAGCTTGCGCTGCGCCAGGCGCGGCCCTTGCGAACAATGGGAATGCGCGATGTCGCCGATGACTCTCCTCGAACTCGCCGGCGTAACCTCCGCGCCCGCGCGGCTCGGCGACGCGGTCCTCGTCGTCATCGATGCGCAGCGCGAATATGTGGACGGCGCCCTCCCGCTGTCCGGCGTGGAAGCGGCGCTCGATGAGATCGGCCGATTGCTCGCGCGCGCCCGCGCGCAGCGAACGCCGGTCATCCACATCGTGCATCACGCCAAGGCCGGCAAGCTGTTCGCGCCCGGCTCGCCGGGCGTCGAGGTCGCCGCGCCCGCCGCGCCGGCGCCGGGCGAACCGGTGCTGACCAAGAGCCTTCCCAACGCGTTTGCGAGCACCGACCTCGCCGACCGGCTGCATGCGCTGCACCGTTCGGCGATCATCGTGGTCGGGTTCATGACCCATATGTGCGTGGAGGCGACCGCCCGGGGGGCGATCGATCTCGGCCTGCGCGCGACCGTGATCGCTTCCGCGACCGAAACGCGCGACCTCGCCGACCCGCTCACCGGCGCGACCATTCCCGCCGTCGAGGTGAAGCGCAACGCGCTCGCGGCGCTCGCCGACCGCTTCGCCACCGTGGTGGCGTCAGAAGATGCGATCGGTGAGTGAGGATGAGCAATTCAGTACTGTCCGGCAATTGAGGCTTCGAGGAGCGCGATCTCGTCGGGGCTCAGGTCGAACAGCCGGTAAACGATCGCATCGATTGCTTGCTCCGCCTTCTCGATCTCGGCGGTAGCGCGCGAACCTCTTCAGATTTCTCGGCCAGATAGCTCTCCCAGTCGGCGCGCTCCTTAACGGGAATTTCGATCCGGAAGGCGCGTTTGACCTCGTCGCGGAAGGCAGCGAAATCGAGCATCCACCACTCCGTGAGCTTGCGCGAGAGCTTCGCACGCTCGGGCGGCGCGAGGTCGGTCAGAATACGATGGCGGACGGCGGATTGGATTTCCAGGGACCCAGCGGAAGCGTTCGTTCAGATTTCGCCGAGTTTGACGAGCTCAGCCGATCGAATGATTTTATCTCCGGAATTGGCACTTGCTCGACGTATTGGACCCGCATTTCGTGGAAGCCGCCTCGGACAGCCGGCGATAATCCTAATCAGAAACCATGCGAGCCTAGAGTTCAGTAACGAGAGAAGATCAAACGTTGCGTTCGGAATGAAATAGGACTTATGCATTTGATAAATATCCTTCGGCGCTCGAACGCAAAAATGCGCTCCTGAGCGAAATGCCCATATACTATCTTCTCGGTTCGAAAACGTGGCTGATACGCCAACTGCGCCTGCTGCAACTCGAACCATTCCTGCTTGGTCGCGCGCTTCTCCAATCCCGGCTTGAACGGCAGCAGCCAGTCGCGAACCGCCGGATAGTCGTCGATATCGACCTTGCCCTTCGGCGTGTTGATGAGAAACAGCCCCTCCGGCTCGACGCGCCAGCGCTTGATGTTCTCGCCGCGCAGGAATGGCTTCAGCAGCTCGGCCGATTTCGGGTCCTGCGTCACCAGCCGGTCGCGCGTCGGCGTGTCGATGATGAAGGCCTCGTTGAGCCCGGTCTTGATGCCATAGAGCGGCGCGCCGTAGACCTCGCCGAGCGTCTTCTTCCCGTTGACGATCTTGTCGCGCAGCCTGCGCCAGCGGGTCGTCCTCGAACTGCCACGAGCCGGCGCCAAGTCGCGCGCGCGGCATCGTGCGCGCGCGTTCGCGACGAACTCCGCCTCCAAGGTCCTTCGGCAGCTCGTCGTCGATCTTGAGGAACGACAGCGGCCGCCGTCATCCGTCGGCGTCGCCCTTGCGCAGCGTCACGATCGCCGGATAGGTCGTGACGCCCTCGAATATCTGCAGATCGCCGAAATCGACCACCGCCTCGATCGCGACATGGTCGCCGAGAAACTTGCGCAGGTTCTCGCCCGAGCCGGTGCGGAAGAAGGTCGACGACGAAATGATAGCCGAGCCGGCCGCCCTCCTTGAGCAGGCCGACGCCGCGCTCGAAGAAATAGGCATAGAGATCGGTGCGGTCGGCGGCGACGACGTAGTGCTTTTCCAGATACGGCTTGACCGGCTTGATCAGCTCCATGCGCACATAGGGCGGATTGCCGATCACGACGTCGAAGCCGCCCTGCGCGAACACCTCCGGAAACGCCGCGCGCCAGTCGAACGGATGGTCGGTGAATTCCGGGTCGTCGATCAGGCTGTTGCCGACCTTGATCGTCGCTTCGAGATTTTGCAGACGGTGCTGGTTGCGCGCGGTCTTGAGCCACAGTGCGAGCCGCGTGATCTCGACCGATTCGGCGTTGAGATCGACGCCATAGAGATTCTTGGTGACGATCTCGTCGAAGGGATCGAAGTCGATCGGCTTCGCCGAGCGCCGCCAGCCGCTCGACGACGCGCCGATATTCGGCCGCGAGAAGGTCGAAGGCGGCGACCAGAAACGCGCCGGAGCCGCAGGCGGGATCGACGATGGTCAGCGCGCGCAGCGCAGCGACATAATCGCGCCAGAAGGCGCGCTCGGCGTCTCGCGTCGCGCCACGAGATCGGATCGCCGTTCTTCGCGGCGGCGCCTTCGCCATGCATGCGCCAGCAGCGCCGAAACGCTCCGCCAAGCGTCACGCCGATCGTGCGTTCGACCAGGAAGCGGGTGACGATGTCGGGCGTGTAGACGACGCCTTCGCGCTTGCGCTTGGAGACCTTCGGCGGTGCCTCGCCGCGGCTCTCCGCCCGCAGCTTTTCGAGGTCGGTGATCGACTGCTCGAAAATGTGGCCGAGCACCGTGACCGGGACGTCGCTGCGATAGTCCCATTCGCCGAGCGCGGCGAGATCGGTGGCGAGCGGGTCCGGCAGGACGAGCGCGTCGGCGACCGGATCGGCCGCGAACAGTCCGCCATTATAGGCCCAGATGTCGCGAGGCTCGTTTGCCCTTGTCGACCGCGCGGAACAGCGCCTGGAAATTCCGCCAAAACGGCTCGGGCAGGAATTCATTCGTCGCCTTGGACGCGCGTTCGAGCAAGCGGTCGGGCAGCAGGTCGGTGCGCTGCGCGAAGGCGATGAACAGGATGCGATCGAGAAGCTTCTGCGCCAGTTCGATCGCCGCGAGCAGCGGCAGCTTCGGTCCATCGGCCGCGTCGGTCAGGAAGGCGATCAGCCGCTCGCGCAGAGCCTTGTAGTCGACATAGAGCTCGTCGGTGATGTCCTTGTAGGCGCTGTCCGTTTCGCGCAGCAGCGGGTCGGTCGCGCCGCCGAGCAGCCGCTCGGCCGACAGCAGGAGCCAAAGTCGCGCATGCTCCTCCGGATCGTCGAGCTTGGTGAGATCGAACAGCTCGTAGGCTTCGCGTCCCCGGCCGAAGCCATAAAGCCGGATCTCGACGCAATTCGACACCAGCACCCAGCGCGAGCCCGGCGCATCGATGGCGTAGTCCCAGGCCTGCTGCACCGGGCTGCGGCCACGCCCCGGCATGATGGCGTCGAGGTCGTGCGTGCCTGGGCCCTTCAGCTCGAACGGTGCGACGATTTCGTCGCGTCCATCGGGAGCGCCGAACCGGCCGAGCGCGACATCGACCGCGCCGCGGCGGATAGGCCGCTCAAATGCAATCGTATAGGGACGGTCAGCGTCGAAGGGCGTGTAACCGAGAATTTCGCCCAGCACCTTCTCGAAGAACAAATTCCGGACGGCGGTTTCCTTTTGCCGCGCGAATCTTGGGCTCTTGGCCGTCTTGGCGTAGCTCGCGGCAGCTTGGACCTGCCGTTCAGTCGGGTCAAAGGTGAAAGGCTTACGCGCGTCCGCGACCACTTTGTGATTGAATAAAGGAATCCGGAGCGTGCGCGAGACGCCGGATCGCGCCGGCCGTACCGCCGCGTCCGCCATCGCCCAGATCAATTCCTGCTGCCGCGAAGAGGTCCATGGCGCCGGACAGGCTAAAGCTGTCGTCGACCATCGTCCACGTGGTAAGGCCGAAACCAACAACTTATCTGAACCCGGGGGCTGCCTCCCGCCTATCACTCCGCCGCTTCGATGGCGGCGGACGGCGTCGGCGCCGCGCGCCCCCCCACACGCCTCCGCGCGCAGAGCCTCCGAGCGCGGATCGTAGTTGAGGACCGGCGCGAGCCATTTCTCCGCCTCGGCCGTGCTCCAGCCCTTGCGCCGCGCGTAATCCTCGACCTGGTCGCGCTCGATCTTGCCGACGCCGAAATAATGGCTCTGCGGGTGGCTGAAATAGAGGCCGGAGACCGAGGCGCCCGGCCACATGGCGAAGCTCTCGGTGAGGGACACGCCGATTGCGTCGCCGCCGCCGACCATCTCGAACAGCGCGGCCTTTTCGGTGTGGTCGGGCTGCGCCGGATAGCCAGGCGCGGGCCTGATGCCGCGATATTTTTCGGCGAGCCGATCGGCGACCGTGAGCGCTTCGTCCGCCGCATAGCCCCAGAATTCGCGCCGCACGCGCTCGTGCAGGCGCTCGGCGAAGGCCTCCGCCAGCCGGTCGGCGAGCGCCTTGACCATGATCGCGGAATAGTCGTCGTTGGCGTGCTTGAAGCGCGCCGACGCCTCCTCCTCGCCGATCCCGGCGGTGACGATGAACGCCCCGATATGGTCGGCAAGCCCGCTGGCGCGCGGGGCGACGAAATCGGCGAGCGCGACATTGGCGCGGCCTTCGCGGCGCGCGAGCTGCTGGCGCAGCGTGTGCAGCACCAGCATCGGCGACGTGCGCGCATCGTCCGCATAGACGAGGATGTCGTCGCCCTCCGCCGCGGCGGGCCAGAAGGCGAGCAGCGCGTCGGCGCGGAACCAGCCCTCGCGGATGATCGTCTCCAGCATCGCCTGCGCGTCGTCGAACAGCGCGCGCGCCGCCGGTCCCACCGTGTCGTCGTCGAGGATCGCCGGATATTTGCCGACAAGCTCCCAGGTCGAGAAGAACGGCGACCAGTCGATATAGGGCGCGAGCTCGCGCAGATCGTAGCTCTCGAAGGCGCGCGTGCCGGTGAAGCTCGGCTTCGGCGGCAGGTAGGCGCCCGACCAGTCGAGCTTCAGCGCATTCGCGCGCGCCGCGGCGAGCGTGAGCCGCTTCTTCTGCTCCTCCCCGCGCGCATGGGCGGCCGCGAGCCGCGCATATTCGCTGCGCATCTCGGCGACATAGCCCGGCCGCTGCTCGTTCGACATGAGCGCCGCGACGACGCCGACCGCGCGGCTTGCATCGTTGACATAGACCGCCTGGCCGCGCCGGTAGTTCGGGTTGATCTTCACCGCCGTGTGCACGCGGCTGGTCGTCGCTCCGCCGATCAGGAGCGGGAGGTCGAAGCCCTGCCGCTCCATCTCGCCGGCGACATGGCACATCTCGTCGAGCGACGGCGTGATCAGGCCGGACAGGCCGATAATGTCCGCGCCCTCCGCCTTCGCCGTTTCCAGGATTTTCGTCGCCGGCGCCATCACGCCGAGATCGACGACCTCGTAATTGTTGCACTGGAGCACGACGCCGACGATGTTCTTGCCGATGTCGTGCACGTCGCCCTTGACGGTCGCGAGCACGATCTTGCCGTAACTCGTCTTGCGCGCCGCCGCTCCCTGCGCGGCCTTCTCCTGCTCCATATAGGGCATGAGATAGGCGACCGCCTGTTTCATCACGCGCGCCGACTTGACGACCTGCGGCAGGAACATCTTGCCGGCGCCGAACAGGTCGCCGACCACATTCATCCCCGCCATCAGCGGCCCCTCGATGACGTCGAGCGGGCGCGTCGCGGCCGTTCGCGCGAGTTCGACATCCTCGGCGATATAGTCGGTGACGCCGTGCACGAGCGCATGCGTGAGCCGCTTGTCGACCGGCCATTGCCGCCATTCGAGGGTGGTTTCCTTCGTCTCGCGCCCCGTGCCGCGATAGCGCTCGGCGAGCGCGAGCAGCCGCTCGGCCGCATCGCCGCGCCGGTTGAGCACCACGTCCTCGCAGGCTTCGCGCAGTTCGGGATCGAGATCGTCATAGACGGCCATCTGGCCGGCGTTGACGATGCCCATGTCCATGCCCGCCTTGATGGCGTGATAGAGAAACACCGAGTGCATGGCTTCGCGCACCGGCTCGTTGCCGCGGAAGGCGAAGGAGAGGTTGGACACGCCGCCGGACACATGCACGCCGGGAAGATTCGCCCTGATCCACTGCGCCGCCTCGATGAAGGCGAGGCCGTAGCCATTGTGCTCCTCGATGCCGGTCGCGACCGCGAAGATATTCGGGATCGAAGATGATGTCCTCGGGCGGGAAGCCGAGGCGGCCGACCAGGATGTCGTAGGCGCGCTTGCAGATCGAGGTCTTGCGCTCGATCGTGTCGGCCTGGCCCTGCTCGTCGAACGCCATCACCACCACGGCCGCGCCGTGCCGGCGAACGATCTGCGCCTGGCGCAGGAATTCCGCCTCGCCCTCCTTGAGCGAGATCGAGTTCACCACCGCCTTGCCCTGGATGCATTTCAGGCCCGCCTCGATCACGCTGAACTTCGAGGAATCGACCATGACGGGCACGCGGGCGATGTCCGGCTCGGCCGCGACGAGATGCAGGAAGGTCGTCATCGCCGCTTCGGAATCGAGCAGCCCCTCGTCCATGTTCACGTCGATGATCTGCGCGCCGTTCTCGACCTGCTCGCGCGCGACCGAGAGCGCGGCGGGGTAATCGTCCGCCTTGATCAGCTTGCGGAACTTGGCCGAGCCGGTGACATTGGTGCGCTCGCCGACATTGACGAACGGGATTTCCGGCGTGAGCGTGAACGGCTCAAGCCCGGCGAGGCGCAGATAGGGCTTCACCGCGGGGATGGCGCGCGGCGCGACGCCCGCGACCGCATCGGCGATCGCACGGATATGCGCCGGCGTCGTGCCGCAGCAGCCGCCGACCAGGTTGACGAGGCCCGCTTGCGCGAACTCGCCGAGCAGCCCCGCCATGAACTCCGGGCTCTCGTCGTAGCGGCCGAACTCGTTCGGCAGGCCCGCATTCGGATAGGCGCAGACGAGCGTATCGGCGATGCGCGAAAGCTCGGCGATATGCGCGCGCATTTCCTTCGCGCCGAGCGCGCAATTGAGGCCGATCGACAGGGGCGCCGCGTGCCGCACCGAATTCCAGAACGCCTCCGGCGTCTGCCCCGACAGCATGCGGCCCGACCGGTCGGTGATCGTGCCCGAGATCATCACCGGCACGCGCATGCCGCGCGCGTCGAGCAGTTCTGCGATCGCGAACAGCGCCGCTTTCGCGTTGAGCGTATCGAAGATCGTTTCGACGAGCAGCATGTCGGCGCCGCCGTCGAGCAGCGCCGCCGCCTGCTCGCCATAGGCCGCGCGCAATTCGTCGAAGGTGATCGCGCGGAAGCCCGGATTGCCGACATCGGGCGAGATCGACGCGGTGCGATTGGTCGGTCCGATCGCGCCGGCGACGAAGCGCCGCCGCCCGTCCTCGCGCTCGGCCGCATCGGCCGCTTCGCGGGCGAGCCGTGCGCCGTCGCGATTGAGCTCGGCCACGACCTCCTCCATGCCGTAATCGGCCTGCGCGATGCGGGTGGAGGAGAAGGTGTTGGTGGAGACGATGTCGGCGCCGGCGCGGAAATAGGCGAGATGGATCGCGCGGATCACGTCCGCCTGTGTCAGGATGAGGAGATCGTTGTTGCCGCGCAGATCGCGCGGCCAATCGGCAAAGCGCGCGCCGCGGAATCCCGCCTCGTCGAGGTTGAGAGTCTGGATTTCGGTGCCCATCGCGCCGTCGAGCACGAGGATGCGCTCGCGCGCAAGTTCGCGCAGCGCGGTTTCGGTCGGCGAGGCGGCAATCTGGTCAGGGGTCAATGTCGTTCCTGCGTTTCGCATGCGTCACGCCGCGGCCCGCGCCTCGGCCGGCCGCAGGCCGAGCAGATGGCAGATGGCGTAGACGAGGTCGGCGCGGTTCATGGTGTAGAAGTGGAAGTCGCAAACGCCGCGATCGACCAGGTCGAACACCTGCTCGGCCGCGACCGCGGCGGCGATCAGCTTGCGGGTCGCCACGTCCTCGTCGAGCCCGGCGAAGCGGTCGGCAAGCCAGGGCGGGATCGAGGCGCCGCAGCGCTGGGCGAAGGCGCGCGTCTGGTTGAAGTTCTGCACGGGCAGAATGCCAGGCACGATCGGGATGTCGATTCCCCGCGCGCGCACGCGGTCGAGGTAGCGGAAATAGCAGGTCGTTGTCGAAGAAGAACTGGGTGATGGCGCGGCTCGCCCCGGCGTCGATCTTGGCCTTGAGCATGTCAATGTCGGCCTCGACCGAGGGGCTGTCCGGATGCTTCTCGGGATAGGCCGCGACCGACACCTCGATCGGGGCGATCCGCTTGATGCCGCCGGTCAGATCGGCGGCGTTGAGATAACCGCCCGGATGCGGCGCGTAGCGCTCCCCGGGGCCGCCGACCGCGTCGCCGCGCAGCGCCACGATATGGCGCACGCCCGCCGCGACATAGGCGCGGATCACGTCGTCGACGTCCTCGCGCGAGGCCGCGACGCAGGTGAGGTGCGCCGCGGGGACGAGATCGGTCTCCGCCAGCAGGCGCTTGACGGTCGCATGCGTGCGCTCGCGCGTCGAGCCGCCGGCGCCATAGGTGACCGAGACGAAGGCCGGCTTGAGCGGATGCAGCCGCTCGATCGAGTCCCACAGGGTGTTCTCCATCTCCGCCGTTTTCGGCGGAAAGAATTCGAACGACACCCGGATTCCCGTCCGTTGGCGCGGAAACCGGCTCGGCCTCTCCTGCACCGCCATATCCATCACGCCACCTCCCGCGCCGACGCCGCGAGCGCGACGCGACGATCGCGGCCGAGCCACAGCGATACGGCGATCTTGCCTTCCGAGCCCGGCTCGGGCGGCAGATTGCGATACAGAACCGGTTCGAGACCCGCCTGCTCCAGCCATTGCGTCACGGTGTCGTTGGCAAAGCCGAGCCGCCGATGCGCATGCTCCTCGCGGAGAAACTCGTAATCATGCGGGGCGAAGTCGACGACGAGCAGCCGGCCCTGCGGCCGCAGCAGGCGCGCCGCGTCGCGGATCGCGCGCGCGCCATCGTCGAGAAAATGCAGGACCTGGTGGATGATGACGACATCGAACGAGTCGGGCGGCATCGAAAGGTCGAAGACGTCGCCATGCCGCACGGTGCAGTGCTTGAGACCGGCGCGGTCGAGCCGCCCTTGCGCGAGCGCCAGCATGTCGCGCGACAGATCGATGCCCAATCCGCGCTCGATATGCGGCCCGAGCAGTTCGAGCATCCGCCCGGTTCCCGTGCCGAGATCGAGCAGCGACCGGAACGGACGATCGGCGAGCGCGGCCAGAATGGCGCTTTCCACGGCTTCGTCGGCGACATGCAGCCGGCGGATTCGATCCCACTCGGCGGCATGCCGGCGGAAGTAATCCTGCGCGGCGTGAACGCGCGCCGTGCGCACGGCGGCGAGCCTTTCGCGGTCGCGCGCGAGCGTGCGGTCGTCCGCATCGATCCGCGCGATGAGCGCACGGGCCAGTTCGGCGCCCGGTCCTTGCTCGGCCAGGCGGAAGAACGCCCACGAGCCTTCGCGAAACCGCTCGAGCAGCCGCGCCTGCGCGAGCAGCCTGAGATGACGCGAAATCCGCGGCTGCGACTGGCGCAATATGTCGGTCAGGTCCGACACGGTCAGTTCGTTGTCGGCGAGCAGCGCAAGAATGCGCAGCCGCGTCTCCTCGGACGCGGCCTTCAGCGCCGTGTTGAGCTCTTCGAAGGTCAAACGGCCACCCCCGAAGCGCCTGAACGATCGTGCGAGCCAGACATAAAGATATGTTTATGCCGTTAATCGATGCTTGGCAAGCCGCTCTTTTGTAAACGCGACCTGAGCGAATCCCGACGAAAGCGGGGATGAATTGACGCGATCGCTCGATCTTCTGGCGTCATCGCCCGAGGAAAGCGGCGATCCAGTAAATACACCGGTTTCGGTGATTGCTGGATGCCCTGCCTACCGTGTCACGGCTGTCCGGTTCATCCCTCCGATCGTCATGCTCCGCTCAAGCGGAGCATCCAGTATTCGAAGGCGCTGCAAGAGAACAGGCGATTTCGGTGCGTACTGGATCATCCGCTTGCGCGGATGATGACAAAAATCTTCAATCCTCGCGTCGCGCCGCGCCCAAGGTGGCAAGTCGCCCACAAGCGACAGCCGTGCGTCGGCGCGGTGCGTGAAATGATCACGCTTTGCACGCGCGTAAATCGGGTAGGTTGCCGCATGACTTTGCGCGCGGCCGGACGCCGCGACCGCGCAGGCGAGCAGGTACGCAAATGCCAGACTCTCAGGACGACGCGAGCGCCGCTTTTGACATCCGCGAAGGCGAAGTTGCGATAGCGCTGCCCGAGTCGTTCGATGCGGGTGTTTACTTCATCGGCCGCATCCGCACGCCGTGGACGCGGCGCGAGGACTGTCCGAAGAACGCGCGCGAATTCGGACGCGGTCTGCACCATCGAGGTCGACGAACGCTACGCGCCGGCGCTCGGCGGCGTCGAAAGCTGCACCCATCTTCTCGTGCTCTACTGGATGCACCGGGCGCGGCGCGACCTGGTGCTCCAGGTCCCGCGCCATTATGGGCGGCAGCGCGGGACCTTTGCGCTGCGTTCGCCGGTTCGCCCCAATCCGATCGCGGCGAGCGTGGTGAAACTCGTTGCGATCGAAGGGCCGCGCCTCTCCGTCATCGGACTCGATTGCCTGGACGGCACGCCGCTGCTCGACATCAAACCGTACTTTGCTTCGACCGACGCAGTCGCCGACGCCGTGGTCGGCTGGCATGCCGAGCGCAAGGGCTGAGCCGAGCGTCGACGACCCGAAGGCGGACCGGGCCGCATTGACAGCCGGGCCCATGCGCCTACATTAGCCGACTATTGGTCCGAGGGGAGCTCCGGAAGGGAGCTGAGATACCGCCCGGCCTGCGCCACGCAACTCCACGCGCGATGGCAGGCGCCGCGGAAACCCTTTGAACCTGATCCGGGTCATGCCGGCGAAGGGACGGAAAGGTGCATCCACAGCATACGCGTTCAGATTCATCGCGCCCATCAGCGTGATCGGCGCGGGCGTTGCGGGCACCTGGCAGGCGCTGCTGTTCGCGAAAGCGGGGCGCCAGGTCGCGCTCTATGAGCGCGGCGATGCGTCCATGACGCAGGGCACGAGCCATTGGGCCGGCGGAATGCTCGCGCCGCTGTGCGAGCGCGAGACCGCCGAGCCGGTGATTTCGCGCCTCGGCCTGCGCTCGCTCGATCTGTGGCGCGAGGCGCTGCCGCAGACGCCGTTCAACGGCTCGCTGCTTGTCGCGCATCCGCGCGATCGCGCGGACTTCGAGCGCTACGCACGGCTGACCTTCGGACACAAGCGCATCGGCGCGGACGAGATCGCCGCGCTCGAGCCCGCCTTGGCCGGGCGGTTTTCGCAAGGCTTGTTCTTCGCGCAGGAAGGCCATGTCGATCCGCGCGAGGTTCTGCCCGCCCTGCATGACGTGCTCCGCTCGGCCGGCGTTCCGGTCGAATACAATGCGCCGGCAGGGCAGGGGGATCTCGACGGCATGGTGATCGACTGCCGCGGCATCGCGGCGCGCGACGCCTGTCCCGATCTGCGCGGCGTCAAGGGCGAGATCATCATCGTGGAGACCGGCGAGATCGCGCTGTCGCGCCCGGTCCGCCTGATCCATCCGCGCTGGCCGATCTATATCGTGCCGCGCGCCGGCAACCGCTTTCTCATCGGCGCGACCTCGATCGAATCCGAGGACGAGCGCGTGAGCGTCCGCTCGGTCCTCGAACTCTTGACCGGCGCCTATGCCGTGCACCCGGCCTTCGGCGAAGCCCGCATCGTCGAGTTCGGCGCGGGACTGCGCCCCGCCTTTCCCGACAATCTTCCGCGGGTCGTGGTCGGCGACAGGCGGGTCACGGTCAACGGGCTTTACCGGCATGGCTTTCTGCTGGCGCCGGCGCTGGCGGAAGCAACCGTCGCGCATGTTCTGGGCGGGCGCACGGACGACGAGGTGGTGCGATGCATGTGATCGTCAACGGCCGGCAGACGGACATTGCGGCGACCAATGTCGACCGGCTGCTCAACGAGCTCGACTACGAAGACACCTATGTCGCCGTCGCGGTGAATTCGCAGGTCGTGCCGCGCGCGCGCTGGGCCGATACCCGCATCGCCAGCGGCGACCAGATCGAGATCATCACGCCGCGGCAGGGAGGCTGAGTTGGTTGCGTTCTACGGCAAAGAGTTCGCCTCGCGGCTCCTGATCGGCACGGCGCTCTATCCCTCGCCGGCGATCATGCAGGAGGCGATCCGCGCCGCGGCCGCCGAGATCGTCACCGTGTCGGTGCGCCGCGAGGCCGCGGGCGGCCGCATGGGCGGCGCGTTCTGGTCGCTCATCCGCGAGCTCGGCGTGACGGTCCTGCCCAACACCGCCGGCTGCCGCAGCGTGCGCGAAGCGGTGACCACGGCGCAGCTCGCGCGCGAGCTGTTCGACACGCCGTGGATCAAGCTCGAGGTGATCGGCGACGACGAGACCTTGCAGCCCGACCCCGTGGGTCTGGTCGAGGCCGCGGCGATCCTGGTGAAGGACGGGTTCGAGGTGTTCCCCTATTGCACCGAGGATCTGACGATCGCGCTGCGGCTGCGCGATGCCGGCTGCCGCGTGATCATGCCGTGGGCGGCGCCGATCGGCAGCGCGCGCGGCATTCTCAATCGCGATGCGCTCACGCTGCTGCGCGCGCGCCTGCCCGACGTGACGCTCGTGGTCGATGCCGGGCTCGGCGCGCCCTCGCACGCCGCCGACGCGCTCGAACTCGGCTACGACGCCGTGCTGCTCAACACCGCCGTCGCCAAGGCGGCCGATCCGGTGGGCATGGCGAAGGCCTTCCGCCTCGCCGTCGAAGCCGGCCGGCTCGCCTATGAGGCCGGGCTGATGGGTCCGCGCGACTTCGCCTCTCCCTCCACCCCTGTCGTCGGGACTCCGTTCTGGCATGCCGTATCCTGATCGCTTCTATCCCGTCGTCGACAGCCTCGCCTGGGTCAAGCGGCTCGCCGCGGCGGGCGTCGGCACGATCCAGCTGCGCGTGAAGCACCTGTCGCATATGGAAGCGACCGCCCTGGTGCGCGCGGCGCTGGATGCGACGGCCGGAAGGCGCGCGCGGGTCGTCGTCAACGACTAGTGGCAAGCCGCGATCGAGGCTGGCGCCGCGCATGTCCATCTCGGTCACGAGGACCTGGCCGAAGCCGACATTCCCGCGATCCGCCGCGCCGGCCTGACGCTCGGCCTGTCGACGCATGACGACGCCGAACTGGAGACGGCGCTGCGCCACGATCCCGACTATGTCGCGCTCGGCCCGATCTATCCGACCACGCTGAAACTCATGCGCTTCGCCCCGCAGGGGCTCGATCGCATCACGCTGTGGAAGCGGCGCATCGGCAACGTCCCGCTCGTCGCGATCGGCGGCATCACCTTGGAGCGCGCGCGCGGGCGTCTATGCCGCGGGCGCCGATTCCATCGCCGTCGTCAGCGACATCACCCAGAACGCGGACCCCGATGCGCGCGTGCGCGCCTGGCTCGGGCAAGCCGCGCAGGCGGCCTGACGTTCGGAATTCCAGAGGAGAAGAAAATGAACAAGCCCATCACCCCCACCGACCTCATCACGCCCAAGGTGACCACCGGACCGATCGCCGGCTCCCGCAAAGTCTATTCCTCGCCGGAGGCCGCGCCCGATCTGCGCGTGCCGCTGCGCGAGATCGCGCTCTCCGATCCCGCCGAGGAGCCGGTGCGCGTCTATGATCCC
The DNA here is from genome assembly GCA_963712435.1 of uncultured Alphaproteobacteria bacterium. GTDB lineage: Bacteria > Pseudomonadota > Alphaproteobacteria > Rhizobiales > Xanthobacteraceae > Rhodoplanes. The sequence continues at coordinate 495,847 of CAVQIB010000003.1, read as the reverse complement.
TCCGGCCCCTATACCGATGCGGACGCGGCGATCGACGTGGAGAAGGGCCTGCCTCGCCCGCGCACCGCCTGGGTGCGCGAGCGCGGCGGCGTCGAGGAGTACGAGGGCCGCACGATCCAGCCGGTCGACAACGGCAATGTCACCGGCGCGCATCTCGCCCGCGCGTTCCCGAACACGCCCCGTCCGCTGCGCGCGGCCCCCACCCCCAACCCCTCCCCACAAGGGGGAGGGGAGCAGGCCGCGGCCGGCTTCAATGCTCTGCAATGCACTCCAGCGTCCCGCACTCGCACCCCCTCACCCAGCTCGAATGGGCGCGCGCGGGCGTGATCACCAAGGAAATGGTCTACATCGCCGAGCGCGAGAATCTCGGCCGCAGAAAGACGCTGGAGCGCGCGGAAGCCGCGCTCGCCGATGGCGAAAGCTTTGGCGCGGCGGTTCCGCCCTTCATCACGCCGGAGTTCGTGCGCGCCGAGGTCGCCCGCGGCCGCGCCATCATTCCCGCCAACATCAATCACGGCGAACTCGAGCCGATGATCATCGGCCGCAACTTCCTCACCAAGATCAACGCGAATATCGGCAACTCCGCGGTCACCTCCTCGGTCGAGGAGGAGATCGAGAAAATGGCGTGGGCGATCCGCTGGGGCGCCGACACGGTGATGGACCTCTCCACCGGGCGCAACATCCACAACACGCGCGAATGGATCATCCGCAACGCGCCGTGCCCGATCGGCACCGTGCCGATCTACCAGGCGCTGGAGAAGTGTCGACGGCGATCCGGTGAAACTCGACCTGGGAGCTGTACAAGGACACGCTGATCGAGCAGTGCGAACAGGGCGTCGATTATTTCACGATCCACGCCGGCGTTCGCCTCGCCTACATGCCACCTCACCGCCAACCGCGTGACGGGCATCGTGTCGCGCGGCGGCTCGATCATGGCCAAGTGGTGCCTTGCCCATCACAAGGAAAGCTTCCTCTACGAGCGCTTCGAAGACATCTGCGAGATCATGCGCGCGTATGACGTGTCGTTCTCGCTCGGCGACGGGCTGCGCCCGGGCTCGATCGCCGACGCCAATGACCGCGCGCAGTTCGCCGAACTCGAAACGCTGGGCGAACTCACGAAAGTCGCCTGGGCGAAGGGCTGCCAGGTGATGATCGAGGGCCCCGGCCACGTGCCGCTGCACAAGATCAAGATCAATGTCGACAAGCAGCTGAAGGAATGCGGCGAGGCGCCGTTCTATACGCTCGGGCCCGCTCGTCACCGACATCGCGCCCGGCTACGACCACATCACGAGCGCGATCGGCGCGGCGATGATCGGCTGGTTCGGCACCGCCATGCTCTGCTACGTGACGCCGAAGGAGCACCTGGGGCTTCCCGACCGCGACGACGTGAAGGCGGGCGTGATCGCCTACAAGATCGCCGCGCACGCGGCCGACCTCGCGAAGGGCCACCCGGCGGCGCAGCTGCGCGACGACGCGCTCAGCCGCGCGCGCTTCGACTTCCGCTGGGTCGACCAGTTCAACCTCTCGCTCGATCCCGACACCGCGCGCAGCTATCACGACGAAACGCTGCCGAAGGAGGCGCACAAGGTCGCGCATTTCTGCTCCATGTGCGGCCCGAAATTCTGCTCGATGAAGATCACCCAGGACGTGCGCGACTACGCGGCGACGCTGAACGATCCGGCAGGCGTCGGCGCCTTCTCCGCCGCCGCTCTCCTGCGCGCCTCGATCCTGAGGAGGGCGCGCAAGCGCCCGTCTCGAAGGATGAGGCTGAAGCCGGCATGGCGGCGATGAGCCAAAAATTCAAAGCGATGGGCGGCCAAGTGTATGTCGACGCGGAGACGGCGAAGGAGAGCAACAAGGTTTTGTGAGCGCCGCAGCTCTCTTTCGATTTCGCTCCTCTCCCCGCTTGCGGGGAGAGGTCGGATCGTCGAAGCTTGCTGCGACGATCCGGGTGAGGGGCATCAGCATGCGCGGACCAAACCCGAAGAAGACAGGCATTGCCCGTCGTCTCCGCCGCACTTCCACCGACGTCGAACTGAAGCTCTGGTATCATCTTCGTTCAAGACGGCTCTGTGGCTGCAGTTCGTTCGCCAGGAGCCGATCGGCCAGTATGTCGCCGATTTCGTCTGCCGGGAGCGCCGCCTGATCGTCGAAGTCGATGGCGGACAACACGCGACTGACCCGCGTGACATGGTGCGCGACGCTTTCCTGACGCGGCAGGGCTATCGTATGCTTCGCTTCTGGAACAACGATGTCCTGGCGAATACGTCGGGCGTTCTTGAAACGATAGCAGATGCTTTAGCAGCCCCGCTTCCCCTCACCCGGATCGCTGCGCGATCCGACCTCTCCCCGCAAGCGGGGAGAGGTGATTTGCTGGACCTCTCGGGGCGCTTTGGAGGCGCTGCGGGAGCGGGGCAGGGCAGTTGCGCCCCGACGAGCCAAAAAAATCTGGCTGTACCATGGAACCAGTTCGGGGGAGCGGGGTTGATGGTGCAGACGGGATTGCCGGCCCCCAATGCCCCCCTTCTCCGGTGATGCCGTCTACGAGTTAGCCGAAAGGCGAAGGGTCGCCCCGAAACGGGCGGCCCTTTTCGTCTGTGCGGACGGCCGATCTCCGTGATCAGCAACCGTAGCCCGTAGGATGGGTTGAGCGCCAACCCATTGCGGCGTGCACAGATGATGGGTTTCGACCTTCGGCTCAACCCATCCTACGGCTCTACGGCTCCTACAACCAACGCCCTTCTACTTCCCCGCAGCCTTGCGCAAGGCGGCATTGATGCGCTCCTGCCAGCCCGGCCCGTCGGCCTGAAAGAAGTCGAGCACGTCGCAGTCGATGCGCAGCGACACTGTTTCCTTGGCGCCCGGAAGCGACGGGGTTTTGGTCGCCGGCTCCGGCAGCGGCGGGGCAGGCTTCGTGGTGGCCGCCTTGAACGCCTTCTCGGCCTGCGAGCGGGCGTCGGTTGTTCTTCGCGGCATTGTCGCCTCCTGCGTCACTGGTCGAGAGCGTAGCCCGGATGGAGCAAGCGTAGCCGGATGGCCCACGGTCCGGCCCATGCCGGCCCGAGGATGAACGCCGCGACAACCGGGAAACGCCCGCCGGGCATAAACCCCGCTACGGCGCCTGCGTCGGCCCTCACGCAAATCTCTCCTTCGCCTTGGCCCTCGCCTTGTCCGCCTCGATCTCACGATCCCGCGCAGGCGCGTTCGTATGCAGCGTGGCGAGCAGGCGGCGCGCCGCAGCGGACACCTCCTCGACGGCGAGGTCGAAGGCGGCGGCGTTTGCTTGCGACGGTCTGTTGAAACCGGAGAGCTTGCGCACGAATTGCAGCGCGGAGGCGCGGATTTCCTCCTCCGTCGCCGGCGGCGCGAAATTGAACAGCGTGCGGATGTTGCGGCACATCGTTCGTCGCCTCCCTTCTTGACGGACCGCCGCGGGCGTTCAGAGCAAGCCTGGCTCCCGCGCGACCCTTCGCCCGACCCGCACTCCGCGCTACAATCCTGCGCGGTCCATTTCGCCCGCCTTGGAGACAAGCATGCGCTGGGTTCATCTCGCCGTGATCATCGTGTTCGCGGTCGTCACTTTGGTGTTCGCGCTGCAGAACCTGCAAACCGTCACCATCGCCTTCCTCGGCTTCAGCGTGAGCCTGCCGCTCGCGCTGCAGGCGATCGTGATCTATCTGCTCGGCATGGCGACGGGAGGCAGTCTGTGGGCGCTGCTGCGCCGCGCGTTCGAAGGGTCGCGGCGCACGGCAGGCGACCAGTTTTAGCGCAGCGACGCGGCGAACGCCGCTCCGCTCAGCTGCTTCGGCCGCTTTGCTGCTGCGCCTTCAGCCAGTCCGACAGGGTGCCGCTTGCTGCGCCCTTTTTCTTTGATGTGGTTTTCTTCGCGCCGGCGGGCTTCGCGGGGCGCGGCGAGGGCGCGGCTTCCTGCTCCGCGTCTCTGGCCAGGCGAAGCGCCCGCAGCCGCTCGGTCTTGGCGCGGATGGCGGCGGCTTGAGCCTCGTATTCGGACATCGCCTTCTTGCCGTCTTCCGCTTTCTGCAGCTTGCTGAATTGCAGTTGCGCCTCGTCTTTCTTGGAACGGTCCGCCAATGTCTTCTCCTCTGTGCCGGTCGCTTGTCGCCTGCGTCGCTCGGCCGGAGCGGCGCGGAATGCCGCGCCCGCGCCGCCGGGACGCCGCCGCGCCATCCGGGAATGGCAAGCTTCGCTGCGTTTGGGCGATACCCTACACGGTTCTGCAAGGATTGGCAGCCCTGCGCGCATTTGTTCTAGGAACGGCCGCAAGCGCCGTCGTGAATCCACGCGCGGCGAAACTTCTCGGCTTGGTGCGCGTATACCGGGAATGGGTTTTGCGCTTGCACCCGCCGATCATGTCCGCCCGCATGCTGGCGTGCGGCGGATCATGCGCGCTGTCCTGGCGTTCTTCTATGCGGTCGGCGGCCTGTTCCATCTGGCGCGGCCGGAGCCCTTTCTCGCCATCACGCCCGACTGGGCGCCGTTCCCGCACCTGATCGTTATCCTCACCGGCCTGTGCGAGATCGCCGGAAGCCTCGCATTGCTCACTGCGCGCTGGCGGCGCTTCGCCGGCCTCATGCTGGCGGCGTATGCGGTCTGCGTCTTCCCGGCCAATATCAAACATGCGCTCGATGGGATCTCGCTCCCGCCCGTGCCCGACAGCTGGTGGTATCATGCGCCGCGCCTCGCCTTTCAGCCCGTGCTCGTGTGGTGGGCGCTGTTTTGTGCGGAGGTGATCGACTGGCCGTTCCGCGCTGGCGCCCGCCCGCCCGCGCAGCCGACAACAGGCGCGTAGACCGTCGCCGGCGGAGCCGTCGCGAATGGCTGCGCCGCGCCGGCGCCAAGAGGCGCAGACCCGGCTCCGCAGCGGCCGGCTTCGTTCACCGCCCCTTGCGGTCTCTTCCCGGCACGGTGAAACTGACGTCCGCGCAACGAGTGGTCGCGCTCGCACGATGTGCGGCCGGGCGCGCTGAAGCCACATCGCAGGGAGAGAAACGATGAAAGGTTTTGTCGCAGCGCTGGCGCTCATGTTCGCCGCCGTCACTGGCGCGCATGCGCAGAACGCCGTTCCCGATCTGAAGGGCGCCTGGACCGGAAAGGGCAAGGCGGCCGTGCTCGGCAACAATCCGCATCATCCCGGCGCGCAAACGCCCGGCGACGCGCCGCGCCTGCGCGACATCGAGGCGACCCACATCGTGGAGGGCCAGGACGGCCGGCTCGCCTGGGGCCGCTCGTCATCCACGGCCGCGGACACCAAGGAACCCTTCGTCTGGGCCATTGCGAGCGACAACAAGTCGATCATCGGCGCCGATCACGACGGTTATTTCCGGATCACCCTCATCGACGCCGACCGCATGGAAAAATGCTACGCGCACAATGGCGCGGGGCCCACCCGCTCGATCGTCGCCGCCTGTTACACGATGGAGCGGGTGAAGCGCTAGTCCAGCGCTAATGCAAGCGTAGCCCGGATGGAAGCGCAGCGACTTCCGGGGCCGCTCTCTACGTTTCCGCTGCGCTGATGCAGGCACAGGCCATGCAGCGCGAAGTCGCAGCTTGACCGGCGACACGATCCGTTGAGCGCGGCCAGACGCAACCTACATGCGATGCAGCGCCCGCAGTGCGCGGCGGAACAAGGGAGCGCGCGTTCATGTGGCAGACCTTCACCTATTACGCCGCGCTCGCGCTCGAGTCCGCGGTCGGCGTGTTCGGCATCCGCCTCTACGAGGAGCCGCGCTATTCCGTGATCGATCGCGTCGGGGGTAGCGTCGAAATCCGCCGCTACGCGCCGCGGCTCGCCGCCGAGGTCGAAGCGCCGGCGGGCGAGGCGGGCCGCGGCGAGGCGTTCCGGCTCTTGTTCGCCTATATCTCGGGGGCCAATCGCGGCGCGCCGGCCGACAACAAGATCGCGATGACGGCCCCCGTCGAGCTGCGCGAGACCGAACGCATCGCCATGACCGTTCCGGTGCAGACCGCGGAGACGGACGGCGTCGTACGCATGCGGTTTTTCCTGCCGACGAGCTTCACGCGGGAGACCGCGCCGGCGCCGACCGATGCGCGGGTGACGCTCGTCACCGCGCCGGAAGAGACGGTCGCGGCCTTGCGGTTTGCCGGAACGGGCAGCGACCTCAAGGCGCGCCAGAACGACCTCATCGCGGCGCTCGCGAAATCGCGATGGCAGGCCGCCGGCGCGCCCTATGCCCTGTTCTACGATGCGCCGTTCACGCTGCCTTTCCTGCGGCGGAACGAAGCCGCGGTGGCGGTCGGCGCGCGGCGCTGAGCGGCCCGCCCTGCGCGGAGCTATCCCAGCTCGAACGTCGTCACTCCGAACACGCGCGCGAGCGCGACTGGTCGGATCGGGCCGGAATACATCCGCGCGGTCTCAAACACCGGCGAGAGTCCGTGCGCGACGGCGAGCGCGACGGCGGCGTCATTGGGCTGCGGCACGTCGAGAAACACCTCGCCGCCCGCCTCGCCCACGAGCGCGGCGAACACCGCCTCGGCGGCGGAGCGATCATCGGCGAACAGCGGACCGATCTTGCGTCCGCGGCGGCAGGGACGGATGACCCCCCAGGCGACGAGCCTGCCGCCGCGCAGCAGCGCGCGGCCGACATGTCCAGGCGCTGCGATCCAGTGGTGCAGGAACGAACCCCGCGCGGCCGGAAACACGGTCGCGTCGTCCTGCTCGATCAGGTCGAACGGCGCCTCCGCCAGCGGCACGGTGTCCGCCGAGCGGCGCAAGGAGGCCGGCGCGCCGCCGTAACGGACATTGTTGTAGGCGAGTTCGAATCCGGACTTGCGGTAGTTCTCCTGCTGGGCGACGACCCCGTCGAGGCCGATCGTGCGGCCGCCCGCATGCGCGACCGCCGCCTGCCAGGTGCGCCAGCCGAAGCCGCGGCCGCGTAGATCGGGCCGCACGATATAGAGGCCGAGAAACGCGAAGCGGTCGTCGTAGTTCACGACCGAGATGGTGGAGGCCGGCTCTCCCGCCTGCACGCCGACGAGAAACCCCGCGGGATCGACGCTGGCGAAACATGAGGCGTCCGCGCGGCCGGGATTCCAGCCCTCCGCCGCCGCCCAATCGAGCGCGAGCGCGATCTCTTCGGCGCGCATCGCGCGAATGCGAAAGCCGTCGTCCGTTCCCGCCGTGCTCATGCTCATTCGACCGAATAGAATGCGGAAGCCCGAATCGATGTGTTACGCGCTACAAGGGACAATCATCCAGCCGCCAGCACAAGGGACATAAGCGATGCGCCGTCGCCTGCTCGCTCTCGGTGTGGTTTTCGTCGCCGCTCACGCATTCGCGGACGAACGCGCGGGCCGCGTCGTCGCCGAGCCGCAGGCTTATCCGGCGGTTCCGCTATTGTCGACCGGGACCAGCATCATCGGCGAAACCATCCATTATCCGACCACGGGTCCCGCGCAGGTGACGGCGGCGATCGTCACGCTTGCGCCGGGCGAGAAGACGAGCGTGCACAAACACGGCGTGCCGCTGTTCGCCTATATTCTGGAGGGCGAGCTGACCGTGGATTACGCGGGCTACGACAAGCGCACCTATCGCGCGGGCGACGCGTTCATGGAGGCGATGGGCGTCGCCCATCTGGGAATCAACACCGGCGCACAGACGATGCGGCTGCTCGCGGTCTATATGGGCGCGCAGGGCGCCGAGAACGTGATCCCGGTCAAGTAGCCGACCGATCAAGCAGGCTTGATCGGCGCGACGGAAGTGGCCAGGGGCGCGCCCGTTTCAGCGGTCGCGACCTTCGAGTTTGTCAGTCGCGCGCTTGGCTTTCATCGCCGATCGGCGGGCTTGCCACGCTCAGCGCGGGCGCGCCGCGCGTCGCCGCAACGAGCCGGCGCGCCGCGCGCGGGTCGGGCATGCGCAGCCGCCGCACGGTCAGTTCGTCGATCTCCAGCGATCGGAAGCGCGCCTTGCGGACCGAAAGGCGGCCGACGGCGAACGCGCCGATCGCGAGCGCGCCGATGGCGAAGGCGCCGAGCGCGAGCGCGCCGACCGCCGCCGCGCCGACCCCCGCATTGCGCAGCGCCACTGTGTCCGGGCGCGCCGCCTGACGCGATCGCAGGCGTTCGATCTCCTGCGACAGCGAGCGGGCGAGGGGGCGCAAGCGATCGATCTCGTGGGGAATTGCGTGGGCGATGTCACGGGGACGCAGTCGAAGGGGGCGCATGTCAGGCTGCTCCGCAGGCCACGGGCGGGTTGATTGGCGACGCAGCGGTAACCAATGTAGCGCCGGTTCTGTTCCGGGGCGCCGAGGGGCTTGCGCACGCCGCATCATCCATCCTCCCGTGCAGCGCGGGAGGATGAAGTGGGGGCATGCCATCGGTCGAGCCGGCGGTGACGATCGGCCGTAGGGTGGGTTGAGCGACGCGAAACCCACCCTAGCCCGCGTACCCGATGGGTTTCGCTCTCGCTCAACCCATCGTACGGGCTGAGGCCTATTCATCCTCATCCTGAGGAGCGGGCGCAGCCCGCGTCTCGAAGGATGAGAACTCGGCGGCGAAGCGCTTTGCGAACGAGACCTTCCGCTTGGCTGCTGCACGGAGCCCGGAAAAATCTCCCGAGATCAGCGCCTCTTTTTTCGCGCGAGACCAACCTTTGACCTGGCGCTCGGCCGCTATTGCATCCGTGATCACGTCAAAATGCTGCGCATAGGCCAGCGTGACAGGCCGACGTTCGGCTGTGTAGCCGCCCAGCAATCCCGATTGGTGCTCACCGATCCGCTTCTCCAGATCGGAACGGGTGGTTCCTGTGTAGAAAGAGCCGTCTGCGCATTTCAGGATGTATAGCCAGGCGCCCATGACGCGCTCCGAAAGCGTAAGGCATCCTTCGAGACGCCCGCTGCGCGGGCTCCTCAGGATGAGGGAGAATGAAACGGTTCAGTTAGATTAGAAACACCTGCCTCATGGTGAGGAGCGCGGCGAAGCCGCGCGTCTCGAACCATGAACCCTCGGCAATGCGAGCGATCGTCCTTCGAGACGCGGCCCTGCGGCCGCTCCTCAGGATGCGGGAGAATAAGACGGTTCAGCCCATCTAGTTCTCACACATCCAGCATCTCCTCGCTCGCGAACTCGGCGCGCTCCGAAATGAAGGCGAAGCGGGATTTCGGCCTTCGTGCCCATCAGCCGCTCGACCGAGTTTGCGGTGTCCGCGCGGTCCTCGGTGAGAAGCTGGACGCGCAGCAGCGTGCGCGTCTTGCGGTTCATCGTGGTTTCCTTCAGCTGCCCGGGCAGCATTTCGCCAAGCCCCTTGAAGCGGCCGATCTCCACTTTGGCGTTGGCGTGAAACTCGGCGCGCATGATCTCGTCCTTGTGCTTGTCGTCGCGCGCGTAGAACGTCTTGCCGCCATGCGAGAGCCGGTAGAGCGGCGGCACCGCGAGATAGAGATGCCCGTTCTCGATCAGCTGCGGCATCTGCCGGTAGAAAAAGGTGATGAGCAGCGAGGCGATGTGCGCGCCGTCGACATCGGCGTCGGTCATCACGATCACCTTCTCGTAGCGCAAATCCTCGTCGCGATAATGCGCGCCCGCGCCGCAGCCGAGCGCCTGCACGAGATCGGCTGAGCTGCTGGTTCTGCGCGAGCTTGTCCTTGCCGGCGCTCGCAACGTTGAGGATTTTCCCGCGCAGCGGCAGCACCGCCTGCGTCTGGCGGTCGCGCGCCTGCTTGGCGGAGCCGCCGGCGGAGTCGCCCTCGACGATGAAAATCTCCGAGCCTTGCGCGGCGCTCGCGGTGCAGTCGGCGAGCTTGCCCGGCAGGCGCAGCTTGCGCACGGCGGACTTGCGCGCGATCTCCTTTTCCTGGCGGCGGCGCAGGCGCTCGTCGGCGCGCTCGACCACCCAGTCGAGCAGCTTGGTCGCGTGCGTCGGATTGCCGGCGAGCCAGTGGTCGAACGGGTCCTTCACCGCGGCTTCGACGATGCGCTGCGCCTCGCCGGTCGAGAGGCGATCCTTGGTCTGGCCCTGGAACTCCGGCTCGCGGATGAAGACCGACAGCATGGCGCCCGCGCCCGTCATCACGTCGTCGCTCGTGACGGACGCCGCGCGCTTGCCCTGGCCGGTGCGCTCGGCATGGTCTTTCAGCGCGCGCAGGAGCGCGCTGCGGAAGCCCGCCTCGTGCGTGCCGCCGTCGCCGGTCGGGATCGTGTTGCAGTAGGAGGAGAGAAAGCCGTCGCCGTCCGCGGTCCAGGCGACCGCCCATTCGACCGCGCCGTTCGCGCCGGGCCGGCCGGATCGGCCGGTGAAAATGTCGGGATGCACCAGCGTCTGGCCGTCGAGCGCGCTCGCGAGATAATCCTGCAGGCCGCCCGGGAAATGGAAGGTCTCCTCCGCTTGCACGCCGTCGATCCCGGCGAGCAACGCCTTGTCGCAGCGCCAGCGGATTTCCACGCCGCCGAACAGATAGGCCTTGGCGCGGGCCATCTTGAACAGACGCTGCGGGCTGAACCTCGCCTTCGCGCCGAAAATCTGCGGGTCCGGCTTGAAGCGCACCTTGGTGCCGCGCCGGTTGTGCACGCGGCCGAGCTTTTCCAGGCCGTTCGCGGGCTTGCCGCGGTGAAAGACCTGCCGATAGAGCTGGCCCTGGCGCGCGCACCTCGACTTCGAGGGTTTCCGACAGCGCATTGACCACCGACACGCCGACCCCGTGCAGCCCGCCCGAGGTCTCGTAGACCTTGGAGTCGAACTTGCCGCCCGCGTGCAGCATGCACATGATCACTTCGAGCGCGGATTTCTTCGGGAATTTCGGGTGCGGGTCGACCGGAATGCCGCGGCCATTGTCGATGACGGTGAGGAAGCCGTCGGCGGAAAGCTCCACCTCGATGAAGCTCGCATGCCCCGCGAGCGCCTCGTCCATCGCATTGTCGATCGTCTCGGCGAAGAGATGATGCAGCGCCTTCTCGTCGGTGCCGCCGATATACATTCCGGGGCGGCGGCGCACCGGCTCGAGCCCCTCCAGCACCTCGATGTCATGCGCGGTGTAGCCGCCCTCGGCCGGCCCGTTCGCGGTGCGGCGCGCATCCTTGGGCGCACGTGCGGCCGCGCGCGCGGCTGCGGCGGCCGCCGCCGGGGTCTCGGCGAACAGATCAGGACTGCGGGTGGTCTTTCTTTGCGCGGATTTCGCCATATCTATCGGTGCATCGGACTTCAAGGACCCGGCGAATCGGAGCCGGCACTATCGCACAGGCTCCGAGCAAAGATAGGGCGGCCGGAGCCCTTGCGCATGGCAGGGGCCGGGTGCGATGACGGCGCCCCAGGGCGCACATGGACAGGGCCATGGTGGCCAAGCGTCGGTTCGACGTATAACGCTGCATGCTCGGCAACTGGCTCTTCTCGCAGACCATGGAACAATACGCCCACGCAATCATCGAGTTCGTGCGGGTCAATCAGGTGTGGGCGGCGCCGATCGTGGGCGTGCTCGCATTTGCCGAGTTGCTTGCCTTCATGTCGCTCATCGTTCCGGCCTGGGCGGCGCTGGTCGGCATCGGCGCGCTGATCGGGCTGGGCGGGCTCGAGTTCTGGCCGATCTGGGTCGCCGCCGCGGTCGGCGCGGCGCTCGGCGACTGGCTCTCTTACTGGCTCGGCTTCACCTTCAAGGACCGCATCGCCCATGTCTGGCCGTTGTCGCGCTACCCCGATCTGCTTCCCAAGGGCGAGGCCTTCATTCGCCGCTTCGGCGTATTCGCCATCGCGATAGGCCGGTTCTTCGGGCCGCTGCGCGCCTCGGTGCCCCTCGTCGCCGGCATTTTCGTGATGCCGTGGTGGCACTTCCAGATTGCCAATTTCGCCTCCGCCTTCCTGTGGGCGGCGGTGCTGCTCGCGCCCGGCGCGCTCGGCTTTTCGTGGTTCTCCTCCGCTTGATGAAGCTTGGCGATACGGACATGCATGCCCCCTCGCCTGGATTCCGCGCGCAACGTGTGGAATCCGATCCCTCCCGGCATTGAAATCCGACCTCTCCCGGCAATTGGGGAGGCGCAGGCTGGCGGCGCAAGGTAGGATTCCATGACGTCAAAAGCAAAAATCGGCGTGCTCGGCGCGTCGGGCTATACCGGCTCGGAGCTGGTGCGCCTCTTGCTGCGGCACCCGCGGGTCGAGATCGCGCTGCTCACCGCCGACCGCCGCGCCGGCCAGGCGATGCGCGACGTGTTCCCGCAGTTCTCGCCGTTCGAGCTGCCGAAGCTCGTCGCGATCGAGAGCGTCGATTGGGCGCGCGCGGGCTTCGATCTCGTGTTCTGCGCGCTGCCGCATGCGACGACGCAGAAGGTGATCTCAGGCCTGCTCGCGGCTGCGCCGAAGACGAAGGTGGTCGACCTCTCGGCCGATTTCCGCCTGTCCGACACGAGCGCCTATGCGCGCTGGTATGGCGGCGCGCATTCAGCGCCCGAGCTGCAGACCGAGGCGGTGTACGGGCTCGTCGAGATCTACCGCGACGACATCCGGAAAGCCCGGCTGGTCGCCAATCCCGGCTGCTACACGAGCTGCGCGCAGCTTCCGCTCGTGCCGCTGATCCGCAAAGGCGCGATCGCGACGGACGACATCGTCATCGACGCGAAGTCCGGCATGACGGGGGCGGGCAGGGCGGCCAAGGAGAACATGCTGTACTCGGAAGTGGCCGAAGGCTTTCACGCCTATGGCGTCGGCCATCACCGCCACATGGCCGAGCTCGACCAGGAGTTCGCGCGCGCCGCGGGGCGCGAGGTGATCGTCACCTTCACGCCGCATCTCGTGCCGATGAACCGCGGCATTCTCTCAACGATCTATGTGCGGGCGAGCGCCGCGCAGTCGGCGGAGGACTTTCACGCGATCCTCGCGCAGGCCTATGCGGGCGAGCCCTTCGTGCACGTGCTGCCGTTCGGCGAGATGCCGCAGACGCGGCATGTGCGCGGCTCCAACATGACCTTCATCGGGGTGGCGAAGGACCGCAAGCCGGGCCGCGCCATCATCGGCTCGGCGCTCGACAATCTCGTCAAGGGCGCCTCGGGCCAGGCTGTGCAGAACATGAACCTGATGCTCGGCTTCCCCGAGACCGCCGGGCTCGAGCAGGTCGCGCTGTTTCCGTGAAATGTGCTCGAGACGAACCTCTCCCCGCCGGGGAGAGGTCGGATCGCGCAGCTATCCGGGTGAGGGGGCGTATTCCACGGGTGAATCATACTCCCCCTCACCCGGCTCGCATCTCGTTGCACTCGATGCCTCGCCGACCTCTCCCCGCCGGGAGAGGTATGATCGGAGCTGAACCGGACAGCCAAGGCTCGACCCTGCGGACCTGGGTTACTGGATCGTCCGCCTGCGCGGACGATGACAAAGAACGGGTTCGCGCTCCCGCGTCGCTGCGCTCGCTCCGCCGCTTGCGGGCGGGTAGGGGCGGCTGCGGAGATGCGGGCTACGTCCCGCTCGCGACCGGGCGGATGATGAGATTGTCGTTCACCGCTTTCACGCCGGGCGTCGTCTCGACCGCGACGCGCACCGCCTGCTTCTCCGAGGGCGAATCGACGATGCCCCACACATCGGCCAATCCATCGGCGACCGTCACATTGATAAGCATCGAGCGGATCCACGGTTCGGCGCGCAGCCGCGCCATGATCGCCTCGCGCAGTTCGGAGTCGGCCAGCGGCCGCGCGGCGATCTCCTTGCGCAGCGAGGCGAGCGCGTGCAGCAGGTTGGCGCGGCTCACAATGCCGATCAGCCGGCCGTCCTTGACGATCGGCACGCGCTTGATCCGGCGGCATTCGAGCAGTTCGGCGATGTCGCTGACCGGCGTGTCGGGCGTCGCGGTGATCACCTCGCGGCTCATCACATCGGCGATCTTGCGGCTGTGTTCGCGCACATATTCGGCGGCAAGCCCTTCACGGCCCATCAGCAGTCTGAGCCACCATGAGCGCTCGTGTCCGGTGCCCGCTTCCGCGCGCCGCAGCAGGTCGCCCTCGCTGACGATGCCGACCACATGGCCGCGAGCGTCGACCACCGGCGCGCCGCTGATCCGGTGCTTGAGCAGCGTTTCGGCCACGTCCTGCACATTGCTGTCGGGCGTCACGGTGACGACCTCGGTCGCCATGATATCGGAGGCCTTCATGCGTGCTCTCCTCCCGGTTCGTTCTTCGACGGCGTCGCCGCCGCGCAGCCGTGAGACTGGCGGAGGCGCGCCGCGCGCGGCATTGACCTCGCTCAACTATCGTGCGTCGGCGAAGAGAAACGGCGCGCAGGTCGCCCCGCGCGCCGTCGACTCTTCGCCAGCTGCCCCGAACGCGATTGCGCATCCTCCCCGATTTCACGGAGGAGGATGCTTTGGCTCAGTCGCGCATCTTCACATAGGAGCCAGGCGCGTCCTCGATCGGCTCGAAGCCGGGGGCGCCGGGCTGGCGCGCCGGAACTTCGGAACGATCGAAATGGCGGATCCACTCGACCCAGTGCGGCCACCACGAACCCTTGGTCTCGGTCGCCTGCTTGACCCACACTTCCGGGTCCTCGACGCCGTCCGGCTTCGGACCGGTCCAGTACTGGTACTTGCCGCCGGCCGGCGGATTGACGATGCCGGCGATGTGGCCGGAGCCGGCGAGGATGTACTCGACCTCGCCGCCGAAATACTTGCAGCCGATCAGCACCGACTTGGCCGGCGCGATGTGGTCTTCGCGCGTCGCCACATTGTAGATCGGCACCGTCACCTTCTTGACGTCGAGCTTGACGCCGTCGAGCTCCATCTCCCCCTTGCTCAGCCGGTTCTCGAGATAGCAGTTGCGCAAATAGTAGGAGTGGTTCGCCGCCGGCATGCGGGTGGAGTCGGAGTTCCAGTAGAGCAGGTCGAACGGGAACGGCTGCTCGCCCTTGAGATAGTTGGAGATGATGTAGGGCCAGACGAGATCGTTCGAGCGCAGGAAGTTGAAGACGGTCGCCATCTTCTTGCCTTCGAGATAGCCGAGCTCGGCCATCCGCCGCTCGATCGCCTCCACCTGCGCCGGTTCGGAGGTGAACATTTTCAGGTCGCCGCCGTGCTCGAAGTCGACCTGGGCGGTGAACATGGTCGCCGAGGCGATCTTGTCGAGCCCGCCCTTCTCGGCGAGATAGGCCATCGTCACCGTGAGCATGGTGCCGCCCACGCAGTAGCCGATCGTGTGCGCCTTGGGCTCGCCGGTGATCTTCAGCACCACGTCGAGCGCCTCGATCGGACCCTGATGCATGTAGTCGGCGAAGGTCTTGGTGGCGAGGCGCGCGTCCGGGTTCACCCATGAGATGATGAACACGGTGATGCCCTGGCCCACCGCCCATTTGATGAAGGACTTCTCCTCGTTGAGGTCGAGGATGTAGTACTTGTTGATCCAGGGCGGCACGATCAGGAGCGGCGTCTTCAGCACGTTCTCCGTGGTCGGCGTGTACTGGATGATCTGCATCAGCTCGTTCTGATAGACCACCTTGCCGGGCGTGACCGCGATATTGCGGCCGACCTCGAACTGGCTGTGATCGGATTGCCTGATCCGCAGTTCACCGCCGCCCGCCTCGATGTCTTCGGCGAGCATCTTCATGCCGCGCGCAAGGTTCTCCGCGTTCGACGACAATGTCAGACGGATCAGCTCGGGATTGGTGAACAGGAAGTTCGAAGGCGCGATCGCGTTGACGACCTGTTTGACGTAGAACTCGGCCTTCCGCTTCGTATGGCTGTCGAGGCCCTTGGCCTCGGTGACGATATGGTCGGCCCAGTGGCTGGTGACGAGGTAGGCCTGTTTGAGGAAGTCGAAATACTGGTTCGACGACCATTCCGGGTCGGCGAAGCGGCGGTCGCGCGGATCGGCCTTCGCGACGGGAGCGACGTCCTCGCCCGCCATGCGGCGCACGGCGTTCGACCACAGATCGAGATAGGCCTTGCTGAGATTTGTCTGCAGCTCGGTCGCCTTGCGCGGATCGGTCATCCAGAATTCTGCGACGCGACCGAGCGTCTTGACAATGTCCGCCACCTGCTCGTGCGGCTCCTTGACCTTGCCTTCGATGCGCGGCTTGAGCCAGGCGGCCATCGCCTTGCCGCTCTCCTCCATCACCTTCGCAATATTGGCGGCGAATTTCTCCACGTCGATTTGCGGCGGGGGCTGCGGCTCGGCGGGTAGCTTGGCCTTCTTCGCCGGCTTGGCGGCGGGAGCCGCGGCGCCATTTCCCTCCGCTTTAGCGGGAGCAGGCGAGGATTTTTCGGTCAATTGCGCAGGAGATTGATCGGTTGTTGCAGGTTGGTCTTGTTTGATGTCCATGGGGGCAGGGCTCCTTGCTTTGGACATATTACCTCGATACGGCGAGGCACAGCCAGTCTTAATCGATCGATGTTTTTTAAATGTTCGTCATCCGCAGTCATGTCTAGAACCGAACCATCGCGTCGTCGAGAGCCGTCGTGGGGCGTGGTGCTGGCGATGATCGCGGCGACGGCCATTGCGGGCTGCTCGTCCGTCCTGTCCGGGCTTCCGCCCCAAGTCGGGGGCCTGCCGGCGGGGACGCCGGCCCGGTCGGCCGATCCACCCGCCTTCCCGCAAGTCCATGACATGCCGCCCAAGCGCTCGGAAGCCGTGCTGAGCACTGAGGAGCGGAAGAAGGTCGAAGCCGATCTTGCCACCGCGCGCGAAAGCGCGGCGCGGCGCGCCGCCGAGGCCGCGGCGCGCTGACATCCGCATTTCAGGCAAGCCCGGCGCCCGCCCCTCCGAGGTGCTTTACTGCTCCAGTCGATATCGTATTACAGGTTGCCAGGATTCGGCGGTTTGCCAGAGCCGCCGCCGCAATGAGAGCTTAGAGCCCATGGAACAGTTCCACCGCATTCGCCGGCTGCCCCCATACGTGTTCGAGCAGGTGAACCGCGCCAAGGCGGCCGCGCGCAATGCGGGCGCCGACATCATCGATCTCGGCATGGGCAATCCCGACCTGCCGGCCCCGGCCCATGTCGTCGAGAAGCTCAAGGAGACCATCGGCCGGCACCGCACCGATCGCTATTCGGCATCCAAGGGGATCGCCGGGCTGAGACGGGCGCAGGCCG
Source organism: uncultured Alphaproteobacteria bacterium (assembly GCA_963712435.1). Lineage (GTDB taxonomy): Bacteria > Pseudomonadota > Alphaproteobacteria > Rhizobiales > Xanthobacteraceae > Rhodoplanes. The sequence continues at coordinate 478,823 of CAVQIB010000003.1, read as the reverse complement.
CCTATTACGATCGGCGCTTCGGCGTGAAGCTCAACCCGGAGACGCAGGTCGTCTCGACCCTCGGCTCGAAGGAGGGGTTCGCCAATGTCGCGCAGGCGATCACGGCGCCGGGCGACGTCGTGCTGGTTCCCAATCCGAGCTATCCGATCCACGCTTTCGGCTTCCTGATGGCGGGCGGGGTGATCCGCTCGGTGCCTTCGGAGCCGAACTCGAGCCTGTTCGAGGCGCTCGAGCGGGCGGTCGTCCACTCCATCCCGAAGCCCACCGCGCTCGTGGTCTGCTACCCGGCCAATCCCACCGCCTATGTGGTCGACGTCGACTTCTACAAGGATGTCGTCGCCTTCGCGAAACGGCACGGGCTGATCGTGCTGTCCGACCTCGCCTATGCCGAAGTCTATTTCGACGGGAATCCGCCGCCCTCGATCCTGCAGGTCCCCGGCGCGATGGATGTCGCGGTCGAATTCACCTCCATGTCGAAGACGTTTTCCATGCCCGGCTGGCGCATCGGCTTCGCCGTCGGCAATGAACGGGTCATCGGCGCGCTCGCGCGGGTGAAGTCCTATCTCGATTATGGCGCCTTCACCCCGGTGCAGGTGGCGGCGGCGGCCGCGCTGAACGGGCCGGAGGATTGCATTCGCGAGATGCGGGAGACCTATAAACGGCGGCGCGACGTTCTGGTCGAGAGCTTCGGGCGCGCCGGCTGGGACATTCCGGCTCCGCGCGCCTCGATGTTCGCCTGGACGCCGCTGCCGCCCGCCTTCCGCACGCTCGGGAGTATCGAGTTTGCGACCCTGCTCGTCGAGAAGGCCGAACTCGCCGTCTCGCCCGGCATCGGCTTCGGCGAGCACGGGGAGGGCTTCGTGCGGATCGCGCTGGTCGAGAACGAGCAGCGAATCCGGCAGGCCGCCCGCAATCTGCGCCGGTTTCTTGAGACCGGCCCGGAGAAGCTGCACAACGTGGTCCCGCTTGCCAAGTCGCGCTAACTTCGTGCCCCAAGCTGCTACGAACGCAAGGAATAATAAGCTTCAGGTCGCCAATGGTCGCGCCGCTTAAAATTGGACTGGCCGGGCTCGGAACCGTGGGCAGCGCGGTCGCGCGCCTTGTCGAGCAGGAAGCCGGCATGCTCGCGCTGCGCTGCGGCCGACCGATCGAGGTGGTCGCGGTGACGGCGCGGTCGCGCACCAAGAAACGCGACCTTGGCTCCAAGCCCCTGCGCTGGGCGAGCGATCCCGTCGCGCTTGCGCGCGATCCGGAGATAGACGTGTTCGTCGAACTGATGGGCGGGGACGGCGATCCGGCGAAAAGCGCGATCGAAACGGCGCTCAAGGCGGGCAAGTCCGTGGTGACCGCGAACAAGGCGCTGCTCGCGCGCCACGGCGTCGCGCTTGCCGCGCTCGCCGAGGAACACGGTGCCGCCCTCGACTTCGAGGCGGCGGTGGGCGCCGCCATCCCGATCGTCAAGACGCTGCGCGAAGGGCTAGCCGGCAACGCCTTCGATCGCGTCTACGGGATTCTCAACGGCACCTGCAACTATATCCTCACGCGGATGGAGCAGGAGCGGCTTCCCTTCGCCGACTGTCTTAAAGATGCACAACGATTGGGCTATGCCGAAGCCGACCCCACCTTCGACGTGGAAGGCTATGACACGGCGCAGAAGCTTTCTCTCCTTGCGAGCCTCGCGTTCGGTATCAAGGTAAACTCCGAAGCCGTTTTTGTTGAAGGGATTTCCTCGATTGCGCCGGAGGACCTCGAAGCCGCCGCTGAGCTTGGTTACCGCATCAAGCTGCTCGGGGTGGCGGTGCGCACCGAGGAGGGCATCGAACAGCGGGTGCACCCGACCATGGTTCGGCTCGGTTCGCCGCTCGCGGAGGTCATGGGCGTGACGAATGCCGTCGCGATCGATGCCGAGGGCATCGCGCCGATCACCCTGGTCGGGCCCGGGGCCGGCGGCGCGGCGACCGCCTCCGCCGTGGTCTCCGACTTGGGCGATATCGCACGCGGGGTGCGGCCGGCCCCGTTCGGGAGGCCGACCGCATCGCTCGTGGCGAGCAGCCGCGCGCCGATGCAGCGGCACGAGGGCGGCTACTATATTCGGCTGCTGGCGGTCGATCGGCCGGGAACTTTCGCGACCATCGCCCGTCATCTTGCGGATGAGCAAATCTCTCTTGAATCGATCGTGCAACGTCATCGCAATGCGGAGCCGCATGGCGGCGACGACCCGAAAAGCCCGCATTCACCCGCGCCGGTCATCCTTGTCACCTATGCGACAACAGAAGATGCCGTTCACAAAGCCTTGCGCGAAATTAAAAATCGTGGCGTCATTGCTGGACGCCCGCAAGTGATCCGGATCGAAAAGAATTAACGAGGTCGGCCGCTATGCCGGCCCGCTCTCAGGGGAAGGAAACCAAAGTCGTGAGCGCGAGCGAGCTTGCCAGAGTCCAGCGTGCTTCGATCGCCGCCGCTCAGCGGGAGACGATGGATCGCGTCGTCTCCATCGAGATCGTGCGGGTGACCGAGCGGACGGCGGTCGCCGCCGCCCAGTGGCGCGGGCGCGGCAATGAGAAGGCCGCCGACCAGGCCGCGGTGGAAGCCATGTGGCGCGAACTCAACCGGCTTCCGTTCGCGGGCAGCGTGGTCATCGGCGAGGGCGAGCGCGAAGAGGCGCCGATGCTGTTCATCGGCGAACAGGTCGGTGCCCGCAAGGGGCCGAAGGTCGATGTCGCCGTCGCGCCGCTCGAAGGCAAGACCCTGTGCGCCAAGGCGTTGCCGGGCGCAATCACCACGATGGCGATGAGCGAGGACGGCGCTCTCCTCAACGTGCCCGATGTCTATATGGACAAGATCGCGATCGGCCCAGGCTATCCGGTGGGCATCGTCGATCTCGACGCCAAGCCCGAGCACAACATCCACGCGCTCGCGATGGCGAAGGGGGTTAAGGCGCACGAGATCACCGCTCTGATTCTCGACCGGCCGCGCCATGCCGATCTGATCGCCGCCGTGCGGCGCACCGGCGCGGCGGTGCAGCTGATCAGCGACGGCGACGTCGCCGGCGTGATCCATACCGCCGATCCGGACGCAACCGGCGTCGACATTTATCTCGGCATCGGGGGAGCGCCCGAGGGCGTGCTCGCCGCCGCCGCGCTGCGCTGCATCGGCGGGCAGTTCCAGGGACGGCTGATCCTCGACAACGAATCCAAGCGCGCGCAGGCGCGCCGGCTCGGCGTTCGCGACCCGAAGAAGAAATACGTGCTCGAAGACCTGGTGCACGGCGATTGCGTGTTCGCCGCGACCGGCGTCGTGAACGGCTCGATGCTGCGCGGGGTGCGCTTCCGACCGGGCGTGATCGAGACCGAGACGGTGGTGATGCGCTCGACCACGGGCACGATCCGCTGGATTCGCGCCGAGCACCGCAAGACCGACAAGTTCCAAATGGAGTAAGGCGGGGCGGGGTCCCGCCATCCGCCGGCCTGTAATTGCGCGGCGAGCTGCGCCGCGGCGAGCCCGGAATCGATATTCCAGAGATACGGGAAGTGGACTCCCGACAGCCTCCCTTCGCTCGGCGTCCGGAATGATGCGTCGCCCATCAGCCGGTATCTGACTTATTCGCTTGAAACGAATGGGCAGTCAGCCCACCCATAATGCATGCTGAGAGACGGCTTAACGGCTCCCCCGCCCGCCCGCGCCTTTCTCGGCGTCGAGCGTTCGGCCACCGGGCGCGCGTGGCGCGACCGGCTCAATGAACGCGGAACCCAGCGCGCGCTCGCCATCGTTCAGCGTTGCGGCGTGCCGGAACTGCTTGCCCGCATCCTCGCCGGGCGCGACGTCGAGGCGGACGCGGTCGAAGCCTATCTCGATCCGGCGATCCGCCGGCTGATGCCTGATCCGCATGTCCTGACCGCGATGGAGGCCGCCGCGGCGCGGCTTGCCGACGCGGCCGAGCGCGGCGAATGCGTCGCCGTGTTCGGCGACTACGATGTCGATGGCGCGACTGCGAGCGCGCTTGCCGCGCTGTTTCTCCGGCGGGCCGGACTCAAACCCATCGTCTACATCCCCGACCGCCTGTTCGAAGGCTATGGGCCGAATGTCGAGGCGGTGCGCGCGCTGGCGGAGCGCGGGGCGCGCCTGATCGTCGCCGTCGACTGCGGCACGACCAGCGTCGAGCCGCTGATGGAGGCGCAACGGCTCGGCGTCGACGTGATCGTCATCGACCATCACCTTGCCGACGAGACGCTGCCGCCGGCGGTCGCGGTCGTCAATCCCAACCGGCTCGACGATGTCTCGGGCCTCGGCCAGCTCGCCGCCGTCGGGCTCGTCCTGATGACGGTGGTCGCGACGAACCGCGAGCTGCGCCGGCGCGGGTTCTGGACGACGGCGCGGCCGGAACCCGATCTGCTTGAATATCTCGACCTCGTCGCGCTCGGCACGGTCGCGGACATGGCGCCGCTGACCGGGCTCAATCGCGCCTTCGTCCGCAAGGGCCTGATCGCGATGCGCCGTCGCGAGCGCATCGGCCTCACCGCGCTGATGGACATCGCGCGTCTGTCCGGGCCGCCCGAGCCATGGCATCTCGGCTTCCTGCTCGGTCCGCGCATCAATGCGGGCGGGCGGATCGGCCGGGCCGATCTCGGCGCGCGGCTCCTGATGCTCGACGACACCGTGGAGGCGGGCCGCATCGCGGCCGAGCTCGATCGGCTCAACCGCGAGCGCCAGGCGATCGAGCAGGCGGCGGTCGCCGAAGCCGAGGCCGAGGCGATGGCGGCGCTCGGCGTTGAAGAGAAAGGCGCGGTCATCGTCACCGCGGCGGCGAACTGGCACCCGGGCGTGGTCGGGCTCGTCGCCGCCCGGCTGAAGGAGCGGTTCGGCCGCCCGGCCTTCGCGATCGCGCTCGAACCGGGCGGGAAGGGCACGGGATCGGGGCGTTCGATCGCGGGCGTCGATCTCGGACGCGCCGTCAAGCGGGCGGTCGCCGAAGGCTTGCTCCTCAAGGGCGGCGGCCATGCGATGGCGGCCGGCGTCACCTTGCGCAAAGACGCGCTCGCGGGCTTTCGCGCGTTTCTCGAAGAGGCGCTCGCGGGACCGGTCGAGGCGGCGCGGCGCGACTCCGCGCTCCGCGTCGACGCGGCCGTTTCCGCCGCCGCCGTCACGCCCGAGCTCTGTCACGTGATCGCGCGCGCCGGACCCTATGGCGCCGGCAATCCCGAGCCGATCCTCGCGCTGCCCGCGCACACGCTCGCCTATGTCGAGGAAGTGGGACAGGCGCATGTCCGCGCGCGCCTCAAGGCGAACGACGGCGCGGCGGTCGAGGCGATCGCCTTTCGTGCGGCGGGCCAGCCGCTCGGGCGCGCGCTCACGGAAAACCGCGGGCGCAGCGTGCACGCGGCGGGCTGCCTCGCGCTCGACCGCTGGCAGGGCGTGGAGCGCGTGCAGTTCCGCCTGATCGATATTGCGAGCGCCGAGCCGATTGCGGCGCGGTAAGGCTTGTTTTTCCGACGGCGCGGTTATGACTGCAAGAGGAGGCTCTCCGCGTGTTCATGACGGTGATCGGCGCGCTGCTGCCCGTAATCGTGACGCTGCTGATGGGCGTGGTCGCCGGGTGGCACCACGACTTCGACGCCAAGCAGGCGACCGTGCTCAACCGCATGGTCATGCTGTACGCGCTGCCGATGCTGTTGTTCGCCGGCATGGTGGCGATCCCGCGCGATCAGCTGACGGCCGACGCGTCGCTCGCCGCGGTCATCGTCATCGCCATGATTCTGGGGTTTTTCGTCCCCTTCCTGATCGCGCGTTTCCTGTGCGGCCGCGACCTGATGACGGCATCGCTCCAGGCGCTCGCGATCGGCGCGCCGTCGGTCGCCTTTGTCGGCTTCCCGGTGCTCGGCTATCTGTTCGGCGACGTCGCCGCCACGATTCCCGTGGCGGTCAGCGGCCTCGTCCTGAATGTCGTGCAGCTTCCCGCCTGCATGATTCTGCTGTCGCTCGGCGCCGCGCAGACAAATGCCGCGCAAGCCGAACGCAAGTCCGCGTTCGATCATGTGCTCGCGACCTTCAAGCAGCCGATCGTCTGGGCGCCGATCGTGGCCTTCGCGATCATGCTGCTCGACCTGAAGATTCCGGCGGTCTTTCGCGAGTCGCTGGTGCTGCTCGGCAAGGCGACCGGCGGAGCGGCGTTGTTCGCCTCGGGCATCATCCTTTACAGCCGGCGCATCGCCTTGGACCTTCCCGTCGCCGTTTCGACGGTTGCGCGCAATCTGGTCATGCCGGCCGCGGTCTGGGGCCTGCTTGCGCTCGTCGACCTGCCGCAAAGGTCGAGCGAGGAAGCCGTGCTCGCGATGGCGATCCCGACCTCCTCGCTCTGCGTGATCCTCGCCGTTCAGTTCCAGAAGGCCGAACAGGAAATGGCCTCGACCCTGTTCTTCAGCACGGTTCTGTCGCTTCCCACCATGGGCCTGTTCATTTGGCTGATGGGCGCGTGAACAGACGTCCGCCCGTCCGCGCGCCGCCGACGAGCGCCCGTTACTCGCGTCGCCGGATTTCGTCTCAGGCCCGCAAATCCTCCGGCACCTTGCCGCCGTTCGCGGCGAGCTTCTGCATGACCTGCCTGTGCAGCCACACATTCATCGAGGCGGAGTCGTTTAGATTGCCGGAGTACTGCAGCTCCTTTGCGAGCTCCTTGCGCGCGGACATGCTGCTGTCGAGATCGAGCAGTTTCATCAGGTCGACGATCGAGTGGCGCCAGTCGAGCTTCTCCCTCTTCTCGGTGGCAAGCTTGGTGAGGATTGCCGCGACGTCGACTTGGGCGGCCGATCCGGCCGGCGCCGAACCCGTCGTGGCGCCGGCGGGCGTTCCGCCCGGGGCCGGCGCGCCCGAGGCAGGCGCTGCCGGGGCGATGGAGGGAGACGCGCTGGAGGGTGGCGCGCCGGGAGTGGGCGCTGTGGGCGCGGCGCCTTCTGCGTTCGCCCGCCCGAAAATGGATGACATGATCTTGCCGAAAATGCTCATGGGATGCTCCTCGCTCGGTGGTTTTCGCACGCGATCTTCGATCGACAGCGCGGCCTTGCTTGCTTCCTCGCCTTCGCCTGCTTCCCTCGAAAGCGCATTCCGGACGGCCGGGTTCCGGTTCATCGACGCAAAGCCGCACTCAAAGCTGCGCGGCGTTGAACGTATCGCAGCTCGTGATCTCGCCCGACTTCAGCCCGGTGCTGAACCACCGCACGCGCTGCTGGGATGAGCCGTGCGTGAAGGCGTCGGGCACCACATAGCCCTGCGACCGGCGCTGCAGGCGATCGTCGCCGATGGCGGACGCCGTCTGCAGCGCCGTCTCGACATCGCCCGGGTCGAGGAACTTCCATCGCTGCTCCGAGCGGTTCGCCCATACGCCGGCAAGGCAGTCCGCCTGCAGCTCGGCCATGACCTGCAGACGATTGGCGTCGCCCCGGTCCATCCCTTGCTGCATCTGTTGCAGGCGCGGCAGGATACCGAGGAGGTTCTGCACGTGATGGCCGACTTCGTGGGCGATCACATAAGCCTGCGAGAACTGGCAGGCCTTTTCGGATTGGCAGGCGCCGAAGCGCCGCTGCAAATCCTCGAAGAACGACGTGTCGAGATACACCTGACGGTCGTTCGGGCAATAGAACGGTCCCATGGCGGCTTGGGCGAATCCGCAGGCCGACGAGGTGGCGCCCGAGAACATCACGAGTTTCGGCGCCTGATAGCGCGCATTGCCCTGCGCGAACACTTCGGTCCACTGCACCTCCGTGCTGCCGAGCACCGCGGAGACGAACTCCTTCATCTGGTCGGAGGGCGCGGCGCCCGGTCGCGCGGTGTCGGACGCAGACGGCGGTTGCGATTGCTGCCCGCCGGTCAGGACTTCCGCCCCGCCGATCAGGAGACGCGGATCGATGCCGAGCGCCCAGCCGATCAGGGCAAGCACGAGGAGCGTCCCGAACCCGATCCCGCCGCGGCGCATGCGCACGCCACGGCGGTCGTCGATGTTCTCGCTGCGCGGGAGTTCATCAATACGCATGATCGACCCTCTGTGGCGACCTGAGCGGACCGGTTAGAGCGGCGCGGCGAAGCCGCGCCGCGCGTTCAGCGCATCTGGTCGAGATCGGCCGCAGTGGGAAGCCGGCCCCGGGGCGTCAGCTTGTCGACGACGCCCGGAAGAACCTGCGACAGTTGCCGGATGAGTTCTTCTTCCGACATGCCGGCCCGCTCGGCGATCGTCTTGATGACGTTCGGGCCGAGCGCGTTCCCCACTTGGCCGGGCGTCACCGGTTCGTTCGGCCCTGTGCCGATCCACGAGTTCGGCCACCTTGCCGTGACCGCTCTGGCGGAAGCGGTCGAGCAGACCGCCCAGACCCTCGAGCAGACCGCCGCCCTCGTCGGCGGGTGCGCGCGTCGGGTCGGCGGTGACGGGTGGCGTCTCGCGCCCGCCGCTTCTGAACAAGGCGCCCGACGCGAGCAGTGCGAGCAGGGCGAGCATCAGCGGTTTGGAGACCTTGCCTCCGGGAACCGCGGACCCCAGCACGTCATCGAGGAATCCCATTGCTTGCTCCCTTTAGTGCGATGTTGATCGGATTTGAACGGGCGGCGCGCGCTCGCGTCACACCGCGCGTCGCCCACTCACGGAGTGATAGATCCACAGCACGACGATCGAGCCGATCACCGCGACGATCATGCTGTAGAGGTTGACGCCCGTAACGCCGGTAGCGCCGAACGCGCTGAAAATCACCCCACCGACGATCGCGCCGACAATGCCGAGCGCGATGTTCAGGAACAGGCCCTTGCCTTCGCTGTCGACGATCCGACTTCCGACAAAGCCGGCGATCAGCCCGAGAATGATCCAAGCGAGAATGGACATGCGTGTCTCCTTGTTTGTCACGATGCAATGAAAACGCGGCAGCGCCGGATTCGTACTTTCCTAAATGGTGGGCGCACGGACGGTTTCGAGGATTTGTTCAATCGGCGCCAATTGGAAGATTAATGTCCTATCACTACTGCTCATGGACTAGGCTTAATCTACTAATGCTTTCCATCTTGCGCTGCTAATTTATCAAATACTTAGCCATTGCTGCCGCGAAGATGTGGCGCGCGCGGCAGGCCTTATTCAATTTAGCGTGAGCCGACTGGAGGCATTCGAAATGCGCGTCCGCCTCAAACGGCCGGCGACGTCTTCGCGTCGGCGAGGAAACGGTTGGCCGACAATACCGCGAGCGAAACGAGGGGAGCACCAAGCGAGGCGACCGCCACCTTAATAAGGTATTGCCCCACCATTGCCGGCGCGAGCGGGATCACTCCGTAGAACGCGATGGTGATGAAGATGACGGTGTCGAACAATTGGCCCACCAGCATTCCGACAAAGGCGCGGACGGCGAGCGGCGCTTTCCCGCGTGTCAGATCGCGCATTTTGAGGAAGCCCCAAAGATCGAGATACTGGCTTGCGAGGTAAGCGAGCCATCCCGCAAGCCAAATGCGCCAGGAAGCACTGAGCACCGTCTCGAACGCCGACTGATGCGTCCACATTTCCGCCGGCGGCAGCGCGATCGTCAGTTTGAAATAGAGGGCGGAGAGAGCCATCCCGACCAGGCCGAGATTGATCACCAGCCTGGGCGGCTTGTCCCCGTAGAGTTCGGCGATGGTGTCGAGCACCACGAATGTCAGCATGTAGCTGACGACCGTGGCGCTTGCGGAGAGGCCGAAGGGGAGGGCGAACAGCTTTGATCCGGCGACCGTGCTCGTGACCAAGAGCGAGCCGTGCAGCGTCATCAGAAACAAGAAGAAGGTGGTTCTCCGGTTCATGCGCGCGCCACAATGCTTAGCTCGAAGCCGCCGGTCTCACAGCGCCAGCAGACGCCCACCTATACAATCACGTGTACGTTATAGATAAACACGATAAGGTTGCAACGACATCTCAAAGATGAGAGCGTAGCCGGCGCGGCTTTCGTCAGTTAAGGGGGACGTGATGCCAGCGGATTTTGGCTCGCTACGAGGCTTTCTGAGAGCGGCCAAGGGGCTCTCGCAGGAACGGATCATTGTCGAGTTCCTGGCAGCGACAGTCCTTGCGGACCCGGTTTCCGAGCAGGGCTCGGTCCTGATCAATCATCCGCGCGGCAAGAAGCTGATCGTCTTCAATGAAGGCAACTTCCTTTTCAAAAAGAAAATTCTTGATCCGCGCGCGAGGGCCAATTGGCCGAGCGAGTTCGACTATTTTGAAGGGATCGCGGGCAAGTGCTTTCGCGAGGGACAAACCCAGACGTTCTGTCGCACCGACGAAAAAGCCGGGCCGGCAAATGATTTCTTTGGCGACAGCCCGATTCAGAACATGGTTTGCGTCCCGATCATCACGACGCCGGGAACTCCGTTCGGGGTTGTATGCTTCCACAACAACTCTGAGGCAAAGAAATACAAGAAAGAAGAGATAGATACGTTGGAAGCCTATGTGGATGTGCTTGCAATCGCACTGCATAATCCACTGCCCGAGCTTCACCTGGAAAACAACGTTTTCATCGTCCATGGGCGCGACATGAGGGCGCTCGACGAACTGCAGTTGATTCTTCTGCACCACAAGGTCACACCGCGAGTCCTCTTGCGGGAGGACAAGGGGGCGAACTCGATCCTTGAGGAGCTTGAGGCGCTGATCCGGGTCTGCAAGGCGGGGTTCATCCTGGCGACGCCGGATGATGAAGGCCGCCTCCAGGCCAGCAATGATCCGCTGGTCGGACGCGCTCGCGAGAACGTCATTTTCGAAACGGGTCTCTTGTTCGCCAAGTTCCGGGAGTTTGAGCGGGTCACTCTCCTGGTAAAGAAGCCGCTGCAGCTACCATCCGATCTGAATGGGATCGCCTACGAAGAATTCGACAGCGTGAAATCGATCGAAATGATGATCGTGAACAAGCTGACGAAGTGGGGACTCAGAGCCCCCATCTAACCCTCACTCGCGCCGCTCGGTTTTATCAAACACCGCCCGCGCCGCTCATGACCCCTGGCGCAATCGGGCGAGCAGCCGCAGCCCGGCATAGCCGTCCGCCTCCATCCCCGCCTTCTTCTGGAAGGCGGCGACCGCGCGCGTGGTGCCCGTGCCGACGCGGCCGTCCGCGCCGCCGGTGTCATAGCCGAGCGCGGTCAACCGCCGCTGGATCTCCTGCACTTCCGCAAGCGTCGGCGTGCGTTCGCCGTCGGGGAAACTCTGCACCAGCGGGCCGTCGCCGCGGATGCGGTCGGAGAGATGAACGATCGCAAGCGTATAGGAGAAGGCCGGGTTGAACGAATAGACCGCGGCGAAGTTGCGTCCGAGCAAAAAGCCCGGCCCGCCCGCGACCGGCACGGCGAGGCGGGCCTGGTCGGCCGGCCGCGCGAAGTCCGCCCCGTCCGCGCGCGTCACGCCGAGTTCGCGCCATTTCGCATAGCTGCGATAGGTCTTGCGGTCGGCGAGGCGGGAATTGAAGCCGGCCGGCAGGCGCGCCTCGCAGCCCCAGCTTTCGCCGCGGCGATAGCGGCCGCGCGCGACGAGATAGCGCGCCGCGCCGGCGAGCGCGTCGTCCGGCTTCCCGAACGGAGAGATGCGGCCGTCGCCGTCATAGTCGACGCCCATATTGAGCCACACCTCCGGCATCCATTGGGTGTGGCCCATCGCGCCCGCCCACGACCCGACCATGTCCTCCGGGTCGGCCCAGCCGCGCTGGACGATGACGAGCGCGTTGAGGAGTTCCTGCTCCCAGTAGGAGCGGCGGCGCGGCTCGCCCCAGGCGAGCGCGGCGAGCGCGGGAATCACCGGGCGCATGTATTTGCGGTTGTCGATCACCTCGCCATAGCTCGAACTCGATCCCCCACACCGCGAGCAGCACATTGCGGTCGACGCCGTAGTCGCGCTCCAGGCGATCGAGCAGCGCCGCGTGCTGCCTGCCGCGTTCCTGGCCGGTCGTGATGCGCCAGTCGGAGACGCGGCGGTTGAGATATTGCCAGAGCTTTTCCTGGAATTCCGGCTGGGCGCGGTCGAGCGCGTAAACCGAGGTGTCGGGCTTGATCGCCATTGCGCGGTCATAGGTCGCCTCCGACACGCCGCGCGCCAGAGCCCGGGCCCGGAAGTTGGCGCGCCACTGCTCGAACGACTGCCCCGCGCGCTGCGCGCGCGCCGAGGCGGGGATCACGAGCGCGGCGAAGCCGCCGGCCAAGCCGCGCAAGACATGCCGGCGGGCCACTGGACTGATCGGATGGTCTGGTGTTCGCAAGCTATCCTCAAGCTGTGTTCAAGCCGACTCAAGGCCGGCAGATTACCACGGTGCAGTTCCTCTCGCGGCGACCCGGCCTGGCGGCTCATCAGGCCGCTCAATGATCGCGATGGGTTCGCGCGAGACGGTGGGAAAAACTGCGGCGCAATCATGACGCCGCGACGCATCCAACGCGGGTTACGCCTTCCGGCCAACCCCGCCCAATGGCGATTCTTCTGATCCAGCCGAAGCGAAGCGTAATCCGCCGCTCCATCCGCGCAAGCCGGCAGGCGCAGTACGCGTCAGCGCAGCTCGAACCGCCGTAACGCGGAGAAGCCCTCGGCTAGAAACGGGTGACGATGTCGGTCAGCGGGGGGCGCGGGCGGTCCTCGGGCGGTCGGTCGATCCGTCCGATATGGACGAACCCCGTGATCTTCTCGTGTGACGCAAGGCCGAGCGCGGCGAGCACGGCGCGGTCATAGGCGTACCATTCGGTGATCCAGGTGGCGGCGAAGCCGAGCGCATAGGCGGCGTTCAAGAGATTCATGGCCGCGGCCCCGGACGAGAGCGCCTGCTCCCATTCCGGTATTTTGGCGTGCGGGGCAGCCCGGCTCACCACGGCGATCACGAGGGGGGCGCGCGCCAGGCGGCTCGTCTCGGTTGCGATCTGCTCCGCCGTCGCGTCGGAGTATTTCGCCGCGAAGGCCGCGGCGATCGCCTCGCCGGCCTTGAACCGCCCATCGCCGGCGAACACGATGAAGCGCCAGGGCGCGAGCTTGCCGTGATCGGGCACGCGGGAGGCAATTGTGAGCAGCGTGTCGATCTCGGCCTCGCTCGGCGCCGGCCCGAGAAGCTCGTTCGGTTTCACCGAACGGCGGGTCTTCAGCAGGTCGAGCGCGTCGGGCATGGCGTGGTCTCCGTCGGCCGGCGATCGCGAGAAGCGGCGATCCCGCAAGGTTCGGCATGAAATTGCCCCAAATTCTGGGGTAAGAACCAGTCCATGATCAGGGGGCTGGCTCGTTTGATCGGCACGCCGCGCGGCGCCTGCGGGGTGGCGCTCGTGATGGTCGTGTGTTGGTCCGCGCCGGCGGCGGCCCAGGAGAACTCGTTCGTCGGGGCGATGCAGCGCTTCGTCAACTCGCTGCCGTTCAGCGGATCGAAGCCGACGCCAGCCCCGAACGCAAATCTCGCATCGCCCGGCGGGGCTGCGCGGCCCATGCCGGGCGGGCAATCGATCATGCCGCCGCCCCCCATCCCTCCGGCGTCGATCCCGTCCGGGCCGGCGTCCTTGGTTTCCGCGCCCGCCGTCCCGACCTCGCTGACGCCGCCGCAAAATCCGGCCATCACGGCGGCGCCGCCTGTATCCAACCATTTAGCCCTCAGCCTGAGCGCCCGCTATGGGCGCGACGTCGCGCAGCCGATCAATGGCGGCCTCGTCTGGCGCATCTATCCCGCGCGGCCCGATGTGACCGGCGTGTTCCGCTCGGTGCGGGAGGAGCGCACGCCGTCCCCGATGCTGATGCTGCCGCCCGGGGATTATGTGGTCCATGCAAGCTTCGGGCTCGCGAGCGCGGCGAAGACCGTTCACCTGCGCACGGAATCGGCGCGCGAGGTGTTCGAGCTGCCCGCCGGCGGGATACGCATTGAAGGGCGGGTGGGCGACGTGCCGATCCCGGCGAGCCAGATCGCCTTCGACATTTTTCAAGGCAGTCAGTTCGAACCGGGCGAGAAGAATCCCGTCGCGCAGGGCGTGATGACCGGCGATATCGTGGTGCTGCCGGAAGGGACCTATCACATCGTCTCCAATTACGGCGACACCAATGCGGTGGTGCGCTCGGATATCCGCGTGCAGATCGGCAAGCTGACCGACATCACGGTCACCCATCGCGCCGCGGTGATCATGCTCAAGCTCGTGGGGGAGCCCGGCGGCGAGGCGCTCGCCAACACCAGCTGGACCGTTCTGACGCCCGGCGGCGACGTCATCAAGGAATCGATCGGCGCCTTCCCGAAGGTCGTGCTGGCGGAGGGCGATTACCGCGCTATCGCCCGCAACGAGAACAAGACCTTCGAACGCGAATTCAAGGTGACCACCGGCGTGGACCGCGAAGTCGAGCTGTTGGCGCGCTGAACCACCCGCAGGATTGGATTCCCTGTTCCCCGAAATTGCTCTAAGGAAGGGTCCTGCGAGCGTGCGGCTTGTCGGCTGACCGCCGACGCGCAATTTCTTCTTCGAGTTGGACCTCCGATGATGATCGCTCTTGTCCGGGTCGCGGCCTGGCTCGTCGCCTGCCAATTCGCGGCCGCGCCGCTGCTGGTCGCTCCGGCTGACGCCGCCGATGCTGCAACCGGTGAGCGGATCGCGGTGCGCTGGTGCGCCGCGTGCCACGCCGTGGGGCGCGGGCAGCCGAACACCCGGACGGAAGCGGCCTCCTTTGTGGAGATCGCGCGCATCCCCGAGTTCAACGAGCGGCAGCTCGCATTCTTCCTGCTCGACCCGCATCCCAAAATGCCGGACATGGGCCTGACCCGCGCGGAGGCGGCCGACCTCGCGGCCTATATCCACTCGCTGAAAAATTAGTGAAGTGGACTTAACGCTCGGTCCCTTTGAGCGCGTTCGTGTCCCGGGCGCAGCGCAGCACGAGTGCGCGCTGCAGAACCGGGACCGATAAGTCGCTGACGCCCCGAATACCCCCTTCCGAACAGATCGGCCGCCGGTCCCAGGCGGCCGCGCCCGTCGAGCAAAAACGGTCGGGTGTGAGCTATCTCACATCTGTGATCGCGGATTCCATTACAACCACAGTACATTAACGGCGAGCGAGTGGCGCAGTCGCGAGGGCCAGATCAGGACGCGAACGGACAGAAAGAGGGCGGGTTGGCATGCCGCGGGCAATCGAAATCGTGCGAAGGGTCGCGCCGGGCGCGCGGGAGAATTATTGTCTGGCGTTCGAGCGCGGGGACGCGTTGCTGAAGAAGCACGGCATTACCACGCCTCTGCGCCTCGCCCATTTCCTCGCACAAGTCCTGCATGAGACCGGCGGGCTGACCATCGAGCGGGAGAACGGCAACTACAGAGCACAGCGGCTCCTTGAGATTTTCGGCGTCGGGAATCACTCGGCGGGAGTCACGGCGGCCGAGGCGTCGGAGCTCGCCCATCATCCGGAGGCGATCTTCGAGCGGGTTTACGGACTTGGTAATACGAGAAAGGCGAAAGAGCTGGGCAACGTCAATCCGGGCGATGGCTACCGGTACTGCGGCGGCGGCATTCTCCAGACCACGGGGCGCGGCAACTACCGGCGCATGGGGCAGAAGTGCGGGGTCGACTTCGAAGCGCATCCCGAACTCGTCCTATCGGCGGAGCACGCGCTCAAGCCGGCGCTCGCCGAATGGAGCGAAGGAAATCTCAACGCCGCGGCCGATCGAGACGACATCGTGGCGATCACTCGCCGGATCAACGGTGGGCTGAACGGGCTCGACGATCGTCGGGCTTGGCTCGCGAAGCTGAGACCGCTGATCAAGTCGGTGGAGTTGCTCGATAGCGCGGACATCCCGCCGACGCCGGGCTCCCCTGATTTGGCTCCGCTCGACGTCCCCGAAGGCCTCGCGCTTCCCGGCCGGACGTCGCGTCCGATCGTGTCGGACTTGGCCTCACGCGTCATAGCCGCCATGGAGCGCAAGGGACACACCGTCGACCGCGGCCAAGGCGAGATCAACCTCGTCTATGTCGAGGGGATGAACCCGGACGGCACGCCGAATGGGGACGAGGCGAACAAGTGGAACGACCTCCGTCTGGTGATCCGCTTCGAGCAGGGAAAGCCCAGGATCGTCGGCCTGTGGGCGGCGACCACCGAACCGGGGCGCTACTTCACCGAGAACCCGATCAATCCTGGCAAGGGCGCCGCGCGCATCGAATTCGGCCAGTACAAAGCCTGGCAGGTCGGGATGCATCGCGGCAACCACGAGTCGCTCGTGCAGACCGGCGGAACGGTGACGGTCTGCCGCGATCTGAACAAGGACGGGGCGCGCACCGGCGACAAGCGCGACACCGGGCATTTCGGGATCAACCAGCATTGGGGCTATGACCTGGCCGAGGTCGACAAGGCGAGCGCCGGCTGCCTTGTCGGGCAGAGCAAGACAGGCCATCGTGCCTTCATGTCGCTCGTGAAATCCGACCCGCGCTACCAAGCCGACCGCAAGCACGTGTTCGCCACCTCCATCCTGCCGGAATCCGACGTTCTCGCCTTCGGCGCGGTGGAGCCCATGGAAGAGCCGGCGGATGAGGCGCCGAAACCGGAAATGGACGGCGGCGATCGCGTGCGCCGCTTGCAGAAGCTCCTCGGCTTCTCCGAACAGGAGCAGGACGGCATCTTCGGGGCGATCACGGAGGAAGCCGTCAAGCAGTTCCAACGCCGCCACGGATTGCCGGTCACCGGCGACCCGGACGAAAAAACCTGGGACACGCTGGAGCGCGAGGCGGCGGGCGCCTTCGGGGTTTCGCCGCCGGGCGCGAAGCCGGGCGGAACGGGTGAGACGCCTGTCCCACCGGGCCCGACGCCGGTCGCACCAAGCGAAAGGCCCCTCCAACCAAACCTCGGGCTGGGAGCAGGAACCATGAATCCGCTGATTGCGATTGCGGCGTCCGTTTTGCCGGACATCATCAAGACGATCGCAGGCGACCGGGCCGGAACCGTCTCCGGAGCCGTCACGAACGCCGTCACGGAGATCACCCGCACGCAAAACCCTCAGGAGGCGAGCAACAAGCTCGCGGCTGATCCGGCGGCAAAAGCGGCGCTGCAGCTCAAGCTCGCGGAAATCGCCGCCGATCAGGAAGAGAAGCGACAACAGGCGCAGCTCGCCGTGCTGAAGGCGCAGTACGAGGACGAGGCGAAAAAGCGCGAGGCGAAACTCGAGGAATTGCGCGAGCAAATCGAGGACACCAAGAACGCGCGCGCGACTTTTGGTGCGCTCGCGCAGTCAAGCAATCCGATGGCCTGGGGCGCGCCCATCGTATCGTTCATCGTGACGCTCGGTTTCTTCGGAATCCTGATCCTTCTCATCACGATCGGCATGCCGACGGGAGACAATGTCGCGCAGATCATCAATATCACCGTCGGCGCGCTGGCGGCGGCATTCGCGACGGTGGTGAGTTTCTGGCTCGGCTCCTCGCAAGGCTCGCGGGCCAAGGATGCCGCGACGATCCAGATTCAAGCCGAGCAGTTCAGTCAAGCCAACGCGGCGATCGAGACCCAGGTCAAGCAAACCGAAGTCCTGAAAAGCACCATGCAGGCGCAGGCCAAGCAGGCCGAAGCCCTGCAATCCACCGTCAAGACGGCGATCGCAGCAAAGCCTGTGGCCGAGCCGGCGCGGATGTCCAATTTCCAACGCTGCCTCGACATCGTGTTCCTGTACGAAGGAGGGTTTTTCGAGCACAGGGAGGATCGCGGCGAAGCAACTCAGTTCGGCGTCACCATCGCTCTCCTGAAGGAATGGCGTCAGGACGAGCGGCTGACATCCGAGGATCTTCGGAAGCTCACGCGCGAGGAAGCGTGCGAGATCTATCGGACGCGCTATTGGAATGTCCTGCGGTGCGACGATCTTCCGCTGGGAGTCGATCTTGTCGTGTTCGACTTCGGAGTCAGCGCCGGCGCCGGGCGGTCAGCCAAAATGCTGCAGCGAGTGGTGGGCGCGGAAGCGGACGGCTCGATCGGTCCCGCCACCGTCGCCGCCACCAGAGCCATGTCCCCTCGGGACACCGTGACGGCGATGTCCCAGCAGCGGCTCGAACACTATCGCAACCAGCCTGCTTGGCCGACTTTAGGCAAAGACTGGACGAACCGGACCAACGCGGTCGAAAAGTCGGCGCTGGACATGATCGCGGCCGCCACTCCGGCGGCGGCGGCCTAGGCGAGCGTCGCCGCGGCCGCCATCGCGTCCCCCATCTGGTTCAGCGCGCCGCCGCGCGCGCGCCGTTCAGGGCCGCCATCAGCGGGGCTTCCAGGCGGTCGATGAGATAACGCGATCCGGCGCGGGTCAGATGGACGCTGTCGCGCAACAGAAGCTCGTCGCCGACCTTCACGGTGCAGGTCTCCGCCGAACAGAAGGCCGCCTTCGGGTCGAGAATGACGAGTCCCGGCGCGTCGCGACGCAGGCTCTCGACCATGGCGTCGACCGATGCGGCGTCTTCGCGCGCGCCGGCGGGGGAGCGCGGCGCGCAATCGGCTTGGGTCGCCCCCGGACGGGCGAGACATCGCGGCAGGTCGACGCCTGCGTTGTAGGCTTGCTTGAGCAGCACGACGACGCGCTCGTCGGCGTGAATCGTCCGCAGGCTGTCCGCGAAGCGCTGGCGAATCCAGGCCATATAGTCCGCGCCGACGCCGTCATAGACCGCGCCGTCGGCGGGACCGATGGCTTGCGCATAGCCGCCATAGGCGCCGGCGATGATGACGGGCCAGCGGTCGGAGGCGATCTGCCGATAGGCGGCGCTCACGTTCTGCTCGCAGCCGCTGTCCGGCACGCCTTTGGAAAAGGCGCGGGTGCCGTACAGGAACAGGCAGCCGTGGTCGAACAGCGCGACGCCCTTGATCCCATGCCGCTTGAACAGCTCGTCGAGGCCCGCGAGCAGGTTCAGCGCGTGGCTGTCGCCCATCAGATAGACGATCTGCGACGAGGCGATGTCGCCGAAGCTGCACCGGCTTCGCCGCGAGTCGCAAACGTCGCCGGCGAAACTAAGCTCTCCCGGCTGCTGCACGACCTTGACGCGGCTCGGAACGCCTTTGGCGAGCGACACGGTGGTGGCGAAGGCAAGCGTGGCGACCGGGACGATGGCGAGCAACGCGGACATGGTCGCCGCCGCCGCGCGCGGCCATAGCTTTTGAATGAACGAATTGGGCGGGAGGCCATAGCGGAAAGGCTTCTCGATGATCGCGAACAGCAGCGCGCCGAGCGCGAGCGCGCCGACGAACAAGCCGATCATCTCGAGCAAGGTGAGCGGCACCATGGTCCAGTAGCGATAAAAGACGATCAGCGGCCAGTGCACCAGATAGATTGAATAGGAGCGGCGACCGATCAGAATAAGGCCTGCATTCGCAAGGAGCCGGTTCGGCGCGGCCTGCGGTCCCGCGAGGATCAGGGCGGCGGCGCCGAGCGATGGCACGAGCGAATTCGCGCCCGGCCACACCGTCGCGCCGTCGAACCAGACGAGCGAGAGCGCGATCAGCGCAAACCCCGCCGCCCCGCACATCTGCCGCAGCGGCGCCGGCAAAGGCCGCCGCTCCATCAGCAGCACGAGCGCGCCGACGGCGAACTCGAAGGCGCGGAAAAACATCATGTAGAACGCGAAATCGGGATCGATGCGGGTTGCCACATAGCTCGCGATCAGCGACGCCGCGAAGATCGCCAGCATCGACCAGCGCAGCGACAGCTTGAAGCGGAGACAGCCGATGAGCAGCGCCGGCCAGATGAAATAGAACTGCTCCTCGACGCTGAGCGACCACACATGCAGCAGCGGCTTGAGCGAGGCCTCGGCGTCGAAATAGCTGTGAGATGCGTAGAAACAGACATTGGCGACGGCAAGCACCGAGCAGATCGCCGATTGCGCGAGCGCGGCGTAGTCGCCCGGCGTGAACAGCCGCCAGCCGGCGATCATCGCGCCCAGCACGGTGACGACGAGGGCGAAGAAGATGCGCCGCAGGCGGCGGCGATAGAATGCGGCGAAGCTGAATTCCCTGACCTCGATGATCTGCTTCGTAATCAGGTAGCCGGAAATCGGGAAGAAAATGTCGACTGCGGAAAACCCGCCCGTCAGCGCGTGCGGGTCGAGATGATAGACCAGAATGGCCAGCATCGCGAAGGCGCGCAGGCCTTCGATGTCGCCGCGGAAATACTGGACCGGGTGCGCCTGCGCCACGCTCAGCTCCTCGCCAACGCCATGCTCGACCCCTCGCACCGGCACATTGCGCGACTTGCTGCGCCGCGGCCCGCAGGCCGGCGGCGCACGTTTGCAGTGGCTCACGCGGCCTGCTGGTTCTCCCGGCGCAGGTCGGGCGGGATCGCCTCGTCGGCGAGCGCCGCGAGCGCGGCATCGAGCGGCAGCACCGTCTGCTTCTCGCTGCCGAGTCTGCGGATCGACACCGAGCGCTCGGCCGCCTCCTTCTTGCCGACCACGAGCAGCGCGGGAACCTTCGCGAGCGAGTGTTCGCGCACCTTGTAATTGATCTTCTCGTTGCGCAGGTCGGTCGCGACCCGCAGCCCGGCGCGGCGGCAGAGCGAAGCGACCTCGCGCGCATAATCGTCGCCGTCCGAGGTGATGGTGCAGACCACCGCCTGCACCGGCGCAAGCCAGAGCGGGAAGTGCCCGGCATGATGCTCGATGAGAATGCCGAGGAAGCGTTCGAGCGAGCCGAAGATCGCGCGGTGGATCATCACCGGCGTTTTCTTCGCGCCGTCCGCGTCGATGTAGAACGCGCCGAACCTGCCCGGCAGGTTGAAATCCACCTGCGTCGTGCCGCATTGCCAGTCGCGTCCGATCGCGTCGCGCAGCACATACTCGAATTTCGGCCCGTAGAACGCGCCTTCGCCTGGATTGACGCCGGTCTTGATCCGCCCGCCCGATTGCGCGGCGATGCGCTCGAGCACGACCGCCATCGCGGCCTCCGCGCGGTCCCACAGATCATCCGAGCCGACCCGTTTGTCCGGCCGCGTCGAGAGCTTCACCACCACGTCCTCGAAGCCGAAATCGGCATAGATCGACAGGATCAGGTCGTTGATCTTGAGGCACTCGTCGGCGATCTGCTCCTCGGTGCAGAAGATATGCGCGTCGTCCTGGGTGAACGCGCGCACGCGCATCAGCCCGTGCAGCGCGCCCGACGGCTCGTAGCGGTGCACCGTGCCGAACTCGGCGATGCGGTAGGGCAGCTCGCGATAGCTGCGCAGCCCGTGCTTGAAAATCTGCACATGGCCGGGGCAGTTCATCGGCTTGATCGCGAACCAGCGCTTGTCTTCCGCCTCGTCGCCGGCGGACTGCGCCGCGAACATGCTCTCGCGGTACCATTCCCAATGGCCGGAGGTCTCCCACAGCGATTTGTCGAGCAGCTGCGGCGCGTTCACCTCCATGTAGCCGACCGCGTTCTGGCAGCGGCGCATATAGCCGATCAACTCCTGGAACAGCGTCCAGCCCTTGGGGTGCCAGAACACGACGCCGGGGCCTTCCTCCTGGAAATGGAACAGGTCCATCTCGCGGCCGAGCTTGCGGTGGTCGCGTTTCTCCGCCTCCTCGATCTGCTTGAGATAGGCGGCGAGATCTTCCGGCTTCGCCCAGGCGGTGCCGTAGATGCGCGTGAGCATCGGGTTGCGGTGGTCGCCGCGCCAATAGGCGCCCGCGACCTTCATCAGCTTGAACGCCTGCCCGATCTTTCCGGTCGAGGTCATGTGCGGGCCGCGGCAAAGGTCGAACCAGTCGCCCTGCTTGTAGATCTTGAGCTCCTGGTCCTCGGGGATGGCGTCGACCAGTTCGACCTTGAACAGTTCGCCCTTGTCGCGGAAGACGCGCTTGGCCTCCTCGCGCGACCACACCTCCTTGCTGAAGGGTTTGTCGCGCGCGATGATCTCGCGCATCTTCTTCTCGATCGCTTCGAAGTCGTCGGGCGTGAACGGCTCGTTGCGGAAGAAATCGTAATAGAAGCCGTTCTCGATCACCGGACCGATGGTGACCTGCGTGCCCGGCCACAGGCTTTGCACGGCTTCCGCCATCACATGCGCGGCGTCGTGCCGGATCAATTCGAGCGCGCGCGGATCCTCGCGCGCGATGAACTCGATCGCGGCGTCCTTGTCGATCGGGTCGGCGAGATCGGCGAGCGCGCCGTCGACGACGATCGCGACCGTGCGCTTGGCGAGCGACGGCGAGATCGCCTTCGCGACATCGAGGCCGGTGATGTTTTCGGGATACTCCCGACGCGCGCCATCGGGAAAGGTCAGAGCGACCATGACTGCTCCTGTTGCTCACTCGCTGCCTACGAACGCAGGTAAGCGGAATTTTCAGCGACGAGGGATATAGCAGGGCAGGGCGGGTGTGCAAGCTGGGCGGAAGGGAGGCTATTCAGAGCGGGTCTTCACTCCCAGCCTTTCACAAGATGGACTCTCACCCGGCCGGCCTCGACAATCCAAAGTTCGCCGTGCGGCGCGCGCGTTTTCGGCAAGGCCGAGGAAGTCTCTTGAGCTTCAAACGGCCGGCCCCACCGGGACCGGGATCACGCGTTCACGCGCAGCCTCGGCGCCGTAGGCGATGGCGGCCAGAACGTCGTCGCGGGTGAGTTGCGGGTATTCGGTGCGCAGCTCCGCCTTGGACATGCCGCTCGCCAGCAGGTCAAGCACAAGAGAAGCCTACAGGCGCGTTCCCTTGATGCAGGGTTTTCCGCCGCACACCGCGGGATCGACGCTGATGCGGTCTGGAAGATTGGCCATGGCCGAAACCTTTCCAAGCGGCATTATACCAGGCCAGCGGCGTGTTCGCCTCGGCCCAGGCGAAGGCAGGCGCGTCGGCGTGTGGTCGACCCTGCCAAGCGCAAGCGCCATGCGCGACGCTCAAGCGCTGCTTTCGCCATCGTCGTCCTCGGCGCGCAGCATTTACCGTAATCGCCAAGATCGCGCTCGCGCCCAAGGAATTCCGAATCGTTATCACATTGACGACAAATTAGGATGTCAAGTTCCGTGCTGGGGAAGGGGCGTAAGCTCTCATGAAAACCTAAGAATGACGTGCGCCTCGCGTTGCTGACGCGGGTCCGCGAACGCTTGTTCGCGAGCCCGGGATACGGGGAATGTCATGGCTGAAGGCTTGCAGCGGCTACGCCTGCGGCGTGGTTGTTCGTTAGTCCTGACCGCAGCGTTGGCCGCTGCAGTCTTCTCCATCGATCCGGCCCATGCCCAAGCGCGCACGCGGGACACCGTCGAGACGGATCGCGGCGAGGCGGCGCGCAGCCGCCGCTCGGGCTCGACGCCCGCCATCAGCGGCGAGCGCGCCAACGCCAACACGGTCGCGATCATCTCGGGCAATGTCAACGGGACCTACCTCTCGATCGCCTATGATCTCTCGGTCGTGCTGGACGACGGCGACGAATTCCGCATCCTGCCGGTGATCGGCAAGGGGGGCGCGCAGAACCTGCGCGACGTGCGGTTCCTGAAGGGGATCGACCTCGGCATCACCCAGTCGGTCATTCTCAACGATTTTCGGAAAAGCCGACAGATCGGCGCGATCGACGACAAGATCACCTATGTCGCCAAGCTCTTCAACGAGGAGATGCACCTCGTCGTCCGCGCCGATTCCGGCATTACGTCGCTCGCGCAGCTCGACGGCAAGAAGGTCAATTACAGCGATCTCGGCAGCGGCACGCAGCTCTCCACGCAAGATGTGCTCGAGCGGCTCGGCATCGCCCCCATCGAAGTGAACATGGGTCAGGCCGACGCTTTCGAGAAACTGAAGACGGGAGAGATCGCAGCCACCGTCCTGATCGCCGGCAAACCCTCGCCTGCGATGGAGAGACTGAAATCGATCGAGGGTTTCCGCCTGTTGCCGGTGCCGTTCGCCAAGCAGCTGCAGGCCGACTATCTGCCAGCGACGCTCACGAGCCAGGACTATCCCAATCTGATCGGGGCGGGCGACGTGGTCGAGACGGTCGCGGTCGGGGCCGTGCTCGTGGCCTACAACTGGCCGCGCGACAGCGATCGCTACCGGCGGATCGAAAAGTTCGTCGAGCACTTCTTCCCCCGTCTCGCCGAGTTCCAGAAGCCGCCGCGTCATCCGAAATGGGCGGAGGCGCAATCTCGCGGCGACGGTGCCCGGCCTGACGCGGTTCCCCGCGGCCGAGGAATGGCTCAGGCGCAACAATACGATCGCGCGGGCGGGAAGCGAACAGCGCGAGCAGTTCGAGCGCTTCCTCGAAATGCGTCCGCAAGCCTCCAGCAAGCCGATAACGCCGAACGATCGCGAGCGGTTGTTCCAAGAGTTCCTCAAGTGGAGCGGAACGCGTGAGCGCCGTTGACGCAACCGGCATGAGGAGCAGGCGAATTTGTCGTGACGTTGAAGCCGAGAACAAGCGCGCGGCCGGACAGGGATGCAAGCTCCCCGTCGTGACGGCTGCGCCAAAAAGCCAGGCTGTGACGCCGGCCCGGGGGGTATGCCGCACATGAATTCCCCGATCAATGACAAGAGTTTCGAGGATCGGCTGAAATACGCCCCGCCTTGGGCGCGCCGGCCCTCGCCCAAGGACATTGCAGAGGCAAGGCCGGCGCAAGCGCCGAAGGAAACCTCGCCCGAGCCCGAGCGCGTCGCCCCTGCGCGCAATCTCGATCCGCCGGCCGCGGGCCGGCACGCGATCGCTCCCGAACCGACGACGGCGCCGGGCGCGCCCGATCAGCCGAGCACTTGGCTGCGCGCGCCGGCGCGGGGGTTCGAAGGCGACCGCGCCATGCGTGAGCTCAGAACGCGCATGACGCTCGACCCGCAGCTGGTCCCCGAGCCGCCGCAATCCCCATCGCGCGGTCCGGCGCTGCATCGCATTGTCCGGCTCCTCGCCATCACCGGCTTCGCCGCCGGGGCCGCCTATCTCGTCGTTCTGTTCGCCTTCCCGGATGCGCAAACCGCTCTCGATGCGGGCGATGGAACGCCTGCGCCGGTTCTCACGACCATTGATCCCAGCCGGTCCGCCAGTCCCGCGCCGGGGCGGGTCTCGTCGGTGCGGCTCGCATTGATCGAAAGCCGCCGCGCGCTCGCGAACGAATCCGTGCCGCTCGGAGTCACTCTCACCGGCGCGCCCGACGACGGCGCAGTGATCGTCAGCGGACTGCCGGCGGGAACGCGGCTTTCCGCCGGCGCGGCTCTGGATGACGGGAGCTGGCGCGTGCCGGTCGCCGAGCTCACGCAGGCGGCCATCGGACCGCCGCGCAATTTCATGGGCGCGATGGACCTCGCGGTCGAGCTGCGCGCGGCCGACGACGTGGTCGCCGACAGGAGCTCCATGCGAATCGAATGGGCGTCGTCCATCGCCGCCGTGCCCGGCCAGGCGCAGGATTTCGTCAGCCCCGAGCAAGGATTGCGCGGCGACGCGCCGCCGGTCCGGCCGGGGAATGTGACGCTGGACAATGAAGAGATCGCCAGCCTCGTCAAACGCGGTCAGGAATTCATCGCCAATGGCGACCTCGCATCCGCCCGCCTCGTCCTGCGGCGCGCCGCGGATGCCGGCGACGCGCAGGCGGCGCTCCTCCTCGGCACGACGTATGACCCCGCGACCTTCAAGCAGTTGAAGGTGATCGGCTCGGCGCCCGATCCGGCCGAGGCGCGCGTGTGGTATCAGCGCGCGGTGGAGCTTGGATCGACCGAGGCCGTGCGCCGGCTCGAACCGCTCGCGCTGGGGACGCGCTGATCGGTCGCGTCGCCGCCTTCGCCGGGCGCGGCCTGCTCGGGCGCTATGGCGTTCGCGCCGCGCCAGCGGCCGTAGCGCCACGGCGCGTACCAGCGCGCCGCCGCCGGCGCCGCCTGCGGCACGAAGTCGAGCCCCCGCGTCCCGAACGGATGGCACCGGCACAGCCGCGCGAGCGTCATCCAACCGCCCGCCCATAGGCCGAAGCGCTCGAGCGCCTCCTCGCCATAGGCCGAACAGGTCGGCAAATGGCGGCAATCCGAGCCGATCAACGGCGACAGGGTGAGGCGGTAGCCGGCAATCAATGCACGGCCGAGCAGGCGCGGGATGCGCCGAATCCCATTGAAGCGGAAAGACTGCGGCATCGCCTTATCTGGCCGGATAATTGCTTGCCTAGCCGGTGTGTTCGCCGACTGGGCAAGTAGTTTCCCAGGCGGAGGTCGATCTGTCTAGAAAAAGCGATAAACAATAGGCGGATAGCGGAGGGTTCCCGGTAAGAAGTCACGCTTATACGTAGAAAACACAGTTGCGACGGGGTTCCTCATTTGGACAAGATTATGCCGAAGGCTGAAGAAAAATTTACCGGACCTGAAGAACAATAAAAGGCGCGCAGTAAGCGCCCCTCGAACGCACGGGGTAGATAATGCGACGACCGCTATTCGGCGTCTTGCTGCTTGCTGCCTGCGCGTTCCCGGTCTCAGCCGGAACGCTGGAGTTTCGCGGCGAACAGCCGGGCGCAGCCGATGCAGTTCACGCGGCATCAAGAAGGGCCCGCGCAAGCCTGCGGCGCGAAATGCCGCGTCTATGTGTTCGCAAGCGGCATGATCACAGCCGATACGCCGCGCCGCTTCGAGGCCTTTGCGCGCGAATACGATCTCACGGGCGCGACGGTCGTGTTGGATTCCGACGGCGGTTCGGTGCGCGGCGCACTCGCGCTCGGCCGCGCCATCCGCCAGCTTGGATTCGCAACGACGGTCGGACGGCGAACGGAGCGCGGAGCGACGGGCGCCGCCAATGGCGCGGTTTTGGCCCCGGCGAGCTGCGAATCGATGTGCGCCTTCGTCCTGCTCGGCGGCGTGCAGCGCGAGGTGCCCGCGAAGTCGCGCGTGCTCGTGCACCAAATCTGGCTGGGCGACCGGCGCGACGATGCGGTGGCGGCGAGCTACTCCGCCGAGGACCTTGTCCTCGTGCAGCGGGACATCGGCAACATGGTGCGCTACACCGCCGACATGGGCGGCGGCGCGGAACTGATCGAGCTCGCCTTGCGTATCCCGCCCTGGGAGCCGATGCGTGCGCTCTCGCGCGACGAACTGCAGCGCAGCGGCCTCGACGGCAGCGCCGAACCGGGCGAGCCGTCGACCGCGGCCACGCTGACGCCGGTCTCCACCCAGGGCGCGGATCGCGCCGGGCAGACCAATGATCGCGGCTGGGCCCTGCTGGACCGTACCGGCGTCCCGGCCATATTGGCCCGCCACCATCCGCTGACCTATGAAGGCGAGCGGATCGGCAACTTCGACCTCGTGCTGGGATGCGGCGACGCGCCCGGCTCCTACACGCTCAATTATGTCGAGCGACGGACGCGGCCGGCTTCCGCGGCGCTGCCGCCGATCGTGGAGCAGGTGCGCCTGTGGATCGGCGACGCCGATGTCTCGTTCCGCATCACCTCCTCGGAGGCGAAGGGGTCGTCGCGGCAAGTCGAGACCGTCGCGACCACGACGATCACCGCCCCTCAGCTGCGCGCATTCGCCGGGACCGCGAGCCGGTCGCTCTCGGTGCACACGCGCAGCGCCGGCCAGCCGGCGACCATGATCCGGATCGGCAATAGCGGCTTTGCGAAAAGCTTCCCGCAGCTCGAGGCCGTGTGCGTCGAGCAGTCGCGGCTCCGGATCGACGCGCACGCCCAGCTCGACCAGCGTCGCTGAGCGCGAGCATCCGCGTGTCGGGGGCGCCAGGGAACGGGTTGCGGCGGGCGTCTGCTGCGCGGCTCGCTTGGGCGGGTCGGAGCTTGGACGAGGCGCGGCTCTTGCCGGGAACCGACGGCGACCTATCGCCGCGTTCGCCTCGATCTGATCGATCGCCGCAACCACCGCATCGAAAGTGAGCAAGGTCGAGGCGTGCCGCGCCTTGTAGTCGCGCACCGGCTCGAGCACCGCGATGTCCGACCATCGCCCGGCGTCGGGCGGCGGCCCGTGCTCCTTGAGCATGCGCCGCACGGTCTCCCGCAGGTCGCGCAACTCTTCCGCCCGCGCGCCGACAACGTTGCGCGCCATGATCGAGGAAGAGGCCTGGCCGAGCGCGCAGGCCTTCACCTCGTGCGCGAAGTCGATCACGGTCTCGCCGTCCATTTTGAGATCGACGGTCACGGTCGAGCCGCACAGCCGCGAATGGGCGGTCGCGCTCGCGTCGGCGTTCGACAGCCGACCGAGCCGGGGAATATTTCCGGCCAGCTCCAAGATCCGCCGGTTATAGACGTCGTTGAGCATGGTACTAGCCGATATTGGCGGGCATGCAGTCGATTGTCAGCGTTCGAACCAAGATAATATATGTTCCGCGCGGGGCCGGGCGAGGGGTTGCTTGCGCTCCGACACGGCCATTCCCACATGGGGCAATGCCAACTGGGAAGTCGGCGTCCGTCCCACCGCAAGGTCCGACGACCCTGGCGGCGTGCGCGGCGTGACCGGTGACACATCCGGGTCGTCCCTACCGACCCGGTCGAACGGAGCAGACGCTCGCGATGGACAATGTCATCAAGAAGTTGAGTCCCGCCGCCCGTCCGGATTGCCGTCCGGAGCCCGTGGTCGGAGGCGGCGCGTCCGACCAGGGAGCAGGCCGAGCAGGCGGTCCGCACGCTCATCTCGTTTCTCGGCGACGATCCCGACCGCGAGGGCCTCTTGGATACGCCCCGCCGGGTGGTCTCCGCCTTCAAGGAGCTGTACAGC
Organism: uncultured Alphaproteobacteria bacterium; assembly: GCA_963712435.1. Lineage (GTDB taxonomy): Bacteria > Pseudomonadota > Alphaproteobacteria > Rhizobiales > Xanthobacteraceae > Rhodoplanes. Next base: position 450,272 of record CAVQIB010000003.1, on the reverse strand, counting down.
GGCTACGAGATCCGCGCGAGCGACGTGCTCGACCGCACCTTTTCCGAGATCGGGACATATGACGATCTCGTTCTCATTCGCGACATTCCCTTCAATTCGCATTGCGAGCACCACATGATGCCGTTTTTCGGCCGGGCGCATGTGGCCTATCTCCCGGTCGACCGGGTGGTCGGACTGTCCAAGATCGCGCGCCTGCTCGATATTTTCGCGCGCCGGCTGCAGACCCAGGAAAGGCTGAGTTCGCAGGTCGTCAACGCGATCGACGAGGTGCTCAAGCCGCGCGGCGTCGCCGTCATGATAGAGGCCGAGCATACCTGCATGTCGATGCGGGGCGTGGAGAAGTCCGGCACGCGGACGATCACCACGCAATTCGCCGGCCTGTTTCGCGACGACGCCAACGAGCAGCTCCGCTTCATCCAGCTCGTGCGCAACGGCATGCGCTGACGATGGCTCCCAATCGTTTCGCGCCGCGCAGCTCGACCGAACAGATCGAGGAAGGGCGGGTTTTCGCGCCCAAATTCGATGACGACGGACTGATCCCGGCGATCGTCGCCGACGCCTGGTCGGGCGAGGTGTTGATGTTCGCCTATATGAACGAAGAGGCGCTCGCCCGCTCGATCGAAACCGGCCAGGCCTGGTTCTACAGCCGCTCGCGCCAAGAGCTATGGAAGAAGGGCGAGACCTCCGGCCATACGCTGCGCATATTCGAGATTCGGGTCGACTGCGACCAGGACGCGCTCCTCGTCAAGGTCGAGCAGGACGCAAAGGGCGTGTGCCATACCGGGCGCGCGTCGTGCTTCTATCGCGCGGTCACGCTGCGCGAGCCGGCCGGCCATATGCTCGTCCTCACCCCGCGCGACGCCGAAAAGGTGTTCGACCCGGCGCAGGTCTACGGCGCCGGAGAGAAGGCGGAGAGAAGACGGTGTGACGACGTCGCGAGCGCGCGCTGGCGCGGCTCGCCCGGAATCCTCGCGACGAGCCGCTTACGCTTCGTCCTCGGGTTCTTCCGACTCCGGTTGCGGCGCGGCCTCCGGCTCGAAGAAGTCTTCCGCCGCGAACTCGGCCGGCTCCTCGCGCTCCTCGCGCCGGGAGATGACGTCCTCGCCGCGCGAGATGCGCTCGGCTTCCTCGGCGTTGCGCGCAACGCTCACGGTGACCGTGACCTCCACATCCGGATGCAGCGCGATCGGCACCTTGTGCAGCCCGATCATCTTGATCGGCATATTGAGAACGATCTGGCTGCGGTTCACCGTGAATCCGCCTTCTCCGATGACCGCCGCGAGGTCGCGCGCCGTCACCGAGCCGTAGAGCTGTCCCGTGTCGGAGGCCTGCCGCAGCACCACGAAGCCCTTTCCGTCGAGCTTCTGGCCGACCTTGTCAGCGTCCGATTTCAGTCCGAGATTGCGCGCCTCGAGCTGCGATTTCATGTTTTCGAACTTGACGCGGTTGTCTTTGGTGGCGCGCAGCGCCTTGCCGCCGGGCAACAGGAAATTGCGCGCATAGCCGTCCTTGACGCGCACGACGTCGCCCATTTGTCCGAGCTTGGCGATGCGCTCGAGAAGGATCACTTCCATTGCTTTGCTCCCTTTCGATCGGTCAATGACCGGTTCATCCGTTCACGCGATCGGGCCGGACGACGGCGGGCGGCGCTTGGCCGCAGCGCGCCCCCGCAAGTCGAACAGCCCATCGGCAAGACCAAGCAGCGCGGCCGCGAGCAGCGGCCAGCCGAACAGCAGGATCGTCGCGTAGAGGCCGGTCAGCACGATCGCGCGGCTTTTCAGCGGAGCCGTCAGCGCGTGCAGCACCGCGAGCCCAAGCGCGGCGAAGGCGACGAAAAAGCTCGCGGCGAACAGGCCGGCGACGATGCCGAACAGTCCGGGCAGGAACGAGCCCGCAACCGCGAGCGCGAAAATCGCCGCGGCGTAAGCGGGGAGAGCAATGGCGGAGAGATCGGGCCACGGACGCCGCAGCAGGCCGGAAAGGTTCACCACGCGCCCGGCGAGCCACAGATTGAACAGGAGCGTCGCGGTCGTGAGCGCGGCCGCCGCGGGCGGAAGGATCACCGCGAACACCTCGAACACGCGGTTCGGATCGGACACGCCCGGCAGCTGGAGCGGTTCGTTCGCCGGCGTGCCGTTCTGCGCGCGGAACACGCGCTCGAACCCGTCTTTCAGCGCCGCCCGGAAGCTTTCCGCGTCGCTGCCGAATTGCGGGATCGCCGCCATGACGATCAGGCCGCCGAGCACGGCCGCCCAGAACACGAGCCGGCCGACCGGATACCATTCGAACGGCTCCGCGCCGCTGGCGGCCGCCGGGCGCGCGAGCAAAGCGAGATAGCCGAGCCACCAGGCCGGCAGGCCGATGCCAATCAGGAAGACCAGCGCGAACACGACGTTGAAGGCGGCGAACAGCGCCGCCGATCCGGTCAGCACCGCGGCGAGCCCCGCGGCATAGCTCCAGCCCAGCGCCGCGATCAGGATGGGGAGCGGCGCGAGATAGAACAGCGCCATGGACAGCAGCGAGCCCGTGGCGAGCGCCGCGAACATGAGCGCGGCGACTGCGCCTGCGCCGATTCCGATCAGGAGGATTTGCACCATGTCGAGCTGTCCCGCTCCGTGAGCGGTTAGAGGCGGATCGCGTCCGCCCCAACCATGTCACCCTCTCGTCAGGGAGAGGGTGGAAGTCGCGCCGTCAGCGAATCACGTAGGGCAGCAGCCCGAGAAAGCGCGCCCGCTTGATCGCCCGCGCAAGCTCGCGCTGCTTGAGCGCGGACACTGCGGTGATCCGGCTCGGCACGATCTTGCCGCGCTCGGAAATATAACGCTGCAGCAGGCGAGCGTCCTTGTAGTCGATCTTGGGTGCGTTGGCGCCCGAGAACGGGCAGGTCTTGCGGCGGCGGAAGAACGGCCGGCGCGCCCCGGCGGCTGCGAAAGCCATGTGATCACTCCTCCGTCACGTGAGTTTCTTCGGTCGCGCTGCGCTCTTCGCGCGGGCCGCGGCCCTCGCGCGGGAAGCGCGCTTCGCGATCGCGCCGGCGATCGTCGCCGCGCCGGTCGTCGCGGCCGTCCCGCCCGTCGCGTCCGTCGCGCCGGTCATCGCGGTCCGACTTGCGCATCATGGCGGACGGCCCCGCCTCGAGTTCATCGACCCGAACGGTGAGCGAGCGCAGCACGTCCTCGTTGATGCGCTCCTGGCGCTCGACCTCCGCCAGCGCCGCCGGCGGCGCGTCGATATTGAGCAGGGTGAAATGCGCCTTGCGGTTCTTCCGCATGCGGTAGCTCAGCGACTTCACGCCCCAGTACTCGACCTTCTGGACCGATCCGCCGAGTTGCTCGATCACCCCTTTGAACTGGCCCGTCAATTCCTCGATCTGCTGCGCCGAAAGGTCCTGGCGCGCAAGATACACGTGTTCATACAATGGCATGGCTTGCCTCCTCATCTCTCGCTGCGCGTTCGGCGCCAAGCCCCTCGTGCCGTTCGGAAGGCGCGAAGTCCTGCGAAGGCGGAAACACCGGACGCCGGACCGCGAAGGTCCTGCCGCGCATCCCGACCCTGGGATCCGCGGCCGTCCGTTCAGCTCCCGGCCGAAACGTGCGGTGGCTGGGTTATAGGGATTTCGCCGCCGAAGGCAAGCCGCGGCCGCCAAAGGCAAGCTGCGACCGAGATAGCTATCGCTCACTCGGCCGGGAGAGTTGCAGCCGCGGCGCCGGTCCAGATGTGGCCCGCTCTGCCATAATAGAAGCCGTTGGAGAATGGGGCCTCGAGCTTCAAGGCGTCGAGCCGCGCCGCCGCCTCAGGCGCCGCGATGTGCCCGTCGAGCGCCGCGCGGAATGCTGCGGCGACCTCGACCATGTCGCAGTCGTGCGGCGACAGGCGGAAGCGCGCGACGCCCATCTCACGCAATTCCGCGAGTTCCCGGATCAGGTTGAGGTAATCATAGGACATCGTCTGGATGCCGTTCACGGCGAGGAAGGGCCGACCGTCGAGCGTGTCGAGTGTCGAGCCCGTCGGGGTCCTCATCGCACACGAACTGGCAGCTGTCCTTGGTGCGGCCATAGGCGCGCGCGTGATAGCAGCGCGCCGACAGCGCGAGCGGCAGGCGCCCGAACACCTGCACCTCGATCGTCGCATCGAGGTCGCGCGTGTTCTCGCATAGCGCGCGGATGGCGGTGGCCGGCATTTCGCCGGGCAGGCAGAAATTGCGCGCGCCGCCCTGCCGGCGAGAAAGCGCGACGGTCCGCTCGTTATAGACGTTCACGAACGGGCCGATATGGTGCGGACGGCCGCGCAGATGCAGCAGCGCGGAGGCGTCATTGGCCTCCACCAGGGCGTCCGTCCCGGCGCAGACCCGCTCGACGAGCTGTGCGGTCGATGCCGCAGCGCCACTTGCGCACAGCGTCGCGAAGCACCACGGTCTTGCCGGCCGCCGACAAGCCGCTCGCACCACCTCCGCAAGCTGCGGCTCGATCAGCGGCGCGCGCTTGGAGCACACGACCTCGCCGAGATAGACGGTGTCGACCGGCGCCTCGTCGGCGATGCGGAAATAGAAGTCGCGCCACCGCTCGGGCCGCCAGTTGAACAGGACAGGGCCCAGCGTCAGCACAGCGGCAGCGTGCTCCGTGCATCGTCATCTCCATGCCTTGGTGCGGAAGGCGCCTTCGGTTTCGCGGTGGCCCTCGGTCAGCGCCATGCAGACTCGGCAAACCCGGCTCGCGGCCCGCCAGAATGTCGTCCACCGCCTTGCGGAACGCGGAGACGACCGAGCTTGACATAGGCGCGGCTGCGCTGGCGGCCCTCGATCTTGAGCGCGGTCACGCCGGCCTGCATCAGATCAGGCAGCAGCGCCGAGAGATTCAGAGCTGACCGGCTCCTCGAAGGCGTAATAGTCGGCGTCGCGCTGGCGCGGCAGCGATAGCGGCCTTTGCAGATGGTCGGATAGCCGGCGCTTTCGCCGCAGGCGAAGCGATCGATCATGAACGGGCCGAGCCGGGTGGTCAGGTTGCGCTCGGCGTCTTCCTCGTAGTGCACGTCGGCCGCCGGCGAGCAGACGCCATCCATATTGGTCGAGAGGCCGGTCACGTAGTTCGTGAGGCTGCAACGGCCCTCCGCCATCATGCCGATATTGCCGAAGACGAAGGCTTCGATCTCGCAGGGAATCTGGCGGTGGATGTCGGCGATCTCGGCGACCGTCAGGATGCGCGGCAGCACGACGCGCTTGACGCCGAACTCGCTGGCAATAGAAGCGGATGGCCTCGGGCGAGGACGCGCCGGCCTGCACCGAGAGATGCAGGCGCAGGTGCGGATAGGTATGCGCCGCATAGTCGGCGACGCCCATATCGGCGACGATCACGGCATCGACGCCGAGCGCGGCGGCCGATATCGACCGCCTCGCGCCACAGTGTCGAACCGGCCCGCCGGCGGAAACGTATTGACCGCGAGCAGCACCTTGCGCGCCGCGCGCATGCGCGTAGGCGACCGACGGTTTCGAGTTCGCGCGGCGTGAAGTTCAGGCCCGGGAAATTGCGCGCATTGGTCTCGTTCTGGAAGCCGCAATAGACGGCGTCCGCGCCGGCATCGACCGCGGTCCGCAAGGCCGCCGGCGTGCCGGCCGGGCAGACCAGCTCCGGCCGCACATAGCCTGTGTTCATGATGGGTCTCTCCGCTTCGCAGGGCGCGCAGCGCCGACAGGGCGAGCACGGCCGGCTTTGACAGTGGTCCGAACGAGGCGATGACGCTGTCGAGCGCGCTGCCCTCGAAGTCGTCGAGGGCGTTGCGTAGCGCCACCACCGCTTCGGTGTCGCCGGTCACGCGCAGGTCGCGCGAAAAAAACAGCGCATCGCCGTCGAGCGTCCCGTCGATCATGTCGAGCAGGTTGAAGAACGTGCCGGCGATCGCCGCGTCCGTGCGCGGCCGCTCCGACCGGCGATACGCCTTGAGATGGGGCCGCGTGGCGTCGGGCCGGAGCACGAGCACGAACGGAAGATCGATCGGGTCGATCAGAAAATGCTTGCCGGCATGCGGTCCGAGGCGGGCGAACAATTCCGGGCGCGTCCGCGCGACATGCGAGGCGATGTGACTGAAAACAGGCTGCAGCGCCGCGAGCGGGACCGCCGCCAGCAACAAGCGGGGAATATCGTGCAGCAACGCTTGCAAGGGCGATGCCGGTAGTCCGGCGGGAGTTGGGGCCGACATGATGGAGGCGAGTACCGTCGGCGGGTGCGGTCGGCCTTGATCTAGCTCAAGCGATCAGCCTTCTCACGGCGCGGTATTCTGCCGCCCCGGGAAATTCCCGGCGGACAATGTCCGCTGCAGCAGCGGCGTCCTGAAATCGAGGACGAACAGCATGAAAGCGGCGATCCAGCAGGCGGCGGCGACGCTCAGCCAAGCGGTCGGCATGGTCGAGAACTCGGTCCCGACGCGGGCCGCCGCGGCGATGACGGCAAGCGCAAAGACGCACGCGCCGAGCCGCGACGTCAGGAAGGCGCGGCCGGTGCGGCGGCGAATCATGCTCCCCATGATGCCGAGCGTCATGAGTCCCATGGCGCCCGCCGTCCAGGCATGGAGCGCCGCGCCCTCGGGCATCAAGCGGGGCAGCGATGCGTTGACGGCGAACAGAGCAAAGCCAAGGGGGACGAAGGCATAGGCCAGATGGAAGATGAGCACGGCGGGAGCCCCGGTCACGGTCCATCCGCGCCATTGCGCGAGCCGCGCGATCTGCGTCGCGGCCGCGAATATGCCAGCGAGCGTCATCAGCGGGCCGGTCGGATGAACGACCCAGATGGCGAGCCCGACGATCGCCCCGAGCGCCGCCAGCGCCTCCACCAAAGGCGCGGGCGGTTGGAGCGCTTTCTCGCCCCGTCCTTCGAGAAAGCTCGCCGTCACGCTCGGCACGACCCGTCCGCCGATGGTCATCACGAGGCCGATCGAGGCGGCGAGGCCGAGGCGCAAGCCAAGCTGCGCCGGCGTCGCGCCGGGCAGGGTGGCGTACAGCCCGCCTGCGGCGGACAGCCAGAGGAGCGCAATCACCTTGAAATCGCGCCGGTCATGGGCGGCGATGACGTGAAACGACACCACCGCGGCGAGCCCGATCAGGGGCGCGGCCACGATCGGCGCGAAGCTGGAAGGGAACAGGATCGCGAAACGCGCTCCGAGCCACAGGAAGAGCAACGCGGTCTCGCTGATCGGGCCGGGCGTTCTCTTGGTCCAACGCGGCAAAGCGGTCAGGAGAAAGCCCGTGCACACGCCGGGCGCATAGCCGAAAACCAGCTCGCGGCCGTGCCAGGCGAACAGCGAATCAGTGTCTCCGCTGACCATGTCCACGCCCGAGACGAAATAAACCAGCAGCACGCCGACGCCCACAGCCGCGTCGAGGCTCGCGAACAAGAAGAACCAGGCGAACGGCGGGCTCGTCCGCTCATCAGGCGAGAACAGCAAGGCGCCCATCTCCGAGCAAGGGTTCCGGTCAGTTTGCGCGCGCAGAGGCTTCGCATTGCATGGCGGCGCCTGTCAAAATAAAGGTCCAATCCGTTGTGGCGGCGAGCATTCCGGGACGTGGAATCGCACACGATGCTCCTATTTCGGCGTCGTCGCCCGCGAAAGCGGGCGATCCAGTGAACACAAGCGCGCTCCATGCTTGCTGGATGACCGCTTTCGCAAGGCATGGCCACTGAGGGTGGAAAGACCCAAGCCGAAATCATCACGCTTTAGAAGAATCTTGAACAAGAAGAATCAGGCGAAAGGCGGGGTTGTCCGCTTCTGACGCGCGAACGGCGCAGGCCAACCTGCGAGAAGGCGTCCGGTCGGGTTGCGCGCGCAGCGCCGCCGGACCACATGCAGGCGCGTCAACGAAGGTCCAATCCGTTTTGGCGGCGGGTTTTCCCGGACATGTATCCGGATTGGGGCGATGCTCCTGACGGCGGCCTTTGTCATCCGGACTTGACTTAGCCTCGCTCGCCGGCTTGTTACGCGGCTGTCGTAATCCGAAGGGGTAAGGCATGCCGGTCGCATACGTATTTCCGGGGCAGGGCAGTCAATCCGTGGGCATGGGCAAGGCGCTCGCGGACAACTTCCCCGCCGCGCGAGCCGTGTTCGAGGAAGTCGACGACGCGCTCGGAGAGAAGCTTTCTGGACTCATCTTCGGCGGGCCGGCGGAAACGCTGATGCTCACCGAAAACACCCAGCCGGCGCTGATGACGGTATCGCTCGCGGCCATGCGCGTGCTCGAAAGCGAAGCCGGCGTCGATCTCGCGCACGACGCGGCCTTCGTGGCGGGTCATTCGCTCGGCGAATATTCCGCGCTCGCGGCCGCCGGCGCACTGACCATCGCCGACGCGGCGCGGCTCGTGCGCGCGCGCGGCCGGGCGATGCAGAAGGCCGTGCCGGTCGGGGTCGGCGCGATGGCGGCGCTTATCGGGCTCGAATTCGAGCAGGCGGTTGCAATCGCGGCGGAAGCGGCCCAGGGCGAGGTGTGCCAGGCGGCGAACGACAATGGCGCCGAACAGGTCGTCGTCTCCGGCGACAAAGCGGCGGTCGAGCGCGCGGTCGAGATCGCGAAAGCACAAGGCGCCAAGCGCGCGGCCATGCTGCCGGTGTCCGCTCCCTTCCATTGCGCCCTGATGCAGCCGGCCGCCGAGGTCATGGCCCAGGCGCTCGCGCAAGTCGCCGTCAGGCGTCCGGTCGTTCCCCTCGTCGCCAATGTCCTGGCGAAGCCGGTCAGCGATCCGTCCGGGATCGTCGAAGGTCTCGTCGCCCAGGTCACCGGCACGGTGCGCTGGCGCGAATCGGTCGAGTTCATGGCCAGCGCCGGCGTCCGCCTGTTCTACGAGGTCGGCGCCGGCAAGGTGCTGACCGGCCTCGTCAAGCGCATCGCGGCGGGGGCGACCGGGGTTGCGGTCGGCACGCCGGCGGACATCGCGGCCTGCGTGTCCGCGCGCCGCCAGGATTTTCCCTTGCGGGCGACCGGGACGGCGTGATGTTCGATCTCACGGGCCGCACCGCGCTGGTCACCGGCGCCACCGGGGGCATCGGCGGGGCGATCGCACGCGCCCTGCATGCGCAGGGGGCGAGCGTCGCGCTGTCGGGCACCAAAAGCGACAGGCTCGATGCGCTCGCGGGCGAACTCGGCGAGCGCGCGCACGCGGTGCGCTGCGACCTCGCGGATCGCGCTCAGGTTGAAGCGCTCGTGCCGCAGGCCGAGGCGGCGCTCGGGCATGTCGACATTCTCGTCAACAATGCCGGGCTCACGCGCGACAACCTGTTCATGCGGCTGAAAGACGAGGAGTGGGACGACGTGATCGCGGTCGATCTCACCGCGGCCTTCCGGCTCGCGCGCGCGGCGGTGCGCGGCATGATGCGCAGGCGCTTCGGCCGAATCATCGGCATCACCTCGATCGTCGGCGTCACCGGCAATCCCGGACAAGGCAATTACGCCGCGGCGAAGGCGGGCATGATCGGCATGAGCAAGGCCCTCGCGCTGGAAGTCGCCTCGCGCGGAATAACGGTGAACTGCGTCGCGCCGGGGTTCATCACGACCGCAATGACCGATGCGCTCACCGACAAACAGCGCGAGGGGGCGCTCGCGCGGGTGCCGGCCGGACGGCTCGGCGCGGCGACCGACATCGCCGCCGCAGTCGTCTATCTGGCGTCGGCGGAGGCGGCCTATATGACCGGCCAAACGCTGCATGTGAATGGTGGTTTGGCCATGATTTAACGACCTTTTCCAGCATGGCGGAAATGCCCCACAGGGTCGTTTTCCGCCTTCTGGTCAAGCCTATCGAAGTATGGTAACCGAACGCGCAGGGCTGGACGATGAGGATGTGTTGGGGGCTGGGGGCAGCTGCTATCACCCTTGACCAGTTGAGCGTTCCTGCCGTCCATCACGACGAGCTGGCTGCTCGGCTCATAAGTCGCCGGCGCGGTCGGGGCGAATGCTAAACGCACGAGGTCTTGGAAATGAGTGACATTGGCGAACGGGTCAAGAAAATCGTCGTGGAGCATTTGGGCGTCGAGCCCGACAAGGTGACCGAGAACGCGAGCTTCATCGACGATCTCGGCGCCGACAGCCTCGACACGGTGGAACTGGTCATGGCGTTCGAGGAGGAGTTCGGCTGCGAGATTCCGGACGACGCCGCGGAGACCATTCTGACCGTCGGCGACGCGATCAAGTTCCTCGAAAAAAATGCGAAGAGCTGAACCGGCGCTTGACGACCTCGCCCTTGGCCTGTCGTGAAGCCGCCGCGGAGCCGTTGATCAAGCCATCGACGCGGCTCCGATCTGCAGCCTGTCGACCGGATATCCGCCGGCTCCAGGCGCAGACGTTCCCGCCTTCGCGACGGCCTGCATGCAACCAGAGCGGGCTTTGCACCGCGATCGGTCGCGGCCCGGGAGGCCGCGCGGGCGAAGCAATTTCTCCGCCCGGACGCTGCACACGCCGCGAAAATGCTTTAAGAGCAGGGTCCGGCGCGGTCGAATCGGTCGGACGCAGCATCGCGGACGCGCTCCGTCAGGGGCGCAAACGCGGAGGCGATCGCGACCCGACTGGCTTCGGAGCAGGCAGCGTATGGCGGTTCAATGCGGGAAGGTGATATGAGGCGCGTCGTCGTCACGGGATTGGGCATGGTGACACCGCTCGGCTGCGGGGTCGAGAAATCGTGGCGACGGCTGATTGCGGGCGAAAGCGGCGCACGCAAGGTCGATCGGTTCGACGTCTCCGATCTCCCGGCCAAGATCGCCTGCATGATTCCGCGCGGCGACGGCGCGAACGGCACTTACAATCCCGACCGGTGGATGGAGCCGAAGGAACAGCGCAAGGTCGACGAGTTCATCTGCTTCGCCATGTGCGCCGCCGGGCAGGCGCTCGAAGACGCAGGCTGGAAGCCGGCCGACTACAACTCGCAGGTGCGCAGCGGCGTGATGATCGGGTCCGGCATCGGCGGCATCGAAGGCATTGCCGAGACGGCGATCGTGCTCAAGGAGCGCGGCCCGCGCCGGGTGTCGCCGTTCTTCATTCCCGGCCGGCTCATCAATCTCGCCGGCGGCTATGTCTCGATCGCCTTCGGCCTCAAGGGCCCGAACCACGCCGTGGTCACCGCGTGCTCGACCGGCGCGCATGCGATCGGCGACGCCGGCCGCCTGATCGCGCTCGGCGACGCCGAGGTGATGGTCGCAGGCGGCACCAAATCGCCGATCAACCGGCTGTCGATGGCGGGCTTTGCCGCCTGCCGCGCGCTCTCGACCGCCTTCAACGACGATCCGACGCGCGCGTCGCGCCCCTATGACCGCGACCGCGATGGTTTCGTGATGGCCGAGGGCGCCGGCGTCGTGGTCCTCGAAGAGCTTGAACACGCCCGTCGCCGGGGCGCGAAGATCTACGCCGAGCTCATCGGTTACGGCCTGTCGGGCGACGCCCATCACATCACCGCGCCTGCCGAGGACGGCGACGGCGCGCAACGCTGCATGGCGGCGGCGATCAAGCGCGCGGCCATCTCGCCCGCCGAGATCGACTACATCAACGCCCATGGCACCTCGACGCCTCTCGGCGACGAAATCGAACTGGGCGCGGTGCAGCGGATCGTCGGAAACGCCGCAGGCCGCGTATCGATGTCCTCGACCAAGTCGTCGATCGGCCATCTGCTGGGCGCGGCCGGCGCGGTCGAAGCGATCTTCTCGGTCCTCGCCATTCGCGACAATATCGTGCCGCCCACCATCAATCTCGACAACCCCTCCGTCGAAAGCCCGATCGACCTCGTCCCGCACAAGGCGAAGAGGCGCGAAGTCAACGTCGTGCTCACGAATTCCTTCGGCTTCGGCGGGACCAACGCCTCGCTCGTGTTCCGCCGGGCGGTGCAGTAGGGCGCGGCGGCTCGCGGGCGGCATGCCGGGCGGGCGCAACGCGCGCGAAATCAAGCGCGACGATCGGTAAAAAGGCCATAATTTCAACGGTATTGACCGTGCGCCGGAGTGCGTGCTCACGGGTTCGCGCGATTTCCGCTTCGCCGAGTTCTGGTGTACGTTCCGGCAAATCAGGCAAGCGCGCGGCCCCGCACTCGGGCCGGCCGCTCCGGGAGCCGGTTTCGATGACGTATCAAGATGGACCGCGCGGCGGCGAGACAACATCTCCGGCCGAGCAGGGCAGAATTAGTCCGCGCAGCCCACGCACTGCGCTCGAGCCCGAGCGCGTGCCGGCGCCGACCCGGCGTTCGCTGCGCGCGCGCCATCCGATCGTGGTGATCGGCAATGCGATCATCACCTTCGTCGTCCTGTTCGCGATCGTCGTCGGCGCGACGATCATGGTCGGCAAGCAGCGGCTGGATCGGCCGGGGCCGCTCGGCGAGGACAAGGTCGTCAACATTCCGCGCGGCGCCGGCGTCCGCGACATCGCCGATCTGCTGGTGAAGGAAGGGGTGATCGATCAGCCCTGGACCTTCGTCGGAGCGGTGGTGGTGCGCAAGGCGCGCGACGATCTGAAGTCCGGCGAATACGTGTTTTCAAAGGAAGCAACCTTGGGCGACGTGATCGACACCCTGCTCGAAGGCAAGGTCGTCCAGCACGCGCTCACGCTTCCCGAAGGGCTCACTTCGGAGCAGACCATCCAGCGTCTGCTCGAGGCCGACATGCTCTCCGGCAATATCCGCGAGGTTCCGCGCGAGGGTTCGCTGCTGCCCGAAACCTACCGGGTGGTGCGTGGCATGCCGCGCGAACAGGTGATCCAGCGCATGCAGCAGGCCCAGCGCCGCGTCGTGCAGGAGGTCTGGGAGCGCCGCATGGCCGACCTGCCGCTGCGGACGCCGGATCAGCTCGTGACGCTCGCCTCCATCATCGAGAAGGAGACCGGCCGGCCGGAGGAGCGAACGCGCGTCGCCGCCGTGTTCATCAACCGGCTCAAGCAACGCATGCGGCTGCAGTCCGATCCGACCATCATCTATGGGCTGGTGGGCGGGAAGGGAACGCTCGGCCGTCCCATTCTCAAGAGCGAGATCGAACAACCGACGCCGTACAACACCTATGTCATCGATGGCCTGCCGCCGGGACCGATCGCCAATCCCGGCCGCGCCGCGCTTGAAGCCGCCGCCAATCCGGCGCGCACCAAGGAACTCTACTTCGTCTCCGACGGCGCCGGCGGCCACGTCTTCGCCGAGACGCTCGATCAGCATCAGCGCAACGTCGCCAAGCTCCGATCGATCGAATCGCAGCGCGACAGCGCGGTCGGTTCGGCCGCGCCGCCGCAGGCGGCCGCCGGGCCGGCCGTTCGTTCCGCCCCGGTTACCGCCCCAGCCGCCGCTCCTCCCGCGCCGCCGCCCGGCCGGCGCTCTTCGGAGCAGGGCGGCGTGCGCGCGCGATGACCGCCAATGCATTGCGCTCCGGCCTGCTCCCTCCGATGACGCTGTCCAGCATGACCGGCTTTGCGCGCAGCCAAGGCGCGAGCGGGCCCTACGCGTTCGCCTGGGAAATCAAGTCGGTGAACGCCAAGGGCCTCGACTTGCGGCTGCGCCTCCCGCCGGGCTGGGACGCAGTCGAACAGCCCGTCCGCGCCAAGGCGGCGGAGGCGCTCGCGCGCGGAACCGTGTACGCCAATCTCGCGATCGAACGGCCGACCGTGCAGCCGGTCGTCCGCATCAACGACCAGGTGCTCGCTGCGGTGCTCGCCACGCTCGACGGGCTGGCCGGTCGCGTCCAGGCCGAATTGCCGCGCCTCGACGGCATTCTCGCGATCAAGGGCGTGGTCGAGGTGGTCGAGGCCGACGAGCGCGAGGAGGACCGCGAGACGGCGCAGGCGGCGGTGGTCGGCGGCTTCGCCGCGGCGCTCGCCGAGCTCGACGTCATGCGCCGGCACGAAGGAGAAGCGCTCGGCCGCGTGCTCGCCCAGCGCCTCGCCGACATCGCGGCGCTCGTCGAGCGCGCCGAGGCGGCGCCGGGCCGCAAGCCCGAGGCGGTCCGCGAGCGGCTCGCCCGCCAGGTGGCGCTGCTGCTCGAAGCGTCGGACCGGTTCGACCCGGACCGGCTGCATCAGGAGGCGATCCTCATCGCCACAAAGGCGGATGTGCGCGAGGAACTCGACCGGCTGCATGCACATCTGCGGCAGGCGAGCCAACTCGTCGAGAAGGGCGGGGCGGTCGGTCGCCGGCTCGATTTTCTCGCCCAGGAACTCAACCGCGAATCGAATACCCTATGCGCGAAAGCAAACGATATCGAACTCAGCAAGATCGGCCTGGAGCTCAAGAGCGTCGTCGAGCAGTTTCGCGAGCAGGTGCAGAATCTGGAGTAAGGCGCATGACGGTCCAGCGCGCCGGCGCGAAGGACGAGGCGGTCGCCCGGCGCGGGATCCTGTTCGTCGTGTCCTCGCCCTCGGGCGCCGGCAAGACGACGCTCACCCGCACGCTGATCGAGAAGGAGGCGAATGTCAGCCTGTCGGTCTCGGTGACGACGCGGTCGCGCCGCCCGAGCGAGATCGACGGCGTGCATTACCGCTTCATCTCGATGCGCCAGTTCGAGGTGATGCGCGCGGCCGACGAACTCCTGGAATGGGCGGAGGTGCACGGCAACTGCTACGGCACCCCGCGCGAGCCGGTGGAGCAGGCCCTCGCGGCGGGCCGCGACGTGCTGTTCGACATCGATTGGCAGGGAACGCAGCAGATCCTCCAGAAGATGCGCAGCGACGTGGTGAGCGTGTTCGTGCTGCCGCCCTCCGCGACGGAACTGAAGACGCGGCTCGAGCGGCGGGCGGAAGACTCGGGCGAGATCATCGCCCGGCGGCTGCGCAACGCGGCCGAGGAGATTCCGCACTGGACCGAATATGATTACGTGCTGATCAATTGCGATCTCGACGAGAGCTTCACGCAGCTGCGCGCCATCCTCACCGCCGAACGTCTCAAGCGCATCCTTCGATCCGATCTGGAAACGCGCATCGCCAAACTGCTTTGCCGATCTGAAGCAGCTCACGCCTTGATCGCCTAGAGCGTGATGAATTGGTTAGAATCGACCAACTCCCGGCGTCATCGCCCGCGCAAGCGGGCGATCCAGTAAACACAAATGCTTTTCGGTGATTACTGGATGCCCCGCCTACGCGGGGCATGACCACTGAGGGTGGGATGATCGATCCAAGGCGAAATCATCACGCTCTAGTCTACGGCGATCGGGTTTCCGCTTTGCCGGAGAATGCTCTGCCCCAGGCATTGGCGAGCGCGACAAAGCCCTCCACCGGAATGTCCTCGGCGCGCGCGGTCGGATCGAGACCCGCGGCGGCAAGCAGCGCGAGCGGATCGCCGCCGAGCGCTCGCAGGCTCTGGCGCAGCATTTTGCGGCGCTGGCCGAAGGCGGCTGCCGTCACCTTTTCGAGCATGGCGCGCTCGCAGGCGGCCGGCGCCGGCCGCGGCGTGAGCCTGACGAGCGACGAGGTCACTTTGGGCGGCGGCACGAAAGCCTGCGGCGAGATATCGAACAGGATGCGCGGCTCGGTGCGCCATTGCGCCAGCACCGCGAGGCGCCCGTAGCTCTTCGTGCCGGGGCCGGCGACGAGGCGCTCGGCGACCTCGCGCTGGAACATCAGGACGAGCGCGTCGAACCAGGGCGGCCAGGGCTCGGCCGAGAGCCAGCCGACGAGCAGCGCGGTCGCGATATTGTAGGGCAGGTTGGCGACGATGCGCGCCGGCCGCGCGGTTTCGACCAGCGCGGCGAGATCGAGCGCGAGCGCGTCGCCTTCGATGACGGTGAGGCGTCCGGGATAATGTTCGGCGATCTCTTCGAGCGCGGCGATGGCGCGTTCGGTCGCGCTCGACCGCAATCACCCGCCCGGCGCCTTCCGCCAGCAGCGCGCGGGTGAGCCCGCCCGGGCCCGGACCGATCTCGACCACCGTCACGCCGGCGAGCGGCCCCGCGGCGCGGGCGATGCGGGCGGTGAGATTGAGGTCGAGGAGGAAATTCTGGCCGAGCGATTTTCGCGCGGCGAGTCCGTGGCGGCGGATCACCTCGCGCAGCGGCGGGAGGTCGTCGATCGCAGTCATGCCGCCCGGCGCGCCGCGCCGGTCCCTGCAACGTGCTTCATTCCGCCGCCGCCGCGGCCGGCTGCTCGGCGGCGAGGCGCGCGGCGAGCTTGAGCGCGGCGACGAGGCTCGACGGATCGGCGCGCCCGGTTCCCGCAAGGTCGAACGCGGTGCCGTGGTCGGGCGAGGTGCGGACGACGGGAAGTCCCAGCGTCACGTTCACCGCATGCGAAAAGGCGAGCGTCTTGGCCGGGATCAGCGCCTGGTCGTGGTACATGCAAAGCGCGGCGTCGTAAGTCGCGCGCGCCGCCGCGTGGAACAGGGTGTCGGCGGCGAGCGGCCCGCGCACCGCCACGCCCTCGGCGGCAAGCGCGGCCACGGCGGGCGCGATGATGTCCCGCTCCTCGGCGCCGATCGCCCCGTTTTCCCCGGCATGCGGGTTGAGCCCGGCGACCACGAGCCGCGGGCGCGCAATGCCGAAGCGCCGGGCGAGATCGCGGGCGACGATGCGTCCGGTCGCGATGATGAGACTGCGGGTGATCCGCCCCGGCACGGTCGCGAGCGGCACATGGATCGTCACCGGAACCACGGCGAGCTCGGGCGACCAGATCATCATCACCGGCATGACGGCGCGCCCGGTCTCGCGCGCGACGAGTGCGGCGAGATATTCCGTATGTCCGGGCTCATCGAAGCCGGACCGATAGAGCACGCTCTTGGCGACGGGATTGGTGACGAGGGCCGACGCCTCTCCCGCCAGCGCCAGCTGCACGGCGCGGTCGATCGCGGCGATGGCGGCCGGCGCGCTGGAGGCGTCCGGCGCGCCGGGCGGCGCGGTGATGGCAAGCCCGAGATCGACCACCGGGAGGGAGGTCGCGAACGCCTGGGCCGCCTGTCCGGGGCTGACGACGGCGACGGGCGCGTCGAGCCCCAGCGCGTGTGCGCGGCGGGCGATGAAGGCGGGGTCGGCGAGGAGGAAGAATGGCGGAAGGTCGAGCTCCGCCCGGCGCATCCACGCCGCCACGGTAATGTCGGGCCCAATTCCCGCGGGCTCTCCCACCGTGAGCGCAAGCGGCCGTGTCATTTCTTTTCGATCAGTGCCTGGCGGCGCAACTCGCTGAGAAAGCGTTTCGACTTGACTTCAAACTGTTCGTTGATCAGCTCCTGGCGAACCTGCCGCAGCGCGGGCGCGTCGGCCTTGGTCTCCCGCTTGCCGCAGATCGCGAACAGCTCGACGCCATTTGGGGTCGTTTCCGGATTGGTCAAGCGGCCGACCCCTGTCCGGTCGAGGATTTCGCGCAGCGCCGGGGCGAGTTCGGCGGAACTGCGGGTGATCTGCTCGCGCACGGCGACGTCCTTGAGGGCGCGCGCGAAGGGCAGGCCGGTATCGCAGTCCTGGAACCGGCCGCGCAGCGCCTCGGCCTCGCTCCGGCGGGCGTCGATCCTCGATTGCGGCGCGCCTTTCGGCACGATGAACAGGATCGGCCGCAGCACGTATTCCTGCGCCACGATCTTGTCGGTCGTGTCCTTGTCCTTGTCGTCTTTCTTGCGGGTCTCGAAGGCCGCCAGCACGTCCTTGTCGCGGAACTGGAAGCTCGACTGGAATTTCCCGCGCACGATCTGCTGCCAGACCATGTCGGCGCGGATGCGGGCCTTGAGGGTGCCGGGATCGACTCCGGCCTTCTCGAGCGTCTGGCTGAGTTGCTGGGCGGAGAGGTTCATCCGCTTGCCCATTTCGGCGTAGGATGAATCGACGTCGCTGTCGCTGATTTCAAGCTTGTAGCGGCGTCCCGCCTGCACCTTGATCTTCTCGTTGATCAGCTCCTCGACCACGTCCTGGCGCGCCGGCGCCTTGTGGCTGACCAGCTGGGTGAACTTGGCGCGCTGGTCGATGTCGTAGGACGTGATCGGATCGCCGTTCACCATCAGGACGACGGCTTGCGCCGCCGCCGGCCGAGACGCATCCGTTAGCATGCCAACAGCGAGAACTGCGCCAAGGCAGCACAGCGCTGAAGCCAAGCGGAAGCAGTATCCGTGCTTGTTCATGTCGCGACGATGGACCTCGAAGCGTTTCATCGGTGACGCCGGCCGCACGCTTTCGATTGGACCGGACGACCGCCCTCGGCCGCGAGCTTCGCCGGAAGCAGAGCTTGCCGTCAAGCTCGCAACCGGAGATGGTTCTGGGCGCAAACGGAGCAGACCGCCACCCAAGGCTGCGGTCCCTGCTGCGTTTACGCTTCCATCCTGCCCGCTGGCGGGCGTCCCAGCCGGCTGATAGTTCGCTAGCCGCAGAAATGGGCGAAATTATTGAGTGGTCGCGAGCGGAGTGCTGCTCGACCCAAGTCCCGACGACGACGTGGTTCCGAGCGTGCGCAAGCCGAGCTGCAGCATGACGGTATGGTTCGATTGCGGCAGGCTGGTGCTGTAGGTGTAGTCGGTGATGTAGTTCAGGCCCAGCAGGAAGCAATCGTCGATATAGCCGATGCCGGCCTGCGTCTGGCTCAGATTGTTGTGGGCGATGTCGTAACGGGCGGCGCCGGTGAACACCCAGTTCGCGTCGAGCTTGACCGACCCTTGCGTCAAGAGCCCTTCGCGCCGCTCGAGGAAGCCGAGCTCGGGTTGCGGCGCGTAGTTGCCGTACATCAGCGACACGTTCCAGCGATCGACGGCGGCGCGCCCCTCGACTTCGAAGCGCTCCAACGAGAAGGTCTGCTCGTCGAAGCGATAGCGCGAAATCATGGTGAAGATCCGGTTCGGCGCATAGGCGAAGCGCGCGACATAGTCCGAGACATCCTTGTCGAGGCCGCTGCCGAGCCCGGTATTGGTCGTGTCGCCGACCGCGAAGGAGTTGATGCCGAACAGGTGATAGGACTGTCCGAACAGCATATTGATCGAGCCGCCGCCATTGATCTGCGCGGTGTATTGAATGCCCGTATTGGCGCGCCCGCCGCCCTCGGCGCGGTCCCAGCCGGAGAACTTGTCGACCTTGAAGAGATTGCTGTCGTCGAACACGAGGCTCTGCGCATCCTCGTTGGGGAGCCGGCCGATATTCGTCTCGCTCGGCCGGGCGACGACCTGCACGATCGGCTCGATCGTCTGCGTGCCCCAGCTATGGACGGAGATGAAGGGATAGCGGTAATCGATGCCGGCGGTCGCCATGTAGCGGGTGACGCCGTTGTCGCCGGTGTCGATGAAGTTCGAGACGCCCGGATCGGAGTTCACCGCGAGTTGTGCGGCGTCGCCGCGCACCGAAAGGAACGGCGTGAACACCTGGCCGAATGAATCGATGTATTTGGTCCGCCAGTGGCTCTCCGCAGACAGGCGGGAATAGACGCCGGGAACGCCGCGCAGAAGACAATTCGCGTTTGTCTTGACCGCAGTGTCGGCGGTCGCCGTGCTGCACAGCCCGTTGGTCACGGCGAGTCTGGCTGATCGGGTCGAAGCTCGCCTTTTCGCGCGACAGGCTCGTCAGATTCACGCTGTAGCCCAGCTCGCCGCCGAGCACCGGCTGGTTGAAGGTGTATTCGTAATCGAGGACCGGGTGGATGTTCGGGAGAACCGCCTGCTGGTCGGTCGAGGTGAACCCGGTGTAGTGGATCGCGCGCACGTCGAAATAGCTGCGGTCGCCCCGTCCGGCGAGGAAGAGCTGCGACACGCCCTCGGTCTGCCCGAAGAAATTGACCAGTTCGGTCGAGCGCGATTGCAGCGTCCGGATGCGGTAATCGGCGAAGAAGGTCGGATCGGACACGAGCACGCCGTCCCAACCCCAGGCCCAGCGCGGCGAGAGATTGAACCGCCCGGTCGTCTCGACGCTGCCGCGGAAGGTCTTGAAGCCGTCGGTGTTGGCGAACTCGTCCTTGTCGGTCTGGTAGAGACCGGCGCCGCGGATGGTGTAGGAGCCGTCCTCCAGCCGCTGCCGGAATTCCGTCTGCAGCAGAGGGCCTTGCTTCGACATAATGCGCGGCGAGAAGGTCATGTCATAGCTCGGCGCGAGCGCAAGATAATAGGGCGTCTCGACGCCGAAGCCGTAGATGGAATTCGTGGTGATCAGCGGCATCAGGAAACCCGACTTCCGCTTTACGGTGGGATCGGGCGCCGCGAGATAGGGCGAGTAGGCGAGGGGCACGCCGAAAAACTCGATGCGCGCGTCCTCGAAATAGATCATCTTCTCCGTCTGGTTGTGGATGATGCGGGCGGCCTTGACCTGCCACAGCGGCGGCTTGCGCGGATCCGTCCGGCACGGCTCGCAGGCGGTGTAGACTCCGCTTTCGAGGACGGTGTAGTTGCCTTCGGTCCGGGTCCCGCGGGCGGCGGCAAAGCGCGTCTGGTCGGCGGTCTCGAGCCGCAGCGAATCGATGAAGCCGTTGCGCAGGTCGTCGCTCAGATCGATCAGGTCGCCGTAAGTGATCACGCCGTCCGGGCCGGTCAGCCGCACATTGCCTTCGGCCTGGAGATGCTTGGTGCGCTGGTCGTAGATGATCTTGTCGGCCTGGACCGTCGATCCCTTGTAGTAGATCTGCACATTCCCGACCGCCACGACCCGTTCATTGGGATAGTCGTATTGGATCTCGGTCGCCTGCACGAGCATCTGCGGGTCGCCGGAGTCCGGCGCCTGCGGCGGGGCCGTGGGTCTGAGCTGGGTCTGGAAGTTGAGCGATTGCGACTTGCGCCTGCCGTGCGTCGATGAGCGCCATCGTCGCCGCCAGCACGGAGACCATGGCGACGCCGGCGGGCCGCCACCGCCGTCGCCGAGCGCAGGGGAGGGTGACGAGCGCGGTCACGATCACCCGTCCTCCTGATAGAGCAGCGGAACGAGGCCGGTGAGCGTTCCGATCACGACCGGCAGCCACGCCGCCGCGATCGGATGCATGAGCTCCGCCTTGCTCAGGTCGTCGGTGATCTTCGAGAGCACGTAAAGCATGAAGCCTATCGCGACGCCGCTCAGCACCATGTTCTGGATTCCGCCGAAGCGGAAGAAGCGCAGGCTGAAGGCGGCCGCCACCAGCACCATCGCGACGAGCAGCGCGGGCCGCGACAGAAGCTTCTGATACTGGAGCTTGTAGCCGGCCGCGCCGAGCCCGGCATGATCCGCCATTTCGATGAAGAAGGGCAGATCCCAGAACGACACGGTGTCCGGCGTGGCGAAGCTTTCGCGCACCTGTTCGATCGTCAGATTGGTGCCGAGCAGGTATTCCGGCGCGATCACCGGCGGTTCGTTGAGCGGATAGCGCCGCACATCGAGCAGGCGCCAATATCCGCCGCTCAGGGTCGCCGTCTTCGCCTCGATGCGCTCGCGAAAATGACTGTCGTGATCGTATTGGAACACGGTGACGCCGCCGAGCCGGACGCCCTGGTCGCTGCTGGTCACCGCGCTGATGATCGCATGGCCGGACACGCTCTTCTGGCTGACCCAGAAACCGGTTCCGGTGCTTTGCAGGCTGGTCTGTTGCGACCCGCCGATATACCGCACTTCGAGCCGCTTCGACTGCTCCTTGAGGAAGGCGGCCACCGGATTGTAGACCGTGGTCGCGAACACGCCGAACACGAAGGCCACGAACAGCGCCGGCGTGATGAACTGCCATGCCGACAGGCCGGCTGCGCGGGCGATCACGAGCTCAAGGCGGCGCGACAGGTTGAGATAGCACATCATCGCGCCGACCAGCACCGCGAACGGCATCAGGATTTCCATCAGCTGTGGAATGCGGCTCAGCGAAATGGCGGCGTTGATGAGGGCCGATGTGTTCGCATCGCCGCCGCTGCGGCGGACCAGCTCGATATAGTCGATCAGCGCCACGAGGCAGAAGCCGCCGATGAAAATGGCGAGCAACGCGCTCAAGAAGCGCCAACCGAAGTAGCGAGCCAGTCGTCCCGCAATCATCAGCCTACGCTCTCGTTTGGCGACGCCGCGTGCGCCGCCGCTCGGCGCGGAGCGCGGGCGCGGATGGACCGCGCGCATGCGGTGAGTCGCCGAAATAACGGATCGCACGGGACCCCCCGGCCCCGTGTTTGGCTAGCCAGAATTTCGTCGATTGCTCCGGCCATTTCACGCGCCCCCCGCGCGCTCTCGAACAAGCCGCCTACTTCCGCGCTCTCAACTTCGCCCCTGGTCTCGTATCGTCCCCTTCGCTGGCCGCCCGGCGCTCGGCCCGGCGGATGCTTTCACCTTGAGTCAAACCGTAATTATTTGATCTGTCCACAAAATGGCCTTCCGAAGGCGCGCTTCCCCTGCTGGCCCGACAAGGTTGATGCAGTATGACCAGAGTGGGCCACTAATGCTATGACAAGGTTGCAGATACGGATCACTACCGAGCCGCTGCTTTTGGCGGCGCCGTGTCCGGGCGGCCACAGTGCCGATGCGAGGACCAGGAATGGCGGACAATGTTCGGGTGAAGTTCGGCCCCTTCGCGTCGCCCAGCGAGGGCGTTCTCGTGGTGTTTTGCGACGACGGATTGCGGGTCGGCTCGGCCACCCGTGGCGTTCTCGGCTCGGCCGCCGCGCTGCTGGCGCGCGCGGCCGCGGCCGAACGCTTCAAGGGTAAGCTCGGCTCCACGCTCGACATTGCCGCGCCGGCCGGGCTCAAGGCCGACCGACTCGTCGTCGTCGGGCTCGGCAAGCCGAAAGACCTGAAGCCGTCACGATTCGCTGAAGCTCGGCGGCGTGGGGATAGGCAAGGCCCCGTCCGCGGCGCGCGACGTCACGATGATCGCCGAATACCCGGCCGGCGCGATGGACGCCGAGGCGGTCGCCGACCTCGCGCTCGGAGCGCGCCTGCGCGCCTATCGCTTCGACCTCTACAAGACCAAGCGCAAGGAGGAGGAGGAGCGGCCCGATACGGTCACGCTCACGCTTGGCGCGGCCGATCCGGCGGCGGCGCGGCGCGCCTATGTCGACCGCGCGGCGGTCGCCGATGGCGTCGTGCTCGCGCGCGACCTCGTCAACGAGCCGCCCAATGTGCTGTTTCCCGATTCGTTCGCCCGCCGGGCGACGGCGCTCCGCCGGGTCGGCGTCGCAGTGGAAGTGCTCGACGTCCGGAAAATGCGCCAGCTCGGCATGGGCGCATTGCTCGCGGTCGGCCAGGGCTCGGCGCATGACAGCCGGGTCGTGGTCATGCGCTGGAACGGCGGACGCAAGGGCGACAAGCCGCTCGCCTTCGTCGGCAAGGGCGTGTGCTTCGACACCGGCGGCATTTCGATCAAGCCGGCGCAGAACATGGAGGACATGAAGGGCGACATGGCGGGCGCCGCCTGCGTGGTCGGGCTGATGAACGCGCTGGCCGCGCGCAAGGCCAAGGTCAACGCCGTCGGCGTCATCGGGCTCGTCGAGAACATGCCGGACGGCAAGGCCCAGCGGCCGGGCGACATCGTGACCACGATGTCGGGGCAGACGGTCGAGGTCATCAACACGGACGCGGAAGGCCGGCTCGTCCTCGCCGACGTGCTCCACTACACGGCGAACCGGTTCAAGCCGCAGCTGATGATCGACCTCGCGACGCTCACCGGAGCGATCATGGTGGCGCTCGGCCAGGAAATCGCCGGCCTGTTCACCAATGACGACACGCTCGCGGACAGGCTCGCCAAGGCGGGACAAGCGACCGGCGAGCGGGTCTGGCGCATGCCGCTCGGGCCAGAATACGACAAGCTGATCGATTCGAAATTCGCCGACATGAAGAACACCGGCGGCCGCCACGGCGGGGCGATCACCGCGGCGCAGCTTCTGCAGCGTTTCGTCGGCAAGACGCCGTGGGCGCATATCGATATCGCCGGCACCGCGCTCAGTTCGCCGCAGACCGACATCAACAAGAGCTGGAGTTCGGGCTGGGGCGTGCGCCTGCTCGACCGCTTTGTTCAGGATTATTATGAGCGGTGAGCCGGAGTTGGTTTCGGAGTGCACAACGTCGATGTTAAGCGTGTCACGACGTGAGCGTGGATTGTGGCTCCCGCCTCCAGGATGTTTTCGACCTCCGGCATGCCGGAAGGCCATTGCCGCTGATCTGGCCGAGACAAGACCGTGAGTAGCCTCAGCCTATGACCGAACTCCTCTTCTACCACCTTGACCGCCGGCCCGTCGAAGCGGTGCTGCCGCAACTGCTGGAGAAGTCGCTGGCGCGCGGCTGGCGCGTCGTCGTGCAGTCCTCCTCGGAGGAGCGCGTGGAAGCGCTCGATGCGCATCTGTGGGCCTATCGCGACGACAGTTTCTTGCCGCATGGCACTTTTCGCGAAAGCCTCGCGGGCGAACAGCCGGTGCTGCTTACCGTGCATGACGACAATCCGAACCGGGCGACGGTCCGTTTTCTCATCGACCGCGCCGCGCCGCCCGCGGACGCGCAGGCCTATGAGCGGCTCGTCGTTTTATTCGACGGGGCGGATGAGGAGGCGCTCGCCGAGGCGCGCGATTTGTGGCGCGCCAAGAAGGCCGACGGCTTCGAGGTGACCTATTGGCAATGCGACGAAAGCGGCCGGTGGCAGCGGCGCGGCTGATGGAAATCGGGTTCGCGCGCGGGGCGCCCGGTCAATCGTTATGATGATGTCGAAGTTTTGGTATCATTCCGTTAAGGTTTTTGCATGTTGAGTTTTCGGGGCGGGACCATGAGGAGGCCCGCGCAAGGACGGTTCGGGGGGCTGAACATGCGAAAACCGGGTCGGAGACGGCGTCGGGCGCTATTTGCAAGCATGGCGGCGACCGCCTTGGTCGGAGGCGCGTGCTCCAATATGCCGGGCCTCGCCGACGTCAAACTGCCTTCGGCAAGCACGTTCATTCCGACGAATGCGAATGCCTTCAACGAGGCGTCGGTCAACACCACGCGGCCGGTGACGGCGGCCGACCTCGTCGATGCGCAAGGCGCATGCGCCGGTTCGGCGCCGGCAGGCGACGGCGAGCCGGCGGCGCCCGCACGCGGGGTCGGTCTCGACATGACGGAGTGCCAGGTCGTGCAGGCGCTGGGCGCGCCGCAGGCGGCCGACATCACGAAAAACGAGCGCGGCGAGCGCGCCGTGGCGATGACCTTTCTCGGGACCGAGCGGGCCGGCATCTACCGGTTTGTCCGCGGCCGGCTTGTTTCGATCGAGCGTGCCCCCGGCGCCGAGCCCGAGCGCCCGGCCAGACAGCCGCCGAAGCGGCAGGCGAACAAGCCGCAACCGGCCTGAGATCAAGCCGCGCCGGCCTCAGGCCGGGTGTGGCTCGAGCGGGCAGAATCGGCGACTCGGCCGGCAGGGCAGTCAGCTCGGGCGGCGCGACAACGCGGCCGACAACCCTCCCGCGAGAGCGACACAATTGGGTGCGAATGAGGCCTTCGGAACCCGCCCGGAACGCCGGGCGCGCCTTTATCGTTGAACGGACCATGACCCGCAGATTGAACGATTCCTTTTCGCCCCTGCGTCGACTCGTCCATGCGCTCGTGCTCGGCGTGGCCGCCGGCGGGCTCGCCATCGGCGCCAGCGCGCCGGCCTTTCCGCAGGCGCAGCGGCAGGCGCAACCTCCGAGCGAAGCGAGGCGGCCGACTGCGCCGCCTCCGGCCGCCGAGCGCCCGAGTTCGCACCCGGGGGAGGCCGACCGCGCCGCCGCGCCTGCCGCCGATGCCGGTCGGCCGGCCCCGCCGACGGAGACGGTCCAGCAGCCGGCCGGTCGGGATCGCGGCGCGGAGACCACCCGCAAGCTGCCGGCCGACGCGACCACCGACCACACGCTCGCTCTCCCCGGACGCACGCTGCGCTTCAAGGCGACCGCCGGATCAATTCCGCTGTTCGACGGCGAAGGCGGAAAGCTCGAGGCCGAGGTCGCCTATATCGCCTATACCGTCGGCGATGCGCCGGCCGGACGCCCGGTGACCTTCGTGTTCAACGGCGGGCCGGGCGCGGCGTCCGCCTACCTCAATATCGGCGCGCTCGGGCCCTGGCGGCTGCCGTTCGACCGCATCACCGCATCGGGGTCGGCCGCGCTCGTTCCCAATGCGGAGACCTGGCTCGATTTCACCGACCTTGTCTTCATCGATCCGCCCGGGACGGGCTACAGCCGGCTGGTCGGCGGGGACGAGTCGCGGCGCAACATCTGGTCGGTCGACGGGGACGCAGAGGCGCTCGCCGTCTTCATCCGCAAATGGATCGACCAGAACGGCCGCCAAGGCGCGCCGAAATTCCTCGTCGGCGAGAGTTACGGCGGGCTGCGCGCGCTGAAGGTCGAGCGCGCGCTCGAACAGCACCAGGGCGTCGGCGTGCGCGGGCTCGTGCTCGTTTCGCCGGTGATCGATTTCGCGAGCCTGGGGCAACGCCGCCATGCGCCCTTGTCCTATGTCGCCAATCTGCCGTCGATGGCGGCGACCGCGCGCGAACTGAACGGCGGCTTCGATCGGGCCGCGCTCGCGGCCGCGGAAAACTACGCGGCGGGCGAATATCTCGCCGATCTGATGCGCGGGGAACGCGACCAGGCCGCGGTGAAGCGCATCTCGGCCCGGGTCGCCGCGCTCACCGGGCTCGACCCGGCGCTGGTCGAGCGGCTCGGCGGGCGGGTCGACAGCGGAACCTTCCAGCGCGAGCTCTACCGCACGCGCGGCCTTGTCGGCAGCGCCTATGATGCGACCGTGACGGCGTTCGACCCGAATCCCTCGGCGGCGCAGTCGAGCTTCGCCGACCCCGTCCTCGACGCCACCCGCGCCCCGCTCGTCTCGGCCATGACCGGCCTTTACCAAGGCATGCTGAACTGGCGGCCCGACCAGCCCTACCGCCTGCTCAACGGCGAGGTGGGTTCGCGCTGGAACTGGGGCCGCGGCCGCGCCGCCGTCCACGCGGTGGACGATCTGCGCACGGTGCTGGCAAGCGACTGGCGCACGCATGTGCTGGTCGCGCATGGCGCGAGCGATCTCGTGACCCCGTATTACGCCAACAAGCTCATCCTCGATCAGCTCCCCGTCTACGGATCGCCCGAGCGGGCGAGGCTCGCGGTGTATGGCGGCGGGCACATGTTCTATTCGCGCGACGCCTCGCGCCGCGAGCTGCGCTCCGACGCCGAGGCGCTCTACCGCGCAGCGCTGACCTCGGAGCGGCCGGCGGGGGAGTGAGGGGCTTGGTTGGGAGCTGACTACGGAGTGGTCAAGGTCGTTTGGCGCCCGGCAGCCGTGCGCCTCGCAGCCCGAGGTGGGGCTGCGGTTGTCCCCTGTGCGGACCTCTCTCCGGGGAACGTCAGCCGCGCCGCGCCGCCTTGATCGCGGCGACGTCGATCTTCTTCATGCCCATCATCGCATCGAACGCGCGCTTTGCTTCATCGCCGCCTGCCGCCAGCGCCTCCGTCAACACGCGCGGCGTGATTTGCCAGGAGACGCCCCATCTATCTTTGCACCAGCCGCACTCGCTCTCCTGGCCGCCATTGCCCACGATCGCGTTCCAGTAGCGGTCGGTCTCCTCCTGATCGTCGGTGGCGATCTGAAAGGAAAACGCTTCGTTATGCTTGAACGCGGGCCCACCATTGAGGCCGATACAGGGCACGCCGGCGACCGTGAACTCGACCGTCAACACATCGCCCTTCTTGCCGGATGGATAGTCGCTGGGCGCACGGTGAACGGCGACGACAGCGCTGTCGGGAAAGGTCTCGGCATAGAAGCGCGCAGCGGCCTCGGCTTCTTTGTCGTACCATAAGCAAATCGTATTCTTGACCATTGCGCGTCCTCTCGCTCGGCTGCCGCGAATTTCCTTCAATGTCGGGAGCAATCTCCCGGATTGCGACCCCGTCACCGCTCAAACCGGCTTGTTAACGAGCGACTTCTCGAGGCGGCGGCACGCGAGCAACGGTTCAGCTTCACCTCTCCCCGCCGGGAGAGGTGTGATCTGAGCTAACCGGATAGCCATCGCCAAGGCGGGCGTGACGCGGGCTCGTGTCAGATCACCATCACCTCGGGCCCAGGCGTCGTGCGGTAGAGCCGCTCGACATCGGCCTTGCGGCGCTCGAGCGCGCGCCGCTGGTTGATGTAGCCCTTGTCGGTGATCTCGTTGGCGTCGATCGACGGCGCGTCGGCGAACAGCAGGATGCGCCGGATGCGCGTGCTCGAACTGCCGTGCTCCTCGTTCCAGCGTGCGACCGCACCGGCGACGTGTTCGCGCACGCGCGGATGGCGGGCGAACTCCGCGGCGGACGCGGGCGCGTCGGCGCCGAGCAGCGCCTGGCAGCCGGCCACGTTGAGCCAGGCGAGAAGGCCGACGAATTCGCGGTCGGCGCCGGCGACGATGGCGTCCTGGAGCACCGGCGAGCAGGCGCCGATGGCGCCGATTCGCAGCGATCCGACATGCACCCAGGTGCCGGTCGTGAGCTTGAAGTCCTCGGCGAGCCGGCCGTCGAACACGAGCCCCTTGGCGGGGTCCATCGGATCGGCGAAGCGCACCGCGTCGCCCGGGCGATAGAAGCCCTCCTCGTCGAACGCCGCATTGGTGAGATCGGAGCGTTTCCAGTAGCCGGGCGTGACGTTCGGTCCGCGCACGCGCACCTCGACCTTCGCCTCGGTCGGCACGAGCTTCAGCTCGACGCCCGGCACCGGCACGCCGATCACCCCGGCGCGGTCGATCAGGAAATGCGCTGACGTCGAGAGCGGGGCCGTCTCGGTGCCGCCCCAGGACGCGGTCATGGGGATGCGCTCGCCGGTCGTGCGCGCGGCCACCGTTTCGAGCCGCGTCCACAAATCCTGCGGGAGCGCGGCCGCCGCGTAGAAGATGAGCCGCAGCTGGGAGAAGAACGTGCGCGCCAGGGCGTCGTCCCTTTCGAGATAGGGCAGGAGCGCGGCATAGCCCGCCGGCACGTTGAAATAGACGGTGGGAGAGACTTCGGACAGGTTGCGCACGGTCTCCCCGACCAGCGCCGGCACCGGCTTGCCGGCGTCGATATACAGCGTGCCGGCGTTGCGCAGCACCATGTTGAAGTTGTGGTTGCCGCCGAACGTGTGGTTCCACGGCAGCCAGTCGGCGAGCACCAGCGGCTGATCCTGCAGGAACGGCCAGACCTGGACGATCGCCTGCTGGTTCGCGGTGAGCATCTTGTGCGTGTTGATCACGCCCTTGGGCAGCCCGGTCGAGCCCGAGGTGAACAGGATTTTCGCGATCGTGTCCGGCGTAATTCCGCCGACGCTCGCTTCGAGGGCCGGTCCCGGGCGGGATGCGGTGAGCGCCGCGAGCGGCTTGACGCCGTCGAGATTGGCCCCGTTGGCGCTTGCGACGAGTTCGGCGCGCGACAGATCGAGCGCGGCGAGCGCCTTGGCGAATGGGGCGGTATCGGCGACATAGACGAGACCGGGGTCGAGCAGGTCGCAGATGTATTTGAGGTTCTGGTGGTCCTGGCTCTGCAGCGAATAGGCCGCCGAGATCGGCGCGGCCGGAACGCCGGCGCTCATCGCGCCGAGCATGAGCAAAGCGTGATCGATCGCATTGCCGGACAGGATCATCACGGGGCGCTCGGCCGACAGGCCGCGCTCGATCAGCGCGGCTGCAATCGCGTCGACGTCCCTGCGCGCCTCCTCATAGGTGATCGTCCGCCACCCGTCGCCGCGGCGCTCGGCGAGGAATACGCGCGACGGCGCGGTCTCGACCGCGGCGCGGAACACGCGCACCAGCGAGGGCTCATGCGGGGAGAGAGACGCCCTCGTGCGCAGCAACACCGTCCCGTGCGGGCCGTCGGTTCGTATCAGGTCGACCGGCGCGAAATCGATCGATCGCACCGGCGCGTCGGCCGGCGAAACATCGGCATGCGCAAGCTGCGCTTGACTGGGCATGATCGTCCACTCCCGGGGGCATTCTCGTTTCCTTTTGTCGTTGTTCTGTTTTTTGTTGTTTGCGTCGCCGTCCGGCCATTCCGGCCATCACGGGCAGACCGGCAATCGTATCTATCCGCATCACGATAACCGAAGCGAGCCGCGTCCGCACGGGTCAAGGCGCATCCGTTCCGAGCCGCGTCTCCATCGCGTCCTCCGCGTTTCGTGTCGTCGCAACCAAGCGTCCTGTCCTCGCCTCCGTCCGTTACCAGCCCGCGCTGCTCAGGCGCCCTTTGCATCGCTCACGCGCAGGACGAGCGCCATGCCGGAATCGCCGGCGGCGCAGCCCCCGAATAGACCGACCCCGCCGCCGCGCAGCGCGAGTTCTTCGATCATCTCGATCACGCTGCGCATGCCGGTCGGTCCTTGCGGGTGGCCCCAGACGAGCGAGCAGCCGTAATTGTTCATCCGCTCGAGCGGAAACCCCGTCTCCTTGGCGAAGACGATATCATTCACCGCGAAAGGATTGTGCATTTTCACCGCGTCGACATCGCCGATCGCAAGGCCGGCCGCGTCGAGCGCGGCCCGGCAGGACGGCGCGACCGCCATCGGCATGTGGCCTTTCTCGGTGCGCGCCATGCCGAATCCGAGCAGCTCGATCTCGACCGCGGGATTGGCGGCGGTGTCGCGGGCGCGCTCGCGCGTCGTCACGATCACGCCGGCATTGCCGTCGGCCGGATGGGTCTGGCTCGCGAAGGTGACGGTCCCGCCGGGCTTGACCGGCTTGAGCTTGGCAAGCTTGTCCGGCGAGGTCGCGAACACGCCTTCGTCGGCCGCCAGCACGCCGAGCTGCTTGCGGAAGCTCCCGTCCGTGATCGGGACATCCACCATGTAGCGGCGCTGGAAGGCGCGGTCGTCGGCGATCGCATCCTCGTACTGCCGATAGCGGTGCAGCACCACCTCGTGCTGCTGTTCCGTGGTGACCTGGTAGCGCCGCGCCGCGTTCTCGGCGGTGTCCACCATCGCGTTGCCGGCATGCGGATCCAGGGCGAAATTGTCGAGCGTCCACGATTCGCTGACGCCTTGGCCGCCCGGCGCGGCCGGATCGGGATAATAGACGACCGGGCCGTTCGACATGCGGTCGGTCGTGACGACGAGCGCGCAACCGGCGGTCCTGGCCGCCACCTCCTGCGCCGCCATCTGCAGCGCGCGCGCGCTGGTGGCGCAGGCCTGCTGCACCGTCGGGCCGGTGACGTTCTCCAGCCCCATCATGGCCGTCACCCAGGGCAGCCCGTAGAAGCTGCTCTTCTGCGGATTGGTGACGCCGAGAATGGCGAGGTCGATCGCCGCCTGCGGGAACTTCTTCGCCTCCAGGGCCGCCTTGCCGGTGCGCGCCGCGAGCTTGAGGCTGTGCAGGTTGGCGAGCGCGCCCTGCCATTTGGCGAACGGGGTCGACCAGTAGACGCCGTACGGGATAAAGGCTCCAGTCATCTCGTCTTCCTTGGTTACAGCCGTCCCGCATCCCATTGCGCGAACGTCGAGCCCTCCGCCGCGAGTTTGGCGAGGAGCGGGGCCGGCGTCCAGTATTGCGGATCGAGGATGCCCTTGAATTCAAGCAGGCGGTCGTGGATGACCTTCAGCCCGATCGTGTCGGCATAGAACATCGGGCCCCCCCGGTAGCGCGGGAAGCCGTAACCGGAGGCATAGACCACGTCGATGTCGCCCGCCCGCAGCGCCACGCCTTCCTCCAGCAGCAGCGCGCCTTCATTGATCATCGAATAGAAGCAGCGCTCCTGGATTTCGCGCCGGTCGGGATTGCGGCGCGCGACGCCGAGGCGCTCGCCTTCCGCCCAGAACATCTCGGCCGCCTCCGGATCGGGCGTGCGCTTGTGCGCCGGATTGTCGTAGCGGTAATAGCCGCGCCCGGTCTTCTGGCCGAGCCAGCCGCGCTCGACCAGCATGTCCGAGCAGCGATAGAAGCCCGGGTCCTTGGGCAGGAGATGCCGGCGTTCGCGGCGGGTCGAGGGGCCGACCTCCACGCCGGCCAGATCGAACACCGCGAGAATGCCCATCGCCATGCCGAAGTCCTGCAGCGCGCCGTCCACCTGCTCGGGCGTGGCGCCTTCCAGCAGGCAGTGCTCGGCCTCGCGCGCGTAAGGGTCCATCATGCGGTTGCCGATGAACCCGTAGCTGTTCTGCGCGACGACGCCGACCTTGCGGATCTGCTTGGCGACGTCCAGCGCGGTCGCGACCACGTCGAGCGCGGTCTTTTTCGTCTGGACGATCTCCAGGAGCGGCATCACATGCGCCGGGCTGAAGAAATGCAGCCCCACCACGTCCTGCGGGCGCGCGGTGACGGCGCCGATCTCCTCGATGTCGAGGGTCGAGGTATTCGTGCCGAGAATGGCGCCCGGCCGCGCGACCTTGTCGAGCGTGCGGAAAATGTCCTTCTTCAGCGCCATGTTCTCGAACACCGCCTCGACGATGAGATCGGCGTCGCCGAGCTTGGCGGGGTCGAGCGTCGGCGTGATCAAGCCGAGCCGCTGGTCTGCCTGCTCGGCTTTCAGGCTGCCGCGGCTGACCGAGCGCTCGTAGTTCTTGCGCGTCCGGGCAAGCCCGGTGTCGAGATTGTCTTGCGACACGTCGAGCACGGTGACCGGCACGCCGATATTGGCGAAGCTCATGGCGATGCCGCCGCCCATGGTGCCCGCGCCGACAATGCCGACGCGAGCGATCGGGCGCGGCTTCACGTCGCCGGCGACGCCGGGAATCTTGCGCACCTCGCGCTCGGCGAAGAACAGATGCCGCAGCGCGCGCGACTCGGTCGCCTGCTCGAGCTGATGGGACAGCTCCCCTTCGACCTTCAGGCCCTCGTCGAACGGCAGCCGCGCGGCGGCCTTCAGCGCGTCGATCAAGGCGAGCGGCGATTGCCGATTGCGCATCGTCCGCGCCACCTCTTTGCGCTTGTCCTCGAAGAGGGCGTCGGGGTTCTCGGCGCCCTTCACCGGCTGTTCGCGGGTGCGGCGCGGGCCTGCGCCCTTCGCCGCGAGCTCGCGCGCGAAGGCGACCGCCCCCGCGATCGCGTCGCCCTCGACGAGCGCGTCGACAAGCCCCATCTCGCGCGCCGCCGCGGCGGCGACCGGCTTGCCCGACAGGATCATGTCGAGCGCGCTTGAGAGCGCGATGACGCGCGGCAGGCGCTGGGTGCCGCCCGCGCCGGGAATGATGCCAAGCGACAGTTCCGGCAGGCCGAAGCGCGCATTCTTGTCCGCCACGCGATAGTGGCAGGCGAGCGCGAGCTCGGTCCCGGCGCCGAGCGCCGTGCCGTGCACCGCCGCGACCACCGGACAGGCGCTGTCCTCGATCAGCCGCAGCACCTCGTGGAAGCCGGGCTTGCCGATCCCGGTGTCGAATTCCTTGATGTCGGCGCCGGCGACAAAGGTCCGGCCGGCGCAGCCGAGCACGATCGCCTTGATCTCCGGCCGCCCCTTCAGGTCGGAGAAGGTCTTCTCCAGTCCGGCCCGCACCGCGCGATCCATCGCGTTGACGGGAGGATTGTCGATCCTGACCACGGCAACCCCGTCGACGACCGAATAGCTGACGATCTCACCCATATGTCCAACCTCTGAAAGCGCCGCCGCCGGCGGCGCCCGATCCGATTGCGCGATTGCTACAGGCCACGCTCCATGCGCCGACAGGGCTCAGGACGCGAGCGCCGCCCGCGCAGCAATCGCTGCGGCGGCGTGGCGGTTGTGCGTGCCGGGCTGCAAGTCGTCGTTCCTTCCCTTTGCTGCTGTTCTTATTTGCTAATATTGTATAATAATTATCATGCATAAGGCAAGCGCCATTGCCGGTCCGGTTCGCGACGGCCGGGCCGAAGAGGGGCAGACGAGCGCCCCGAATTCAAGTAGCGTCGCGCAATCGATCTGGGAGGAGTTTATGAGAAAGACAAAACGGTTATTCGCATTCATGACCGGAATGGCGGTCGCAGCAGCGCTCGCGGCGGCGACCGCGCCGACTTCTGCGCAGGAGATCAAGCTCGGGGTCACGATTTCGACCACGGGGCAGGGGGCGGCGCTCGGGATTCCGCAGCGCAACACGCTCACGCTGTTTCCCGAGGAGATCGGCGGCGCCAAGCTGAAGATCATCCAGCTCGACGACGCCGGCGATCCGACGACCGCGACCACCAATGCGCGCCGGCTCGCCACGGACGATCAGGTGGACGTGCTGATCGGCTCGTCGACGACGCCGCCCTCCATCGCGGTGGGCAATGTGGCGTCCGAGGTCGGCGTGCCGCATTTCGCGCTTGCGCCGATGCCGATCGCGCCCGGCAAGGAGAAATGGACGGTGGTGATGCCGCAGCCGGTGGCGTTGATGGCGACCGGCCTGTTCGAGCACATGCTGAAGAACAATGTGAAGACGGTCGGCCTGATCGGATTCTCCGATTCGCTGGGGCGATCTGTGGGTCAAGGCGTTCAAGGATCTGGCCGAGCCGAAGGGGCTCAAACTCGTGGCCGAGGAACGCTATGCGCGCGCCGACACCTCGGTCGCGGGACAGGCGCTCAAGCTGGTCGCGGCGCGTCCGGACGCGGTTCTGGTCGCGGGCTCCGGCACGGCGGCGGCGCTCCCGCACATCGCGCTGCGCGACCGCGGCTATCAGGGCCCGATCTACCAGACGCATGGCGCGGTGACCAAGGACTTCATCCGCATCGCCGGCAAGGCGGCCGAAGGCGGCATTTTCGCCTCCGGCCCGGTGATCGTCGCCGAGCTGCAGCCCGACGCGGCGCCGACCAAGAAGCCCGGCCTTGCCTATGTAGGCCCGCTCGAAGCCAAGTTCGGCAAGGATACGCGCACCCAGTTCGGCGCGCATATCTGGGACGTGCTCCCCGTGCTCGAACGGGTCGTGCCGATCGCGCTCAAGAAGGCGAAGCCGGGCACGCAGGAGTTCCGCGAGGCGATCCGCGAAGCCCTCATGAGCGAGCGCGAAATCGCGGCGAGCCAGGCCGTGTATAACTGGACGGCGGCCGACCGCTATGGAGTCGACCAGCGCGCGCGCGTGCTCCTCACCGTGAAGAACGGCGACTGGGCGCTCGTCGAATAGCGCGACCACGTGCTTGCGCGCTCTCCTTGTGGGAGCGCGCAAGACGCACAGGCGCGCGACGATCGCCTGAATCGTGACCATGCCGGCTTCGGGATTGATCGGAGCCGGTTTCTGTGCGCTATGCGGGCTGTTCACATGAGGGCTGAATTGACCGCTCAACAAAAGCGGCGGCTGCAATACGCGGCCGTTCCCTACCGGAGGCGCAACGACGGCGTCATCGAGGTGATGCTTGTGACATCGCGGGAGACCAAGCGTTGGGTGGTTCCCAAAGGCTGGCCGATCCGCGGCGCGAAACCGCACGCGTCGGCGGCCCGCGAGGCTCTGGAAGAGGCCGGGGTGTTCGGGCGCATCAATTCGGATGCGATCGGCACCTACTACTACGACAAGCGCCTGAAGAACGGGCTCGAGGCCCGCTGCAAGGTCGAGGTCTTCCCGCTCGAAGTGAAGTCGCAGCGCAAGCGCTGGCGCGAGAAGGGCGAACGAAAGGCGCGCTGGTTCCGGCTCGCGAAGGCGGCCAAGGCCGTCCAGGAGCCCGGTTTGCGGCGGCTGCTGCGCAATCTCAATGGACTTCTGGAGACCAGCAACCGGTCCTGAGCATTGTCGGGCGTTGTTGGCGCGCGCCGTCAAGCCTCGAGTTCGAGCGCCGCCGCGCGCATTTCGCGGGTCGGCGCCGGCGTCCTGATCTTGCGCAAGAGGCCGGGCGTCTCGACCGCGAGTTCATCGGCGAACACCGCGGCGAGCGCCATGCGCGCGCGCTCGTTCGGCGACCACGCGCCGTCCGCCGCGGCCATACGCGCCGCCGCTCCCGCCCCCTTCATCAAGAGGGAGGCGCCGAGCGCGATGGCGGCGAGCCGCAGATAGGGCGTCGCCGCATAGAGCCGCGCCTCCGGTTCGCGCCCGGTCGAAGCCAGCCATTTGGTGGCGGCGACGAGATCGTTCAGGGAAGCCGCCGCAAGGTCGGCCGCGGGCGCGAGCGCAAGCCGCTCCTCCGCCGGGAAAGAGGCGACGGGCGCGAGCATCGCGCGGCACTCCTCGATCAGCGCCTGCATGCCGGCGCCGCCGTCGGGCGCGACCTTGCGGGTGACCAGATCGATCGCCTGGATGCCGTTGGTGCCCTCATAGATCGGCGGGATGCGGGCGTCGCGCCAATGCTGCGCGGCGCCCGTCTCCTCGATATAGCCCATGCCGCCATGCACCTGGATGCCGAGCGAGGCGACCTCGACTCCGCTCTCGGTGGCAAAGCCCTTGAACACGGGCGTGAGCAGGCCGGCATAGGCCTCGCCGCGGCGCCGCCCGGCTTCCTCGGTCGCCGCATGCGCGTCGTCGATGGCGGCCGCGGTGAAATAGGCGAGCGCGCGGCCCGCCGCGGTCAGCGCTTTCATGCGCCCGAGCATGCGGCGCACGTCCGGATGCGCGATGATGGGCGCGGCGCCTGTGCAGCCCGCGGCGCGGCCCTGGCGGCGCTCCTGCGCATAGGCAAACGCCTGCTGATAGGCGCGCTCGGCGACCGCGACGCCTTGCAGGCCGGTCGCGAGCCGCGCCCCGTTCATCATGGTGAACATGCAGTGAAGGCCGCGATGCGGCTCGCCGACGAGCCAGCCGACGGCGCCCCCGTCGTCGCCATAGATCATCGTGCAGGTCGGGCTCGCCCGGATGCCCAGCTTGTGCTCGACGCCGGCGCAGCGCAGATCGTTGCGCGGGCCGAGCCGTCCGTCCGGATGCACGAGGAATTTCGGCGCGACGAACAGCGAAATGCCCCGCGTCCCGGGCGGCGCGCCGGGCAGCCGCGCCAGCACAAGGTGGATGATGTTCTCGGCGAGGTCGTGCTCCCCGAAGGTGATGAAGGTCTTCTGCCCGAACAGGCGATAGGTCCCGTCGCCCGCCGGCTCCGCCCGGCTGGTCAGGAGGCCGAGATCGCTGCCCGCCTGCGGCTCGGTCAGATTCATGGTGGCGGTCCATTCGCCGGAGACGAGCTTCGGCAGGTACAGGTCGACGAGCGCCGGCGCCGCGTGGGCGGCGAGCGCGGGCACGGCGCATTGGGCGAGCACCGGCAGGGTCGAGAGCGCCATGCAGGCGCTCGTCAGCATTTCCATGGTGGCCGTCCCGATCGGGACCGGCAGCCCGGCGCCGCCATGGCTGGGCGGCAGCGACACGCCGTTCCATCCCGCTTCCGCCCAGGTCGCATAGGCTTCGCGCCAGCCGCGCGGCGTGCGCACCGCCCCGCTCTCGAACACCGAACCGGACATGTCGCTCGCCCGGTTCAGCGGCGCGATCGTCTCCTCCACCAGAACCGCCGCCTGTTCGAGGATCGTACGCCATTCCTCGCGCGTCTCGGCGGGGATTTCCGGCGAGACCGGCCCCGGCGCCACCGCAAGAATATTGAACAGGATGTCGTCGAGCGGGGCGCGGTAGGTCATGGCAAGGTGCTCACGCTTTGAGATAACTGCTGACGATCCGTTGATCGCTGGCGAATTCCTGCGCCGGCCCGTGCATCGTGAAGAGGCCAAGCTCCATCACATAGGCCCGGTCGGCGATGCGCAGCGCCGCGCGCGCGTTCTGCTCGACGAGAAGAATCGAGACGCCGCTGCGGCGCAGATCGAGCATGATGCGAAAAATCTCCGCGACGATGAGCGGGGCGAGCCCGAGGCTCGGCTCGTCGAGCATCAGCAGGCGCGGGCTCGCCATCAGCGCGCGGCCGATCGCGAGCATCTGCTGCTCGCCCCCCGACAGCGTGGCGGCGAGCTGGCGGCGGCGCTCCAATAGCCGCGGAAAGCGCGCGAACACCTGTTCCAGCGTGTCGCGCCGCTTGTCCGCCGAGACGCGGAAGCCGCCGAGCACGAGATTGTCCTCGACGCTCATCGAGCCGAACAGCTCGCGCTTCTCCGGGACGAGACAAAGGCCGCGGTCGACCCGCTGCTCGACCTCGAGGCGGCCGATATCGGCGCCGGCGAAGCGCATCGCGCCGCGTGCGGGGAGCACGCCCATCACGGCGTTGAGCAGGGTGCTCTTGCCGGCGCCGTTCGCGCCGATCACGGTGACGATCTCGTTGTCGGCGATGGAGAGCGTCGCCTCGCGGACGGCCTCCACCGATCCGTAAAAGACGCTGAAGTCGGCAAGGGCGAGCAGCGGCGCGGTCACGGCTCGGCTCCCAGATAGGCGGCGAGGACGGCCGGATCGGCCTTGATCGCTGCGGGCGCGCCCTCGGCGATCTTGCTGCCGAAATCGAGCACGACGAGACGGTCGACCAGTCCCATGACGAAGCTCATGTCGTGCTCGACCAGCAGCATGGTCATGCCCTCGGCGCGCAACTGGTTGAGCAGTTCGGCGAGCATGCGCTTTTCGAATTCGCGCAGGCCGGCGGCCGGCTCGTCGAGCAGGAGCAGGCGCGGATCGAGGCACAGCGCGCGGGCGATTTCGACGATGCGCTGCTGTCCGAGCGGCAGGCTGCCGACCGGCCGGTCGAGCTGGTCGGCGAGGCCGACGCGCGCGACCTGCCGCGCCGCCTCGGCGAGCAGCCGGCCTTCCTCCGCGCGCTCGAGATGGAGGATGCTCGTGACGACGCCCGAGCGGCCGCGCAGATGCGCGCCGAGCGCGACATTCTCGATCACGCTCATCTCCGGCATCAGCTTGACGTGCTGAAAGGTGCGGGCGATCCCGCGGCGGGCGATGTCGCCCGGCCGCCGTCCGTCGATCGCCTCGCCCGCGAAGCGGATGCGGCCGGAGGTCAGCGTCAGGATGCCGGTGACGAGGTTGAACAGCGTGCTCTTGCCCGCGCCGTTCGGCCCGATCACCCCGACGATCGCGCGCGGCGCGATCGCCGTGCTCACGTCGTTGACGGCGACGATGCCGCCGAAGCGCTTGCTCACCCCCTCGATTTCGAGAAGCGGAGACATGTCGGTCGCGCCGCTGCGGCGAACCAGCGGCTTCGCCTCGGCCGGCGGAGCAATCGGGGACGGCGCCGGAAAGAGCGCCGCAAGCCGCGGCCACAGCCCGTCGCGCGCGACATGCAGCGTCGCGACCAGCACGATGCCGAACACGATGCTTTCGGCCTGCACGTCGCTGCCGAGCGTCGCTGGCAGGATGCGCTGCAGGGCGTCCTTCAGGATCGTGACGACGCCCGCGCCGAGGAGCGCGCCCCACACATGGCCGGCCCCGCCAATGGTTGCCATCAGGAGATATTCGATGCCGGCATTGAGGCCGAAGGGGGTGGGATTCACGCTGCGCTGCAGATGCGCATAGAGCCACCCGGACAGCCCGGCGAGCAGGGCGGCGTAGACGAACACGACGAGCTTCACCTTCATACGGTCGACGCCGAACAACTCGGCCGCGACCCCGCCGCGCCTGAGCGCGCGAATCGCGCGTCCGATCCGCGAGGAGAGAAGGTTGGACGTGCCGATTCCCGCGAGCAGCACGGCCGTCCAGATCACCCAATAAGTCGCTTTCGGATCGATCAGGCTCCACGGGCCGATCGAGAGCGGCGGGATGCCGCTGATGCCGTCATGCCGGCCGAGCAGGTCGATCTTCCCGAACAGGAAATACAGGCTGATGCCCCAAGCGAGCGTGCCGAGCGGCAGGTAATGACCCGAGAGCCGGACCGTGATCAGGCCGAGCAGCACCGCGGCCGCGGCCGTGACCAGCAGCGCAAAGGGCAGGCTCAGCCATGGCGACAGGCCGTAGGTCGTGGTGAGGACGGCGGTGGTGTAGGCGCCGAAGCCGCAGAACGCGGCCTGCCCGAACGAGGTCATGCCGCCGACCCCGGTGAGGAGGACGAGGCCGATGGCGACCAGCGAGGCAAGCCCGATATTGTTGAGGAGCGTGATCCAGAACGGCGGCACGCCCGGAACGATCGCGAGCAGGGCAAGCGTGGCGGCGAAGAGGGCGAGGATGACCCGTTGGTGCATCGCTCACTCGTCCTCCTCGACATGAACCGTCTGCAGCGAGCGCCACATCAGGACGGGGACGATGAGCAGGAACACGATCACTTCCTTGAAGCTCGACGCGTAGAACGAGGCGAAGGCCTCCACGAGCCCGACCCCGAGGGCCGCCATCGCGGTGATCGGGTAGCTCGCGAGCGCGCCGACTATGGCGGCCACGAAACCCTTCAGCCCGATCAGGAAGCCCGTATCGTAATAGATCGTCGTGACCGGCGCGATGAGAACGCCGGAAACTGCGCCGAGCGCCGAGGAAAGGGCGAAGGCGACCTGTCCCGCGCTCGCGGCCGGGATGCCGACCAGCCGCGCCCCGAGCCGGTTGATCGCGGTCGCGCGCAACGCCTTTCCGTAAAGCAGGCGGTCGAAGAACAGGTAGAGCGCGGCGATCAGAACGAGCGCGACGGCGAACACGGCGATCGTCTGCCCGGTGATCGGCAGCGGCCCGATATCGAACGACGCGTTGGTCAGCGCCGGCGCGCGCAACCCCTCGGCGCCGAAGAACACGAGGCCGAGACCGACCATCGACAGGTGCACGCCGACGGCCGTGATGAACAGCGTCAGCACCGAGGCGTCGGCCAGCGGCTGGAAGGCGACGCGGTAGACATAAGGCCCCATCGGGGCGACGATCGCGAGGGTAAGCGCGAGATTGACCCAGACGGACTGGTCCGGATGCGCCAGCAGCGAGGTGAGCGACAGCACCGCCGCCGGCAGCACGATTGCGCCGGCGAATTGCCGCGCGATCTTGCGGCCGGTCGCGACATGCCGACTTCTCCACAGTTCGGCCAGGAACGCGGCGACGCCGAAAACCATCAGGAGCCAGGCCGTGGCCGGCATCTTGCCGGTCGAGAGGAGCGCGAAGGTCAGCCCGCCATAGGCGACGAACTCTCCTTGCGGTATGAAAATGACGCGCGTCACGGCGAACACGAGAACGAGAGCTATTCCCAACAAGGCGTAGATCGCGCCATTGAGAAGGCCGTCCTGAATGAGGAAGAGCAGAATGACGCCGTCGATCATCGCGCACCTCCGCGGCGGCGCGGCGGGCGCGGATACAGGCCAGTGGCGTTGCGGCTGGTGCGCATGCCGGCATTCCTCCCGGGCGCCCCACATTGTTGGCGCCGCTTATATTTTTATGTAGTATAACTATTATGTTAGATAATCACAAGCGAAGTATGCAGGGTTGCCGCCGATCGGCGGCCTCACCGAGGCGAGCAAGAATGACCAAAGACGGGGCGCGAAGAAGGACCGCAACGGAGCTCAAGCCGGGCGAAACGGGGCGCGGCGCGGCCGCGCCGTTGGCGCTCGGTCCTTTGCCGGGATATACCGGCTATGTGTTGCGCCGCGCGCAGGTGGCGCTGTTCGAAAATTTCATCAACACGTTCAAGCCGCTGGGATTGCGTCCGGCGCAGTTCAGCGTGCTGCTGGTGGTGCACGCCAATCCCGGCCGCCGCCAGTCGGAGATCGCGGCCTCGCTCGGCATCCGCCAGGCCAATCTGGTCGGCCTGATCGACGAACTCGACCGGCGCGGCCTGACCAAGCGCAAGCGGCTCGCGGCGGACCGGCGGTCGCACGCCTTGACGCTGACGGCGAAAGGCAAGGCGCTGTTGAAACGCGCGCTCGCGCTGCAGGCCCGCTTCGAGCAGCATCTGGTGGCCGAACTCGGCGCGACCGAGCATGCGCGGCTGATCACGTCGCTGGTCAAGCTCTACGAGGTGTTGCTCGGTCTCGGCTCAGCCGGGCTGGACGACCTCGCGGCGGCGCGCCGCCGCCCGCGCAAGGCCGCCAAGCCGAACGGCCGCGCCCGCAAGCCGGCCAAAGCCAATGGCCGCGCCCGCGCGACGCTTCAGTCCTGAACGAAGAGGGCGGGTGGTTACGCCTGGCCGCTGGTCGGCGCGTAACGCCCCGCGATCATCAACAGTTGCTGTAGTCGGGCCGGTAGGCGCCCGGGAAGACGCAGCTTCGTCCGTAATAGCCGTAGCCGTAGTAAGGCGCATAGCCGTAGCCGGCATAGCCCGGCGAATAGGCATAGCCCGGCGAATACCCATATCCGGGGGCGTAGGCATAGGCCGCATAAGGGCCGCCGTAGCCGTAGCGCGGGGCGAGCGCGCTCGCGATCACGCCGGCCGCAAGCAGTCCCACGCCGGCGGCCACCCACCGTCCGTTCCGCGCCTCGGCGGGCGCGGACGATGTCAGGGCCGTGACGCTCGCCACCGCGAGAGCCGCAGCCAGTTTGGGAAAACGCTGACCCATGGTGTCGCTCCAAAAAATCATCCGGCAATACCTGCCGCCCACACCAGTGCCAAATTTCGAAGCTCGATCCTGAGCGAATTGTTCCGCGCGCACACGCATGAGTGATGCGCCCGCCCCGCCGGATTGAAGTCGCTTTGCGCCTGACCGACCGAGAACTGGTTTGCAGCGCCGCCCCGCTCACGGGCGAAGCAGGGCCGCCGTCTGTTCGTCGAGCGCCACGGTCTTGATCAGCGCGAACACCCGCCGACCGGGGGTGAGGTCGAGTTCGTCGACCGCCCTGCGGGTCGCCGACGCAGCGACATGGCCATGGCCGTCGAGGTCGACGACGATGCTGGCGAGCGCGCCGTCATCCGTTCGGATGCGCCCCACCGTGCCGGCGAGAACGGTGCGGACGCTGACCTGGGAAGGACGTGCGGTCGCCAAGGCCACGTCGGTCGCGCGAACGATGACGCGGCAGTCGGCTCCGATCGGCCCGGCATGGCCGACCAGCCAGATGGTCCCGGCGGGGTGATGCAGTTCGGTCAGCCCGTAGGCGGCGTCGAATCCGGCGACTTTCCCGGTGATGAACGAGGCGCGGCTGAAACGGCTTTCGCCCGCCGGAGCGTCGCGCAGCCCGAACACCTCCTCGACCGGCCCCGCCGCCGCCACGCGACCGGCCTCCAGCACCACCACGCGGGTGGCGAGGCGGGCGACCTCTTCGACCGCATGCGAGACATAGACGATCGGAATGCCGAACTCGTCGCGCAGCCGCTCGATCAGCGGCAGGATCTCCAGTTTTCGTTGCGTGTCGAGCGAGGCGAGCGGCTCGTCCATCAGGAGAATGCGTGGAGAGGCGACGAGCGCGCGGCCGATCGCGACGCGTTGGATTTCGCCGCCGGACAGCCGCGCCGGCCGGCGATCGAGCAGATGGCCGATTCCGAGCGCCTCGATGAGCGGTTTGAAGCCGATCAATTCCGGCGATTTCGCCGCGAACCAGCGCCCGAACAGGAGATTCTGCCTGACGCTCAGATGGGGAAAAAGCTGGGCGTCCTGGAAAACAAGACCGACGCGCCGGGCATGGGTCGGCACGAACACGCCCGCTTCGGTGTCGACGAGCGTGCGGCCGTCGAGCACGATGCGGCCGCGTTGCGGCCGCGCAAGGCCGGCGATCAGGTTGATGGTCGCGGTCTTGCCCGAGCCCGACCGCCCGAACAGCGCAAGGACGCCGCCCTCGTTTTCGAACGCGATGTCGAGATCGAAGGCGCCGAGCCGCAGCCTCGCTTGCACGCGGATCATTCGAACCGGGCCAGTCGTTTCTGCGCGCTGCGCTGGACGAATTCGGACACCATGAGCGCCGAAAACGCGATGATGACCGCGACGATCGTGAGCCGCCACGCGCTCGCATCCCCGCCCGGAACCTGCGTGTAGGTGTAGATGGCGGCCGACAAAGTCTGCGTTTCGCCGGGAATGTTCGAGACGAAGGTGATGGTGGCGCCGAACTCGCCCAGAGCCTTCGCAAAGCAAAGGATCGAGCCGACGAGCACGCCCGGCAGGGCGAGCGGCAAGGTGACAAGGCCGAACGTCCAGAACCGGTTCGCTCCAAGCGTCCCGGCCGCGTCCTCCAGCCGGCGGTCGAGCGCTTCGATGGACAGCCGAATGGCGCGGACCATCAGCGGAAAACCCATCACGCCGCAAGCGAGCGCCGCGCCGGTCCAGCGGAACGCGAAGACGATGCCGAATGTATCGGCGAAGAACACGCCGAGCGGTCCGCGACGCCCGAACAGCATCAGCAGGAAGTAGCCCGTGACGACCGGCGGCAGCACCAAGGGAAGATGCACCACCCCGTCAACCAGGAACTTGCCGGGAAATCGCCAGCGCGCGAGCGCATAGGCGACGAACACGCCGAGCGGCAAACTCACCAGCGTGGCGACGGTCGCGATCCGTAGGGAGAGGAGGATCGCCGTCAGTTCCTCCGGCGAGAGTTCGAACATGGCTGACCCCGAATCCCCTTTGATGATTCCTGCCCGACAATCCATTCCTCCCAGCAAGCTTCGGGCCGCGGCGGCGGATCGCAGGGCGTGCCGGGGCCCGATGCCGGCCCGGCGAGCAAATCATTGATCCAGAACAAATTTGCTTGCAACTCGTGGCGCTATTCTTCCT
The DNA here is from genome assembly GCA_963712435.1 of uncultured Alphaproteobacteria bacterium. Lineage (GTDB taxonomy): Bacteria > Pseudomonadota > Alphaproteobacteria > Rhizobiales > Xanthobacteraceae > Rhodoplanes. The sequence continues at coordinate 406,160 of CAVQIB010000003.1, read as the reverse complement.
TTAATGGGCGCCCTCCGCGACGCGCCTTATTGCGCGACGCATCCGCACGGCGCCGTTCGCGCAGAGGGATCTCCTCGATCTGCGCGCCGGCGCTCGAATTGTTCTTGCCGCACCGATGATAAACACGCAGTAATCGCGGGCCGTCATGCCCGCCTCCTGAGGTTTCCCCAATATGACGCATCCCGCTTTCGAGAGCGCTGTCGCCTACATTACGCCCGAGCTTGTTCGCGACACGCTGGTCGACCTCGTCAACATCGCGAGCCCGACCGGCCAGGAGTCGGGCGTCGCGCGCTACCTCGTCGGCCGCATGCGGGCTGCGGGGCTCGATACCGACCTGCCATTGGTCGAGGCGAGCCGCCCCAACGCCGTCGGGCATCTGCGCGGGCGCGGCGACGGAAACAATCTCCTGTTCACCGGACATATGGACACCGCCTATGGCGGCCAGGAGGAGCTTCCGCAAGGCGAAGGATTTCAGCCCAAGGCGGCGATTCACGACGGATGGCTGTTCGGGCTCGGCGTCAACAACATGAAGAGCGGGCTCGCCGCCGCGCTGATCGCGATCGAGGCGATCGCGCGGGCCGAGGTCAGGCTGGCCGGGGACATTTCCTTCGGCGCCGTGGTCGGCGAGATCGAGAAAACGGCGATCGAGGAATTCCAGGGCATCGAGTATTCGGGACACGGGATCGGCAGCAAGCATCTTGTCACCCACGGGGTCACGGCGGACTATGCGATCCTCGCCGAACCGACCGGGCTGCGCACCGCGATCGCCAATATGGGCTGCATCTGGCTGCGGGTGACGCTCGGCGGGACGCTGTCGCATTCCGCGCTCGCGCACCGTCCCGGCGTGGTCAACGCGATCGCGTCGATGCACGAGTTGCAGGCGGATATCGCCGCCTGGGCCAACGACTACGAGAACCGGCACGAATTCATGGGCGAGCATCCGAACGTGACGCTCGCCGCAATTCGCGGCGGGGCGCCATGGCGCCTGTCGCGCACGCCTCCTTCGTGCAGCCTCTATCTCGACATCCGCACGGTGCCCGGCCAGAGCGTCGAGATGGTGAAACGCGACCTGCGGAAGCTTCTGCGCTGGTTCGCCGAGCGCACCGGCGTTCCCGAGCCCTCGATCTATGTCTATGTGACCGACCCTCCGGTCGCGCTCGCTCAGGAGCTTCCTGTGGTCGACGCCCTGAACTCGGCGCAGGTCGAGGTGCTGGGCGAGACGCCGCCGCCATTCATGCGCCGCCCAGGCGCCGACGCCGTGCATCTGACCGCCTACGGCATCCCCTGCGTGGGGTTCGGGCCGGGCGGGCGGCTCCACCCCGACGCGCACGATTCGTCCATGCACGCATTCGGCGAGCATGTCCTGATCGAAGACGTGGTCGCCGCGGCGCGCGTCTATCTCGCCACGGCCCTCGATCTGTGCAGCCGCAAGGCCGAAACGGCGGAGACCTGGGCGATCTGATCCGGCCGCTGCGCGCCATTAACCTGGGCGGGTCGGCCCGACCGGGTTGGCCCGGACCCCGAATCGATCTAGCGTATCGGTGGGGCGTATTGCTGTAACGCTTTGAATTAAAACGTGTCTGGAAAGAAACAATTGCCGTCGCCAAGCCCCGCCGACGCATGTTAGAAGATTGCTCATGGGGACGAAGCCGCGAAATCCGCCAACGACGGGGCGGGACGGAACAACACAGGCGCACAAGCCGGTCCGGATCGGCGTCGTCGGCGCCGGCATCATGGGATGCAACCACGCGCGGGTGCTGTCGGAGCTTCCGGGCGCTGAACTCGTCGGCGTTGCCGACCCCAATGTCGGCCAGACCGAGTTCGTCGGCCGCACGCTCGGTTGCGGCACCTTCTCCGACGTCGCCAAGCTGCTCGACTATGGCGTCGACGCCGTGACGGTGGCCGCGCCCACGCACCTGCATCGCGACATTGCGCTTGCCTGCATCGCCCGCGGCGTGAATGTCCTCGTCGAAAAGCCGATCGCCTCCTCTGTCGAGGAGGGTTACGACCTCATCAATGCCGCGCGCCGCGCGGGCGTCACGCTGATGGTCGGGCATATCGAGCGGTTCAACCCGGCGGCGCAGACGATCAAGGAAGCGATTCGCGGCGAGGACATCCTGTCGATCGCGATCACGCGGGTCGGGCCGTTTCCGCCGCGCATGTCCAATGTCGGCATCGTGATCGATCTTGCCGTGCACGACATCGACCTGATCCGCTGGTTCACCGGTTCGGAGATCGTCGAGGTGCAGCCGCAGCTCTCCAGCGCGCGGGCGGAACGCGAAGACATCGCCTTGCTGCAATTCCGCACCGCTTCCGGCGTGCTCGCCCACATCAACACGAACTGGCTCACGCCGTTCAAGGCGCGCACGGTGCAGGTGGCGACCAAGCGCAAGTACATCGTCGGCGATCTGTTGGCGCGGCAGGTCACGGAATATTTCGGGTTCCAGCCCGACGGAAGCTATTCGATGCGTCATCTCTCGGTCGGCCATTCCGAGCCGTTGCGCTCGGAACTCGGCGCCTTCGTGCATGCGATCCAAACCGGCGGCAAGCCGCCGGTCGACGGCCAGGAAGGCGTCGCGAGCCTGGAGATCGCCATCCGGTGTCTGGAGCACCGGGCGCCCGGGAAAGAGGATTTACGGGTAGCGCGGCTAGCCGCCCTCTGATATTCGGCGCACCAGCCATCCGAGCAAGGACTCCCGGCAGCGAATGACTCAGCACGCTCGTCTGCAACCGAAGCCCATTCCGTTCATCGACCTCGTGGCCCAGCGCCGCGCGCTCGGACCGCGCGTCGACGCGGCGGTGGCGCGCGTCATGGAGCACTGCCAGTTCATTCTCGGCCCGGAAGTGCAGTCGCTCGAGAGCGAACTCGCGCGTTTCTGCGGCGCGCGGCACGCGGTGACCTGCGCGAGCGGAACCGATGCGCTTGCGCTGGTGCTGATGGCGAAAGGGATCGGCCCGGGCGACGCCGTCATCTGCCCGTCATTCACCTTCTGCGCGCCCGCTGAAATGACGGCGCTGCTCGGCGCGACGCCGGTCTTCGCCGATGTCGACGAGGCGACGTTCAATATTTCGCCGGCGAGCGCCGCGGCGGCTGTGGCGGCCGCACGCCGCCTGGGACTGACGCCGCGGGCGATCATTGCGGTCGACCTGTTCGGCTTGCCGGCCGACCATGACGGCATCGCTGCGCTCGCTGCGGCGGAGGAGCTGTTCGTGCTCGACGACGCCGCGCAGGCGTTCGGCGCCACCTACAAGGGGCGTCGGCTCGGGTCCGTCGCGGCAGCGACCGCAACGAGCTTCTTTCCGGCGAAGCCGCTCGGTTGTTACGGCGACGGCGGAGCGATCCTGACCGACGACGATGCGCTTGCCGATCTCCTGAAGAGCTTGCGCATGCATGGGCACGGGGCGGACCGGTACGATCATGTCCGCATCGGCATGAACGGCCGGCTCGACACCGTGCAGGCGGCGGTGCTGCTCGAGAAGCTCAAGATATTTCCGGACGAGATCGTCGCGCGCGATCGCGCGGCGCGCCGCTACGCCGAGGGGCTCGCCGACGCCGTGCGCGTTCCGCGCGTGCCGGCGGAACGGACCTCCGTGTGGGCGCAGTACACGATCCGGCTCGCGCCTGGTCGGCGCGACGCCTTCGCCGCCGCGCTCAAGGCGGAGGGAATCCCGACCGCGGTTCATTATCCGAAGCCGTCGCACCGGCAGACGGCGTACCGAGACTTTCCCTGCGCCGCCGATGGCCTGCCCGTCTCGGAGCGTCTCGCCGAAGAGGTGATCAGCCTGCCGATGCACGCCTATCTCGACGAGCCGAGCCAAACGCGCATCATCGAGGCGGTGCGGCGGGCGGTGGCCGTTTGAGCTGTCGCGCTCCGGCGGGGCCGCGGGGTTTTCTGCAGCAGAGGTGGTGACGGCCGCATGCTCGGACGCATCCTCACGGTCGGCGGCTTCACCCTTGTCTCGCGCGTCACCGGCTTTTTTCGCGACATCATGCTCGCGGCCATTCTCGGCGCGGGCCCGCTCGCCGACGCGTTCTTCGTCGCGCTCCGTCTGCCCAATCATTTCCGCGCGATTTTCGCCGAAGGCGCGTTCAACTCCGCTTTCGTGCCGGCCTATGCGCGCATACGCCAGCAGGACGGCGTCGGCCTCGCGCGCCTTTTCGCCGACCGCATCTTCACGCTTCTGTTCGCGGTCGAGGCGGTGCTGCTGCTGCTTGCGCTCGCGTTCACGCCGGCGGTCATCCGGCTGCTGGCGCCGGGATTCGCCGACGACCCGGGTCAGTTCGCGCTCGCGGTCTCGCTGACCCGGATCACCTTCCCCTATCTCCTGCTCGTAAGCCTGGTCACGCTCTATGGCGGCATGCTCAACGCCGTGCAGAGCTTCGCCGCGCCGGCCGCCGCGCCGATCCTGCTCAATCTGTCAATGATGGCGACGCTCGCGCTCGCCGCCTTCTTTCCGAGCGCAGGGCATGCCGCCGCCTGGGGCGTGCTGATCGCGGGCTTCCTCGAAGCGCTGCTCGTCGGCGCCGACCAGTCGCGGCGCGACGGTCTGCCACGCTTTCGCGCCTTTGCGATCGATAAGGACACCAAACGGTTCTTCAAGGCGCTCGGCCCGGCGACGCTCGGCTCGGCCGGGCTGCAGATCGCGCTGTTCGCCGACACGATCATCGCGACCTTCCTTCCGGCCGGCGCGCTCTCGGCCCTGTACTACGCGGACCGCCTGAACCAGCTTCCGATCGGGGTCATCGGCATCGCCGCGGGAACGGTCGTGCTGCCGGAAATGGCGAGGCGCATTGCGGCCGGGGACGAAGCTGGCGCGCGCCATGCGCAAAACCGCGCGATCGAACTGACGTTGCTGATGTCGATTCCGTTCCTCATCGCCTTCCTGCTGGTGCCGGAACGGATCATGTCGGGCCTGTTCTCGCGCGGCGCGTTCACGTCGGCGGACGCGGCCGCCGCCGCGGCGACGCTGGCGGCCTACGCGATCGGGCTCTTGCCGTTCGTGCTCATTCGCAGCTTCACCGCGACCTTCCTCGCGCGCGGCGACACGGCGACGCCGGTCAAGGCCTTGCTCGTGTCCGTCGTGGTCAATGTCGCCTGCAAGTTCGCCCTGATGGGAAGCCATGCCCAGGTGGGTCTCGCGCTTGCGACCGCGATCGGCGCGTGGGTGAACTTCGCTCTCGTGGTCTGGTTCGCCATGCGCGCGGGCCTGTTCGCGGTCGATGCGCGGCTGCGGCTTTCGACGATCAAGTTCCTGGTCGCGGGGCTCGCGCTTGCGCTCGCCCTTGCGGCCAGCGAGCGGGGGATCGACGTCCTCTTCGCCGGGCTCCGCCGGCTGCGGGCGGAAACCGATCTGGCGACGCTCGCCTGCATCGGCGGTCTGGTCTATGGCGGCGCGATCGCGGCTCTGTTCGGCCGCCGCTGGCTGCAGGGATTTCGCAGCACGCATTCCCCTCCGACGGGACCGGCGGGCAAGACCTGACGGCGCATGCGCCAGGGCCGGGCAGGAGGCTCAGGGGCTCAGGCCGCCTTGCGGGGCGGGCGCTCCTGCGGAACCAGCGACGCCCGCCTCACTTTGCCCTCCCGCAACAGCTCGATCTCGACCGCGCGACCGATCTGCTCGCCGGTGAGCAGCCGGATGAGATCGTCGGCCCCGGTGACGGTGCGGCCGTCAATGCCGAGGATCACGTCACCGGAGCGGATGTCGGCCTGCGCCGCCGGGCTGCCGGCCTCGACCGAGGCGACCATCACCGCGCTCGCCTGTGCGACGCCGGCCTGATGGCGCAGCCGGCGCGGCAGGGCGGTCTGCGCCGCCGCGACTCCGATGAAGGCGCGCCGCACGCGGCCGTGCCGCACCAGCTCGCCCAACACGTATTTCGCCGTGTTCGCCGCGATGGCGAAGCATATCCCCTGCGCTCCCATGATGATCGCGGTATTGATCCCGACCACCTCGCCATGCGAGGCGACGAGCGGGCCGCCGGAGTTTCCCGGATTGAGCGCCGCGTCGGTCTGGATCAGGTCGTCGATCAGCCGGCCATTGCTTGCGCGCAGCGAGCGGCCCAGCGCAGAAACGACGCCCGCCGTCACGGTCGACTCGAATCCGAGCGGATTTCCGATCGCGATCACGAGTTGCCCGCGCCGCAAGAGCTTGGAATCGCCGAGCCCTGCCGCGGGGAGCGCGACGCTCTCGTTGACGCGCACGAGCGCGAGGTCGGTGTCGGGATCGACGCCGACCACCCGGGCGGTGAGGCTCATGCCGTCCGCGGTGGTCACCTTGACCCGGGGGTTCGATCCAACCACATGGTTGTTTGTAAGAATCAACCCGTCGGGTGCGACAATCACGCCCGAGCCCGAGCCGCCGGCGCGATCATTGCGGCTGATATCAAGACGCACGACCGCAGGCCCGATGCGGTCGACCACGCCGATCACGGCGCGCGAATAGGCATCGAGCAGGTCGCTGTCGGCAAGACGCGGGTCGGACGCCTCACCGACAAGACTCGACGGCGCAATATCCGCTTGGCCTCGCGCGAAGGGCGAACTCGGGCCGCCGACGCCGATGGAGCGGCGGCGCTGAGCAGGAACGAACTTATGTCTGGATTGAACTCGCATGACGTCCGGGGATATGGGGAGCGGCCGTCCGCGCGAAAAGAGCAAAGGCCGCAGTCACCTCCGTCTGCGTTCGGGCGGGTCGGTTCTGCCTGCCTTGGTCAGGCCCAAAGGGCCCGTTATTGGCTCGGCCCGAATCGCCAGTGGAGTCCCCATGAGACCGATTTCGGCGCCCCTTGCCGCCATCCTTCTTGCCCTCGTCCTCGCCGGCTGCGGGGCGCCGCAGCAGCCTGCGGCCGCCCCGCCGCCCCCGCCGCAGGTCACGGTCGCTTTTCCCGCACAACGCACCGTTATCGATTATGACGATTATGTCGGGCGCTTTGTCGCCATCGACTCCGTCGAAGTGCGCGCGCGCGTGTCCGGCTATCTCGATCAGGTGAATTTCACCGACGGCCAGATCGTCAACAAGGGCGATCTCCTGTTCACCATCGACAAGCGTCCGTTCCAGACCGCGCTCGACCAGGCCAAAGCGACGCTCACCCAGGCGCGCGCCAATCTCGCTTATGCGGAGAACGATCTCGCCCGCGGCCAGCAACTCGTGCGCGACCGGACGATCACCGAGCAGACCTTCGATCAGCGCACCCAGGCCAAACGCGTCGCCGAGGCGTCGGTCGCCGCGCAGGAGGCGGCCGTGCGCCAGGCGAATCTCGATCTGGAATTCACCGAGCTGCGTGCGCCCATCACCGGCCGGATCGGCGACCGCCGGGTGTCGCGGGGCAATCTCGTGACCGGAGGCACCGGCGGGAACACCACTCTGCTTGCGACCATCGTGACCTATGATCCGATCCGGTTCGAGTTCACGTTCGACGAGGCGTCCTACCTGCGCTACCAGCGGATGGAAAAGGGCGAGAGCGATGTTTCGAACCCGTCCGGCGGCGTCGATGTGACGCTCAAGCTGCTCGATGAGAACGAGTTCAAGCATAAGGGCCGCATGGATTTCGTCGACAACGTGATCGAACGCGCAACCGGCACGATCCGCGGCCGCGCGGTGTTCGCCAATCCGGCCGGCGTTTTCACGCCCGGCATGTTCGGCCGCGTCCGCGTGCCCGCCACCGCGCCCTACGCGGCGCTGCTTGTGCCGGAAGCGGCGATCGGCTCCGAGCAGACCCGCAAATACCTGCTCGTCGTGAACGCCGACGATGTGGTGGCGCAGAAACATGTCACGCTCGGCCAGGCGATCGGCGCCCAGCGCGTCATTCGCGAAGGCCTGGCGGCGACCGACCGCGTCGTGGTGAATGGACTGATGCGGGCGCGGCCGGGGATGAAGGTCTCGCCGCAGCAGGAGAATCCGCCGCCCGCAGGACCGGAAAGCCCGCAGGCCGCGGCGGCGCCTGCCCCTTCCCGGACGGACTGACCATGCGGATTTCACATTTCTTCATCGACCGGCCGATCTTCGCCGCCGTTGTGTCGATCGTGTTCGTGATCATCGGCGCGGTGTCTTTCTGGCGACTGCCGGTTGCGCAGTATCCGGACATCGCCCCGCCGACCATCACCGTGACCGGCCAGTATCCCGGCGCCAGCGCCGAGGTGGTCTCGGCGACGGTGGTTGCTCCGATCGAGGAGCAGATCAACGGCGTCGAGGGCATGCTCTATGTCGGGTCGAATTCGACCGCCGACGGTCGCTTCGTCATTTCCGTCACCTTCAATCTCGGCACCGATCTCGACATCGCGCAGGTGCAGGTGCAGAACCGCGTGGCGATCGCCCTGCCGCGGCTGCCCGTTGACGTGCGCAATATCGGGGTCGTCGTGACCAAGGCGTCGCCCGATCTGATGATGATCGTGCACCTCTATTCGCCCGACAAGTCGCGCGACATTCTCTTCGTCTCCAACTACGCCACGCTGGAAATCAAGGATCTGCTCGCGCGCGTCGACGGGGTCGGCAGCATTTCCGTGTTCGGCAGCCGCGACTATGCGATGCGCATCTGGGTCGATCCCGATCGCCTGCAGACGATGGGAATGACCGCGAGCGACGTCGTCCAGGCGCTGCAGCAGCAGAACATCCAGGTCGCGGGCGGCGTGCTGGGGCAGCCGCCGATGCCGAACCAGGGCGCGTTCCAGGTCGCGGTGCAGACCCTCGGACGGCTCGCCAACCCGACCGAGTTCGGCAATATCGTCGTCAAGCAGACGCTCGACGCCGTGGTGCGGCTGAAGGATGTCGCGCGGGTCGAACTGGGCGCGCTGGACTACGGGTCGAACTCCTATCTCGACCGCAACGAGGCGGTCGCGCTTGCGCTTTTCCAGCGCCCCGGATCGAATGCGCTGTCGACCGCCGCCGGCGTCCGCCAGGCGATGCAGGAGGTTTCGCAACGGTTCCCGCCGGGCATTGTCTACGACATCGTCTACAATCCGACCGAATTCATCCAGCAATCGGTCAATGCGGTGATCCAGACGATCTTCGAGGCGATCGTCCTCGTCGTTCTCGTGGTGGTCCTGTTCCTGCAGACCTGGCGCGCCGCGGTGATCCCGATCGTCGCCATTCCGGTGTCGCTCATCGGCACCTTCTTCTTCATGGCGATGTTCGGGTTCTCGCTCAACAACCTGTCGCTGTTCGGACTGGTGCTCGCGATCGGCATCGTGGTCGACGACGCGATCGTCGTGGTGGAGAACGTCGAACGCAACATCGCGAGCGGGCTGAGCCCGCGCGACGCCGCCTACAAGAGCATGGACGAGGTCGGCGGCGCGCTGATCGCGATCGCGCTCGTGCTGTGCGCGGTCTTCGTGCCGACGGCCTTCATCACCGGCATTTCCGGCCAGTTCTATCGCCAGTTTGCGCTCACCATCGCCGGCGCGACCTTGATTTCGCTGCCTCGTCTCGCTGACGCTGTCGCCGGCGATGTGCGCGCTGCTGCTCAAGCCGCACGATCCGCAGCATCGCGATCGCTGGTACGAGCGGCCGATCCACGGCTTCTTCCGCCTGTTCAATCGCGGCTTCGACGCGCTCGCGCGCGGCTATGGCTGGCTCGCCGCCCGCGTCGTGCGCTTCGCCGTGCTGATGCTCGTCGCTCTATGCGGGGATCATCGGATACGGCCTCTTCGAATTCAACCGCACGCCGACGGGCTTCATCCCGCAGGTCGACCGCGGCTATCTGATCGCGGCGGCGCAGCTTCCGCCGGGCGCATCGCTCGCGCGCACCGACGCGGTGATGCAGCGCGCGCGCGACATCGCCATGGAGATTCCGGGCGTCGCGCATGTCGGTGAACATCGTCGGCTTCTCCGGCGCGACCTTCACGCAGGCGTCGAATGCCGGCGCGATCTTCCTCGTGCTCGAGCCCTGGGAGGCGCGCGCCGCGGATCCGCGCAAGTCCGCGGCAGGCATCCAGGGCGAGCTGTTCAAGCGCTTTGGCGAAATCCAGGAGGCCTTCATCGTCGTCGTCCAGCCGCCGTCGGTGACGGGCATCGGCAATGCCGGCGGCTTCCGCATGATGGTCGAGGACCGCGGCGGGCGCGGGCCGCAGGCGCTGCAAGGGGCGGTCGGCGCCATGATGGGGCGAGGCGGCGCAGACGCCCGGGCTCGGTGCAGGTCTTTTCGCTGTTCGAGACCCAGACGCCGCAGCTCTATCTCGATATCGACCGCACCAAGGCGCAGCTTCTGCGGCATCAACATCGCCGACGTTTTCGCGGCCCTCCAGGTCTATATCGGATCGTCCTATGTCAACGACTTCAACCTGCTCGGCCGCACCTTCCGGGTGACGGCGCAGGCCGATGCGCCCTATCGCGCTGGACGTCAAGGACATCCTCAATATCAGGGTCCGCAACGCGCTCGGCGAGACCGTCCCGCTCGGCTCGTTCACGACCGTGAGCGATATCGCCGGGCCGTTTCGCGTGCCGCGCTACAATCTCTACCCGGCGGCCGAGCTCGACGGGGCGGCCGCGCCCGGCTATTCGCAGGGGCAGGCGATCGACATCATGGAGCAGCTGGCCGCCGAGACGCTTGCCGGAGGGCTTCAGCTACGAGTGGACGACTCTCGCCTTCCAGCAGATCCGGGCGGGCAACACGTCGCGATGTTCGCCTTCGCGCTCGCGGTCGTGTTCGTCTTCCTGGTGCTGGCGGCGCAGTACGAAAGCCTGACGCTGCCGCTCGCGGTCATCCTGATCGTGCCGATGTGCCTGATCGCCTCGATCACCGGCGTGATCCTGCGCGGCCAGGACAACAACATCCTCACGCAGGTCGGCTTCATCGTGCTGATCGGACTCGCGGCCAAGAACGCGATCCTGATCGTCGAGTTCGCCAAGCAGCTCGAAGACCAGGGCCGCGATCGCTTCGCGGCGGCGGTCGAGGCGGCGCGCCTGCGGCTGCGGCCGATCCTGATGACGTCGCTCGCCTTCATCTTCGGCGTCGACGCCGCTCGTCTGGGCGGTCGGCGCCGGGCGCCGAGCTGCGCCAGACGCTCGGCACGGCCGTGTTCTCCGGCATGATCGGCGTCACCGTTTTCGGCCTGATCTTCACGCCGGTGTTCTATGTCGTCTCCCAATGGCTCGCGCAGCTGGGCAAGAGGCGGCGCGGGGCGGCGCCGCCGGCGCCGTCGGCCACGCCGCCTTCGGCCTCCGCCGGGCAGCCGGCGAAGTAGTGTACGTCTCTTTGCAGCAGGGCCACGCGATGAATACGCACGCGATGAATACGGCCGCTCCATGTATTGACTTAACCCTCCCTTGAAAGGGAGGTCGGACCATCGAAGATGGTCCGGAGGGGTCGCAAGCCGCACGTGACCCCCTCCAGGCGAGCGGTGCTCGCCGACCTCCCCCTTTACGGGGAGGTGAATGCGGCCGGGCGGACCCGGAGCGTCACGCGATGAAGTTCGGCATCTCACAGGGCGTCACCCGCAAGGAGGACGACGCCTTCCTGCGCGGGAGCGGCCGCTATGTCGCCGATCTCGTGCCGCCCGGCGCGTGCCGCGCGGTGCTGCTGCGCTCGCCGCACGCCCATGCGCGCCTTGATCGCCTTGACGCGGAGGCCGCGCGCGCCATGCCGGGCGTTCGCCTGATCCTGACCGCGGCCGACATCGCCGAACTCGGGCCGCTGCCGTGCGTCGGCATGCCCCCGGGCGTGCGCGCGGATGTGCCGGAAAACCCGATCCTCGTCCGCGACATCGTGCGCCATGTCGGCGACGCCATCGCCTTCGTCGTCGCCGACACGGTCGACCAGGCGAAGGACGCGGCCGAGGCGATCGTCGTCGAATGGACGCCGCTGCCGCATATCGTCGACGCGGTCGCAGCGCTCGAGCCGGGCGCGCCGCCGGTCTGGCCCGACCGCGGCGGCAATCTCGTCTATCGAGCAGACGCTCGGCGAGGAAGCAAAGACTGCGGCGGCGTTCGCCGGCGCGGCGCGGACGGTCTCGCTGACGCTCGTCAATCAGCGGCTCGTCGCCAACTATCTCGATACGCGCGCGGTCTTGGCCGAGTACGACGCGGCGAGCGAGAGCTTCACGCTGACGCTCGGCAGCCAGGGCGTCCATACGCTGCGGGACGCGCTCGCACGTCAGGTGCTGCGCATCCCCGAAGACCGGCTGCGGGTCATCACCCCGGATGTCGGCGGCGGCTTCGGCACGAAAATATTTCCCTATCGCGAATATGCGCTCGCCGCGGTCGCGGCGCAGCGGCTCGGCCGGCCGGTCGCCTGGATCGCCGACCGCATGCGAGCATTTCCTCGCCGACACGCAAGGCCGCGACAACGTCACGACCGCGAAGCTCGCGCTCGACGAGAAGGGGCGGTTTCTCGCGCTCGCGGTCGATCTCGGTGTGCGACATGGGGGCCTATCTCTCGTTCTTCGCGCCCTTTATTCCCTATGTCGGCGCCGGCATGTTGCCCGGCGTCTACGACATCCCGACGCTGCTTCATCCGCATCAGCGGCGGCCTTCACCAACACCGTGCCGGTCGACGCCTATCGCGGCGCCGGCCGGCCGGAGGCGGCCTATGTGATCGAACGCCTGGTCGACGTCGTCGCCCGCGACCTCGGCGTTGCGCCGGATGCGTTGCGCAAACGCAATTTCATCAAGCCGCGGGCGATGCCCTACCGCACGGCGACGGGCAAGGTCTACGACACGGGCGAGTTCGCCGGCCATATGGCGCGCGCGATGGAGATCGCCGACTGGACGGGCTTCAGCCGGCGCGCCGCCGCATCGCGGAAGTCGGGCAGGCTGCGCGGCATCGGTCTCGCCACCTATATCGAGGCCTGCGGCGGCGGTCGGGCCGGAAACGGCCAAGGTCACGCTCGGCGAGGACGGCGTCGTCACCGTGCTGATCGGCTCGCAATCGACCGGCCAGGGCCACCACACCGCCTATGCGCAGCTCGTCGCCGAGCATCTCGACCTGCCGCCCGAGCAGGTGCGCGTGATCCAGGGCGACACCGACGCTGATCGCGACCGGCGTCGGCACCGGCGGGTCGAGCTCGATTCCGTGCGGCGGCGTGGCGGTTGCCGGCGCGCGCGAAGAAGCTCGCGGACAATCTCAAGACAACTCGCCGCCGACGCGCTCGAGGCGAGCGCCGTCGATCTCGAGATCGCCGATGCGCGCGTGCGCGTCGCCGGCACCGATCGCGCGCTCTCCTTCGCCGAACTGGCGCGGTCGCCCCAGGCGCCGCCCGGACTGCTGGCGACCGAAGACGCGTTGGCGCCGCCGGAGGCGACCTATCCGAACGGCACCCATCGTCGTCGAGGTCGAGATCGATGCCGACACCGGACATGTCGACATTCTCAATTACGTGGTCGTCGATGATTTCGGCGTCACGCTCAATCCGCTGCTGCTCGAAGGCCAGGTCCATGGCGGGGCGGCGCAGGGCATCGGCCAGGCGCTGCATGGAGCGCACCGTCTACGACGCGGACTCAGGTCAGCTCGCTGACCGCGTCGCTCCTGGACTACGCGCTGCCGCGCGCCGACGACATGCCCGCCTTTCGTCTTCGAGACGCGCAATGTCCGCTGCGCGACCAACCCGCTCGGCGTGAAGGGAGCGGGCGAGGCGGGCACGATCGGCGCCTGCCCGGCGGTGATGAACGCCATCGCCGACGCGCTGTGGCGCGCCTATCGCATCCGCCATGTCGACATGCCGGCGACGCCCGAGCGTTTGTGGGCGGCGATCGAAGAAGGCAAGCGGATGCACACGATGTGACCGCCTTCACGGCAACCTTGAGAACTCAAAAAATCTCGCATCATCGTGATCGCGGCGGGGCATTGCGCCACCTTTCCCCGTCGTGAACACGCCGCTAACAAATAGCTCGGCGCGGGACTAAGGGCGATATGCGGCGAGTTCTCTCTGCAGGGGAGGTCGCCGCCATCGCGTCCGCGGCGCTCTCGATTTCATGCAATGACAAGGAGATGGACCATGATTCGATTAATGCTGGCCGGCGCGGTGTTCGCGATCGGCGTCGCGACCGTCGCAGCGCAATCCGACCCGGTGCGCGAACGCGCGGAACTGATGTACGATCAAGGCCAGTATGTTTACGGAGCCTTCAACAAGATGGTGCGCGGCGAAGCCCCATACGATCAGGCGAAGGTGGACGAGGGCTTCGTCAAGCTGAAGGAGACTGCCCGGAAGCTGCCGGCGCTCTATCCGGAATCCGCAAAAGGCCAGGCGCCCGACGCCGACTACTACGCCTCCGCGAAGGTGTGGGAAGACAAGGCGGACTTCGACGCGCGGCTCGCGAAGCTCATCAAGGACATCGACGAGAATGCGCCCAAGGCGAAAAACCATCGACGGGCTGAAGGACGCGCGGGCCGCCATCGCGCAGACCTGCAGCAGCTGCCACGAGGTCTATCGCGTGAAGAAGAGCTGAGCGGCAGAACGCCAAGGGGGACGCCGGTTTGGTTCGCAAGCTCCTGATCGTTGCGGCGCTCGTGGTCGTCGCCGGCATCGCCGCCTTCTGGTTGCCCTCACCGATCCCGCAGACGGTGGCGGCAGCGCGCTGCCGGACCATGCGCCCGATCTCGCCAACGGCCGCACGATGTTCCTCGCGGGAGGCTGCGCCTCCTGCCACGCCGCCATCGCAGGAGGAGCGGACGCGGCTCGGCGGCGGGCTGGCGCTGCGCTCGCCCTACGGCACGTTCGTGGTGCCCAACATCTCGCCGCACCCGCGCGACGGCATCGGCGGCTGGAGCGACGCCGACTTCGTGCACGCCATGCGGGCGGGCATGTCGCCGGACGGCCGCCACTATTATCCGGCCTTTCCGTACACCTCCTATCAGCGCATGGGCGCGGCCGATCTGCGCGACCTGTTCGCCTACCTCCGCACGCTGCCGCCGGTCGAGGGGCGCAGCGCGCGACCACGAGCTTGCCTTTCCCTACAACATCCGGCGCGGCGCTCGGCCTCTGGAAGCTCGCGTTCCTCGACGGCAGGCCGTTCACGCCCGACCCGTCGAAATCGGCGCAACTGGAACCGTGGCGCCTATCTCGTCAACGGCCCGGCCATTGCGCCGAGTGCCACAGCCCGCGCGACGGTTCGGTGGGATCGTCGGATGCGCAGCGTTTCGCCGGCGGCCCGAATCCGGACGGCGAGGGGCCGTTCCCAACATCACCCAGAAGGGGCTCGGAAAATGGTCGGACAGGGATATCGGCGCCCTGCTGGAGACCGGTGAGTTGCCTGAGGGCAATTTGGTCGGGGGCAGCATGCGCGAGGTGGTGCGCAACACCGCGCAGCTGTCGCCCGAGGACCGCGCCGCGATGGCGGCCTATCTCAAGACGCTGCCGCCGGTCGACGGCCCGCGCCCGCCGCCGAAACAACCGCGGCCGCGCGACTAGAACGCCTTGAAGGTGATGATCGTGCGGGTGTCCTGGATGCCGGGGATCGTCTGCACCTGCTCGTTGACGAAATGGCCGATATCCGTGTCGCGGTCGACATAGAACTTCACCAGCAGGTCGTAATCGCCGGCGGTCGAATAGATTTCCGAAGCGATCTCGGCGTCGGCGAGCTGGTTGGCGACCTGGTAGGCCTTGCCGAGCTGGCACTTGATCTGAACAAAAAATGGAATCATGCGAGCCTCCCGCGCCCCTCGGCATTCGCCGCAATCGAGCAAAACTCGCCCGTTTTGACAAGCCGGGGCCAGAACTTACCCTTGATTCCTGACCTCTTGCGTCGGCTCATGACAATGATTAGCCTTTAGCCAGCGATCTCAACGGGGTGTCCGGCGGAATTCGCTGTCGGGCTGAGAGGCTGTGGCCAACCCGTCGAACCTGATCCGGGTCATGCCGGCGGAGGGAGCTTGAGATGCGTGCGCCGGAAGGCGACTTTCCCCACATTACGGCCGACATTCTCGATCGCTTGCGTCAGCGCCGCCCGCGCGTGCACTGCATCACCAATGCAGTCGCGCAGGAGTTCACCGCGAATCTGCTGCTGGCGGCGGGCGCCGTGCCGTCGATGACCTTTGCGCCGGAAGAGGTGGCCGACTTCGTCACCGGCACCGACGCCCTGCTCGTCAATCTCGGTACGCTGGACGGCGCGCGCCGCGACGCGATCGGGATCGCCATCGACACGGCAAGCGAACTGGGCGTGCGCTGGCTGCTTGATCCGGTCTTTATCGAACGCTCGCGCATGCGCGCCCTCTTCGCCCAGGCGCTCGTTCGCATGCGGCCGAGCGCCGTGCATCTCAATCGCGATGAGTTCGCGACCATTGCCGGAGCCGAGGGGACAGCCGCGGCGGTCACCCGCTATGCGCGGGACACCGGCGCCGTGATCGCGCTCACCGGAGAAGCCGATCTCGTCGCCGATGGCCAGCAGACCATGCACATCGCCAACGGACACCCGTGGATGTCGACGATCACCGCGATGGGTTGCGCGGGCGCGGCCCTGATCGCGGCCTGTCTCGCGGTGGAGCCGGAGCCCTGGCGAGCCGTCGCCGCCGGGCTGCTTGCGGTCGGCGTCGCCGGCGAGGTGGCGGCGGAGAGCGCCCGCGGACCCGGCACCCTCGGTGTCGGAATCGTCGATGCGCTGTATCGGCTCGACCGGTCCGAACTGGTCGCGCGGGCGAAGGCGACCCGGCGCCTCGCGGCATGACCAGGGCGCGCACGCCGATCGCCGTCACCATCGCCGGCTCGGATTCGAGCGGCGGCGCGGGGATTCAGGCGGACCTGAAGACCTTCTCGGCGCTCGGCGTCTACGGCGCGTCGGTCATCGCCGCGCTGACCGCGCAGAATACGCGGGGCGTCGCCGCGATCCACGACGTTCCGGCCGATTTCATCACGGCGCAAATCGATTCGGTGTTCTCGGATCTCGCAGTGAATGCGGTGAAGATCGGCATGCTGTCGGCGCCCCCGGCGATCGAGGCGGTCGCGGCGGGGCTGGACCGCTACCGGCAGACCGAGATCGTGCTCGACCCGGTGATGGTGGCGACCACCGGCGCGCGGCTCCTCCTGCCGGAGGCGGTCGAGACGATGAAGCGGCAGATGTTTCCGCGCGCACGCCTGATCACGCCCAACCTGCTCGAGGCGGCGGCGCTGCTCGACGCCGCGGTCGCCGCGAGCGAAGCCGAAATGCGCGCGCAGGCGGAACGGCTGCTCGCGCTCGGCGCCAAGGCGGTCCTGATCAAGGGCGGCCACGGGGCCGGCGCGGAGAGCGTCGATATCCTCGCCGACGCCGCGGGGGTCGCGCGCTTTGCCGCGCCTCGCGTCGCGACCAAGAACACGCACGGCTCCGGCTGCACCTTGTCGGCGGCGATCGCCGCCGGCCTCGCCAAGGGGGAGGACCTCGCGAGCGCGGTCGGCGCGGCGAAGACGTTCGTCGCCCACGCGATCGCCGCCGCCGATCGGCTCGCGATCGGATCGGGGCACGGCCCCGTCCACCATCTGCACGCCTGGTGGTGAGGCAGGACATCGTCCGGGAGCAAGTGATGACGAGACCCACGCGACGCAGGATCATGGCGGCCGCGGCGGCCGGCGGCCTCGCGACGCTGGCCGCGCCGTCCGTCGCGCGCGCGCAGACGCGCCGCTGGCGCATGGTGACCTCGTGGCCGAAACGGCTGCCCGGCCCCGGAATGTCGGCCGAGCGGGTCGCCGAGCGTATCGGCGCGCTGTCGGGGGGACGGCTGCAGATCACCGTGCATGCGGCGGGCGAGGTGGTGCCCGCCTTCGAGGTGCTCGATGCGATCGGCGGCGAAGTCGCCGAAATGGGCCACAGCGCCGCGTTCTACTGGCAGGGCAAGCAGCCTGCTGCCGCGTTCTACACCACGGTTCCGTTCGGACTGACCCCGATGGAGCACATCGCCTGGATCGAGGCGGGGGGCGGGCAGGCGCTGTGGGACGAGCTCTATGCGCCGTTCGGCGCCAAGCCCTTCATGGGCGGCAATACCGGGGTCTGCATGGGCGGCTGGTTCCGTCGCGAGCTGAACGGCCTCGCCGACCTGAAAGGCCTGAAAATCCGCTCGCTCGGCCTTGGCGGCGAGGTGTTCCGCCGGCTCGGCGCGACGCCGCAGACGACCTCCCCGGGGGAAATCCTCACCAGCCTGCAGTCGGGCGTGCTCGACGGCGCGGAGTTCGTCGGGCCTGGCGTCGACATCGCGCTCGGCCTCTATCGCGTCGCGCCGCTCTACTACGGCCCGGGCTTCAACAAGCCGAACGGGACCGGCGAATGCATCGTCGCGCTGAAGGCCTGGAACGGGCTCGATTCCGAGCTGAAGGCGATCATCGCCCATGCCTGCGCCGCGGAGGCGGCCTTCGCGCTCGCCGACATGGAGCGGCTCAACGCCGAAGGGCTCACCGCGCTGGTCGAGCGCCACAATGTGCGGCTGAAGGCCTTCTCCCCGGAAATCGTGGTCGCGGCGCGCACGCAGGCGACCGACATTCTCGCCGACGTCGCGCAACGCAACGAGATGGCGCGCAAGGTGCACGACTCCTATGCCGCATTCCGCAGCCAGATCGGGAACTGGTCGCGCATTTCGTTGCAGGCGGTGCTGGCGGCGCGCGACGCCTGACGGCGCGGCTAAGCCGCCTGGCTGTCGACGGCGACGCTCATGGCGTTGCCGCGCCAGTTGAACTTCGAGCCGAACAGTCCGTCAAGCCACAGGATCGGCAGGAGCAGGTCGCGCAACAGCGCCTGCACCGGATAGAGCGGCGAAATGCGCCATCCGGCCACGCGCGCGAGCGCGATTTCGCCGCCGTACCAGGCGAGCCCGAGCGCGAGAACGAACGGGATCGGCGGCCAGTCCACCGCCTGGACGAAGACGCCGAGCGCGATCATCGGGAAGATTCCGCCGGTCGCGATTTCCGGCAGGAAGAAGTGCGGGAAGCAGGCGCGGCGCAGCCGCGCCCAGCGCGACTGGCGCCGCCACACGTCGAGCGCGCTGCGATAGCCGAGCGGCTGCTCGAAGGGGCGATCGACAAGCTGCACCCTGCGGCCCGCCGCGCGCACCACTTTGGTGGATGCGGCGTCCTCGGCGAGGTCGGCCGCGAGCGCGCGAATCCCGCCCGCCTGATCGAGCACGGCCCGGCGCCAGAACATGGTCTTGCCCTGCGCAAAACCGAAACCCACCGTGTCGGCGAAGTACTGCGCGCGCGCTTGATAGGTATTGAGGAACGCGCATTCGAGCTCCGGCCCAGAAGCCCTCCGGCCGTCCTCCGATCGGCGGCGCGCAGACGAGCCCGGTCTTCTCCGTCCACGGCGCGAACAGCCGCTGGATGTAGTCGGGCGGCATCAGCACATTGCTGTCGGCGATGACGATCCAGTCGTGCGCGGCTGCTCGCCAGCCTTTGACGCAATTGTTGAGTTTGGGATTGCTGCTGATTCGCTCGTCGCCGACGAGGAGGCGGGCGCGGGCGCGCGGATGCTTCCGCAGCAGCTCCTCGACGATCGGAATGATCGGGTCTTTCGCCGCGGCGACGCAGAAGATCACTTCATAGTCGGGGTAATCGAGCGCGAATGTCGAGCTCAGCGTCTCCGTGATGTAGTTTTCGACGCCGCAGACCGGACGAATGATCGTCACCGGCGGCGCGTCGGCGGGCGCGGGCAGCGCGTCCGGACGCGCCCTGCAGCGGATCGCGGCCGCAACGATGCTGAGCAGGTGGAACAGGACGGCGAGGCCGCAGAACGCGGCGGCGAGAATCATGAGGATCATCGGGGCGCGATTACAACGCCGGTATGACGGCGCAATGACACCGCCGGACCGGAACGGCTGCGGCGCGCGTGGGCGGCGCGCCGTCATGCAATCGCAACAGGACTCTGCCAGATACGGATTCGAGAACCACGGAGGCTCGCGCGACGGTGGAAACGAGAATCCGGAAATTCCGGACGCTTTTCATCTCCGACGTGCATCTCGGCACGCGCGGATGCCAAGCCGATCGCCTGCTCGATTTCCTGCGCTGGCACGACGCCGATTCGATCTATCTCGTCGGAGACATCGTCGACGGGTGGCATCTCAAGTCGGGTTGGTACTGGCCGCAGCCGCACAACGACGTCGTGCAAAAGCTCTTGCGCAAGAGCCGCAAGGGCGCGCGCATCGTCTATGTGCCCGGCAATCACGACGAGTTTCTGCGCGACTATTACGGCACCCATTTCGGCGGCATCGAAGTCGCCGAGCACGCCATCCATGTCGCGCCCACCGGACGCCGCTATCTCGTGGTGCATGGCGACAATTTCGACCTGATCGTCACGCAGGCGCGCTGGCTTGCCTTGCTGGGCGATAAGGCCTATGACTTTTCCATCACGATCAATCGCGTGTTCAACATGATCCGACGCCGGCTTGGATTCCGCTACTGGTCGCTATCCAAATGGGCTAAGTTCAAGGTGAAGAATGCGGTCAATTTCATCGGCGATTTCGAGACGGACGCTGGCGGCGGAAGCCGAGCGGCACGGCGTCGACGGCGTGATCTGCGGCCATATCCACCATGCCACGATGCATCATTCCTTCGGCGTGCATTATGTCAATTGCGGCGATTGGGTCGAGAGCTGCACCGCGATCGCCGAGCATCATGACGGACGCTTCGAAATCATCACCTGGACGAGCACCGAGCGCCTCGACGAGCGCGAGCCGACCGCCGTCGCCGCCCAGGCGGCGTGATCGGACGCGCGCGCCTTCTCCTCCTCCGTCGTCCTGAACCGACTTATCCCGGAGCTTCTGCATGGCAAAGCCGTTGCGTACCGCGCGAACTGTCCGACCCCGATCGGCACGTGATCGAGAAGGCCTATGCGCGCTGGGCGCCGCTCTACGACGCGATCTGCGGACCGATTTTCGAGACCGGGCGGCGCGCCGCCGCCGCGGCGGCCCGCGAGGTCGGCGGGCGCATTCTCGAAGTCGGGGTCGGCACCGGCCTGTCCTTCTCCGACTATGACGAAACGACGGAGATCGTCGGGATCGATCTGTCGGAGCCGATGGTCGCCAAGGCGCGAGCGCGGCTCGCGACCGGCCTCTATCCGCATGTGAAGTCCGTCATGGTGATGGACGCGCAGAACCTCGCCTTTCCCGACGGCGCGTTCGACTGCGTGGTGGCGCAGTTCGTCATCACGCTCGTCGCCGACGCCGAGCGCGTGCTGACGGAATGCGCGCGGGTGGTGCGGCCGGGCGGCGAGATCATTCTCGTGAATCATCTTTATTCGGAAACCGGCGTCACCGCCGCGATCGAGCGCTGGTGCGCGCGGCCGTCGCGCGCGCTCGGGCTGCGGCCGGAATTTCCGTTCGGGCGGCTCGCCGCCTGGGCGCGCAATCACGGCGGCGCGGAGCTGATCGAGCGGCGTCCGGTCAAGCCGTTCGGCGTCTATACCCTGGTGCGGTTCCGCCGCCTCGCCGACGAGCGCTCCGCCGCCGCGTAGGCCGGCCGCGCGAGCGCAGCCCTTGCGGAGGCTCGCCCCGCGGGTCTAGGCTTTCGCCATGACCCCTCTCGACTCTGCCGGACGCGCCCCCGTGCTGCCGACCGCGGCCGATGTGGACAAGGCGGCCGAGCGGCTCGCCGGCATCGCGACCCGAACGCCGCTCGTGTTCTCCCGGGTGCTCGACGAACTGACCGGCGGCCAGGTGTTCCTCAAGGCCGAGATGCTGCAGCGCACCGGCTCGTTCAAGTTCCGCGGCGCCTACAACAAGCTCAGCAGCATTCCGCAGGCGCGGCGCGCCTGCGGCGTGGTCGCCTATTCGTCGGGCAATCACGCCCAGGGCGTCGCCGCCGCGGCCGCGCTGCTGCACATGCCGGCGGTGATCGTGATGCCGCGCGACGCGCCGTCGAGCAAGCTCGCGCGCACCGCCGCGCTCGGCGCCGAGATCGTGCTGTGCGACCGCGAGCGCGAGAACCGCGAGGCGATCGCGCACGAGATCGCCGCGCAGCGGCGGCGCCGAGATCGTGCCGCCTTACGACGATCCGATGATCATCGCGGGGCAGGGGACGGCCGGGCGGGAGATCATCGAGGACCTCGCGGCGCTCGGCCTTGCGCCCGACACGGTGATCGTCAACGCCTCGGGCGGCGGGCTGACCGCCGGCATTGCGCTCGCGGTGAAGGCGCATGAGCCGTCGGCGCAGATCTATACGGCGGAGCCGGAAGGTTTCGACGACCACGCCCGTTCGTTCCGCAGCGGCCGGCGCGAGCGCAATGCGCAGGTCACGGGCTCGATCTGCGACGCGCTGATGTCGCCGTCGCCCGGCAAGCTGACCTTCGAGATCAACCGAACGCTGGTGGGGCAGGGGGTCGTGGCGAGCGAAGCCGAAATCACCCGCGCGGTCGCCTTCGCCTTCCACGAACTCAAGCTCGTGGTGGAGCCGGGCGGCGCGGTTGCGCTCGCCGCGCTCCTTGCCGGCAAGATCGATGTCGAAGGAAAGGTCGTCGTCGCGGTGCTGTCCGGGGGCAATGTGGACGCCGACCTGTTCGCCCGGCTCGTGGCGTAAGGCCTGTAAGCGCCGCGCTGTTCGCCGAAAATCCCGCAGCGGCCGAGGCGCGCCTCCCGAGGTTCAGCGCCGGTCGACATCCCGCACACGCAATCCCCGCCATGCCGTTCAGCAGACCCGGTCGGGACGATGATGGCTTTGCCCCGCGCATGGCCGTGCTCTATGCGGCGATCTTCGCCTTCGCGGGCATTCAACTGCCGTTTCTGCCGGTCTGGCTCGAGGCGAAGGGGCTCGATGCGCGCGAGATCGGCCTCGTGCTCGCCGCAGCGATGCTGGCGCGGCCGGTGATCGTCCCGGCGGCGATGCGGCTCGTCGATCGATTCGGCTGGGCGAAGGGGCCGCTGGTCGCCGCGGCCTGGGTATCGTGCGCCACCTTTGTCGCCGTCGCGCTCAGCGACGGCTTCGCCGCCATCATCGTGGCTTTCGCGATTTCCGCGCTGCCGCAGGCTTTGGTCCTGCCGCTCGCCGACGCCTATGCGCTGCGCGGGCTCGCCGCGCGCGAGCGCGCCTACGGCCCGGTGCGGATGTGGGGGTCGGGCGCGTTCATCGCCGCCAATCTCGGCGGCGGCCTCGTGCTCGAACGCCTGGGCGCCGCGCAGGTGATCTGGGTCCTGGTCGCCGCCCTCGCGGCGACCGCGCTCGGCGCGAGCGCGCTCGCGCCGCTGTTGACGAGAAGCCATGCAAGCGCCGCGCCCAGATCCGGCGCGCCATCCCTGTGGCGATCGCCTGCCTTCGTCGCCGTGGTCGCCGCGGCAAGCCTTATTCAGGCAAGCCATGCGGTGCTGTACGGCTTCGCCAGCCTGCAATGGGCGGCAAAGGGCCTCGATGGCCCGGCCATCGGCGCGCTGTGGGCGATCGGCGTCGTCGCCGAGATCGGGCTGTTTGCCGCCTCCGGGCGAATCATCGTCCGGGTTCGCCCGCTTGATCTGATCGGACGTGGGAGCGCTCGGCGCCGTCCTGCGCTGGACGGTGATGGCGTTCGACCCCTCCGGCGCTGCTGCTGCCCTGGCTGCAGTGCCTGCACGGACTGTCGTTCGGCGCGACGCATCTCGGCGCGATGCATTTCCTCGCCCGCTTTGCCGCCGAGCGGCAGGGCGCGACCGCGCAGGGCGATTATTCCACCCTCGTCGCCGTCGTGTCGGCGGCGGAAATGGGGCTGGCGGGCGTGCTGGTCGAGACGTTCGGGCCCTATGCCTATCTCGCGATGGCGGCTTCCGCGGCCGGCGGCGCGGCGATCGTCGTCGGCGCGCGCCGGCTCGGCCTTGCTTGATTGGCGCGGACCTCGCGTCCCGGGCGCGACTCCGGCACGGAGGCGTCGCAGGACGGGACGATACGCGGCAAGCTCGCGTCCCTGCAGCAGCATGAGCTGCGAGTTGAGCCCGCCGCGTCTGGCGATCCATTGGCGGAGGCTCGGCGGATAGAACTTCATGAGAACCTGGGTCGCCTCGCGGCTCGGCCGCATCCCGCCCTCGCCGTCGGGAAACCACGCCGCATGGAATCCGAGCACCGCATTGCGCGTCGCACACAGGCGTTCGGGCGGAATCATCCCGACCACGATGGTGCAGGCGGACAGGCAAACCCCGTCGATGACCACCCGCTCGCCGCGCTGCCGCACCTTGCTGTAGCGGGCGACATAGGCGCCGATCTGACCGCCTTTGTCCGACGTGATGACGACGCTCGAGGCAGGCGCTGCATAGACGAGCGCAAGCGCTACGCCGAGAAGCCCAGCTGCTGGCCGCATTCTCCCTCTCTCCCGTGTGGCACAGCGCTACACAGAGAGGTTTGAACACTCAATGGGTGGAAACCCGGATAGGTGGAGCTACGTGCCGGAGACGCGCGCGCGCGGCTCAGCCCCACAGCGCCGGCGCTGCCGGATGCACGACGCTGCCGTCGAAGCGCAGACCCTCCGGGCGGTCGCGCGCAAGCAGGAGCGGGCCGTCGAGGTCGACATAGCGGGCGCCCTGGGCGACCAGGAGCGCGGGGGCGATCGCGAGCGAGGTCGACACCATGCAGCCGACCATGATGTCGAAACCGAGCGCGCGCGCCGCCGCGGCGACGGCGAGCGCTTCGGTCAGCCCGCCGGTCTTGTCGAGCTTGATGTTGACCGCATCGTAGCGTCCGCGCAGGGCGGCGAGCGACGCGCGATCATGCACGCTTTCGTCGGCGCAGATGGGAACGGCGTGCGCAATCGCGGCGAGCGCCGCATCGTCGCCGGCGGGAAGCGGCTGCTCGACGAGCCGCACGCCCGCTGCGGCGCAGGCGGCGAGATTGCCCGCGAGATCGGCCGCGCCCCAGCCTTCATTGGCGTCGACGATCAGCTCGCTGTCGGGCGCCGCCTTGCGCACGGCGGCGATGCGCGCGGGATCGTCCGGCGCGCCGAGCTTCACCTTGAGCAAGGGGCGGGCGGAGGCGGCGGCGGCCGCGGCCGCCATCGCGTCCACCGCGGCGAGCGAAATCGTGTAGGCGGTGACCAGCGGGCGCGGCGCCGGCAGGCCGGCCAATGCATAGGCCGGCTCCCCGCTGCGTTTCGCCGCGAGGTCCCACAGCGCGCAATCGAGCGCGTTGCGCGCCGCCCCGGCGGGCAGGGACGCGGCGAGGCCGTCGCGGTCGAGCCCGCGCGCAAGCGCCGGAGCAAGCGTCTCGATCGCCGCGATCACGCCGTCCACCGTCTCGCCATAGCGGGCATAGGGCATGCATTCGCCGCGGCCCGTGCGCTCGCCGTCGGTGAGCGTCGCCACCACGACATGCGCCTCGGTCTTCGCCCCGCGGCTGATCGTGAACGAGCCGGCGATCGGCCAGCGCTCGGCGGCGACGGAGAGGCGGATCGGCATCGGTGCGGGCGGGCTCAGCAGCGGAGAAGGCGCAGCGTACCATAAAGCGCCCGGCAGCAGATTGAAACAATAGATCACAATCCGACCATAATCCGACCGTGGGTAAGTCCCGAGTATATGCTAATTGTCTCAGACTGATCCGTGCATTCCATTCCGCGGGAGCGATGCATCGGCGGCCGCGTGAACGAGATGTCCGCAGCTGTCCCACCGGCTCCGGACGCGGGCGCCGGAACGGGGCCGACGAGGTGAGAGGGAGCATCAGCGCGCCGTGAGCCATTCCTTGCTCGACGTCAGCGTGAAGGACGGGCGGCTCGCGCTCGCCGCCGGCGGCGCGTGGACCGCCGATCACGCCGCCGATCTCGAACGTCTCGTCGAGGCGGCGGTCGCACGCTCGCCGCAGGCGACCGCCATCAATATCGACATGGGCCAGGTGGAGCGGCTCGACACATTCGGCGCCTGGCTGCTCGAACGCCTGGTGCGCGGGTTCGCCGCCGCGGGGCGCGAGGCGACGGTGGTCGATCTGCCCGAGCGCTATCGCGAGCTCGTCGCCGAGGCGCAACACGTCAACCAGGAGAAGATCGCGGCGGCGCGCCACCGCACGCTCGCCACCGCCTTGACCGGTTTGCGACGCGGCGCGCTCGCGCTCGGAAACGACTTGCTCCTGATCATCCAGATGCTCGGAGCGGTGTCCATTGCCGGCGCGCGCTGCCTGGCGCGGCCGTGGACCTTCCGCTTCACCTCCACGATCCATCATCTCGACCGGGTCGGATTTCGCGCGACGCCGATCATCGTCCTGATCACCTTGCTGCTCGGCGGGATCATCGCGCAGCAGGGCCTCTTCCATTTCCGCCGGTTCGGCATCGAAATCTATGTCATCGACATGGTCGGCATCCTGGTGCTGCGCGAGCTGGGCGTGGTCATGGTGGCGATGATGGTGGCCGGCCGCTCCGCCAGTTCCTACACCGCCGAACTCGGCTCGATGAAAATGCGCGAGGAGATCGACGCGCTGCGCACCATGGGGTTCGATCCGCTGGAAATCCTGGTGCTGCCGCGCATCGTCGCGCTGGTGATCGCGCTGCCGGTGCTCACCTTGATCGGCGCGATGACGGCGCTGTATGGGGCGTATCTGGTGTGCTGGCTCCATGCCGGCATGAGCTCGGAAATCTTCCTGTCGCGGCTGCGCGACGCGATCTCGGTCAATGATTTCGTCGTCGGCATGGTCAAGGCGCCGTTCATCGCGCTGGTGATCGGGATCGTCGCCTGCGTGGAAGGGTTGAGCGTGGAGGGCAGCGCCGAGTTGCTCGGCCTGCACACGACCGCCTCGGTGGTGAAATCGATCTTCCTCGTGGTCGTGATCGACGGCCTGTTCGCGGTGTTTTTCGCCGCGGTCGGGATGTGAGCATGTTGGCCCCCGGCAACGAGGCGGTGATCAGCGTGCGCGACCTCGTCGTCGGCTTCGGCGAGGCGATCGTGCTCAACGGCGTCTCGCTCGATGTGTTTCGCGGCGAAATCCTGGGCTTCGTCGGCGCATCCGGCGTGGGCAAGTCGGTGTTGATGCGCACGATCATCGGGCTCTTGCCGCGCCGCGCCGGCCGCGTCGCCGTGTTCGGGATCGACCTGGACGGGCTCGAGCGAAGACGCGCGCCGCGCGCTCGAACGGCGCTGGGGCGTGCTGTTTCAGCAGGGCGCGCTGTTCTCGTCGCTGACCGTGCGGCAGAACGTGCAGTTCCCGATGCGCGAATATCTGCGCCTGTCGCGCCGGCTGATGGACGAGATCGCGGCCGCCAAGCTCGAAATGGTGGGCCTGTCGCCCGATGTCGGCGACAAGTACCCGGCCGAGTTGTCCGGCGGCATGATCAAGCGGGTCGCGCTCGCCCGGGCGCTCGCGCTCGATCCGGAGATCGTCTTCCTGGACGAGCCGACATCCGGCCTCGACCCCATTGGCGCGGGCGAATTCGACTATGCTGATCAAGACCTTACAACACACTTTGGGATTGACGGTTTTCATGGTAACGCACGACCTCGATAGCCTGCATTCGGTGTGCGACCGGATTGCCGTGTTGGCGGATTGCAAGGTGATCACCGCGGGGCCGATGGCGGCCATGCTCGCATCCGACCATCCCTGGGTTAAGGCGTATTTCCGCGGCAAGCGTTCGCGTGCGTTCGACGCGGCCGGAACGGCCTGAGGGGACGGGACCAGTCGCATGGAAACGAGAGCGAATTACATCCTGGTCGGCCTGTTCACGCTCGCGGTCATCGCCGGCGGTTTCGGGTTCGTCTACTGGTTCACCTCTCCCAGCAGCGGGCCTGAGCGCAAGCGCTACGACGTGGTGTTCGACGGCACCGTGTCGGGGCTGCGGCCGGGCGGCTGGGTGCTGTTCAACGGATTGCGGGTGGGGGACGTGGCGAGCCTGCGGATCGATCCGGAAGCGCCGCGCCAGGTGATCGCCGTCATTTACGTCGACAAGGACGTGGTGCTGCGCCAGGACACCGGCGTCGGGCTGGAGTTCCAGGGGCTGACCGGGTTCGCCACCATCGCGCTGCGCGGCGGCTCGCCGACCGCGCCGCTGCTCGATCCGCCGGTGTTGCGGGCCGATCTCGGCTCGACCCAGGACCTGAGTTCGGCGGCGCGCAGCGTGCTGCGGCGGCTCGACACCGTCGTCTCGGAGAACGAGGTCTCCGTGCGCAGCCTCGCTGAAGAACCTGGAAGTCTTCACCGGGACGCTCGCCGGCAATGCGGATCGCATCGAACGCATTATCGCCAATGCGGAGGGCCTGGTCGGCGGGGCGGAGGCGAAGCTCGGCGACGTCGCCGAGGCGGCGCGCTCGGTGCGCTCGCTCGCCGACAGTCTCGACAAGAACGTCGCGGAGATGGCGACCGGCCTGACGCGATTCAGCAATTCGGGGCTGCGCGAATGGGAGCGGCTCGCCATTGACGGCCGACGGGCGATCTTGACGCTCGAGCAGGCGGTCAAGAACATCGACCAGAATCCGAGCCGCCTCCTGTTCGGCGGCGCTCCGGCGCGTCCGGCCGGAACGCGGGCCGTGCGGCAATAGCCGCGTGTCATCATCCGCGCAAAGCGGATGCCGTCCGGTTCAGCTCCCTACCGATCGCCATCGCTCCCGTTCGCAACGCGCGAGCCCTCCAGTAACCACGACGAATGCGTGGAATTACCTCAACGACTCCGGGGGTACTGGATCGTCCGGCTGGGCCGCGGACGATGACGAAGAACGGATGGCGCGACCCGTGTCCCGAACCCGGCGAACACGCCGTGACGCGATCGCTACTCGAGCCGGCCCGCCGCGTGGGCGAGCATGGTGTACACCTTGCCGGTCTCCGAGGTGAGATAGGTGCGGGCGACGACCTGACCGCGATCGTTGCGCGACACCTCTTCCAGCAGCTGCTCGAACTCGTCGATATAGCGATCGACGGTCTCCTTGAACTCCCGGTCGCTGCGATAGCGCTTGCGGATCTCCTCGAACGTCTTCTGCCCCTGCATGGTGTAGAGCCGCCGGGTGAAGACGTTGCGTTCGCCGCGATTGTAGCGGTCCCACAGCTCGGCGGTCGCGTCGTGGTCGATCATGCGGGCGATGTCGACCGAGAGCGAGTCGAGCGTCTCGATCGCGTGGCGCACCGGCCGCTCCTCCGCCTGCCCGGCGTCCGCACGCCCGGACAGTTCCTCGCGCTCCTCTTCGTCGGTCTCGCGCGAGGCGCGGCTCAGCAGGTCGGACAGCCAGCCGCCGCGGCCCGCCGGCGGCGGCCGGCGCCGCCGGTTCAGCGCGGCGCGGCGGCTGCGGCGGCGCGGGAGGCGCGGGCTGGTCCGCCCGCGCAGCCTGCCGCTGCGCCGCCGTTTCCAGCCGTCCGCCGCTCACGCTCGCGAGCAACGGCTCTTCGCGATAGACGCGACGCGCCGGCTCGGTCGTGGCGGTGTCGATGCTGCGCCCGTGGCGGGCGACGATCCGGTTCAGTTCCGCCAGCGCCTCGATCTGGTCGACGATCACCCGGCGCAACTGCGCCGTGCTCTCGGCGGTCTCCTGCGGCAGTTCGCAGGATGCCGCGCCGCAGCTCCTCGCGCGTGCCTTCGAGTTCGTGCTGCATTTCGCCGGCCATCTGCCGCATGGTCTGCAGCACGTCGGAGAAGCGCGTCGGTCGCGCCGTGCAGCATGGCCTCCGCCTCGCTCGCGGTCTGCCGGAACAGCGCATGCGCTTCGTTCGACGCCTGCTCGTAGACGCCGTGCAGGGATTCGGTCGTACGCTGCCGCTCCTCCTCGGACGCCATGCGCACCCGCTCATGATGCTCGGCGATGGCGCGGGCGCCTTGCGAGCTCGCTTCGGCGACGAGGCGGGCGATGTCGCGCGCGCGCCCTTCCGCCGCGACGAGCGACTCGTCGAGCAGCCCGGAGAACCGCTTCAGCCGCAGGTCGAGATCCTCGGTGCGGCTGTCGAGCGCCGTGATGACATCGTCGATCTCCTGACGGCGCGCCGTGACGGCCTCCTCGGTGCGACGATTGGTTCCCTCGACCAGCTCCACCATCGCCGCGAGCGAACGGCCGTGACTGTCGAACTGCACGACGATGTCGCCGAGCTCGTTCAGCACCTTGCCGCTGATGTCCTGGAACGAGCCGATGTTCTCGCTGACGCTCTCCGTCGTCGAGCTGGTGCGGGCGAGCAGCTCGATTCATCGTCTCGACGAACTGGTTGATGCGCGACGACAGGCTCTGCTCGATCGTGCCGAGATTGTCCTGCGCGCCGCTCAGGACCTCGCGGATGAGCCCGTTCGCTTCGCGCAGCCGCTCGAACAGCGCGGTCGTGTCGGAGCGCACCATGCCGTGCGTCTCGAGAATCTCGGCGACCGTCGCGATGCCGGTCTGCTTCGACTGCTCGATCGATCCTTGCGTCGACTGCTGCAGCTCTTCCATCCGCTGCGTCACGGCGGCGATCGATTCTGCGACCGTCTGCCGCGTGATCTCCTGCAGCTCCTGCGTCTTCTGCGAGAGGTCGGCGGAGGACTGTGCGACCGCCGTCTGCGCCGTGTCGCGCAGTTCCTGCACTCTCTCCGTCAGCAGCGGCGGTCGACTGCGCGATCGACATGCGCGCCGCCTCTTGCAGTTCCTGGGTCTTCTGCGTGAGCACGACGGTCGCCTGACCGAGCGCCGACCGGGCGGCTTCCTGCAATTCCTCGCGTCCTTTGCGTCAGGGCGTCCGTCGCCTCGCCGGCGGCGGAGCGCGTCGTTTCATGCAGCGCTTGCAGCGCCTGGGTCAGGCTCGCCGCGGAATGCGCGAGCGTCGCCTGCGTGGTCTCCTGCCAGTCCTGCATGCGCTTGGTCAGGGCGGCCGCGGATTCGGTCACCGAATTGCGCGACGTGTCCTGCAGCTCTTTCAGATTGCGGTTGACCGCGTCGGTCGCCGTCACGCTCGCCTCGGTGATCGCGCGCGCGAGTTCGCTGCTGTTGTCCATCATCGTCTGAGTGAAGGCGAAGCCCTTGGCCTCGATCGACTTCACCGCCTGGTCGGTCACCAGCGTCATGCCGTCGGTGAATTCGCCGCCCTTGTCGATGAGCGCGGTGATCAGGCTGTTGCTCTTCTCGTCGAGGACGTGGTTGAGCTCGGCGCATCGCTTCTCGACCGCGGCCACGATCTCGTCGGCCTTGCCGACGAAATTGCGCGCGACCTCGACGCTCAGCTCGCGCAGGCTGTGCTCGACCTCCGTCACGTTCTGCTTCAAGGCGCCGCTGGCGTTCTCCGAGGCGGCGGACAGGGTCTGCTCGAGGTCGGCGGCGTCGTGCTTGAGCAGGTCGCTGATCCCGGCGGAAAGCGAGCTGAGCACGCGGTTCACCTCGGCGGCGTCCTGCTTGACGATGTCGCTCATGCCGGACGACAGCGAGGTGACGAGGCGCTCCACCTCCGCCGCGTCCTGTCGCAGCGTGCCGCTCATGCCGGTGAACAGCGCTTCGAGCATCCGCTCGACCTGCGTCGCGTCCTGCCGGAGCGTCTCGTTCATGCGCGAAGAGAGCTCGGTGAACGTGCGCTCGACCTGCGCCGCGTCCTGCGTGAGCGTGCCGCTCACCGCCGCCGACAGCGAGGTGAGCATCTGCTCGACCTCCGCGGCGTCCTGCCGGAGCGTGCCGCTCATCCCCGAGGAGAGCGTGGTCAGCATGCGTTCGACCTCCGCCGCATCCTGCTTGAGCGTTCCGCTCATCCCGGCCGAGAGGTCGGTGAGCGACGCGCTCGACATCCGCCGTGTCCTGCCTGAGCGTTCCGCTCATTCCCGCCGAGAGGGCGTTGAGCGTGCGCTCGATTTCGGCTGCATCCTGCCGGAGCGTTCCGCTGATGCCGGAGCAGACGGCGGTCAGCATGCGCTCGACCTCGGTCGCATCCCGCTTCAGCGTGTCGCTCACGCTGCCGGACAGCGTGGTGAGCATGCTTTCGACGGCGGCCGTGTCGTCGCGGATGCCGTCGCGCAGCCCGGACGAAACCGTCGTCAGCATCCGCTCGACGTCGATCGCATCCTGCTTCATCGTGCCGCTCAGGCGGCCGACCAGCGCGCCGAGCAGTTCCTCGACCTCGGCCGCATCCTGCTTCAGCGTCGTCCGCAATCCCAAGGCGAGCGAGCCGAGCACGCGCTCGATCTCGGCCGAATCCTGCTTGAGCGCGCCGCTCACGCCCGCGGAGGCGGCGGTGAGCAGATGCTCCAGTTCGGCCGCGTCGCGCTTGAGCGAGCCGCCGAGCTCCGACAACACCCTGCCGAGCATGGTTTCGATGTCGCCGATGCTCGTCCGCAGCGCGCCGGTCGACGTCGTCGTGGCGTTGCCGATGCGCGTCTCGAAGTCGCCCGCGCTGCCGTCGATGGCGGCGGTGGTCTTGGAGATGAGCGCGTCCATCGCCGCCTGCGCCGCGCCGGTGTTGGTCGTGACCGCGTGCGCGAACTGCTCGATGCGGCTTGCGAGCGTCTCGGCGCTCGACCGGCTGCGCTGTTCCGCCTCGCTCGTCACGGCGTCGAGACGGGTGGCGACAAACTCGGCCGCGGCGTTGCTGCGCTCTTCAACGGCACGGGCCGCGGTCTCCGCGCGCTCGGCGAGGAACGCCGCGGCGCCCTCGCTCTTCGCCTGCATTTCCTTGCCGAAGCTGTCCATCCGCTGGCTGAGGAACGAAGCGGCGGTGTGGCTGCGGATCTCGAGGTCGCGCGCGAAATTGTCGAACCGGCTGCCGATGGCGGAGACCGACGTGTTGCTGCGCGTCTCGATGTCGTTGGCGATCTGGTCCATGCGGCCGGCAAGCGACTCGGCGACCGAACCGGTCGACCGCTCGATGGTGACTGCAGCCGCCTGCACGCGGTCGGCCAGCAGATCGGCCGCCGTCCTGGTGCGGACTTCGAGTTCGGTCGAGACCGAATCGGCGCGCTCGATGATCGCGCTCGCGGCGAACTTGCTGCGGCCCTCGATGTCGGTTGCGATCGATTCGGCGCGGCCGAGCAGGTGGTCCGCCGCCGCTCTGCTGCGCGTTTCGATATCGGCGGCGACCGAACTGGCGCGGCCGAGAAGCAGGTCGGCCGCGGCCTTGCTGCGGGTCTCGATGTCGGTGGAAAACGTCTCGGTGCAGCCGAGCAGAAGATCGGCCGCCGCTTTGCTGCGCATTTCGATGTCGGCGGCGACCGAACCGGCGCGGCCGAGCAGCAGATCGGCGGCCGCGTTGCTGCGCAACTCGAACTCGCTGGCGAATGATTTGCTGGAATCGAGCAGGAGATCGGCCGCCGCCTTGCTGCGCGTCTCCACATCCGCCGCGACGAACTCGGCGCGGCCGAGCAGGAGATCGGCGGCCGCATGGGTGCGCGCTTCGATCCCGGCCGTGACCGATTCGGCGCGCGCGATCAGCAGGTCCTCGAGCCGGGCGATCCGGCCGTCGAGAGCGTTGGCGACCTCGCTCGCATGGCTCCCGAGCGAACTGTCGAGAGAAGCGATCCGCTCCCCGACCGTGTCGACGAAGGTCGTGCCGCTGCTGGTGATGATGCCGTTGATCTCGTTGATCCGCCTGTCGAGGGCGGCGACGACGTCCTTGCTGCTGTCGCCGACGCTCTTGCTCATTTCGGCGACGCGCATGGTCCAGGTGGCGCCGATCGAATGCGTGCGGGAATCCAGCGCATCTTCGAAGCGGACCAGCTGGTTTTCCAGCGTCGCGGCCATCTCGTGCGTCTTCTCGTCGATCCGCCCGTCGAAGCCGTCGAGATAGGTCTTCAACGTGGCGTCGATGTCCTGCGCCCGCTGGCCGATCCGCTCGACCAGCTCCCCGCCATAGGTCTTCACCGTGCGGTCGAATTCCGAGAGGTGGCGGGTGATCAGGCTGCCGAGAGTCGAGGAGTCGCGCCCGAGCCGCTCGGCGAGTTCGCCGCCGTCGGTCTTGAACATCTCCTCGAACGCCTGGAGCCGTTCGGACAGCATGTCGCGGATGAAGTCGCCGCGCGAACCGATCCGTTCGACCAGGTCGCCGCCGGTGTTCGAGAGCATCCCTTCAAGCGTTTGCAGACGCTCCGCCAGCATGTCGCGCACCGCATCGGTGCGCGACATGAGCCGGTCGGTCAGTTCGGTCGTGCCGCTGGTGAGAACGTTGTCGAAGGTCGCGAGCCGCTCCGCGAGCAGGTCGTACACCTCGTCGCCGCGCGATCCGAGCCGGTCGGCGAGTTCGGTCGTGCCGCTGGCGAGGATGCTTTCGAAGGCGGCGAGGCGCTCGGCCAGCATGTCGCGCACGCCGTCGCCGCGCACCTGGATCGTCTCGGCCAGTTCGGCCGCGTTGTGGGTGAGCGCGTGCGTGTAGAACTCGGTGCGGCTGTTCAGGGATTCGGTGACTCTATCGCCGGTCTCCTCCAGCTTGGCGACGATGTCGCCGCCGCGCAGGCTGAGGTCGAGCACGATGGAGTCGCCGGTCGCGCGCAGCGTGTTGTTCACCTCGTCGACCCGACTGGTGATCGTCTCGGTGATGCGGCTCGACGTGTCGACGAGCGTATTGGCGAGCGAATCCGACTGGGCGAGCACGGTTCCGGCGATCTCGCGCGAGCGCGTCTCCATCATCTGCACGAGCGACAACGACTTCTCCGACAGCTCGTCGGCGATCCCGGTGACCCGGCTCGCAAGCATCTCCTGCATATTGTCGACGATTTCGACAATCGTCTCGTTGAGCTGATTGGTCTTGAGCGTCACCTCTTCGGCGAGCGCGTTGGTGATCCGCTGCGACAGCTCGTTGACGCGTTCGCCGATCACCTCGCTCACGGTGAAGATGTCGTGCGACAGGTCGACATGCACGCCGTTGATGGCGTTGCGCACCTGTTCGGCTTCGCCGACCAGCGTCTCGCGCTGCTGCGGCGATGCCGTCGATGCAGGCTGCGGATGCGCACCTCGTTGTCGTTGTAGGCGCGTTCGAGCGCAGAAACCTCGTTATTGACCAGGGTTTCGAGCTCCGCGGCGCGCGCGACCGCGCGTTCGACGCCGTCGCCCATCGCGGCGACTTCGCGGCGGATCGCCTGGCCGATGCTCACGATCGAATCGTAGGCGACGGTCTCCGGCTCGGCGAAGCGGACCGCGGCCCGCCGCCATCGCCTGGGCGACGAACCGCAATTCCTGCGACCGCGCCACCATATGCGCCAGGACGAAGAAGAACAGGATCGGCACGGCGAAGCCCATCAGGAGCGCGACCGTGAGCGGCGCGGCGAGGCTCGCCTGCGCGAACAGGCCCTGGAGCTCCGCCCAGAAACCGAATGCGAGGCCGACCGCGGACACGGCCCAGGCGGCGCTGAACAGCGCGGCGACGATGTAGGGCGTGCGCGTGGCCCGCCGCTGCAGGGACTGCAGCACCTGCCCGATGGTTTCGCGGTCGTCATTGGCGGCCCGGCGAAGGGCGTCCTCCCGGCGCGGGGCGGCCGGGAAGGGAGGCAACTCGTCCTCGAACGGCAATTGCGGGTGCGGTTCGCCCTGCACGGCTTCAAACGACTGGGCGTCGAAGCGAATATCTGGGTGCTGCTGCTCCAGCGTCTCCTCGGAGCCGCGCATGTTCAGCGCGTCCTGGATCGCCGAAAGGGCGGCCTCCGTCGGATCGTTCGCCTTTTTCGGATAGTTCGCCATCGCTGATTGCCTCGCATGCTACGCCAGACAGGACTGAGGCCCTGCGGATATCGTGTCGACCGCATTGCGGGCGCGCCGTCATGGCCGCCATGCCGAGCAGAAAAAGCTGCTCGATCCCCCCGCGGGCGGCATCCTAATGGTCCAGAAGGCCCAAGGAAACCGGTTCGGTAACCAATTCTTAATCATCGTTAACGGGCGGCAGGGCAACCGTCCCGTGTCCTGGGCTGCCCCGCATTAAGCCTGACGGCGACAATACGGCGGCTATGCGGCGGCAAACGTTGCGGCGCCGGTTCATTGTTGTGCAACCGGAGGTAATCGGTTCTGCGGGTGGCCAGCCTGTGAGCGGAGCCGGCCTTGCGTGGGTCGCGCCGACCCCCCCGCTTTCGTCCGCCGCTGGGCATCCGCACGGCGCGCGGCGGGCGCGGTTCTCCCTCGCCAGGCGCGCCGAGCCGCCGGGCGGGGCGCCTGCGATTTTTTGTAGGCGCTGGCGGGGTTTTGTGGCTGGCGCAGAGATGCGGCAGAATGAAGCGGGCGTGCGCGCCGCCTTGTAAAATGTGGCGAACACCTTAATTTTTATGGTGGAAGCTGGACGAGCCCCCACCCCCCCTCACATCGTCCGGCGGACAGTGGCCCCGGCCAAAAGCCGGGGCCATTTTGCTTTTTGGATGGCGTCAGCGGCAAAGCGCGGCGTCCACGCCCGCGGACGGGATGGCGGCTGGCGCATCGTACCGCGACCATATATGAGAGCTGTCGAATTGCCGTCCTGCCGTATCCGCTGACATTTCCGGTCCCTCGCATTCCCTGTCGCCACCACATGGTCAAGATCACCTATATCGATATCGCCGGAACGTCGCGCACCGTCGAGGCCGAGGCGGGCTCGACGGTGATGGAAAACGCGATCCGCAACGCCGTGCCCGGCATCGAGGCCGAATGCGGCGGCGCCTGCGCCTGCGCGACCTGCCATGTCTATGTCGACGAGGCGTGGACGGCGAGAAGGTCGGCGAGCCGGAGGCGATGGAAGAGGACATGCTCGACTTCGCCTACGACGTGCGGCCGAACTCGCGCCTGTCCTGCCAGATCAAGGTGCGCGACGAGCTCGACGGGCTGGTCGTGCGAACGCCGGAGCGGCAGGCCTAGCGATACTGATGTGCCGAGCAGGGCTGCCATCGGCGTTGATTCCGCTCGTCCGCGCGCAAGCGGGGCTCACGATCATCGACGAGGCCGGAGTCCCGCTTTCTTGGGACTGAGCGGGATAGGGACATGACCGATCCGATCAAGACCGACGTCGCTCATCATCGGCGCAGGGCCGGTCGGCCTGTTCGCCGTGTTCGAACTCGGCCTGTTCGACATGAAATGCCACCTGATCGACATTCTCGACCGGCCGGGCGGCCAATGCGCCGAGCTCTATCCGGAAAAGCCGATCTACGACATTCCGGCGGTGCCCGGTCGATCACCGGCGCAGGGCCTGGTCGACGAGCTGATGGAGCAGATCGCGCCGTTCAAGCCGGAGTTCCACCTTCAACCGCATGGTGATCGCGAGCATCGACGCGGATCGGCGATCCGCTTGTTCCGCTGCGTCACCGACGAGCAACGAGGTGTTCGAGGCGAAGATCGTCGTGATCGCCGCCGGCGGCGGCTCGTTCCAGCCGAAGCGCCCGCCGATCCCCGGCATCGAGGCCTTCGAGGACGAGCGTCTTCTATCGCCGTGCGCCAGATGGAGGAGTTCCGCGACCAGGACCTCGTGATCGTCGGCGGCGGCGATTCCGCGCTCGACTGGACGCTCAACCTGCAGCCGATCGCCAAGCGCGTGACGCTGGTGCATCGGCGCGACGAGTTCCGCGCCGCGCCCGACAGCGTCAACAAGATGTGCGCGCTGGTCGCGGAGCGGAGACAGCTGGACTTCGATGATCGGCCAGGTGACGGCGCTGGAAGGGCAGCGGCGGCAAGCTCGAAGCCGCCATCGTCAAGGGGCCGGACGGCGATCGTCGAGATCGCGTGCACGCGCATGCTGCCGTTCTTCGGCCTGACCATGAAGCTCGGCCCGATCGCCGAATGGGGCCTCGAACCTGCACGAGAACCTGATCCCGGTCGACACCGAGAAGTTCGAGACCTCGGTATCCCGGGCATCTTCGCGATCGGCGACATCAACTACTATCCCGGGCAAGCTGAAGCTGATCCTGTCCGGCTTCCACGAGGCGGCGCTGATGGCGCAGGCCGCCAAGCGCATGTCAGTCCCGGCGAGCGGATCGTGTTCCAGTACACGACCTCCTCGACCAGCCTGCAGAAGAAGCTCGGCGTGGCGTGAAGCTCAATCCTTGCGTCATATGAACGGACACGGCGGCTCATCGTAGCCCGGATGGAGCGCCGCGACATCCGGGGCTAACGTCTCCGCACGCAGCTTAATTCCCGCATTTCGCTGCGCTCAATGCGGGCTACTTGCTGCGGAGCGCGTAACCCTCCCGCGTGAAACGGGGGAGGGGGGACCATGCGCAGCATGGTGGAGGGGGTGCGCACCGAATGCGCGACCAACGCTGCGCGGCTCTTCGATCACACCCTTCGGTCACCAGCGTTTCGAGCCGGGCGCGACTTGCGACGGCGCCTTTTCGCCCCCACCCCCGCCCTGCGGGCGGCCCCCCGCCCCCGCGCTGCGGGGGAGGATGGCGCAAAGTAGCCCGCATGAGCGAAGCGACCTGAAGGGGGTCGTCAGTGGCCCTCATGGTGAGGAGCGCGGCGAAGCCGCGCGTCTCGAACCATGCGCGCCGGCAATGCTTGCGGCCATCCTTCGAGACGCCCGCTGCGCGGGCTCCTCAGGATGAGGGATGTCGTCACGCCGCCACGTCTGCATTCACAGAAAATGGCACCGCTGCAATGGTCGCATCTGCGGCCTCTTCCTTGAAATCCGGGTCCAAGCGCAGTTGATCGATGGTGCGCGGGCCGGGGAAACTCTCGCCGCTGAGATCGGACCAGTCCTCGGCCGCGAACTCGAGCACGTTTACCGCCTGCCGCATCGCTTCGTCGATGGTGTCGCCTGCGGTAAAGCCTCCGGGCACGTCAGGAAACGAGACGCCGTAGCAGCTATCGCTATCCTTGTGCACGAGAGCGATATAGTGCGGCATCCATTTCAATCCTTCTGCCAGCCCGCATCCTTGTATAGCGCGCACTACCGCACCAGTTCCCGCATCGCGCGGTCGAGCCCCTCCAGCGTCAGCGGATACATGCGGCCGGCCATGAGCTGGCGCACCATGCGGATCGACTGGGTGTAGCCCCAGTGCTCCTCCGGGAGCGGGTTGAGCCACACGCAAGATCGGATAGGTGCGGGTGAGGCGGTCGCAGCCAGACCTGCCCCGCCTCCTCGTTCCAGTGCTCGACCGAGCCGCCCGGCACGGCGATCTCGTAGGGGCTCATCGAGGCGTCGCCGATCGAAGATCACCTTGTAGTCGTGCGGATAGGTGTGCAGCACGTCCCAGGTCGGCGTGGTGTGGTCGTAGCGGCGGCGGTTCTCCTTCCACACGCGCTCGTACAGGCAGTTGTGGAAGTAGAAATGTTCGAGGTGCTTGAATTCGAGCCGGGCGGCGGAGAACAGCTCCTCGGTGAGCTTGATGTGCCAGTCCATCGAGCCGCCGACGTCGAAGAAGAGCAGCACCTTCACCGCATTGTGCCGCTCCGGGCGCAGCTTGATGTCGAGATAGCCCTTGTGCGCCGTCTCCTTGATGGTGCCGTCGAGGTCGAGCTCCTCCGGCGCGCCGGTGCGGGCGAACTTGCGCAGGCGGCGCAGCGCGATCTTGATGTTGCGCGTGCCGAGCTCGACGTCGTCGTCGAGATCCTTGAACTCGCGCTTGTCCCACACCTTCACCGCGCGGAAATTGCGGTTCTTGTCCTGGCCGATGCGGATGCCTTCCGGATTGTAGCCATAGGCGCCGTAGGGCGAGGTGCCGCCGGTGCCGATCCATTTCGAGCCGCCCTGATGGCGCGCCCTTCTGCTCGGCGAGGCGCTTCATGAAGCTCCTCGAGCAGCTTGTCCGAGCCGCCCATCGCCTCGATCTGCGCCTTCTCCTCGTCGGTCAGGTATTTCTCCGCCATCTTCTTCAGCCACTCGGCGGGAATGTCGGCGGTGAGCGTCTCGCTCATGAGTTCGAGGCCCTTGAACACGTGGCCGAACACGCGGTCGA
This sequence comes from uncultured Alphaproteobacteria bacterium, assembly GCA_963712435.1. Lineage (GTDB taxonomy): Bacteria > Pseudomonadota > Alphaproteobacteria > Rhizobiales > Xanthobacteraceae > Rhodoplanes. The sequence goes on along the minus strand of CAVQIB010000003.1, from coordinate 366,659 downwards.
ACTTGTCGAGATTGCGCTCGTCCTTCACGAGCGTGGCGCGCGCGAGATAGTAGAAGTCCTCGACGCGGCGCGAGGCGAGATCGGCGTCCATCGCCTCCATCAGCGTGAGGTATTCGCGTAGCGTCACCGGCAGGCCGGCGCTTTTCAGTTCATGAAAGAAGGTGACGAACATCGGGGCTCTCCGCCGGTGGCCGGCTGCCGGTCGTTTGTAATACGGCGCTCGGCAAGCGTCGAGCTTCCGACGCGACGGTTCACGAGCGTCGCGCATCGACTGCGGCATCGGACCGCGGCGGCGCAGCCCGCAGAGAACAAGCATTCGCTGCGCGCTGCGGAACCCGCTCATCCCGGTCCGGTTATTCCTGCGTCACCCAATTCGAACCCGCGCAAGGATCTACTGCTTTGCGCCGAGGCAGGAGAGGCCCGATGCAGAACGAATTCGAAAGCGCGACCCAAGAGGAACGGCAGTCCATGCGCGAGACCGCCGAGGATGTGCGGGAGCAGTTCGCATCGGCGGCCGAGAGCGCGCAAGGAGCAGATCGGCGCTGCGGCCAGCTCGATGAAGGAAAAGGCGCGCGCCATGGCCGACGACCAGAAGGCCGCCGGCGCCGAGCGGCTGAGCGGCTTCGCGCGGGCGATCAATGTCGCCGCCGACCAGTTGGAGGACGAGCTTCCGCAGGCGGCAAGCTATGTGCGCGAGGCGGCCGCCAAGGTCGACGACGTTTCGACGATGATCCGCGAGCGCAGCATCGAAGACCTGATGCACGAGGCAAATCGCTTTGCGCGCGCGAATACGGTTGCGTTTTTCGGGATTTCCCTGGTCGCCGGATTTCGCGCTGGCGCGTTTCCTGAAGAGCGGCGCCGCCAGCCATTCGCACGCCGGCCATTCGCGCCGGACTCCTGCGCCGCTGCCCGCACGTGCAGCCGCATCCCGCGAGCGAGGCCGCCAGCGCTCCGCCCGAGCGTTTCGCGGCGATTCCCAGCAGCCAGTTCTGACGCACAGGAGACTTGATATGGGCGTGCAAGAGCACCGGACCGTCCCGGAACTGTTCACCGATCTCATTTCGCAGGTGACCTCGCTGTTCCGCACCGAGACCCGGCTCGCGCGGGCCGAAATCAACGAGAAGATCACGCAGGCGGGCAGCGGCGTCGGCATGATCGCCGCCGGCGCGGTTCTGCTGATCCCGGCGCTCGTCATCCTTCTTCAGGCGGCGCGTCGTTGCGCTGACCGACCAGGGCTTCCAGCCCTACGCGGCGGCGCTGATCGTCGGCGGCGCGGCCTTTGTGGTCGGGCTCGTGGTCGCGCTCATCGGCGTCAACCAGCTCAAGATGAAGAATCTGACGCCGAACAAGACGATCGAGCAGCTGCAGAGCGACGCGGCCTTTGCTCGCAACCAGGTGAGGTAACGTTCGATGGCAAGCACCCGAGATCTCGAATCGCAGGCGGAAAACGATCGCGCGGAAATCGCGGCGACGCTGGACGAGCTGCGCTGCCGAATGTCGACCGGGCAAATCGTCGATCAGGCCCTCGCCTATGCGCGCGGGCATGGCGGCTCGGAGTTCGTGCGCAACCTCGGCAGCCAGGTGAAAAGCAATCCGCTTCCCGTCGCCTTGGTCGCCGCCGGGCTCGGCTGGCTGATGGCCGGTCAGCGCCGACCCGCGGCCGCGCGATCCTCCTATTCGCCCTCGATCGTTCCGAGCGACGAGGCGTATTACGACAATCGCTACGCCGACAAGGCGCGCGAGACCAGCGGCGAGGTCGCCGGCGCGCTGCGTGATTCGGCAGGCGCGCTGCGCGAATCGGCATACGGCGCCGCCGATCGCGCCCGTGGCGCCTTCGACGCCGCCCGCGACAGCGTCGAAGATGCGGGCGCGTCCGCGTCGGACGCCTTGGCGTCGGCGCGCGACCGCGCAGAGAGCGTCGCCGCTTCGGCCCGCGACTCGGTGTCCTCCGCATACGGCGCGGCGGCCGGAGCGGTCGAGTCGCGCGACATCGGCGGCGGGCGACACGGCCGCAGCCATCGGCCGGCGGGCGCACGACATGCGCGACCTCGCCTCCGATGTCGGACGCGGCACGGCCGAACGCGCGCGCCAGGCGGGCCACGGCATCGCCGAGCAGGCGGGGCGCGCCCAGAATGCGTTCTCCCAGATCGATCCGCGAGCAGCCGCTCGTGGCCGGCGCGATCGGTCTTGCGATCGGCGCGATCATCGGAGCGAGCCTGCCGCGCTCGCGCCGCGAAGACGAACTCATGGGCGAGGCGAGCGAATCCGTCAAAGCGACGGCGAAAGAGCGCCGCACGCAAGCAGTTCGAGCATCTCGAGGATGCGGGCGGGCGCATCGTCGAGAAGGTGAACGGCGCGGCGGAAGAGCAGGGACTGTCCTCGGATTCCGCGCAATCGCTTGTTCGCGACATCGGCGCGAAGGTCTCCGCCGTCGCCGCCGCGGCCAAAGAGAGCGCCGAAGGCGAGCTGAAGTCCGTCAAGGAGAAGGCCGAAGGCGAAATGACCGCCGCGGCCGAGAAGATGGGCGCTTCGCACGACAAGGACGAATGGTCGCCGTCCGCATGCGGGCTCCGACCACGCGCACGTCCACGAAGCGGCGGGGCCGGAACGTTTTTCTGAAGCCGATCCGAACGAACTGCCGACGGGAACCGGCAACCCGCCCGGTCCGAGCCGGAAGACCGCCGACGATCGGCTGACGCGACAAGACGCTGCCCGGCCTGAAGCGCCGGAGCAGCGTCCGCTGTGCGGCTGAGTGGGGGCCCCATGGATTCGACCAATTTCCGGCCGCGAGGCTCTGCTTCGCTTTGGGCGCTCGGCCTGTCCACGGCGCTGCGTCGCCGCCGGCTTTCGCCGCCGCGATGAGGCGAAACTCCCCGTCGGGCCAGCATGTGGCCGCCGGAACGGAGCAGAATGCGCCCGAACGCGGCTGGTTCGAAGTGCTGCGGCGGGTCTATGAACGGTTCACCGAAGACCGCGTGATGTCGATCGCGGGCGGAGTGACGTTTTTCGTGCTCCTCGCGATCTTTCCGGCGATCGCGGCGCTCGTGTCCATTTACGGCCTGTTCGCCGACCCGGCCTCTCTGACCGATCAAATCACGCGCGTCGGCGACGTCCTTCCGGGAGGCGCCGATCGAAGTGGTCGGCGAGCAGATGCGCCGCGTCACGTCGCAAGGCGGCACGGCGCTCGGGGCAACGTTCCTGATCAGCCTTGCCATTTCGCTGTGGAGCGCGAACTCCGGCATGAAGGCGATGTTCGACGCGCTCAACATCGTCTACGACGAGAAGGAGAAGCGCGGATTTTTTCTCCTCAACGCGGTCTCGCTGACCTTCACCTTTCTCGGCATCGTCTTCATTCTTGCTGCTTTGGCCGCCGTCGTCGTGTTGCCGATCCTGCTCGGCTATGTCGGGCTCGAGTCGGAAATGGAGCAGGCGCTGCAATGGGGCCGTTGGCCTGTCCTGCTGATCGGGATCGCGCTTGCGCTCGCGGCGATCTACCGTTTCGGACCGAGTCGTCAGAACGCGAAATGGCGCTGGATATCCTGGGGCAGCGTCGCGGCCGCCTTGTTGTGGGTCGCCGCCTCCCTCTTGTTCTCCTGGTACGCTTCGAACTTCGGCAATTTCAACAAGACGTATGGGACGCTCGGCGCCGCGATCGGCTTCATGATGTGGATGTGGATCTCGTCGATGGTCATCCTCGCCGGCGCGGAACTCGATGCCGAGCTTCAATGTCAGGATCCGTCCATGCGCAACCGTCCGACGGGCGGGCTCGGCCGGCAAGCGTAGACGGCGCAGCGCCCATGGCTGTTCCGGCGGAACGTGATTTAATGCCGAGATGCCGGACGATTCGCTTGTGCTGGTCGCGACGCTTGCCATCTTCCTGTTTGCAGGATTCATCAAGGGCATTGTGGGGCTTGGGCTCCCCGTGCTGGCGATCGGGCTGCTCAGTCTGCTCATGCCGCCGGCGCAGGCTGTGGCGCTGTTGACCGTCCCATCGATCGTCACCAATATCTGGCAGGCCGCCGCGGGACCGCATCTCGCGACGCTCACGCGACGACTATGGACGCTGCTGCTGGCAAGCTTCCTCGCCGCGCTTGCCGGTTTGGCGACCGGGTTCCTCGTCGCGGACAAGAGCGGATACGCGCTCGCGGCGGTGGGCGCCGCGCTCGTGCTCTACGGCCTGCTCGGACTCACGCCCCTCCACATCAAGGCGCCGGCGCGCAGCCAAGTTTGGCTCGCGCCGCTGATCGGAGCAGCGACCGGGCTCCTCGCCTCCGTGACCGGCGTCCTGTCGATCCCTTCGGTTCCTTATCTGGAGGCGCTCGGCTTGCGCCGGGACGAACTGGTCCAGGCGCTCGGCCTGTCTTTTTCGGTGACGACCGCCGCGCTCATGATCGGGCTTTTCCGCTACGGCGTGCTGGAGCTCTCGCTCGCCACGCTCTCGCTCATCGCGCTCGCGCCGGCGCTCGCCGGCATGGCGGCCGGGCAATGGGTGCGCATGCGCATTCACCCGCAGGCGTTTCGCGTGATCTTTTTTCTCGGACTGGTCGCGCTCGGCGTTCATCTCCTCGCGCGCGCCTTCGCTTGACGCGGCGTTCACCTTTCGGCGTCACACATGCAGCGACATCGCCGCGCCGTCACCGTTCTGCCCTGATATTGCCGTGCGGTTGAATAGAACGGAGCGCGCGACAGGAGAACGCAATGCGTCGCCGAATGCTTTGTTATGTCATCGCAGGTTTCGCTCTGCTTTTGCTGGATTCGTTCGGCCAACCGGCTTCGGCTCAGCTCGCGCTGACGCCGGATGCGCCGGTCGCAGCGCCGTTGCCCGAGCCCGCCGTGGGGATCACGATCGAGTGGCGGGTGCGCAACCGTTTTCGCCTTTTTCGCGAGGAGCGTGACTTCGATCGTCACGTGGAGGCGCAGCGCGGGCGCAGCGCGCTTTCCGCGGAACAGGCGCTTGCGATGGAGACCGACGGCCGGGGATGGGCGCGCGACATCGTCACGCGCCTGTGCATCGATTCCGCCGGCTCCGTCGTCGGGGACTGTGTGCGCGACGGCGTTCGCGAGTCCTATCTCGCTCCCGCCGATCACCATGTCGATGTCAGGCTGGACGGTTCGGTCGACGCCGCGGCGAGCTGCGCCTGGACCTTCGACGACGGCGACGGGTCGCCGCGCAGCCTGACCGTCGGATGCGACGAACCGATCAACATACGCGTGGTGCACGGGCGGCCGACCATCGCGCTGGTCGACGTGACGGCAAACGGAAAGACGAGCCGGACGAGCGCCGAGATCCTCGTGCGCGACCTTCTCATTGCCGGGCTTGGCGATTCGGTCGCCGCCGGGGAGGGGAACCCGGACCGGCCGATCACGCTCGCGGACGAAGGCTTCTGTTTCCGTCAGTTCATCGCTACGGGAGCGAGCGAATATTTTCGCCCGGCCCGTGCCGGCTATCAGGGCGACAAGTCCTGCGGCGGGGGGCAAAGCGCGGAAGCGGATCGCGTCGCATGGTCGCGGCTCGCCGCCCGTTGGATGAGCGCGCCCTGTCACCGCTCGCTCTATTCCTACCAGCTGCGCGCGGCCCTCACGCTTGCGGTGGAGAACCCGCAGATCGCGGTGACTTTCCTCCCGCTCGCCTGCACCGGCGCCACGATCGAAGCGGGTTTGTTCGGTTCGCAGCGCGCCCGCGAACTCAATTGCGGGACGAGCGGCACGACGTCATGTCCGGCGACGGTTCCCGGCCAGCTCGCGCGCCTGCGCGATCTGGTCACGCGCGCGCAGCGGGCCATGCCAGGCCGCAGTCTTGACCTCCTGCTCCTCACCATCGGCGCGAACGACATCGATTTTTCCGGTCTCGTCGCCGACGTCATCATCGAGGCGCGCGCGGAGCGTCTGCTGTTCCAGCGCAGCGGCATGATTTCGAATGTCGAGGCGGCGCAAGGCGTGCTCGATGCGAAGCTCCCCGCCTCCTTCGCCAAGCTGCGCGCCGCGCTCAAACCGCTCGTCGACGGCCGCCTCGACCGCGTGGTCTATGTGTCCTACGGCAATCCGGCGCTCAATCCGGCGGGGGGCGTGTGCCCGGGCGGCCGCGACGGGTTCGACATTCATCCCGCCTTCGGCGTAAGCGGCGAGCGCCTGCAACGCGTCGCGCTGTTCGTCGAAAACCGATTTCTCCCCCAGGTCAAAGCGCTCGCGACCTGTAGCGGCGGCGCGCTATGCGGCGATCCCGCCAAGGACCGGATGACCTTCGTCGATGCGCACCAGCCCGTCTTCAGCGAGCACGGTTTCTGCGCGCGCTCGGCCGGCGACCCTGCCTTCGATCGCGAGTGTTTCTCGCCCAAGGGCGAGAGCTTCGCCCCCGGTCCGGTCGAGGGCGCAACCGATCCGCTCCTGTGCAGCTATCGCGCGAGCGAATTCCGCACCTACGCCCCGCGCGCACGCTGGATCAGAACGGCCAATGACAGCTACTTCGCGGCCATGACTTTCCCGGAAGGCGTCTCGGCGACGCTGCAGCCGAGCAATCTGCATGACGCGACCTGGGGCGTGCTGTCGGCGGTGTATGGCGGGGCGATCCATCCGACCGCCGAGGGACACGCGGCGATGGCCGATGCCGCGGCCGCAGCCGGCCGCAGCGTGCTGCGCCTCCCGCAACCCGTCCGCTCGATCCTCGCCGAGCCGCTGCCGGACCCGCTCGCGACGGGAACGAACCGGGCTCCGGCTCCGCCGCGCTGAGGGCGTTCACCACGCGTAGCGGAGCGTGCCGGTTCCGGCATAGGTCTGCGCGCGATTGGCGAACTCGCCGTCGAAGCGCGCGGCGAGCGCCCAGCCGTTGAGGAAGCGCAGTTCGCCGCCGGCCGAGAGCAGCGCGGCGTTGGGGACCGGGGCGGCGCCGTCGACGATGAAGCTCGCGCCCGGCAGCGCCTGGAACACCGCCGTCAGCGCCGGGTCGCTCACCCAGTCATGCGCCCAGGCCGCGCGCGCATGCAGCGCGAGCAGGGCCATGTCCGCGAGCGGCAGCTTGTGGTCGAAGCGCGCGCCGAGCTCGCTGCGCGTGTCGCTCGCATTGCGCGCATTGTAGGCGAGGCCGAAGCCGCCGCCCGTTGCGTCGGTCTCGCCATAGGCCGGCGTCCGGAACGACTGCGCCTGCACCGCCGCATAGGGCGCAATCCCGCCGAGGAGGGTGGCGAACCGCCAGCCGCCCTCGAGCCGCCCGCCCCAGCTCTGCGCATCGAAGCGCGCGGTCAGGTGGTCGCCCGCAAAGGCGAACCGGTCGGTCGCCATCCAGTGCTGGGCGAAGCTCGCCGCGCCGGCGAGATAGGCCGGCCCGGACCGCGTGACGCCATACAGGCCGGCCTGGAAGGCGTCGCTGTCGCCGCCGCCGAGCCCGTTTGCGAGCGACCAGTTGGTGAAGCCCCCGGCGAGCGCGAAGCCCACCGTCGTTCCCGCCGCGATGCGATAGTCGAGCCCGCCCGCATAGCCGCCCGCGCGCGCCGACAGGTCATGCGAGCCGACCCCCACGGGATCGCCCTGGGTGCGGTTCGTCCCGCCGAAGCCGCCGGCCCACACGCTCCAGCGCCGCTCCGGAAGAACGGCCGCAGCGGGCGGCGCTTTCAGCGCCATGGCGTAGGCGAGCGCGATCTCGGGCGCTTGCGTTTCCTCCGCGGCAAGCCGCAGCGGCCCGCCGCCCGGCGGGAACCCGGCCCCGCCGCCGCCGACCATGCCGGCCCCGCCATAGACCAGCGGATCGAGCATCAGCGCGAAGAACTGGTTGGTGAGCTGAAACGCGCCCTGCTGCGCCCCGGTCGCCGCTTCCCCCGACAGCTGCGTCAGCGCGTTCGCGAGATTGACGCCCGTCAGCCCGAACAGCGGCAGGAAATTGGGCGGCAGCGCGCCGCCATTGTTGAAGTAGCCGTTGATCGCACTGGCGACGTTGCGCTCGTTGCGCGAGAGCGGGCCGGACAGGCCGAGCGCCGCGCTCAGGTTCAGGAACACGTCGTTTGCGCCGTAGCTCAGGCTCGCCGCAAAGTTCGCCGGGATGCCGCCGAGGCTTGCGAAAGCGCTGCCGCCGAGGCCGCCATCGGCGTGCAGGATCGTGTACTGCCGCGCGATGTAGCTGCCCGGCGCGAAACTCGCGAGCACCGCGCCGTTCAGCGTGGCCGCGCCGGTGACGTTGGTGCGGTCGGCGGCCGTCGGCGAGACCTCGACGAGATAGACGCCGCCCGCGCCGAAGGTAAGATTGCCGTTCACCGTGATCGTGCCGATCGAATTGCCGGGCGACAGCGCGCCGTTGATCGTCGTCGCAGGCAGAACGCCGACGCCGCCGACCAGCGCGCCGGCATCGACCGTGAGACCGCTCGACGTCGCGATCGAGCCGTTCACGATGAGCGCGCCCCCGTCGACCGTGGTCGGTCCGGTGTAGGTGTTGATTCCGGAGAGCGTCAGCGTGCCCGTTCCTTCCTTGACGATCGCGCCGCCCGTACCACAGCAGACGCCCCCGTCCTGGATGACGCCGCTCACTTCGGTCGACAGGTTGTTGCCGCCGACGGTGATCGTCTTCGAGCCGAGAAAGAAGCTGCCGGACCCCTCGAGCGAACCCACCTTCGTGCCGTCCGACCAGAGCGGGGAAAAATCGACCGCGCCCAGCCCGTTCGCAATCAGCCGCGCCGTTCCGCCCGACGACACGCCAAAGAAAAAGACGATTCCGTCGTTGGTCGTAATGGTCGCGTTGCCGGCCGAGCTCGCGTCGTCGAAGTTGAGCAAGCCGTTGTTCGTGATGGTCGCGTTGCCAGCCGTGCTGTCCTCTACGAAAAAGAGGATTGTTGAGCTCGTAATGATCGCGTTGCCGGCGGTGCTCGTGCCGAAAAACGTGAGGGCGCCGTTGTTCGTGATGGTCGCGCGGCCGGCCGTGCTGCCGTCGCCGAACTCCAGAAAGCCATTGTTCTCGATAGTCGCGGCCCCCGCCGTGCTGCTCTGGTTGAAGGAGATGTCGCCAAAATTCGTGATGGTCGCGCGCCCGGCCGTGCTGGCGTCGAAGAAAGCCATGCAGCAATTGTTTATGATGTTCGCGGCGCCCGCCGAACTGGCGTTGAAAAAACTAAGGTCGCCGTCATTCGTGATAGTCGCGCTGCCCCCATTGATCGCAATGCCGGCGCCTGAGAATTCGAGCACGAAAGAATTGGTGAACGTATAGTCCGCCGCGCCGGGATTGAAGGTCCAGCCGCCGATCGTCGTGTCGGCGGAAAACGACAAGTCCGTGATGCTCGACGTGCCGAAGAACGCGGTGCCGGTCGGTACGATGCTGGGGTTCCAGTTCGCATCCGTGTTGAAGTCGCCCGAACTCGGATTGGCGAGCCAGATCGCCTCCTGCCCCGCCGCGCTCGTCGTCAGCGCGACGAGCGCCGCCGGCGCGGCCAGCGCAGCGAGCGCAGCGCCGGCGAGCATTCGTGCGCGAAACGCACGCGTGCTGGAAACCTCCGTAAGCGCGCGCATCATTCAGTCACCACACGTTTTTGTTAGTGTCGAGTTGATGTCATCCAAAGAAATGATGGTATGGCGAGAAGCCGAGCCCCTCAATGCGCGTTCATGCGTCCCCCGCGCGGTTTGGCCCGCCTTGTGGCTTTCGGGGCACGTCGCCTTCGCGGCGCGGCGCAAACACCGAGATCGTCACCGACCATTTGCGGGATCGAGGAGCTAACGAGCTGCCGGCGGCTTGTTTTCATGCGCGCGGGTGGCGAATTTTTCAAGCCGGCGCGACAACCCCTCACACGAGCTCGTACGCCGTGCGGCCGGCGACGATGGTGCGGAGCACGCGACCCTGCAGGCGCGCCTCGTCGAAGGGCGAGTTCTTGCACTTCGATTTCAGTTCCTCGCGGTTAAGCACCCAGGGCACGTCGAGATCGACCACGATCACGTCGGCCGGGCTGCCCGGCCGCAGGTTGCCGCCCGGCAGGCCGAGGATTTCCGCCGGCCGGCTCGACATCGCCTTGAGCAGCGCCATCAGCTTGACGTCGCCGCTATGGACCAGGCGCAGCGCGGCCGCCAGCATGGTCTCGATGCCGATCGCGCCCGGCTCGGCCTCGGCGAAGGGCAGGCGCTTGGTCTCCACGTCCTGCGGATTGTGGTCGGACATCACGACGTCGATCAGGCCGGAGGCGAGCGCGGCGACCAGCGCCATGCGGTCGGCCTCCGAGCGCAGCGGCGGCGACACCTTGCAGAAGGTGCGATAGGCGCCGACGTCCATTTCGTTGAGCGCGAGATGGTTGATCGAGGCGGCGGCGGTGATGTCGAGCCCCGACTCCTTGCCGCGCAGGAGCACCTCGAGCGATTCCGCGCAGGTGATCGAGGCGGCGTGATAGCGCGCCTGCGACAGCGCGACGAGCCGCAGGTCGCGCTCGAGCATGATGGTTTCCGCCGCCTTCGGCACGCCGATAAGGCCGAGCCGCGCGGCGAACTCGCCCTCGTTCATCACGCCCTCGCCGACGAGGTCGGGGTCCTCGGTATGGTGGGCGACCAGCGCATCGAAATCGCGCGCATAGGTGAGCGCGCGGCGCATCACCCGCGCATTGGTGACGCTCTTTGCGCCGTCGGTGAAGGCGACCGCGCCGGCGGCCTTGAGCAGGCCGATCTCGCTCATCTCCTCGCCCTGCAAGCCTTTGGTCAGCGCCGCCATCGGATGTACGCGAACGATCGCGGTGTCGCGGGCGCGGCGCTGCACGAAGTCGACCATCGCCGGGTCGTCGATCGGCGGGTCCGTGTCGGGCTGGCAGATGATGGTTGTGACGCCGCCCGCCGCCGCGGCGTGGCTCGCCGAGGCGAGCGTCTCGCGGTGCTCGGCCCCCGGCTCGCCGATGAAGGCGCGCAGGTCGATCAGGCCCGGCGCGACCACCTTGCCGCGGCAGTCGACCACCTCGGTGCCCTCCGGGACGCCTGCCGCGCCGATGCCGCGCTTGACGTCGCGGATCACGCCGTCGGCGATCAGGAGGTCGCCGAGCAGATCGAGATCGCGCGCCGGATCGAGAATGCGGGCATTGGTGAGCAGCATCGGCCGCCGGTCGGATAGCATTCTTTCAACCTTGTTCCGTCCCCTGCGGCCGGAATGCCCGTTCAAGCATTCGGCAGGTTGCGCGACAAGGCCTCGAGCACGGCCATGCGCACCGCCACGCCCATCTCCACCTGCTCGCGGATGAGCGAGCGCGCGCCGTCGGCGACCGTCGAATTGATCTCCACGCCGCGGTTCATCGGGCCCGGATGCATCACGAGCGCGTCGGGCTTGGCGTAGCCGAGCTTCTTCTCGTCGAGGCCGAAATAGGCGAAATATTCCTGCGAGGACGGCACGAACGACCCGTTCATGCGCTCGCGCTGCAGGCGCAGCATCATCACGATATCGGCGTCGCGCAGGCCTTCGCGCATGTCGCGATACACCTCGACGCCGAGCCGCTCGATGCCCGGCGGCAATCAGCGTCGACGGGGCGATCACCCGCACCCGCGCGTCGAGCGCGTTCAACAGGATGATGTTCGAGCGCGCCACCCGCGAATGGGCGACATCGCCGCAGATCGCGACGGTGAGCCGCTCGATCCGTCCTTTGTTGCGGCGGATCGTGAGCGCATCGAGCAGCGCCTGGGTGGGGTGCTCATGCGCGCCGTCGCCGGCGTTGATGACGCTGCAATCGACCTTGCGCGAGAGCAGGGCGACGGCGCCGGAGGCGTGATGGCGCACCACGAGAATGTCGGGCCGCATCGCGTTGAGGGTGATCGCGGTGTCGATCAGCGTCTCCCCTTTGCGCATCGAGGAGGAGCCGACCGACATGTTCATGACGTCCGCGCCGAGCCGCTTGCCGGCGAGCTCGAAGGAGGACTGCGTGCGGGTCGAGACCTCGAAGAACAGGTTGATCTGGGTGCGGCCGCGCAGCGAGGAGCGCTTCTTCTCGATCTGGCGATTGACCTGGACGAATTCTTCGGCGAGATCGAGGAGACCGACGATCTCCTCGCGCGAAAGCCCGTCGATCCCCAACAAGTGCCGCTGGTGGAGGACGAACGAGGGTTTGGGCGCGACATTCATTAAAACGCGACGTATATGCGCTCCGGAGAGGTCCGGCAAGCGCGCTCGCGCCATCTTCGTCAACTTGTCCCCAAAACGGGGCGCAATCCGGCCGGTCGGCCGCAGTCGATGAGCTGACGCATGGGTCAGGCGTTCGAGGCCGTTCGCCGACGCGGCCCACGGGGTTGCGGACCGCCGGTCAGGCGGAGGGGGGCGTCTTCTCGGAGGCGGCGCGCTCGGCGTGCCGCCGTATCTCGCGGCGGACCGAGACAAGCTGCCACACGCCGAAACCGAGCGCGCATCCGCTGAACATGATCTCCATCGCCAGTAGCGACCAGCCTTCCATCGGGCGGCTCCATCCGTGCGAGCGCTGCGGCCGTTTCAGCGCGGGTAAGCCCGACCGGCGGAAGCCGGCCGCGTCCTCTCGGCCCTAGTCGCGGGTCGCAGCATCGGAGGCCGGAACGAGCACGGGAGCCGCGACCATGGGCGGAGCGCTGTCGCGGGCGGGCTCGGCAGGCGGTTTAGAGGACGGCGCGGCGAAATCGGACATGCGGTATGTGGTCTTCACCGTGAGCCAGTACCCATAGGCGCAGAAGGCGACCAGAAGGCCTGCGAGATCGAGATAGGACAGGTACTGCCCGCCATCGAACACGACATAGCCAAAGATCAACTGGAGGGCGAGGAGAGCCACGAAGAGCAGGATGAAGGGTCGGACGATCTCGCCGAACACGGCAAGCGACCGCAGCCCCGGTTCGGGCGGCGGCGGTTCCCCGCGCGCTTCCGCGGCGGCGCGCGCGGCGAGCACGCGGCTTCTGTGCGAATGCCCCGCATAGATGAGCGCAGCCCCGATGACCAGCATTCCCAGTCCGATGAAGTGACGCATGGCGAACCTCGAGATTGTCTTGCCGGACCGCGCAGCCGGATTGGCCTTGGGGCCGCTGCGGTGCTCGACATGCTCCGCAGCCTAGCCCAATCCGGAGGGCTCGGAAACAGCGTTGAGACTCGCCAAGAACGCCTGCGTCAAGCGCCGGGGGCTGGCGCGATCGTCGCCGCATTCGTGCTAGGGTCGGCGCCGTCGAAGGCCCGCAAGCGAGACGGGCCGGCGGTTGCCGCCCACAAGAAGGAATCCAGGATGGCTGTGCAGGAGGGGTTCAACCAATCGCCCCCTTATCTCGATGTCGATCTCTATGCGAGCGATGAGCCGCTCAAGGAAGCGGTCGCGGCCAACGGGGCGGCGGACGAAGCCCTGATGCTGGCGGCCTTCGGGCGGCGCTGGGGCTCCGCCGACATGCTCGAACAGGCGCGGTTCGCCAACGAGAACCTGCCCAAGCTGCACGCCTTCGACGCCAAGGGCTTTCGCCGCGACGTGGTCGAGTATCATCCCGCCTACCATCATTTCATGAAGGAGAGCATCGGCGCGAACCTGCACGCCGCGACCTGGACGGCGGAGGGCGCCCGCGAGGACGCCCCTGCCGAGGTGGCGCGCGCGGCCCGCTGCTACATGGTGGCGCAGGTCGAGAACGGGCACCTGAACCCGGTGACGATGACGCGGGCCGCAGTCGCCGCGCTCGCGCGCGAGCCTGGCGTCGCCGCCGAGATGATCAAGAAGGTCGTGACGCGGCACTACGACCCGAGCTTCCGGCCATGGGAGGAGAAGTTCGGCCTGACGCTCGGCATAGCCATGACCGAGCGGCAGGGCGGCACCGATGTGCGGGCGAACGTCACCCGCGCGGAGGCGACGGACGACGGCTACGCGATCACCGGACACAAGTGGTTCGTCTCGGCGCCGATGAGCGACGCCTTCCTGGCGCTTGCGCAGACCAAGGACGGCTCCACGGCCTTTCTCGTTCCGCGCTTCCGGCCGGACGGGACGGTGAACGCGCTGCGGTTCCAGCGCCTCAAGGACAAGCTCGGCAACCGCTCGAATGCGTCGATGGAGGTGGAGTTCGACGGCGCTTTCGCTCGGCGGATCGGCGGGGAGGGCGACGGGATCGCCACCCTCATGGCCAGCGTTCAGCTCACCCGCGCCGATTGCGCCGTGGGCTCGGCCGGCCTGATGCGCGGGGCGCTGGCGCAGGCGCTCCACCACGCCCGCCACCGCAGCGTGTTCAACAAGCGCCTGTCCGACCAGCCGCTGATGCGGGCGGTGCTGGCCGACCTTGCGCTTGAAGTGGAGGCGGCGCTCGCGCTCGTCATGCGGCTTTGCCGCTCGCTCGACCTGGCCGGCCAGACGGAAAGCGAACGGGCGCGCGCCCGCCTCCTGATCCCCGCCGCGAAATACTGGATCTGCAAGCAGGCGCCCGCTTTCGTCGCCGAAGCCATGGAGTGCGTGGGCGGCAACGGCTTCATCGAGGACGGAGTCATGCCGCGCATCTATCGCGAAGCCCCGGTCAACACGATCTGGGAGGGCTCCGGCAACGTGCTGTGCCTCGATGTGCTGCGCATGCTCGCCCAGGATCGCGAGGCGTTTCTCTCGGTGGTGGCCGACCTCGGCAAGGCGACCGCCGATCTGCCGGGCGCGGCGGCGGCGGCCGGCTTCATCGAGCAGGCCTTCGGCAGCCCCGCCGGCGAATTCGCCGCCCGCGCCGCAGTGGAGCGCCTCGCGCTGCTCGCGGCAGCCGAAGCCATGCGCGCGGCCTCCGCATCGGCCGCGGCGACGTTCGCCCGCACCCGCCTCGCCGGGCAGACGGGCGCGACCTATGGGGCGCGCGATCTGTCCCGCGAAGAGGCCGACCAGCTGATCAGGCGCGCGATGCCGGAGTGATCGAGGGGCGATGCGCCGTTCCTCGTCGCCGCCGGGCTGGACCGGCGGTCCAGTTCACACCGCCCGTCATGCTCCGCGCAAGCGGAGCATCCAGCAAACACGGCGGATGCTGTGAGGAATGCGAGAGAGAGACCGGGCTTACTGGATCGTCCGCCTGCGCGGACGATGACAACAACCAGGTTGGCGACCCCGTGATGACGGCCAAATGAGAGAAACTCTGTTCAACTCGAAAACACTTCGCCGCGCCGGAGCCGGTCGAGCGCGCCCTGCAGGATGAACATGGCGGCGTGCTGGTCGATCACCGCCTTGCGCTTCTTCCGGCTGGCGTCCGCCGCGATCAGGTCGCGCTCGACCGCCGCGGTCGACAGGCGCTCGTCCCACAGGCCGATCGGCAGCTCGGTTCGCTGCGCCAGGTTGCGGGCGAAGGCGCGCGCGGACTGGGCGCGCGGGCCCTCGGTGCCGTTCATATTGATGGGCAGCCCGAGCACGAAGCCTGCGGCCCTGCGCTCCGCCGCGAGCACGAGCAGGCGCGCGGCGTCGACGGTGAAGGTCTTGCGTGCGATGGTCTCCACCCCGGTCGCCAGGCGCCGATCGGGGTCGCTCGCGGCGACGCCGATCGTCTTCTCGCCGAGATCGAGCCCGATCAGCGCGCCGGTCGGGGGCAGCAGCGTGCACAGGTCGGCGAGCGGAACGATGGCGGCGGGCATGCACCCGCCTAGCATGCGCCGCCGGACGCTGCGAGGCCGATTGACGGCGGCAGCCGCGTTTGGGTTATCCTCGCGGCGCATTCTTGCCGATGCGCGGCGCACGGCCGTTTACGCCGCGTGCTCCAGCCCGAGGAAATTTCCATGCAGATCACCTGGTTCGGACATTCCGCCTTCCGTCTCGATTTCAACGGCCTCGCCGTGCTGATCGACCCGTTCTTCACCGGCAATCCGGCCTTCGTCTCCGACAAGGAGGCGGCGATCAAGGATGTGAGCCATATCCTCCTGACCCACGGCCATGCCGACCATGTCGGCGACACGCTCGACATCGCGAAGAAAACCGGCGCGACCGTGAGCGCCAACTACGATCTCGGCATGTGGCTGGTGTCGAAGGGGCTCGAGAAATTCAACCCGATGAACACCGGCGGCACCACCGATCTCGGCGGCTTCACAATGACGCTGGTTCGGGCCGATCACTCCTCCGGCGACGTCATGGGGGACATTCCGATCTATCTCGGCAATCCATGCGGGGTGATCGTCACGGCGGCGGGCGAGCCGACCGTCTACCACATGGGCGACACCGACATCTTCTCCGACATGGGGCTGATCTCGGAGCTGTACGAGCCGAAGATCGCCATGGTCCCGATCGGCGACCGCTTCACGATGGGCGCGCGCACCGCGGCGATCGCGGTGAAGCGCTTCTTCAATCTTGAAGCCGTCATTCCCTGCCACTACGGATCGTTCCCCATCATCGATCCGACGGCAGACAAGTTCGTGGCGCAGATGAAGGGGCACGCCACCAAAGTCATCGTTCCGGACAAGGGCAAGCCGCTCAGCGTGTAAGTGCGACATTGTTCGCGTCGAGGGTAGGCTGAAGCTGCTCCTCGATCATCCGCCAGGTCGCGTGTTTCGGCGCGGCTCACGCGCCGCGCATCGCATCTATCCAATCTCTTAAGGTTTCAGGTTTATCGCAAAGCGAAAAGTCCCGGTCATCAACGAAGCGCCGTCAACCAAAAAAGAAGCGCCGTCATCGAACCAATTCAATCTCAGGATGCACAAAGAATCATCTGCGAACGGGAACCCTGTAGCAGGTGCGGCGTTACGGTTCTGTCGCGTTGCTGACTCGGCAGGGGGACTAAGTATGTCTAAACGGTACCGCTCCAATTATTCCCTGTGGCCTGAGCAGGCGCGTCCCCGTCGCACAATTCCGGTCACGCTTGCCGTTGGTGGTTTTGCGGTAGGAATTGTTTGCGCGGTCGCGGCTCACAATGTCGTGACAGACTTTCTCCGTCCGACGACCGTCACCGAGGAAGCGCCGTACGATAGCGCCAGCACAAGCGCCAGCACACATGTGCCCGTCTATGCGACCGCAGCCGCGCCGGCCGCCGCTCCTGAGGCGGTCGAACCGGCCAGCCGCACGCGACTCCGCTCTCCCGCTGCGAAAATGACGCTTCCGAGCATCGGCACGCGCGCGGCCGCGCCGAGCGCCGTCACTGACGGCGCCGCCACCGATGGTCTGGGGGGCGACACGCTTGCCGGCGAGACGCCCTTCGCGCTGGCTGCTGCTCCGCCCGCAGCGCCGAGCAAGGCGATCGAAGAGTCCCCGTCGAAACCGGCCGAACAATCGTCCGCGGAGCCAAGCGAACAGCCGAAGGCGAAAGCCGAGCGTTCGAACAAACCGGCTGTTCGGCGGACGGTCAAGAAAAGGCGGCAACAACCGTCCAACTATGCGACCCGCAGGAATGTGCCCTTCTTCGGATTTGGCGGACCGGGCTATTATGGCGGCTACGGCGGCCAAGTTTATGCCCGGCAGCAGTACTATTATTGATCCCTGCGAAGACGTGCGGAGGCTGAGGACGGGTTGATTGGCCGTCCGCCTCCACAATCATCATTCAGCACCCGCGGCCAGTTCCGGTCGGCTTTTCATGGCGCTCCGCTCAGGGAGAGCCTCTGCCGCGTGGATCGATTAACCTCCTCGCGTCATCGCCCGCGAAAAAGCGGGCGAACAACGCTCTCTGTGTGACTGGGACGCTCGCCCGCGGGGGCATTCAGCGCAAGCCGAAGAAGGAGAGAATCGCCAAGACGATTACAATCAGTCCAACAATGTAAATGATATTGCCCATCGCTGCCTCCTCGGGTCGGGGTATAAAGGTCGACCCTGGCCGAAAAAGCACCGGGGGCAAGGAAAGTTCCGACCGGAATAGTATGCAGGTATCCTGGTCGGAAGGCCGGTCGGCGCCGCGGCCGTTCGTTTCCCTACGAACAATTGCAACTGAGCGCTTCAACTTGCCTTCACAGCGCATTATCTGACCTTCTCGAACGCGCCGATAACTCATGAGACTGACGGAGCCGATTGCATGCGAACCAAGGCGTTGCGGTGGATAGTCGGGGCAGGGCGACCAGTGCTGCTGCTGGCCCTCGTTCTTGTCTTGGCTGGAGTAGAGGCCGTCCGTGCGGCCGACGAGCCTGATCTGATCTTCCGCCGCTCGACGGTTTTCAACCTGCTCACGCCCAACGACAAACTTGCCACCTATGGCCTCGATGATCCGGACGTAGAGGGCGTCGCCTGCCACTTCACGGTGCCGGAGCGCGGCGGCATCAAGGGATGGCTGGGCGTCGCCGAGGAGGTATCGGACATCTCACTGGCTTGCCGGCAGGTTGGACCGATTCGGTTCAAGCAGAAATTCGGCCAAGGCGAAGACATGTTCCGCCAAAGGCGGTCGCTCTTCTTCAAGAAAATGCAGATCGTGCGCGGCTGCGACCCGAAGCGTAACGTTCTGGTGTATATGGTTTATTCTGATCGCTTGATCGAGGGCTCGCCGAAAAACTCGACCTCGAGCGTGCCGATCATGCCATGGGGGGCGAATGACACGGTGCAGCGCTGCGGGGATTTCGTCGAGAGCTGAGCGGGGCCGGGTACGGGCGACATGACGGGGACGCGCGTCTGGCCGTTAATCGTGCTGAACGTTTGCTTAATGCGCGTTCTTGACAATTGAGGGGGCCACGGGTCACCTCTCGCCTTTCTACGCGCGTCTTCACAGAGTTTTCGGGTGGACGGGCGGCGCCATCGAGACTGCAATCCGACAGGCCGGCCCGTGGTTTGCTCATGCGACGGTTCCGTCACCTGGGTAGGGATCCTGCAATAGCTCGGCTGCAACCATCGGCCTGACATGCGTCTGTCGCACGACGTCTTTTATACGCTGCTCGAATCCTCGCCGAATGGCCTGCTCGTGATCGACGCCGAGGCGCGGATCGTTTTCATGAACGAGTACGCGGAACGGATGCTCGGCTATGGCCGCGACGAACTGCTCGACCAACCGGTCGACACCCTGGTGCCCGAACGGTTTCGCGTCCAGCATTCGGACATGCTTCGGGCGTTTGCGCGCGGGCCGCGGGAGCGCCCCATGGGGATGGGGCGCGATCTGTGGGCGCGGCGTCGGGACGGCAATGAAATACCGGTCGAGATCGCGCTCAAGCCGGTGAAGTCCGAGGGGCGCGACCTCGTGCTCGTCGTGCTGGTCGACATCAGCGAGCGCAAGCGCATCGAAGAGCGGCAGCGCCTGCTGATCGGCGAACTCAATCATCGCATCCAGAACCTGTTCGCCGTCGTCCAATCGGTGGCGCTGCACAGCCTTAGCGGAAACCGCCCGCTGGTGGAGACCCGCGAGGTGTTCATCGACCGGCTTCAATCGCTCGGCCGCGCCTATACGATGATGACCGAGCAGGAATGGCGCGGCGCTCCGCTTCGGCAAATCCTCGCCGCGGAGACCTCGGCCTTCGCCGACCGCGTCAGCCTCGAGGGGATCGACGTGATGGTGCGGCAGAAGGCGGCGCAGAGCTTCGCGCTGCTGCTGCACGAGCTGACCACCAATGCGGTCAAATACGGCGCGCTGTCCGTTCCCGCCGGCCGCGTGGACGTGCGCTGGCGGGTTGGCCAGGAGGACGGCCGAGACGACAGCCCCGCGCAGTTCTTTCTGTCCTGGGAGGAGAGCGGCGGACCCGCCGTGGGCGTGCCGACTCGCACCGGCTACGGGCGCAAGATCATCGAGGATACGATGCGGCGCATCGGCAAGCACAAGATCGAGTATGCGCAGACGGGCCTGAAATACCGGATGGAAGCCCCGATCGCAAAGGTCGGCTGGATCATCGACGAAAAGCCCGCGCCGTAGATCAGATCGCCTCGGAGATCGAGAAAAGAACGGATGCGACGCCGCCGTGCTTTGCGCGCCCGGCGTCGTCTCCCCAGCAGGGGTCCTCGGCCGGCGCAGTCGGTGTGGACGGTCGCGAAGGGGGCGGATCAAAGATCGCGTGCGGCGCGAAAGCCGTTGGCGAAATAGCGCACGTCCTTGTCGTAGCGGAAGCGGGCGGCGGAGCGGACCGCGACGGCTTTATTGCCGAACGCGCCGCCGCGCAGCACGCGCAGCGCGCATTGGCCGGCGGTCCAGGCGGAGCCGTCTTTCGGCGCGCCGCGATAGCTGTCGTTCCAGCAATCCTCCACCCATTCGGCCGCATTGCCGGCGGTGTCGTACAGGCCGAACGCGTTCGGCCGGAACGAGCCGGCGGGCGCCGTCTTCGATGCGCCGCCCGGCGCACCGCAGCCGTCGCAATTGGCGAGGCCGTTACCGCCGTCGCGCCCCCACCAGAAGGGCGACGTGGTGCCAGCGCGCGCGGCATATTCCCATTCGGCCTCGGTCGGCAGGCGATAGCGCTGTCCGGTCTTCTGCGACAGCCAGGCGAGGTAAGTCTTGGCGTCGTCCCAGCTCACATCGACGACCGGTTGTTCCCCGCGTCCCCAGCCCCGATCCTCGGGCCGATACTTGCAGGCGCCCGCGGCGACGCATTGATCCCATTCGGCGAACGTGATCTCGCGACGGCCGATCGCGATCGGCCGATCGATCGTCACCCGTCGGACAGGCTTTTCCATCGCGCTGTCGTTCGAGCCCATGTCGAACTCGCCGGCCGGGATCACGACCATCTCGGGACATTCCGCGCAGTCGCGGAACGTCTCCCCCGGCATGCTGCCGCTCGACGGCGCCTGTCCGGCCGTCGCCGGGGCCGCCGGCTCCTCGGCCTTGCGTGTGGACGACGGCTCCGCGCGCTGCTCGGCCTTGCGTGCGGGCAGCGGCTCCGCCGGGGCGGGCGGGGTCGCCGCGGCGCCGAGCGGGCGGAAGTAGAAATCCTCGATGAGGGACGATGATATCCAGGGCACGCGTTCGCCGTTCGAGGCGCGCGCAACTGCGTTGCGGGTGCGGAGAAAAATCTGCTCGGCGGTCGCCGGTGCGGGCGCACGCATTTCCTTCAGGAGTTCGCCCATGAACAGGCTCGGATTGCTGTCGACGTCGTCATGCACCTTGTCCAGCGACGCGCTGCTGATCGCGACCGTGCCCTCCGGAACGGCGGTCGCCGAGAGGCCGGCGGAATAGGCGCGGAAGCGCCGTTCAAACGGGTTCTTGCGCGATGCGTCGACGACCAGAAACACGACCTTCGCGCCCTTCGCATGCACTTGCCCGAGAATCTTTTCAACGCTGATCCCGTCCTGTTGCGCGTCCCGTTCGGCCCAGATCCTCGCATCGGTGGGAATGAGGTAGTTCTGGCGGTTCACCTGAATGCCGATCCCGCTGAAAAAAAACAGGGCGGCCGCGCCGGGCGAAACGGTCGCCGCGAACGCGTCAATCGCACGTTGCATCTCCTCCTTGCCGGCATTCTCCTTGACGGTGACCTCGAAACCGTTGCGCCGCAGTTCCTCGGCGAAAGCGCGCGCGTCCCTGCCCGGATTGACCAGCTTCACATCGGATTCGCGGTAGTTCGAATTGGCGATGAGCAACGCCACCCGGGAATTCGCCCGGCCGGCCGCCGGCTGCTGCTGGGCGTAGGCCCACCTGAGGTTGGTCGCTGTCCCGACAATCAAAAGAAAGAGAAGTGCAAGGCGCCACTTCATTTTCCGCTTCCTGTTCGCTCACCGATAGGCGACAAAAGCAAAGGTGCGCGAGTTGAGGAGCTGCAGATGCGGCGCGGCGCAATGCGGAGGCATGTGACGTCCTCGTGATGGGCGGCAACATTGCTTTGGCTCATTTGAACTACGCCTCTGTTTGCGGCGACATCCTATGCACGAAGGAGAGGTTGGACAACGATCAAACGCATCGGTCAACGTTTCGTGCGCGCGCCGGGAAATCATGGGCGCAACGTTTGTTGGCGGACCGGAGCGAACGTGATTGAAGTGCGTCGGGCGCCGGGTCGTCGGCCGCCACAGATGGGAATTCGGGTCGGACATGATGGTGCAATGCATTCGCCGGAGGATGGCCGTGTTGCCAAACAAGTTGCTGCTGACGATTTTATTTGTGGGCGCGTTTTGCGGCGCGGTTCATGCGCAGAGCGGCCAGGGGGGACCCACGCCGTCGCCTCCCGGCGCGCAAGTGTATTTCGTCGACGTAAAGGACGGCGACACGATTCCGACCAATGCGACCATTCACTTCGGGCTGCGTGGAATGGGCGTCGCTCCGGCGGGCTCGGACCGCGCGAATGCGGGCCACCACCATCTGCTGATCGATACCGATCTGCCGCCGCTCGACAAACCCATTCCGAACGACTTCAACCATTTGCATTACGGCGCGGGGCAGACCGAGGCCGAAGTCACGCTGACGCCGGGCGAGCACACGCTGCAGCTTCTGTTCGCCGACAAGGACCACGTCCCGCATTCGCCGCCGCTCTCCTCTCCGCGCATTCGTGTGCGGGTCGCCGAACCAGCCCCGCCGCCCGCGACAGCGTCAGCAGAGCCGCCGCCGCCGCGCCGGAATACGTCGCCGGCGGACGCGAAGGTGTATTTCGTGTATCCGACCAACGGCGCCTATGTGTCGCGCACGCCGGTCATCCGCTTCGGCCTCGTCAATATGGGCGTGGCGCCGGCGGGGGTCGCGAAACCCAATACCGGGCATCACCATCTTTTGATCGACACGCCCGTGCCGACGCTCACGCGGCCGATCCCGAACGACTTCAACCATCTGCATTTCGGCGCCGGTCAGACCGAGGCCAAGGTCACGCTTCCGCTCGGCGAGCATACGCTGCAGTTGCTGCTCGGCGATGAAAACCATGTCCCGCACGATCCGCCGGTGCTGTCCAAGCCGATCAAGGTCACGGTGACCGAAAGCGGCCGCCGGCCGCGCCCGCGCGTAACGCGTAAGTACAAGCGTAATCGGTGACCACCGGAGCGCTGCAGGAGGCACGATGCACAGACGCCTGCTCTCCGCCCTTTTCGGCCTGGCGAGCCTCGTTCTCGCGCTCGCCGCGCCGCACAGCGCCTGGGCGGAAAGGCGCGTCGCGCTCGTGGTCGGCAACGCCGCCTATCAAAACGCCGCCGGCCTGTCGAACACCGTCAACGATGCGACGGCGATGGCGAACCTGTTCGTCAAGGCGGGCTTCGACGTGGTCGAGTTGCGCAGCGATCTCGGAGTCGTGGAGTTCAAGCGGGCGGTCCGCGACTTCATGTTCACGGCGCGCGACGCCGATATCGCGGTCGTGTATTTCGCCGGGCACGGCATCGAGATCCGCGGCTCCAACTATCTGATCCCGGTGGATGCGAAGCTTCGCAGCGACTACGACGCCGACGACGAAGCGATCTCCCTCGAGCGCCTCATCCTGGCGGTCGAACCGGTCAAGCAATTGCGCCTCATCATTCTCGATGCGTGCCGCGACAACCCGTTCATTCGCCGGATGCAGCGCGCATTCGCGGCGCGGGCGGTGACGGGCGGCCTCGCGACCGTCGAACCCAGCACCGGCAATACGCTCATCGCCTACGCGGCCAAGGCCGGGTCCGTCTCCTATGACGGCGCCGGGCCGAACAGTCCGTTCACCACCGCCCTGATGAAATACCTCACCGAACCCGGCCTCGACATCAGGATCGCCTTCGGCCGCGTTCGGGACGAGGTCATGAAAGCCACCGCGAACCGGCAGGAGCCGTTCGTGTACGGTTCGCTCGGCGGAACCACGATCTCGCTGGTGCGGCCTCCCGATCCGCCGCAGCCCGTTGCAGCGAAGGCGGGTTCGGTCGACACCAAATACGACATCCAGCGCGATTACGAGTTCGCCGAACGCATCGGCACGCAGGAGGCCTGGGAGTTGTTTCTGCAGGCGCACAGCACCGGCTATTACGCAGGCCTCGCCCGCGCGCAACTCGGCAAGCTCGGTCAGACCGGCGAAAAAGCGCTGCCGCCCGTCATTGCGACGCGCGACCCGCGCGGCCGCGAGGACAGCGGCGCGGCGGTCAAGAAAACGCCGCCGCAACAGAAGGACCAGCGCGCAAAGCTCGAGGTGAAGCCGGCCGAGGAGGCGGGCGCCGCTCAGCCGTCCGCCGCTCCGGGCATCGTCGTCGATCCCTGCAAGCGGGACCAGGAACGGCTGGCGCGTCTGCGCGCCGATCCGGCGCCGGACCAGGTGATCCGCTTCGAGCGTGAGCTTGCCTGCGAGCGGCTCCGCCCGCAGGTCGTAAGGCTGCGCGAAAGCGTCGTCGGCTTTGGGCCGGCGGCGCCGGACAGAACGGCTGTCGCACCCGCCGCGCCGCTGCAAGGCCAGGGCGCCGCCCGCGCGCCGCAGAATGCTGCGCCGCTCAGGCGCGACGAGGAATTGAAGGTCAAGGGGACGGAGGCAGGCGCGACGCCGCAACAGGACGGGAAAGTCTCGGCGGACCGATCCAACCCCTGCAAGCAGGACCAGGAAAGGCTGGCGCGGCTGCGGGCCGGACCGGTGCGCGAGGACGTGCTGCGCTTCGAGCGCGAGCTTTCATGCGAACAACTCCGCCCGCAAGTTCTCCGGCTGCGCGAGAGCCTGGGCGCCGAGTAGACCGACGACCGGTCCGGCCTAAGTCCGCCCGGAGCCGGCTCTGCGCGATCGTGTCTTTACGAACAGATCGGTTCCCATCGCGGGAACGCAGCGCTACCGACGCGGGCCCCAGGGGCCGGGCAGCGGCGGGACCGGAGCGCCCGGCGGAGCGTCCGCGCCGCTCGACCACGGCCCGGCCGGGGGCGGGGCGGGTTCGGCCGAGCCGTCCGGAAATTGTCCAGGGTCGGGCGCGGGATTTTCGTCCGGTCCCGGCGCAGGCAGCGCGATCGGGCCGGGGTCATGGCCGCCGGCGAATTTGACGAGCGCCGCGACGCGGCTGTCGATCGAGGGATGGGTCGCGAACAGGTCGGCGAAACCCGACCGCGGATTGTCGACGCACATTTCCATGACGGCGGAGGTCGCGCCTTCGAGTTCGCCGCGGCCCTCGATCTTGCGCAGGGCCGAGATCATCGCGTCCGGGTTCTTGGTCAGTTCGACCGATCCGGCGTCGGCGAGGAATTCGCGCGAGCGCGAGAGCGCGAAACGGATCATCGCGGACAGGGCCCAGGCGAGCGCGATCAGCACGGCTGCGATGACGAGGGCGGCGCCAGCGCCGCCCTTGCCGCGGCCGCCGCCATCGCCGTCATCCGAGCGCCGGCTGCGCCAGCCGAAACCGCTGTTGAACCACATCCGGAACAGGAGTTCGGCGAAGAAGGCGATGACGCCGGCGATGATCACGGCGATCACCATCATGCGGACGTCGCCATTGCGGACATGCGTCAGTTCGTGGGCGAGAACCGCTTCGAGCTCGGCGTCGTCGAGCCGGGCGAGCAGCCCGGTCGTCACGGTGATCGCGTATTGCTTCTCGTTCATCCCGGTGGCGAAGGCGTTGAGCGCGTCGCTTTGCATCACCTTCAGCTTCGGCATCGGAATGCCGCGCGAGATGCACAGGTTTTCCAGCAGATTGTAGAGGCGCGGCTCCTCCTTGCGGGTCACCTCGCGCCCGCCGGTCACGGCGTCGATGATGCTCTGATGGAAATAATAGGCGATGACGATCCACACGGCCGTGCCGACCGTCGCCCACGGCGCGGCCGTGAGAAAATCGCGCCACGCCGCGCTGCAGCAGCCATTGCAGCGAGGCGTCGCCGGACAGCGCCTCGCCCGCCAGCGCGCCGGCATAGACGAGCAGATAGACGAGCAGGAACAAGCCGGCCAGCAGCGCGATCGAACGGCGCTTGTTGGATTGGATATGCGTGTAGAGCCCGTAAGCGGCCATTACGACGCCTTTACCGACCGACTATGAAGGCGCTTCTCCCGCACGCCGCGCAGCGCAAGCGCAGAGCGGTGCGACGCAGGTGCGGGCCCAGCTAGCGCCCGAGGGTCAAAACTTCACCTGCGGCGCCTGTTCGAGCGACTTGCGCTCCTCGCCGACGTCGAAGAACTGATGCTCGCGGAAGCCGAGCGGGACGGCGAACAGCGCCGCCGGGAACTGCTGGATGCCGGCATTGTATTCGCTCACCGCATTGTTGAAGAAGCGGCGCGCGGCGGCGAGCTTGTTCTCGATGTCCGACAGCTCGGTCTGCAGCTGCTGGAAATTGGTGTTGGCCTTGAGGTCCGGATAGGCCTCCGACAGCGCAAACAGCTGGCGCAGCGCGCCGGTGAGCTGGTTCTCGGCGGCGGCCTGCGCGGCCGGCCCGCTCGCCGCGATCGCGGCATTGCGGGCCTGGACGACGGCTTCCAGCGTCCCACGCTCATGGGTCGCATAGCCCTTCACCGTCTCGACGAGATTGGGGATGAGGTCGTGCCGCTGCTTGAGCTGAACATCGATGTCGGCGAAGGCCTGGTTCACGCGTTGCCGCATCGAAACAAGTCCGTTGTAGATCATCACGACCCACAACGCGGCGACGACGATCAATCCAAGCACGATCCAGCCGGTGGTGGACATTGGGCGCTCCTTGAGGGATGCGGGCGCAAATGCGACAGCCCGCGGCGCGAGGCGACGCGGGCTGCCCAGATACTCCGGATAGGTCACCGCGACAACTGCGCCCGGCGTTCAGGCCCGGTCGCCCGCCGTACGACGAGGCCGCCGGAGCGATCCGGCCGGCATCGGGTTTGCGGGAGCGGTCGGGCGGCGCGCCTCACCACAGCCCACACACCCACTCCTTCCGCCAGCCCCCCAACAAAGACGGCCGCCAAGCCCAGCACGACACGTCGACGCGCGGCGCCGCAGAGCGGGGTTCTACGCCAAAGGGCATGACCCCGCGGTAAGGCCGGTAGCCGAAGTGCCACCAATACGGCCGTTCAAACTCCTCGCGATAGACCGCCCGGCCGCGGTAGGCGGGAGCGCGGCGGAAGCTCACGTCTTCGTCGGCGCGCACGTCGATGACTCCGCTCGTGATGAGCGTGGCTGCGAGCGCCGCCGCAACCGTGAACCTGGTGAACATCGCACCCCCCGAAATCCGCTTCGCAATGTCGTTCGTGCAAACCGCGTTATGCCGGCTGACGAACGAGAGACTTGTCATACGCGAGCCTGATCCGCGTATCCACCCCTCCCCAACCCTCCCCCGCAAGCGGGGGAGGGAGCGGACCAGCTCGACCCCACATCGTTGTCGCTCCTTTCAACGACCTGTTGCTCTGACGCAACAGAAACAACCTAAAGCTTTACAGTACGTAATTACACGAATTCTACGTTTGGAAGGCCTACCACCTAATGCGTGTATAACAAGTAGAGTTACGGAGGGGGAAATGTATTCGAAGCACTCTGCTTTCACGCGCCTGCTTCGTGGTGGGGTTGCTCAGCGCGCTTTGGCGGCCGGGTTGGCGCCAGTGGCCGGCCTTCGACCGAAATACATCCCGGACACCCCCATCGGAAAGCGACGACTTTCCCGAAATGTCGCTGCCACCGCCTTTGCGGCGCTCGCTCTGTT
This sequence comes from uncultured Alphaproteobacteria bacterium, assembly GCA_963712435.1. Taxonomy (GTDB): domain Bacteria; phylum Pseudomonadota; class Alphaproteobacteria; order Rhizobiales; family Xanthobacteraceae; genus Rhodoplanes. The sequence continues at coordinate 339,422 of CAVQIB010000003.1, read as the reverse complement.
GGCAGCGGCGGGAACGTCTCCCAGCCATGCTCAAGGGACCTCCCTGGGGACGGCCGTGACCTTCGGAGTCCTAGCGGGCTCAACGGTCACCAACACCGGGTCGAGCGTGATCAATGGAAATGTCGGCGTGTGGCCCGGCACCGCGATCGTTGGCTTTCCGCCCGGAATCGTGACACCCCCGTTTACGATCCATGCAGGCGATGCGGTCGCCTTGCAGGCTCAATCGGACAACGTGACCGCTTACAATGTTTTGGCGGGCAGGCCCATTACGGCGAACCTGACCGGTCAGGATCTTGGAAACAGGACCCTTACAGCGGGCGTATACGGCTTCAATACGTCGGCCCAGTTGACCGGGACACTCACGCTGAACGGGCAAGGAAATCCCAACTCGGTCTTTATCTTCAACATCGGAAGCACGCTGACGACTGCGAGCGCTTCGGCAATCCAGCTCATCAACGGCGCGAACGGCGGCAATGTGTTTTTCAGGGTCGGCAGTTCCGCCACACTCGGCACGAGCACCGCATTCGCCGGCGAGATCCTCGCGCTTTCAAGCATTACTTTGCAAACTGGCGCCACGATCAACTGCGGTTCCGCTTTGGCGCAAAACGGTGCGGTTACGCTCGACACCAACGTCATTAATGTTTGTACGACGGGAGCGGCGGCCGGAGTCATACTGCCGCCTATAGACGTGCTGCCGCCCACGATCCCAGGCAACGCAGGCGGGGTCGCCGCCGCCTTGAATCCGAACGCGCTGCCGCCGGGATTTCTCGATCTCCTTCTTTTCCTGTCGCCTAGTGAGCTCGAGGCCGTGTTGATGCAGCTCAACGGAGAGCTGGGCACCGGAGCTGCGCAGGCAGGGATCCAGTCGATGAACTCGTTCCTGTCGCTGGTGACCAGTCCATTCGGTCAATTTGGCGAGAGCCGCTTCGTTCCGCCGCCATCGCGGCATCCGCTTATCTACAAGGAACCGGTCTACAAGGCGGTGCACGGGGCCACGTCCGATCGCCGCTGGAACATCTGGGCCGCAGGCTATGGCGGCCAGAATGAGGCCGACGGCAACGAGGTGATCGGGAGCCACGACCGAACTGTGCGTGGATATGGCTTCGCCACCGGCCTCGACTACCGCATCATGCCCGATACCTTGGTCGGCTTCGCGCTGGCGGGCGGCGGCACCAAGTTTGGCTTGGCCGAGGCTTTCGGCAGCGGGCGCTCCGACATGTTTCAGGCGGCCATCTACGGCTTGACGCGTTTCGACGCGGCCTATCTCTCGGCTGCGTTCGCCTACGCTTGGCACCACGTCTCGACCGACCGGATTCTAAGCCTCGTGAACTTTGACTATCTCACGGCCGATTTCTCCGCCAACAACATCGCCGGCCGGATCGAGGGCGGATATCGGTTCGCCCTTCCCGGTGTATTCGGCTTGCCGGGATTTGGGTTCACCCCCTACGGCGCGCTGCAGGCGCAGGCCTTCTACACGCCTTCGTACAACGAGAGCGGCTCACCGCTCTTCGGGCTTGCCTATCAAGCGCGCACGACGGATACGACCCGCACCGAGCTCGGTGCCTGGTTCGACCAGACCATCTTGCTCGGCGACGACGCGGCGCTCTCGTTGCGCACCCGCGCCGCCTGGGCGAACGATAACTGGTCCGACCCGAGCATTACCGCCATGTTCCAGTCGGTCCCTGGATCGAGCTTCACCGTGATCGGCGCTTCGCCGGCACGCGATTCCTTTCTCTCCTCAGCTAACGCGGAGATCAGCTTGAGGAATGGGCTCTCGCTTGCCGCAAGATTCGACAGCGAGTTAGCCGGACACTCGCAGACCTATGCCGGTTATGCGAAAGTCCGCTATACGTGGTAGGTCGACAAGTCCTTGTAGTTCCCAGCGTCAGCTCGCCTTCGACCGCTCCTCGCTGACGCGCGGGGCGCCTCGCAGGCGGCGGATGCTGTCAGGAATGCGAGAGAACCGGGTTTACTGGATCGTCCGCCTGCGCGGACGATGACAACAACAGGCTGGCGACACCCGTGTCCCGAACCTAAGCAGGTCTGCGTGGACCCGCCAACGAATGCGGTCGGGTTCAATGCTCCTTTGGCCTCCGACAGGCAACGAGGCCGGCCGCTGATTGATCAGTTTCGTTGGCGGAACCGGTTGGACATAAATGAAAAAAGCCCCGGCGAAAACCGGGGCTTTCCACGAGAGCGGACTTGCGTCCCTGCTCGGTTCACCACCGTCCATAGGCCAGTGGGTAGCCGCCCCAGCCGGCGTAGGGATAGCCGCAGACATTGACCCGCCGCCAGCCCCACGGGGTGACGCGCCAGCGCCAGCACGACCCGGCGCCGTAGAACCCGACCCCCACGATGGGCCGCCGCCAGTAACCGCCGCGCCAATAGGCGTTGCGATAGATACCGCGGCGGTAACCATAGCCGCGGTACCCATAGCCGCGGGCAAGGACCGGCGCCCCGTAAAACCCGCGTCCGCCGCGATAGAACCCGCCGCGATAGCCATAGCCCCGGGCGACAATCGGAGCGCCGCGGAACCCGCCGCCCCCGCGGTAGAAGCCGCCGCCACCCAGACGGGGCCCGCCACCGAAGCCGCCGGCGCGCATTCCGCCGAATTCCGCCTTCACGGAAACTGCCGCCGAAGCCTCCGGCGCGCATGCCGCCGCCGCCGAAGCCGCCCGCGCGCATTCCCCCGCCGCTGAAGCCTGCGCCGCCGCCGCCGCCGCGCATGCCGCCTCCGCCGGGACCTCCGCCGCCTCGCTGTGCATCGGCCGGCACGCTCACGACCACAAGCATCGCCGCCGCCGCTGCGGCCACTGCCAGTTTACTCAACATCACGACTTTACTCTCCTGATTTCCTGGCGCTTTTACTCGCACGCCAGAGTGCTGCGTCACCCGCCCGCCGATATAGTCCGGCCAAGCTGAACGCGCACTGAAAGGTAAGATCGATGACGGTTAGTTGACCGAAAACTATCGATTTTCAAATGGCTTGCGTCTTACGCCCGGGGGTGGGCGCTACTCCGCCGCGTCGAGCGCCACCGCATTCTCGAGATCGACCGAGACGAGCTGGGAAACGCCGCGCTCGGCCATCGTCACCCCGAACAGGCGATTCATCCGCGCCATGGTGATCGGGTTGTGGGTGATGATGAGAAAGCGGGTTTCGGTCGACCGCGCCATCTCGTCGAGCAGATTGCAGAAGCGATCGACGTTCTGGTCGTCGAGCGGCGCGTCGACCTCGTCGAGCACGCAGATGGGCGCTGGATTGGTGAGGAACACGGCGAAGATCAGCGCGAGCGCGGTGAGGGCCTGTTCGCCGCCGGAGAGCAGCGATAAGGTCGCCGGCTTTTTGCCCGGGGGCTTCGCCAGGATGTCCAGGCCGGCTTCGAGCGGGTCCTCGCTCTCGACCAGCTGGAGTTCGGCCGTTCCGCCGCCGAACAGGTCGGTGAACAGCCGCTGGAAATGCCCGTTCACCGTCTCGAACGAGGCGATCAGCCGCTCGCGGGCCTCGCGGTTGAGGGTCTGGATGCCTTGCCGCAGCTGCTTGATGGCGGCCACGAGGTCCTCGCGCTCGCTCGTGAGCGTCGCATGCTGGGCCTCGACCTCGCGCAGTTCGTCGTCGGCGCGCAGATTGACCGCGCCGAGCCGCTCGCGCTCGCGCCGCAGCCGTTCCAGCCGCTCCTCGATCTCGGCGAGTTCCGGCAGCGCGGCGTCCGGCGCGAGTTCGGCGAGGGCCGGCAGTTCGGCCGGCTGGACTTCGAGCATCTCGGCGATCTCGCGCGCGACTTCGTCGCGCCGGCGCGCCGCTCCCTTGTGGCGTTCTTCGGAGCGCGCCGCCTCCGCGCGGGCGAGCGCCATCGCTTCGAGCGCGGCATGGGCGGCCTTGTCCGCTTCGGCGAGCGCGGCGTCTCCTTCGACGAGCGCGTCGGCCGCATTCCGACGCTCCGCCTCGGCGTGTTCGATCTCGCCGATCAGCGCGCGCCGCTTCTCGGCGAATGTATTCGGCGCATCGGCGAGGCTTTCGCGTTCCAGGGCCGTTTCCGCCAGGCGCGCATCGAGCGTTGCGATCTGCCCTGCGGCGCCGTCCTTGCGGGCGCGCCAGGCCTCGCCATCGCCCTGGAGCGCGCCGAGCCGCCGGGCCGTCAGCTCGATCTCGCGCGCGAGCGCCTGGGCTTCGGCGCGCGCCTCGGCGAGTTCCGCGCGCTCCTGTGCGGCTTTGGCGCGGACCACCGCCAGCGCCGCCTCCAATTCGTCGGTCGGGCTTTGACCGGAAAGCGCCGCCTCGGCTTCCTCGGCGGCGGCGCGGGCCTCCTCCTGCGCGGCGGTCAGGCGGGACTGCGCCTCCTCGAGGGCGGAGCGGCGGGCGGTCAGCCGGTTGAGCTCGCGCTCGGCTGCGGCGTGGCGCTCGCGCGCGGTCGCCGCCTCGCGTTGCAGCTCGCGCCAGCGGTTGCGGTTTGCGGACTCCGCGCTCGCCGCCGCGGCCACGTCCGCTTGCGCCGCGTTCGCGGTGTCGCGACATGCCTGCACCGCGGCGCGCGCGCCCTCCAGCTCGCTTTCGATGTCCGCGAGCCGGTTGGCTTCGGCGAGCCGCCGGGCGGCGCCGGTCGGCGCATGCGCGGCGACGGCGAACCCGTCCCAGCGCCACAGGTCGCCCTCGCGCGAAATGAGGCGCTGGCCGACCTTCAATCGCTGGGCCAGAGCCTCGCCATCGGCGCGCTCGACGACGCCGATCTGCGCGAGCCGCCGCTGCAATTCCTGCGGCGCCGCGACCACGTGCTGCGCGAGCGCCTCGACGCCGTCCGGGAGGGGCGGGTCCGCCGCCTCGCCCGGCGAGGCGAGCCCCCAGCGCATCGGCGCGGTCGGTTCGATCGGCGCGTTGAGGTCGTCGCCGAGCGCTGCGCCCAGCGCGGTCTCATAGCCCTTCTCCACGCTCAGGAGGTCGATCACCGGCGGCCACAGCTGCTTGGCGTCGACGCGGAGGAGCTTGGCGAGCGTCCGCGCCTCCGTTTCCAGGCGGTGCGCCCGGCGCTCCGCTTCGGCGAGCGGCTGGCGGACAAGATCGAGATTCTGGCGTGCGGCGGAATGGGCGGCTTCCGCCTGCAGCGCGGCGGCTTCCGCCTCGGCGAGCGCCGTCTGCGCCGCCTCGGCCGCGGCGGCAAGGCCGGCGAGATCGACGGCGACCGCAGCGCCGGCCATCAACTGGGTGAGTTCCGCGGTGACGCCGGAAAGCTCGGCCTCGATCCGGCGACGCCGCTCCTGGCGCTCGCGGATCGCCCCTTCGAGCTGGCTGCGTTGCGCCGTCATTTCGGCAAGCGCTGCGGTCCGCTCGCCAAGCTCCCGTTCGGTCGCATCGAGCACGGCGCCGGCGGCTGCGACGCGCGCATCCGCGCCGGCGCGGCGTTCGGTCGATGCGCCCGTCTCGCGCTCAAGCGTCGCGCGTTCGGCGTCGAGCCGGGCGAGCGTTCCCTCCGCATCGGCCAACAGCCGCGCTTCCCGGTCGCGATCCTCGGCGATCTGCGCCATGCGGCGGTCGAGCTCGGCCACGCGCTCCTTCGCCCGCGCCTCCTCGCGCGAGAGCGCGTCGCGCGCGGCGACGAGCCGCTGCAAGGCGGCGGCGGCCTTCGCCTCCGCCTCCCGCAAGCCGGGCAGGGCAGCCGCCGCGATCGCCTGATGCTTCGCCGCTTCCGCCTGCACGCCGGTCCGCGCCGCCAGGTCGCGAACGCCTGCTTCCTCGGCGTGCTGGGCCTCCGCCAATTCCGCGGTCGCTTGGCGATAGCGGACGTGGAACAAGGTCGCTTCCGCCTTGCGCACCTGTTGCGACAGCGCGCGGTAACGCACCGCCTGGCGGGCTTGCCGCTTGAGCGAATCGATCTGCTGGACGAGCTGGCCGATCACATCCTCCAGCCGCAGGAGGTTCTGCTCGGCCGCGCGCAGGCGAAGCTCCGCTTCGTGGCGGCGCGCATGCAGTCCGGAAATTCCCGCCGCCTCTTCCAGCACGCGGCGGCGCTGCTCGGGCTTCGCCTGGACGATCTCGCCGATGCGGCCTTGATGGACGAGGGCGGGGGAGCGCGCGCCGGTCGAGGCGTCGGCGAACAGGATTTGCACGTCCCGCGCGCGCACCTCGCGACCGTTCACCCGGTAGACCGAACCTTCGTCGCGCGAGATCCGGCGCGACACGTCGAGCGTCTCCTCGCCGTTGAATTGCGCCGGCGCGGAGCGGTCGCGATTGTCGACGAGCATCGCCACTTCGGCGGTGTTGCGGGCGGGCCGGTTCTGGTTGCCGGAAAAAATGACGTCGTCCATGTCGGCGGCGCGCATCGCCTTGTGCGAGGACTCGCCCATCACCCAGCGCAGCGCCTCGACGAGATTCGACTTGCCGCAGCCGTTCGGACCGACCACGCCGGTCAGCCCCGGCTCGATCAGAAAATCGGTCGGCTCGACGAACGACTTGAATCCGATCAGGCGCAGCCGCGTGAGCTTCATCGTGCGCCGCCTCCGCGCCGGAGGCGCGCGCCGTTGGCCACGCAAAGGGGGGGCGTTTTCTTACCCCGTATCCGGGTTAGGCCCGGCGCCGGTCGAATCAGAGACAGCCGCATCATCCGGAGAATGAATTACAGGCGGAGTCGAACGCAACAGGCGTCGCGGCTTGTCCCTATGTTTGTCGCGCGGCCTCGCGCCCGCGGAGCGCCGATCCCGCCCTTAGCCGCGCCCGCGCAATGGCCTTAAGTATTTGTCAGCTCTTGAGATACTTCTCGATCAGCTTCTCGAATTCCGCCAGCGGCTGGGCCCCGACGAGTCGCTCGCCATTGATGAAAAAAGTGGGCGTCGACTGGATGTTGAACTTGTCGGAGCCGCGTTTGCGCACCTCTTCGAGGCCATCGAGCAGCTTCTGATTCGACAGGCACTCGTCGAAAGTCTGCTGCGTGAAGCCGAGCTGCTTGGCGATCGCCAGCAGCGGCGGGAGCGGATTTTGCACGACCCACTTACCGTACTGCTCGAACAGGGTGTCGACGATCACGTAGTATTTGTCCTTGCCGGCGCAGCGCGCCAGCATGAACGCCCCGGCCGCCAGCGGATCGAGCGGAAATTCGCGCAGGATGTAGCGCACCTTCCCGGTGTCGATGTAGCGCTCCTTGATTTGCGGCAGCGTCTTCACCGTCCACTCGGCGCAATGATTGCAAGTCATCGATGCGTATTCGACGATGGTCACCGGCGCGTTCTCGGGGCCTATCGCGATGTCGCCCAGCGTGCTCGGCTGCATCAATTCCGCAACGTCGACGACCTCGGCGCGTGCGGCGGGCACGCCGACACAGGCCGCACACGCGAGCGCGGCGCCGCCATAAACGAATTCGCGACGGGAAATCTGCACGGTCATCCTCGTCATCCGCATGGGTGAGATGGTGGGCGCTAATGGTCCAATCGGTAGCGGCTTTGATCCTCGATGGCAATCTTGACGCCCGTATGGGCCGCCGCCCTCCTCACACGGGTTTGATGCCGCGACGCGTCGTCACGTTCATGCGATGGAAAGCGGGCGCGCCTGCGCGAGCCGCGCAGGAGCGCCTACTTTCGCGGCGTCATCAGCAGCACCCGCGGAAGCGCCCCTTGCCGACGGCGTAGCGCGCCTCCTGCCGATCGCGGAAGAACTCCTCGTAAGTCATGATCGGCTCGTCCGGATGGTTCCGCTGGCGATGCGCGACATAGGTGTCGTAGTCGGGAATGCCCACCATGCAACGCGCGGCGCGCACCATCCATCCGGAGAGATTGAGCGTATCAGGCATGGGCAGGCCTCGCGCTTGCGACCGGACCGCCGACCTCGACCGCGGTCGCACCCGGCGTGCGAAGCGCCCGACGGATGCTGACGATCCCGTAGACCGCGATCGCGATCACCACCGCGACGAACAGGAAGGCCATCGTGGCGTTCACATAGTCGTTGAAGACGATGCGCTGCATCTCCTCGATCGTCTTGGCGGGCGCGAGCAAGCGTGCCTTCGGCGAGCGCGTCCCCGAACACCTGCGCATGGGCGAGAAAGCCGATGCTCGGAGTTGCGCTGAACACTTTTTGCAGGCCCGCGGTGAGCGTGCAGGCGAGCAGCCACAGCGTCGGCACGATGGTCACCCACGCATAACGCTGGCGCTTCATCTTGAACAGAACGACGGTGCACAGCGTGAGCGCGATCGCCGCCAGCATCTGGTTGGAGATGCCGAACAGCGGCCACAGCGAGTTGATCCCGCCGAGCGGATCGATCACGCCCTGGTAGAGGAAATAGCCCCACAGCAGCGCGGCGAGCCCCGATCCGATCAGGTTGTTGGTCCACGACTCGGTGTTGCGGAAACGCGGCGCGACGCTGCCGATCATGTCCTGGATCATGAATCGCGCCACCCGCGTGCCGGCGTCGACCGTGGTCAGGATGAACAGCGCCTCGAACAGGATCGCAAAGTGATACCACAGGCCCATCATGGTCTGGCCGCCGAGCATGCCCGAGAGGATTTGCGCCATGCCGACCGCGAGCGTCGGCGCGCCGCCCGTGCGCGACAGCACCGTGCTCTCGCCGACGTCGTGGGCGATCTGCGTCAGCATCTCCGGCGTGATGGCGAAGCCCCAGCCGGATATCACCTGCGCCGCCTGTTCGACATTGGTGCCGATCAGCCCGGCCGGGCTGTTCATGGCGAAGTAGACGCCGGGCTCGATCACCGTGGCGCTGATCAGCGCCATGATGGCGACGAAGGATTCCATCAGCATGCCGCCATAGCCGACAAAGCGGAGCTGGCTTTCATTCTCGATCAGTTTCGGCGTGGTGCCGGACGCGATCAGCGAATGGAAGCCGGACACGGCCCCGCAGGCGATGGTGATGAACAGGAAGGGGAACAGGCTGCCGGACCACACCGGGCCCGTTCCGTCGATGAAGCGGGTCACGCTCGGCATCTTCAGGTCGGGCCGCACGATGATGATGCCGATCGCGAGCAGCGTGATCGTGCCGATCTTGAGGAACGTGGAGAGATAGTCGCGTGGGGCGAGCAGCAGCCAGACCGGCAGGACCGATGCGACGAAGCCGTAGCCGATGATGGCGAGCGCCAAATGCTCGCCCGACCAGTTGAACAGAACCGCAAGCTCCGGCGTCTCGGAGACGGTGCGGCCGTAGATCAGCGCCGCCATCAAGAGGACGAAGCCGATAACGGACATTTCCCCGATGCGGCCCGGCCGGATGAAGCGGCTGTAGACGCCCATCAACAAAGCGATGGGAATGGTGGAGACGACGGCGAAGGTTCCCCACGGGCTGCCCACCAGCGCCTTGACCACGACCAAAGCGAGCACCGCGAGCAGGATGATCATGATCAGGAGCACGCCGATCAGCGCGATGGCGCCGGCGACCGGCCCCATCTCGGAGCGGATCATGTCGCCCAGCGAGCGGCCGTCGCGCCGCGTCGACAGGAACAGAATTGTGAAGTCCTGCACGGCGCCCGCGAACACCGCGCCGGCGAGGATCCAGAGCGTCCCCGGCAGATATCCCATCTGCGCGGCAAGGACGGGGCCGACCAGCGGACCGGCGCCGGCAATGGCTGCGAAATGGTGCCCGAACACGACATACTGGTTGGTCGGCACGTAATCGAGGCCATCATTGCGGCGCTGCGCCGGCGTCGGGCGCGCTGGGTCGACTCCGAGCACCTTGTTGGCGATGAACAGGGCGTAGAACCGGTACGCGATGAGGAACACGCAGACCGCGGCGACAATCAGCCAGGCGGCATTGACGGTCTCCCCGCGCGTTAACGCAACGACGCCGAGGGAGATCGTGCCGACCAGAACAACGATCGTCCACAATGCCTTTCGTTGTACGGGATGTTCGCCGAGTGTCAGAACGCTCATCGCAGTTCTCCGGTCGCGCCCCCCGGGTTTCGCCGTTTGTTGATGCTGAGGGAGTAATCGCGATGCTGAGGATCTGTTCAGCGCCTGCAAGAAAATTAGTCGGGCTGGTTCTTACCTTTGGACGGAGTTGCAACTACTTGGCGAGGCGCGCCGCAACCCGCGGCGACGCGGCGCGAGCTTGAAAGGCGCGGCCATATTGTCGAGGTCGGCCTCGCCTGGTCCGAAGGCCGGCTCACCGCCGCGGCGCGCGACGGGTGGAAGCGGCGCGCCGCCGCCAATCCGCGCGGGATGCAGGGTTATGCCGCAGGCCGCTGATCAGCCGACACGGTCCGGTCAGCGCGTCGCGACAATTCTTTGATAGACCCCGCCGAACAGGAACTCGCGCTCGAGCGGCAGGTCGCGCCACGGCTTCGGCATCCATGTGGTGAGGTCGTTGCGCCACAGATCGAAGGCGAACGGTTCGAGAGTGGCGAGCACGAGCCCGAGCGCGTAGCGGATCGGGTTCCACCAGCGCGGCCGCGCATAGTCGATGATGACGATCTTGCCGCCGGGCTTCACCACGCGGAAAAGCTCGGCGAGCGTGCGCGTGCGGTGGCTCTCGGGCTGTTCGTGAAACAGGAGATAGACGATCGCCCGGTCGTAGGCCGCGTCCGGCATGTTGAGGTCAGCCGAATCCATGTTCAGCAGCCGCACGGGCGCGTCGGGCGGGAGCTTTCGGCGGACATTGCCAAGCTGGGCGGGCACGACATCGACGACGTCTAGACTGCCGCCGCTTTCGCTCACCCGTTGGCAAAGATGCGGCGTGAGATCGCCATAGGCGCAAGCGAGCTGCAGCGTCCGGCCGGACATGGCGTCGCCCATCGCGGCGAGCGCCGCGTCGCGCAGCTTCGCGTAGTTCCCCCAGAGGATCAGGTTGATGATCCATTGGCGGTCGAAAAAACGGATCGCGCGCGGATCGATATACGCCCACCAGTAATGCTTCGCGAGATAGGGCGGGATCGGGACTGCGGGGATGTAGGAGCTCTTGGACGGCCTTGCTTCGGCTCGCGCCACCACCGGCGCACGGATTGCCGCAGTTCGCATTGTGTGACCTCGCAGCGGCGAAGGTTTCGGCTGATCCCCCGGCGCTCCCATCGCACCTTGCGACGCGGCCCGCTTTGAGGAAACGCAACCCTCCGTCCGTCGCTCCTTCCGTTGTCTGGACGCGCGTTCAGCGCGTCAGCACGAGCTTCTGATAGAGCCCGCCGAAGAACGACTCGCGGCGCACCGGCTGGTCCGACCACGGCTTCGGCATCCAGGCGGCGATGTCGTCGCGCCAGAGATCCAGCGCGAACGGCTCGAGCGCCGCCAGCAGCGGTCCGAGCACGTAGCGGAGCGGGTTCCACCAGCGCGGCTGCGCATAGTCGACGACGACGATCTGGCCGCCCGGCTTCACCACGCGCAGGAGCTCGCTGATGGTCCGCCTGCGATAGCTCTCCGGCTGCTCGTGCAGCAGGAAGAACACGATCGCGCGGTCATAGGTGGCATCGGGAAGCTTCAGGTCGGAGGAATCCATCCTGAGCATGCGCGCGGGCGCGTCCGCGGGCAGCTTCTTGCGAAGATTGTTGAGCTGCACCGGCAGCACGTCGACGATATCGAGCTCGCCGCCGCCCGCCGCGACGCGCCGGGCCAGCCGCGCCGTGAGATCGCCATAGACGCAGGCGACCTGCAGGGTCTGGCCGGGAAGGCGCGCGCCGAGATCGATCAGCGCCGCATCGCGCAGCCGCGCGTAATTGCCGAGCAAAATCGCGCTCGCGAGCCACTGGCGCTCGAAAATGCGCACCGCATTGGGATGCACATACGCCCACCAGTAATGGATATCGAGATAGCTCGGGATGACATGGTCGTCCGCGCATAGATCGACCAATGGCAAACCCGCCTGCGCACCCCCCGGACCGGCCGGAGGCGCAATGACTGACTGCATAGATGTACTCCCCCTGATGGGACGTGCTTCCCTCGCGGGAGGTTCTGTCCGTTATGGGACTTGCTCCCCCGTCGCTCCCCGAGCTGCGGCCAAGGAATCGATAGCACAGGAAAGTCGCGCTGCAACATCCCTGCGCAGCGCCTTTCTCCGGTAAAATGATGCGTCGGCTTGTCGCGTGTTCAGGCGGGTTGCGAGCCTGTGGCGGCGGCTCAAAGCGCGCGCGCGGCGGCGTTGGGGAAGAAAAGCTGCTCGCCGCCGATGCGATAGTCGGCGATCGCCTTCTGGCCGTCCGGCGACACAATCCAATCGACGAAGGCTTGTCCTTCTTCTTTCTTCACATGCGGAAACTTCTCGGGGTTCACCAGGATGATTCCATACTGGTTGAACAGCCGCCGGTCGCCTTCGACCGCGACCGCGAGGTCGCCGCGGTTCTTGAATGCGATCCAGGTGCCGCGGTCGGCGAGCACATAGGCGTTCATGGCGGACGCCGTATTCAGCGCCGCTCCCATCCCCTGGCCGATCTCACGATACCAGGAGCCCTTGTCCTTGGCGATGTCGAGCCCGGCGGCCTGCCACAGCGCGATTTCCGCCTGATGCGTGCCGGAGCGATCGCCGCGCGACACGAACGGCGCCTGCTTCGTCTTGATGGCGGTGAGCGCGGCGGCGATGTCTTTCGTGCCGGCGACGCCGGCGGGATCGCCCTTGGGGCCGATCAGGACGTAGTCATTGTACATCACGTCGAAGCGCCGCACGCCGAAGCCGCCGGCGACGAACATCTCTTCCTGGGGCTTCGCGTGCACCAGCACCACGTCGGCGTCGCCCCGCCGTGCGGTGTCGAGCGCCTGGCCGGTGCCCTGCGCGATCACCCGCACATCGATGCCGGTCTTCGCCTTGAACAGCGGCAGGAGATGTCCGAACAGGCCCGAATCCTGTGTCGAAGTGGTGGAGGCGACGACGATGGATTTGTCCTGCGCGGCGGCTTGCGTGAAGAGCAAGCTCACGAGCGCGAGCAAGACCGCTGCGCATTTGACGTCATGCGTGAGGAATCGCGCCCACCCGCCGCGGCTGCGGCGACCGAATGAAAGCGCCATCTGGCGAGGCGTTATCTGCATTTGCGGGTCCTCCCGGGGATATCAGATCACGAGGTCGCCGCGCATGAATGCGGCGGCCTCGGGCGTTGCTGGCGAGGAAAAGAACTGTTGCGCCGGCGCGTGCTCGCGGATGCGTCCGCCGACGAGCAGCACCACGTCGCCGGCGAGCCGGCGCGCCTGGCCGAGATCGTGCGTCGCCATCACGACCTTGACGCCGCTCGCCGCGACGGCGAGCACGATCTCCTCGACCGCCTTGGTGTTGGCGGGATCGAGGCTCGCCGTCGGCTCGTCGAGGCACAGCACTTCGGGGTCGCGCGCAAGCGCACGGGCGAGCGCAAGCCGCTGCTGCTCGCCGCCCGACAAGCGGCGCGCCGGCCGGTCCGCCTGGGTCGAAAGGCTGGCCTGGGCCAATAGCTGCCGCGCGCGCTCGCTGCGCCGTCCCCACGCCACGCCCGCCGCGGCGAGCGCATAGGTCACGTTGGCGAGGGTCGAACGGCGCAGCATCACCGGGCGCTGCGACACCATGGCCAGTCGCCGTCCGTCGGTGCGGTCGCGCCCGCCCCAGGTGACGCGCCCCGCGCTCGGCGCGGCGAGCCCGACGGCGAGCCGCAACAGGGTGGTCTTGCCCGCCCCGTTCGGCCCGATCAGCACGGTCGGCGCGCCCGCGCCGAGCGCAAGCGTCACGTCGGACAGGATGCGCACATCCTTTGCGGCGACGCAGATCTCCTCGAACAGGATGGGAAGTTCGCTCGCCGGCGCCCGCATGCGTCAGCCCGCGCGAATTTCGCCGGCCCGCCGAATGCTCCAGGCGGCCGCGTTCACGACGATGATGAGGGCGATCAGCACGACGCCGAGCCCCATGGCGAGGGCGAGGTCGCCCTTGGACGTTTCCAGCGCGATCGCGGTCGTCATCGTGCGGGTGAAGCCGTCGATATTGCCGCCGACGATCATCACGGTGCCGACCTCCGCCGCGGCGCGCCCGAACCCGGCGAGCAGCACCGTCACCAGGCTGAAGCGCGCGTCCCAGATCAGCGTGGCGATGCGGGAGAGGGGGCCGACCCGCATCGCGGTCAGTTCGTCGCGGTACTCGACCCACAGGTCCTCGATCGTCTGGCGGGTGAGCGCGGCGATGATCGGCATCACGAGCAGGGCTTGCGCGAGGATCATCGCGCGCGGCGTGAACAGCAGCCCGAGAAAGCCGAGCGGCCCGGAACGTGAGAGCAGCAAATACGCCGCCAGCCCGACCACGACCGGCGGCAATCCCATGAACGCGTTCAGGACGACGATGACGAAGCTTCGTCCGGGAAACTGCACCAGGGCGAAATAGGCGCCGAGCGGCAGGGCGACGAGCGCCGCGAGCGCGGTGGCCGACAGGCTTACGAAGAGCGAAAGGCGGACGATTGCATAGAGGGCCGGGTCGCCGCCCAGCACCAGCCCAAGCGCGGATGGATCCTGCACCATGTGCACCAATGTCTCTGCAACATTGTTGCTGGTTTCCAAGCTCAATTCAAATATGGCGGCCGTGCAGGAAAATGCAGGGTCCGGTCTGCCCGGCCGGACGCAAAGGCCTTGCCGAGGCGCTTTCCTCGCGTTGACCCGGATCAAGATCGGCTGCGAGCGGCGCGCTAGATTCCGTTCGCTCGAAGTCACAGTTGCGAGAAGGAGAGCGCGATGAAGGCAAGCGACGTCATGTCGAGCCGGGTGGTCTCGATCGCGCCCGAGGCGACCGTGCTGGAAGCGATCGAGCTCATGCTGGAAAACCGGATCAGCGGCCTACCCGTGATCGATCGCGCAGGGACGCTGGTCGGGATCGTCACCGAAGGCGATTTCCTGCGCCGCGCGGAGACCGGAACCGAGCGCAAGCGGCCGCGCTGGCTCGAATTCCTGCTCGGGCCGAACAGCCTGGCGGGCGACTATGTCCGCTCGCATGGCCGCAGGATCGCGGAGGTGATGACGAGGGAATTGGTCACCGCGCGCGAGGACATGCCGCTCGACGAGGTGGTCCGCATCATGGAGCGCAAGCGGGTCAAGCGCCTGCCCGTGATGCGGGGAGGAGAGATCGTCGGCATCGTCAGCCGCGCCAATCTCCTCCACGCGCTCGCGACCATGAGCCGCAATCTGCCGGCCGTGGCCAAGAGCGACGCCGAGATCCGGCAGCGGGTGATGGACGAACTCCAAAAGCAGCCATGGGCCCCGATTGCGCTGATCGACATCGTCGTCAAGGACGGCGTGGTGGAACTGTGGGGCAGCATCACCGAAGCCAGGCAGGGCGACGCGCTCAAAGTCTGCGCCGAGAATGTTCCTGGGGTGAAAGCCGTCGTGAGCCATCTGTCCTGGATCGAGCCGATGTCGGGCCTCGTGATCAGCGAGGAGGATATGCCGGAAGGCGGCGGTCCGACCGGGGCGTGACGGGCAGATCGCGGCCGCATGCGCAGGCCGCCCGGCCGGGACGCTGTTGACCTCGCGGGCGCAGCGGCTCTATGCGGTCTCATCAAGTTTCCCACCCGAGAGGCTCACGTGACCGACCTCGTCACCCTGCGGCGCGACGGAAATATCGGCGTCATCGTCATCGACAATCCGCCTGTCAACGCCTTCGGCGCGCCCGCGCGGGCCGGGGTGCTGGCCGCGCTCCTGCGCGCCCGCGGCGATGCGGCGATCGAGGCCATCGTGCTGCGCTGCGCCGGCCGCACCTTCATCGCCGGCGCCGACATCACCGAGTTCGGCAAGCCGCCGCTGCCGCCGACCTTCCCCGAGGTGATCGCCGCAATCGAGGCGTGCGAGAAGCCGGTGGTCGCCGCCATGCACGGGACGGCGCTGGGCGGCGGCCTCGAAGTGGCCCTCGGCTGCCATTACCGCATCGCCGCGCCGGGAACGCGCCTCGCCCTGCCGGAAATCAAGCTCGGCCTCATTCCGGGCGCCGGCGGCACGCAAAGGCTCCCGCGGCTGGTCGGCGTCGAGAAGGGGCTCGCGATGATTCTCTCGGGCGACCTCATCCCGGTTGAAGACGCGCACGCGGCCGGGCTCGTCGATGCGATCGTCGACGATCCCGACGCCGGCGGCGTCGCGTTCGCGCGCGACATCGCGCAAAGGCGGCCGCTTCCGCGCGCCCGCGACAAGGCCGACCGGATCGCGCCGTTCGTCGCCGACCCGGCCGCGTTCGACAAGATCGCCGCGCCGCACCTGAAACGGGCCAAACGACTGAATGCGCCGGCGGCGGCGGTCGACGCCATCCGCGGCGGCCTGACGCTGACCTTCGACGAGGCGATCGCGCGCGAGCGCGCCATCTTCGTCGCGCTGCGCGACGGCGAGCAGTCGAAGGCGCTGCGCCATGTCTTCTTCGCCGAGCGCGCGGCGGCCAAGGTCGACCTTCCCGCCGGCGTGAAGCCGCGCAAGGTCGCGCGCGCCGCCATCATCGGGGCGGGCACCATGGGCGGCGGCATCGCAATGTGCTTCGCCAATGCCGGCATCCCGGTGAGCCTGGTCGAAGTCTCGGCGGAGGCGCTGGCGCGCGGCCGCGACGCCATCGAAAGGACCTATCGGGGCACGGTCGCCCGCGGCAGCCTTGCGCCTGAGGAGATGGATCGCCGGCTCGGGCTGATCGAAGGCGCGACTGATATGGGGGCGGTCGCGCGCGCCGATCTCGTGATCGAAGCCGTGTTCGAGGACATGGAGGTGAAGCGCAAGCTGTTCGCCGATCTCGACCGGCTCGCCAAGCCCGGCGCGGTGCTCGCGACCAACACCTCCTATCTCGACGTGAACGCGATCGCGCAGATGACCGAACGGCCGCAGGACGTGCTCGGCCTTCACTTCTTCAGCCCAGCCAATGTGATGCGGCTCGTCGAGGTGGTGCGCGCCGAGAAGACGGCCCCCGATGCGCTGGCGACCGCCGTCGCGGTCGCGCGCGCCATCGGCAAGGCGCCGGTCGTCGTCGGCGTGTGCCACGGCTTTGTCGGCAACCGCATGCTGCGCCTGCGCACGGTCGAAGCCGAGCGCCTGCTGCTCGAAGGGGCGCTGCCGCAGGATGTCGATGGCGCGCTCACCGATTTCGGTTTCGCGATGGGACCGTTCGCCGTCAGCGATCTCGCAGGTCTCGACATCGCCTGGCGCATGCGCAAGGCGCAGGGCCTGCGCGCGGAGATCGCCGACCGGCTATGCGACATGGGGCGGTTCGGCCAGAAGACCGGCCGCGGCTTCTATCTTTACGAGCCGGGCTCGCGCACGCCCAAGCCCGACCCGGAGGTCGAGCAACTGGTCGTCGACGCCGCGGCGAGGCTCGGCATTGCGCGCGCGCCGATCGCGCCGGAGGAGATCGTCGAGCGCCTACTGTTTCCGATGATCAATGAGGGCGCGCGCATTCTCGAGGAAGGCATCGCGCAACGGCCGGGCGACATCGACGTGATCTGGGTGAACGGCTACGGCTTTCCCGCCTGGCGCGGCGGGCCGATGCATTACGCCGACACGCTGGGGCTCGGCTATGTGCATGATCGGCTCATCGCATTCGCCGCCAAGACCGGCGACGAGCGGCACCGGCCCTCGGCGCAGCTGGAACGGCTCGCGGCCGTCGGCAAGGGGTTTGCGGCGCTCGGCGGGTGAGTTTTCATACGTGCGGGATTGCGCGCTCTCACACTCACGCGATCGTCCGAACTCATCCTCCCGCGTGCAACGGGGAGGGGGACCATGCGCAGCATGGTGGAGGGGGGTGTGCGCGTGTGCGCCGTAGCGTCTGTCTACAGGCCCCCGCCCCCTACGCCGCTGACTGGCGCGCACGGCGCACGCCGGCGGCAAGCTCGCGCACGACGGCGGCCACCGACGGCACGGTGCCTGCGGTCGCAGCGCCGGTCGCGTCGAGCGTCGTCGCCAAGGCGGCGACCAGCGCGGAGCCGACCACCACCGCGTCCGCCCCGCGCGCGATGCTCGCGGCTTCGGCCGCCGTGCGAACGCCGAAGCCGACGGCCACGGGCAGCGCGGTGTGGCGCTTGATGCGCTTGACCGCGCTCGCGACCTCGGCGGGGTCGGGCGTCGCCATTCCGGTGATCCCGGTGATCGAAACGTAATAGACGAAGCCGGAGCTGTTCGCGAGCACGGCCGGCAGCCGCTCGTCGTCGGTCGTCGGCGTCGCGAGGCGCACGAAATTGATGCCGGCCCGCAGCGCCGGCAAGCACAACGCGTCGTCCTCCTCGGGCGGCAGATCGACGATGATGAGCCCGTCGACGCCGGCCGCCTTGGCGTCGGCGAGGAAGCGCTCGACGCCGTACACATAGATCGGATTGAAGTAGCCCATCAGCACGAGCGGGGTCGCATCCTCGCTTGTGCGGAAGGCGCGCACCGTTTCGAGCGTGCGGCTCAGCGTCTGGCCGTGTTTGAGCGCGCGCTGCCCGGCGGCCTGGATGGTCGGCCCGTCCGACATCGGGTCGGAAAACGGCATGCCGAGCTCGATCAGGTCGGCCCCCGCCTGCGGCAGGCTTTTCAGGATCGCGAGCGAGGTCGCCGCGTCGGGATCGCCCGCCATGGTGAAGGTGACGAGGCCGGGGCGGCGTTCTTTCTTCAGCGCGGCGAAGCGCGCATCGATCCGGGTGGTCATCGGGCGCTCACAGCCTGCCGCCGAGATGGCGCGCGACAGACTCGAGGTCCTTGTCCCCGCGGCCGGACAGGTTGATCACCATCAGGTGGTCCTTCGGCCGTGCGGGCGCGAGCTCGATCACTTTGGCGAGCGCATGCGCCGGCTCGAGCGCCGGGATGATCCCTTCGAGCCGCGAGCACAGCCGGAAGGCTTCGAGCGCTTCCTCGTCGGTCGCCGACAAATATTTCACCCGCTTGATGTCGTTCAGCCAGGCGTGCTCGGGCCCGACCCCCGGATAGTCGAGGCCGGCCGAGATCGAATGCGCCTCGGCGATCTGCCCGTCCGCGTCCATCAGGAGATAGGTGCGGTTGCCGTGCAGAACGCCCGGCCGCCCGCCGGTGATCGAGGCGGCGTGCAGGCCGCTCGACAGCCCATGGCCGGCCGCCTCGACGCCGATAATCTCGATCTTCGTATCGTCGAGGAACGGGTGGAACAGCCCCATTGCGTTCGAGCCGCCGCCGATGCAGGCGACGAGCGAGTCCGGCAGCCGTCCCTCCGCGTCGAGCATCTGCAAGCGCGTCTCGTCGCCGATGATCGACTGGAAGTCGCGCACCATCATCGGATAGGGATGCGGACCGGCCACCGTGCCGATGCAGTAGAACGTGTTCTCGACATTGGTCACCCAGTCGCGCAGCGCCTCGTTCATTGCGTCCTTGAGCGTCTTGGCGCCCGAGGTGACCGGGCGCACCTCGGCCCCGAGCGCCTGCATGCGCAGCACGTTCGGCTGCTGCCGCTCGACATCGACCTCGCCCATATAGACGATGCATTCGAGCCCGAATTTCGCGCACAGGGTCGCGGTCGCAACGCCATGCATTCCCGCGCCGGTCTCGGCGATCACGCGCGGCTTGCCCATGCGCTTCGCGAGCATGATCTGGCCGAGCACATTGTTCACCTTGTGCGCGCCGGTGTGGTTGAGGTCCTCGCGCTTGAAATAGACCTTCGCGCCGCCGAGATGCGCCGTCAGCCGCTCGGCGAAATAGAGCGGCGAGGGGCGGCCGACATAGTTCGCCAGATGGTCATCCATCTCGTGCCGGAAGGCGGGATCGGCTTTCGCCTCCGCATAGGCCTGCTCCAGCGAGAGGATCAGCGGCATCAGCGTCTCGGCGACGAAGCGGCCGCCATAGATGCCGAAATGGCCGCGCTCATCGGGCCCGGTGCGAAAGGAATTGGGTTGGATGGTCATGTGCAACGAATAGAAGCTTCCGCCCGCGAGATCAAACGCCGTGCGCGGCTCTCGGCAGGGCGGGATTGCGTTCAGCCGCCCGCGCCGCGCGGACGAACGCCGTGATCTTGTCCGGGTCCTTGTCGCCCGGCGCGCGCTCGACGCCGGACGAGACGTCGACGCCGAGAAATCCCGCCGTCCCGCCGATCAGCCTGATGGCGTCCGCCACATTGTCCGCGGTGAGACCGCCGGAGAGCATGAACGGCGCGCCGAGGTCTACCCCCGCGATCAGCCGCCAGTCGAACGGCAGGCCGTTGCCGCCCGGCAGCGCCGCGCCGGGTTCCGCCTTCGCATCGAGGAGCAGGCGGTCGGCGGCGCGCGCATAGGCGCGCGCAAGATCGAGGTCGGCCGCCGAGGCGATGCCGATCCCTTTGACCACCGCGACGGGGCGCGCATCAGCCTTGATGGCGGCGAGCCGCGCCGGCGTCTCGGCCCCGTGCAGCTGCAGGAAATCGGGCGCGAGTTCGCATATGTCGTCGATGAGCCGCTGCTCCGGATCGACGAGGACCGCGCCGATCGCGATCCGCCCGCGCGCCTGCGCGAACAGGCGCTTCGCCTGCTCCGGGCGCAGATTGCGCGGGCTCGGCGCAAAGAACACGAAGCCCGCCATGTCGGCGCCCGCTTCGATCGCCGCGTCCAGCGCCGCGGGCGTCGTCAGCCCGCAGATTTTGACGAGCAGGGTCATGGTTCGGCTGATCTAAGCTGTCTTATCAGCCCGTCCAGATCGTCGGCGAGAAGAACCGCATCGTGTTGAGCAATTCTGTAGATGGTATCCAGATCGATTTGCCAGAACTCATGAACGAGGATGTTTCGCATCGCCTTTATGGCGATCCAGGGAATCTCCGGAGGAAGTATCAGCATCTGCCGGGCCGCTTGCCCGCAGGCCTCCCCAGCCACGACCAAACAAAAACAGACCGCATCTTGCCGTACGGGGTCGGCCGCGAATGCCGATTGGCCGCAGTTAGTGACGTATCCCGTCGCTCGCCGCGCGTAGTCTCTCCCGTCGATCAAGAACTCGACGATGCTGCGCATCAGAATGGGCGAACCGAAGCCTTGACCCGGTCGCCGTAATCGCCCTTGAGCCCGCTGACAAGAACGATGCCGACTGGATGCCCGATCCGCTCGGATAGCTCTACCTCGGCTTTCGCGAGGCCGAGCAGGGAGAGGCCGTCGCGCTTTTCCGCGAGAAGATCGAAGGCATCCTCTTCGAGAACATGCGCGGCGGTTCCACGCGGAAGCAACCCGAGGAAATGGAGCGGGAAACCTCTCCTCCACGGCGCGCAGATGGGTGAGGAGAACACGACGATCCATCTGATGAATATTCATGTCGACCCCTTCAAGGGCATTCTGAGGGCGCCCTCGTCCTCACATGCGCTTACGCCGCGGGCGGCAGCGCGCGTGGCGGCGGCCAGCGGGGGGAGGGCGCGTATCGCCGCGACGGTCGGCGCCGGCATCCCCGTTGCCTGGCGGCGGCACGGCTTCCCCGGCGCTCGTCGGTCAATCCCGCGCGTCGCTTCAGGCTTTGGATCTCCGCCTCGGCGCGGTTCAGCCGCGATTGGAGCCGGCGTGCTCGCCGCCGCCACCGGCCTTGCCTGAGCCAGGCCGCGGTCCCGCCGAGCAGCACGCCCGCGATCACCAAGAGGAGCACGAGCAGGAACAGCGGGACCTGCGCAACATAGGCCGGTTCGGCCATATTGAACGGGTCGAACGAGACCGTGACCGACTGGCGATTCGCGACCGCGAGCGCCATAATGACGATCGCAAGCGGCGCCAGAATGAAGAATGCAAACGCTCTGCGTATCATGATGACTGGGCGAGCGACCCGTCTTCGACCACTTCCACGTCTCCCTCGACGCGGTTCAGCCGCTCGCGCATCTCCTTGCCGGTTTTGAAGAAAGGCACGCATTTCTGGTCGACGGCGACATGCGTGCCGGTGCGCGGATTGCGTCCGGTGCGCGCCGGCCGTTGCTTGACCGAGAACGCGCCGAAGCCGCGCAGCTCGACCCGATCGCCGCGCGCCAGCGCCGCGGTGATCTCGTTGAGGATCGCATTGACGATGTTTTCCACGTCCCGCTGATAAAGGTGCGGGTTCTGCGACGCAATGCGCGCAACAAGCTCAGATTTGATCATCTGTCGTTTCCGCCGAGCAACGACGCGACCGACTGTATGAACCCACCCGCGCAGATCGCCAGCGCGCGGATGCGCCGCCTAGTTCGTCATTTGAGGGTGCCAAAGCGCCAGAAGACCGTCAAGGTTGAGCCGCTCAAATGCCTGGACCGTGCCCATGTCTTCGATGCGCCGGGCGAGCGCGTCCAGGCCGACCGCATGGAGGAGCGCTTGCCCCAGATGCAGGAAGGGCAGGTCCCGCAGCGGGGCGCGCAGCTCCCAATCGCGGACCGGGAGGCTCGCATCGACCCCCTTGGTCTTGACCAGCCAGTCTACCGCCGTCTGTTCGTAGCCGATCGCATCCACCAGTTTGAGGTCGAGCGCCTGCCGCCCGGTGAAGACCCGCCCGTCCGCCACTTTGTCGAGCGCCTCCCCGTCGAGGGCGCGGCGCTCGCCAACCATGTCGCGGAACCAGCCATAGGAGTCCATAACCAATGACCTGATCGCTTCGCGCGCTTCCGGAGTGGTCGGCTCGAAAAGGTTCGGCACCGCCTTGAGCGGCGACGATTTTATCTCCTCGACCTTGACGCCCAGATTGTTCAGGAGTTCTCCCACTTTGGGATACTGGAACAACACGCCGATCGAGCCGACGATCGAATTGCCCTGCGCCACAATGTGATCGCCGGCCATAGCGGCGATATAGCCGCCCGAGGCGGCCATGCCGTCGACAACGATCGCAACCGGCTTCCGCGCGGAGAGCTGGCGCAGCGCCGTGTAGAGCTGCTCGGCGCCCGCCGTGGTGCCGCCCGGGCTGTCGATGTGGACGATGACGGCCCGCGCGGCGCGCGATTTCGCCAGACGGTCGAGCGCTTCCACGCGCTCGAGGTCGCCGCGAATGAGGCCGCGCACGCTGATTCGGGCGATTTGCGCGGAAACCGGCCCGGTCAGACCCATCTCGCCGCGGCCCCGCAGCGCCGTTCCGACCACGATGATCGCCACAATGGCGACGAGGACCGCCGCCACGCGCCAGAACGTCAACTTGCGCCGCATGCGGCGGCGATCGACGATCGCGTCGGCGTCGAGCGACATCGGTGATCTCCTCGATCAGGACGGCGATATCCGCCGAACCGCGGCGGATATCGGATTTGGGTGGGATTGCAGTCGCGCGCCGCGGCGCGCGACCCGTCCTAGTCCTTTTTTTCGGTCGCGCGCTTGAGCGCGGTGCCGAGAATGTCGCCCAAGGTCGCCCCCGAATCGGACGAGCCGTACTGGGCGATGGCCTCCTTTTCTTCGGCGACTTCCAGCGCCTTGATCGAGACCTGCACCTTGTGCGACTTGCGATCGAACTGGGTGACGCGGGCGTCCACCTTCTGGCCGACGGCGAAACGGTCCGGCCTCTGGTCCGAGCGCTCGCGGGCGAGTTCCGAGCGCTTGATGAAGGCGGCGAGGTCGGCGCCGACGATCTTGACGTCGAGGCCGCCCTCCTTCACCTCGGTCACCTCGCAGGTCACCACCGCGCCCTTGCGCACGTCGCTCGCTTCCGCGAACGGATCGCCTTCGAGCTGCTTGATCCCGAGCGAGATGCGCTCCTTCTCGACATCGACGTCGAGCACCTGCGCCCTGACCTTGTCGCCTTTCTTGAAGTCCTCGATCACCTGCTCGCCCGGCCGTTTCCAGTCGAGGTCGGAGAGATGCACCATGCCGTCGACATCGCCGTCCAGACCAAGGAACAGGCCGAACTCGGTCTTGTTCTTGACCTCGCCCTCGACCACCGAGCCGGGCGGATACTTCTCGACGAACACCTCCCAGGGATTGCGCATGGTCTGCTTGAGACCAAGCGAGATGCGGCGCTTGACCGGATCGACTTCGAGCACCTGCACCTCCACCTCCTGCGAGGTGGAGACGATCTTGCCCGGATGCACGTTCTTCTTGGTCCAGGACATCTCGGAGACGTGGATCAGGCCCTCGATGCCGGGCTCGAGCTCGACGAAGGCGCCGTAGTCGGTGATGTTGGTCACCCGCCCCGTCAGCCGCATGCTGACCGGGTATTTCGCCTCGATCCCCTGCCAGGGGTCCGGCTGCAGCTGCTTCATGCCGAGCGAGATGCGGTGCGTCTCGTGATTGATCTTGATGATCTTGACCTTGACCTGCTGGCCGATGGTCAGCACCTCGGTCGGGTGATTGACGCGACGCCAGGCGATATCGGTCACGTGCAGCAGGCCGTCGATGCCGCCGAGATCGACGAAGGCGCCGTAATCGGTGATGTTCTTGACGACGCCGTCGATCACCTGGCCTTCTTCGAGGTTCTGCACGAGCTCCTGGCGCTGCTCGGCGCGGGTCTCTTCAAGCACGGTGCGGCGGGACACGACGATATTGCCGCGCCGGCGATCCATTTTCAGGATCTGGAACTGCTGCGGCACATTCATCAGCGGAGTCACGTCGCGAATCGGCCGGATGTCGACCTGGCTGCGCGGCAGGAAGGCCACCGCCCCGTCCAGGTCGACGGTGAAGCCGCCCTTCACCTGGTTGAAGATGACGCCCTGAACCTTCTCGTTGTTCTGGAAGGCCCGTTCGAGCTTGCCCCAGCTCTCCTCGCGCCGCGCTTTGTCGCGCGACAGAACCGCCTCGCCGAGCGCGTTCTCGACCCGTTCGAGATAGACCTCGACGGTGTCGCCCACCTTGATCTCGTTCTGCCGTCCCGGCCCGGCGAACTCGCGAACGGGCACCCGTCCCTCGGTCTTGAGGCCCACGTCGATGACGGCGAGGTCCTTTTCGATCGCAACGACGGTGCCCTTGATGACGGAGCCTTCCTGCAGGTTGCCGTGGGTGAAGGACTCCTCGAGCATGGCGGCGAAATCTTCGCGCATGGGCGTGTTGGCAGCTTGGGCGATCTGAGCCATGAAATCTCCGTAACGGGACGACCGGCAGGCTTGCGTTAACAGGACGCCCTGACCGTTCGGACCGAAGGCCCCGTAGACCTTCGGCTACCGCCCTCTCCCTATCCTCCCCGCTCGGCGGGGGAGGGTAGGGAGGGGGCGGGCCGGCCCGATCAACCGAACGGTCGGGACGATGGTTGGTTCCGAGCGCCGCGGCCGCTTCGGGCGCACGGGAGCAAAGGCATCGGTTTCCAGCCGCACACATAGGCGCGGACCTTGGAAACACCAAATCCGCCGAGCCGGACCGGGGTCCGGCGGCGGACATGAACGTCACCTTGCTCGGGCGGCTTCGACGATCGCAATGGCGGCCCGGAATGCGGCGTCTATATCCAAATGCGTGGTGTCGAGCAAGTGCGCGTCGGGCGCGGGCGCGAGCGGGGCGACGGGTCGCGTCGTGTCGCGCTGGTCGCGCCGCATGATGTCGGCGAGAATGTCCGCCTCGCTCACCCGCTGGCCGTTCGCGCAGAGCTCGCGGAAGCGGCGGTGCGCGCGCGCCTCCGGCGCGGCGGTGACGAAAATCTTCACCTCCGCATCCGGGCAGATCACCGTGCCGATGTCGCGACCGTCGAGCACGGCGCCCGGGGGCTGCGCGGCGAAATCGCGCTGGAACGCGAACAGCGCCTTGCGCAACTCGGGAATGGCCGAGACGATCGACGCGGCTTCGCCGATCGCATGGCTCTTCAGGTCGTCGTCGAAGGCCGCAGGCTCGATCCGCCGGGCGGCCGCGACCGCACGCACGCCGTCGTCGAGCGGGTGGCCGGCGTCGATGAGGGCCTTCGCCACGGCCCGATAGATCAGGCCGGTGTCGAGATGGCGCAGCGCGTAATGCTCGGCGAGGCGCTTGCCCAGAGTGCCCTTGCCGGAGGCGGCAGGCCCGTCGATGGCGATGATCATCCGAGATCGCCCCCCAGCCCGCGCAGCGTTTCGACAAATCCCGGGAAGCTTGTTCCGATAAATGACGCGTCGTCGACCGCGACCGGCTTTTCGCTCGCGAGCCCCATCGTGAGCGCCGCCATCGCGATGCGGTGATCCATGTGGGTCGAAACGAGGCCGCCGCCTTCGACGCGCCCGCGCCCATGCACGATCAGATCGTCGCCCGCGATCTCGACCTCGACGCCGTTGACCCGGAGCATCGCGGCCGTCGCGGCGAGCCGGTCGGATTCCTTGACCCGCAATTCCTTCAACCCCCGCATGACGGTCGCCCCCTCGGCAAAGGCGGCCGCGACGGCGAGGATCGGATATTCGTCGATCATCGAAGGCGCGCGTGCGGCCGGGACCTCGACGCCGCCCAGGGCCGACGCGCATATCCGCAGGTCGGCGAGTTCCTCGCCCCCCTCGATGCGCCGATCCAATATTTCCACCGCCGCGCCCATCTCGACGAGCGTCGTCAAAAGCCCGGTGCGCAGCGGGTTGGTCAGCACGCCGGCGAGAATCAGCTCGGAGCCCGGCACGATCAGCCCCGCGACCAGCGGGAAGGCGGCCGAGGACGGGTCCGCCGGCACGGCGACCGGAGCGGGGACGAGCTCGGGCTGGCCCGTGAGGGTGATCCGGCGGCCCTGCGCGCCGTCCGGCTCGACCGTGAGCGCAGCCCCGAAATGCGCCAGCATGCGCTCGGTATGGTCGCGCGTCGCCTCCGCTTCGATCACCGTGGTCGCGCCCGGCGCCGCGAGGCCGGCGAGCAGCACCGCCGATTTCACCTGCGCCGAGGGCACGGGAGTTCGGTAGAGAATCGGGATCGGGTCGCGCGCGCCCGCGAGCGTGACGGGCAGGCGGTCGCCTTCCGCCGCCGCGACCACCTGCGCTCCCATGCGGAGAATCGGTTCGAGGATGCGCTTCATCGGCCGGCGGCGCAGCGAGGCGTCACCGTCGAAGATTGCGGTGATCGGGCACCCCGCGACCGCCCCCATGACCAGCCGGCAGCCGGTTCCGGAATTGCCGAAATCGAGTGCGGCGGAGGGAGCGGCGAAGCCGGCGACGCCGACGCCGTCCACCTGCCACGACCCCTCGCCGCTGCGTTCGACGCGCGCCCCGAGCGCGCGCATGGCCCGCGCCGTGTTGATGACGTCCTCGCCTTCGAGAAGGCCGGTGATGGCGGTGCGGCCGACCGCAAGCGCGCCGAGGATCAATGCGCGGTGCGAAATCGACTTGTCGCCGGGCGCACGCAGGCGGCCTTTCAGCGGCCCGGCGCGGCGGGCGGTGACGGCGGTTCGGGGGCTCGGCGCTGACATTGTGAGGACCAGATCAGGCGCGACCTCTTAACGGGGTTTTCTCGGCGCGCCCACAGAAATCTTGCGGACCGCGTGGCCTAGGATGCAGGCGGGTCGCCGGCGACGGCGATCGAATTGAATTCACACGGCTTGTTGCCTGGCTTGCTCGCGCGTTTTCTGTGCGCGGTGCACGGCCCGGCCTGGAAATAAAGAAAGGGCTCGCAATTAGCCGCAGGCCGACCCACATAGCGCGGGTTCCCCGACGATTGCCGCGACCCGGTTTCTCCCGATCCGGAGGCTGTCCAAGCGCGCGGCCTGCATGGGCCGGCGCTATTGACACCGGGCGCGCAAGCCGCCAAGGGGAGGTTCGCTTTTCAACCTGCCGCAAGGAATTCCGACCGTGGCGAAACCCGAGCTCGGCACGAAACGCCTCTGCGCCTCGTGCGGCGCCAAGTTCTACGATCTCAACCACGATCCGATCGTCTGCCCGAAATGCGGCGTGGTCTACGAAGTGGCGCCGACGCCGACGCGCGGGGGCCGCCCAGAGGCGGCGGCGCGCCCGGTTCCGCAGGAAGTGGAGCTGCCCGAGACTCAGGAGGCGGAGTTCATTTCGCTCGAGGAGGCTGACGCCGAGGCGCAGGGAAAGAAGAAAGGGATCGGCGGCGAGGAGATTCCCGACGTCGAGGAGGAGGTCGAGATTGACGAGAGCCTCGACGACGCCGCCTTCATCGAGGAAACCGAAGAGGAAGACGCCGACGTCTCGGAAATCCTCGGCGGGGACATCGAGGACGAGGAGGAGACTTGATCCGGGGTTCCGCGCCCGGTAATCATCGCTTGGATGCGACTGCCGGTCGGTCGGCTGTCTTGTTCTCTGAAATCCCAACCTCCGACGCCGTTTCCCTGGAGGGGCCATAGCTCAGTTGGGAGAGCGCTTGAATGGCATTCAAGAGGTCGGGGGTTCGACTCCCCCTGGCTCCACCAATTTAGGGCTTGTCCAGCGCGGGTGATCCGCATTCGCTCAGTTCCGCCAAAGCGGGAACCGTCTTTCTTTAGCAGCGACTGATCCCCGCTCTGCGCGGGGACGAGCGGAATCCGGATCGGTTCAATGTCGGCGAAACTCGCGCTACAGCGTCATGGATTGTAATCGACCAGCTCTCGGCGTCATCGCCCGCGCAAGCGGGCGATCCAGTTAAAAACAATGCTTTCGGTGATTACTGGATGCCCGCCTGCGCGCCGCCTGCGCGGGGCATGACCACTGAGGTGGGATGATCCAGGGCGAAATCATCACCACTCTGGCCGCCGCGGCTACGCCGTTCAGGTGATTGCGTCACATCCGCGCTCCTCTTTTGGCCACGCCGCCCGCACCGCACATAAGCGGAGGGCCAACGGGAGCATCGATGCGGTGGCGACAGTTCTGGTAATCGGCGCAAGCCGGGGGATCGGCCTTGCGACCGTGAAGGCGGCGCTCAAGGCGGGCCATACCGTGCGCGCGCTGGCGCGGTCGGCGCGTGGAATCGCGGTCGAGCATGAGAGGCTCGAAAAAATGGCCGGCGATGCGCTCGATGCCGACACCGTCAAGCGCGCGCTTGCGGGCGTCGACGTCGTCATCCAGTCGCTCGGCGTGCCGGCCGAGCCCGCGGCCATCTTCAAGCCGACGCGGCTTTTTTCCGAAGCGACGCGCGTGCTCGTCAGCGCGATGGAGGGAAGTCCGGTGACGCGCCTGATCTGCGTGACCGGATACGGGGCGGGCGACAGCAGCGCCAGCAGCGGGTTTCTGTTCAGCACGGCGTTCCGGCTGCTGCTCGGGCGGGTTTATGGCGACAAGGACGTGCAGGAACGCATCGTTCGCCGCAGCAAGCTCGATTGGGAGATCGTGCGTCCCACGATCCTCACCAGCGGGCCGGCGACAAAATCCTACCAGGTGATCGCCGAGCCGCGCGACTGGCGGTGCGGGTTCATCTCGCGCGCGGACGTTGCGGATTTCCTCGTCAAGGAGATCGACGACAACGCCTATCTACGCAAGACGCCGCTGCTGACCGGCTGACGCCGATGTCGACGTTGGACGGCCGCGTCGTGCGGCGTTCCGCCATCACTGCAGCGGCGGGGCATATTGAATGCCGCCGCTCGTCCACAGGTGATTGAGCCCGCGCGGAATGGCGAGTTTCGATTGCGCCCCGACATTGCGCTCGAACATCTCGCCGTAATTTCCGACGGCGCGCACGATGCGGACCACCCAGTCGGTCGACAGCCCGATCTCCTCGCCGAGATTGCCGTCGGCGCCGACGAGACGCCTGATCGCCGGCTTCTGCGATTGCAGCGCCTGCTCGACCGTTTTCGCGCCAATGCCGAGTTCCTCCGCGTTGAGCATGGCGAAATGGGTCCATTTGACGATCAGCGCCCACTGCTCGTCTCCCTGGCGCACCGCCGGGCCGAGCGGTTCCTTCGAGATCACATCCGGCAGGATCACGTGCTGGTCGGGTTGGGCGAGCATCAGGCGCTCGGCAAAGAGCTGCGAGACGTCGCCGGTGAACACGGTGCAGAGATTGCCGTCATAAGCCTTGACCGCGTCGGCTGCGCTGGTCGTGGTCACGAGGTCGTAATTGAGCGCATTGGAGCGGAAATAGTCGGCGACATTCTGCGCATTGGTGGTGCCTTCCTGCACGCAGACCTTGGCGCCGTCCAGTTCGAGCGCGGACTGCACCGGCATCGACCGGCGGACCAGGAAGCCTTGCCCGTCATAATAAGTCACGGCCGGAAAGATGAGCTTCAGCTCCGCCTCCCGCGCCATGGTCCAGGTCGAATTGCGCGAGAGAATGTCGATCGCCCCCGATTGCAGCGCGGAGAAACGTTCCTCCGCATTCAGCGGCACGAAGCGGACCTTGCCCGGATCGTTGAAGATCGCCGCCGCGAGCGCACGGCAGAAATCGACGTCGAACCCGCTCCATTCGCCTTTCGCGTCCTTCGCCGAAAAACCAGGCAGGCCTTCGCTGACGCCGCAGACGAGGGCGCCGCGCTCCTTCGCCGTCTTCAGCGTCTGCGCCTGGGCCGCGCGCGCCGCTCCGTCCGCGCTCGCGAGCGCCACAGCCGCGAGCAGCGCGCCGGCCACGCGAGACCAAGTCTGATGGGTCATGCTCATGCTCATTTGTCACATCTCCGGCGCCTGTCGCACGACCACGCGGGCGCCGACTTGCACACGTTGGTAAAGATGGATCACGTCTACATTGACAAGGCGGAAACAGCCGGAAGGAACGGCGTGTCCAATGGACTCCGGCTGGTTGGTTCCGTGGATGCGGAAGACGGTCTTGTCGAGATAGATTACCCGCGCGCCGTTCGGGTTGCCGGCCCCGCCCGGCATGTGGCGCGGCCGTTCAGGCCGGCGCGCGATCATCTCCGGCGGCGGCGTCCAGTCGGGCCACTCCGCCTTGCGCGAGACTCGGGCGTAAGCCCTGCCATTGGAAGCATTCGGGGCCGACCCCGATGCCGTAGCGCAGCGCCCGGTTATTCCCCAGCACCACATAGAGCCAGCGTTCGGGCGTGTTGACGATGACCGTTCCCGGCGGCTCCGGGGTACGGAAGAAGACGAGCTGCCTCAGATAGGCCAGCGGACGGCCATCCTCCTCCCCCGGTTCGTATCCGGGCCGCTCGTCGATCTGTAACGTTATCGGAGGAGCCGGGCGTTGATGTTCTGCACGCGCCGTCCAAGTTCCGGCCAAGACCGCAACGGCGACGAGCGCAAGAGCGCGGATGCTTAGCCTGACGCGGTCCATGACTCCACCGATCGCTTGCCGTCTCCGACCGGCATACACCAGCACGGAATCTCCCCGTCACTAAGCCGTTCAGAACATTATCGCACGAAGTCGGAGTCGGTTCGCGGTAGAAATGCGATCACGCAAGAGCATGGCGAGCCGGTTCGGATTTCACCGGAACGGAGATCGCTGTAGTCAATAACCCATAGTTGCGGCGTCGCCTATTCGTCTTTGCCGGAACGGCGTCAATGGCTTGCACGGCTGGGTTGAGACCGCGCTTCGGTCTACGACGGCAAGCCGATGAACCGTTGACCGGCAAAACGGCTCAGCCATTCGGGCCCGCGCCGCGGACGCGCCGAGGCGAGCATGCATGGACGAAGCCGCCCCACGGCGAGTTAAAGGGCCGCCGGCCGTCGTCGAACGATCCGGGCGTTTCAGTCGGTGGCGGTGGCGGCCGGCTGTCCTGCGGCTCGCGTTTGCGTCACGCCGCTTTTCGTGTTCGCTTGCGCGGGGTTGAAGAACGACTTCACAAGCGCGACCGGGTTATTCCTGCAATCGGCCAAGAGACAGCCGGTGACATGAACCTTCTCCTCGACGGCGAATAGACCCGGGTCCTGCAAGGCGATCCGTACGACCTGCCCTCGATTGCGCGCCTTTCCGGGAAGCTGGAACTCGGGCGGAAGAGCCTCCGTGACCGGCAGGATCGTCTGGATGGTTCCGGTCACCGTCTTGCCGCGCGCCCGCACGGCGACGGGCTCGCCTTGCTCGACATCGAACAGGTAGGTTTCCGGAATGAAAGCAAGGACAAAGCTCGTGCCGGTAAATATCTGCGCGAGCCGGTCCTTTCCGGGCACAAGGATCTCGCCCTCGGAGGCGACGGTGCCGCCGATATAGCCGGCGGCAGGCGCGCGAAGGACGCCGTCTTCGTAGATGCTCTGGAGATGGTCATAGGCGCCATTCGTTTCGGCCAGGGCGGCCCTGTTCGCGCGCAGTTCGGTTTGCAGCGATCCCTGTTCCGCCTGAAGCGAAATGGCCCGCTCGCTCGCCGTGAAATGGGCCGCCGAGATTTCCTGAAGCGATCGCGCCACCGTCAAGCCTTTGGCCCCTGCCTTGGAGAGCTCGTCGAGAAAGGCCT
Source organism: uncultured Alphaproteobacteria bacterium (assembly GCA_963712435.1). Taxonomy (GTDB): domain Bacteria; phylum Pseudomonadota; class Alphaproteobacteria; order Rhizobiales; family Xanthobacteraceae; genus Rhodoplanes. Next base: position 307,540 of record CAVQIB010000003.1, on the reverse strand, counting down.
TGGCCTGGGTGGCGCTCTCCTCCGCGATCGGGAGCAACTGCACCACAACCTTCTCGCGCGCCTCCAATTGGGCGAGGCGGGAGCCTATTCGCGCCCGCTCTGCCGACAATTCGGCGAGGGTGCGGGAAATGGATGCCGATTTCGACGATGGCGATCGTCTGTCCCTTCTCGACGTGGTCGCCTGGATGGACCAGGACCTGCTTGATGCGCCCATCATATGGAGCGGACACGGAAATCCGGTCGCGAAACACGAGGCCGTCCGCGTTGAAGAACAGGCCGCCGCCCGGGAAGAAATAGAGCGCGAGGCCCCCCAGACCGGCGAGGAAGCAGATGAGCATCACGATCCGACGCAGGCGACGCCAGGCCACTGTGCTTGCGCGAAGCTGAGCGGGGGCGCCGGCGGCGGGCGCCGCAAGTGTCGCCATCATCGTCCCCCCGAGCTCAGGGCCGCTGCGCCATGCAGGTGGGACCCGTCCAGGCGATCCATCCGCGCGAGGCGATCGGCGATCTGAATGGCGGCATCGCCCCGGCCGAACGGATTTGCCCCCGGGAGACGCTGCGGCCGGTCGCCCGCGGTCAGCCGCCGCACCCCGTCGACGATGGCGTCGAAATCCGAACCGACCAGCCGTCCGAAGCCCGCCTCGACGACCTCGGGTCGTTCGGTCGTGTCGCGCGTGATGAGAATCTGCAGGCCGAATGTCGGCGCCTCTTCCTGCACGCCCCCCAAGTCGGTGACGACCACCCAGGCTTTGCTCAGCAGGTAGACAAAGTCGGGATATTGGAGGGGGCTGACGAGGCGAATATTGGGCGCGTCGCCGAGGATCTCGATCACTTGGGAGCGCACATTCGGATTGAGGTGGACCGGCAGAACGATCAGCTTGTCGCCGTCGGCGCCGAGCGCGCGCAGCGCGAGCAGAACCTGGCGCAAAGGCGTGCCGATATTCTCCCGCCGATGCAAGGTGACGAGCACAAGCTTCTTGTCGTTCGGCAGGGTGGCCAAAGCAGGGTCCAACGGCGCGTAGTCGGCGCCGATCTTTTCCCGCACGAACAGCAATGCGTCCACCACCGTGTTTCCGACCACCTGCACGTGATCGGCTGCAACGCCTTCGGCCAGAAGGTTTTTCCGCGCGGCAGAGGTGGGCGCGAAGTGAAGGGTGGAGCACAGCGTGATCACGCGACGATCGAATTCCTCCGGCCAAGGCGAATAGAGGTCGCCCGTCCGCAGCCCGGCCTCGACATGGGCGACGGGCACGTGGTTGAGAAATGCGGCGGTGGCGGCGGCGGCCGCCGTCGCGGTGTCGCCCTGGACGATCAGCCAGTCATAATGGTTCGCCTGAAGGACGCGTTCAATCTGCTGCGCCATGAGGCCGAACTTCGCGGCTAGGCCCGGCTGCGCCAGTATATCGCTACCGTTATACGCAACCTCGATGTCGAAGAGCTGCAGCAGCCCGTTTGCGAGTTCGACATGCTGCCCGGTCCAAAACACCTCGAGCCGGACGTGTGGCGTGCGCCTAAAGGCCTGAACCACGGGGCCGAGCTTGACGATCTCCGGCCGCGTGCCAAACGCCATCAAAATCCGCATCGACGAACTGGTCCTTCGATCGAGTAACTTGCGTTTCGTCAAGTGTCTCTGTCCCTGATGCCGTAATGCATACGCATCCGACACACACGGAGGAGCACACTCTTTTAACAGACCCTAAGCACGGGGCGGATCAGTCCGCTTAAAAACGGCGAATTTGAGCAAGCGGGGTCAGCGCGTTTCCAGCCCGGTTCGTGCATGAGCGGCTTGTGCGCCGCCGGTTGAACAGTCAAAGCTTGAACAGCTCTCATGTTTGTACACGAATATTCCATTCGTCGAACGTGGTAAGGCTTTTCACAATTTTGTGACCGTATGCACGCAGAGCTAGTAAATGGATGAGGTATTACATCCACAAGATCAGCCTAGTCGATTCATCATGGCGTGTTTTGGCGACTGGTCGCGGTCGAACTAAGGCGCGACCCGCGGGCGCGCCGACCCGGCTTTATGCCCCATTACTTTTTCAAGGTTAAGAAATCGTCCGGCACTTCATGCGCGGTCTTGGACCAGACGATAGGCTTTGTCCCGAACTCGGCTTCCGTCAGATAGGTTTTCCAAGCGCGAAACACGGCAACGAAGTTGACGATGGCTGCGACCGGCCAGCGCTCGGCAATTCCGAGGAGGTCGATGTTTCCGTACACCTGCCCGGATGCAATCACCCTGACAATGAACCTCAGGACGAGGGCAAGCAAATTCATCGCGATGGATATCTCGAAAATCGAAATAAGGCTCTCAGGCAATTCTGAACTGTCGATCCAGCCCAAGAGCCAGCCGATCAGCAAAGCAAACGCGATCGGCGGCAGGAAATTCGTGATAAGCCCCTTGCGATCGCGAATGAAGAAATAGACATCCCACGGATCGCCGCCCCACCCGAGTTGATGCATGCCCTCGAAACAGATTCCGTAAACCCAGCGGGTCTTCTGTTTGATCGACGCGGTCAGCCCGCTCGGGAAATACTCACGTGTGGCGACGAAGTCGAACGCCCGGCCGTCATCTGCGGAGACCGCGGCAAACGCGGAGCGGAAACCCGCGCGCTTGACTTCGACGCCGAGGATATAGTCCTCGGTGACGCAGCCGTTCCTCAATACCGAGCCGCGCTCGTCGATGAAGTGCCTGATCACCCGCTTCGTCATGCAAGTGCCGACGCCGGCCGACGGTATCATCGCGCCGACCGCATCGCGTACCACCATCTCGCGGGTGTGCCGTTCGGCGAATTCATCCATATAGGTTGCGGCGACCAGCGACCGGTGGGTGGAGGCGAGGGAAAACACCGGGACCTGGATGTAGTCGTTGTGCTGTGCGTAGGCCGCGTAGATCGAGAAGGTGCGCGGATCGATGACGTCCTCGCTGTCATGCAGCACGACGAGCTCGGGGCCGTCATCGGCGCTGAACACCTGGCGAAACATCTCGTTGAGCATCTGCCCTTTCGAAGTCGGGCCCGGCAGCGAATTGATGACGACGCGTACGCGCTCCGGATGCTTTTTCGCGAGATCGAGGGCGACGTTCAAAGTGTCGGCGTCGTTCGGATAAACGCCGAGATACAGTTTGACGGTGGCGATCGGTATCCGGGCCAGATTGCCCTCGACCATCTTCCCGAGCACGTCCGCTTCGTGCCAATTGGCGACGAACACCGCGGTGGGCGGGATTTCCACGTTTTCGTTGACGGTCGGAAGACCGCGTCGCACGATGCCGAGCGCGAAAAGGTCGATGAATGCGTCGTCGAGCGACGAAATACTGATAAGAATACTGACGAAGAACAGTACAAATAGAAGGATCGTATCGATCAATTCGCTGAAACCTTCCGTGATTCGGCGCCAAGCGCTTGTTCCGGGAAGGCACGATGACCGTCTTGGTTCAGCGGTCGGTCTGCCTTAATCCCGTCAGCGACTTGGCTTTGTCCAAGCTGGCGTCCGCAAGCCGGCCGAGCATCTCTGAAGCCGTCAATACGACCCCGGCGACCCAACATACCGAGACCGCACTCCAGAACATGAACGGAAGGGACAGTCGCTCGCGATCGAGCGCGATCACGACGATGCCGACCATGGCGGCCAACAGGACACGCGCGTGAAAGCGCGTAGGCGCCGACCTGAACGCCAGGTAAGCCGCGAACAGGCAGCATTCGAAGAGCAGGAAAACCCCGAGTGCTTTCATGCGAGGTTCCCTAGGGCGAAACGACCGCCCAATGATACGATGAACGCATCATTTATAATGATAGTACGAAAATCCGGTTCCCGCAATGACGCGCCTGCGTGAACCGTGCATGCGTCCAGACATTCGCCGTTTAGTCGAGCAGTAAGCCGTTCGGCGGCCTCGACTGGACCGAGCATGTCGCAGAAATCTGACGACGGCACAGGATCAAACGCATCGTTACATCGCCGGCGCCTGCCGCACGACCACCCGCGTTCCGACCGGCACGCGATCATAGAGGTCGACCACGTCCGGATTGACCAGGCGGAAGCAGCCGGACGAGACGGCGTGGCCGATCGTCTGCGGCTGGTTCGTTCCGTGGATACGGTAGACGGTCGCGCCGAGATAGAGCGCGCGCGCTCCCATCGGATTGCCGGGCCCGCCCGCCATAAAGCGCGGCAGGTAGGGCTGGCGGGAGATCATTTCCGGCGGCGGCGTCCAGTCCGGCCACTCGGCCTTGCGGGATATCTTGACGAGGCCCTGCCACTGGAAGCCGTCGCGGCCGACCCCGATGCCATACCGCAGCGCCCGATTGTTGCCCTGCACCACATAGAGGAAACGTTCGGAGGTGTGCACGATGATCGTGCCGGGCGCCTCCGCGGTGCGGAAGAATACGAGCTGGCGCTGATAGGCCGCCGGCGTGCGCTCGTCCTCCGCCCCCGGCTCATAGCCGGGCTGCTCGTCGATCTGCATCGTTTCCGGCGGCGTCGCGCGCGAGACCTGCGCGCGCGCGGGCGCTGGCCACGCCGCCGCCAACGCCGCTGCGATGAGGAATGACGCGGTACGCGCCGCTCGTCTGGTCCGGTTCATGGCTGCCCCACTCCTGAGAGTCGCTCCGGACGACGGGGACATACGAATCCAACGGAATTCGGGCCGGCGTCATAATGGCTGGCCCCGCGGCATGCCTGGCAGGATGCGCGCGGCGGTCACGCCGGCGCCGTTTCGGGCCTTTCGAGCTTGAAACGTTCAGGATTTGCCCCATATTGTCTCGTGTCGAACGAGGGAAGGCCGAAGCCGGCCCTTCGTCCGGTGGGGCGCCGCAAGGGCCCGCAGGCAAAGTCGCTGAACTAGGGCTTTGAGACCATGTCGCGTGTTCCCTCGCTATCGAGTCCATTTCTGCTGGGCTTTGACGACATCGAGCGTGCGCTCGATCGGGTCAGCAAGACCGCAGACGGCTACCCGCCGTACAATATCGAGCGGATTTCCGGAAGCGACGGCGACCCGGAACGCCTGCGCATCACGCTCGCCGTCGCCGGGTTCACCCGCGAGCAGCTCGACGTCACGGTCGAGGAGAAGCAGCTCCTGATCCGCGGGCGGCAGCATGAGGACAAGACGCGCCAGTATTTGCATCGCGGCATCGCCGCGCGCCAGTTCCAGCGCACCTTCCTTCTGGCGGATGGGATGGAGGTATTGGGGGCGGAATTGAAGAACGGGTTGTTGTCGGTCGATCTCGCGCGCCCGGAGTCGACGCGCATCGTGAAAACGATCGCCATCAGCGAACAAGACTGAACCGGACTCGGCATGAATTTGACCCATTGTGTAAGGAGTTGAGGGCCATGAACCACGAATTGAACCGCAGCGATCCCGTCATCTCTCCAGAGGCGCTCGCCGATCTTGGCGGCGGCCGGCTCGCTTACGTGAAGGCGATCCGCTCGGAGGACGTGCCGGCGCTGTTTCCGCAGGCGCCCGAGATCGCGCCCGGCCTCCAGCTGTTCGCGCTGCACGCCGCCGACGGCACGCCGATCATGCTCACCGACAGCCGCGAGGCGGCGGTCGCGAACGCCTGGAGCCAGGAGCTCGAGACGGTCAGCGTGCACTGAAGCGGAAGAGCCCTTCGTCGGATCCGGAATTCGAAATGCCCGGCCCGTGTGCGGTCGGGCTTTTCGTATGTCTGGGGTGCAGAGGCAGGCCGGCGGTCTGCCCGGACTAGGCCTCGGGCCGGGACATTGCCAGAACGGCGTAGAGCGCCTCCCGGTCGCTCGATTCGCGCAACAGGCGGGTCATGTCCACGTCGCGCAGAAGACGAGCGATGCGCGCCAGAGCCTTGAGATGGTCGGCGCCGGCGTTCTCCGGCGCGAGCAGCAGAAAAATGAGATCGACGGGCTGCCCGTCGAGCGACTCGAAGTCGATCGGGCGGTCGAGCCGCGCGAACAGCCCGAACAGCCGGTCGAGCTTGGGCAGCTTGCCGTGCGGAATGGCGATGCCGCTGCCGATCGCCGTCGAGCCGAGCCGCTCGCGCTGCATGAGCACGTCGAGGATTTCCCGTTCCGGGCGACCCGTCAGCTCGGCCGCGCGGGCTGCGATCTCCTGAAGCGCCTGCTTCTTGTTGTTGACCTTGAGCGCGGGAATGACCGCCTGCGGCGCAACGAGGTCGTTCAACGGCATGGAACCGTCCGAATCAGGGGGAGGGGGGGCTTGTGCGCCGCACTGTCGCAATGGCGGCGGACGATACGGACGCCTCCCAGAGCCGTCAATAGGGGCGACGTTCGCCTCGCCCGTTAACGTTTAGAATTCAGTTAAGCACGTTCCGGGGGCCATCATAGGGTTCCCGCGTCTATGAACGCCTCTCGGAGGGTAATGGTCTGCGGCGCTCTGTTCGGGGGTGGCGACGCGCGCGCCGAGGGCTCCAAGCGATGGTCCGCGTCAGCGCGCGAGCGCGAGCCGATCCTTGATGAGCAGGTCGCGCACGGCCTCGGCGGCCATTGGCTCGCCGAACGGATTTCCTTGCACGTATTCGCAGCCGAGCTGGTGAAGCTCGACCGCATCGGATTCCGTTTCCGCGCCTTCCGCCACCACCTCCATGCCGAGATCGTGGGCAAGCCCGATGATGGAGCGCAGGACGACGGGCCGCGAGCCCTTCGCCGTCGTTCGCACGAACGACTTGTCGATCTTGATCATGTCGAACGGGAAACGTTGCAGATAGGCGAGCGAGGAATGCCCGGTGCCGAACTCGTCCAGCGTGAGCCCTGCGCCGAGCTCTCTCAGTCGCGGAAGGATTTGTGCGGCGAGCTCGGGATTCTCCATCACCAGCGTCTCGGTCAGTTCGAGCTTGAGGCTGCCGCGGACCAGGCCGGATCGCGTCAGCACCGTGCGCAAGTCCTGGATCAGGTCGTGGCGCAACACCTGCCGTGACGACACATGCACGCTGGCGAAGAGCGGAATGCGGGCCGGATTTGCGCGTTGCCAGATCGCGAGCTGGCGCGCCGTGCGTTCGAGCACGAACAGTCCGAGATCGGAGATGAGGCCGATCTCCTCCGCGATCGAAACGAATTCGAACGGCGACAGGCGTCCCATTTTCGGGTGGTCCCAGCGCGCGAGCGCCTCGAAGCCGCCGACCGAGCGATCCTCCAGGCGCAAGATCGGCTGATAGAGAACGGTGATCTCCTCGCGTTCGAGCGCACGGCGCAGCTCGGATTCGAGCGCGAGCTGGTCGGTCTTGCGCGCGCGCATCGCCGGCTTGAACACCTCGATGCGGTCGCCGCCGATGCGCTTGCCATGGAACATGGCGAGCTCGGCGTCCTTCAGCAGGTCCTCGCCGCGCTGCGGCTGGCCGTCCGACAGCGCAAGCCCGATGGACGCGGTGAGATTGATCTCGCGCTCGCCGAATGTGATCGGGCCGTTGATCGCTTTGCGCATCGTCTCGGCGAAGGCGATGATCCGGCCGGCCTCCTTTTCCGATACGAGGATCAGGCCGAACGTCTCGCCGGACAGCCGCGCCAGCGTGTCCTGCGGCTTGAGCTGGCGTGCAAGCCGGCGGGCGAGCGTGAGCAGGATCGAATTGCCGACCGCCATGCCGACGGAATCGTTGACCTGCTGGAAACGATCGAGATCGATCACCATCACCGTCGGCCGGACGCCGCTATTGGCTCTTGCGAAGCCCAGCACGGCCTCGAGCCGGTCGAGCAGCAGCTGGCGGTTCGGCAGGCCGGTCAGATTGTCGTGCACCGCATCGTGCAACAGCCGTTCTTCGGCGATCTTGAACCCGGTCACATCGGTCAGCGTGCCGACCAGGCGCACCACCTCGCCATCCGACCCGACCACCGGCCGGGCCTTGAGCTCGAACCACAGGAAGTGCCCGTCGGCGCCGCGCAGGCGGAAGTCGAGGACGAGACGGCCCCGCCGCTGCTCGGTGATCCGGTCTAGCGCCGTGCGGAAGCGGTCGCGGTCCATCGGATGCAGCACGTCGAGCCACTGCGCCGCCGGTCCATCGAGCGTGCCGCGCGCGAGCCCCAGCGCGTGTTCGGTCTCCGGGCTCGTGAACACCTTGTCGGCGGCGACGTCCCAATCCCAGATCAGGTCGCCGGCGCCGGTCAGCGCCAGCGCGCGCCGCTCCATGTCGGAGACGATGCCCTGCGTCACGCCCCCGGCGAAGGCGTGCTGCATCACCGTGAACCCGATCAGCATGACGATCAGCACGAGGCCGCCGAGCAGCGCCGGCCCGACAATGTCGTTGGTCACCGCGCCGGTCACCGTCATGGCCGGCCGCGAGCACCCAGATGAGGAACAAAAACCAGGTCGGGATCAAAAGCACGGCGCGATCGGAACCGCGGGTCGAAAGAAAGACCACGAGGCCGAACCCGGCGGCGGCGACCAGCAGCAGCGAGAGCCGGGCGATCCCCGAAGCGATCGGCGGATCGTACAGCGCGACGGCGACGAGCGCGGCGAGCGCGGTGATCCATCCGATCGCCACATGCGCGTAGCGCACATGCCAGCGGCTGAGATTGAGATAGGCGAACAGGAACACGACGAGGGTCGCCGCGAGGATCGCCTCGGCGCAGGCGCGCCAGATGCGCTCGGCCCCCGCCGACATGTCGAATATCTTCGCCCAGAAACCGAAATCCACGCCGATATAGATCAGGACCGCCCAGGCGAGCGCCGCTGCGGCGGGAAACATCACGCTGCCCTTGACCACGAACAGGATGGTCAGGAACAACGCGAGCAGGCCGGCGATCCCGATGACGATGCCGTGGTAGAGCGTGAAGCTGTTGATCTTGTCCTTGTAGGCCTCCGGCTCCCACAAATAGATGTGCGGCAGGCGGTTGGTGCGCAGCTCCATCACGAACGTGACCACGGCGCCCGGATCGAGCGTGACGCGGAAAATGTCTGCGGTAGCGCTGTCCTGGCGGTCGGGACGGTCGCCGGCGCTCGGCGTGATGGTCGCCACGCGGGAGAGCCCGAGGTCCGGCCAGATCAGCCCCGAGCCGACCATCTGGTAGTGCGGCACGACGATCAGGCGATCGAGCTGCTCGTCGCTCGGATTGGCGAGGGCGAAGACGAGCCAATTGTTGCCCCCCTCGCGCGCGCGCACTTCGATTCTGCGCACGATGCCGTCGGGCCCGGGCGCGGTCGACACCTGCACGCGGTCGCCCTCGGTCTGCTGCCGCTCGACCGCTTCGGTGAGGTCGATCGCCGGCGCGTCGCGGCGGACATTGACCGCCTGCACGGCCTGCGCGGCGGTCGCCGCCCCGAAAACGAGGAGCAGCACCGCTGCTGCGAATGTGGCGCGCCTCAAGCCTGGACCTCCAGCCTGGCGCCCCCGCCGGCCGAGCGAGCGGTAAATCGACCTTATGGCGACAAAATGCTCCATCTGCGGTCAGATCGTCAGCACGATCTTGCCGATATGCGCGCTCGATTCCATGCGCGCATGCGCATCCGCCGCCGCGGCGAGCGGGAAGGTCCGGTCCATGACCGGCCGCACGCGGCCCGCCGCGATCAGCGGCCACAACTTTTCTTCGACCGCGCGCGCGATCGCCGCCTTGTCGGCCACCGAACGGGAGCGCAGCGTCGAGCCGGTATGGTGCAGGCGCTTGAGCAGAATGCGGCGAAAATCGACGCTTGCCCGCGGCGAGCCTTGAAAGCCGATCTGCACGATGCGGCCCTCGACGGCGGCAGCTTCGAAATTGCGTTCGATATAGTCGCCGCCCACCATGTCGAGGATGACGTCGACGCCGCGCCCGTCGGTGGCGCTCTTGGTGGCCGCAACGAAGTCCTCCGACTTGTAGTCGATGGCGAGGTCGGCGCCGAGCGCGCGGCAGGCGGCGCATTTCTCGGCCGAGCCGGCCGTCGTGATCACCCGCGCGCCGAACGCCTTGGCGAGCTGGATGGCCGTCGTTCCGATGCCGGAACTGCCGCCATGCACCAGGAGCGTTTCGCCGCTCTTCAGCCCGCCCCGCTCGAACACATTGTGCCAGACGGTGAAGAAGGTCTCCGGAACGGCGGCGGCTTCGACGGGAGTGAGGTTTGTCGGGACGGGCAGCGCGTGGGTCTCGTGCGACAGGCAGTATTCGGCGTAGCCGCCGCCGATCACGAGCGCGGCGACGCGGTCGCCCGCGCGCCAGCGTTGAACGCCCGCGCCGCACGCCGCCACCCGTCCCGCGATTTCCAGGCCGGGGATGTCGGGCGCGCCCTTGGGCGGCGGATAGAGGCCCTGCCGCTGCAACACGTCCGGCCGGTTGACGCCGGCGGCTTCGACCGCGACCAGGATTTCGCCCGGTCCGGGCGTCGGGACCGGCCGCTCTTCGGCGACGAGAACGTCCGGGCCGCCAGGCGCGCGAATGCCTATGGCGGTCATGCGGGCCGGAATGGGGGTCATCGGAGGGTCCTGATGGATGCGGGTCGCTTGTCTTAGCGCATCGGGCGGTGTGCTCAAAACGCGGCGGCGCAGGTGACGACCGGGGCGCCGGCGGATAGGTTCGCCGCCACCCGCAGGAGGAGCGCCATGCCCGCGATGGAAGAAGACGATCGGCCGAAAAGGAAAGTCGCCCACGAGATCGGCCAGGATCTCGCTTTGCTGTCGGTCGAGGAGCTTGCCGACCGGATCGCGCTGCTGCGCGAGGAGATCGGCAGGCTTGACGAAGCGTTGGCCAAAAAACGCGCCTCGCGCTCGGCTGCCGACCAGTTTTTCAAACGATGACAACGGCTTGCAGCCTGGCGCGGGCGGAAGGCCCTTTCCTGTAGGCTTAGGACGACGTTAAGCTTTCTCGATTACTACTCGACCGTCCGTCCATTGGTTGGACGTGAGTGGCTCCCGTCCACTCTGTTGACGCCTCCCTGTTATCACTTCTAAGCCGCCGGCGACGGCGGCTTTTTTTTGCCGCACAACTCTCGGCTGCGGCGGAAACTATGTATTCAAGTTCCTATTGCCGCTGCTGGACTCCCGTCGCGGGCGCGAAGTCATAATTTGCTGCACGAAGGGGTCGCCATGGCCGGCAGCACGAGTAGTGAAGGGGGCCTCGTCGCGTTCGGCGAGCGGCTCGCGGCGTCGGAAGCCTTTTCGGCGCTGTTTCGCGACGGCATGAAGCTCGTCGAGCAGACGGCGGCCTATCTCGACGGGCCGGGGCGGCAGGAATCGAAAAAGCTCACGCGTTCGGCGGCGCTGTCTTATGCGACCGAGAGCATGCGCCTCACGACGCGGCTGATGCAGCTCGCCTCCTGGCTGCTCCTGCATCGCGCGGTCAATGAAGGCGAGATGTCGCTTGCCCAGGCGAACAAGGAGAAGACGCGGGTCCGGCTGGGCGAGCCGGGCATCGCCGACGAAGAGGTGCTCGGCATCCTGCCGGAGGAACTGGTGGATCTGATCCTGCGAACGTCGCGGCTGCAATCGGAAGTTCGCCGGCTCGATGCGACGATCCATGCGCCGGCCCCCGGGGGCGCGGCGCGGGCAAATCCGCTCGACCGGCAAATGGGCCTGCTCAAGGCGGCATTCGAGCGCCGCGACCATTCCTAGGGCGAAAACGCCCCGCCTATTTCAGGCCGAGCCCGGAGAACTTCTTCTGGAAGCGCGAAACGCGGCCGCCGCGGTCGAGAAGCTGTTGCGTCCCGCCGGTCCATGCCGGATGCGACCTCGGATCGATGTCGAGCCGCAATGTGTCGCCCGGGCTGCCCCAGGTTGTGCGCGTCTCGAACTCGGTGCCGTCCGTCATGACGACCTTGATCGTGTGATATTGGGGGTGGATATCGGATTTCATGATTTTGGCCGGCTCTGGTGCGCTGTTCGCTGGATTCCGCGTGCTGATAGCCCATGCGCGCCGCCCAGACAAGCGTTCGGCGGAATCGCGGGCGCAACCCGCTTGTCCGCATAGCCTGGAACCGGGACTGCGGCGAGCGGTTCCTTCCGCGACAGTGAGACTGCAAACGGGCGCGCGCCGGTCCGGGCGACCGCGGCCGCCGAATTCCGGCGCAGGGCCGTGGAGGCATCGATGTTGAAGTGGGCCGTCATTTTCCTGGTGGTCTCCGTCATTGCCGGCGCGCTCGGGTTTTCCGGCATCGCCGCGGGCGCGCGGAAGATTGCCCTGATCCTGTTCGGGGTGTTTCTGGCCCTGGCCATCATCGTCGTTCTGCTTGCCTGGGCGGCGGGCGAACTGATCTTCTGAAGCGCGGCCGCCGTGTGCGCGAGCGCGATCCGCCGCGAACGGCCGCCGGTCGCACGCGCGGCGGGTTGACCTCTTGCCCGCGCGAGGGAACACCGTTCCGTCTCTTCGCGAGCGCTGCCGCCAGAGGGTGGTTGTATCGCGTCGCCGCGAGGGGCATTCTCGCCGGCCACGGATCGCGCATCGGCGATCGGAGACAATCATCCATGGATTTTGTTGACGGCAGGGGGCGGGGGCCCGAGGCGGACGCGTTCGACCGGGGAGAGCCGGACGGGACGCGCCGGCGCAGCGCCCGGCCTCTCTTGGCGATGATGCCTTTCATCGCGCGCTACCGCGCGCGCGCCGTCGGCGCCCTGCTCGCCATCGTGGTCGCCTCGCTCGCCACCCTCGCGATCCCGGTCGCCGTGAGGCGCATGATCGATTTCGGCTTCACCGAGGAGCGCATCGGACTCATCGATCAGTATTTCATGGTGCTGATCGCGGTGGCCGCCGTTCTCGCGGCGGCGAGCGCGCTGCGCTACTACCTCGTGACCACCATCGGCGAGCGGGTGGTCGCCGATCTGCGCGCGAGCGTGTTCGACCATCTGACCGGGCTGTCGGCCGCCTTCTTCGACAATTCGCGCAGCGGCGAACTCGTATCGCGCCTGACCGCCGACACGACGCAGATCAAGATCGCGGTCGGAACGTCGATATCGGTCGCGCTGCGCAATCTCGTGCTGTTTCTCGGCTCGGCGGTGATGATGGTGGTCACGAGCCCGCGGCTTTCCTTCTTCGTGATCGCCGCGATACCGGTGATCGTGCTGCCGCTCGTCGGCTTCAGCCGCCTGGTGCGGCGCCGCTCCCGCACCGCGCAGGACACGCTGGCCGACGCCTCCGCCTACGCCGCCGAACTGATCGGGTCGATGCGCATTCTGCAGGCGTTCACCAACGAAAAGCTGGCGACCCGCCGCTTTTCCGGGGCGGTCGAGCGCGCCTATTCCGCCGCGCTCGAATTCGACCCGCGCGCGCGCCTGGCTCACCGCGGTCGTGATCTTCCTCGTCTTTGCGAGCGTCGTCGTCATCCTCTGGGTCGGCGCGCAGGACGTGGTCGACCAGCGGATCACCGCGGGCCGGCTCAGCCAGTTCGTCCTCTACGCCGTGTTCGCGGCCGGCGCGCTCGGCGAGCTGTCGCAGATGTTCGGCGAGATCTCGCAGGCCGCAGGCGCCGCCGAGCGCCTGACCGAGGTGCTCGCCGTCCGGCCGATGATCACCGCGCCGCCGCATCCGGCGCCGCTGCCCGAGCGCGCGCAGGGCGAGGTCGCCTTCGAGCGCGTGCGCTTCGCCTATCCGGCGCGGCGGGAAAGCGTGGCGCTCGACGACGTCTCGTTCCGCATCCGGCGCGGCGAGAAAGTCGCCATTGTCGGACCCTCGGGCGCGGGCAAGAGCACGATCTTCCATCTCATCCTGCGCTTCTACGACCCGGACGCGGGCGACGTGACGTTCGACGGCGTGCGCCTCACCGATGTCGATCCGCGCGAGCTGCGCGCGCATATCGCGCTGGTGCCGCAGGACGCCATGGTGTTCGCGGCGAGCGTTGCGGAAAACATCCGCTTCGGCCGGCCGGACGCGTCCGAGGCCGAGATGTGCGGCGCGCCGCCGAACTCGCGGCGGCTTCCGAGTTCATCGCGCGCCTGCCGCAGGGACTGGACACGCCGGTCGGCGAGCGCGGCGTCATGCTGTCGGGCGGCGAGCGGCAGCGCATTGCGATTGCCCGCGCGATCCTGCGCCGGGCCCCGCTGCTGCTGCTCGACGAGGCGACCTCCTCGCTCGACGCCGAGAACGAGACGCTGGTGCAGGCGGCCCTTGCGCATCTGATGCAGGGGCGCACGACGCTCGTGATCGCCCATCGGCTCGCGACCGTGCTCTCATGCGACCGCATCCTCGTGCTCGATCGCGGACGCATCGTCGAGGAAGGCACGCACGACACGCTCGTGCAGCGGGGCGGCCTCTATGCCCGGCTCGCCCGGCTGCAGTTCGACACGCCAGCGGCGGCGGAGTGACGCCGCCACGCCGCGAGCAAGACGCGCGGCGAGCAGGCCGATCGCGACGATCGCCAGGCCGATGATGATGAGCGTGCGTCCCATCGTTCCGTTCCTTGCCGGACCAGATGGGGAGCCGAGACTGCGTCACCAATAGGCGGCGTCGGCCGGGCTGTTCGGCCGCCAGCACATCATGAGGATGGGGGATTGCGAGTGCGGGTTGACGTCCTCGCCGCCGACGAAGAAGCCATGTTTTTCGTAGAACCGGATCGCCCGCACATTGTCCTTGTTGACGTGCAGATCGATTCCGTGCGGGGCGATGCGTTTTTGCCTCGTCGACCAGCGCCGCTGCGACCGTCGATCCCCAGACCTCCGGCGCGACCACGATCTGGTCGAGATAGCCGCTCTCCTCGATGGTGACGAACCCGACCAGCTTGCCGTCGGTCTCGGCGACGGTGATCGCCGACATCGGAACGAGTTCCCGCCGCCAGCGCTCGCGCCACCACGGGAGGCGCCCGGTGAAGTCAAAGGCCGGGTAGGCCACCTGCCAGGTCCGCCGCCATAGCTCGATCGCGGCGTCCTCGTCGTCTCTCTGGTAGTGGCGAACGGTGAAGTCCTTGAGCATGCGTCCCCCAGGCGCGGCATGATCACCGCTCGCCGCCGGCGCGGCAAGCCCCCCGACGTCAGTCGGCATGATTGCGTTCCCGGCTGCCGTTCACCGCTCGGTGAGCTTCAGCTCGAGGCGACGGTTGCGCCGGAAGGATTCCTCGGTCCGGTCGGGGTCGAGCGGCTGGTATTCGCCGAAGCCGGCGGCGACCAGCCGCTGCGGCGAGACGCCCTTGCTGACGAGATACTGGACGACCGAAATGGCGCGCCCGGCGGACAGCGCCCAGTTGGAGGGGAACTGCGGGCTGGCGATCGGGCGGATGTCGGTATGGCCGTCCACCCGCAGCACCCAGGAGATGTCCGGCGGGATGCGTTTTTCCAGATCGACCAGGGCCGCCGCGAGCTTGTCGAGCTCGTCGCGGCCCTCCTGGCGCAGCTGCGCCTGGCCGGTGTCGAACAGGATTTCCGACTGGAATACGAAACGGTCGCCGACGATGCGGATGTCGGGACGGTTGCCGAGGATCGTGCGCAGGCGGCCGAAGAAATCCGAACGGTAGCGCGCCAGTTCCTGCACGCGCTGCGCCAGCGCCACATTGAGCCTCTGGCCGAGATCGGCGATGCGCGTCTGCGAGTCCTTGTCCTTGCCCTCCGCCGCCTGCAGCGCCGATTCGAGCGCGGTGAGCTGCCGGCGCAGCGCCGAGATCTGCTGATTGAGCAATTCGACCTGGGCGAGCGCCCGCGCGGTGGTCCGTTTCTCCGTGTCGAGCGCGCCGCTCAGTTCGGTCACCTTGCCCTGGGCGGCGCCGAGCTGATCCTGCAAGCCGCTCGGCCCGGCCCCGCCTTGAGCCGCTCGCGCTCGCTTTCCGCGCCGGCGAGGCTCGCCTGCAGACGGGCCAGGTCCTCTTCCAGATTGGTCTTGCCGACCTTCTCCAAGGACAGCAATTCGGTGAGCTGGAGGATTTGCGCATTGAGGCGCGCGAGCGCGGTGTCCTTGCCCGCGACCTCCTGCGACAGGAAGAACTGCACGACGACGAAGACGGTGAGCAGGAAGATGATACCGAGCACGAGCGTCGACAGCGCGTCGACAAAGCCCGGCCAGTAATCGACGCCGCGGTCGCGCCGGGAGCGGGCGAGCGCCATCTCACGTCTCCGCCTGTTCGCCTGCAAGGACCTGCAGCAGCCGGCGCACCTCGCGCTGCTGGTCAGCCTGGGCCTCGACCCAGTCGCGCAGCATCTGCTGCTCGGTCCGCATGTGCTTCACGAGTCCCTGGATCGCCTCGGCGAGATTGGCCATGGCGTTGGTCGCGGCCTTGTTCGATCCGACCTCTCCGATTGCGTCGCGCAACCGGTCGAGCGCGAGACGCACCTCGCTCCCCATCGCTCCTGCGCCCGGGGCCGGCCGCTGCTCCGCGCCGCGGTCGCGCACCGTGGTCGCGAGCCAGTCCTCGAGCTCGGTGTAGAAGCGGTTCTGCGCCTGGCTCGTCTGCAGATCGAGAAAGCCAAGCACGAGCGAGCCGGCCAGGCCGAACAGGGACGAGGAGAACGAAATGCCCATGCCGCCGAGCGGGGCGGCAAGGCCCTCCTTGAGGGAGTCGAACATGGCGCCGGCGTCGCCGCCGACGCGCAATCCCTCGATGACCTTGCCGACCGAGCCGACCGTCTCGATCAGCCCCCAGAAGGTGCCGAGCAGGCCGAGAAAGACGAGCAGCCCGGTCATGTAGCGCGAGGTGTCGCGCGCCTCGTCGAGGCGGTTCGCAATCGAATTGAGGAGGCCGCGCATGGCCGGCGTCGACAGCGACATGCCGCCCGAGCGGTCGCCGAGGATGACGGCCATGGGCGCGAGCAGGGAGGGCGGGCGCTCGATCGCGAGGCCGGGATCGGCAAGCCGAAACCCGTTCACCCAGGCGACTTCCGGAAACAGCCGGAGCACCTGGCGGAAGGACAGGATAATGCCGATCGCAAGCACGCCGATGATCAGCCCGTTCAAGCCGGGATTGGCGAGGAACGCCGCCCAGATCTGGCGGTGCAGGATGATGACCAGAAGGCCGCCGAGCACCAGGAAGACAAGCATCCGGAACAGGTAGATGCGGGGCGAGGAGACCTGGAACGGGTCAATATCGCGTTCGGGCTTCATGGATCGAGCTTCCGCGCAATCAGGTTCGACGAGGACAGCATCGCGACTAATATGCCACAGGCAAACCACACAATTGGAGCGTTTTCATTGCGGCCCAGAGCCGCGTGAACGTATTTGTGTTGATGCTCCGCCGGCTGCCTTGTCGCGACCGCCGCTCGGCCGCAATGTCGCTGCAATTGTCGGCGGAAACACGCGGCGCACCCGCTAGGCAGTCGCCCTGCGAGCGCTTAGGCCGGAGCATTTTCCGCATGACCCTCGACTCAGCCGGTTCGAGACTGCCCGCGTCCTCGGCCGATCGGTCGAGCGGTCTCCTGCGCGCGCCGGCGGCAGTCGCGGCCGCGGTCGTCGCCGCCGGCTCCGCCGCGATGATCGTCGGCGCCTATGTGTTTCAGCACGTGCTGAACATCCCGCCTTGCCCGCTCTGTCTGGAGCAGCGCATCCCGTATTACATCGCGGCGCCGCTTGCGCTGATCGTGCTGGCGATGGCGGCGAAGGGGGCGCCCCGCATGCTGGTGGCGGCGGGATTGGCGGCGCTCGCGCTCGCGCTGCTGACGACCGCCGGCATCGGCCTCTACCATTCGGGCGTCGAGTGGAAATGGTGGCCGGGTCCCACCGACTGCACGGGCGAGATCGCGAACTTCGGAACGGCGGGAGGCAGCCTCCTCAAGCAGATGCAGACGGCCGTGGTCGTGCGCTGCGACGACGTGCAGTGGCGCTTCGCGGGTCTGTCGCTTGCCGGCTACAACGCGCTGTTCTCGTCCGCGCTCGCAGCGGTCGCCGGGTGGGGTCTCGTGCGAACGATCAAACGGCCGCAATGAGCGCAGACGCGGGGCGCGCGCGTGTCCGCATCCGGGCAGGCGTTGCTTTACGCGTGCGGCTCCACCAGGCGGCCGGGCGTCGCCGCGAGACGCTTGTGGACGTGCACCATGAAGGCGGTCGCAAACAGAGGCGTCGCCAGATTGACGATCGGGATCAGCACGAAAGCGGCGATGAGCAGGCCCGCCGAGAAGATCTCCCATCGCCGTGTGCGCCACAGCGCCTTGGCGGTATGGATCGGATGCTGGCGCAGCGCCGCGATGAGGAAATACTCGCGGCCGAGCAGATAGGCGGTCGCGAGGAAGAAGATGACGGCGCCCAGCCCGGCGATCAGCAGGAAGGGCAGGCAGCACAGATAGATCGCGACGGCGAGCAGCGCGGTCTTGACCGCCTCGATGAGCGCGTAGCCGAGCGGGACGGGAACGCCCGGCGGATCGTTCGGATAATAGGTGCGTTCGACCTGGCCGGCGATGTCGTCGGCGAAGAAGCCCGCCACCAAAGAGGTGACCGCCGGCATGAGAAAGATCGCGCCGACGAACAGGCCGAGCCCGAGCGCGAGCGCGATGATCCAGCCGAGCACCGCGACCGGGCCGTGCGCGGAAGGGCCGATCGCCCCCTCCATCCAGGTCAGGCCTTCGCCGCCGAGCCAGCTTAGCAGCGCGTAAAGACCGAACGCGATCAGCACCACGAACAGGAGCGCGAGCCCGGTCGATTTGAACAGCACGACGCGGAACGGGGGCGACATCATTTGCGACAACGCTTTGTATGCGGCTTGGAGCATCGGGACCTCGCGCGGCTTCCGGCGCATGACCTAGCGGTCCGCGCGACCCGCGGCAAGCGCGGGCGCGGCGCAAAACACGGCGCAAGGCGCGGCGATCGCCTCATCCTGCATCCGCTCGACGCCGGCGTGATTTGCGGCGGCGGCGTCGTTGGGGCAAGTTGCCGCCGTCACGGAGGGCCGTCTCTCTCATGCCGCCATTGAACCGCCGTTCCTTTCTTGCCGGCGCAGCAATGCTCGCCTCGGCGCCCACTATGGCGTCGGCGCAGGGCGCGGGCGATGTCGACATCGTGGTGATCGGCGCGGGCGCCGCCGGCATCGCCGCCGCGCGTCGCGTGCTTGCCGCGAAACGCAGCGTCGTCGTGATCGAGGCGTCCGATCGCGTGGGCGGGCGCTGCGTCACCGACACGCGGCTGTTCGGCGCTCCGGTCGATCTCGGCGCCCATTGGATTCACACGCCGGACATCAATCCGCTGGTGAAGCTCGCCGCCAACGACCGGCCTCGATGTCTATCCCGCGCCGCCCGGGCAGAAGATTCGCATCGGCCGACGTTATGCGCGCGAGAGCGAAGCCGAGGACTTCCTCTCGATGCTGGTGCGCGCCAACCGGGCGATCAGCGACGCCGCGCGCGGCAAGACCGACATCTCCTGCGCGCAGGCGCTGCCGAAAGATCTTGGAGAATGGCGCAGCACCGTCGAGTTCGTGCTGGGACCTTTCAGCTGCGGCAAGGATCTGAGCGAGGTCTCCGCGGTCGATTTTTCCAGGTCGATGGAGCGCGACAAGGATGCATTCTGCCGGCAGGGTTTCGGCACGCTGCTCGCCCGGCTTGCGGAAGGCCTGCCCCTCCGCCTTTCGACCCCGGTGAAACGGATCGAGACATGGCAGCGCGGCCGGGTCACGGTCGAGACGGCGCGCGGAACGGTGGTCGGGCGGGCCGCGATCGTCACCGCGTCGACCAATATCATCGCGGCGGAGAAGATCAGGTTCGATCCCGAACTGCCCAAGCGGTATGTCGACGCCGCCAGTCGGCTGCGGCTCGGCAGCTACGACCACGTGATTCTCGAAGTCGCCGGCACGCCGTTCGGCCCGCAAGGCGATGACCTGATCTACGAGAAATCGGACGGTCCGCGCACCGCGGCGATGCTCGCCAATGTCTCGGGCGCGCAGCTCTGCATGGTCGAGGTCGCTGGCCGGTTCGGTCGCGACCTGGCGGGCAAGGGCGAGCAGGCGATGGTGGAGTTCGCGCTGGAGTGGCTCGGCAATCTATACGGCGCGGAGATCAGGCGCTCGGTGCAGAAAGTCTATGCGACGCGCTGGAACGAGGAGCCGTTCGTGCTCGGCGCGTTTTCCGCGGCGTCGCCGGGCGGCCAGTCCGCGCGCGCCGCTTTGATGGAGCCGATCCGCGATCGCATCTGGTTCGCGGGCGAGGCGGTTCACGAAACCCTGTGGGGCACGGTCGGCGGGGCGTGGCTGTCGGGCGAACGCGCGGCGGACGCGGCGATGCGCAAGCTCGGCTTCATCACGACGCCGCGCGAACCGGTGGAGGCGCGCCCGTCGGCTTCGTCGCCGTCGCGCTCGCAGCGGGCGCGAAGTCCCGACCTTCAGCCGCGCATCCCGCAAATCATGAAGCCCGAGAGGTATTAGAGCAGGTCTTGCTCGGGCTAATCCGCATTCCGCCTCGCGATCAGGTTCCGACGCACAGCGGCGCGTGCAGCTTGGCGAGGGTGGCGAGCACCGAGAGCGCGGTGATCCGCCCGGTGCGCGGGTTTTCCGAGGGGATGTTCTCGATCGACATGGAGAAGCGCGCCGAATCGGAGTTGACCTCGATCGCGTGGCAGTTGCGGGTGACGGACGGATCGGCCCAGATTTCGATCATGGTCCGGTCGGGGCCGATGCCCGCGAGCGAGAGCGCGGCGACCACATTGACATTGGCGGGGAACCCGGCGGCCGCCTCCCGCGCCGTGCCGGCGAACACCAGCTTCGGCTCGGTCAGCCCCTCGACCGAGATGTCGTTGTCGACGAGATAGGGGGCGCCGGCGAGGCCCTGCGGCGGCTTGCGCGTGACCATGCGCACCGCGTGGATGACGCCCTGCGCCGCCGCGGTCACCGCGTCGAGGCCGATCAGCGCGCCGGTCGGTACGATGATCTGGCCGCCTTTGTGCTCGGCAAGCTCGATCAGATCGGGATGCGACAGAAGCGCGCCGGCGCTCAGCACGACGACGCGCTTGCGCGCCGACAGCATCGGCAGGCAGACATCCTGCAGCATGGCGGCGGGGGCGCATTCAACGAGAAGGTCGGCATGCGAGGGCATCGCCTCGAGCTTGACGATCGGGCAGGCGATCCCCTCCTGATCGAGCCAGGCGCGCGCCTTGAGATGATCGCGCGCGGCGACGCCGGCGAGCTCGATCCTGGGCATGCCCTTGGCGAGCGCGCGCGTCAGCGTTCTGCCGACCGCGCCCAATCCTGCGATCCCAACCCGTGTCGGCGTCATGCCGGCTGCCCCGCGGTCCCCGGTTCCGGCGCCGGCGCACGCGGCCTGCGCAAATCTTGAACAAAGCCGTTCATAACCCAACTCTGGAGGCAGACAAGGAGAAAGCAATGGCCAAGTTCGTCCTTCGGGCGGTTGCATCCGCCCTGTTCTGCCTTGCCGGGCTGACCGCGACGCTCGCGCAAGACTTCCCGACACGGCCGATGACCATGGTCATCCCGTTCGCGGCCGGCGGCCCGACCGATGTGCTCGGACGCGTCGTCGCCGCGCGGCTGTCCGAAATTCTCGGCCAGCAGGTGGTCGTGGAAAATGCCGGCGGCGCGGGGGGAATGAACGGCGCGAACCGGGTCGCCAATTCCCAACCCGACGGCTACACCTTCGTTCTCGGCACAGTCGGCACGCATGCGCAGAACCAGACCCTCTACAACAAGCCGCTCTATAATGCGGTCACCGATTTCACGCCGGTGGCGCTACTCGCCGAGGTGCCGATCCTGCTTGTGGTCCGCAAGGATCTCCCGCCGAAGGATTTCAAGGAATTCGCCGCCTACGCCAAGGCAAACCAGGCGAAGATGCAGTTCGGCTCGGCAGGCGCCGGCTCGGCGACACATCTCGGCTGCGTGTTGCTCAACCACGTGCTCGGGATCGACGTCACCCATGTTCCCTACCGCGGCACCGGGCCCGCCATGCAGGACCTTCAGGGCGGCCGCATCGACTATCTCTGCGAGATCATCACGACGGCCAAGCCGCAGGTCGACGGCGACACCGTGCGTGCGCTTGCGATCTTCGACGCCAAGCGCTCGCCCGCGCTGCCTGATCTGCCGACCGCGCTGGAACAGGGCACGCCCGATCTCATCGCCTATACCTGGAACGCGATCTTCCTGCCGAAGAACGCGCCGGAGGCGATCGTGAGCAAGCTCAACGTCGCGGCGCGCGAAGCGATGAAATCGCCGCAGGTGCGCGAACGTCTGGCAGGTCTCGGCGCCCAGGTCGTTTCCGAGGACCGGATGACGCCGGAACACTTGCGGAAGTTCGTGGAAACCGAGATCGACAAATGGGCGGCGCCGATCAAGGCAAGCGGCGTCATCATCGAGTGATGACTTGGGTCTCCCGCGTGCGCCGGGGAAGCGGAAATGTCCATCGGCGCGTTTCTGGATCGGCGCTGGAGCGTGATGAATCGACCAACACCCGTCGTCATCGCCCGCGCAAGCGGGCGATCCAGTGAACACAATGCTTTCGGTGATTACTGGATGCCCCCCTGCGCGGGGCATGACCACTGAGGGTGGGATGATCGATTCAAGGCGAAATCATCGCGCGCTGGATTACATCGGCGCGCGGCTGCGCAGCGCGGCCGCGAGCGTGCCTTCGTCGAGATAGTCGAGTTCGCCGCCGACCGGCACGCCATGCGCAAGGCCGGTCACCTTCACGCCGGCGCCGGCGAGCAGGTCGGTGATGTAATGGGCGGTCGTCTGCCCGTCGACGGTCGCATTGAGCGCGAGAATGATCTCCGTCACCTCGGGCGCGTGCGCGCGCGTGACGAGCGCCTCGATCGCTAGATCTTCCGGTCCGACGCCGTCGAGCGGAGAGAGCGTGCCGCCGAGCACATGGTAGCGCGCCTCGACCGCGCGGGCGCGCTCGAGCGCCCACAGATCGGCGACGTCGGCGACCACGACGATGATCGATGGATCGCGCCGCGGATCGCTGCACACGGTGCAGGGGTTCTGCGTGTCGAGATTGCCGCAGAGGCGGCACACCGCGATCTTTTCCATCGCGCTCTGCAGCGCCGACGCGAGCGGGGCCATCAGCAGGTCGCGCTTCTTGATCAGGTGCAGCGCGGCGCGCCGCGCCGAGCGCGGGCCAAGCCCCGGCAGCCGCGCAAGCAATTGGATCAGCCGCTCGATCTCTGGTCCGGCGACGGCCGCGGGCACGCTACGGCTCCCTCACAGCGCGCCACCGGAAGCCGCCAGAACAATCCATGGGTGCTATGACGCGCGCGGCTCAGAACAGCTTCATGCCGGGCGGCAAGGGCAGCCCGCCGGTGAGCGCCTGCATCTTCTCCTGCACGAGCGTCTCGGCCTTGCGTCGCGCCTCCGCATGGGCGGCGATGAGCAGATCCTCGACGACCTCCTTCTCGTCCGGCTTCATCAGCGATGCGTCGATCGAGACGGTTTTCAGTTCGCCTTTGGCGTTGATCTTGACGGTCACGAGATTGCCGCCCGACGAGCCCTCCACTTCGATCAGGTCGAGTTCGGCCTGCATCGCCTCCATCTTGGTCTTGAGCTCGGCCGCCTGTTTCATCAGGCCCAGGAAATTAGCCATGGAAAACCCCTTCGGCATTCGCGGGCGTCGATCGTCGCCGCGCGTGTTGGATGTGCGAGCGCTTCGGCTCAGGTCGTGTCTTCGACGTCGTCCGGCCGGCCGCGCGCTCCGAAAGCAGGCGTGTCGTCCTCGCCCGCCGGCTCCGGACCCGCGTCCTCCGCATCGGGAACCGCCGCGAGCCCTGCATCATCCTCCGCGCGCGGGCGGACCGCCACGATTTCCGCTCCGGGAAAGCGCTCGAGCACGCTTTGCACCAGCGGATCGGCCTGCACCCCGCGCTCGATCTCGGCCTGGCGCGCCTGCAGCTGCGCCTTGACCGGCGGCTCGCCCCGCTCGGCCGAGAGCACCACCATCCAGCGCCGGTTGGTGAGCTCGCCGAGCTTGCGCGCAAGATCGCCGATCAGCGCCTTGGAGGCGGTCGGCTCGAGCGCGACTTCGAGCTTGCCATCTTCGAAACGCACGAGCCGCACGTCGCGTTCGAGCGCAGCCTTGAGCGCGAGGTCGCGCTGCTCGCCGGCGAGCGCGATCAGTTGGGCGAAGCTTGCGATCGCCTTCGGCGCCGTCGCGGCCGGCGCTTCGGCGGGGACGGGACGCGTCTCGCGTGCGGCCGCCGTCGCGCGCGCCGCAACCGGCGCGCGGACTGCGCCGCGCTCGGGCGCGGCAAGCTCGGGACGAATGCCATGCGCGGTCGCCCCGCCGCCGGGCGGGCGAGGGCGCTCGCGCGGCGGCGGAGCGTCGGCGCCCGCGCTGGCTGCGTCCTTGGACAGCGACCGGATCACCTCGTCCGGCGTCGGCAGGTCGGCCGCATAGGCGATGCGCACCAGGACCATCTCCGCGGCGGCGATCGGCTTCGTCGCGCCGTCGACCTCCTCGATGCCCTTGAACAGCATCTGCCAGGTCCGCGACAGCGTTCGCATCGACAGCGCGGCGGCGAGCGCCCGGCCGCGCACGCGCTCGGCCTCGGGCAGCGAGCGATCCCCGGCGATCGCGGGCACGGCTTTCACGCGCGTGACGAAATGGGTGAACTCGGCGAGATCGCTGAGCACGATCAGCGGATCCGCCCCGCTGTCATACTGGTCGCGCAGCTCGCCGAGCGCGCCGGCGATATCGCCGCGCATCAGGCGCTCGAACAGATCGATCACGCGGCTTCTGTCGGCGAGGCCGAGCATCTGCTGCACGTTCTCGGCGCGCACCGGACCGGCGGCATGGGCGATCGCCTGGTCGAACAAAGAGAGCGCGTCGCGCACCGATCCGTCGGCGGCGCGGGCGATCAGCGCGAGCGCGTCCGGCTCGGCGGTGACCTCTTCGCGCGCCGCGATCCCTTCGAGATGCGCCATCAAACGCTCGGCGTCGAGCCGGCGCAGATCGAAGCGCTGGCAGCGCGACAGGATCGTGATCGGCACCTTGCGGATTTCGGTGGTGGCGAAAATGAACTTGGCGTGCGGCGGCGGCTCCTCGAGCGTCTTGAGCAGCGCATTGAAAGCCGCCGTGGACAGCATGTGCACTTCGTCGAGAATATAGACCTTGTAGCGGGCGCTCACCGGCGCGTAGCGGATGGCGTCGTTGATCTGGCGGATATCGTCCACGCTGTTGTGCGAGGCCGCGTCCATTTCGATCACGTCGAAATGCCGGCTCTCCATGATCGCGGCGCAATGCAGGCCTAGCCCGGGCATGTGGACCGTGGGTCCCGCCACCGAGCCGTCGGGCAAGGCATAATTGAGCGCGCGGGCGAGGATGCGGGCGGTGGTCGTCTTGCCGACGCCACGCACGCCGGTGAGGATCCAGGCCTGGGGAATGCGGCCGGTCGTGAACGCGTTGGTGATGGTGCGCACCATCGCGTCCTGGCCGATCAGATCGTCGAAGGTCGCAGGACGGTATTTGCGGGCGAGCACGCGGTAGCCGGCTGGCTCGCTCATGGGCGCGGCAGCCGCGCCCAGCAGGTCAGGCTCCGTCACCCGGCCGGAAAGATCGGCGTCGTTCATAGGTCCGGCCGGCCTCGCAGGCGCTTGCTTGAAGTGGGAGGCTGACGAGCGACCCGAACCGGAGCTCGTTAGGGCTGCTTCCTTCCGGACCTGACCCGGTTGGCGAGTGGCTCGTCCACCGCCAACCTCCCGGCTTCTATATCGGCGGAATGCAGGGGCAATGCAAGCGCAGCCGCGCAGCACGCCTTTGCCTGTGGGTGACAGGCTTGCGGGGCCGGCCGCGCACGGTCGGACAGACTTGGCCACCGGCGGAAACAGTAACGGCAGGCTGCGATTTCTCGCAACCTGCCGTTACACCCCAGTTCCCCCGTCGTGAAACGAAGCGAGGCAAGCCTAGGCGGCGGGCCGCGGCCGCGCCGAGCGGCGAGCGGGGCGGCGCACCCGCATGACCACATCGAAGTAGTTGTCGTTCATGGGCTGTGCATAAGCGCCGCCGTCGCCGCACTCGCCACATTGCTGGGCAGTCGCCGGAGTCCGCTCAGCGACGATGATCTCGCTGCAGAAGTGGCACCTGGCGAATGTGCTCGTCTCGATGGTCTCGCGCCACATACGTTGTTCCTCGGCGGGCGCGCCTCGATCGGCGCGCTGCAGTGCCAGTGATTCTTGCCGCCAAAAGAGCACTCCTGTGCAGGCGCTGCAAATCCGGAATAGTCCGCATCGTATTGCGCCGTAACGTTCACGAAGCCGTGACCCTTCGGACGTTCAACTTGCGCGGAACGCGGGAGCAGACCCGTTCACGGCGTGCGCGCCGACCAAGGACAGCGTGGTTTGAAGCCGGACGATTATCCCGTAGAATCCGCCTATGCTCAGGCCCGCTTGGTCGCTGCATCCGCAGCTCGAGAAGGATACGATCGCAATCGGCGATCTGCCATTGTCGCGCGTGCTCGTGATCAAGGACGCGAACTATCCCTGGGTGCTGCTCGTGCCCCGCCGCGACGCGGTCGAGATCATCGACCTCGACGAGGTGGAGCAGGCGCAACTGATGGCCGAAATCGCCCGCGTCGCCCGCGCGGTCAAGACCGTCACCGCCTGCGACAAGCTCAACATCGCCGCGCTCGGCAATGTCGTGTCGCAATTGCATGTGCACATCATCGCCCGACGCACGACCGACGTCGCCTGGCCGAAACCGGTGTGGGGCCAGGCGCCGGCGATCGATCACGATCCGCAGGAGGTCGAGGCCTTCATCCGCGGACTGCGCCGCCGCATTTGGGTCGCAGCCGAGTAGGCGTCCTCATTGTCGCGTGGTAAAGGCAGCGGCGATGCGCAACGGTCTACCGGGACGGCGGCGCGTCCCGGCGGAAAAGCGTGCGCGCGGAAGTGATCGATGTCGCGTTGTCCCGACTTCGCAGGCAGGGTTCATCTCGCTTTCACCGGCGGACGGATTGAGCGCGAGTCCGGCAGGCGGAACGATGCGGGCTGGCGGGCGGCGCTGGAGACGCACGGCGACAGCCGCGCCTATGTTCTGGTCGGCGAAGCGGTTCTCCTGCGCAAAGCCGGCGCGCTCGCCGATCCGCTGTTTCCCTTAACGGAGGCCGCGACATTCGGCGCCGCCGACGAGCGGGTGCTGCTCGGACTTGACGCGGGCGCCGGCCGCTTCGCGATCGGGCTCGACCTCGCGGCGACGGACGATTTGAAGCGGCGCGAGTTGCTCGTCGTCGACCTGCGGTCCATCGCGGTCCAAGGCCTCGTCGCGGCGGCGCATTTGCCGGGTCTCGCGGCGGCGAAGGCGCTGCTGCTGTGGCACGCGCGCCACCGTTTCTGCTCGGTATGCGGCGCTCCGACGCAATCCGCGGACGGCGGCTGGCGGCGCGACTGCCCGGCCTGCCAGGCGCACCATTTCCCGCGCACCGACCCGGTCGTCATCATGCTCGCCACCGATGGCGAGCGCTGCGTGCTCGCCCGGCAAGCGCAGTTCGCGCCGGGCATGTGGTCCTGTCTCGCCGGCTTCATCGAGCCGGGCGAAAGCATCGAAGAGGCGGCCCGGCGCGAGACGCAGGAGGAGACCGGCATTCGCTGCGGCCACGTCCGCTATCTCGGCTCGCAGCCATGGCCGTTTCCGATGTCGCTGATGATCGGCTGCCACCTGAACGCGCTCTCGGCCGCGATCACCGTCGACCGGACCGAGCTCGAGGACGCCCGGTGGTTCGCCCGCGACGAGGCTGCGGCGATGCTTGATCGCCGTCATCCCGCAGGCTTGACCACGCCGCCCCCGTGGGCGATCGCCCATCACATCATTCGCGCCTGGGTGGAGGACGCCGGTGCCAGCGGATGAGCGGACGCCTGCGGTCCGTCGTCCCCGCATTCTCTGCACCGGAATCGCCGTGCTCGATCAGGTGTTCCGGGTCGGCGCTTTCCCGCAGCGCGACGCCAAGACCAGGGCGCTCGAATTCATCTCGGTGGTCGGCGGCGGCGCCGCGAATGCCGCGATCGCCATCGCGCGGCTCGGCGGCGCGGCCCGCTTCGCCGGACCGCTCGGCGACGGCACATGGACATGATCCGATCGGGGACCGCGTCTTGGCCGGCCTCGCCGCCGAGGGCGTCGACTGCGCCTGCGTGCGGGTCGATCGGGGCGTTTCGCCGGTCTCCGCCATCCTGGTGGATGCCGAGGGCGGGCGGACCATCACCTTTCATCGGGACGATACGCTGCGCACGGCGCGGCGCCGCCGACCCCGACCGGCTGGTCGCCGACATGGACGGCGTGCTCGCGGACGACCACTGTCCCGAATTCGCCACGCCCATCTGCGCCGCGGCGCGCCGCCGCGGCCTGCCGGTCGTGCTCGACATCGAGAAGCGGGCCGCCGCAAACGACCCGCTCCTGCTCGCCGCAACGCATCGAATTTTTTCGCGCGCGGGCCTCATGCGCGACCTCCGGATGCGAGGACCTCGCCGCAGGCCTCGCCCGCCTCGGCGCGACGGACGGCGCGTTTCTCGCGGTGACCGACGGCGCCGGCCCGATACGCTGGCGCGCGGGCGACGCAGGCGGCGAAGCGCCCGCATTCGCCGTCGATGCGGTCGATACGCTGGCGGCCGGCGACGTCTTCCACGGCGCCTTCGCGCTTGCTCTCATCGAGCAGGGCGACCCCGTCCGGGCGCTGCGCTTTGCCGCGGCGGCGGCTGCCCTCAAATGCGCGCGCTTTGGCGGCGGGGCGGCCGCGCCGACGCGCGGAGAGGTCGAGCGCCTCTTGCGCGAGAACGCCTCGACCTGAAACGTAGAAGAAATATCTTTCTTATTGCCGTTCTTTTGCTTTAGATTGGAATATTATTCTCGGCTGGCCATAATCGTTTTCACGGCGAGTTCAGCGACCGAGCCGCATGGGAAGCACCCGCACGGGCCTGGCGCGCATGGACGCCATCGATCGCAAAATCCTCGTTCTCCTGCAGGACGACGCCTCCCTGTCGGTGGCCGAGATCGGACACCGGGTGGGCCTCTCGTCGACGCCGTGCTGGAAGCGAATCCAGAAGCTCGAAGCCGAAGGGCGTGATCACCAAGCGCGTCGCGCTCGTCGATCCCGACAAGATCGGGCTCGGGATTACGGTGTTCGTGTCGATCGAGACTGCCGACCACTCGGAGGAATGGCTCGACCGCTTCGCCAAGACGGTGGGGGCCATGCCGGAGGTGATGGAGTTCTATCGGATGGCGGGGGACGTCGACTACATGCTGCGCGTGATCGCCTCCGACATGCACGCCTATGACGAGTTCTACAAACGGCTGATCGCGGCGGTGCCGCTGAAGAACGTCACCTCGCGTTTCGCTATGGAAAAGATCAAGTCGACCACGGCGCTGCCGATCGCGTGAGCGCGGGGCTCTATCGGCGCAACGGAAGCCGCGACGCCTGCGGCGACCGGCTCGGCGAGGGGGCGTTCGAAAGCGCCCGTTAACCAAGCGCACAGGCAATGCAGCGCCGCTCCGTCCGGCCGGCGGAATTAACGGGCGCGCAAGGCGGGCAGGCTAGGTTGCGGCACAGCCCGGTCGGCCGGGATACGGCGGCGCTGGCGATATCCGGGCTCGGACGTTGCGTGCGACCACCTTAGGAGCGTGCCATGAGCAGCCTCTTGAAGCGTTTCCTTCAGGACGAATCCGGCGCGACCGCCATTGAGTACGGCCTCATCGCCGCGGGCATTTCGCTCGCGATCATCACGGTCGCGCATTCGCTGGCCACACAGCTGAAGACGACCTTCTCCCATGTGCCGGGCGAGCTTGCGAAAACGAGCGCCGGCAACGGCTCATGAGCAGCAAGCGCCGACAACGAGCCCGGAGATGGCGCTCGACCTCGCGAGATTGATGGTGTTTCCGGCGCTCATGGCCTTCGCCGCGTCGAGCGACCTTCTCACCATGACCATTTCGAACCGTGTCTCCATCCTGCTCGTGATCGGCTTTGTCTGTCTCGCCGCCGCGACCGGGATGCCGCTTGCCGCCGTCATCAAGCATCTTGGCGCGGGGGCGACGGTTCTCGTTGCCGGCTTTGCCTTTTTTGCGCGCGGCTGGATCGGCGGCGGGGACGCCAAGCTCGCCGCCGCGACCGCGCTCTGGCTTGGCTGGAGCGGCCTTGGCGATTTCCTTCTATGCGCCTCTGTCCTGGGCGGATGGCTGACCTTCGCCCTCCTCGAATTCCGCCAATATGCATTGCCGCCGAGTTTGGCGGGCCGGGCCTGGATCGAGCGCCTGCATCGCCCCGACGGCGGCGTCCCCTATGGGATTGCGCTCGCCGCGGCGGCGCTTGCGGTCTATCCCGCCACCCCATGGATGGCGTCGCTCGGCTGATCCGGAATCGCCGCACCTGCGCAAACCTGCGACTTGGATACGCCTCGTTAACCACGAATTGACGTTTGGCTGCTGAAATCGCCGCTGTACGGCGAACTGCGCCGCTGCGTCATGTGGAAAGTGAAGCGTATGAGCACCGCGCGCCTGATCGCCGGGTCGCACAAGACAGGCGACACCGGCCGATGATCACCCGACCTCAGAAAACCGCAGCAGCTGCGGCGCAACGGATCGATTTCGCCGAGGGCGACGAATATGTCGCGCCGGTTCCGCGGGTCGCGCTGCAGGCGTTCTGCGAAACCGCGGAGACCGCGGCGGCGGTCGAGGCCGCGGCCGAGGATCGCCGCATGATGCGGGCGCAGGTGCGCATCCAGATGGGCGGCATCGCCGGGGCGACCGAAGCCTATCGCAATGAGCCCACCCCGAACCTCATCCTGCTGGAGACGCAGACGCGCGGCGAGAATACCCTGAGCCGCCTCGACGAACTCGCTCAGGTCTGCGATCCCGACACCCGCGTCATCGTCATCGGGCATCTCGACGACATGGTCCTCCGTCGCGAAATCCTGCGGCGCGGGGTGAGCGACTATCTCTTTGCGCCGGTCGGGCCGTTCGACATCGTACGGTCGGTGAGCCGGCTGTTCGGTGCGCCCGACGCCCGGCCGCTCGGGCGTGTCATCGCCGTCGTAGGAGCCAAGGGCGGCGTCGGCGCGTCCGCCGTCGCCCACAACATCGCCTGGGCGGCCGCACGCGATCTTGCGATCGAGACCGTCATCGCGGACCTCGACCTCGCTTTCGGCACCGCAAGCCTCGACTACAATCAGGACCCGCCGCAGGGCATCGCCGATGCGGTGACCGCGCCCGATCGGGTCGACGCGGCCTTCATCGACCGGCTGCTGTCCACATGCAGCGGTCGCCTGCGGCTGCTTGCCGCGCCGGCGACCATCGAGCAGGTCTATGACGTCGCCGCCGAAAGCTTCGACCCGGCGATCGATGCGCTGCGGGCAAGCGCGCCCTGCGTGGTGCTGGATGTGCCGCATGTCTGGACCGCCTGGAGCAGGCGGATTCTGCTCGGCGCCGACACCATTCTCATCGTCGCCGCGCCCGACCTCGCGAGCCTGCGCAACGCCAAGAGCCTGCTGGACATGCTGCGCCTTGCCCGTCCGAACGATCGACCCCCGCTGTATTGCCTCAACCAGGTCGGCGTGCCGAAGCGGCCGGAGATCAAGCCGTGCGATTTTGCCAGTGCGCTTGAGGACGAGCCGGTCGCGGTCATTCCATTCGAGCCGCAACTGTTCGGCGCGGCCGCCAATAACGGGCAGATGATCGCGGAGGTCGCCTCCGTTCACCACGTCGCCGACCTGTTCCGTCGCCTCGCCGAAACGGTCGCGGGCGGCGCCGCCGCGAAAAGGGGACGAGCAATGCTTGCGCCGCCGCTCATGGGCAAGCTGTCGCAGCGGGGATGAACGGATCAGAAGCGTTTTCCGGCGAAGTGGGAACCGGTTCGCCATAGAAGACGCGATCACGCAACAATAACCAAAGCAGTTCCGATTTTACTGAACGGAATTCGCTTGAGTGGAGAGCGTCGTGTTCGGAAAGCGGGCGAGGCCGCCTGTCGGGACGAGCAAGCCGGTGCAGCTTGGTCCGCGGCCGGGCGCGGACTCAGCGAATGCCGGTCCGCGCCGCCCGGAGTCCTATGCCGCGACGAAGAACGACATCATCCGCGCGCTCGTCGCCGCGATCGACCCCGCCCAGATCGCCCCGCTCGACCCGAAATCCAAGCGCGAGGACATCCGCGATCTCGCCAGCGACATCATCGTGGGCAAGAACCTCGCGATGTCGATCGCCGAGCAGGAGGATCTGCTCGAGAACATCTGCAACGACATATTCGGCTAGGCCAGGTTGTTTACCTATACCTCTCCCCGGCGGGGAGAGGTCGGCCGCGCAGCGGCCGGGTGAGGGGATGGAGCGTTTTGAGTTGCGCCACGCCCCCTCACCCGGATTCCTTCGCTCCGCGTCGGAATCCGACCTCTCCCCGCGGGGGAGAGGTGTAATTTGATTCCATAAGTCATGGGCCGCTCGATCGGCGGCGCGAGCCGGGTCCGCACCGCGCCTCAGCTCAGCGCGACCTCGAAGCCGCGCTTGACGCCGGGGCGCGCCATCATCGTGTCGTACCAGCGCCTGACATTCGGAAAGTCGGCGAGGTCCACCTTGTGGCGCGCGTGCCGCCACGCCCAGCCGACGATCGCGAAGATCCGCGATTGAGATATCGTCCGCGAAAAACTCGTGATCGGCGAGCCGCCGATCCATCACGCCGTACAGCCGGCGCGTCTCCTTCATGTAGCGTTCGAGCCCGTAGCGGCGGTCATGCTCGCTGTCGAGATCGAGGAAATGATGGACCTGGCCCGGTATCGGACCGAACCCGCCCATCTGGAACATCAGCCATTCGAGCACGGGGACCCGCGCGCGCAGATCGCGCGGCCAGAAGCGGCCGGTCTTCTCGCCGAGATAGATGAGGATCGCGCCCGATTCGAACACGCTGATCGGCGCTCCGCCCGGGCCGTCGGGGTCGACGATGGCGGGAATCTTGTTGTTCGGGACTGATCTTCAGGAAGGCGGGGTCATGCTGCTCGCCTTTGGCGATGTTCACGACATGCACCGTGTAGGGCAGCTCCATTTCCTCGAGCGCCACGCTGATCTTGCGGCCATTGGGGGTGTTGAAGGCGTACAGCTCGATCGCCATGCGAGACTCCTCATCAAGTTCATGCGGGCGCGCGGATGCCGCCGTAACGCACGCCGATCGGTCATCCGGCTCCTTGCCGGCGTCCATACCGGCCAGGAAGCCTTCAAGTTGGAAGAACGCCGTGTTAGCAGGGGCGGTTGCGCATTGGGAACCCCGCTCATGCATTCGCCTCTTATGAAGCGCGCCGGCGCTGCCGTCCCGATCTGGTTCGTCGACCAGGCGACGTGGCCCGCCCTTCGCGCGCAATTCGACGACAAGGCCGTGGCGTTCGCGACCGCGGCGGGGTTCGAGCCGAAATCCGAGCGGCACGTCCTGCTTCCCGACGCCGAAGGCGGCATCGCCGCGGTGCTGGTCGGCTGCGACGAGGCGGAGGCGGCGGGCCGCGATCCGTTTTCCGCCGGACGGCTGCCGGGTGTTTTGCCGCGCGGGGTCTATCGTTTCGCCAATGCCGCGGGAGACGATGCGCGGCTTGCCGCGCTCGCCTTCGCGCTCGGCGCGTATCGCTTCGAACGCTATCGCTCTGGGCCGGAAAAAGAGGTGCGGCTCGAAATTCCGGAGGGGGTCGACGGCCACGATCTTTCGCGCATCGTCGAGGCGATGTATCTCGCCCGCGACCTGATCAACACGCCGGCCAACGACATGGGACCCGGCGACATCGAGGCTGCGGCGCGCGATCTCGCCGCGCGCCACGGCGCCGAGATCCGCACGCTCGCCGGCGAGGAACTGCTCGCCCAGCACTTTCCCCTGATCAACGCCGTCGGCCGCGCGGCCGAGCGCGCGCCGCGCCTGATCGATCTCGCCTGGGGCGACGAGACAGCGCCGAAGGTCACGCTGGTGGGGAAGGGGGTGTGCTTCGATTCCGGCGGGCTGGACCTCAAGACCGAGAGCGGCATGCAGCTCATGAAGAAGGACATGGCGGGAGCGGCGACCGTGCTCGCGCTCGCGCATATGATCATGGGCCGCGGGCTGCGGGTGCGGCTGCGCGTGCTCATTCCGGCCGTCGAGAACGCCGTGTCCGCCGCCGCGTTCCGGCCGCTCGACGTCTATCGCTCGCGCAAGGGCCTCACCGTCGAGATCGGCAATACCGACGCGGAGGGCCGGCTTGTTCTCGCCGACGCATTGGCGCTCGCGGACGAGGACCGGCCGGAGCTTCTCGTCGATCTCGGCACGCTCACCGGGGCGGCGCGTGTCGCGCTCGGTCCGGACCTGCCGCCCTTCTACACCGAGGACGAGGGGCTCGCCGCCGCGCTATCCTGGCACGCCGATGCCGAGAACGATCCGCTGTGGCGGATGCCGCTGTGGCGGCGCTACGATTCGATGCTCGATTCGAAGGTGGCCGATCTCAACAATGTGGCCTCCGGCGGATTTGCCGGCTCGATCGTCTGCGCGCTGTTTCTCCGACGCTTCGTCAGCAAGGCCGTGGCCTGGCTCCATATCGACATCTATGGCTGGACTCCGAGGGCGAAGCCGGCGCCGCCCGGAAGGCGGCGAATGCCAGGCCGCGCGCGCCCTCTACGCGCTCCTGTGCGAGCGCTATGGATAAGGACCGATTATCCTCTCCCGCGCAGCGGGGGAGGAGGACCATGCGCAGCATGGGGGAGGGGGCAGACGCATGAGGATCGCTTGTTCACGTTGTTCGCGCGCTGCTCTCATGTCCCAGATAAGCCGCCTCCACGCCGACTGGCCCTCCCGTTCTCACGCTGTGCGGGGGAGGATGATCGATCGACGCCTTTCGCTCGCGCGGAGCCGATATGTTCGACCCCCGGATAACCCCCGCCCGCCCCGATCTTGCGGCGAAGCATCTCGAAGGGAAGGTCGCGGCCGAGCGATATGTCGATGGCGTGCTGCGCGAGGTGATCGAGGCGCAGGCGCCGTTGCGGCGCACGCCCGAGCCCGACGCGCCGCTCGACACCGAGGCGCTGCGCGGCGAGCGCGTGACGATCTACGAGGAGGACGGCGAGGGCTGGTGCTGGGGCCAGCTCCTGTCCGACGGCTATGTCGGGTGGCTGCCGCAGCAGGCGCTCGCGCCGCCGGGCCCCGACCCGACCCACCGGGTCGCCGCGCTGCGCACCTTCGTGTTTCCCGGACCCTCCATCAAGCTTCCGCCGGTCACGGCGCTCTCGCTCGGCAGCCGCGTCGCGGTTGCGCGCTTCGACCGGCGGCTTCGCCTGGCTTGCCGGCGGGCGGCTGCGTTCCGGCGCAGCACCTTGCGCCGGCCGATACGAGCGAGCCGGATTTCGTCGCGGTCGCGGAGCGGTTTGTCGGCGTGCCCTATCTGTGGGGCGGCAAGACGAGCCTCGGACTCGATTGCTCGGGCCTTGTTCAGGTTTCGCTCAACGCTGCGGGGATCGCGTGTCCGCGCGACAGCGACATGCAGGAGCGGGCGCTCGGCGCCCCGCTCGAACCGGCCGGAGCGACCGCGTTCCGGCGCGGCGACCTGATCTTCTGGACGGGCCATGTCGCGATCGTGCGCGACGCCGACACGCTCGTGCATGCCAATGCGTTTCACATGGCGGTCGCGATCGAGCCGACCGCGGCGGCGGTGGCGCGCATTGCGGCGTCAGGAAGCGCGGTGGCGAGCGTCCGCCGCCTCTGATCGGCCCGCGCGTCACTCCTCCCGGAGCAGGTCGGGCAGCCGGTCGCGATTGAGCGCGATCCATTGCAGGGCGATGATCAGATAGCCGTTGTGGATCGTGCCCTTGCGCAGCGCGTCGAGCGCGTCGTCGATGCGCACGCGGATCGGCCGCGTCTGCTCGGTTTCATAGGCCGCGCCGGCATGCGCCAGCGCCTGGGCGGCGTCCACCGCCGCGAGATAGATCGTGGCGTGTTCGTCGAGAATGCCGGGCGCCGGCATGAACGTGTATATTTCCCGCACGGCGCGCGGTGCGACCCCGATCTCCTCCAGGCATTCGCGCTTGACGGCCTCCATCGGCGTCTCGCCGTTATCGACATAGCCGGCGGGAATCTCGACCAGCTCTCCGACCCCGGTGCCGAGCTGTGCGGCGAGCCGGAACTGGCGGATGACGACGATCTCGTCACGCACGAGATCGATCGCGATCACGCCGACCGTGCGCGCCCACCCGCAAGATGTCGCGCACGAGATGCGCCTTGCCGCCGTCCGCCTGCGCAAGCTCGACATGGTAGCGCTCGAACGGGCGAAATCCGGTTCCGACCAATTCGGGCTCGGTGATGCGCACGTCGATCGCACGGTCGGACAGCGTCGACGCCGCCCCGCCCGCGCGAGCGGCCAGACCCGGCGCAATCTCGCTCGCTCGATCGGCCAGCATTAAGGCTTCCCCGTCGCTTGCGTCAGCCATTCCACGTCTATTGCGCGACCACGCCTTCCGGCGCGGTCTCAAGATTGAAGGCGGCGGCGAACAAGGCGCGCGTGTAGTCGGATCGGGGATGCGCGAACACCTCGGCGGCGGCGCCCGCCTCCACCACCTTGCCGTGCCGCATCACGATCAGGCGGCTCGCAAGCGCGGCCACCACGCGGAGATCGTGCGAGATGAACAGATAGGTCAGGTCCCGGCGTTGCTGCAGATCGCGCAAGAGGTCGACCATCTGCGACTGGATCAGCATGTCGAGCGCGCTGGTCGGCTCGTCCAGCACGATGAAGGTCGGCTCCAGCACGAGCGTGCGGGCGACCGCGATGCGTTGCCGCTGGCCGCCGGAATACTCGTGCGGGTAGCGGAAGCGCGACTCCGGATCGAGGCCGACATCCGACAGCGCCCGGATCACCCGCTCCTCGCGCTCGGCGGCGGACAGTTTCGGCTGGTGCACCCAGAGACCCTCCTCGATGATGTCGGAAATCGACATGCGCGGGGAGAGCGAGCCGAACGGGTCCTGGAAGACGATCTGCATGTCGCGCCGGAACGGCCGCATCTGCTTGAACTTCAGGCCCTGGAGTTCCTTGCCGAGAAACACGATCGGGCCGTCGGAAGAAATGAGCCGCAAGATGGCGAGCCCGAGCGTGGTCTTGCCCGAGCCCGACTCGCCCACGACGCCGAGCGTCTCTCCCTTGCGAATCTCGATGGTCACCCCGTCGACCGCCTTGATGTGGCCGACCACCTTGCGCATCACGCCGCGCTTGATCGGAAACCACACTTTGAGGTCCTTGGTCTCGACGATCAGCGGCGCGTCCGGCTGCAACGGCGCCGGGTTCGGCTTCGGCTCGGCGGCGAGAAGGTCGCGCGTGTACGGATGCTCGGGCGTGGTGAACACGCGCTCGACCGGGCCGTGCTCGACGATCTTGCCGTGCTTCATGACGCACACCTGGTCGGCGACCTTGCGCACGATTCCGAGGTCATGCGTGATGAACAGCATGGACATGCCGAGCCGCGTCTGAATCTCCTTCAACAGCTTGAGGATCTGCGCCTGCACCGTCACGTCGAGCGCGGTCGTGGGTTCGTCGGCGATCAGCAGGTCGGGCTCGTTGGCGAGCGCCATTGCGATCATCACGCGCTGGCGCTGTCCGCCCGAGAGCTGGTGCGGATAGCTCGGCAGCCGGGTTTCCGGATCGGGAATGCCCACCTGATCGAGCAGCTCGAGCGTGCGCGCCCGCGCCGCCGCCCCGGCGATCCCGCGATGGAGCAGCAGAATCTCGCCGATCTGCTTCTCGATCGTGTGCAGCGGGTTGAGCGAGGTCATCGGCTCCTGGAAGATGATCGTGATGTCGTCGCCGCGCACCCGCCGCATCTCCGATTCGGGCAGAGTGAGCAGCTCCCGGCCCTTGAAGTCGATCGCGCCGCAGGGATGGCTCGCCGCCGGGTAGGGCAGGAGCTTCATGATCGACAACGCCGTCACCGACTTGCCCGAGCCGGACTCCCCGACGAGGGCGACGGTCTCGCCCTTGGCGAGGTCGAACGACACCCGGTCGACGGCGAGAATATCCCGTTCGCCCTGGCGGAAGGAGACGGAGAGATCGCGCACGGAGAGGAGGGGGGCGGTCATGCCAATTCCTGCATCAACGAATTCGATGCCGGCAGAATCGACGTTGAACTGGCGCAAATTCTTAGGCAACCGCAATCTCTTGTCTCCTGAAAGAATGGCCCGGCAACCGCCGAGCTCAGGCTTCGTTCGGAGCAGCTTCATCAACTTTGCGACCGAATGAGCAATCTCAATTTCTCCTTCAAGCATGCAGATAAACGGGTTTGCGTCTAAGTCGACCACACGGTGCGAAGCCTCACTCATCCCATTCGTCTCGGTCACGGCTGAATTGCGGCGTCGATCTCTTCCTTAGTGCGGTAAGGGAGACGGCGTTGAGCGAAAATCTCTTCCAAGCTCATGAGGTGCTTCGGTCGCTGAAGATCGGACAACTCTTCTTCTGCCGTCATTTCATCCGACTCTTTTTCAATCGTCACCGTGACCCGTGGAATCTGGGTTGTCGGTCGGGCGCAAGTCCTCCGGCAGTTTCGAGGCCGGATAGTTCTCGCGCACGATCTTGTTCACGGCAGCCTCCATCGGCTGTAGCCATTATAGGTCAGTTCTCACCCGAACGCCTTGCGCGGATCGAACGCGTCGCGCACCGCCTCGCCGATGAAGATCAACAGCGACAGCATGACCGCGACGGTGAAGAAGGCGGTCAGCCCGAGCCACGGCGCCTGGATGTTGGCCTTGCCCTGGCTCAGCATCTCGCCGAGCGAGGGCGAGCCCGGCGGCAGGCCGAAGCCCAGGAAGTCGAGCGCGGTCAGCGTCATCACCGACGACGACAGGATGAAGGGCAGGAAGGTCAGCGTCGCCACCATCGCATTGGGCAGGAGGTGGCGGAACATGATGAGCGGCGTTGGAGACGCCGAGCGCGCGCGCGGCCTGGACATATTCGAAATTGCGCCCGCGCAGGAACTCGGCGCGCACGAGACCGACCAGCGACACCCAGGAGAACAGGAGCAGGATTCCGAGCAGCACGAAGAAGCCCGGCACCAGCACGGACGAAATGATCAGGAGCAGATAGAGCGAAGGAACCGACGTCCAGATCTCGATGAAGCGCTGGAACAAGAGGTCGGTCCAGCCGCCGAAATAGCCCTGGACGGCGCCGGCCGCGACGCCGATCACCGAGGAGACCAGCGTGAGCGCCAGGCCGAACAGCACCGAGATGCGGAAGCCGTAGATCAAGCGGGCGACGACGTCGCGGCCCTGGTCATCGGTGCCGAGCCAGTTGTATTCGAGGTCGCTGCAGCCGCTCAGGCCCTTTTTCGCGACCACGAACTGGCATTGGGCCTCGGTCAACATCCATGTCGGCGGCGAGGGCGCGGGCGTCGGCAGATCGAGATTATGCGTGTTGTAGGAGTAATGCACCGGCGGCCAGACCATGTACCCGCCCTTCTCGGCGATCAGCCGCTGCACGAAGGGATCGCGATAGTCGGTGCGGGTCTCGAACTCGCCGCCGAACGTGGTCTCGGGATAATTGACGAACACCGGCGAATACCAGCGGCCGTCATAGCTCACGAACAACGGCCGATCATTGGCGATGAACTCGGCGCTGAGCGACAGGGCAAAAAGCACGAGAAAGATCCAGAACGACCAGTAGCCGCGCCGGTTCGCCTTGAAGTTCTCCCAGCGCCTCCGGTTGATCGGCGACAGCTTGAGCGGCCGGCCTTCGGGCAGAACGGCAAGCCCGGTCGGCGAGACGGCCGTCGTGTCCGGCGTGCGGTCGGAGGTTGTGGCGTCCAACTCACACCTCCCGCGTCTCGAAGTCGATGCGCGGATCGACCCAGGTGTAGGTCAGGTCGGAGATCAGATTCACCACGAGGCCGACCAGCGAGAAAATGTACAGCGTCGCGAACACCACCGGATAGTCGCGGTTGAGCACGCTTTCGAAGCCGAGCAGGCCGAGCCCGTCGAGCGAGAAGATCGTTTCGATCAGGAGCGACCCGGAGAAGAAGGCGTGCACGAAGGCGCCGGGAAAGCCGGCGATGATCAGCAGCATGGCGTTGCGAAAGATGTGGCCGTACAGCACCTGGCGCTCGGAACAGCCCTTCGCGCGCGCGGTGAGCACATATTGCTTGCGGATTTCGTCGAGGAACGAGTTCTTGGTGAGCAGCGTCATCGTGGCGAAGGCGCCCAGGCCCATCGAGATGATCGGCAGCGTCAGGTGCCAGAAATAATCGAGGATTTTGCGCCACCAGGAAAGCTGGTCCCAATTGTCCGAGGTCAGGCCGCGCAGCGGAAAGAGGTCGAAAAACGATCCGCCGGCGAACAGGATGATGAGGAGGATCGCGAACAGGAAGCCCGGGATGGCATAACCGATGATGATCACGCCCGACGTCCACACGTCGAACTGCGAGCCGTCGCGCACCGCCTTGCGGATGCCGAGCGGGATCGAGATGAGATAGGTGAGAAGCGTCATCCAGATGCCGAGCGACATCGAGACGGGGAGCTTTTCCTTGATGAGGTCGATGACGCGCACGTCGCGGAAGTAGCTCTTCCCGAAGTCGAAGGTGGCGTAGTTCCGCAGCATCAGGAAGAAGCGCTCATAGGCCGGCTTGTCGAAGCCGAACTGGCGCTCCAGGCTCTTGATGAATTCGGGGTCGAGCCCCTGGGCGCCGCGGTATTTCGACGTCGCCGCGTCGACCTGCGAGGCGCCCTGGAGCTGGCCGCGCGCGCCGAAATCGCCGCCGGACGAGCCGGAAATGCGCGAGGTCGCGCCGGTGTCGGCGCCCGAAAGCTGCGCGATCACCCGCTCGACCGGGCCGCCGGGCGCAAACTGCACGACGACGAACGACACCAGCATGATCCCGAGCAGGGTGGGGATCATGAACAGGACGCGGCGGATGATGTAGGCGCTCATGTCATCCTTCGGACTCGTGTCCCGCATCGGGTGCAGCGCGAAGCGGTGCGCCGCCGATCAGGGACCAGCATATCAGGTCCAATCCCGGGTCTGCACCGTGCCGCTGCGTGCTGCGGTTCGCCCGGAACGCGCGCCAGCTCATGCGGCGCCCGCGCGCGGGTTGCCGCGACCGCGGCTCATCACGTCCGCTCGGTCTTGCTCGCTTTCTCGCGATCATGCCACCAGGTTTCCGGGATGCCTCGCGCATAGCGCGGTTTGGCCGCAGGCCGGCCGAACTGGTCCCAATAGGCGATCCAGTGCGAGGCCTTGTACCAGTGGGGGACCCAGTAGCGCCCGGCGCGGATGACGCGGTCGAGCGCCCGCGCCGCGATCACAAGCTCGGCCCGCGTGTTCGCCGCGATCACGACGTCGATCAAACCATCGACCGCGGGATCGGCCATGCCGGAAAGATTATACGAGCCCTTGGTGGCGGCGGCTTGCGAGGAGAAATACGAACGCAGCGTCTCGCCCGGCAGCGTCGAGAAGCTGAACCGCTGCACCGTGACGTCGAAATCGAAATCGTTGACGCGCGCCCGATACTGCACCGGGTCGACCATGCGCAGCGAGGCCGCGATGCCGAGAACGTTCAGGTTCTTGATGAACAGCATGTGATGCGGCTGGAAGGTCGGCTCGTCGATCAGGAACTCGATCGTGACCTCGTTGCCGCGCGCATCCACCCGCCGCCCGTCCTTGACCTTAAAGCCCGCCTCCTGCAGGAGCTGCCCCGCCCTGCGCAGGAGCGCGCGATCCTGGCCGGAGCCGTCCGACACCGGCGGCGCGAACGGCTCGCCGAACACCTCGTCCGGCACGCGTCCGCGGAACCGTTCGAGCAGCGCGAGCTCCTCGCCGCTCGGTGGGCCGTTCGCCATCATGTCGGAATTCTGAAACACCGAATGGGTGCGCTGATAGGAATCGTACATCAAGGACTTGTTGGTCCATTCGAAATCGAAGGCGCAGATCAGCGCTTCGCGCAGCTTCGGATGGCGGAATTTCTCGCGCCGCGTATTGATGAACCAGCCCTGCGCGCCGGACGGCGTCTGATCCGGCAGGACCTCGCGCTTGACCCGCTGATCGCGGATCGCCGGGAAATCGTAGCGCGTCGCCCAGACGCGCGAGGTGAATTCCTCGCGAAACAGATAGCTCTTGCCGGTGAATCCCTCGAAGGCGACGTCGCGATCGCGATAGAACTCGTACCGCACCGTGTCGAAATTGTACTGGCCGATGCTGACCGGCAGGCGACCGCCCCACCAGTCGCGCACGCGATCGTATTCGATATAGCGCCCGACCTCGAAGCGCCCCACTTTGTAGGGGCCCGACCCGAGCGGCGCGTCGAGCGTCGTTTCGTCGAACGGGCGATCAGCGTAGTAGGCGCGCGAAAAGATCGGCAAGCCGGCGACGAACAGCGGCACGTCGCGGCCCCGCTTCTCGGCAAAGCGCACGACCACGGTGTCCTCATCGGCCGCCTCGACCGCGGTCACGTCGCGCAGGAGCTGGCCGATGATCGGATGGCCCTTCGCCTTGAGGGTGGTGAGCGAGAACACGACGTCCTCGGCGCGGATGCGGCTGCCGTCGTGGAAGCGCGCCTCCGGGCGGAGGAAAAAGCGATAGGTCAGGCCGTCGGGGGAAACCGCGACCGCGCGCGCGGCGAGCCCGTACATCGCGTCGGGCTCGTCGGCCGCCCGCGCCATCAGCGAGGTGAAGGTGAGCTCCATCCCCTGCGCGCCGTCGCCCCTGAGAATGAAGGCGTTAAGCGAGTTGAAGGTCAGGAAATTCTGATTGAACTGCCGCGTCGACCCCACCTGGGAGAAGGTTCCGCCCTTCGGCGCGTTGGGATCGACATAGCCGAAATGGCGAAAGTCCGGCGGGTATTTCAGGTCGCCGAACGCCGACATGCCGTGGCTTTCGGCGTCCTCGTCAGCCGCATGCGCGATGCCGATCAGTTTGGGAGCGGCAAGCGCGGCCAGCCCGGCCGCGCCGATAACAAGTGCTTCGCGGCGAGACGGTTCGCGCCCTCTCCCCGCTTGCGGGGAGAGGGCGGTGAGCAGCGCGAGCTGCGAACCGGGTGAGGGGGACTCGTCCCGAACGACATGCGGAGTCGCCCCCTCACCCGGATCGCATGGCCATGGCCTGCGATCCGACCTCTCCCCGCAAGCGGGGAGAGGTAACGAGCCCTGGATGCGTCGGCTCACGACCGGCCGCCGACCTTGGCGGCTTTGGCCGCGTCCCACCACCAGATGGTCGGGAACGCCGACATGCCGTATTCGGGAAGTTTTTCCGGCCGGCCGAAGCGGTCCCAGCGCGCGGTGCGCAGCTTCCCGTAGGTCCATTGCGGGACGACGAAATTGTGGTGCAGCAGAACGCGGTCGAGCGCCCGGGTGGCGGCCACGAGGTCGGCGCGGCTTGTCGCAAAGATCACCCGGTCGATCAGCTTGTCGATCGCCGCGTTCCTGATGCCGATCAGGTTGCGCGAGCCCGGCTGGTCGGCGGCCTGCGAGCCCCAGTAGCCGCGCTGCTCGTTGCCGGGCGACAGCGATTCCGGCCAGCTCGTGGTGATGATGTCGAAATCCCACTGGCGCAGGCGGTTTTCGAACTGCGCATCGTCCACGGTGCGCACATTCACGGTGATGCCGAGCCGTTCGAGCGAGGGCTTGAAGAACAGGATGTAGCGCTCGGTGCTCGGATCGGCGGCGAGGAACTCGACCTCGTACTGCTCGC
The DNA here is from genome assembly GCA_963712435.1 of uncultured Alphaproteobacteria bacterium. Lineage (GTDB taxonomy): Bacteria > Pseudomonadota > Alphaproteobacteria > Rhizobiales > Xanthobacteraceae > Rhodoplanes. Next base: position 264,228 of record CAVQIB010000003.1, on the reverse strand, counting down.
CCGTTTTCGCATCGACGAGCCTCTGATTGCGGACTTCGTAGCCTGCCTCGCGCAGGAGGCGAATGGCTTCGCGCAGGTTGGCGCGCACCGCCTCCGGGCTCCCGCCGACCGGATTGGAATAGGGCTTGGTGAAGACGTCGGGCGGCACCTCGGCGCGCAGCGGTTCCAGGATCTCCAGTTCGAGGCCGGTCGGCAGGCCGGAGGAGGCGAGCTCGGTTCCTTCGAAATAGCTCGCGATCCGCTTGTATTGTCCGAAGAAAAGCTGCTTGTTCATCTCCTCGAAGTCGAAGGCGAAGTTGAACGCCCGGCGCAGCCGCGCATCCTTGAACTTCTCGCGCCGCGTATTGAACGCGAAAGCCTGCATGATCCCGACGCTGCGGACGGGGAATTCCTCCAGCACGACGCGCTTCTCGCGGACCGCGGGAAAGTCGTAGGCAGTCGCCCAGTTCTTGGCGCTCGTCTCGGTGCGCCAGTCCATCTGGTCGGCCTTGAACGCTTCGAGCGCGACGGTGGTGTCGCGGAAAAACTCGAAACGAATCTCGTCGAAATTGTCGCGGCCGATATTCACCGGTAATTCCTTGCCCCAGTAATCCGGCACACGCTCATACGCGACCCAGCGGCCGGCGACGAAGTCCTTGATGCGGTAGGCGCCGCAACCGAGCGGCGGCTCGAGCGTGGTCGAGCCGATGTCGCGCGTGTTGCCCGCTTTGTCGGCGCCCTCCCACCAGTGCTGCGGCATCACATTGAGCTGGCCGACGATCTGCGGCAGCTCGCGGTTGCCGGGCTGATCGAACCAGAAGGTGACTTCGCGCTCGCCGGTCTGCACCGCCTTCACTACGTGCCGGTAATAGGCCGCGAGCTGCGGATGGTGCTTGCGGAAGGCCTCGAAGGAGAAAATCACGTCGCGCGGCGTCACCGGCTGGCCGTCATGCCAGCGCGCGCCGGGGCGCAGGCGATAGGTGACGGAACTGTAATCGTCGGGATAGCTCGCGCCCTCGGCAAGCAGGCCGTACTCCGCGGACACTTCGTCGAGCGCGGAGATCATCAGCGAATCGGTAAGCAGCTCGGTTCCGACCGCGAGCGATCCCTTCACCCCGGCGACGACGATATTGAAATTGTCGAACGTCCCGATGGTGCTCTGGCGCACCACGCCGCCTTTCGGCGCGTTCGGATTGACGTAATCGAAATGCTTGAAGTCGGCGGGATATTTGAGGTCGCCGAACAGCGACAGGCCGTGCCGGAACACAGGCTCTGCGCCGCCCTCATGCGCGGTGGCCGCGATCAGCCGGCGCGGCCCGTTCAGCGCTGCGAACGAAGGAGCCGCAATCGCCAGAGCAGTGGTGCGGAAAAGATCGCGTCGAGTGAAGGGCAAGGGGCTTCTCCAGCGTGGCGGTTACGGACCGTCGAGACCGATTATGTCCGTTTTGGGATGTGACTTGACCGCAGGCCCCTCGCCAGTCCCCCCAGTTCAATTTCCCGTGCGTGGAAACCTGCGCGCAAGCGCGCGGAATGGCCGGGTTGCCCCGGCCGTTCATTTTGCGTCCGCGGCGGTTCAGTTCGGCGGTGACGCCGAACCTGCGGGAGCGGGAGCATCGGCCTGTGCGCCGGCTTCTGCCGGCTGATCGCCCGCGGGCGCCGCTTCAGCGGCGGGAGCATCGGCCTGTGCGCCGGCCGCCGCCGGCTGGTCGCCGGTTGGCGCCGCCGCGGGAGCACCGGCCTGTGCGCTGGCTGATGCGGGCTGGTCGCTCGCCGGCGCCGCTGCAGGAGCATCGGCTTGTGTGCTGGCCGCCGACGGCTGATCGCTCGCCGGCGCCGCTCCCGTCGTGGTCGGCAGCGGTGCGGGATTGTCGGAAAGCGAGTTGAGATAAACGATGAGATCGGCGCGCTCGCTCTGCCGCGACACGCCGGCAAACGCCATGCTCGTGCCGGGGACGGCGCCCTTCGGATTGGTGATGAACGTGTTCAACTGGTCGATGGTCCAGGCGCCGCCCTTTGCCTTGAGCGCCGCCGAGTAGTTGAACCCCTCATGGCTGGCGACCGGGCGGCCCAGCACGCCCCACAGATTCGGCCCGACCTTGTTGGCCCCGCCCTTCTGGAACGTGTGGCAGGACTCGCATTTTTTCGCCGCCGCGAGTCCCCGCTCGGACGAGGCGCTGGCGAGCAGCGGGGTGATCGGCTGCTCGGCCGGGGCTGCGGCTGTTGCGGGGGCCGTCTCGGCCGGGGCCTGGACGGCGATTTCGTAACCCGGCTTTGCCGGCTTGTGCGGAGAGAAAATCACGCCGGCCGTGATATTGAGGGCGACAACGCAAAGGCAGGTAAACAGAACCGCGCCGATTATTTTGTTGAGTTCGTACGAATCCATCGCGCAAAGACTCCGAAAGCGCAAAGAGACCGCCGGCAGACGGGCGGTCGACGCCATGGCAGGGCAGACATACCGGGTTTGCACCGCGGCTGGCAACTCGTATAAGCGCTGCGGGCGCGCGCGAATATTGAGCTTTTTTCAAGCCCCGCACGGCGCGACATACCGGTGAAACACGACGTCGTCATTCTCATCCCCGCCCGGCTGGCCGCGAGCCGGCTTCCGGGCAAGCCGCTCGCCGACATCGCCGGCCGCCCGATGATCGCTCACGTGCTCGCGCGGGCGCAGGAAGCGCGGCTCGGCCCGGTGGTGGTGGCGACCGATTCCGAGGACATCAGCGCGGCGGTCGAGGCCGCCGGCGGACGCGCGGTGATGACGAGGGCGGACCATCCGTCCGGCTCCGACCGGATTTTCGAGGCGCTGACGCGGATCGACCCGGACGCGCGCGTTCGCGTCGTCGTCAATGTCCAGGGCGACCTGCCGACGCTCTCGCCCGGCGACATTGCGGCCGCGCTCGCGCCGCTGGCGGATCCGGCGGTGGACATCGCGACGCTCGCGGCGGAAATCCGCGACCCCGCGCAGCGGACGAACCCCAATGTGGTCAAGGTGGTCGGCTCGCCAGTGTCGGACCGCCGGCTGCGCGCCCTGTATTTTACGCGGGCGACCGCGCCTGCCGGCGAAGGCCCGCTCTACCACCATATCGGCCTGTACGCCTACCGGCGCGAGGCGCTCGCCCGTTTCGTCGCGCTGCCGCCCTCGTCGCTCGAGCGCCGCGAAAAGCTCGAGCAATTGCGTGCGCTCGAAGCGGGCATGCGCATCGACGTCGCGATCGTCGATTCCGTTCCGCTGGGCGTCGACACGCCCGACGAACTTGCGGCCGCCCGCGCCATCCTTACCGCTTCGCATTGACTTCGGCCGAAGGCAGCGCGTAGGGAAACGCATGAAGCGCAGGACCATCACTTTTCAGGGCGAGCCGGGGGCCAACTCGCATATCGCGTGCCGCGAAGCGTTCCCGGACTACGATCCCGTTCCCTGTCCGACCTTCGAGGACGCCTTCTCCGCGGTGGCGGCGGGCGAAGCCGATTTTGCAATGATGCCGATCGAGAACTCGGTCGCCGGCCGGGTCGCCGACATTCATTATCTGATGCCGACGGCCGGGCTGCACATTGTCAGCGAGTGGTTCCTGCCGATCCGCAACCAGCTTGTGGCGCCGAAGGGCGCGACCATAGGCGGGCTCGAAGTCGTCGAAAGCCACATCATGGCGCTCGGCCAGTGCCGCAGGTTCCTGCGCAAACTCGGCGTCACGACGCGCGTCGCCGCCGACACCGCGGGGGCCGCCCGCGAAGTGGCCGAACGCGCGGACAAAACCCGCGCCGCCATCGCCTCGCGCCTGGCGGCGGAAATCTATGGCCTGACCATTCTCGCCGCCGATATCGAGGACGAGTTCACATTCGACCACGCGCTTTGTCGTGCTCGCGCGCGAGGCCGAACGGACCCGCCCGGGCAACGGGCCGGTCGTCACAACCTTCGTATTCCAGGTGCGCAACATCCCCGCCGCGCTGTACAAGGCGCTGGGCGGGTTCGCCACCAACGGCGTCAACATGACCAAGCTCGAGAGCTACATGCTCGAAGGCAATTTCTCCGCGACGCAATTCTATTGCGATATCGAAGGTCATCCCGAGGAGCGGCCGGTCGAGCTTGCTCTGCAGGAATTGGCGTTCTTCTCGCAGCGCGGGTCGCTGAAGATACTGGGCGTCTATCCAGGGCATCCTTATCGTGCGACGGTCGCCGAAAAGGCGCGGATGCGGCTGGCGAAATAAGGGGATCGGGCCGGCGCGGCGCCCGCGGCGGCCGACCACGCAGGCTGGGGCGAAAGGGGCAGCGCGAGATGGCAGACGAAAATGGAAAAGTGCGGCGGGTTCTGTTTTTGAAGGTGACCTTGCCGAGCAGCGATCCGGCCCATGTCGTGTCGATGGTGCAGGCGGCCGCGCCGTTCTATGGGCTGCTCGGCGGCACCCATATCCGCGTTCTGCAGAACGTCGACGACAAGGCTCAGTTCATCCAGGAGATCGAGTACGAGACGCACGAGGCGTTGGAGCTGAACCGGCAGCGGATCGCGAGCGATCTGCGCGTCCAGACCTATATCCAGGCGTGGAGAACCGTGCTCGGCGGTGCCCTGGAACTCGAAGTATATGAAGACCTTACGCCAACTTCATAGGGTTAATCCATAACTTCAAGCGGTGTGCGCGGGCGCGCCTCCCTCCGAGAGCGCATGGCCCGGCGCGGGATGGCGCCGCCGCGCACGCGACCAGTCGAAGCAAAGCTCCGCGGCACCCTCCGGGCGGTTTCTGACTTCTCCCGGCGAGCGAATCGGCCGGTGGCCGGAACACGATTCCGGCAGGCCGGTTCCCCCCTGGACCGTTGTTGGAGCAGGTGCGGTTCGTCCTGAGGGACGATCGCGGCTCCCCAACCCAACTCCGAACAGGTGGTTCATGGCTCAGCAGATGCTCGCAGGGCTGAAGGTGGCGATTCTCGTCACCGACGGCTTCGAACAGGTCGAACTCACCGAACCGCGCAAGGTGCTGGACGAGGCCGGCGCCCAAACGCGGGTGGTGTCGCCCAAGGCCGACAGGGTGCGCGGCTGGAATCACAAGGAATGGGGCGAGGAGGTGCCGGTCGACGTGAAGCTCGACCAGGCGCGCGCGGAAGACTTCGATGCGCTCCTCTTGCCGGGCGGCGTCCTCAGTCCCAACTCGCTGCGCATGCAGCCCGACGCCGTCAAATTCGTGAAGGCGTTCTTCGACGCGGGAAAGAAGGTGGCGGCGATCTGCCATGGCCCGTGGAGCATCATCGAAGCCGGCGTCGCGAAGGGAAAGCGGATCGCTTCGTGGCCGTCCCTCAAGACCGACCTCCACAACGCCGGGGCGGAATGGGTCGACGAAGAGGTCGTGGTGGACGGGAACCTGGTCTCGAGCCGCAAGCCAGCTGACCTTCCCGCCTTCAACTGCGAAATGGTCGGGCTGTTCGCCCGCCGCCCGCCAGCCGGCGCAATCGCCGACCGCAAGGAGGAACTGGAACAGCGGATGATGTGATCTGCGGCCGGCCCGGTCATTTGCGGAGCTTATGGCTCACCGGCGAACGTTGATGGGCATTGGCGGCTTCGCGCGCACCAATGATCGACGCTGATTTTCGAGATGCCTCGCTTCTTGTTTTCACCGTGTCGTCGTACGGCCGTATCATGCGACGACGTGGTGGGCCAGAAGCGAACGGCTGATCCGTTGATTGCGTCTAGCTCGCACAAAAAAGAGGCCGCCGGCGGATGCCAGCGGCCCAAGTCTAGGGAGGAAACGCCCAAGGAGGGCGGCGGTACCACGAGCGATCGCGATACCGCACTGCGAAAATATGAGCGCGCGGCGCACAAAAAGCAAGAGAGCCAGGACATGGCTGCTCTGCTTGGAGCGTAACCCTCGCGGCGTGTGGATAAGCGTTTGCAGCTAGCGCGTGGGTTCGCGTGCGCCGCGGTAGAAGACTAAGCCGATCGCGGCAAACCCCGCCTGCAACAGGAAAATCGCCTGGTAGGCGGCCGGTGGATAAGCCCCCGTTTGGGCCGGAAAGAGCTCCAGGACGAAGCCGCTGACGAACTGCGACACGAAGCCGCCCCCCATGGTTCCCATGTTCAGGAGGGTGATCCCGCGTCCGACGAGGGCGGTCGGGAACAGGGCTTTGCCGTGCGCGATCACCACGGGCATGAAGGCCGAGCAGGCGCCGAACGCCGCGAACCAAGCCCATAGCGCTACCGGTGGGAGTGTTCCGGCCAGCCCGACAACCAGGAGAAGCCCGAGCGTCGAGCCGCAGCCCAGATACACCGCGCGCTTATAGCCGTTGAACAGGCGGCCGGCCGCGCCCCAGGCGATCATTCCGAGGACCTGGGTCGAAGCGGCGACGAACAGAAGCGTGCCGCGCTCCTTCAGGTCATAACCATAGACATGCGTGAGATAGGGCCCGCCCCATAGGCCGATGACGAGCACGTAGCTCGAATAGGCGGAGAGGTTCAGAAGAAAGAGCCGGCCGACATCGGGGCAGCGCCAGGCGGCGGCCACCCCGCGCAGGCTCTCCGTCAGGCTTTCCCGCCCCGATTCCGCCGCCCGATCCTTTGCGCCGTCGCGGATCAGCGCGGCGACAAGGACGCCGAGCCCCGCCATGGCCGCGGCCATGACGGCGAAGCTTGCGCGCCAGCCGATCGCCGCCGTCGCATAGGCGAGCGGCGCGGTCGCGAGCAGCCCGCCCGCTGCGCCGATTCCAAGCTGCAGGCCGGCGAGGACCGAGAACCGGTCGGGCGGGAACGTCCGCGCATACAGCGCGAGCGGGGCCATCAGGAAACAGGAGGTGCCGAGCCCCATCAGGACGCGGGCGACGATCATCGCGACAAAGCCGGTCGCGCCCGCAAACAGAAGCGTGCTCAGGACGGTGACGACGGCGCAGACGAGCATGCAGCGTTTCGGACCGTAGCGGTCGATCGCGATCCCGAGCGGAATCTGCGCGCTGACGAAGGCGATAAAGAAAATGCTGGAAATGAGCGCGATCTGCGGACCGGTCAGCGCGAGATCATCCGCCAGATCGGGAGCGATCACGCCGATCGAGTTGCGCAGGAACATGCTCGCGACATAGGCGGCGCCGAGCGTGGCGACGATCACCGTCGCATCGCTGGCGGGAGCGGCGGGCCGCGCGGGTCCCATCATCTGCACGGGTGTCGACGCCTCGCATGCCTATTTTTTGGTCTTCCGTTTTGGTCGCATGGGCGCATTTGCGGGGCAAGGGTCGAGCGAGCATGTTGCCGGACGGCGCGCGCTCAGGCACATGTGGACCGGCAAGCAGGCTCGGTAAACCGTCGATTCGGTCCGGGTCCCGCTTCGTCAGCCACTACCGGCCGACCAACCCACCAATGCGCCGGGCGCCAGCAGGGATACGTCGACCTTTCGGCGGTCCGGAAAAGGACGGCAACCATGAGCGCGGTCGATTTCGCCGCCTTCATCGACAAATTGGCGACCACGTCCGGCGAGGCGATCCTGCCGTTCTTCCGCACGTCGCTGTGCATCGACGACAAGAGCGCCGGCGGCGCGTTCGACCCGGTGACGGCGGCCGACCGCGCGGGCGAACTCGCCATGCGCGCGCTGATCCGATCGCATTTTCCGGAGCATGGGATCGTCGGCGAGGAATTCGGAGCGGAGCGGCCGGACGCCGAGTTCGTCTGGGTGCTCGATCCGATCGACGGCACCAAGTCGTTCATTTCCGGCATGCCCGCCTGGGGCACGCTGATCGCGTTGACGCGGCGCGGCCAGCCGATCTTCGGAATGATGCACCAGCCGTTCTTCGGCGAGCGGTTTTCGGGCGACGGCAAGCGGGCGAGCTATCGCGGCCCGCGCAGCGAGCGCGAGCTGATGGTGCGCCCCTGCGCGAGCCTCGACCAGGCCGTCCTCTACACGACGAGCCCGCGCCTGATGAACAGCGCCGACCGCGCCGCCTTCGGCCGGGTCGAGGAGGCGGCCAAGCTGTCCCGCTATGGCGGGGACTGCTACGCCTATTGCATGCTCGCGGCCGGCCATGTCGATCTCGTCATCGAGACGGAGCTGAAGCCGCACGACGTCGCCGCGCTGATCCCGATCATCGCCGGCGCCGGAGGCGTCATCACCACCTGGGAGGGCGCAAGCGCCGAGCGCGGCGGCCGCATCGTCGCCGCCGGCGACAAGCGGATGCACGCGGCGGCGCTTCTGGCGCTGGCCGGAGACTGAGCCGCTCCGCCCGCGGCGAGAGATGCGGTCAGCGCTGTAAAGACAGGTTTACAGAACCCGTAATCGAGCGCCCGCTTCCGCCCTGTGCAGGCTTGGGCTATGTCCACGCGACGCCCACTCGGAACAGCCCCCGCCATGTACCCGGTCCCGAAGCCTTTCCTGCCGCGCAACAGCCAGGCCTACGAATCCGAGCCGATGGTGAAGCCCACCGGCTTCCGCGAATACGACGCGCGCTGGCTGTTCGAGACGGAAATCAACCTGATGGGCGTGCAGGCGCTCGGGATGGGGCTCGGCGCGATGATCCGCGCGATGGGGGTCCCCGAGATCGTCACCGGCCACGATTTCCGCAGCTATTCCGCCGCGATCAAATATGCGCTCGTCTCGGGCCTGCTCGCCGCCGGCTGCAAGGTGCACGATATCGGGCTCGCTCTGACGCCGATGGCCTATTTCGCCCAGTTCGCCCTCGACGTGCCCTGCGTCGCCATGGTCACCGCCTCGCACAACGACAATGGCTGGACCGGCGTGAAGATGGGCGCGCACCGCCCGTTCACCTTCGGCCCCGACGAGATGAGCCGGCTCAAGGAGATCGTGCTGGGGGCGCGCTTCGACCTCGCCGGCGGCGGGCGCTACGAGTTTATCCAGGATTTCCCAGCGCGTTACATTGCCGACCTCACCAATCGCCGCAAGCTCGAACGGCGGCTCAAGGTCGTGTGCGCCTGCGGCAACGGCACCGCCGGCGCGTTCGCCCCGCAGGTCCTGGCGGCGATCGGCTGCGAGGTCGTGCCGCTCGATACCGCGCTCGACCACAGCTTCCCGAAATACAATCCGAATCCCGAAGACATGCGGATGCTGCACGCGATCCGCGACGCCGTGCTCGCGAGCGGGGCCGATGTCGGGCTCGGCTTCGACGGCGACGGCGACCGCTGCGGGGTGGTCGACGACACGGGCGAAGAGATCTTCGCCGACAAGATCGGCGTGATGCTCGCGCGGGACATGGCCGCCCTCCATCCGGGCGCGCAGTTCGTGGTCGACGTGAAGTCGACGGGATTGTTCGTGACCGACCCGGTGCTGCGCCAGGCCGGGGCCAAGGTCGACTACTGGAAGACCGGCCACTCCCACATGAAGCGGCGCACCTCCGAGCTGGGCGCGCTGGCCGGTTTCGAGAAGTCGGGACACTTCTTCTTCAACCGCCCGTTCGGCCGCGGCTATGACGACGGCCTCGTCTCCGCGATCGCGATCTGCGACCTGCTCGACCGCAATCCGGGGCGAAGCCTGTCCGAACTCAAGGACGCGCTGCCGAAGACCTGGCAGTCGCCCGACCATGTCGCCGCACTGCGCCGACGAGGCGAAATACGGCGTGGTCGAGCAGGTGGTGAGGCATTTCGAGGCGGCGCAGGCCAAGGGCGCGCCGGTCGCCGGCCAGCCGATCCGCGACCTCGTCACGGTCAACGGCGTGCGGGTGACGGTTGCGGACGGCACCTGGGGGCTGGTGCGCGCCTCGTCCAACAAACCGGAACTCGTCGTGGTGGTCGAGAGCCCGGTCTCAGAGACGCGCATGCGCGAGATGTTCCAGGCGGTCGACGCGGTGCTGCGCACGCATCCCGAAATCGGCGCCTACAACCAGACCATCTGAAACTGGCCACCGCAAGCGAACCATCATGCGCGGGCTTGACCAACGACGGCCGGTTCACCCCGCCCGTCATGCTCCGCGCGCGAAAGCGGAGCATCCAGTATTCGAAGGCGATTCCGGTGCGTACTGGATCATCCGCTTGGCGCGGATGATGACAAGAAGTAGTCGGTATGAGCCGCGAAACTCTCCCCACCGGAAAGCGATCGAGCTCGGGCGGCGCCGGTCGGGAGTGTCGGGAGGCGATTCGTGCGGATCGGGAATCACTCGGCGGCGGCGCGATAGGGGCGCAGGTCGTCCCAGGGGATGGCGGCGAGGCGATCGGCGACGATTTCGAGGTCGGCCGCGACCCGCGCGAACGACCGCGCCGGCACGTGGCGGCGCTCGTCCATGTAGAGCGCGCGGTTGAGCTCGAACTGCACCGAATGCAGGCCGGTGGTCGGATTGCCGTAATGCTCGGTGATGAAGCCGCCGGCATAGGGCTTGTTGCGGCTGACCGAATAGCCGAGGCTGCGCAGCGTGCTTTCGATCGTCTCCGCGACGATCGGGAAGCAGCTCGTGCCGTACCGGTCGCCGATGACCACATCGGAGCGCGGACGCTCGTCGCGCGCGCCGGCGCTGGACGGCATCGAGTGGCAGTCGACCAGGACGGCGGAGCCGAACTCGCGCTGCATGCGCGTCAGCAGCCGCCGCAGCGCGCGATGATACGGCTTGTAGAGGCTTTCGATGCGCCGCAGCGCGTCTTCCACCGGAATGCGGCCGTCATAGATTTCCTGCGCGTCGCCGACCACGCGCGCGACCGTTCCGAGGCCGCCCGCCACCCGCATCGAGCGGGTGTTGGCGTAGGACGGAAGCCGCCCCTCGAACATGCGCGGGTCGAGTTCGTAGGGCTCGCGGTTAACGTCGACGAAGCAGCGCGGGAAATGCGCCCGCATGAGCGGATGTCCCCGCCGCACCACCCCGGCGAACAGCTGGTCCACAAAGGAATCTTCGGAGCGGCGCAGCGTCGGCAGGTCGAGCCGGGTCGCGACCAGGAAGGCGCGGGGATAGACGTTTCCGCTGTGCGGCGAGTTGAACACGACCGGCCCCCGCCAGTCGCCGGGCTCCAGCACGTCGAATGGCGGATCGAGTTCGTCGGACAGATCGGTCATCGGCGGCCGGCACAATCTCGTGTCGATGCGTCGCGGGCGGATGCGGGCGTTGCAGGCTGGACACGGCGAGGCGGACTCATTGTCCGATAGGAACGGCTTTCTGCCAAGATCGGGTCCAAGTTCACTCGGTGTTTACCAGGAATTTTGCTTATGGGATGCTGGATCGAAGATCGGGCGGCAACGAGGCGAGTGGCGGCGATCGGGGGGTCCGTACAGTCGGTAGGCGTCAGATGTCGAAGATTCTCTTGGCCGAAGACGATAATGACATGCGGCGTTTCCTTGTGAAAGCGCTGCAGACGGCGGGCTATGAGGTCATGTCCTACGACAACGGCCTCTCCGCCTATCACCGATTGCGGGAGGAACCGTTCGAGCTTCTGCTCACCGATATCGTGATGCCCGAAATGGACGGCATCGAGCTGGCGCGGCGCGCCTCCGAGCTCGACCCGGACATCAAGATCATGTTCATCACCGGGTTTGCCGCGGTCGCGCTCAACCCGGACTCCTCCGCGCCGAAGCACGCCAAGGTGCTGTCGAAGCCCTTCCATCTGCGCGAACTCGTCAACGAAGTGCAGAAAATGCTGACGGCGGCCTGAGCGCCGCCGCGACTTCGGTTGACCCCGCCTTCGCATCCGGTTCCCAGCAGATCGCGCGCCGATTGGCAGCCGGGGAGGGCGGTCTGCGATTTCCGGCCGAGCCGGCCGCGGCGATCTCCGGCCGAGACGGTGGCGCAGAGGCTTGCGGCGGCGCGATGCGACAGGATATAGACTGGGGCATTCCGGGCGCGTAGCTCAGCGGAAGAGCACTACCTTGACATGGTAGGGGTCACAGGTTCGATCCCTGTCGCGCCCACCACCATCGCAGCCCCCCTCCACCGACCTGCCCACGTATTAACCATCTCGGCCATTTTCCGGGGGATGCGCTCGGGATTGACATGGCCAACGAATGTACGTTCGGATATCTGGGCAAGACAGCTCTCGAGCGGTGCGTTGCCGAGAATGGAGCCTGCATGTCGTCTTCGGCAACCGGGCCGGCGCCAGAGTCGCGGCAAACAGATCGCGGCGCGGCTGTCGCGCTCGCCCGCTCGACGTGACTTCACAAACCGTCGTGAGGAGAATGCGATGCGAACGGCAATCGTGTCTTTGATGTTTGTGACGGCCTTGGGCGCGGTGGAGGCTGCGGCGCAACCGGTCAATCTGACGGGGCGCTATCGCTGCGTCGTTCGCTGTCAGCCGGGCTTTACCGGCTATCCGGCCTATATCACGCAGAACGGGTGGGCGGTGAACCTCGTCAACGAGGCGGGCGTGCCTGGCCGCGGCTGGATGGACTGGGTTCGCATCTGGGTGCCCGCCTACAATCAGGGCGCCGTTTTCTCCCCCGACGGCAGAACCGTCCAGTTCGACGGCGGCACGATCTGGCGGCGCGACTTCGGAGGTCCCGTCCGACGCCGGGCCCGCGCGCTAGGATCGTTCCTGGCCGACGTTCCGAAGGCCGGCCCTCGACGCGCATGGGGTTGCCGCCAACTTGACCCGGTGGGCCGGCAACCCTATGTTTCCGCGTGAAATCGCAGTGTCGGTCATTCGCATGGCCGCCCCGACGGAAATGCCGAGGTTGAGCCATGAAGGTCCGTAATTCTTTGAAATCCCTGCGCGGCCGCCACCGCGACAACCGCATCGTGCGGCGCAAGGGGCGCGTGTTCATCATCAACAAGACGCAGCGCCGGTTCAAGGCGCGCCAGGGCTGACCCGCATCGAGGCGGGGCCGAACGGGCGCGCGTTCGCTCCGTCCCTTCACGCCGCTGTGACGATCAGCGCCGGCGCTGGGCTCTTTGCGGCTTGGGCGAGCGCCGCTACATTGACCTGCATGCGCCCGCGACGCCATCGACTCGCTCTCGTTCCCGCCATCCTCGCCTGTGCCGGCGTGGCCGTGCTCGCGCCCGGCCAGGCCCCCGCGCAATCGTCGAGCTGGATCGAGCCGCCGGCCAATGCGCCGCGCGCCCGCGCGGGCCATGACATCGAATTCCTGTTCGGCGCGCTCAAGGCCGCACCCGACGAGACGAGCGCGAAGGCGATCGAAGACCGCATCTGGGCGCACTGGCTCGCGTCCGGGAGCGACACCGTCAATCTTCTGATGACGCGCGTGAAGACCGCGGTCGACAAGGAGGACTACGATCTCGCCATCCGGATGCTCGACGCGATCATCGAGATCAGGCCGGAATATGCCGAGGCGTGGAACCGGCGGGCGACGGTGTTCTACCTGCAGAAGGACTACAGCAGCGCGCTCTCCGACCTGCGGCAGGCGCTGCGGCGGGAGCCGCGCCATTTCGCGGCGCTGGCCGGAATGGGCATGATCATGCAGGAGATCGGCGAGGAGAAGAGCGCGCTCGACGCCTTTCGCGCGGCGCTCGCCGTGCATCCGCAGCTCAAGGGCATGGCCGACAAGGTGCGGACCCTGACGGATGCCGTCGACGGCCGGCCGATCTGATCGGACGGCGCGCGCGGCGGGATAATCTCCGATACTTGCGTCTACAGCGCGCTCTCGCCCCCGACATAGGCGATCTGCACCATGTTGGTTGCGCCGGGCATGCCGAGCGGCAGGCCGGCGACGATGATGATGCGTTCGCCGGCGCGGGCGAATCCCTCGGCGAAGGCGACGCGGCAGGCGCGGTCGACCATGTCGTCCTGGTCGCGCGCATCCTCGCCGACCACGCAGTGGACGCCCCACACCAGGGCAAGCCGGCGGCCCGTTTCCGTCTTCGGAGAAATCACCACGATCGACATGTCCGGCCGCTCGCGCGCCACGCGATAGGCGGTGGCGCCCGAGGACGTCCACGAGACCACGGCGGAGAGATCGAGCGTCTCGGCGATCTGGCGGGCCGCGGCCGAAATCGCGTCCGCCCCGGTGCGCTCCGGGTCGGTGCGCTGGGCATGGATCACCGAGCGGTAAGTCGGATCGCGCTCCACCGCCTCGGCGATCTTGTTCATCGTCTCGACCGCTTCGACCGAATATTGGCCGGCGGCCAATTCCGCCGATAGCATTACCGCGTCCACGCCCTCGAAGATGGCGGTCGCCACATCCGACACTTCGGCGCGCGTCGGCACCGGGCTCGTGATCATCAATTCGAGCATCTGGGTGGCGACGACCACCGGCTTGCCGGCGCGGCGCGCGGCGCGGGTGATCTGCTTCTGCACGCCCGGCACCCGTTCGAGCGGCATTTCGACGCCGAGATCGCCGCGCGCAACCATCAGGGCGTCGGATGCCTCGATGATGTCGGCGAGCCAGCCGACCGCCTGCGGCTTTTCGATTTTCGCCATCACGCCGGCGCGCCCGCGCGTGATCTTCTTGGCGGCGGCGATGTCCTCGGGACGCTGGATGAAGGAGAGCGCGACCCAGTCGATGCCGGCGTCGAGGGCGGCTTCGAGATCCTTGTAATCCTTGGGCGTGAGCGCGGGGAGTGCGATCACCGTATCGGGGAGGTTGAGCCCCTTGCGGGCGCTCAGCTTGCCGCCGACCTCCACCCTGGTGACGACCTGCGAGGGGGACGCATCGACGATCATCAGACGGATGCGGCCGTCGTCGAGCAGCAGGCGGTGCCCGCGTTCGAGCGCGGCGAGCACTTCCGGATGCGGCACGAACACCCGTTCGCCATTGCCCGGGGCGGGATCGGAATCGAGGACGAAGGTCGCGCCTTTTTCCAGGCGGATTGCGTCCGGCTCGAACGTCCCGATGCGGAGCTTCGGCCCCTGCAGATCGACCAGGATCGCGATCGGCCGTCCTTGCGCCCGTTCGACCGCGCGGATCATCCGCACCACGTCGCGCATATGCTCGGGCACGGTGTGGCTCATATTGATGCGGAAGACATCGGCGCCGGCCTCGAACAACCGTTCGATCGCCGCCTCGTCGGGAGACGCGGGACCGAGCGTCGCAATGATCTTGACGCGCCGCTGACGTCTCATCGAGCGGGGCTTCCGCCGGGAAACTGCGGGGAGGAGGGCGACGGTCGCCCTGGCGCCGGCGGAATGGTCGTCAGCGGGGCGCCGGGCGCCGGCCGCTGCGAGCTCTGCTCCGACGAATCGGTCAGCTGGACGGTCCAGGTCTGCTGCTCGCCGGTGTCGACCTCGAAAAAGCCGGTCCGGTCATAGCCGCGCGCCAGGCAGTCGTCGGTGCCCCGAATCGTGAACTCCTTGTCGCGCGTGCACATGAAAGCCTGCCCGGACCATTCGCCGCCGCGGTCGTAGTCGACCGCATAGATGTAGTAGTAACGCGCGACCAGAGTTCCCCGCAGCAACGTTTCGCACCCCCGCGCCGGCAGAATTCCACCAGCCCTCGGTGGCCCAGCCCTCGCTGTCCTTGTATCCGATCGCCACGCCGACCCGCCCGCTGGTGTTGTTGCACAACCGGAAATCGGCGTGCGCGGGAAGCGCCCAACCGAGCGTCTGCGAGAGCACGAATCCGGCCGCCGCCGCGCCCAGCCCGGCCAACCGAGATAAAGCGAGGAAACCCGACCTCGTAATGACCGATCGTTGCCACATGCCTGTTCGCGCGGATATTCCTCCGCGCTACCGTCTGTCAACGAGTATCGCCCGGAAATCGTTTACATTCGTGCAGGCTGGTCCTGTGACGAGGAGATCGCCGACGCGCGTGAACCGTTGTCGGCAAGAAAGAGGGCGGGATCGAGGCCGCTGTCCCGCGCGGCGAGGGCCCGCCGGCGCCGCCGTCCGTCGATATCCGCGGCAAGCCCCGCGGCAAGCGCCGCGGCCCCCGCAACCTGGCGCGAAAGGCCAGCGACCGGAGCAGGGCCGGCCTCTATGGAAAGGCGAGGGGAGGGGAGTTATGTATCGCCCGCAACGGAGATGACCCATGGCCATGGACCAGAAGACCCGCACCGAGCTCGAGGCCGCCGTTTTCCGGCGGCTGGTCGATCACCTGCGCACGCGCACCGATGTGCAGAACATCGATCTCATCATTCTCGCCGGATTCTGCCGCAACTGCCTGTCCAACTGGCTGAAGGAGGCGGCGGACGCCGAGGGCGTCCCGCTCAGCAAGGACGAAAGCCGCCAGCAGGTCTACGGAATGCCCTATGAGGAGTGGAAAGCGAAATACCAGCGCGAAGCGAGCGCCGAGCAGCAGGCGGCTTTCGCCCGCTCGCATTCCGACGCGCACAAGCACTGAGTGAGCCCGCGTCGCGCCGGTTAGGCGTTTGTTTATGCACATGAGCGACTTTGTGTGGATCGTGCGCCGCTCAGCGCGTGTCATGCCTTGACCCGCCGGCTGAATCCTTCCGAATGGGCGTACGGCAACGTCACCAACCAGACGAGGAGCGCCCATGCCTGCGACCGCTGCGGTACGCCAGACTGAAGACGCCGCCCCGAACGCCATCGCCAATCAGCTGAAAGCGGTGGTCGAGCGGATCGAGCGCCTCGAAGAGGAGAAGAAGGCGCTCGCCGATGATATCCGCGACGTCTATGCCGAGGCCAAGGGCAACGGCTACGACGTGAAGGCGCTGCGCACGATCATCCGCCTGCGCAAGCAGGACAAGACCGAGCGCCAGGAGCACGAAGCGATTCTCGAGACCTATATGCACGCGCTCGGGATGGTGTGACGCCTGTCGTCCGGCCGCATCTGGCCTCGACCCTCGCCGCGTCTCGGCGAGGCGACAGGACCGGGCGAGACGAATCGCTTCCTGCAATTGGCGTGAGGATAAAAAAATGCCCGGCTGAGCCGGGCATTGTCGTTTTGCTGGGTCGTCTGACTCAACTTTGCTGGGTTGTCTTGACTCAACGCACGCGCAGGCCGGCGGTACGCTTGAACGTGACGGTCGCAAGGAAGACGACCGCGCCGCCGGTGAAATTCTCGCAATTCAGTCCGTGAAGCGGATCTTCCGAGAACGTCATGACGATTGTCCCCGCCGGCTTGTGCATCAGCGGCCGGAGCTCGGTGTAGTCGGGTTCGCCGGAATATGTGCTTGTCAGGGACGTATGCAGGCTCGGCGCAAACATCGCCGCGCGCAGCCAGGGATCGTCGAACTGCATGCCGGCCTTGACCGGCGTAGCCGTTCGTATCGTTGTCGTCGGCACGGACGGTTCGGCGTCGTCGTCGGTCAGTCGTGCATCGGTCTTCTTCACCACCGTGACCGGGCCATTGTCGGGATTGCGTTCGGCCAATTCGGGCGCCGGACGCGAGCGGTCGATCTGCGAGCCGATCGCTGCGGCGCGCGCGATCGAGGGGCCGGCCCGCTGCGCCGGCTCGGCGGCATAGGCGAGGGCAAGGTCGATCGGGACGCGGTCCGCCCTTGTCTGCTCGCGCAGAGGCCAGGGCGTTGCGCCGGCGGTGCGATCGTCGGCCGCGCTCGCTTGTGCGGTCGGGTTGCGCGGGGCCGGCACGGAGCCGTCCGCCGCGGCGGTCCTGATCGGCTTGTCCGCTTCCTCCTTCGCGGAGGCGGCGGGGCCGCGCGTCTCGGGCTTCTGCTCGCGCTTTGCGTTGGCGGCGTCGGCGACTTTATTCGCGGCGCGGGCCGCGGTCGTCTTGGGCGCATTCTTCGTCGCGCGCGTTTCGTCTTCGTCCTCTTCGGCGTCCCGCGCGCCGCCGAACAGGGACGCGAGGAGACTCGGCCGCTGGTTCGCCGGCTGGACGCCGACGCCGGCGGCGCGGGCGGCTCGATCGAGGGCTGCGAGGGCGACTTGCCGCGCTTGGCGACATCGGCGAGCGCCAGCTGATAGCCGGGCAGCGGTCGGCCGTTCGAGGCCGTATGCACGGTGCGTCCGTTCGGGAAGACCCGCGCGAGCTGGTCATAGCTCATGCGCGGCCAGTGCCGGATGCTTCCCACGTCGACATGAATGAAGGTGGAGGACGGGTAGTAGCCGACGCCGCCGCGATGCAGCCGCAAGGCCGCCTCGCGCTGCCTGTCGAGCGGCACGCCCGGAATATGCAGGTCGATCGCCTTGCCCAGCGTGTGCTGGCTGAAGCGCGCGACCCCGCCGCTGCGTCGCCGCAGCATCGAATTGGTTTCCGGCGCACGATAGCCGCAGATGATTTCGATCGGCTGAGTGGCGCCGACGTCGCGGTACAGCTCCCACACGGCGTCGATCACTTGCGGATCCATGCGCGTCGCTTCGTTGCGCCGCCAGTCCCGCATCACCCAATTGATCTGCTTGAGACCTTCGTCGTCATAGCGCCCGTCGCGCTTGTAGGTGACGTTGATCTGCTCGTTGGTGTGAAGATGTCGGAAGGACAGGCTGCGGGTCTCGCCATTGGCGGCGGCGTTCTGCAACGAACTGCAGCCGAAGAGCAAAACGAGCGCGGCCAGACCGACATTTTGTCCGCCACGAAGCACTCTGTCGACGGTCGACTCGATGCGCACGTTACATGTTGGACTCATCTGCACTCTATCTCTCATCGAGACGACATCCGACCTTTCCGCGCAAGCAGCCTTGCGTAAATTGCTGCGCGACAGAGCGTGTCGCGCAGCAAGGTTGAATGCAGTCTTTGTAGGATTTCGTTAATGCAGCGTCTTCGTCCCCCGACCCCCCGGTCACGCTCGCCTCACTAGTCCGTGATCGTGGCGAAAACATGCCAATTGCGGCGCGCATTCACGACAAACCCCCGAAATACAGGCATTTGCGTGGTCTTACGGACGGCGTAACTGCGTGGTTTTGCTTAGCAGCGTCCGCGCGCATCAACAGGAAATCGTGAACATCGTGAACTCAATTCCCGCTATGCGTCGGGACAACGCATTCGCGTCAAATCGACAAAGTAACGGCGCGCTGCAGGTCCGCGAGCGCGCCGAAATTGTTGGATGACTGTCAATCGCGCCGGCGGTGCGGGCGGAACTCCGTGCTACTGGGCGACCGCGAGCCGCGCCGTCTTCCGTCCGCCGTTGAGAGCGTGGAGCTGCTTGACCCAATCTTCCGGATACAGCAGGTGCGAGCCCGGCACTTTCATGCCCATGAACTTGGCGATATCCGAAATGAACATGACGCAGTTGTAGGTGGCTGCGTTCCACAGCGGCGAGTTCGCCTGCTTCTGTTTGATGTAGGCGAAGACGACCCTGGCCTCGGGCTCGGTCAGATAGATCCGATAGCTCGCGAGCAGGTACTCTTCATCGAGATCGCCGTAGCTCGCGCCCGTTTCGGCGGGCACCGGCACGACATGTCCGATGATGTAAGGGACGATGCTATCGGTCGCCGGATGGAGGCCTGCGACCTCGACCTTGCGATCGCTCGTGCGTCCGAACCAGATGAACGCATGGCCGTAGCTGGCGGCCGTTCGGGCGCGGAAATCGACGTAATAGGGCAGGCGTGATTTCTGGCCGGCGCGAGCCGCCGTCTGCTGTGACTCGTCTGCCGACGAAGTCGCTGTGACGCCCGGGTTTGCGCTGGCGACAGCCACCGGCCGTCCATTTTGCGCGGATGCGGCCGGCGCGGTCAGGCCCGTAGCGGCCAAACACAATCCGACGGCGAATCCCAGTCTGCGCGCGTAATCCTGCACCGCTACCTCCCAAGTCTCAACTCGGATCAGCACAGCCGGGGCGGGACAAATTCAGGCTGGCGGGAAAAACCCCCTCTCGGAGGCGCCGATGACAAGCATCGGATCGCCTCGCGAGAAGGAACGGGTGGGCGCATAAGCGCCCCTCCGCAAGGTCGCTAGTGTCAGTACTTCGCGACGACCGGTCCCTTGCCAAAGGGAGCCTTACCAATCGGAGCCTTGCCGATCGGAGCCTTGCCAACCGGGGCAACCGGCGGCGGCGGCTCTTTGCGCGGCATGTCGGCGGCGACAGCGGCACCCACCATGGCGAGAGACGCAGTAGCGGCTAGAAGAATCTTCAACATGGGACCCCCCCAAAAGAGTGTGGACACCATCTGTCCAGAAACCTGACGCGGCAACTTCCAGGTATCGACAGCTTTGGCCAACGGGGCTTATTTTGCAATGGAAACTACGTGGAATCGCGGTTACCGGGGCTGCTTTTCGGGGACCCGTTGCACAAACAGCACGGTCCGTTACTGCACGCCGTACGTGTTTGGACAGTTTCGAATAAATCAGTTTCCAATTTGATTACGAATTGGGCGAATGCACGATCGCACGTCGACGCATCCGGACCGTCGCGCCGCGCGGCGCATGATTCCAGCGCGAACTCGCGCGCTTGCGGCTGGATCGTTGCAGCGGTCGGCGACGGATCGATCGCGTAAACGACGTTCCGACGCTCGCCCGCCCTCAATAGATGCCCGGAATGACGCGGGAGGTCCGCTGCATGTAAGCGCGATATTCATCGCCGAAGCTCTCCATCATCATCCGTTCTTCGCGGGCGATCCGGCCGAAAAACAACGCGCCGAATCCGACGATGCCGGCAAACCCCGCGAACCAGTTGGGCAGCAGCAGCGCCTGCGCAACCGCCCACAGCCAGAACGCCGTGTACATCGGATGCCGCACATGGCGGTAGACGCCCTCGGTGATGAGTCGATGATCCTGGCGCAGTTCGAGGCTGATGGACCAGTTGCGTCCGAGCGCCTTGTGGGTGAGGCGAAACATCACGAGCGCCGCAATCGCAAAAAAGAGTCCGAGCCAAGCGAGCGCCGGTCGGAAGGCGTAATCGGCGAAGGCCGGAAAGCCGGTCGCGACGTAGACGAATGGGACGATGCCAAGCCCGGTGAGCGAGATCGCAAGCAGGACGGTTTCGAGTCGTCCGCGTGCGCTGCGCGCAACGGGCGTGCGGCGCGAGCGCCGCGCATAGCGGAAACGAATGACATACCAGCCGACCATGATCAGGACGACCGCCGCCTTGGCGAAGGTGGGCGTCATCGCCCGCGCGCCCTTCTTGCCGGCTCGGCGCTCGCCGGCGTCTCGTGCGGCGCTGGCGCGAGGAGCTCTCCGTCCGCGCCGATTGCGGAGGCGGCGCCGTCGGGCGATGCGGCCTGCCGCCTGACCGACAGCGGTCCGCACAGCAGCATGAAAAAATCATAGGCGTTGCGCCGGTCATTGGCGCTGACGAACTGGCAATGCACGCGGAAGAGATTGCGGCGGATGCGCCGATAGGCGGCGGGGTCCAGCATGTGCTTGATGCGCACGATCCGCACCAAAGGATGCGCCGCAGCCGTGAGCCGCATCTCCGCCACCGGATCCGTCTTGTAGAAATTCATGACGTCGGTGAGCGCCTGGTACTCCGCCCAGAAAATGCCGGGCGCGGAGGCAACGCGCGCGACCGCGGCGTGGAAACGCCGGGCGCCGCGGTGCAGTCCGATCTTGAGAATGGAGGAGCCGACCGAGAGAAACGCGACCGGCGCGCCGTTGCGCCCGAATTCAGGGTCGGCCCGCAGCGCCCGGTCGAGCAGATCGATCGCGAGCACCGCGCCCAGACTATGGCCGAGCACGAGGATCTCGTCCGCTTCGCCGGAGCGCGTCGCTGCGTTCAATTCGTGCGCAAGACGGTCGAGCCTTTGTTCGAGCAACGGATCGCCGCGGCGGATATAGGTGCGCGCGAAAATCCAGTCGTCGAAGAGCTGGGGCAGGAGCAGCCAACGCCCCGGCCATTGCAGCAGGAGCAGGAAAGCGGCGAGTCCCGCGGCAATCCCGATCAGGGCGAAGCCGGTCGCCTGCGCCAGAAATGCGCCGGCGAACCACGCGACCGTCAACAGCCCGGCGAAGAGCGCGTATGGATACAGGAAGAACAGCGCGTAACGCCAATTGGTGCGGAGATAACCCCAGAGCGCGCCGCCCGCGATGAAATCGACGAAAGCGAGCAGGCCGAGCGGAACGCGCCGCCAGAACGGCTGCTCGCCGGCCGCGGCGATGAGATCGTCCCAGCGCACGAAACGATAGCGCGTTTCGACGCGCCAGTCCGCGCCCGTCGTGACGACGTCCCACGCGGCCGTATCGGGATTGATCACGGGCGGCGAGGCTGTCGCCTTCGCCGACCAGGTCCGCTCGAACCGGCGCAGCTCGCGCACGAAGCGCCGATGCACCGCGTCCACCGGCATGGTGAAATCATAGCCGCCGATATGATAGACGAGCCGTCTCGCGATGATGGGTTCCGTCATTCGCGCTCCACGGACGCGGGCCGCCGCCGAATGGACGATCGCCCGCCGGACTTAGCGAGAGGTTAAATCGCCGTTCTCTTGCATCAAGCGCCGGCCCGGTGTCCAGGGGCGGCCGACCGGGTGATCGGCAGCCTCTGCGCGGCCGGGAGAAGGCGCTCCGTGCCGTTTGATCGCGCGGGCACGGAAACCGCCCGCGACGCCGTCGCGTTCGTCTGCAAGCTCGCTACGCCCGCCAGCGCGCCATATGCCGTGAGTGGGCGTGACTTCGTCATCTGGCGGAATGGGACAAACGACGTCGCCTGGGGGCGGTCATGCCGGCAGCCGCGAGGATCAGATGATCCGCAGCCTTCAGCGCGCTCAAGACAGCGGGGGCGGCGTCATTCGGACAAACGGCAATACGCGCCCGTCGCCGCACAGCCGCTCGCAGCGTGCGGTCATGCAGGCCGATCGCGTCTGCCGGCCTGCACCATTCGCCGGATGCGACTGCATCCGGCGCGCTATCGCCCGCGCGGTCCATGCCGGCGCGCGATGACGTCAGGCCCGGTCCGTCAGCGGAACAGGCCGAAGAAGCTGAACCCGCCCGATTGCTGCGGCGGCATGCGCGACACCTGCCGGCGCGCTCCGGGCGCGGCCGCGCGGGCGACCGGCGCCGCCGGCACATCCGCAACTCTGCGTTCCTCGGTCTTCAGCGCCGCGATCACGCGCGCATCGCGGCCATAGACGTCGTCGCGCAGCACGAGTTTGCCCGCGCCGTCGACGTATGCGGTCTGATAGGTGAGGTGCACCGGGATCGGCGTCGGAAAGTTGATATTGACCTCGCCGCTTCCGTACATCCGCCGAATCCGGTCCGCGGTGTAGCCGTCTTTCGGCAAGGCGATCGAGAGCAGCGCTTCGGCGTATTTGTCCGGATCCTGGATGCGCATGCATCCGTGGCTGTAAGCGCGACGCTCATGCGCGAACATGTATTTGTCCGGCGTGTCGTGCTGATAGACGAGAAACTTGTTGGGGAAGTTGAAGCGGATGCGGCCGAGCGCGTTGCTGGCGCCGGGCGGCTGCGAAATATGCACGCCGCCATTGCGATTGTAGGAGACGCGCAGGCCCATGCGGGCGAGCACCGTCGGATCCTGCTGCAGCGCCGGAAGATATTCGCCGTAGACGATCGACGGCGGAACGTTCCAGGTCGGATTGACGGTGATGAATTTGATCGTCTCGCTGAGGAGCGGCGTCGGCGTCGAGGGCTTGCCGACCACGACACGCGTGGACCACAGGACCGAGCCCTTGTTGTAGACCCGCAGCATGAATTCGGGGATGTTCACGATGACATGCGTCGGCCCGAGATCGTGCGCGATCCAGCGCCATCGCTCGAGATTGGCCAGAATCAGGTCGGCGGCGCGATCATTGCGCGGGCCGTTCATGGCGTCGACCGTCGCGGCGGTGAAATTCCCGCTCGCCGCGATCCCTTTCTGCTTCTGAAATTCCTTAACGGCGTCGGCCAGCGCCTTGTCGTAGGTGGTGTTTCCGGCCGCGCCGGCGACGCCGAGCCGCTCGCGCAGCTCGGGCACGCGCGCGTCCTGCATGCCGGTTTTCAGTGTCGGCCCATAGCTCATGCGCGCATGCGCGACGCCGTCCTTGTGGCCGCGGAGCTCGGCAAGCTTCGCCTTCAAAGCTTTGTAGGCGGCGTGCTGCGGGAGGTAGCTGTCGAGCGCGGCGCGCGCGTCGGACGCCGTCGCCAGTTTGCCGAGCACGTCGGCTGCTTCGGGCGCGGGCTGGTCATAGAAAATGTCGCGCGCGACGCGCGACCAATGCACGCGGCCGACCGCGGCATGGCGGGCGTAAGCCAGCACCGCGCTGTTGAGTTTCAGCTCGAAATCGGCGAGCGCGTCGGGTCCGGCGTCCGCCTCCAGCTTCGGGACGGCGTAATCGGCCGGGTCCAATCCGTCCGCATCCGCTGAGCGAAGCTGTGCGATGGCCGCCTTCGCACGCTGGTGCATGGCGCCGTTTTCTGTCCACACCGGCGCGTAGTTGCGGGCGGAATAGAATGTATCGAGCGAGGCGCGCGTCTTGCTGTCGAACAGGCGGTCCGTCGCCTTCGCGGCAAGAGAATCGCGCAACCGCTCCCCGAACGGGTCGAGCGCAATCACCGGCGCCGTCTCGGCCGGCGTTGTGGCGGGCGTCGTGGCGGTGGGACGCAGTTCCGGGGCCGCGCGGTCGGCGGGCGTGATGGTGACCTCGGCCGGCTCCGGCATCGGAATCGCCGCCCGGGCCGGCTCGGAAGCGGTCGGGCGCAACGTGTCGACCCCGATATCGGAAGGAGCAATAATGACTTCGGCGGGGAAAGGCACGGGAATGGCCAGGCTCTCGCTTGGCTCCGCCCTTGGAACCGCAACCGCCTCGGCGGGCAGCGGCGCACCCGGATCGGCGCGGTCGATGTCGCTTGGCGTGATGCTGACCGCGGCCGGTTCGGGTGGCGGGACGCCGTCCGTGGCGACGTCGCCAGTCAGGCCGGCATGTGCGGATACGCCCATCGTAAGAACGAGCGCAATGGCCGAACCGGCCAGGAGACGATCGAAGCGCATCCCCCATGTCCTCCCCAGACAAGATTTGAAGCAGCGGCCAGTCGTGTCAGGACAAGACCCACCGTAGCGAAGACGCACCACAGCCGCGGTTGGTCTTTCTCACCAAGGCAGCCACCCGCCGAAAGCTTAACCCAAGGATAACGGCCGGGCTTAGTCTTTCGACGGGTCGCGGCCGTCGCGCTGTCGCTTTTCCTGGTTCCTGTCACCGGACGGCCACGCTCAAAGCATCACGAGGGGCCAAACACGCTGTTCTGAGCGTCTCCAGTTTCCGGTGAAGGGCCGACATGCGGATGCCGCGCTTCGGCGCGGCCGCGGCGAATGGCCCGCCCGCCGGCGCGAGCCGAATTGCGCTGGCCTTGGTCCGCTCCGGTCTCGCGCCGGCGGTCGGCGCATAGCGCGGCTCCGCCACGATGATCGCGAGCCGGCGGCGCTGGACCGGGCCGTCGTCGACGATGAGCACGCGTTCCGGCACGGCGACACCGAGGCTTGCAAAAGACCAAGAAAGAACGATGTCATTTAGCCGGTCATGCTTAACGGGCCCTTACCGCGGCGGGGCGCTTACCGGGGCGACCCCTCGGCGCCTGGATCAATTCGGCGGTTCGGTGCGAGAGGGGACGATAGAAGCCGCCATCGCTTTGCCACGGCGCGGCCGCATAGGCTGGTCGACAATCATCGGAGCCGGTCCCCGCATGCTCACTCGTTCACCGCGATCTCGTCCCAAGGCGAAGCCGCCCGCGTCCTCGCGGCGCACCGCAGCCGCCAAGCGCCCCGCGTCCACCCGCAAGGCGCTGCCGGAATGGAATCTCGCCGACCTGTACCCGGCGATCGATGCGCCCGAGGTCCGGCGCGATCTCGATCTCGCCCGTGCAGAGGCCGTCACCTTCGAAACGGCTTACAAGGGCCGGCTCATCGAGCTTGCGCAGCGGCCGGACGCGGGACGGCTGTTGACCGAGGCGATCAAGCGCTTCGAGGGGCTTGACGATCTGATCGGCCGGCTGATGTCGTTCGCGAGCCTCGTCCATGCCGGCGACACGACCGACCCGGCGCGCACCAAGTTCTTCGGCGACGTGCAGGACGAGCTCACCGCCATATCGTTGCACCTGCTGTTCTTTACGCTCGAGCTCAACCGCATTGACAATGACGTCCTCGAAGCGGCGCTGGGCGATCCGGAACTCGCGCATTACCGCCCCTTCATCGAGGTCGTTCGCCTGGAGAAGCCGTATCAGCTCGAAGATCGCGTCGAGCAGCTCTTCCACGAGAAATCGGTCACCGGCTATTCGGCGTGGAACCGGCTGTTCGATGAAACGATCGCCGGCCTGCGCTTCAAGGTGGGCGGGAAGATGCTGCCGCTCGAGCCGACCCTCAATCTGATGCAGGACAAGGAGGAGCGAACCCGCCGGGCGGCGGCAGGCGCTCTGGCGGAGACCTTCAAGAAGAATCTCCGCACCTTCACGCTCATCACCAACACGCTCGCCAAGGACAAGGAAATTTCCGACCGCTGGCGCGGCTTTGCGGATATGGCCGATTCCCGCCATCTGTCGAACCGGGTCGAGCGCGAGATCGTCGAGGCGCTGGTGACGGCGGTGCGCGCCGCCTATCCGCGCCTGTCGCATCGCTATTACGCGCTGAAGGCGCGCTGGTTCGGCAAGCGGCGGCTTGCCCATTGGGACCGCAACGCCCCGCTGCCGCAGGCGCCAAGCCGCGCCATTCCCTGGGAGGAGGCGCGCGAAGCCGTGCTCGGCGCCTATGGCGCGTTCTCACCGCGCATGTCCGAGATCGCCGAGCGGTTCTTCACCGATCGCTGGATCGATGCGCCGGTGCGCCCGGGCAAGGCGCCGGGCGCCTTTTCGCACCCGACCGTGCCGTCGGCGCATCCTTATGTGCTCCTCAATTATCAGGGCAAGCAGCGCGACGTGATGACGCTCGCCCACGAGCTCGGGCACGGCGTGCATCAGGTGCTCGCCGCGGCGAACGGACCGCTGATGGCGCCGACCCCGCTCACGCTCGCGGAAACCGCGAGCGTGTTCGGCGAGATGCTCACCTTCCAGCGCCTGCTCGCCGCGACCAAGGATGTCCGGCGCCGCCGGGCGATGCTCGCCTCCAAGGTCGAGGACATGCTCAACACCGTAGTGCGCCAGATTGCGTTCTACGCCATCGAGCGGATGATCCATAGCGAGCGGCGCGAGGGCGAGCTGACGGCCGAGCGGATCGGCGAAATCTGGCTCAAGGAACAAGGGGAGAGCCTCGGGCCGGCGATCGAGCTGAAGCCGGGCTACGAGACGTTCTGGTGTTACATTGGCCACTTCATTCATGCGCCGTTCTATGTCTACGCCTATGCGTTCGGCGATTGCCTCGTGAACGCGCTCTATGCCGTCTACGAGAACGCGCATGAGGGATTCGCCGAGCGCTATCTCGCGATGCTCGCCGCGGGCGGAACCAAGACGCATGCCGAGCTGCTCAAACCCTTCGGGCTCGACGCCCGCGATCCCGGCTTCTGGCAGGGCGGGTTGAGCCTTATCGAGCGGATGATTGAAGAACTGGAGGGGATGGAGGAGTAGCCCCTTCTCGATCGACCCTGGATTGGCTTCTTCCGACCTTCCGTTGGCCGAGGCGCATCGCCCTGCTGCAGCAACCGCGGCTCTAGCCACGCGATTGTGTAAAGGGCGCTTAACACGCTTGAGGCGCTCGATCGAAACGCATAAGTGTGAAGGCAGCGCCGGAGTCCGCCTCGGGGGCGCCGCGCTGCGCCGCGGCTTGACCGATTCAGCCGCGCCACAGGCGTGCGTCATTCGCGCTGACGAATGTCGCAATCGAAGCCGTGTCGGAGCGTCATGAACGACCGACACCGATCCAATTAAAGGTGGCGCATGGCGCATTTGCCATTCGGGTCGGCGCTCTTCTGGCCAATGATGGCGGCGATGTCCGCAAGCGAGGCGACCTCCGCCTTTGTTCATCAGATGGCGCGGATGACGGCAGGGGACGCGGCCATGCGGCCTGAGGTTCCGCCGCCGGAATGGGCGACGCCGAATAGCGTCACGCTGGAACTCCCGACCCTGCTGCTGCGTGATTTCTCCGCCGGAAGGCCGGGAGTTCCGACCCTGATTTGCGCCCCTTACGCACTGCACGGAGCGACGGTGGCCGATTTCGCACCCGGCCACAGCCTGATCGAGGTGCTGCAGGCGCAGGGCCGGGTCAATCTCCACGCTGTCGAGTGGCGGTCGGCGACGCCGCAGATGCGCCTTTACTGCATCGACACACTGCTCGCCGACCTCAATGTCGCGGTGGACGAGTTCGGCGGGCCGGTCGACCTGATCGGCTTGTGCCAGGGCGGGTGGATGGCGCTGCTCTACGCGGCCCGCTTCCCCGCGAAGGTGCGCCGGCTGGTGATCGCGGGCGCCCCGCTCGACCTCGCAGCCGCCGATTTCGGGCCTGTCGCGGCTCGCCAACCGCACCCCGATGACCCTGTTCGCCGAGCTGTTGAAGGTGGGAGAGGGGCGGCTGCTGGGCCAGATGATGCTCGATCTCTGGGGCCCTGCCCCGAGCGAAAAGGCCGCGATCCGCCGGGAACTTCAGATCGATGCGGACCCCGCCGCGCCGCCCTCCCCAGAGGAGAACGGCCTGCAGGAGCGTTTCCGCAACTGGTACGATTGGACGGTCGATTTGCCGGGCATCTACTATCTTGAAGTGGTGCAGTGGCTCTACAAGGAGAACCGGCTGGCGCAGGGCACCTTTTTTGCGCTTGGGCGGCGGATCGACCTCGCGGAGCTCAAGCTGCCATTGCTGCTGCTCGCCGGAAGCGAGGACCAGATCATCGCGCCTCCGCAAGTCATGTCGGCGGCGAGCCTGGTCGGGACGCGCCCTGACGAGCTCAAGACCCTCATCGCGCCATCGAGCCATCTCGGCCTGTTCATGGGGCGCGAGACGCTCACCTGCTTCTGGCCGGAAATCGTCGCCTGGCTCGACCGGCCGGAGCATGCGGAGCCCGTGGTCCCGGCGCCGACCGATCAGGAGCCGCAGCCGCATCCGTGATGCGGTCGGCGGCGGCGCGAAGCCCGACAGGTTTTTTCTCCGATTTCGGCCGCTCGCCGTGAGCGCCGGTCGACTGTTCTTTCGACCGGCCGCGCCGCAACGAGTGGCGGTGATTGTTGTTCACTCCTATATCGGCAAGGCCGCAACGGAGTTGACAGTCCGGTTTGGCGGACGACGACAACCGGAATGCCTCAGGTCACCATGACCGATCTCGAAAAGAACCGATTTTCCGCCCGTGCGCGCCGTTATGCGCGGGTTGGCGCGAATATGAGCGGGGTCGCCGCGCGCCTTGCCGCGACACGGTTCTTCGGGACCGAGCTCGATCGCGACAGGAACGCGGCGGAACTCGCGGCGGCGCTCGGCGGGCTCAAAGGGCCGATCATGAAGGTGGCCCAGCTGCTCGCGACGATCCCGGACCTGCTGCCGCCGGAATACGCCGCCGAACTCACCAAGCTGCAGAGCGAGGCCCCGCCGATGGGGTGGGCCTTCGTCAAGCGCCGGATGGCCGCCGAGCTGGGGCCGGACTGGTCGAAAAAGTTCGCGCATTTCGAGCATGTGCCGGCCGCCGCCGCCTCGCTCGGCCAGGTGCATCGGGCGCGCGCGCATAATGGCGCGGCGCTCGCCTGCAAGCTTCAATATCCGGACATGCAGTCGGCGGTCGAGGCGGACCTGCAGCAGCTCGGCTGGCTTTTCGCCATCCATCGCCGCATGGATCCGGCGATCGATACGAGCGAAATCGCAAAGGAAATCGCCGCCCGCGTGCGCGAGGAGCTCGACTACGAGCGCGAGGCCAAGCATGTCGCGCTGTACCGGGCGATGCTCGCACCGATCTCCGTCATCCGCGTCCCCACGGCCTGGCCCGAGCTGTCGACGCGGCGGCTTCTGACGCTCGATTGGCTCGAGGGCAAGCGGCTGCTCGCCTTCAAGCAGAAGCCGCTAGAGGTCCGCAACCAGCTCGCGAGCGCGCTCTACCGCGCCTGGTGGCATCCCTTCAGCCGTTTCGGGGTTATCCATGGCGACCCGCATCTCGGCAATTACACTGTGTTTTCCGAGGCGGGCGAGCCTGCCGGCATCAATCTGCTCGATTACGGCTGCATCCGCATCTTTCCGGCGAAGTTCGTCGGCGGGGTGGTCGACCTCTATCATGGCCTGCAGAACAATGATCGCAGCCTGGTCGTGCAGGCCTACGAAGCCTGGGGCTTCAAGGGGCTCACCAACGAGCTGATCGACATTCTCAACATCTGGGCGCGCTTCATCTTCGGCCCGGTGATCGAGGATCGCGAGCGCACCATCGCCGACGGGGTGAAGCCGGCCGAATATGGCCGCCGCGAGGCCTTCTCCGTGCACCGCGCGCTCAAGGAGAAGGGACCGGTGCGGGTGCCGCAGGAATTCGTGTTCATGGACCGCGCCGCCATCGGCCTCGGCGGCGTCTTCCTGCATCTCGAGGCGCGGCTCAATTATCATCGCCTGTTCAACGAGGCGATCGAGCAGTTCTCGGTCAGCCGGGTGGCGGAACGGCAGGCGGCCGCGCTCGCTTCCGCGGGTTTGACGGAATCCCTCGCGCATTCTTGATCTTCCGCAAGGACTCTCTCGCAGAGTCTGCCGCAATCCGGGCGGTGACTAGGCACCCTTCCGTTGCCCTGCAGAGATTCAATTGCGCCAAGCCGCGCGCCAGCCGCACGCGGAGCGTGGCGGCGTGGAGAAGAAGATGGCCGAGCACGCTGGAATGGCCGCGAGATCGTGCTCCCGCGTATCCGGAAGATGCCGGACAACGTGGAGAATCGCGCTGTCCTTGCTGACGCCGACCCGCTTTAGGCTTGCGGCCGGACGCGCAAACGCGCAACCACGGTGTCCTTGATCGATCCGATGGTTGCGATGACCTGCGCCGCGAACCCGTTCAATGCCCCCTCGACGACGATGACGACGGCCGCGCCTGTCTCGGACTTCGCGGCCGAACCCGTATTTTCGAGCAAGGGGAGCGATCCACGAAGCATCCCTTTAGTGCTCTTTAGATCCCGGAGGAGTGGATTATGCGTCTGACAGACAGAGTTGCAATTGTCACGGGCTCGGGGCGCGGCATCGGTCGCGCCACGGCCGTCCGCTTCGCCCAGGAGGGCGCCAAGGTCGTCGTCGTCGACGTCGACCTCGATGAAGCGCAAACCGTGGTGGACGAGATCGGCGCCATGGGCGGCAAGGCCCTGGCGGTCAAGGTCGACGTCGCCAGCCGGCCGTCGGTCGATGCGATGGTCAAGGCCACCTTGGACCATTTCGACGGACGCATCGACGTGCTTGTCAATAATGCAGGCACCATTCGCGACGCTCAATTGGTCAAGATGACCGAGCAGAATTTCGACCTCGTCATTTCGATCAATCTGAAAGGCGTCTTCAATTGCGCCCAAGCGGTGGTGCCGACCATGATCGCCCAGGGCAGCGGGGTGATCTTGAGCACCTCGTCATTGGTCGCGCCTTACGGCAACTATGGTCAGACCAACTATGTGGCCAGCAAGGCCGGCGTGGTCGGCATGACCAAAGTGTGGGCGCGCGAACTCGGCCGCAAAGGCATTCGCGCGAATGCGGTCGCGCCCGGTTTCATCGAAACCCGGATGACGGCCGGCATTCCTGACGCGGTCGTCGAGAAAATGCTCGAGCGCATCGCCATGGGCCGTTTTGGCAAGCCGGATGATATTGCGAACTGCTTCGTCTGGTTGGCCTCCGATGAGGCCCGCTATGTGTCCGGCCAGGTGATCGGCGTCGACGGCGGGGCGACCCTCTGACGTTTGCAGGATCGAACAGGATGCGTTGGAGCAAAGTCCGATTTGCTCCGCTCAACAATGTCCTTGATAGGGTAATCCCTGGAGGTGAACCGTGTTCAAAGTAAGAGACATCATGAACACCGAGGTCGCCACGATAGCGGCTTCGGCGTTGGTTTCTGAGGCTATCGGGCTGATGCGCCAGAAAAGGATTCATTCTCTGATCGTCACGCCGCGCGGCGCGGAGAAGGCCTATGGCATTCTCACGGAAACCGATATCGCTTACAAAGTAATTGCTTTCGGCGAGGATCCGAAAGCTTTGAAAGTGAGCGATATCATGACCAAGCCGTGTATCGCCCTCAATCCTGACATGACGGTTGAAAACGCCGCCCGGTTATTCGCCAACGCCCACATCCATCGCGCCCCGGTCATCAAAGACGAGCTGCTCGGCATCGTCTCGGTGACCGACATTATGCGCAAGGGGAAGTGGTGGTAAAGCAAGGCGGCCTGGCCCGTCAAAGGAGCTGAATATGCAAACGGCAAGAGAAGTAATGACCACGCCGGTAATCACGATTTCGGCTTCGGCGTCGGTGGCCGAGGCCATGCAGCTGATGATCGATAAACGCTTGCGCGGTCTGATGGTGGAGCCGAGCGGCGCAGGAGACGCCTACGGGATCGTCACGAACGCCGACATCGTCTATAAAGTGGCGGCTCATGGCAAAAACCCCGAGACCATGACGGTCGGCGATGTCATGACCAAACCGTGCATCGAGGTCGATCCCGACATGACGGTGCAGGAAGTTTGCCAGATCCTCGCGCAGAATTGCCTGCACCGCGCCCCGGTGGTCAAAGACAAACTGCTGGGCGTGGTTACCGTCATCGACATTTTGCGCGAAACGATGTGGTGGCAAGGCTAGGCGAGCGGCGGACGCTGCGGAAAGCGTGAGCGCTCATTTCATAGGCGCTCCGCCGCCCCCGGCGCATATTCCCAAAGCAACGGCCGTCGTTGCAGCCGGGAGGCGATCGGCGGCTGCCGCGCTCGCGGCGCGCGGAGCCTGCCTTTATAACGCGCATATGTCTTCTTGGCCGGGAAGGGCGGCAAATCGCCCGCCGGCGCGCTTTCCGTTGCCCTGAAGATACAATTGCGCTAAGCCCGCGCGCGGTTGCACCGCCGTCAAGCGTGGGGAACAGAATGGCCGAGAACAGCGCGCTGGAATACGAAACCGCGTCGGGGAATGACTACGCCCAGCACGAGGGGACCTATCAGGGCTTCGTTCAGCTGGTTAAATGGGGCGTGGCGGGAAGCGTCGTCACCCTCGCCCTGATGGCTTGGTTCTTGACCTGAGAAGCGCCCGCGGCGACAGGACAGTCCGCTCGCCGTTCGCCTGGGCAGGAGATATCCATGAAAATCGCTATCTGTGCGGAAGCCGAGGCTGGCGAGCCGCGCGTGTCGGCCACGCCCGAGACGGTCAAGAAGATGAAGGCGCTGGGGGCGGAGGTGCTCCTGGAGCCTGGCGCCGGCGTAAAATCGGGGATTCTGGACGCCGACTACGAGGCGGCCGGGGCGGTGATTTCGCGCGACGCCGTGCGCGACGCCGACATCGTGCTGAAGGTCCGCCGGCCGAACGAGATGGAGCTCACCGCTTATAAGAAGGGCGCGCTGGTCATCGCGATCATGGATCCGTACGGCCATGAGGCCGCGCTCCAGGCGCTCGCGCGGGCGGGCTTGGTCGCTTTCGCCATGGAGCTGATGCCGCGAATCACGCGGGCGCAATCGATGGACGTGCTGTCGAGCCAGGCCAATCTTGCCGGCTACCGCGCGGTGATCGACGGCGCGGCGGAATACGGGCGGGCGCTGCCCATGATGATGACGGCGGCGGGCACGGTTCCGGCCACCAAGCTGTTCGTGATGGGAGCGGGCGTCGCCGGGCTGCAGGCGATCGCGACGGCGCGGCGGCTCGGTGCGATCGTGACCGCGACCGACGTGCGTCCGGCGTCCAAGGAACAGGTCGAGAGCCTGGGCGCGAAATTCGTCGCGGTGATGGACGACGAGTTCAAGCAGGCGGAGACCGCCGGCGGCTACGCCAAGGAAATGTCGAAGGAGTACCAGGCCAAGCAGGCCGCTCTGGTCGCCGATCACATCAAGAAGCAGGACATAGTGATCACGACGGCGCTGATCCCCGGCCGCCCGGCGCCACGGCTCATCTCGGCGGAAATGGTGCATTCGATGAAGCCGGGTTCGGTGATCGTCGACCTCGCCGTCGAGCGCGGCGGCAATTGCGAACTTGCCAAGCCGGGCGAAGTGGTGGATGCGGGCGGCGTCAAGATCGTCGGCCATCTCAACGTTGCCGGGCGCATCCCGGCCTCCGCCTCGACGCTCTATGCCAAGAATATCTATACGTTCCTCGAGATTCTCATCGACAAAAAGACGAAGCAGATCAACCTGAACTGGGATGACGACATCGTCAAAGCCACGGCGCTCACCCGCGACGGTGCGGTCGTCCATCCTAACTTTGCGCCGAAGACCGCGGCGTAATGATCCGCTGGCGTTGTCCTCAATTCGCCTCTCCCGGCAAGCGGGGAGGGGCCGGACCGCCGAGCGGTCCGGGTGAGGAGGCTTTTACCCGGGGCTCGGTCTGCTGCATGCCCCTCACCCCAGCCCTTTCCCCTCGCGCGGGGAGAGGGAGCATGCGCGGTTTGAAGGAGAGTTGACATGGAACATGTCGCGGCGGCGGTCGACCCGTTCGTTTTCCGGTTTTCGATCTTCGTGCTGGCGGTCTTCGTCGGCTATTACGTGGTTTGGTCGGTCACGCCGGCGCTGCACACGCCGCTGATGTCGGTGACCAACGCGATCTCCTCGGTGATCGTCGTCGGCGCGTTGCTGGCGGTCGGCGTGCCGCTGGTCGGCAGTGGCACCGGGTTCGCGCGTTTCCTCGGCTTCATCGCGCTCGTGTTCGCCTCGGTGAACATTTTCGGCGGCTTTCTGGTCACCCAGCGCATGTTGTCGATGTACCAGAAGAAGAAGAAGTAAGCCGTTGCTCTTTCGCCATGCGGTCGAGCATGAGGGCGGCCACCCGGGCGGATCTGCACGCCTGCACCTGATTGGAACGGGGACGAACTGACATGAACGCCAATATTGCCGGGGTGCTTTATCTCGTCGCGGGCGTGCTCTTCATTTTGGCGTTGCGCGGGCTGTCGAGCCCTGAATCGAGCCAGCGCGGCAATCAGTTCGGCATGGTGGGGATGATCATCGCGGTCCTGACGACCGTGGCGCTCAGTCCGCCGGCGGGGTTCGGGGCGTGGGTGCTGGTCATTCTCGGGCTCGCGATCGGCGGCGGCGTCGGGGCGACCATCGCCCGGCGCGTTCCGATGACGAGCATGCCGGAGCTGGTCGCGGCGTTCCATTCGCTGGTCGGCATGGCCGCGGTGCTGGTGGCGGCGGGCGCGCTCTATGCGCCGAGCGCCTTCAACATCGGCACAGTCGGCCAGATTCACGGCGCGAGCCTGGTCGAGATGTCGCTCGGCACGGCGATCGGCGCCATCACCTTCACCGGCTCGGTGATCGCCTTCCTCAAGCTGTCCGGACGCATGAGCGGCGCGCCGATCATGCTGCCCGCCCGCCACGCGATCAATCTCGGGCTCGCCGTCCTGATCGTCCTGCTCGTGGTCTGGTTCGCGCAGAGCGAGAGCTACACCGCGTTCTGGCTGCTCGCGATCGCCTCGTTCGCGTTCGGCGTGCTGATCATCATTCCGATCGGCGGCGCCGACATGCCGGTCGTGATCTCGATGCTGAACTCGTATTCGGGCTGGGCCGCTGCCGGCATCGGCTTCACGCTCGGCAATTCGGCGCTGATCATCACCGGGGCCCTGGTCGGCTCCTCCGGCGCGATCCTCTCCTACATCATGTGCAAGGGGATGAACCGGTCGTTCATTTCGGTGATCCTCGGCGGCTTCGGCGGCGAAGTGGCGGGTCCCGCCAGCGGGGGCGAGGCGCGACCGGTCAAGCTCGGCTCGGCGGAGGACGCCGCCTTCATCATGAAGAACGCCGGCAAGGTCATCATCGTGCCCGGCTATGGCATGGCGGTCGCGCAGGCTCAGCATGCGCTGCGCGAAATGGGCGATCGGCTGAAGGCGGAGGGCGTGGAGGTCAAATACGCAATCCATCCGGTCGCGGGCCGCATGCCGGGCCACATGAACGTGCTGCTCGCCGAGGCGAATGTTCCCTATGACGAGGTGTTCGAGCTCGAGGACATCAACAGTGAATTTGCGCAGGCCGACGTCGCCTATGTGATCGGCGCGAACGACGTCACCAATCCGGCGGCGGAAGACGATCCGACGTCGCCGATCTACGGCATGCCGGTCCTGCAAGTGTGGAAGGCGGGCACGGTGATGTTCAACAAGCGCTCGCTCGCCTCCGGCTATGCCGGCATCGACAACCCGCTGTTCTACCGCGACAACACCATGATGATCCTCGGCGACGCCAAGAAAATGACCGAGGAGATCGGCAAGTCGCTGTAGGCGCGTGTCGGGGTGCGGCGTCGGGATCGGCTCTCCAGTTCCATCGCTGACATGCCGAGCAAAGGCGTCAAATCCGACCCGGGCGGGCCCGCAGCCGGCCCGCGCCGCCGCTGGTCGCTCCTGCGAGCGATCGCGCTCCAGATTGCCATTGTGCTCTTGTGCGCGGCCGGGCTTGAGCTTTTTCTCCGCGTCGCCGATTTCCGTGACCTGCGCCTCGTCCCCGAATCGTATCGGCTGCCCTATCAGCATGACGCCGAGCTCGGCTGGGTTCCCATCCCCCACAAGGTCGCGAGCGACACGATCAGGATCAACAGCCTCGGGCTGCGCGACATCGAGGTGGCGCCCACCGCGAAGCCGACGATCCTCGTCATCGGCGATTCGTTCGTCTATGGCGCCGGGGTCAGGGACGGGGAACGCTTCACCGACCGCCTGCGGGAGGAACTGCCCGGGTACCGGGTCGTCAATGCCGGCGTCGCCGCCTATGGCACGGACCAGTCGTTCCTGCTGATGCGGCGGCTGTGGCCGCGCCTCGAGCCGAGCGTGGTGGTTCTCATCGTGTGCGTCGACAACGACCATCACGACAATTCCACCAACTCGGTCCACGGCCACACGCTCAAGCCGTACCTCGCCGAGACCGACGGCCGCTGGGAATTCCGCGGCATGCCGGTGCCGCGCAACCACACTTGGTACTTCTACAACAATGCGCTGGCCGAACGCTCGGCGCTGGTGCGCCTCGGCATCGAGATCTACCTGCGGGTCCGCCATCCGCCGGTGGTCGTGCCCGACCCGACGGCGCGGCTCGTGACCATGATGCGCGATTATGCCGAATCGCACGGCGCGAAATTCGTGGTCGGGCTGCAGCGGCGCGATCCGGCGCTCGAGCCGCATCTGCGCGCCGAGAACATCGCCTACGCCAGCATGGACGAGGCCGACACCCTGCCCAATGACGGTCATTGGAGTCCGCAAGGCCATGTCACGGTCGCCGAGCGCCTGATCGCCCTGCTGGGTGCGGAGAAGGCGATCGAGGCGCGAGCGCTAGGGCAATGAGCGTCGGGACTGCGGCGGCGCGTCGCTCGTTTCTCCGGTGAGCGCCGAACGTCTCCCTGTCCGCTGCTTCTCGCCAGCGTGCTACCAATGGGCATGACGCTGTTGAAATGGCTGTCGCTCGCGGTCGTCGGCTATGCCGTCCTCGTGGCGGCGCTCTATCTCATGCAGCGCCAGTTCATGTACCAGCCGCCGCCGGTGGCGCGCATCTCGCCGGCCGCCGCCGGATTTCCCGCCGCTGAGGAAGTCGTGCTCGCAACGAGCGACGGCGAGACCGTGATCGCCTGGCATGTTCCGCCGCGGCCGGGGCGGCCGGTCGTCGTCTTCTTTCACGGCAACGGCGAAGTGCTCGCCTGGCGCGTCGCGCGGTTCGAACGGCTCGTCGCCGACGGCCTGGGGATCGTCGCGCTTTCCTATCGCGGCTATTTCGGCTCGACCGGGCGGCCGAGCGAGCAGGGCCTGCTGCGCGATGCCGCGGCGGCCTATGCCTTCGCGGCGGAGCGCTACCCCGCCGACCGCATCGTGCTCTGGGGCGTGTCGCTCGGCACCGGGCCGGCGGTCGCGCTGGCGGTCGAGCGGCCGGTCGGCAAGCTCGTTCTCGAAGCGCCCTTTACCTCGGCTGTCGATATCGCCGCCTCGGTCTTTCCCTTCGTTCCGGTGCGGATGCTGATGAAGGACCGGTTCCGGTCCGATGAACGCATCGGCAGGCTCGCCGCGCCGTTGCTGGTCATCCATGGCGAGCGCGATCGCGTGGTTCCCTTGCGTTTCGGGGAGCGGCTGTTTGCGCGCGCGCCGGAGCCGAAACGCTTCGTGCGCTTCCCGCAAGGCGGCCATGACGATCTCGATGCGCATGGCGCGCTTGCGACGGTGCTTGCGTTCATCAATGGCGGTCTCGACTAGACGCCCACACGAGGCGCCCGATCACGTTCTGGCGATAACCGCGGCGCCTTCATCGGAAACAACGCGAAGTCACGTTTTTTTATGCTTTAAATACAATCGCTTAGGTAGAAGTTTATGGTCCTTTTTAGCCGCAGTGGAAGGGGTCGTCCGGTTTCCCGGAGTCGCGTTCCGCTCGAACCGGGTCGCCCCACACAGGCACCAACATGCAACCTGAACCGAGGCCGGCTGCCTGTCGCCGCCGGTCCGAGGAGAAGAACGTGCATTAGCAATGCTGGGACTTGCGCCCGGCGACGGCCGGCGAAGCGGCGGGAGCGACCGGCTTTGTCGGCCCACGCCGACGCGAACGCCTTCTGCGCGAACCAAGCCGCCGAGTTGCGCATTAGCCCGCGGGCGCCGAACGGCGATGAAACCATCGCCGGGCGCGTGCGTAGATCAGACATCGTTCATGAAGGAGACCATGATGCGGAAGACTTTCTCGGACTTGCGGCCCTCACGGCAGCCTTCGCGGTCGACGCCGCGCCGGCCGACGCGCAGGGCGGCTACCGGCTCTACCCGTGGTGCGCCCAGTACAGCGGTCGCGGCGGCAGCAATTGTTATTTCTCCACGTATTCGCAATGCCGGCAGGCGGTCAGCGGCGTCGGCGGCGTGTGCGTCCAGAATACGTTCTACTCCGCCTATGGCAGCTACTATTCCTTCGGCGGCAGCCGGTATCGTTAGGATCGAGCATAGCGCTTGATATTGCGTCTCTGTCGAACCGCCGGGCTCAACGTCCGGCGGTTCCGCTTTTTGACGGTTCGAGCTCCTTCGAACAGCGCCCGCCGACGGCGCGCGTGCGCGTCCCCGCTCCGTACGCCGCGGCGTCCCCCACCCCGACGTCCGCCAAAGGACGCGCTTCTTCCTAGAGCCGAAAGCGCTCGCTTCTTCCTAGATAGGTCCAGGACACGCGCCGATTGTGACGCGCGTATTGCATTGTGCGATGCATGATCGCGGCGCATGATTATGAGCGCATGGCTGCCGTCAGAAGGTCGGCGTGAACGGCATGCGGCGGAGGCCCAGCAGCGCGCCAAGCCCGAGCGCGCCGAGACGAGAGTCCGAAAAGAACAATGGAACCGCATGTCGGACTCCTCCCCACCCTGGTCGTGAGCCTGCTGGCGGCTTTTGTCGGGGGACTAGCCGCCCGCGCCGCGCGGCTGTCGCCCGTCTTCGGCTATCTCCTGGCCGGCATCGTTCTCGGACTGTTCACGCCCGGCCACGTGATCGACCAGAAGATCACTAATGAACTCGCCGAGATCGGCGTCGCGCTGCTCTTGTTCGGGGTCGGGCTGCATTTCTCGTTCGACGACCTCCTGGCGGTGCGGCGGAGCGCGGCGCCGGGCGCCGTCATCCAGATCACGATAGCCTCCGCGTTCGGCTACCTTGTCGCGACCTACCTCATCGACCTTCCGTTCAGCGCGGGTTGGATCGTGGGCTTGTCGCTCGCGATCGCGAGCACGGCGGTCGCGACCCGCGCGCTGGAAGAGCGCGGCCAGCTTGCCGCGACGCCCGGACGCATCGCCCTCGGCTGGCTGGTCGCGCAGGACATCGTCGTCGTCCTGGCGCTGACGCTGGTGCCGGTGCTCGCCCCCGGCCGGGCATTCGAGCCCTTCGATCTCCTCCTCGAACTGGCGCGGGCGCTTCTCCAGATCGCCGGTTTCGTTGCGATCATCGTCCTGGTCGGGCGACGCGTCATTCCCTGGCTGCTCGGCTATGTCGCCCGCGTCGGATCGCGCGAACTGTTCACGCTCGCCGTCTTCGTGGTCGCGCTCGGGATCGCCTACGGGTCGGCCATTCTGTTCGGCATTTCGCTCGCGCTTGCCGCCTTCTTCGCCGGCGTGGCGCTGGGCGAAAGCGATCTGAGCCACCACGCCGCCGCCGAGGCGCTGCCGATGCAGCAGGTGTTCGCGGTCCTGTTCTTCGTCTCGGTCGGCATGCTGTTCGATCCGATGACGCTCGTGCGCATGCCGGTGGAGATCGCCGCGCTTCTGCTCGCCATCGTGATCGGCACCGGCGTAACCACGGTCCTGATCCTGTTGTTCCTTCGCGCCGCGCCCGAAACGGCTGCGCTGGTCGGGGCGTCATTTGCGCAGATCGGCGAGTTCTCGTTCATCCTCACCGATCAGGCGGTGCAGCGCGGCTTGATGGACGCGGGCGGGCGCGACCTGGTGCTCGCCGTCGCGCTGATCGCCATCGTGATCAATCCCCTGATGTTCCCGCTCGCGCGTCGCTTCGCGCAGGCGGTCGCCGGCTGGAAGTTCTTCGTGCGCCTGCGCAAGCGGCGCGGGGGGATCGCGGTGCACGGGACCTTGTTCATTGCCGATCACGCGATCCTGGTCGGCCATGGGCGGGTCGGACGCACAGTCGCGAGCGCGCTGCGCACGCACGGCCTGAGCTATGTCGTGGTCGAGTCCGATCGCAGGCTCGCGGAAAAGCTCCGGTCGGAAGGGACCCGGGTGGTCTACGGCGACGCCACCCGCGAAGAGGTTCTCGCCGCCGCGCTGCCGCGGTCGGCGCGGCTGATCGTGGTGGCGCTGCCGGATGCGTTCCAGGCGCGGCGGGTCATCTCGCTTGCGCGCAAGTTCAATCCGGCGATCGAGACGGTCGTGCGCACCCATTCCGAGGCGGAAGCGCTCTACCTCGCCGAATCGGGGGTGGGACTGGCGGTCATGGGGGAACGCGAGATTGCGGTCGGCATGTCCGACTTCGCCCTGCAGCGCCTCGGCGTCGACGCCCGCACCGCCCGCAGCACGGTCGATCGCCTGCGCGGCAGCAGCGCTTCCGGAGAGGTCGCGGACTAAGTGTACCCGCGCCCTTCGTTTGCCTGAATTGCCGGCCGTAAAGAAAGTTGGCATGTGGATAGCGGGTAGGAGCCGGTTCGGCGGCCCGCTTTCCGACGGCGCGCGGCATCATGAAACTCATCCGCATCTATTTGCGCACGCTCGGCCTGCTCGCGCCGGCCAAGCGGCTCGCCTGGACGCTGGCGATCGCCAATCTCCTGCTCGCCGCGGCGCAGTTCGCCGAGCCCGTGCTGTTTGGCCGCATCATCGACGCGCTGTCGCAAGCGCAAGCCGATCCGTCGGCCTTCCGATGGTCGGCGCTCGGCGGGCTGCTCGGCGTGTGGTGCGCCTTCGGCCTGTTCAACATCGTCTGCAGCACGCTCGTTGCGCTCTATGCGGATCGGCTGGCGCACCGGGAGCGCCAGCGCGTCCTCACCGACTATTTCGAGCATGTGCTCGAACTGCCGCTCGCCTACCACTCGGGAACGCATTCCGGCCGCCTGATGAAGGTGATGCTGCAGGGCACCGACGCGCTGTTCGGCCTGTGGCTTGCCTTCTTTCGCGACAATCTCGCGGCCTTCGTCTCGTTCTTCGTGCTGCTGCCGCTCGCGCTCGTCCTCAACTGGCGGCTCGCTTTGGTGCTGCTGGTGCTCTGCGCGGTCTTTGCGACCCTCACCGCCTTCGTAATGCGCAAGACCGAGGCGTTGCAGACGCTTGTCGAGGAGAACTATTCCGAGCTCGCGGAGCGCGCCTCCGACACGCTCGGCAATGTCGCGCTGGTGCACAGCTTCACCCGCGTCGAGGCGGAGGTGTCCGGCCTCAAGACGGTGATCGACCGGCTGCTCGCGGCGCAAACCCCGGTGCTGTCCTGGTGGGCGGTGGTGTCCGTGCTCACGCGCGCCTCGACCACGCTGACTTTGCTCACCATCGTCGTGCTCGGCGCATACCTGAACGCCCGCGGGCTCGCCTCGGTCGGCGAAATCGTGACCTTCACGGGCTTTGCAACCATGCTGATCGCGCGGCTGCAGGACGCGGTGTGGTTCGTCAATCGCGTGTTCTCCGAAGGGCCGCGGCTTGCCGAGTTCTTCGCCGTGTTCGACACGACGCCCGCCATCCGCGACCGGCCCGACGCGATCGACCCGGGGCGGGTGACCGGACGGGTCGAATTCGACGACGTCTCGTTCTCCTATGACGGCAAGCGTCCCGCGGTTCTCGATCTCGATTTTGCCGCCGCGCCGGGCGAGCGGATCGCGCTGGTCGGCGCGACGGGCGCCGGCAAGTCGACCGCGCTGTCGCTGCTCTACCGCGCGTTCGATCCGCAGTCGGGCGCGATCAGGATCGACGGCCTCGACGTGCGCGGCATGACGCTTGCCGCGCTGAGGCGCAATATCGGCGTGGTGTTCCAGGAAGGACTGCTGTTCAACCGCTCGATCGCCGAAAATCTGCGCATCGGCAAGCCGGACGCGACCGAGGCGGAGCTGCGCGACGCCGCCGCGCGCGCGCAGGCCCTCGATTTCATCGAGCGCGACCCGAACGGTTTCGATGGGC
This sequence comes from uncultured Alphaproteobacteria bacterium, assembly GCA_963712435.1. Lineage (GTDB taxonomy): Bacteria > Pseudomonadota > Alphaproteobacteria > Rhizobiales > Xanthobacteraceae > Rhodoplanes. The sequence continues at coordinate 222,097 of CAVQIB010000003.1, read as the reverse complement.
GCGTCGGCGAGCGCGGGCGCCTCATTTCCGGCGGCGAGCGCCAGCGCCTGTCGATCGCCCGCGCGCTCTTGAAGGAGCCGCCGATCCTCATCCTCGACGAGGCGACGAGCGCGCTCGACGCCAAGACGGAGGCGAAGCTCCTGGTCGCGCTCGAAGAGGTGATGAAGGGCCGCACCACTTTCGTCATCGCCCATCGGCTCGCCACCATCCGCCGCGCCGACCGCATCCTGATGTTCGAGCACGGCCGCGTCGTCGAGGCGGGCACGTTCGACGAACTGATGCGGGCGGGCGGGCCGTTCTCCGAGCTTGCCAAGGCGCAGTATCTGTCCGCGGAGCCGCCGGCGCCGCCGATTGCCGAGACGGACGACACGCACGCGGCCGAATGAGCTCAGGATTACGCTTTACGTAACTGATAACACCGATATGCTGTCAAGGCGATGATCGTCAGCTATCGAGACAAGAGGACCGAGCGTTTTGCAGGCGGCGAGCGTATTCGGAATTTCTCTGGCTTCGCCCGGCAGGCCGAAATCCGGCTCGACCGACTGGAGGCGGCCACTAGCCTGAGCGACCTCGCCGCTCGTCGCGGCAACCGGTTGGAAGCTCTCAAGGGGGATCGACAAGGGCAGTATAGCATCCGGATCAATGACCAGTGGCGGATTTGCTTTGAGTGGCCCGAAGGCTCGCCCGGCCCGATCAACGTTGAGATCGTCGATTATCATTGAGGATCATGTCATGACACGTGCGCCCATTCACCCCGGCGAACACCTCGCCGAAGAATTAAGGGAGATCGGCATTTCCGCCGCCGAACTCGCCCGTCAGATCGATGTGCCGGTGAATCGCGTCACCGGCATTCTCAACGGGCAGCGTGGCGTCACGGCCGACACCGCGTTGCGCCTTGGCCACTGGTTCGGCACGAGCCCGGAGTTCTGGCTCAATCTGCAGACGCTGTATGAACTTCGTCGCGCCCGCAAGCTATCGGGAGCGCGGGTCAACAAGCTCCCCACCCTTGCCGCGAAAAAGACAAAGGCGGACCGCGCTCGCAAGGTCTCCTGAGCGCCACCAACGCCGCGGACCGGACGACACGCACGCGGCCGAGTAGCCCGGCGGCCGGCCGATCACCCGCGCAGCATGCGCATCAGCACGGCGTCCTTGCGGCCGAAATGATGATAGAGCGCGGCGGAGATATGGATCATAGCGAAAAACGCGATCATGAATCCGAGCACGCGATGCACGACGAGCATGTTCTCGGAGAACGCGCGGTCCTCGGGCCAGATCGGCGGCAGCTCGAACGCCCAGAACACCATGATCGGCGCGCGATAGGCCGACGTCGCCACCCAGCCGACAATCGGCTGGACGATCAGGAGCGCATAGAGCGCGCCGTGCACCGCATGCGCGAGGCCGCGCTGGACGCTCGGAATGTCCCGTGGCAGCGGCGGCGGCGGGTTGCGCAGGCGGTACGCGAGCCGCGCGATCACGATCGGCAGGAGGACCACGCCGCAGGAGCGGTGCAGATTGAACAGGAGGTCCTGCGTCGGCCCGGGGCTCGCATTCGCCATATAGATGCCGGCGGGGATCATGAAGATCACGATGGCGGCCGTCAGCCAGTGCAGCACGCGGGCGGGCAGGGCGTAGCCCTCTTCGCTTCCAGGCCCGTTCATCGTCCATGCGGTCATGGTCTTCTCCTAGGCGCTTCGCGCCTCTCCAACGCGGAGAGGCGGAACTTGGCGCAACCTTGCGGCAATCTTTCCTCGGCACGGGGGCGTCGCGGCGCCCGCGTTCGGCTTGAGCCGGCGCCGCATGACAGGCTAAACTCGGCCGCGATGCAAGCTCCGCGCGCAAGGCGGCGTTTCAATCCATCCCTCCATCCATCCAGTTCGGGGCGAGCATTTTGGACCGGTCTTCCTGGCCTTATTCCGGCGCGATCCCGGCCGACGGCTGGGCCGGCGTGCCGGCGGCGTTCCGCGCCAATGCGGCGCTGCCGCCGCCCTGGGACGCGCTGTTCGGGCCGCTGCAGGCCGGCGCCGTCGACGAGCTGGTCGTCATCGGCCAGATCGGCCAGTCGCTCGACGGGCGCATCGCGACCGACGGCGGTCACTCGCAATTCATCAACGGATCGGACGGGCTCGCCCATCTGCATCGCCTGCGTGCGCTGGTCGATGCCGTGGTGGTCGGCATCGGCACCGCGCTCGCCGACGACCCGCAACTCACGGTGCGGCGCGTGGCGGGCCCGAACCCGGCGCGCGTCGTCATCGACCGGCGCGGCCGGCTGCCGGCGACCGCGCGCCTGCTCGCCGAGGACGGCGTCCGCCGCCTGGTCGTGACCGACGCCGGCGCGGCCGCCGAATTGGCCGCCGGGGTCGAGCATCTGCCGCTTGCGGCGGAAGACGGGCGCATCGCGCCGGCCGCCATCCTCGCGCGCGCTTGCCGGGCAGGGATTCCGCCGCGTGCTGATCGAGGGCGGCGCGGAGACCGTGTCGCGCTTTCTCGCCGCCGGCGTGCCTCGACCGCCTGCATGTCGTGGTCGCGCCGATCATCCTCGGCTCCGGCCGGCCGGGCTGCACGCTCGCGCCGATCGAGCATGCCGATCAGGCGATCCGGCCGCGCGTGCGATCCTTCCCGCTCGGCGACGAGGTGCTGTTCGACTGCGACCTGTCGCCTCAGCGCCGGCCGGTCGGACGCGCGAAAAAATCGACGTGACCGACCCGCATGGACGAGCGTCGCGCGGCGAGCATGATCCTCCGCCGCGTCTAGCCAGGCGCGACATCGCCGCGCGACGCCGCCGATCTCGCGCGCCGCGCGCGGCCAAGCCCGCGAGCAGCTCCGCCTGGATCTGCGTCCGCCGGCCGAACAGCCCAGTCCGACGCGCCCTGCACGACCGCATAGCCGAGCCGCTCGAACAGCCCGATGGCGGTCGTGGCCGCCGCCGGGCCGAGCGCCGGCCCGAATCCCTTGTCGGTGCGCTGATGCCGGTTGAACGCCGCGACGATCGCCTCGTCCGACGCGATCGGCCGGGCTCGAGCGCGACGCGCCCGTCATAGCTCAGCGCCGCATAGACCGGCAGGTCGCGCGCGGCGATCTCGGTCACGAGCCGCTCGAGCCACTCTGCCGAGACGAGATCGAGCAGCGCCGAGGTCGTGACCAGATCGACCGGCCCGTCGAGCGCCGCTTCGAGATCGTGCGCGAGATCGAGCGGCATGGCGCGCACCGTCACGTCGGCGCCGACCGCCTGCTGCGCGCGCGCGAGCAGGCTGAGATCGTTGTCGACAAGCCGCCAGCTTTGCCGCTTGGGCAGGGCGTCGGCAGACGGCCCGCAGCGTCGAGCCGGTGCCGCAGGCGAGGTCGACGACCGCGACCGCCGGATAGGCGGCGAAGAAATCGGCGACCGCGGCGAGCACCGCGGGGTTGCGCGCGCGCCGATCATAGGGCTCGCGCAGCGCGAGCCAGTCGGCGGAAAAGCCGCTCATGCCACCGCCTCGATCGCTTCGCGCGAACGCGCCGCGCCGAGGCTTCCCAGGTCGGGAGCCGCTCGGCGGCGCGGCGCGCGGCCGCGGCGAGACGCGCGCGCTCTGCCTCGATCGGCGATCAGCCGGCGCAGCGCGCCCGCGAGCGCCGCGACATCGTCGGGCGCCACCAGCATGCCCGCGCCGGCCGGAACGGGTTCGCGGATCGCGCCGGCGGTCGTGCCGATGACCGGCAGGCCGTAGCGCGATCGCCTCGGCATAGGCCATGCCGTAGCCCTCGAAGCGCGAGGCGAGCACGAACAGATCGGCCGCGGCGTAGAGCGCGGCGAGGCGGTCAGGCGCGACCGCGCCGGCGAGCGTGACGCGCGCCGCAAGTCCAAGCGCCGCGATATCGGCCTCGAGCCGCGCCGCCGTCGCCGGATCGCGAGCGCGGTCGCCGACGATGGTCAGCCGCCAAGGCAGATCGGCGATCGCGGCGAGCGCCGCGATCAGCACGTCGTAGCCCTTGCGCGGCACCAGCGCGCCGACCGACAGCAGCGCACCGGCGCCGCCGGCGCTGCCGCTGCGCGCGCGCGACGCGATCGGTGCCGGGCGGGGCCACGGTGATGCGATCGCGCGGCACGCCGTAATCGGCGGCGAGGATGCGCGCCGTCGCTTCGCTGGTGACCACGACGCGGCGCGCGCCGGCGAGCGCCGACCGTTCGCTCGCCCGCATTGCGCGGCCGCGTCTTCGGACGAGGCCGGTTTCCAGCGCGAGCGGGTGATGGACGAGCGCGATCAGCGGGCGGGCCTTGCAGAAGTCGGCGGCCAGCTCGGGCAGCGCGCCGATAGGCGAGCCCGTCGATGACGACCGGCATCCCGGCGGCGCGCAGCGAAGCGCCGCGAGTGCGGCGGCCCTGCGTCGCGCGCTCGGCCGCGGAAAGCCGTCGCCGAGATCGATGACCTCGATGGCGAAGCCGTGCCCGCGCAGTTCGGCGATGATGCGCCGGTCATAGGCATAGCCGCCGGTCGGCGTCGTCGAGATCGCCCGGCACGGCGAACGCGGCGCGTCTCACCACAGCGCCGCCTCGTACCAGGCGCGCGCGACATGCGATTCCGAAATGGTGACGCGGATCGCCGCAAGCTCGCGCCCGTCGCGGCCGAGCTTGCCCGCGCGCGCCGCCGCGGCGAGGCGGTCGAACACGTGCCGGGTCAGGAATTCGGTCGTGGTGTTGACGCCCGGAAAACTCCGGCACGTCGTCGAGATTGCGGTAGTTGAGCGGCGCCAGCACCGCCTTGAGCACCTCGTGCGCGCGGCCGATATCGACCACGATGCCGTTGGCGTCGAGCGTCTCCGCCATGAACGCGGCGTCGACCACGAAGGTCGCGCCATGCAGCGCCTGCGCCGGGCCGAACACGGCGCCGCGGAACGAATGGGCGATCATGATGTGGTCGCGGACTTCGACGGCGAACACGGAAGGCCTCGTTCAGGTTGCGGCGGGGCCGGCTGCGGGATAATCGATCACTTGGCACAGAACGCCGCTCTCCGGCGCGAGGATGCCGCCGATCCGGGCCGGCAGGTCGTGGAAACGGCGATCGGCGGCGCGAGCAGCGCGTCGAGGCGTGCATCGGCGAGAAGGTCGAGCGCCGCCGCCAGCCGGCGGCGCGGCGTCCAGCGCGGCCGGTGCGAGGGCGCGACGCGGCCGACCTGGCTCGAGACGAGCTTGAGGCGGCGGCTGTGGAACGCGCCGCCGAGCGGCACGCGTGACTTCGGCCGCGCCCGTACCAGCTCAGCTCCAGCACGGTTGCCTCGTCGCCCGCCGAGCCGCAGCGCGGTCGCGAGGCCGGCGCCGCTCCCGCTCGCATGGAACACGAGGTCGCAGTCGAGCGGCGCGTCCTCGGGCGCGGCGAAGCCGAGGCCGAGAGCGCCGGCGAGCGCCCGCCGCGGGTCGATATCGACCAGCGTCACCTCTGCGCCGGGAAGCGCCCCGCACAGCCATGCCGATCAGCAGCCCGACCACGCCCGCCGCCGACCACGGCGATGCGATCGCCCGGGCCCGGCGCGGCATCCCAGACCGCGTTGAGCGCGGTCTCCATATTGGCGGCGAGCACGGCGCGGCGGGCCGGAACGCGTGTCCGGCACGGCGATGACCGCGTCGGCCGGAAGCGCGAACGCGGTCTGGTGCGGATGCAGCGCGAAGACGGTGCGGCCGCGCAGCGGCTCCGGGCCGGCCTCGACCCGGCCCGACCATGGCATAGCCGTACTTGACCGGGAACGGGAACGCGCCGCCCATGAACGGGCGCGCATGCGCTCGAATTCGCTTTCCGGGACGCGCGCCGGTGAAGACCAGCCGCTCGGTGCCGCGGCTGAGCGCGCTGTGCAGCGCGCGCACGACAACGTCGCCCGGTCCCGGCGTCCGGCGCGCGCTCCGCGCGGATCTCCGCCCGTCCCGGGGCCACATACCACAGCGCCTCGGCCTTGCTGTCGCCGCGATCGAGCGCCACTCGCAAATCCTTTATTGGCGTGTCGAACGGTTCCTAGCTATACCGCGTGCTCCGCAAAATATCGCGTGCACTGCAAAAGGGCAGGGGGTTGCCACGATGGCGGCAGAGGTGACCGCGGCGACGATCGCGGCGGCGGTCACGGCCATGCCGATCGGACGCCGGCGGATCGTGTTCGCGGCGCTCGTGGTGTCGACGATCGCGGCGATGATCTGGCTCATGGCGCGCGACGCTCGCGCCCGGCGGCCTCGGCGTCGTCGATATCGTGCTGGTCGCGCTGTTCTGCCGTCACCCTGCCCTGGTCGGTGATCGGGTTCTGGAACGCCGTGATCGGCTTGCTCGTCATGCGGTTTGCCGCGATCCGGTCGCGGCGGTGCTGCCGGCCGCGGCGCATCTGCGCGGCGACGAAGCCGATCACCGCCTCGACCGCGATCCTCCTGTGCATCCGCAACGAGAAGCCGGAGCGCATCCTGCGCAATCTCCACGCCGCTGCTCGCGGGGCTCGCCGAGGCGGGGGTGGGCGATCGCTTCCATCTCTATGTCCTGAGCGACACCAGCGATCCCGCGATCGCGGCCGAGGAGGAGCGTCGGTTCGACGAGCTCGCGCGCCGGCTGGCGCGGCCGCATCGCCGTCACCTATCGCCGGCGCACCAGCAATGAGGGCTTCAAGGCCGGCAATATCGCCGATTTCTGCGACCGCTGGGGCGACCAGCACGATTTCGCCGTGACGCTCGACGCCGACAGCGTCATGACGGCCGAGCGCGGTCCTGCGGCTGGTGCGCCTGATGCAGTCCGATCCCAAGATCGGCATCCTGCAGGGCCTGGTGATCGGCCTGCCCTCGACCAGCGCGTTCGCCCGCCTGTTCCAGTTCGGCATGCGGCTCGGCATGCGCTCCTACACCATCGGCAGCGCCTGGTGGCAGGGCGACTGCGGTCCCTATTGGGGCCACAATGCGGTGCTGCGGCTGCAGCCGTTCATCGCGCATTGCGAATTGTCCGCGCTGCCGGACGGCGGGCCGCTCGCCGGCCACGTGCTCAGCCACGACCAGATCGAGGCGGTGCTGATGCGGCGCGCCGGCTACGAAGTGCGCGTGCTGGCCCGAGGAGAATCTCGGCTTCGAGGAGAACCCGCCGACCCTGATCGAATTCATCCGCCGCGACCTGCGCTGGTGCCAGGGCAACATGCAATACTGGAGCTTCATCGGTCTGCCCGGCCTGCACGTCGTCAGCCGCTACCAGCTCGCCTTCGCCATCCTGATGTTCCTCGGTTCGCCCGCCTGGATCGGCCTTCTTACGCTCGGCGTCCTTGTTATGGCGCTTGCCCCCGAGCCGGCCGCGATGGTCAATGCCGGGGCGGGCCGGACCCTGTTCTGGAGCATGCTCGCAATGTGGTTCGCGCCGCAGGTCGCGACCGCCCTCGACGTGCTTGCTGCACCCGCAGCTGCGGCGCTCCTTCGGCGGCTCGTTGCGCTTTGCGGCGAGCGTCGCGGCGGCCCTGTCCTTCAATCTCGTCCTCGCGCCGATCATGTGGCTTGCGCATACGATCTTTCTCGGCGGCCTCCTGTTCGGCCGCGACATCGGCTGGATCGGCCAGCGGCGCGACGATCACGGGGTGCCGGTGTCGCTGGCCGTGCGATCGCTGTGGCCGCAGGCCGCGCTCGGCTGGGGAGCGATCGCGCTGCTGGCCGCTGACCCATCCGGCGGCGCTTCCCTACGCGCTGATCCTTGCGGGCGGGCTGGCGCTCGCGGTCCCGTTCGCCGTCGTGACCTCCCGGCCCGAGTTCGGCGCCTGCTGATGCGTCTCGGCCTCGGCCGGCTGCCGGAGGAAATCGCCCCGCCGCCGATCCTGCGCGCGATCGCCCTGCCGGCGCTGGGCGCTGCGCCCGCATCGGCGCCGCCGAAGGCCGGGTTACCGGAACCGAATGCTCAAAGGCCTGCGGTCCGTAAGGGGCGTCCTGAATTCGCTCCGCGTCTACTACGGCGACCGTCGCCATCGCGCCGGCCTCGATGCGCCTGTATCGCCGTTTCGTGCAGGCAGGGCGACCTCGTCTTCGACATCGGCGCGCATGTGGGCGACCGCATCGGCGTCTTTCGCCGGATCGGCGCGCGCGTGGTCGCGGTCGAGCCGCAGCCGGCGCTGGTCGCGGTGCTGCGCCTCATCTACGGCCGCGACCGAAGGGGTGGCGATCGAGCCGGCCGCGGTCGGCCGCGCGGAGGGCTTCGTCGAGCTGATGGTCAATCGCGACAACCCGACCATCTCGACCGCCTCGCCGGATTTCGTCGCGGCGGCCGCCGGAGCGAAGGGCTGGGAAGGCCAGCGCTGGGACGAGCGCGTGCGCGTGCCGATGACGACGCTCGACGCGCTGATCGCCCGGCACGGCGTTCCCGCCTTCGCCAAGATCGACGTCGAGGGGTTCGAGGCCGAGGCGCTGGCCGGCCTGACCCGCGCCGATTCCGGCGCTGTCCTTCGAGTTCACCACCATCCAGCGCGACGTCGCGCTTGCGGCGCTCGACCGCTGCGGCGCGCTCGGCTTTTCGCGATTCAATGCGTCGCTCGGCGAGACGCATTCCTTCGTGCATGACGGCTGGCGTTCGGCCGAGGAGATGCGCCGCTTTATCGCCGATCTGCCGCATGCGGCGAATTCGGGCGACGTCTATGCGCGCGCGCTGATGACCGTCCCGCCGCGCTCTGGCCGAGCGCGCTCGTCGCGGCGCTCGCCGGCGGCGGGTTCGCGCTGACGCTGTTCGTCTTCTACCCCGGCGTGATGACCTACGACTCGCTCTACGTCTACCAGGCGATCGCCGAGGGCCGGGTCGGCGACTGGCAGTCGCCGGTGATGACCGCGCTGTGGGCGCTGATCGATCCGATCGCGCCGGGCGCGGGCAGCATGTTTCTGTTCACCGCTTCGCTCTACTGGCTCGGCTTTGCCCTGGTCGGGATCACGCTCGCCCGGCGCGCGCCCTGGCTCGGCGTCATCGCGGTTCTGCTTGGCTTCATGCCGCCCGGCTTCATGTTCGTCGGCATCATCTGGCGGGACATGCTGTTCGCCTGCGTGTGGCTCTGCGCTGCGGCGCTGGCTTTCACCGTCGCGGAGGCGCGCGCGGCCTTGCGCGTTCCGGCGCAGGCGGTCGCACTCGCATTGGTCGCGCTCGGCGTCCTGCTGCGGCCGAACGCGCTCGTCGCCGCGCCGATCCTGACCGCCTATGTCCTGTGGCCCAGCCGGTTTGCGTGGAAACGCGCGGCGCTCGCCTATGCGCCGACTGCGCTCGCTCTCTTCGGGTTGATGCAGGTCGTCTATTACGACGTGCTCGGCGCGGTGCGCCAGCATCCGCTGCATTCGCTCTATGTGTTCGATCTCGGCGGCATCACCCATTTTTCCAAGGAGAACCAGTTCCCCACGACCTGGTCGCCGGCCGAGCAGCGGCGGCTCGTCACCGATTGCTACGACCCTTATTTGTGGGACGCCTATTGGCACGGCCGGCCGTGCAGTTTCGTCATGGGCCGGATCGAGAACGAGCAGAAAATCTTCGGCACGCCCGTGCTGGGCGCGGCGTGGCGGCGCGCGCTCGCGGCGCATCCCGCCGCTTATCTGCAGCATCGCGCCGCGTTCCTCGGCACGTTTCTCTTGCGCAGCAATTACACGATCTGGACGCAGGATGTCGGCGATCTGAGCAGGCTCGCTTTGCCGGACAAGCGCGGCTTCGTTGCGCTCAAGGCCGTGCATGACGTGATCAAGCCGAGCCCGCTGTTCCGCGTCGCGTTCTGGCTCATCCTGTGCGGGGTCGTCTGCGCCGCAGCGTGGCGACGCCGCGCCACGCCGGCGGGCGCGTTCGCGCTCGCCGTCGCGGGCTCGGCGGTCGTCTATGTGCTGACCTATGCGCTGGTCGGCGTCGCGTCCGATTTTCGCTACGCCTATTGGGCCGTCCTCGCCGCCCTTGCCAGCGGCGCGGCGGTGACTGCGGCGTATTTGCCTTGTGTCCCGGGCGCAGCAAAATTACCGGACTGAGCCGAATAACTCGGGGGCAACGTTTCCGGTGCAGAAACGCATCCCTCCCCCGCAAGCGGGGGAGGGATGGGGAGGGGGCCCTCTTTTGGAGACCCCTCCACCATGCTGCGCATGGTCCCCCTCCCCCGTGAAACACGTGGGAGGATGAAACCCCCTTGAAACACGGGGAGGATGCAACGCGGGTCAGCCGCAGGCCTCACTCCGCCGCCTGGTCGAAGCTGTTGACATGCGCCTTCGGCTTCGCCTTCAGGCGCAGCTCGGTCAGCTCCGCGCGGTCGCGCTCGCTGTTGCGGAAGAGCTGGTCGCGCCCGGCGTAATATTGCGGCGGGCAGTGGATCGCCGGCGCGCCGTACCAGGCCGCGGCCTTCATGGCGAAGGACGGGTCCATCAGGTGCGGGCGCGCAAGCGCGACGAGGTCGGCGCGCCCGGCCGCGACGATGGTGTTGACCTGGTCGGCGGTGGTGATCGTGCCGACGCACATGGTGGCGAGACCCGCCTCGTTGCGGATCTGGTCGGAGAACGGGGTCTGGAACATGCGGCCGTACAGCGGCGCCGCATCCGGCGTGGTCTGCCCGGTCGACACGTCGATGAGATCGCAACCGGCCTCGGCGAACAGGCGCGCGACCACAACGGCGTCGTCGCCGGAAAGTCCGCCGTCCTCCCAGTCGGTCGCCGAGATGCGCACCGACATCGGCTTTTCGTCCGGCCACGCCGCGCGCACCGCGCGAAAGACTTCGAGCGGAAAGCGCATGCGGTTTTCGAGCGCGCCGCCATATTCGTCGCGGCGGATATTGGTCAGCGGCGAGATGAAGCTCGCGAGCAGATAGCCGTGCGCGGCGTGCAGCTCCAGCATGTCGAAGCCCGCGCGGATTCCCGCGCTCCGCCGCGGCGACATAATCCGCCACGACCTTGTCCATGTCGGCGCGCGTCATCTCGCGCGGCGTCTGGCTGTGCGGGAAATAGGGCAGGGGCGATGCGGAGACGATCGGCCACGCCCCTTCTTCCAGCGGCTCGTCGATCCCCTCCCACATCAGCTTGGTCGCGCCCTTGCGGCCGGCATGGCCGAGCTGCAGGCAGATCTTCGCTCCCGAGTTTGCGTGCACGAAATCGACGATGCGCCTCCACGCCGCCTCCTGCGCGTCGCTGTACATGCCGGTGCAGCCATAGGTGATGCGCGCTTGCGCCGAGACATTGGTCATCTCGGTGAACATCAGGCCCGCCCCGCCGATCGCGCGCGCGCCGTAATGCACGAGGTGCCAGTCGCCCGGCACGCCGTCGGTCGCCGAATACTGGCACATGGGCGAGACGACGACGCGGTTGGCGAGCGTCATGCCGCGCAGCCGAAACGGCTGGAACATCGGCGCGGCCGGCCGCACCGTATCGACCGCGAAGCCTTGCGCGCGCACGTCCTGCGCCACCGCCCGGTCGATTTCGTCGACGAAGGCGGGCGCGCGCAGGCGCAGATTGTCGTAGGTGATCGCCTTCGCGCGCGTCATCAGGCCGAACACGAAGCGCTGCGGGTCCATCGACCAGAACCGGTCGACATGCTCGAACCACACAAGCGACACGTCGGCCGCATGCTGCGTCTTCTCGACCTCCTCGCGGCGCACCGTTTCGTAGCGCTGCAACGCACCCCCGACATCGCGCCCGCCGGTCGCGCGGAACGCGTCATAAAGCGCAATCGCATCCTCCATCGCGAGCTTCGTTCCCGACCCGATCGAGAAATGCGCCGTCGCCTTGGCGTCGCCGAGCAGGACGATGTTGTCCTTGACCCAGCGAACATTCGAGACGCGCGGGAAATTGCGCCACATCGACCGGTTGATGAGCAGGCGATGGCCGCGCAGCTCCTCGCGGAACACGTCTTCGAGGAAGGCCGCCGACTGCGCCTCGTCGAGTTGGTCGAGACCGGCGCGCGCGAAGGTCTCGGGCTGCGCCTCCATCACCCAGGTCGAGCGCCCCGGCTCGTATTGGTAGCAGTGGGCGATGAAAATGCCGTGCTCGGTCTCGCGGAAGAAAAAGGTGAAGGCGTCGAACGCCCGGGTCGAGCCCATCCAGGCGAACTTGTTCGGGCGCAGATCGATCTTCGTGCCGAAATGCTCCCGCCGCGCCTCGCGGATGGCGCTGTTGATGCCGTCGGCGGCGACGATCAGGTCGGCGTCGGCGTGCGCCGCCAGGCCAGGGTCGATCACGGTTTCGAACTTGAGCGCGACGCCGAGCGCGCGCGCGCGGTCCTGCAGCAGGCGCAGCAGGTTGACGCGCGAGCAGCCGCAGAAGCCGTTGCCGCCGATCCGCCGCACCGTTCCCTTGAAGTGGATTTCGATGTCGTCCCAATAGGCGAAATGATCGACGATCGCCCGATAGCTCTCGCGGTCATAGGCCTCGAAGGTGGCCAGCGTCTCGTCGGAGAACACCACGCCGAAGCCGAACGTGTCGTCCGGCCGGTTGCGCTCGAACACGGTGACGTCGGCGTCCGGGCGGCCCTTCTTCATCAGGATCGCGAAATAGAGCCCGGCGGGCCCTCCGCCGATCACATGGACCTTCATGCGTTTCTCCCTCGACGACCCTCCCCGGACGACCTTCGCCGGTCGTTCCAGCCGGTCGCGCTTGAGATATAATACGCGAAAACGAACAGCCGAGATCGTTACAAGGGAAACGCCTGGGAGTTTGTCCGTGCACGCGACCGACGACGACGCGCACCCGCCGCTGCATTCCTCCGCCCATGTGGATACCTTCGCGCGCGACAATCTGCCTCCGCGCGCGCAATGGCCGGACTTCATCTTCAGCCTGCCCGAGCTGCAATATCCGGCGCGGCTCAACTGCGCGGTCGAGCTGATCGATTCATGGGTCGCGCGCGGCGAGGGGGCGCGCGCATGCGTCCGCGCCGCCGGCGAAGCGCTCAGCTATGGCGAATTCGCCGAGCGGGTGAACCGCATCGCCAACGTGCTCATGCGCGATCTCGGGCTCGTGCCGGGAAATCGCGTGCTGCTGCGCGGTTTCAACAGCCCGATGATGGTCGCCGCCTATTTCGCCGTGATGAAGGCCGGCGGCGTCGTGGTGGCGACGATGCCGCTCCTGCGCGCGAAGGAAATCGCCTTTCCGCTCGCCAAGGCGCAGATCAGGTTCGCATTGTGCGACAAGCGCCTCGCCGAGGAGATGGAGAAGGCCAGCGCGGGCGCGCCCGCGCTCGAACGCGTCGTGTATTGGGGCGAGGGCGGGGAGCACTCGCTCGACCGGCTGATGGACCGGCCGGGCTATGCGGATTTCGCCCCCTGCAACACCGCGAGCGACGACGTCTGCCTCATCGCGTTTACCTCCGGCACGACCGGCGAGCCCAAGGGCACGATGCATTTCCACCGCGACATGCTCGCGACCTGCGACTCCTACGGGCGGCATGTGCTGCGCGCGTCCGGCGAGGATCGCTTCATCGGGACGGCGCCGCTCGCCTTCACCTTCGGGCTCGGCGGGATCGCGCTGTTCCCGCTGCGGGTCGGCGCATGCTCCATCCTCATCGAAAAGACCGCTCCACCCGACCTGGTCGCAGGGATTGCGGAACACAAAGCGACGGTCTGTTTCACCGCGCCGACGGCGTATCGCGCCATGCTCCCGCTGCTCGCCGCGCATGATGTCTCGTCGCTGCGCAGATGCGTTTCGGCGGGCGAGGCGCTCCCGAAGGCGACGTTCGAGGCGTGGCGCGCGGCGACCGGCATCAGCATCATGGACGGCATCGGCGCGACCGAGATGCTGCACATATTCGTCGGCTCGCCCGAGAACGACATCCGGCCGGGCGCGACCGGCCGGCCGGTTCCGGGTTACGAAGCCCGCATCATCGACGAGGACGGCCGGGAGGTCCCGCCCGGGACCGTCGGCCGGCTCGCCGTGCGCGGACCCACGGGGTGCCGCTACTTGGCCGATGCGCGGCAGCAGGCCTATGTGCAGCGCGGATGGAACGTGACCGGCGACGCCTATCGCATGGATGCCGACGGCTATTTCTGGTACCAGGCGCGCTCCGACGACATGATCATTTCCGCCGGCTACAACATCGCCGGACCGGAAGTCGAGGCGGCGCTGCTCAGTCATCCGGCGGTCGCCGAATGCGGCGTGGTCGGGGCGCCCGATGCGGAACGCGGCGAGATCGTCACCGCCTATGTCGTGCTGCATCCCGGTCACGACCGCGCGGCGATGACCAAGGACCTGCAGGAGCACGTCAAGGCGACGATCGCGCCCTACAAATATCCGCGCCGGATCGTCTATGTCGACGAACTGCCGAAGACCTTGACCGGCAAGCTGCAGCGCTTTGCGCTGCGGCGCATGGCGAGAGAGACGTGAGCGCCGCCTTATCCGCGGGTCATGCGGACGTCGACCGGCGGTCCGTTCCGGATGGTCTGGTAGACGACGCAGTAGCGCTCGGTCAGCTTGAGGAGCTGGTCGAGCCGCTCCTGCGGCGCGTCGGTGTCGACCGCGAAGGTCAGCCTGATCTGCGCGAAACCGACCGGCGCTTCCTTGTCGACCCCGAGCGTGCCGCGAAAATCGAGATCGCCCTCGGCATGGACGAGCGCCCGACCGCAACGGAATCTCGAGCGCGGTCGCGACCGCTTTGAGCGTCACGCCGGCGCAGGCGACGAGCGCTTCGAGCAGCATGTCGCCCGAGCAGAGTTCGAGCCCGGACCCGCCGCTCGCCGGATGCAGGCCGGCGATCGCGAGCGCGCGCCCCGTCTCCACCTTGCAGGCGATGGCGCTGTCGTCGAGCGTCCCTTGCGCGCGCAGCGTGATGCGCGCGGTGTCCGGGTCAGCCTTATAACGCTCTTTGATCGGCGCTTGCAGGGCGCGCAGGGCGGCGGCGTCCATCATGAGGGCTCCCTTTCCGGCGGGCTTCGGCTTGGTTAACGGGCGACCACTACAAAGGAAGCACGGTCCGGCGCAAGCCGGGATGCCTGCTCGATGTCGCCCGCCGCGAATAGAAGGCGTTTGCGGGGCGCGGTCTAGTGCTTAACGCTTTATAAATGCCGCGAATTTGACGACGGCCTCACATTCGGCCACTTTACGGAGTGATGAGTAGGGGCGCGGAACCGATCGCGCTTGGGTCCGCGTCTCGGACCGGATCGGTCCGCCGCAGCCGTTGGTGGGCGCAATGCCGCCGGGCGGGCTGTCGGGCTGGGGCCATACGACAAACAAGAGGTGCCGTTGCCGATGCGATCCCGTCCGCAATCTGCTTTTTGATGCTCTGTTCGAGAATTCGAACATCATGAAAGAGCAGCTCGCCGACACCAAACCCGCGAAAGCCCGAGCCGCTGCACCGAGTTGTGAGTTTCTCGCCGGTGGCGGCGAGATGGGCGCGCTGATGCGCGCGCATGATTGGAGCCGGTCGCCGCTCGGCCCGCCGGACCGGTGGCCGGACGCGCTGAAAATGGCGGTCAGCATCTGCCTGAATTCCCGTTTCCCGATGCTCTTGTGGTGGGGACCGGAATTCGTGATGGTCTACAACGACGCCTACCGGCCGATTCTCGGGATGACCAAGCATCCGGCGAGCCTCGGCAGCCGCGGGCGCGACACCTACCCGGAAATCTGGGCCATCATCGGCCCCCAGCTCGCGAGCATCTGGCGGGGGGAGGCGACCTGGTCGCACGATCTGCTGCTTCCCGTCGACCGCAACAATTATCTCGAAGAAGCATATTTCACGTATTCCTACAGCCCGATCAAACATGCGGACGGGCGGATCGGCGGGGTCTTCACCGCGGTCACCGAGACGACCGAGCGCGTGCTGAGCGAACGGCGGCTGCGCATCCTGCGCGAACTGGCGTCGCAGACCGCGGAAATGCGCGGGGTCGAGAGCGCGTGCCAGAGCGCGATCCACGTCCTCGGCGCCTACAACCCGGATATTCCCTTCGCGCTCCTCTACCTCGTCGACGAGGAGAGCGGCTGCATTCGCGCGGTCGGATCGACCGGCCTTCCCTACGACAAGTACCCCTCCGAGATCGCGCTGCACAGCGACGATACGTGGAGCGTCAGCCGCGTTCTGCGCACGGGCGAACCGGTCCTTCTGTACGATCTCGCGAGCCGCTTCGGCATGCTGCCGGGCGGCACCTGGCCCGAACCCACCAATCGCGCGCTGGTGCTGCCCGTGGCCAAGCTCGGAACGCCAGCCTCGGCCGGCGCGCTCGTGCTCGGCATCAATCCGCGGCGCGCGCTCGACGACGACTATCGCGGCTTCTTCGACCTCGTCGCCGGCCATCTCGCCACCGCCATCTCCAATGCGCGCGCCTATACCGAGAGCCTCGATACGCTGCGCCTGAGCGAGGCGCGTTTCCGCGACTTCGCCGAATTCGGCCCCGGTGATGATCTGGGTCGCCGACGCGGGCGCGAAGTGCACCTGGTTCAACCGTCCCTGGCTCGCCTTCACCGGGCGCAGCATGGAGGAGGAGATGGGGGACGGATGGACCGAGAACGTCCATCCGGAGGATTGCGCGCGCTGCCGCAACACCTACCGCTCCGCCTTCGAGCGGCACGAGCCGTTCCGGCTCGGCTTTCGCCTGCGCCGGCATGACGGCGAGTGGCGCCATGTCGACAATACCGGCGTGCCGCACTACGCCGCCGATGGCGCATTCATCGGCTTCATCGGCTCCTGCGTCGACGTGACCGACGCGCGGCGGTGGGAGGCGGCGCTGCGCCGCAGCCGCGAGGAACTGCTGCGCCTCAACGAAACGCTCGAGCTGCGGGTCGCCGAACGCACCAAGGATCTCGCCGCGGCGAACCGCCAGCTCCTCGCCCAGATCGAGGAACGCGAGGAGGTGGAAACCACCTTGCGGCAGATGCAGCGGCTCGACGCGATCGGCCAGCTCACCTCGGGCGTCGCGCACGACTTCAACAATCTGCTGACGGTCATTCTCGGCAATGTCAGCTATCTGGAGAAGGCCTGGGCGCAGTCGGACGATCCGAAGCTCTTGCGCCGCCTGTCGCATACGCGCCTCGCCGCCGAGCGCGGCGCCAAGCTGATCGCGCAGCTCCTCGCGTTTTCGCGCCGCCAGCGGCTGGAGCCGCGGACGATCGATCTCAAGGAGACGCTCGGGCGCATGCGCGAGCTTCTGCAGAGCACGATGGGCGGCAGCTTCGAGATCGACACGGTGCTCGGCCCCGACACTTGGCCGGCGTTGGTCGATCCGACCCAGCTCGAACTGGTCGTGCTCAATCTCGCCATCAATGCGCGCGACGCGATGCAGGTCGGCGGCCGGCTCACCGTCGAGACCGGAAACGTCACGCTGGAAACGCCCACGCGGGCGGAAGAGCCGCAGGCCGGCGACTATGTCGTGATCGCGGTGAGCGACACCGGATCGGGCATGTCCGACGAGGTGCTCGCCAAGGCGTTCGAGCCGTTCTTCACCACCAAGCGGGTCGGCAAGGGGTCCGGGCTCGGTCTCAGTCAGGTGCTTGGATTCGCCAAGCAGTCGGGCGGCGGCGTGCAGATCGAAACGAAGCTCGGCAAAGGGACCACGGTGCGCGTCTTTCTTCCGCGATCAAGCGCGGCGGCCGCGGATCAGGCGCCGCTGTCGGCCGAGGCCTTGGCCGCCGTATTGCCCGCCTCCGCCGTCGTCCTCGTGGTCGACGACGACGATCATGTCCGCCATGTCACGTCCTCCATGCTCGAAGGGCTGGGCCATGTCCCGATCGAGGCGGGGAGCGGCGGCGCAGCCCTCGAAGTATTGGCCGGCAAGCGCAAGATCGACGTGGCGCTGATCGACTTCGCCATGCCGGGGATGAGCGGCCTCGAACTCGCGCGCGAGGCGCGCATGCGGCTGCCGGCGCTGCCGATCGTGTTCATCACCGGCTTTGCCGATTTGACCGTGCTCGCCGGCATCCGGCACGAGCACATATTGCGCAAGCCGTTCCTCGACCGTGATCTCGATCGGAAGATTCGCGCCGCGCTCGCTCACAAGCATGTCGGCACGCTCGACGAGCTGATGTCGCTCGGCTGATCAGCGCGGTTGCGACGCAAAACCAGCTCCCCGGTCGGGGAGAGGTCGGCGAAAGCAGGTCAGGTCACCACCACAGCGCCGCGCCTTGCGCCGCCTTGCCCTCGCGGTCGTCCACGCTGCGCGGGCGGTCCTGCGCGCGGTCGAGCGCCGCGAGCACGCGGCGTTTGGCGAAGTCGAAGGCGGCCGACTGGCGGTCGCGCGGGCGCGGCAGATCGATCGCGATCTCTTCGAGCACGCGTCCGGGCCGCGGGCGCATGACCATCACGCGGTCGCCGAGCACGATCGCCTCGTCGACGTCGTGCGTGACCACGACCAGCGTCGGTTTCAACTCGCCCCACAGGTCGAGCACATGGTCCTGCAGATCGGCGCGGGTGAAGGCGTCGAGCGCGGAGAAAGGCTCGTCGAGGAGGAGGACCTCGGGCCGGGTGACGAGCGCGCGCGCAATCGCCACGCGCTGCGCCTGTCCGCCGGACAGTTCGCGCGGCCATACGCCGGCCTTCTCGTACAGCCCGACCCGATCGAGCTGCGCCGCCACCCGCCTGTCGCGCACCGGCCGCGAGAGGCCGGCAAGGCCGAACCCGACATTGCCGGCGACGGTGAGCCAGGGCAGCAGCCGCGGCTCCTGGAACACCATGCCGATCTTCGGATGCGGCGCGGCGATCGGCGCCCCGTCGAGCGAGACGCGCCCGGTCGTGGGCGGATCGAGCCCGGAGATCGCGCGCAGCAATGTCGACTTGCCGCACCCGGAACCGCCGACCACGGCGAGGATCTCGCCGAGAGTGACGCTCAGCGTCACGCCGTCGAGCGCCCGCACGCCGTTCGGGTAGGTCTTGCCGATGCGGTCGAGCGCGAGCATTCAACGCGCTCCGTTGCGCGGCAAGCTTAAATCCTGCCAGCGGAGGAACGGCGCCGAGCCCGCCACCAGGAGCCAGTCGGTGGTCTTGCCGAGAATGGCGAAAGCGACGATCGCGGCGACAATCTGGGCCGGCTTGCCGAGCTGCTGACCATCGACCAGGAGATAGCCGAGCCCTTCCGCAGCGCCCATGAATTCGGCGGCGACGACGAACATCCAGCCCAGTCCCAGCCCGGCGCGCAGCGACACGACATAGGCGGGCAGCACCGCCGGCAGCAGGATGCGGCGGATCATCGCCGGCCCGGACAGGCGGAAGATGCGCCCGATCTCGACAGTCTTCCGGTCGACCGAAACGATCGCGCCCATCACGCCGAGATACACCGGAAAAAACACGCCGACGGCGATCAGGGCGACCTTGGAGGCTTCGAAAATGCCGAGCCAGAGGATGAACAGCGGCACCCAGGCGATCGAGGGGATCGCCCGCAAGGCTTGCAGCATCGGGTCGGCGAGCGCGCGCGCAAGCGACGAATAGCCGGCGATCGCGCCGAGCAGCGTCCCGAACAGCACGCCGAGGCCAAACCCCGCCGCGACGCGCAGCACGGTTGCGATCGTATGCCGCGTCAATTCGCCGGTCGCGGCGAGCTCGGAGAAGGTCGCGAAAATTCGCGAGGGCGGCGGCACCAGCCGGCCTTCCGCCAGGCCGGCATACACCGCGAACTCCCACAGCGCGGCGAGACCGACCGGCAGGGCGAGCCCGAGCGCGAGGCCGCGCCAGCGGCCGCGTCGGTCCGCCGCCGGGCGCGGCGCCGGCTGGTCGAGCGCGTCGATGGGGTGAGTGTCGACGGTCATTGCGCCACTCAAACCGCCGGACGAGGCTTGCGTCAATTGGAGGCCGGCGCGAGCTGATCGGAGATCAAGGCGTCGACGGTCGCCGGCACGTCGACGGTCGGCGCGATCACGCCCGCCTGCTGCAGAGCAAGCCCGGCGGCGAGGATCGATTCTCGCTGCGGCGCGCCGATGCGGCTGTGGGTGAGTTCGGTGCGCTCCTTGAGCTGCTTGTCGACCACCGGTTCGGGCAGCTTGGTCGCCGCAATGAAGGTCTTCTTCGTCGCGTCGTAATCGGCGAGCGCGGCCTTGCGGGCCTCCTCATAGACGGCGAGCACGCGGCGAACCAGGTCGGGATGATCCTTGAGGAAGGCCTCGCGCACATTCAGGATGCCCCAGGTATTGGCCTCCGGCGCCCGGTAGAACAGCTTGGCGCCGTCCTCGACCTCGGCCTGCGCCATCATCGGGTCGAGCCCGGCCCAGGCGTCGACATCGCCGCGGATCAGCGCCGTCTTGCCGTCCGGATGCTGCAGCAGCACCGGCTGGATGTCCTTTTCGGTCAGGCCGGCGCTGTAGAGGGCGCGCACGAGAAAGATGTGCGGATCGGTGCCGCGGGTGACGGCGACGCGCTTGCCCTTCAGGTCGGCGGGATTGGCGATCGCGCTGTCCTTGCGCGTGACGAGGGCGGTCCATTCGGGGCGCGAAAAGACATAGATCGACTTGATCGGATTGCCGTTGATCTTCGAGACGAGCGCGGCCGAGCCCGCGGTCGAGCCGAAATCGATCGAGCCGGCATTGAGGAATTCCAGCGCCTTGTTAGAGCCGAGCGTCTGCACCCAGCGGACGCCGATGCCGTCTTTCGCGAACTCCTTCTCGAGCAGCCCCTTTTCCTTGAGCACCATCGACACCGGATTGTAGGTCGCCCAATCGAGACGGATTTCGCTCGGCTTGTCGGCGGCGCGCGCGGTCACGGTCGAGGCGAGAGCCGCGATCATCGTGAACGCGATCACGGAGCGTCGGGACAGTCTGATCATGAAACCTCCATGCAGGCCCGCGGCCGCTCGGCTGAACGGCGGTCGCGCCCGGTTCTGTCGGAGGCGGGTTGCGCGGCCCCGCCCACAGCCTCGCGTGGGGCGAGCCCGCGCTTTAGCTGTATTTGTTAAGCGCCCGCAAGCTGCATTGCTTCAAATCGGCGCTGACATTCTGTCTTGGAACAGGAATAACTTCGGGTCAATGGAATAATACTGCGAATAGACCAAGCCGCAGGGAAGGACTTTCTCGCGAGACTGATCTTGCGCAGCCGGCCGTTCCGCGGAACGTCCCCCCGGGGCGCATGCGCCGACCCGTGACACCTCGCGCGCAGGCCGCTATCTATTCGGTATGGATACGGTCCTCGATCACCCGCACCACGCTTCCGCCGACCTGTTCGATGCCGAGGCGGCCAAGGCCGATCTCGCTCTCATCGCCAACGACTATGGCGGGCGCGAGCGCGAGTTGCGCTTGGCGGTGGCGCAGCGCCTCAAGACTGCGCTTGCCGAGGGGCGGGCGAAGGCCGAGCGGTTGTTGTTCGAGGACCGGCAGGGCCGCGCCTGCGCCGAGCGCCTCTCAGACATGCAGGACGAGATCATCCGCGTCCTCTACGAGTTCTCGACCACGCATCTCTACGCCGCCCAGAACCCGTCCGAAGGCGAGCACATGGCGATCGTCGCGACCGGCGGTTACGGGCGCGGCATGCTGGCGCCGGGCTCGGACATCGACCTCTTGTTCCTGCTTCCCTACAAGCAGACCGCCTGGGGCGAATCGATCGCGGAAGCGATTCTCTACTGCCTGTGGGACATGGGGCTCAAAGTCGGCCACGCGACCCGCTCGGTCGACGAATGCATCCGCCAGGCGAAAGCGGACATGACCATCCGCACCGCCATTCTCGAATCGCGCTTTCTGTTCGGCGAGCAGAGCCTGTTCGACGAACTCGTGACGCGCTTCGACAAGCAGATCGTGCAGGGCACCGGTCCGGAATTCGTCGCCGCGAAACTCGCCGAGCGCGAAGAGCGGCTGCGCCGCGTCGGGCAGTCGCGCTACCTGGTCGAGCCGAACGTCAAGGACGGCAAAGGCGGCCTGCGCGACCTGCACACGCTGTTCTGGATCGCCAAATATGTCTACCGCGTCCGCAAGCCGGAGGAACTGATCGACTACGGGGTGTTCGACCGCCAGGAATACCGGTTGTTTCAGCGCTGCGAGAACTTCCTCTGGTCGGTCCGCTGCCACATGCATTTCGCCACCGGCCGGTCGGAGGAGCGGCTGTCCTTCGACATCCAGCGCGAAATGGCGAAGCGCCTCGGCTACACGACGCATCCCGGCATGCGCGACGTCGAGCGCTTCATGAAGCACTACTTCCTGATGGCGAAGGATGTCGGCGATCTCACCGCCATTCTGTGCGCCGGGCTCGAAAGCCGGCACCAGAAGGAGGTGCCGATGCTCAACCGCTTCGTGGCGCGGCTGCGGAAGCGGTCCCGGCGGGTGCTGAGCGAGAGCGACGATTTCGTCGTCGACAATAGCCGCATCAATATCGCCGATCCGGACGCGTTCCAGCGCGATCCGATCAATCTCATCCGCATTTTCCGCCTGGCGCAGCGGCACAGCCTCGCCTTCCACCCGGACGCGATGCGCGCCGCCACCCGCTCGCTGCGGCTGATCGACAAGCATCTGCGCGCCGAGCCGCAGGCCTACCGGCTGTTCTACGAGATACTGACGGCGAAGAACGACGTCGAGATCGTGCTGCGGCGCATGAACGAGGTCGGCGTGCTCGGCCGGTTCATTCCCGAGTTCGGGCGCGTCGTCTCGATGATGCAGTTCAACATGTACCACCATTACACGGTGGACGAGCATCTGTTGCGCTGCATCGGCGTGCTGGCGGAGATCGAAAAAGGACAAAACCCGGAATACGGGCTGTCCAACGAGCTGATGCGCACCATCCTGCCGGAGCATCGCGATCTGCTCTATGTCGCCTTGTTCCTGCACGACATCGCCAAGGGCCGCACCGAGGATCACTCGACCGCGGGGGCCAGAATCGCGCGCCAGCTCTGTCCGCTGATGGGCCTGTCGGCGGCCAACACCGAAACGGTCGCCTGGCTGATCGAGCATCACTTGGTGATGTCGTCGATCGCCCAGTCGCGCGATCTCTCCGACCGCAAGACGATCGAGAATTTCTGCGCCATCGTGCAGTCGCTCGAGCGCATGAAGCTCCTCACCGTTCTCACGACCGCCGACATCCGCGCGGTCGGGCCGGGCGTGTGGAACAGCTGGAAGGCGCAGCTGCTGCGCGCGCTCTATTACGAAGCCGAGCCGGCGCTCACCGGCGGCTTCTCCGAGGTCAATCGGGCGCAGCGCGTCGCCGTGGCCCAGGCGCAGTTCCGCGCCGAGCTCGCGGACTGGCCGACCGAGGACGTCGAGCGCTACATCGCCCGCCACTACCCGGCCTATTGGCTGAAGGTCGACCTCAAGTCGCAGATCGATCACGCCCGCTTCGTGCGCGAGGCGGAGGCGGAGAACCGGACGCTCGCGACCAAGTTCGAGTTCGACGCCCATCGCGGCGTCACGGTGTTGACCGTGCTCACGCCGGATCACCCCTGGCTGCTTTGCCTGATCGCCGGCGCCTGCGCCAAGGCCGGCGCGAACATCGTGGATGCGCAGATCTACACGACGACGGACGGGCTCGCGCTCGACACCATTTCGATCTCGCGCGAGTTCGACCGCGACGACGACGAGACGCGGCGCGCCGGCCGCGTCACCGAGGCGATCGAGGCGGTGCTGCGCGGCGAACTGAAGCTGCCGGAACTGATGATGAAGCGCGAGGCGCCGAAGGGCCGCATCAAGGCGTTCGCCATCGAGCCGGAAGTCTCCGTCAACAATCAATGGTCGAACCGCTACACCGTCGTCGAGGTGAGCGGTCTCGACCGGCCCGGACTTTTGTACGAACTGACCACGACGCTGTCGAAACTCAATCTCAACATCGCCTCGGCCCATGTGGCGACGTTCGGCGAGCGCGCCGTCGACGTGTTCTACGTCACCGACCTGCTCGGCGCGCGCATCACCTCGGCGCCGCGGATCGCCACCATCAAGCGCGCGCTTTTGCAGGCCTTCGCCGTCCGGCCCGAGCCGGCCGCGGCGCCGAAAAGCGCAGCCGCGGCGGGGTAGGCGCTCTCGGTTTGTGGCGCAGCGCTGCCGGCGGTCGAAATCGTCGTCGAGACGGCGCCCCGCGAACCGCGATGAGCTTCACCTCTCCCGGGCGGGAGAGGTGCGATCGCCCTCCTTTCCTTAACGCCGCCTTAAAGTGCGCCGCGCTAGAGTTTCCGCGCGGGCCTGCGGCGTCGCCGCAGGCTGTCCGGCGGGACGGGACATGGCTCGAGCACAGAGAAGCCCGGGGGAGCGCCGCGAGCCCGCGATGGGTGCGCCTGCCGCACCATCGGGCGATTCCTGAGGCCAAGCCTGGCCCGGCGGCCGCCGCGGCGGAGGCGCGCCCGCGCCGCAGCGGTCCGCGGAAGCCTGTCAGTCGGCCCGGCGTCTCCCGCGCCGGGCAGCTTGTCGCCGCCGTCAGGCGCAAGCGGGGCGGGCGACGGCGTCGCGGCGGCGGCTCGCGCGGCGGATCCCGGATCAAGCGGCTGTTCTACTGGCTCGCCGTCGTTGCGCTGTGGGGGGTGATCGCCGGCGTCGGCGTGATCGCCTGGGTCGGCATGCATCTGCCGCCGATCCATGCGCTCGAAATCCCCAAGCGTCCGCCCACCATTCAAGTGCTTGGAGTCGACGGCCGTCCGCTCGCGACGCGCGGCGAAATGGGCGGAAGCGCTTTGTCCCTCTCCGACATGCCGGTCTATCTCCCGCGCGCCTTCATCGCCATCGAGGACCGGCGCTTCTACTCGCATTTCGGCATCGACGTCGTGGGGCTTTCGCGCGCGCTCTTCGCCAATCTCGCCCGCCGCGGCATTTCGCAGGGCGGTTCGACCATCACCCAGCAGCTTGCGAAGAACCTCTTCCTCAAGCCCGAGCGCACGCTGATGCGCAAGCTCGAAGAAGCCGTTCTCGCCGTCTGGCTCGAGCACAAATTCACCAAGACGCAAATTCTCGAACTCTACCTGAACCGCATCTATTTCGGGGCCGGCGCGTACGGGGTGGAGGCCGCCGCGCAGCGCTATTTCCGCAAGTCGGCGCGGCAGGTGACGCTCCCCGAGGCCGCGCTGCTGGCGGGACTGGTCAAATCGCCCTCCCGCCTGATGCCGACCCGCAACTATGATGGGGCGGAGCGCCGCGCCCAGCTCGTGCTCGCCGCCATGTCCGACGCCGGACTGGTGACCGAGAGCGCCGCCAAGACCGCGATGCTGCAGCCGCCCAAAGTGGTCAAGGCGGGCAGCGGCTCCGCCGCCTATGCCGCGGACTGGGTGATGGACGTGCTCAACGACGTGATCGGGCAGGTCGAAGACGATCTCGTCGTCGACACCACGCTCGATCCCGCCATGCAGGCGGCGGCCGAAAAGGCGATCGCCGAAATGCTGGCGCAGCGCGGCGAGAAATTCGGCGTCGAACAGGGCGCTCTGGTCGCAATGACCCCCGAGGGCGCGGTGCGCGCGCTCGTCGGCGGCCGCGATTACCAGGAAAGCGTGTTCAACCGCGCGGTGACCGCCAAGCGCCAGCCGGGCTCGGCGTTCAAACCGTTCGTCTTTCTCACTGCGATCGAGCGCGGCCTGACGCCGGACAGCGTCCGCGAGGACAAGCCGATCGCGCTCAAGAACTGGAAGCCGGAGAACTACAAGCACGAATATTTCGGGCCGGTGACGCTCACGCAGGCGCTTGCCCTGTCGCTCAACACCGTCGCGGTCCGGCTCACGCTCGAATTCGGACCAACCGCGGTGGCGCGCACGGCGTACCGGCTCGGGATCGTCTCGAAGCTCGACCCGAACGCCTCGCTGGCGCTGGGCACCTCGGAGACGTCGCTGCTCGAACTCGTCGGCGCCTATGCGCCGTTCGCCAACGGCGGCTACGGCGCCTTTCCGCATGTCGTCGAGCGGGTGCGCAACGCCGACGGCAAGGTTCTCTATGCGCGCGCGCCGCATGTGCGCAACCGCATCATCGAACTGGGCTATGTCGCGATGATGAACCAGATGATGCGCGAGACGATCCGCATCGGCACCGCGCGGCGCGCCGAGCTTCCCGGCTGGCCGGTCGCCGGCAAGACCGGCACGAGCCAGGATTTCCGCGACGCCTGGTTCGTGGGCTTCACCGGCCGGCTCGTGACCGGCGTCTGGTTCGGCAATGACGATTCCTCGCCGACGAAGAAGCTCACCGGCGGCAGCCTGCCTGTCGAGGTGTGGACGCGGTTCATGAAGGCGGCCCATCTGGGCGCGCCGCCCGTCGATCTGCCGGGCGCGACCTCCTCGCCGTTCTTTGCGCCGCCGGCGTCGGCGCCCGCCGCTCCGTCCGCGGCCGCACGCCAGCCGCGCCAGGAAGCCGGAGTCGATGGGTGGCTGCTCGACCGGCTGTTCTCGCCGCGCTGATCCGCCTCAGGAGCGCGGCTTGAACGGGCGTGTCCGCACCGTCCGCGTCGCAAGCCACAGCAGCAGGGTGAGGCATCCCGCGACGGCGATGCCGATGACCATCGGCCAGGCGCTCGTCCCGAGCGAATGTCCGACGATCGCGCCGACGATCGCGCCGACGGTCTGCTGGACGGAGCCGAGGAGCGAGGACGCCGCGCCCGCGCGTTCGGGGAATGGCTGGAGAGCGCTCGCGATCGACAGCGGCAAGACAAGTCCAAGGCCGGCGAGAAACACCATCATCGGCGCGGCGAGGGCGACGACCGATGACGCGGCGAGGCTGACGCCCGCAACCAGCAGCAGCCCTCCCGCCGCCAACGCGCCGGCGCCGAGCCCGATCGTGCGATCGAAGCCGCGGCGGGTGACGAGCTTGGCCCCGATCAGCGTTCCCGCAATGAAGCCGAGGCTGGTCACGCCGTAGAACAGGCCGAACGCGAGCGGCGACAGCCCGTACAAGCCCTGGAGCACAAAAGACGAGCCGGAAATATAGGCGAACAGGCCGGCATAGCTCGCGGTGGCGATGCCGAGATGGGCGAGAAAGTTGCCGCTCTTTCCGACCACGCCATAGGAACGCGCGAGCACGACCAGCGGGTGGCCGGGCGGCTTGTGCCGCCGCGCCGTCTCGGGAAGCAGGCGCCACACCACCACGATCGCGGCAAGTCCCGCGACGAAGATGAGAATGAAACCGGAGCGCCAGCCGAAGCTCGTCTGGGTAAAGCCGCCGATCACCGGGGCGATGATCGGCGCCACGCCCATGATCGCGGCCATCAGCGATAATTCGCGGCCGGCGCGCGGCCCCTCATAGAGATCGCGGACGATCGCGCGCGTGAGCACGATCACGCCGGCCGCGCCTGCGCCCTGGAGCGCGCGGGCGGCGATCAGAGCGCCGATCGAGGGCGCGACGGAGCACACGAGCGTGCCGACGCAGAAGATCACGAGCGCGGCGCTGAGCACCGGCTTGCGGCCGAGCCGGTCCGATACGGGTCCGTAGACGATCTGCCCGACGGCAAAGCCGATGAGATAGACGGAAATGGTGAGCTGGACCTGCGCCGCGGAGGCCCGGAGGGCTGTTTCGATCGCCGGCAGCGACGGCAGGTACAGGTCCATCGCGAGCGGCCCGAGCGCGGTCAAGAGCGCGAGCAATGCGGTGAGCGCGAAGGTGTCGGGAGACAGCATCAGAACGGAGCTTTGCAGTGCATGAGGACATCATGCGGGCCTCGCCCGCATATCCATCGTGAGAAGCGCCGCGCCTCCAGGAAGATGGATCGCCGGGTCACGCCCGGCAATGGCGGGCGTCGCGAAGCCAGGCCGCTGATGTCTGGCCGTTCTACGCCGGAGTGTTCAATAGTCCGCCATCGCGCGGCGGCGGTTGGCGCGGAAGGAACTCGCCTCGTCGGGACGCATGCCGTAGCGATGCAGGTCGGCGCCGTTGAGATCGAGCCAGACCTTCGCGCGCCGCATGTCCGGACACATGCGGTCGAGCAGCCGCCAGAACCGCGCCGAGTGGTTCATCTCGACGAGATGGGCCACCTCGTGCGCGGCGAGGTAGTCCAGAACGTGGCGCGGCGCGAGAATAAGCCGCCACGAAAACGAGAGCGCGCCGGTGGTCGAGCACGATCCCCAGCGGCTGGTCTGGTCGCGGATGCTGATGCGCTTGAGCGTCAAGCCGAGTTGGTCGGCATAGCCGTGTGCGGCGGCTTCGAGATCGCGTTTGGCCTCGCGATGGAGGAAGTCGCGGATCCGGCGTTCCATGTGCAGGGGATCGCCGGCGACGCAGAGAAGCCGCTCGCCGTCGCTATTGACCTCCGTCCAGACCGTGCCGCGCGCCATGCGCCGATGCACGACGCGATGCGGAACTCCGCGCAGCGGCAGTACGGTGCCGGGCGCGAACGGCGCCGCCGCCGGCATTCGGCACAGACGGGTCGCGATCCAGCCGCCATGCTTGCGCGCGAAGTCGCAGGCTTCGCGCAACGTGCCGCGCGGCGGCATCGTCAGCACGACATCGCGTGTCGCCGCTTGGATTCGCAGCGTGTAACGGCGCGCCTGGCGATGCCGGCGAAGACGCACGAGGTAGATTTCCTCGTCGAAGATCACCTCGATCGCCTGGGGCTCGCTGGGACGGCGGTAAAGCATGGCGCGCGACGGCATGGACTTCCTGTTCCGGCCTGATTTGCAGGCGGGATAGTGCCATATTCGACCTCCCTTGAAGCCCCCACCCCTCTTTGGCCTTGCCGGCGCGACATGTGGGCAAGGTCGCAGGCGCCGGCTGCCAGATATGGGGCCTCAAGGGGTGAACTGAGGTTCACTCTTATGGGGCAAAGCGGCGCTCGGAATCAGAAAAAAAAGGCCAGCCTTTCCAGATGCTTGAAGCTGGCATCACAAATCTCTTGCCAGCGGGGCCGTTTCGGCCCGTAGCGCCTGCTTCGCCGGGGCCGATCCGGAGCAAAAAGCCGGTTCGGCGGCATGCGACGCATCATTTTTCGCTGACTGTGTCTCGCGTCATCCGTCGCGAACACAGGATCGCGTTCCGCGGCGCGCGGGCTGCGCAAGATCGTCGGTCTTCTGAAATGACACGTCGCGCGGCTGCGCGAAAACGCTTCGCAAGCAGCGACCGACATGCGTATGGCGACAATGAATGTCCGCGCCGGACGCATATACGCGCGTCAGCCCTGCAGCCCTTGCACGATCGGCAGGCGCGCGGCGCGAATGGCGGGAAGCAGTCCGCCGATCAGTCCGACGAGCAAGGCCAGCGCCAAGCCCTGTCCGATCAGCGACGGCGTCAGCTTGAAGCTGAACACCACCTGGGTGAATCCCGAGCCGAGCGTCGAGGCGGTGAACCCGTCGAACACGAGATAGGTCGCGACCGCTCCGAGGACGCCGCCGATTCCTGCGAGGAGCAGAGACTCGGTGAGCGTGCCGACAAAGGCGGGGAAGCCGCCGAAGCCGATCGCGCGCAGCGTCGCGATCTCGACCGAGCGCGCGGCGACCGAGCTGTACATCGTGTTGAGCGCCCCCGCGAGCGCGCCGAGCGCCATCGCGATCGCGAGCGGCCAGCCGAGTTTCTGGATGAGGTCGGAGGTCTGCGAAGACTGTTCGGCGAAATATTCCTGCTCCGATTTCACGTCGAGCTTGAGACGCGGATCGGTGTCGGCGTAGCGCTTCAGCTCGGCCAGATCGGCCGGGCTGTCGACCCGGGCGCGCACCGTCTGGAACACATTGTTGCGGTTGAACAGGCTCTGCACGACCGGGCAGGTCGCCCCAGATTTCCGACTCGAACACGCTGCCGTCGGCCGCGAACACGCCGACGACCGTCCACTGGCTGGTCAGGAACTTCACCCGCTCGCCAAGGTCGAAACCCTGGAACTGGGAGAGCAGGCTCTTGCCGACGACGATCTCGTTGGCGCCCGGATTGAACATGCGCCCGGCGACGAGCGTGACGTCCTTGCGCAGCGCCGCGCCGTCCTCGTCGATTCCCCGCAAGGGGAGATTGGCCTTGGTCTGGCTCGACCGCTTGATGCCGTCGACCACGATATAGAGCTCGGCCGACACCAGCGGCTTTCCGTCGGCGCCGCGGGCGATGCCGGGGCCGTCCTCGATCAGGCGGACCTGGTCGCGCGTGATGCTGCTGTTGATCTCCGACTGCGAGCCGCCGCGCAGCACGATCGCGATGTCCTCGCGCCCCGGCGCTCTTCAATGTGCGCTGAAAGCCGTACGCCATGGCGAGAAACGACAGCAGCACCATCACGACGAGGGCGACCGCGACGACCGTCGACAGCGACAGCCAGAAGCGCTGCGGGATGCTGCGGATATTGATGGCCGTGACGGCGACGACTTGCAGGAGAAGCGCGCGCATGGCTCAGCCCCGCCCCATGGCGTCGGCGATCTTGAGCCGGAAGGCGTGGATCGCCGGCGCAAGGCCGGTCGCGAGCCCAAGCGCCGATCATCAGCACGAGCGCGATCGCGAAGATCGACGGGTCGAGGGTGAGCCCGGGAACGAAATTCGCCAGGCTGTCGCGCATGCTCATCGTTGCGAGCGCGGCAAGCGCGATGCCGGGAAGGCCGCCGATGAGCGCGAGCAGCAAGGTCTCGCCGAGCACGAGCCGCAGCACGCGTCCGCCGGAAAAGCCGAGCGTCTTCAGGACGCCGATTTCGCGCGTGCGTTCGCGCACGGCCATCACCATGGTGTTGCCGACGATCATCAGGATGGTCACGAAGGCCGCCCCGACCACCAGTTGCACGATGAGCGCGATGTTGCCGAGCTGCGCCACGAACGCCTTGTTGAAGGCCTTCTCGGTATCGGTCGCGGTCTCGAACGAGGAGTTGGCGAAATTCTGGTCGATCGCTTTCGCGACGCGATCGTTGACCGTGGGCGAGGCGGTCTGCAGCACCAGCCAGCCGATCGTGTCCTTGCCGAAGGAGCGGGTCTCGTCGAAATACTCGTACTGAAAGAGCATGAGATTGGTGTCGACCTGCGGCTTGCGGTTCTTGAATATGCCGACGATGGTCATGTCCCAGCTGCGCGAGCCGTTCTTCTGCGAGAAGATGTTGCTCGAGATCGGCACGCGGTCGCCGACCTTCCAGCCCCATTTCCTCGCCAGCGTTTCGCCGACCAGCGCGCCCGTGCGCTCGCGGATGAAGGCCTCGCGCATCTCGGGCGGGAATTCGTAGTCGTTCTCCAGGATCTTCAGATAGGTGTCCGGCTCGACCGCAAAGACGATCAGGAAGTTCTTCGGGTCCTGGAAGTAGCCGCCGAACCAGTTGGCGTGGGTCGCCTGGCGCACCCCGTCCATCGCTTGCACGCGATTGAAATAGGCGATCGGCAGCGGCTGGGTGAAGTTGATCTTGTTGACGACCACCAGCCGGTCGGCTTCGGCCAACTGCTCGCCGGCATTGAAGGCGCGCTCGAATGCGGTGAGCACGCCGAAGATCGCGAACGCGATCAGGATCGACACGATCATCAGCACCGCCCGCAGCTTCTTGCGGAACAGGTTCTTGCGGATGAGGACGAAATCGTTCACGCCGCGAGCTCCTTCTCGACGAAATGCCCCTTGTCGAGATGCAGCGTGCGGCGGGCGTAGCGCGCTGCGGCCGGATCGTGCGTCACCATCACGATGGTCTTGCCGAGGTCGCGGTTGAGGATGGTCAGCATCCCGAGGATTTCGTCGGCCGAATGGCGGTCGAGGTCGCCGGTCGGCTCGTCGCAGAGCAGGAGCTTCGGATCCGACACGATCGCGCGGGCGATCGCGACGCGCTGCTGCTGGCCGCCCGACATTTCGCGCGGATAATGCTTGGCGCGGTCGGCGAGATTGACGATCTTCAGCGCCGTCTCGACATGGTCGCGCCGCTCCGCCTTGTGCAGGCTGGTGAGCAGCAGCGGCAGTTCGACGTTCTGCGCTGCGGTCAGCATCGGCATCAGATTGTAGAACTGGAACACGAATCCGACATTGGCGGCCCGCCAGCGCGCGAGTTCGCCTTCCGAAAGCTGGTCGATGCGCTCGCCGGCGATGTGAATCTCGCCGCTGTCCGGCCGGTCGATCCCGCCGAGCAGATTGAGCAGCGTCGTCTTGCCCGATCCGGACGGGCCCATCACCGCGACGAAGTCCCTCGCGGGGATCGTGAGGTCGAGCCGGTCGAAGATGCCGATCTCCTCCTTGCCCTTCACGAAGCCCTTGGAGACCTGGAACAAACCAACGAGCATGTCGGACATCGACATAAGTTCTCCGGTATGAGCGAGAAGTAGCGACTACTGCGCGGACGAGGTCTTCTCGCCGGCCGGGCCGCCGCCTTCGAGAAATGTCACCTTGACCGCCATGTCGGGCAGGATGCGCGGGTCCTTCTGCCGGAACCCGATGCGCACGCGCACGGTCGCCTTTTCGCGATTGGCCGTCGGCACGATGGCGATGACATAGGCCGGGATCGTCCACTCGGGATAGGCGTCGAGCACCGCGGCGACCGCGCCGTCCTTATGGACGCGGCCGATGAAGGCCTCGTTCACGTCCACCTCGATCTCGATCGAATCCATGTCGACGATGGTGCAGATGCCCGTGCGGGTGAAACTGCCGCCCGCCGACAGGGGAGAGATCATCTCGCCGGGCTGGGCGCTGCGGTCGACAACGACGCCGCCGAAGGGCGCACGGATGCTGTGCTGATCGAGCACCTCGCCATAGCGCTGGGCTTCGAGCTTCGCCGTCTCATGCTGGGCGCGCGCCTGGTTCAACTGCGCGCGCAGGACATAGACCCGCGCCTCGGAGCGGGTCATGTCGGCTTCGCTCGCAAAGCTCTTTTGCGCGAGGCTCTGGGTGCGCGTGTAAATGCGCTCCGCCTCGCGGAGATCGGCCGCGATGGCGGTGACGGCCGCCTCCGCGCCATTGGCGCGCGACTGCGCCAAAGCGACGTCGGTCTCGGTCAGCCGGCTTTTGATCCGGGCGAGGACCTGCCCGGACTCGACGACCATGCCTTCCTCGATCAGCACCTCGGTCACCTTGCCGGTAATCTCGGCGGCGACCGTCGCCTTGCGGCGCGCGACGACATAGCCGGATGCGGCAAGCCCGCCCGGACGCGTGCGCTGGACCGCTGCGGCGGAACGCTCGGGAGCGGCCGGGCGCGGCGCCGTCTCCGCGCTTGCGGCGGACACCGCGGCCCCGCGACCCGCGTCTTGGCGAGGGAAAACGACCCAGAGGGCGGCGCCCGCCACAAGGAGCGCTCCCAAGGCGGCGAATGTCCAGACCGGAAAGGCGCGGGCGCGCCGCGGCTTCGCGGCCTTGTCGCGGTGGATCGCCAGGGAATTGAGCAGCTTGGTCCGATCGTCCATGTCTTGCTCCGACAATCGCCGATCGAGCGATGCCGACTTACCATTGTTTGGCCGTTCCAGCGAACGGGAAAAACGTCCGCAGCTTACGCGAGACCGATCTACTCCGCCGGCGCGGACGGATACACGGTAATTGCGTCGAAAGATGTGCTTCGTGAAGTAGGGTTGTCACTCACTGCGACAAGCGGCCTATCCGGAAGTCGTCCGACCGAACGCGCCCGAGCATGGCTCTGGCGCGATCCCGAGCGATACGGGAGCGAGGCCGGCCGATGCCGCGGCTGACCGGCGCGTTGCAGAGGGCGAGGCGCGCGCCAAGCGTCGACCCGCCTAAGGTCAGACCTCTTGATCATCAAGTATCTTCTGTACTAAGATAATCATAAGGGTGATTGCTGACCATGTCAAACGCGCCCGCGCCACGCGATCGGCCGCTTCAGGAACTCGAAGCCGCGATTCGGGAAGCGAGCGGGCTCGGCGTCGTTTTCAGCAGCGTGGTGGCGGATCGTCTCGGGATTTCCGGCAGGGATCTCGAGTGCCTGGACATGATCGTTCTGAGAGACCGCGTGACGGCGGGAGAGCTCGCGGCTGCGACCGGACTGTCGACGGGCGCCGTCACCGGCCTGATCGATCGGCTGGAAACGGCCGGCTTCGCGCGGCGCGAGCGCGACCATCGCGATCGCCGCAAGGTTTTCGTCCGCCCGCTTCCGCGCGTCGAGGCGGACATCGTGCCGCTCTACGCATCGCTGCAGACGCGGATGCGCAAGCTGATGCTCGAATTGTCCGATCAGGAGATCGAACGCCTGCTCGCGTTCTTTTCGGCGTCCCGCGACGTTCTGCTGAGCGAGATCGCCGCGCTGAGGTCCGCAGGCCGGACCCGAGCGGCTTCGTCCGACGCGGACTGACGCCCGGCTGACTTCTGCGAGGGATGTTCCATGGCCTACGAGCTCTACTATTGGCCGACGATCCAGGGGCGTGGCGAGTTCGTTCGCCTCGCGCTGGAAGAGGCGGGGGCGCGCTATGTCGATGTCGCGCGCGGATCGAAGAAGGAGAGCGGCGGCATGCCTGCGATGCTGGCGCTGCTCGACGACGATCGAACTGCCCGCCCGCCCTTCGCGCCGCCATTTCTGAAGTCGGGCCGGCTTGTGATCGCGCAGACCGCGAACATCCTGATGTTCCTCGGGGTGCGGCACGGACTTGCTCCGGCCAACGAGGCGGGGCGGCTGTGGACCAATCAGCTCCAGCTCACGCATCGCCGACTTCGTCGGGGAGATTCACGATGTCCACCATCCCGTCGGTTCGAGCCTTTACTACGAGGACCAGAAGGGGGAGGCGGCGCGCCGCGCCGACGATTTCCGCAAGAACCGCGCGCCGAAATTCTTGGGCTATTTCGAGTCCGTCCTTGCGCGCAACGGACGCGGGAAGCATCTGGTCGGCGGTTCGCTCAGCTATGCGGACCTCTCGCTGTTCCAGGTCGTGGCCGGGCTGCGCTATGCTTTTCCGCAAATGATGAAGCGCCTGGAGCGCAAGCTCCCGCACACCGTGGCGCTGCACGATCGCGTGGCCGCGCGCCCCCGCATCGCCGCCTATCTTTCCTCCGACCGCCGGCTCCCCTTCAGCGAAGAGGGCATTTTCCGACACTACCCCGAGCTCGACGGGTAGCATCGGCAAGACGGGTCAGGCGAAGCGAAATGCCAGCGAACGGCA
This sequence comes from uncultured Alphaproteobacteria bacterium, assembly GCA_963712435.1. GTDB lineage: Bacteria > Pseudomonadota > Alphaproteobacteria > Rhizobiales > Xanthobacteraceae > Rhodoplanes. The sequence goes on along the minus strand of CAVQIB010000003.1, from coordinate 187,413 downwards.
AGCACCCGCATAAGGAAGGCGAGAGTTTTGCGCGGCTGAACCGACGCGCTGCGCTGCGCGGCATCTCCTACTAGGCGCTTCGGGTGACTTGCGAGGCCCCGGCGGATGGTTACGTTTCGTTGCGGCCGCGGGCGGGGATGAGCGCACGGCCATTTCATCTTCTTCTTCAAGGAGAGCTGCAATGCGGAACCCCCGGGTCAAACGGACCATCGCTTTTATGGCGATCGCCGCGCTGCTGGCCTCCACGGTCGCACAGCCGGGCGAAGCCTGCACCCGCGCGCTGTATCTCGGTCCGAACCAGACCGTCGTCGCCGCCCGGTCGATGGACTGGATGGAGGACCCCGGCAGCAATCTCTGGGTCTTTCCGCGCGGCATGAAACGCGACGGCGCGGCGGGCCCGAATTCAATCAACTGGACCAGTAAGTACGGCAGCGTCATTACATCGTTTTACGAACTTGCGTCGGTCGACGGCATGAACGAGCCGGGGCTCGTCGCCAACGTCCTCTATCTCGTCGAGTCCGATTACGGGACGCCCACCGGCGCGCAGCGCACGCTGTCCATCGCCGCCTGGGCGCAATACGTGCTCGACAATTTCGCGACGGTCGCCGAAGCGGTCGATGCGCTTCGCAAGGAGCCCTTCGTCATCATCGCCCCCGTCCTGCCCAATGGCAGGCCGGCGCAGGGACATCTGTCGCTGTCCGATCCGAGCGGCGACTCGGCGATCTTCGAATACGTCAATGGCAAGCTCGTCATCCACCATGGGCGCCAGTACCAGGTCATGACCAACTCGCCGATCTTCGACCAGCAGCTCGCGCTCGACGCGTACTGGGAGCAGATCGGCGGACTGGCGATGCTGCCGGGGACGAACCGCGCCGCCGACCGTTTCGTGCGCGCCTCCTTCTTCATCGACGCGATCCCGCAAACCGACGACATGAAGAAGGCCGTCGCCGCGGTGTTCAGTTTGATCCGCAGCGTGTCCGTTCCGCTCGGCCTCGCGACGCCGGGGCAGCCGGACATCGCGAGCACCATCTGGCGGACGCTCTACGATCAGAAGAACAAGGTGGTGTTCTTCGACTCCGCGACCAGCCCGACCGTGTTCTGGGCGCCTTTCGCCGAGCTCGACTTCAAGGAGGGAGCGCCGGTCAAGCGGCTCACGCTCGTCGGCGGCAAGACCTATGCGGGCAGCGCGGCAGCGCAGTTCGAGCCTGCGGCGCCGTTCGCCTTTCTTCCGGGCAAGCCGTGACGTCGCGCCGAACGCCGGACACAGCTTGCGGCAGGGACGGCTCGCAGTGGCGGTGGCGGCATGGCCGATGGGGGTCACGCCGCTCCGCTCGATGAAGGAACAAGGGCCGGCTCCAGCGCCGGCACGAGGCGGCGCTTCTCGCGCCGCGCGGGAATGGCGCGGTAGACCTGCTTCATCGCCTCGACGATATGCACGCCGGCGAACGGCGCCGAGATGGTGCGGCCGGTGCGCTCCCAAGCCACCGCCGAGCGAATGAGCCAGCCGCGCGGGATCGGCGGCATGTAGAGCGCCTCGCCCCAGGACGTCGGCGTGAAAGAGGTCTCCCGCAACAGATGCAAAATCTGCGATCGCGAATAGGGCCGGCCGTAGCCGAACGGCGTCGTGTCCATCCGCGCCCACAGCCCGCGCCGGTTCGGGATCACGAGGAGGAGCCGCCCGCCCGGGCCCAGCACCCGCCATAATTCGCGCAGCAAGGAGGAAGCGTCGTCGGACATTTCGAGCGCATGCACGAGGATGACGCGATCGACCGACAGATCGGGCAGCGGCAGATCGTACTCCTCGACCAGCGCCGCCAGCGCGGGCCGGGCGGTCGGCCATTTGATCACGCCTTGCCCGGCCGGCATGAAGGCGAGGCAGCGCTCGGCCTCCTCGCGAAACAGGCCGAGATAGGGGGTGGCATAGCCGAACCCGACCACGCGCTGCCCATGGGTGTCCGGCCAGCGCGCTCTGATCCCGAGGCCGATGAAGCGCCGCGCGAGCTTGCCGAGTTGCTGGGCATAGAAATTGCGCAGGTCGACGACGTCGAGCGACATGACGGTCTATCAATCGAAAACGGCCGCCGCTTCGGCCTTACCTCGAAAAAACGGGGGCTCGGATCGCCGAGCCCCCAATCCTAACAGACCAGGACAATGGCGGGCAGTGATGCCCGCCATTCGTCATGCGCTTGTCAGCGCTCGATGCACATGGCGATGCCCATGCCGCCGCCGATGCACAGCGTGGCGAGGCCCTTCTTCAGGTTACGCCGCTGCATCTCGTGCAGGAGCGTGACCAGAATGCGGGTGCCGGACGCGCCGATCGGATGGCCGAGCGCGATCGCGCCGCCGTTGACATTGACCTTGCTGAGGTCCCAGCCGAGGTCCTTGTTCACGGCGCAGGCCTGCGCGGCGAAAGCTTCGTTGGCCTCGATCAGCTCGAGGTCCTCGATCTTCCAGCCGGCCTTCTTGAGCACGGCGCGGGTGGCCGGGATCGGGCCCGTGCCCATGATCGCCGGGTCGACGCCGGCATGCGCCCAGGCGGCGATGCGGCCGAGCACCGGGTGGCCGCCCTTGGCGGCGTCGCTCGCGCGCATCAGCACCACCATCGCCGCGCCGTCATTGATGCCGGAGGCGTTGGCGGCGGTCACCGAACCTTCCTTGTCGAAGGCGGGGCGAACCTTGGCGAGCTGGTCGATCGTCACGCCGTGACGCGGGAACTCGTCGGTGTCGACGATCGTGTCGCCCTTCCGGCCCTTGATCGTGACCGGCACGATCTCTTCCTTGAACTTGCCCGCCTTCTGCGCGGCCTCGGCCTTGTTCTGCGAGGCGCAGGCGAACTCGTCCTGCATCTGCTTGGTGATCTGCCACTTCTTGGCGACGTTCTCGGCGGTGACGCCCATGTGATACTTGTGGAAGGCGTCGTTCAGGCCGTCATGAAGCAACGTGTCGACAAGCTTGAGGTCGCCCATTTTCACGCCGGTGCGCAGATAGGCGAATGCGGGCGAAAGCGTCATCGATTCCTGGCCGCCGGCGATCACCACGTCCGCGCTGCCATCGATGAGCTGCTGGGCGCCGAGCGCGACTGACCGCAGACCCGAGCCGCAAAGCTGGTTGATGCCCCACGCGGGCGCCTCGACCGGGATGCCGGCATTGATCGAAGCCTGACGAGCCGGGTTCTGGCCCTGACCGGCGACGAGAATTTGCCCGATAATGACTTCCGAAACCTGCTTGGCGTCGACCTTGGCGCGCTCGAGAGCAGCCTTGATGGCGATCGAGCCGAGGTCATGGGCGGGGAGGGTGCTGAATGCGCCGTTGAAATTGCCGACCGCCGTACGCGCTCCACTAACGATGACGATGTCGTCTTTCATTCCGATAGCTCCTTCTTGGGTTTGATCGGCGGTCGAAGCGGTGTCCGCTGCGCCAGGCCGGCTTCTCTGCTTATTCGGCCCGCGAGAGTTGGGGCCCCGTGACTGCGTGCTATTCCGGCGCCTTTGTCGAGCATCCCCGGCGACTGGTCAACGCCGTTCTCTCGTGACCGACTCTCAGAGGGCCGCAGGGGTGTGTCGACCGCCTCCGACCCGGCTAGGCGGGCGACGCTCGTGCACGCCGAGGAAGCAGTTGCACAAAACGGTAGCCCGTTTCAAGAAAAGGGCTTATTTTTTTTTCGCGGGCCGCTCTGCGTGTGTGAGCGCATGCTCGCATTCCGATTTCTCGCCGGCTTGCCGGCCTATGGCGAACATCCTCATGGCCAAGTCTGAATCTCCGGTCATCATCAAGAAATATGCTAACAGACGGCTCTACAACACTGGGACGAGCACCTATGTGACGCTCGAAGACCTCGCAAGCATGTTGAAGACGGGCGAGGACTTCGTGGTCTACGACGCGAAAACCGGGGAAGATATCACCCGCTCCGTTTTGACCCAGATCATCTTCGAGCAGGAGAACAAGCAGGGGCAGAACCTCTTGCCGATTACTTTTCTCCGACAGCTTATCCGGTTCTACGGCGACAGCATGCAGATGCTGGTGCCTCGATACCTCGAAAGCTCGCTCGACCTGTTTTCGCGCGAGCAGGAGAAGTTCCGCGCGCAGATGGCTCAGGCGTGGGGGGTCGGGCGTCTCGGAACGATCGAGGAGCAGGTGAAGCGGAACATGGAGATGTTCCAGCGCGCCTTCACGATGTTCACGCCCTTCGCCCGGCAGGAAGGTCAGGGCGGGGAAGGCGATGAGGGCGCACCGTCCGATCGCCCGATCGATGAGATCAGCGCTCTGAAGCGGCAGCTTGAAGAGATGCAGAAGCGGCTCGACCGGCTGAGTGCGGCGGAGGCCGACAAGACGAAGGCCTGAGGCGCGCGTTCTGCAAGGGGGCGCCGTTCTGTCCGGCGCATGCGCGCTCGTCGCCTTCTGAAAGTCGGAAAGGCTTGCGGTTTTGCCGAAAGCCTTTCCAGGACCCGGGCGCTACGGCCCGGCGTCAGGCGTCAGGCGGCGCGGTAGCGCCGCCCCCAGTCACCGTTCAAGAAATTCACCCAAGCCGTCCATGCCGGGCTCTCGGCCGAACCGGACGCGTACGAGGCCGAACCGGACCTGTACGGGGCGGATACGGTCGCAGACCGGACCGGGTGCGCCAAACTGTTCCACTCGCTGCTGAACAGACGCTTGGCCGCTTCCCACTGCTCTCGCATCGCCGATGCGAAGCCGACGGAAGGCGTCTCGCTCCGTATGCCCGACTTGCGTCGGGCCGTCCTGAGCTCCGTGATATTATTACGGAACACAACGGCGGCGCGGGAGATGTCGCCGATCTCATCGGTACGCCAACTGTCCGAGAGATCCACGTTGGTATCGCCTTTAGCGAGGCGGCCCAAATCTCCGACCACTCGCGCGAGCGGCTCGGTGAACGCTTTGGCGGCGAGGAAGCCGAGCAGCGTTCCGGCGGCCAGAACGGCGAGGCAAGTCAGGAGTAGGTTCTTCCGCATCGGTCCGATCGGAATCACGCTCTCGTCGGACTGCAGGGCCACGAAGGTCCCGCCCGCCGGGCTGGTCTCCGAGGTCAGCGAGGCCGGCGTGGGCGCAAGTTCGAGCGGCATTTGCACGAAAAGGATGCCCTCTCTGCCGTCCGGCGTGACAATCCGTGAAGCCATGACCGGGCGGCCTTCGCTGGTCAGGCGTTCAAGGGTTGCTACGCTGGTTGGCGACCGGCCCTGCGCAAGATCGGTCGCGATGCTCCGCAGCATCCAGTCTCCCATCGTGCCGATGGCGACTGCGACGAATAAGGCGACGCCAAGCGTAAGGATGGCGATCTTATGCGTCAGACGGAGTTTCGTGGCATCGAAAATCATGATGAGTCTCCAGACATGGGTCTTGTGTCTCCAACATGCGATTAAGGCTCCAGACGTGAGGTTGGTTCGACCTCCGGGCTAGAGAACCGTTCCCCGAAGGGGTTTAGGTCTCCTCGCTTGGGGCTCGATTCGCGCTGTTAATACGCCGCGACGAATCAGTAGCAGTAAAGCGCAAAAATCATGGTTTTCTGAAGGTATCTGATCCCGACGCAACCGCCGCGGAGGCAGACGCGCGCCGGGAGCGCCCGCTCTCAGTGACTCGATCGGCAAGCTGGACGGGCTGATTTGTTGGGCGGAGACCGCGGCGCACTAAGGCGGCAAAGCCTGATCAACGCCCTCGGATGCGACCTTCCGACGCAGCGCCTTGATCGAGAACGCGAAGCCTCCGATGACATCGACAAAGGCGGTCACAAGCAGCAGAAAGAAGGTCGCCGTCGCCGCTTCCTTTACGAGCAGGAACTCGGCGAGCATGGCGAGGAACAAAATCAGCGACAGCAGATGATCGACGATGCTGCGTCGCGCCGCCTGGATCGACTTGACCACTTCCAGAAACAGAATGAACACCGCGATCGCGACGACGAGGTCGCCAAGCGTCAGGGTAAAGGTCGCCAGCGATATCATTTGGACTTGGGCGAGCGGCTGCGCCCAGTCGAGCCCCGGCAGCAGGAAAGCGATGATGTTGTAAACCGCGAAGGGAATGATGAGCAGCGGCACCCCCAACAGGAACATCGCCGTCTCCTTGTTTCGCTTCGGGGGCGCTGGCTTTCGGAGGTGCTGGCCGTCAGGCCCGCCGAGCCGCCCGCGAGTTCTTACTCCTCGGTCTTTTTCTTGAGGACCTGGCGGCCGCGATACATGCCGGTCTTCAGGTCGATATGGTGCGGACGGCGAAGTTCGCCCGAGTCCTTGTCCTCGACATAGGTCGGCGCTTTCAGCGCATCGGCGGAACGGCGCATTCCGCGCTTGGAGGGCGAAGTCTTTCTCTTCGGCACGGCCATGGCATCAGTCTCCTCGATCGAAGGGTCGCGCAGCCGCGCGCCGAAACGGTCATGCGTTGTGGAAGACGCGCTTATAGAGCAAGCGCGCCGACGAGGCTAGAGGCGGGGCCGCGGCGCGAGGCAGGCGGTGAGCTGCGCCACAGCCGCGCGTCGCTCGTAAATGCCGGCGAGCCGGCGCAGTCCCGGACCCGGCCGGCCGGGATCGCGCTTCATCGGATTGGGCAGGGCGCCGGCCAGCATCGCGGCCTCGCGCGGGCTCAGGTTGCGCGCCGACTTGCCGAACGCTCGGCGCGCCGCGGCTTCCGCGCCGAATTCGCCATTCGGCCCCCATTCCGCGACGTTGAGATAGATTTCGAGAACGCGGCGCTTGCCGAGAACGAGATCGAGCCACAGCGCGAGCGGCGCTTCGAGGAGCTTGCGCACAAAGCTGCGTCCCGGCCACAGGAACAGGTTCTTCGCCGTCTGCTGCGACAGGGTGGATGCGCCGCGGACCTCGCCCAGCGTCTCGGCATCCTCGATCGCGTCGCGAATCTCGGCGACATCGAGCCCCGGATGTCGACAGAAGCGCGCGTCCTCGGCGGCGATGACGGAGGCCGGCAGGCTTGCCGCCATGGCGTCGAGAGGAATCCAAAGGCGCTCGACCCGTGCGCCGGTCGCCCACCGCGCCAGCATCAGCGTCGAGACCGGCCGGCCGAACAGATACAGCGGCGCGAGCAGGTAGGGCAGAACCAGGAGGCCGATCAGGATGGCGGCGATGAATTTGATCGCACGAAGCCAGGCGGGTCGGCGGGATCTCGGGGCGGGAGCCATGCGCGCCATCTTAGCCCGGCGCCGGCGCGCGCGTCCTTGAATGCGGAGCAGAGTTGGCCCAGTTTGGGGCGATGACGGCGACGGTTCATACGGCGACGGTTCATTACGAAACCTTTCTGTCGCTGCTGGCGGTGCTGGCGGCGGTCGCCTTGCTCGCGCGGCGGCTCAACACCGCGCCCTCAATCCTGCTCGTGCTCGTCGGCGTCGCGCTCGCCCTCGTTCCCGGCATTCCGCCGGTGGAGCTGTCGCCCCAATTCGTGCTCCTGATCGTGCTGCCGCCGCTCATCTATTCGGCCGGCGTTGCAATGAGTTGGCGAGAGTTTCGCTTCAACCTGCGGCCGATCGCGCTGCTTGCCTTCGGCTGTGTCGTCTTCACGACCTGTGCGGTGGCGGCGGCCGCGCATTATCTGCTCGGGCTGCCCTGGAGCATCGGCTTCCTGCTCGGCGCGATCGTATCGCCGCCCGATGTGGTGGCGCCGCTCGCGCTGGCGCGGCGGCTCGGCCTGCCGCGGCGGCTCATCGTCGTGCTCGAAGGGGAGGGGCTCGCGAACGACGCGACTGCGCTCGTCCTCTATCGCTTCGCGGTCGCGGCCATCAGCACCGGCGCGTTCTCGCTGCCGCAAGCGGCAGGAACGTTCGGCGCGATCGTGGTGGGCGAGATTGCCTATGGCCTCGGGGTCGGCTGGGTCAGCCTGCGCCTTCGCAACTGGGCGCGCGACCCGCGCGTCGAGATCACGCTGTCGCTGATGACCCCCTATTTCGCCTACTGGATTCCCGAGCATCTCGGCGGCTCCGGCGTGCTCGCGACCGTCGCGGCCGGGCTGTATGTGAGCTGGAACGGCCCGCGGCTGATCTCGGCGGCGACGCGGCTGCAGGGCATCTTTTTCTGGGACTTCCTCATCTATCTCATCGAGGGCTTCGTGTTCCTGGTCACCGGGCTGCAGGCGCGCACGCTGCTCGAGCGCATCAGCGCGACATCGCTGCGCGAACTGCTGCTTGCGGTCGTGGTGACGACGGTCATCTGCATCCTCGCCCGGTTCGTCTGGGTGTTCCCCGCGACCTATCTCCCGCGTCTGCTCTTTCCGGCGATACGGCGTCGCGACCCCTCGCCGCCGTGGCGGATAACCTTCATGCTCGCCTTCATCGGCATCCGCGGCGTGGTGTCGCTCGCCGCCGCCCTCGCCATTCCGCTCACCGTGCAGAGCGGCGCGCCCTTTCCCTATCGCGACGACATGCTTTTCATCGCCTTCGGGGTCATTATCCTGACGCTGGTCGGCCAGGGCCTGCTGCTGCCCGCGGTCACGCGGTGGCTGCGCCTGCCGCAAATGGCGGCGCGCGAGGGCCGCGAGGAGAAGGAGGCGGAACTGCGCGCGCGGCACCAGGCGCTTGCCGCCGCCGAGCGCCGGCTGCAGACGCTAGGGGGCGGGTCCGAGCTCAAAGCGCAGGTGGCGAAGCTCTTGAGCGCGCGCAACCACCGGCGGACGCTCGGGCTGCCGAAGACGCTTGCGGACGGCTTCGAGACCGCGGCGATGAGCGCGCAGCTTCAACTCGAGCTGATCAGGGCCGAGCGCGACTATCTGCACGAGCTTCTGCGCAAGGGCGAACTCACCGACGAATCCCGCCGGCTGATCGAGCGCGAGCTCGATCTCGAAGAGGCGAGCATTTTCTGCAACCGGCAGGCCAATGCGCCGCCTTTGTGAGGCCGCATGGCTCGGCCTACGCGCCGCTTACTTCCGCTTTTCGGCCAACAGCTCGCGATAGAGCTCGGCGTAGCGGCGCGCCGGGCGCCGCCAGGAAACGTCGGCGGCCATGGCGTTGCGCTGCGCGCGGCGCCACACGCGCGAATTCCGCCACAGCGCGGTGGTGCGCAGGATCGCCGCCTCCAGCATGCCGACCGTCGGCGTGAACTGGACGCCGGTGCCGAAGCCTTCGGCGATCGCCATTTCGTTGCAGTCGATCACGGTGTCGGCCAGCCCGCCGACCCGGCTCACGATCGGCAGCGTGCCGTAGCGCAGCGCGCATAGCTGCGGCAGCCCGCACGGCTCGAAGCGCGACGGCATGATGAGCGCGTCGACGCCCGCCTGGATCAGATGGGCGAGCTCCTCGTCATAGCCGATCACGCAGCCGACGCGCCCCTCATGGATGCGGGCGGCGTCGGTGAAACCTCGCTCCAGCGCCCGTTCGCCGGTCCCGAGCACCACGAGCTGCGCCCCTGTCGCGAGCAGCGTGGGCAGGACCGCGACGAGCATGTCGAGGCCCTTCTGCCAGGTGAGCCGGCTGATCACGCCCAACAGAAGCGTGTCGGTCGTGTCCAGCCGCATTTTGCGTTTCAGCACCGCTTTGTTGGCGATGCGCGGCGCGATCCGGCGGGCGTCGAAATTGGCCGCGATCAACGGGTCGGTGGCGGGATTCCACACATTGCAGTCGATGCCGTTGAGGATGCCGGTGAGCCGCTCGGTGCGCACCCGCAAGAGCCCGTCGAGGCCCATCCCGAATTCCGGCGTGCGAATCTCCGCCGCATAGGTCGGCGATACGGTGGTGATGCGGTCGGACAGCGCGAGCGCCGCCTTGAGGAAGCCGATCTCGCCGTGGAACTCGACTCCCTCGATGCTGTAGGCCTGCGGAGGCAGCTTCAACAGATGCATGAAGGACGATGGGAAAAGCCCTTGAAACGCCAGATTATGCACCGTGATTACGGTGCGCGGCCCGCGCTCATAGCCATAGCGGAGATAGGCGGCGGCAAGCCCGCCCTGCCAATCATGCGCGTGGAGAATGTCGGGCGTGAACGCGGCGACCTCGCCCGCCCCGATGCGCGCCGCCACCAGGCTGAGCGCGCCGAAGCGGACCGCGTTGTCGGCCCAGTCCTTGCCGTCCGGCCCGTGATAGGGCCCGCCGGGCCGGCGGTAGAGATGCGGCGCGTCGATGGCGATGAGCTCGAGGCCGTTCGCGCGTCCGTAGACGAGGCGCGCCGGGCCGCCGAACAGGTCGGCGAATTCATGGACGACTTCGCCGTCGGGGAGGGCGTCGAGGACGGACGGATAGCCGGGCGTCAGCGTCACTGCGCGCACGCCCTCCGGGAACAGCGCTTGCGGCAGAGCGCCCGCCACGTCGGCCAGGCCACCGGTCTTGATAAGCGGGTAGACCTCGGAAACGACGAAGAGGGCGTTGATCTGCGACGCTGTCACAAGCGATCGATCATGTTCTGAGTGATCAGACAGATGCCGCGTTCGGTGCGGCGGAAGCGCTTGGCGTCGAGTTCCGGGTCTTCGCCGACCACGAGCTTGGCCGGAATCCGGACCCCTTTGTCGACCACCACATTGCGCAGGCGCGCGCCCCGCGCAATGTCGACATTCGGCAGGATCACCGAATTGTCGACGAACACATAGGAATGGATGCGGGCGCCGGTGAACAGGAGCGAGCGGCGGATCGAAGCGCCGGAAATGATGGTGTCGCTCGCGACCAGCGAGGAGATCGCGATGCCGCGCCGCCCCTGCTCGTCATGCACGAATTTGGCGGGCGGCGAGATTTCCGCGAAGGTCCAGATCGGCCAGTTGTGATCGAATAGATCGAGCTGCGGCACGACCGCGGTGAGGTCGATATTCGCCTCCCAATAGGACTCGATCGTGCCGACATCGCGCCAATAAGGCTGGGCTTCCTCGCGCGAGCGCACGCAAGAGCGGGAGAACGGGTGGCACACCGCCTTTCCGTACTTCACGAGGTAAGGGATGATGTCCTTGCCGAAATCGTGGCCCGAATGCGGGTCGGCGGCGTCGCGGCGGACCTGCTCGATGAGGAAGCGCGTGTTGAAGGCGTAAATGCCCATGCTCGCCAGCGCGAGGTTCGGCTTGCCCGGCACATGCGGCGGCTTCTCCGGCTTTTCGACGAAATCGATGATCAGATCGTTTTCGTCGACATGCATGACGCCGAAACCGGTTGCGTCCCGCACCGGCACCTCCAGCGCGGCGACGGTGATGTCGGCGTTCTGGTCCAGATGCTGGTGGAGCATCGGCTCCAGGTCCATTTTGTAGATATGGTCACCCGCGAGGATGACCATGTATTCGGGATTGTAGGTCTCGATGATGTCGATGTTCTGGTAGACCGCGTCGGCCGTGCCGGCGTACCAACTCGCGCCCGCAATACGCTGGCTTGCCGGTAGAATGTCGAAGCTTTCGTTACGCTCGGGGCGGAAGAAGTTCCAACCCCGCTGCATGTGCCGGATGAGGCTGTGCGCCTTGTACTGGGTGGCGACGCCGATGCGATGAATGCCGGAGTTGAAGGCATTCGACAGGGCGAAGTCGATGATCCGCGTCTTGCCGCCGAAATAGACGGCCGGTTTGGCGCGATTGTCGCAAAGCTCGTGAAGCCGGCTGCCGCGACCTCCGGCCAGCACATAGGCCATCGTCGAGCGAGCGATCGGCGCTGCTTTCAAGGGATTGATGGGCACGATTGGCCTCTATTTCTTGCTGCTGCCTCCTGGTCGCTGCCCCGCTAGCCGTGCTCTTCGACGTGCGTGAATTGACCATGAAGTCGGGTAAGATTAGGACCGAATATATGCTTCCGTCGCATAGCGCCGCATCATGCGGGCGCTGTTGAACATCGCGCCGATCTTGATGATCGTCTGCTGCATCATCCAAATCCAGCGCGCATGATTGTCGTAATACAGCGGAAGCACGACATTTTCGAGTTTGTTGTAGAAGTCTTCGGCATGCGCCTCGGCGGAGGGATCGCTGCCGTCCGTGCCGATCGACCATCCGGTGACGCCCTCTTCCCAGCCCTCGAGCCACCAGCCGTCGAGCACGCTGAAATTGAGGACGCCATTGAAGGCCGCCTTCATGCCGCTCGTTCCCGACGCTTCGAGCGGCGGGATCGGGTTGTTCAGCCACACATCGCTGCCGGACACCAGCTTGAACGCCAGCGACATGTCGTAGTTCGGCATGAACGCCATCGGGATGTCTTTGAGCTTGCGCATATCCTCGTGAATCTTGCGGATAATTCCCTTGCCCTCGAAGTCGCGCGGGTGCGACTTGCCGGCCATGACGATCTGGAACGGATAGCGCTTGTTGATCGAGCGCAGCCGGTCGAGGTCCCTGAACAGGAGATCCGGCCGCTTGTAGCCGGTCATCCGGCGCGCAAAGCAGATCAGCGGCGCGTCCGCGGTCATCTTCACGCCAACCGTGTTCTCGATGTGGGAGATCAGCTCGCGCTTGGCTTGCTGGTGCGCCCCCCACAGCGCCTCCGGCGCGACCTGGTCCGCCTTGAGCAGGTCCTCGGGCTCGTGCCCCCAATGGGGGACGAGGTTCTTCAGCAGATGGAAGATCGCGGGATGCATCCAGGTGCGCACATGCGCGCCGTTCGTGATCGTGCTGATCTTGTAGTCCGGGAACATGTGCTGCGCCGTTTCGGCATGCCGGCGGGCGACGCCGTTGGCGTAGCGCGAAAGATTGAGCGCAAGCCGCGACATGTTCAGGCGGTCGGCCCCGGCCAGCAGTTTCAGCTGGTCGATCTCGATCAGGTCCCCGACGATCCGGCGGACATCGGCATAGTCGAAGCTGTCGTGCCCCGCCTCCACCGGCGTATGCGTGGTGAATACGCATTTTTCGCGCACGGCGTGGACATCGTATTTGAAGGGCTCGGGAATGCCCGGAATCGGCGTGATGCGATGCTGGTCGAGCAGCGCCAGCGATAGAAACGCCGCATGGCCTTCATTGAGGTGGTAGGTCTCGATGCTGAATCCGAGCGCGCGCAGCACCCGTACCCCGCCGATGCCGAGCACGGCTTCCTGCTTGATGCGGTCGCGCTGGTCGCCGAAATAGAGCCGGTTGGTGATGGTGCGGTCGCGCGCTTCGTTCTCCGACACATTGGTGTCGAGCAGAATGATCGGAATCTGGTGTCCGCGCGGCGATTTCAACTCGTAAAGCCAGGGCCTGATCCAGACCGTCCGGCCTTCGATCTTCACCGCGACCAAGGTGCCGATCGGGGTGGCGTATTCCTCGGGATTCCACGGGTCCGGGGCGTCGATCTGGTTGCCGTCGGCATCGATCTCCTGCCGGTTCGAGCCCTCGCGCGAGGCGAGCGTCACGAAGACCACCGGAAGCGTGAGGTCTGCCGACGACCGCGCCGCATCGCCGGCGAGAAGCCCGAGACCACCCGAATAGGTGTGCATCTCCGGCCGGATCCCGATCTCCATGGTAAAATAGGCGATCCGGTTCGAAGACAGGTAGGGCTCGACCTGGTTCATTGAGAACTCCCCGAAGGATTTGAGAACGAAGTCCGAACGTTCTTCTGGATTCGGAACGTTTTAGCTGGTTTTGTGGAGCTGAAGATACGTCAGTTGGCGTTGGATAGCCGATCCGGGACGGGGCTGTACACCTCCTCGAGCTTTGCGAATTGTCGCTCTCTTGTCGCCAGCCTTAGCCCGGCACGCATTCGTCTTGCAATCCTTCGCACACTTCCCGCGGGCGGTGCAAAGGTCGCGGACCGGACGCCTGCTGGCCGCGCCCGGCATATGGTTCCGGCCGGCCTCGCACTCTCGGCGGCGATCCCGCGATTTTGCTCAGACAAAACACCCCCCGCCACCTTCATTGGAGAAGGCAGTTCGAATTGGCTCGACTTGACACGGCGGCGCGGACGGCCCCCGTGTCCAGGCTCGTTGTGTGCCCAGCGATATCAAAGGCGGGGGTAACGGACAACCGGTCCATGCCCGTCAGCCGCTAAAATAAGCGGCGCTCGGTCGAAGAGATTAAAAAAGGAGCGCCCAAGGGCGCTCCTTTACCCGCAGGGGGGGCGCGGCGGTCAGTTTTTGACCACGCGCGACAGCGGGTCAGTTCTTGACGACCAGGAGAGTGACGGAGGTGAGCCCGGAAAAACCGAGCGCTCCGGCCGCCGCCGGCGTCACATCGATCACCCGCCCGCGCACGAAGGGGCCGCGGTCGTTGATCCGCACGACGACGGAGCGTCCATTATGGCGATTGATGACCTTTACCTTGGTCCCGAACGGCAGCGAACGATGCGCGGCCGTCATCCGGTGCGCATGGGCGTACTCACCATTCGCGGTCCGCTCGCCCGAGTATATAGAAGCAATTCCCGATTGTGCTTCTGCTCTTGTAGCTAAGAAGATAGTAGATAAAGCTACAAGTGAGAGCGCACCGTAGGTCGTGATGTACTTTGCCTTGTACATACTATTTTTTTCCTCGCTGTTATTGTCTATAACGGCGAAGTGATCGGAAAGGTGCGCTTTTTTCAGTCGGAAATCAGGCTATAATGCGATGCACAATCAAGTAATGTTAAATGTTGTTTCATTGTTGATGCTGAACATTAATCAAATTAAAAACATATAATTAGTACATAGAGTTATATGTAAGTCTTCGACAAGATAGCGAGTTGGCTCCGGCGCGGGTCGCCCTGCGTTTTAATCGGCGGAGCGCGCCGCGCCCGGGTTGCCGGTGCTTGTCGTTGGTCAAGGCAAGCCGCCGCCGCCGAGCCGAAAGTCAACTCATGTTGCGCCCGGCTGCGCCCTATGCCGCAAGGCGCTGGGCGCGCCACCGGTTGTAAGGAGCGATCGTGCCTATTCCCAGACTGCGCAGCTTCGCCGGACCGGCGATCCTGAGCTACGGCTTCCGCCCGTTCTTCCTGTTCGGCGCGTTTTATGCCGGCCTTGCGCTGCTCATCTGGCTGCCGATGTTCGAGGGACGGTTCGCGCTCGCCACGAGTTTCTCTGCGCAGGACTGGCACGTCCACGAGATGCTTTACGGCTACGTGGCCGCGATCGTGACCGGTTTTCTTTTGACGGCGATCCCGAACTGGACCGGGCGGCTGCCGCTCAACGGCATGCCTTTGCTCGTCCTGGTGCTGGCGTGGGCGGCGGGCCGCCTTGCGGTCGCCTTTTCCGGCGTGATCGGCTGGCGGCTCGCCGCTCTCGTCGATGCGGCGTTCCTCGCGCTCGTTCTCGCCGCCGCCGGGCGCGAGATCGTGGCGGGGGAGAACTGGCGCAATCTGCGGGTTCTCGCCATCGTGGCGGTCTTCGCGCTCGCGAATGTCACCTACCACATCGAGGCTCATGTCTCGGCGGTGGCGCTCTACTCCCAGCGGCTCGGCCTGTCCGCCGTCATCCTGCTGGTGATGCTGGTCGGCGGCCGGATCGTTCCGAGCTTCACCCGCAACTGGCTCGCGCGCGAAAATCCTGGACGCCTGCCGGCCGCGTTCGACCGCTTCGATGCCGCGTCGATCGCCGCCGCCGCGCTCGCGCTCGCGGCGTGGACCCTCTTTCCCGACGCGCGCGGCACGGGGCTTGCGCTGATCGGCGTGGGCTTGCTGCATGCCGCGCGGCTTGCCCGGTGGGCGGGCGAGCGGACGCTGCGCGATCCGCTCGTCCTGATCCTGCACCTTGCCTATGCCTTCATTCCGGTCGGCTTTCTGCTGGTCGGCGCCGCGGCGCTGGGCGCGCCGGCGCCGCCGAGCGCCGGCGTGCATGCGTGGTCGGCCGGCGCGATCGGCACGATGACGCTCGCGGTGATGACGCGCGCGACCCGCGGCCATACGGGACGCTCGCTCACGGCGCCCGCCGTCGACCCAGGTCATCTATGCCGCCGTCATCCTCGCGGCCGTGCTGCGCATCCTCGCCGCGCTCTTGCCTTCGCTCAGCGAGCCGCTGCTGTGGGCGGCGGCGATCGCCTGGCTCGCCTCCTTCTGGGGCTTCTGCGCGGTCTATGGGCCAATGCTTCTGCGTCCGCGCCTGAAAAGCCAGTAATGCACGCGGTTATTGCGCGGCGCGGCCGCGCGCCATATTGCACCGCCTCCGGCGCTGTGTTAGCACACGCGCGATTTCTCGGAGCGCCCGTCGCTCCGCAACGCTCCCATACTCTAAGTCCCGCTTGCGCCAGGACTTACGCGCGATTCCTCAACGCGCCGGACCTGGTCGTCGCAAGCCGAAAGAGAGCGCCGTGGCAGGACCAGATCCGACCGTATCGGGAATGGCGGGCCGTTATGCGACCGCCTTGTTCGAACTGGCGCTCGAAGGCAATGCGATCGACTCGGTGAAGAGCGATCTCGACCGCTTCGAGAGCCTGATGGGGGAGAGCCCCGATCTGCTGCGCCTCGTGCGCAGTCCGGTGTTCACCGCCGAGCAGCAGACGCGCGCCCTCGCCGCGGTGCTCGATCCGGCCGGGATCGGCGGGCTTGCTGCAAAGTTCCTCAAGATGGTCGCGTCGAACCGGCGGCTGTTCGCCGTGCGCGACATGATCAAGGCCTTCCGCACGCTGGTGGCGCGCCACAAGGGCGAGGTCACGGCGGAGGTCACCGTGGCCGACAAGCTCAGCCCGAAGCGCCTCGCCGACATCAAGGCGGCGCTCAACGCGGTCACCGGCAAGGACGTCCAGGTGGACGTGCGGGTCGACCCGGGGATCATCGGCGGGCTCGTGGTCAAGCTCGGCAGCCGCATGGTCGACAGCTCGCTGCGCACCCGGCTCAATGCACTCAAGCACGCGATGAAAGAGGTCGGCTGATGGATATCCGCGCCGCAGAAATCTCCTCGATCCTCAAGGAGCAGATTCAGAATTTCGGCCAGGAGGCCGAGGTCTCCGAGGTCGGCCAGGTGCTCTCTGTCGGCGACGGCATCGCCCGCGTCTACGGGCTGGACAATGTCCAGGCCGGCGAGATGGTCGAGTTCGAGAACGGCGTGCGCGGCATGGCGCTGAATCTCGAAATCGACAATGTCGGCATCGTGATCTTCGGCAATGACCGCGAGATCAAGGAAGGCCAGACCGTCAAGCGCACCCGCGCCATCGTCGACACGCCGGTGGGCAAAGGCCTGCTCGGCCGCGTGGTCGACGCGCTCGGCAATCCGATCGACGGCAAGGGGCCGATCGAGGCGGCCGAACGCCGCCGCGTGGATGTCAAGGCGCCCGGCATCATTCCCCGCCGCTCGGTGCACGAGCCGATGGCGACCGGCCTGAAGGCGATCGACGCGCTCATCCCGATCGGCCGCGGCCAGCGCGAACTGATCATCGGCGACCGCCAGACCGGCAAGACCGCCATCATCCTCGACACCATTCTCAACCAGAAGCCGCTCAACGCGACCGGCGACGAGAAGATCAAGCTCTACTGCGTCTATGTCGCGGTCGGGCAGAAGCGCTCGACGGTCGCCCAGTTCGTCAAGGCGCTGGAGGAGAACGGGGCGCTCGAATATTCGATCGTGGTCGCCGCGACGGCGTCCGATCCCGCCCCGATGCAGTTCCTCGCCCCGTTCACCGGCTGCACCATGGGCGAGTATTTCCGCGACAATGGCATGCACGCGGTCATCTTCTACGACGATCTGTCGAAACAGGCGGTCTCCTATCGCCAGATGTCGCTGCTGCTGCGCCGGCCGCCCGGCCGCGAGGCCTATCCCGGCGACGTGTTCTATCTGCACTCGCGCCTGCTCGAGCGCGCGGCGAAGATGAACGAGGACTATGGCTCGGGCTCGCTGACCGCGCTGCCGGTCATCGAGACGCAGGCGAGCGACGTCTCGGCCTATATCCCGACCAATGTCATTTCGATCACCGACGGGCAGATCTTCCTCGAGACGGACCTGTTCTATCAGGGCATCCGCCCGGCCCTGAATGTCGGCATTTCGGTGTCGCGCGTCGGCTCGGCGGCGCAGACCAAGGCGATGAAGAAGGTCGCCGGCCGCATTAAGGGCGAACTCGCGCAGTATCGCGAAATGGCCGCCTTCGCCCAGTTCGGCTCCGACCTCGACGCCACCACCCAGCGCCTGCTCAATCGCGGGGCGCGCCTGACCGAGCTCCTGAAGCAGCCGCAATTCTCGCCGCTGAAGATGGAGGAGCAGGTCGTCGTCATCTATGCCGGCGTGAACGGCTATCTCGATCCGCTGCCGGTTTCGAGCGTGCGACCTTTTGAGGAGGGGCTGCTCTCGCTGATGCGCACCAAGCGCATGGACATCCTCGACGCCATCCGCACCTCGCGCGATCTCGACGACGCCACCGCGGCCAAGCTCAAGGCCGCGCTCGACGACTTCGCCAAGACCTTCGCTTGACGTCATGGCCGGGCTTGTCCCGGCCATCCACGTTTCGGGCGTAGACGACAAGAAAAACGTGGATGCCCGGCACAAGGCCGGGCATGACGAAGAAAGAACCCGGACAGGCGTAGAGAACCCCGAATGGCCAGCCTGAAGGATTTGCGCAACCGCATCGCCTCCACCAAGGCGACGCAGAAAATCACCAAGGCCATGCAGATGGTCGCGGCCTCCAAGCTTCGCCGCGCCCAGGCGGCGGCCGAAGCGGCGCGGCCCTATGCCGAGCGGATGCAGCGGGTGCTGGGCAATATCGCGGGCGCGACGCAGGACAATCCCGAGGCGCCGCCGCTCCTGCGCGGCACCGGCTCGACCGATGTCCAGCTCCTCGTCGTCTGCACCGGCGAGCGCGGGCTGTGCGGCGCGTTCAACTCGGCCATCGTGCGGCTTGCGCGCGACAAGGCCAATGCCCTGCTGGCCGAGGGCAAGACGGTCAAGATCATCTGCGTCGGCCGCAAGGGCCTTGACCAGCTCAGGCGGACCTTCGAGGCGCACATCATCGAGGCGATCGACCTGCGCGCGGTGCGCCAGATCCATTTCGAACACGCCGACGCCATCGCGCGGAAGATCATCGCGCTCTACGAGCAGGGCGGGTTCGACGTATGCACGCTCTTCTTCTCTCGGTTCAAATCGGTGATCGCTCAGGTCCCGACCGCCCATCAGCTCATCCCGGCGGTGTTTCCCGGAATGGCCGCCGAGCCGGGCGGCGCGGTCTATGAGTACGAGCCGGAAGAGGACCAGATCCTCGCCGAGCTGCTGCCGCTCAACATCTCGGTTCAGCTGTTCCGCGCGCTGCTGGAGAACGCGGCCTCGTTCTATGGCGCGCAAATGTCGGCGATGGACAACGCGACCCGCAATGCCGGCGAGATGATCCGCAAACAGACGCTCACCTACAACCGCACCCGCCAGGCGATGATCACCAAGGAACTGATCGAGATCATCTCCGGCGCCGAGGCGCTATAAAAAGAATGACTGACTTGAGCGGCGCACGGAGGGGCTAACAGGAGACCCCATGGCCTACACAACGACGGCGACGACGAAGGGCGGACGCGATGGACGCTCCGTTCTGGAGAATGGCGGACTGGCGCTCGCAATGGCGCTGCCGAAGGATTTGGGCGGCTCGGGCGAAGGGCACAATCCGGAGCAGCTGTTTGCGCTCGGCTGGTCGTCCTGCTTTGGACAGGCGCTCCTTGCTTTGTCGAAGAAGCACGGGGTGGATGCGAGCGCCGCGAAGGTGACCTGCGCCGTCACCATCGAGAAGGACGAAGTGAGCTTCGCCCTGAAGGCCGAGCTCAAGGTCTCCCTCCCGGGCGTCGACAAGGCCAAGGTGCAGGCCCTCGTCGACGACGCCCACACGATCTGCCCCTATTCGCGGGCGACCCGCGGCAACGTGCCGGTCACGCTGTCGGTCGTATAGCCCGGACGGAAGTTCAAGGAGCCCTCAATGGATGCCAATGGTAAACTGGTCGGACGCGTCACCCAGGTGATCGGCGCGGTCGTCGACGTGCAGTTCGGGGATCAACTGCCGGCGATCCTGAACGCGCTCGAGACGCAGAACCAGGGTCAGCGCCTCGTGCTCGAGGTCGCCCAGCATCTCGGCGAATCGACCGTCCGCACCGTCGCCATGGACACGACCGAAGGCCTCGTGCGCGGCCAGGAGGTCGTCGACACCGGCCTGCCGATCGCGGTGCCGGTCGGCGACGGCACGCTCGGGCGCATCATCAATGTGGTGGGCGAACCGGTCGACGAGGCCGGCCCCGTCCCGCACACGGAGACGCGCCCGATCCACGCCGACGCGCCGCTCTATACCGAACAGTCGACCGAAGCGGAGATCCTCAGCACCGGAATCAAGGTGGTGGACCTGCTCGCGCCCTACGCCAAGGGCGGCAAGGTGGGCCTGTTCGGCGGCGCGGGCGTCGGCAAGACCGTGATCATCCAGGAACTGATCAACAACATCGCCAAGGCGCATGGCGGCTTTTCGGTGTTCGCCGGGGTCGGCGAGCGCACGCGCGAGGGCAACGACCTCTATCACGAGTTCATCGAGTTCGGGCGTGAACAAGGACCCGAAGAAGAACAATGGCGACACCAGCGGCTCGAAATGCGCGCTCGTGTTCGGGCAGATGAACGAGCCGCCCGGCGCGCGCGCCCGCGTCGGCCTCACCGGGCTCACCGTCGCCGAATATTTCCGCGACCAGGGCCAGGACGTGCTGTTCTTCGTCGACAATATTTTCCGCTTCACCCAGGCGGGCTCGGAAGTCTCAGCGCTGCTCGGCCGTATCCCCTCCGCGGTGGGCTATCAGCCCACCCTCGCCACCGACATGGGCGCGCTGCAGGAGCGCATCACCACGACCAACAAGGGCTCGATCACCTCGGTGCAGGCGATCTATGTCCCGGCCGACGACTTGACCGACCCGGCCCCCGCGACCTCCTTCGCCCATCTCGACGCGACCACGGTGCTGTCGCGCTCGATCGCCGAGAAGGGCATCTATCCGGCGGTCGACCCGCTCGACTCCACCTCGCGCATGCTCGATCCGCGCGTCGTCGGCGAGGAGCACTACGCGGTCGCCCGCCAGGTGCAGCAGATCCTCCAGCGCTACAAGGCGCTGCAGGACATCATCGCCATTCTCGGCATGGACGAGCTATCGGAAGAGGACAAGATCGCCGTCGCGCGCGCGCGCAAGATCGAGCGCTTCCTGTCGCAGCCCTTCCATGTGGCCGAAGTGTTCACCGGCTCGCCCGGCGTGTTCGTCGAACTCGCCGACACGATCAAGGGCTTCAAGGGCCTGTGCGAGGGCAAATACGACCACCTGCCGGAGGCCGCCTTCTACATGGTCGGCACCATCGAGGCGGCGGTCGAGAAGGGCAAGCGGCTGGCCGCCGAGGCGGCGTAGCGTTTTCGATGCAAGCATGATCGCCATGGCCGGGCTTGTTCCGGCCATCCATACGGACTCCGAGGCGTTTACATGACCACCTTCCATTTCGAACTGGTGTCGCCGGAACGGCTGATGTTCTCCGGCGAGGTCACCCAGGTGGACGTGCCCGGGGAAGAGGGCGATTTCGGCGTGCTCGCGGGGCACGCGCCGATGGTGGCGACGCATTCGCCCCGGGGTGCTGACGATTCATTCCGACCAGACTGCGCCGGTGATGATCGTCGTGCGCGGCGGCTTCGCGGAGGTGAGCGCGAGGGGGGTGACCGTCCTGGCGCAGGAGGTGGTGCCGGTCGACGAGATCGAGCCCGACAGGATCCAACAGGCGATCAAGGACGCCGAGGAAGACGTCGCCGACGCCAAGACCGACGCGGATCGCAACAAGGCCGCCGCGCGGCTCGATCACCTGAAGACGCTCAAGGAAGCGCTCGGGCATTGACCCGTCGCGCTTGGCCGCCTCCTTTCCCTGTCAGGGCCGGGCTCGTCCCACGGACGTCCGGTTCGTCCCCTCCGATCGTCATGCTCCGCGCAAGCGGAGCATCCAGTAAACACGACGAACGTTTGGAAATCCCTCAAAGACCGGGGCTACTGGATCGTCCGCCTGCGCGGACGATGACGAAGAACGGGTTCGCGCGGCCGTGTCCCGAACCCGGAAAGCGCCGGCGGATCATGCGGTACAGGGACTTGCGTCACTTCCGGCGAAACTCAACCGGACAGCCGTGGGCCAGCGCGGGCATGACGACGCAGGGTTCCGAAACCAGACGGCGCGGGTTAGCGGGAAAGGCTCACTCCATCCCGCCCATCTTCGCAACAAGCTTCCATTCCGGCGCGGTCACCGGCTGCACGGACAGCCGCGAGAGCTTCACCAGCGCCATGTCCTTGAGCCGCGGCTCGGCCTTGATGTCGGCGAGCGTCACGGGGCGCGGCAGCGGGCCGACCGCCTTCAGGTCCACCACCACCCAAGGCTCGCCCGGTTTCGCGGTCGGGTCCGGATAGGCCTCGCGCAACACCTCGACGACGCCGACGATGCTCTTCTCCTCGCCCGAGTGATAGAAGAAGGCGCGGTCGCCCTGTTTCATCTTCACCAGGTTCTGCTTGGCGGTGTGATTGCGCACGCCGGTCCACGGCTCGCCCTTGGCGCCCGCCTTGACCTGGTCGTCCCACGACCAGGCCGAGGGCTCGGTCTTCACCAGCCAGTGCGCCATCGCTAATCCTCCGCCTTGAACGGGCGCGCGAGCAGGGCCTCCATCGCCTCATCGACGCTGAGACGGCCTTCGAGCACGGAGTCGACGGCGCTTGCGATCGGCATGTCCATGCCCGCTTCCTTCGCCATCTCGACGAGGGCGGAGGCGGTGAATGCCCCCTCCGCCAGCCTTTCGCGCGACGCTTCCGCGGGCGACATGCCCTCGCCGATGGCGACGCCGAAGGAGAAATTGCGCGACTGGGGCGTCGAGCAGGTGAGGATGAGGTCGCCCAGGCCGGACAATCCGGTCAGCGTCTCCGGACGCGCGCCGAAGGCACGGCCGAACCGGATCAGCTCGGCGAAGCCGCGCGTGGTGAGCGCCGCGGCCGCGCTCGCGCCGAGCCTGCGTCCCGCCGCGATGCCGGCCGCGATCGCCAGCACGTTCTTGGCGGCGCCGCCGATTTCGACCCCGCGCAGATCGGTCGAGTGATAGGGGCGGAAGGTGTGCGTGCCGAGCGCCTGCACCAGCGCCTCGGCGATGTCGGCGTCGCGGGCGGCGAGCGTGACCGCGGTCGGCAGCCCGCGCGCCACGTCGGCGGCGAAACTCGGACCGGACAAAATCGCCGGAACCGCCGCGGGAATGCAGGCGGCGATCACCTCGCTCATGAAGGCGCGCGAGCCCCGCTCGATGCCCTTCGCGCAGGCGATGACCGGCGTGCCCGGGCGAATCGCCGGGGCCAGCGAGGCGGCGAGGAAGCGCAGCGTCTGCGCGGGCACGACCAGGAGCACGGCCTCGGCGGAGGCCGCCGCCGCCGCGCCGGCGGCCACCACGATGCGCGGATCAAGCTTCACGCCTGGCAGGCGCGGGCTCTCGCCCTGGGCGCGAATATTGGCGGCGGCCTGCTCGGAGCGGGCGATCAGCGTGACCGCCCGCTCGGCGCGGGCCGCGACGCCGGCGAGGGCGGAGCCCCAGGCGCCCGCGCCGACCACGGCGATGCGATCGAACTTGACCTTGGCGCTGGGCATCAGGCGGGCGATGCGTTCGCCGCCAGCCGGTCCGGCCCGCGAACCTGATCGAGCGGCCAGCGCGCGTGCGGGCCCGTCTCCAGCGTGTCGATCAGCCCGTACGCCAGCCGTTCGGCGCCGGCCCAGGCGATCATCGCTCCATTGTCGGTGCACAGTTCGGGCGGGGGGAGCACGAGCACGGTCCCCACTTCCATCGCGACATGATGCAGCAGGCCGCGGATCGCCTGGTTGGCGGCGACGCCGCCGGCGGCGACGAGGGCCGTCGCCGGCCCGAATTGCTTCTCGAATATGCGAAGTCCGAAATGCAGGCGGTCGATCACCATTTCGGCGACGGCCTGCTGGAAAGAGGCGCAGAGATCGTCCACGTCCTGTTCCGAAAGCGGCGCAATTCGCTCCGCTTCGAGCCGCAGCGCCGTCTTGAGCCCGGACAGCGAGAAATCGGCGTCGCTCCGCCCGACCATCGGCCGCGGAAGCGCGAAACGCATCGGATCGCCGCGCGCGGCGCAGCGCTCGACCTCCGGGCCGCCCGGATAGCCGAGACCGAGAACCTTCGCGGTCTTGTCGAACGCCTCGCCGATCGCATCGTCGAGCGTGGTGCCGAGCCGCACATAGTCGCCGACCCCGAGCACGGCGACGACCTGCGTGTGCCCGCCGGAAGCAAGAAACAGGCAATAGGGGAACGGCGTGCCGTGGGTGAGCCGCGCGGTCAGCGCATGCGCTTCGAGATGATTGACGGCGATCAGCGGCTTTTCATGCACGAGCGCGATCGCCTTCGCCGTCGTCAGGCCGACAATGAGGCCGCCGATCAGCCCAGGCCCGGCGGCTGCGGCGACCCCGTCGAGATTCGCAAAATTACGATTGGCCTCTCGCATTGCCTGGCCGATCAGGATATCGAGAACCTCCACATGGGCGCGCGCCGCGATCTCCGGCACCACTCCGCCGAAGGCGGCATGCGCTTCGATCTGCGAGAGCACGATGTTGGATAGAATTTGCGCGCGACCATCCGGCCGGCGTTCCACGACCGCCGCCGCCGTCTCGTCACAGGTCGTCTCGATGCCGAGAACGATCATTGCCTCCGGCGGTTCGATTCCGCCCCCGATATGCGTTGCCAAGGCGCGAGGCGCCCATATAACGACTATAGTGACGGCCTAGCACTGCGAAGTCGCATGACGCAATCCTCGACCACCTCCTCGCTGCGGATCGGAACGCGCGGCAGTCCGCTCGCACTCGCGCAGGCCGAGCAAGTGCGCGCGCGGCTCGCGGCGGCGCATGATCTCGCCTCCGCGGCGATCGAAGTATGCGTGATCCGCACCTCGGGCGACGCGATCCAGGACCGGCCGCTCGCCGAAGTCGGCGGCAAGGGCCTGTTCACCAAGGAGATCGAGCAGGCCCTGTTCGAGAACAAGGTCGATCTCGCGGTCCATTCGGCGAAGGACATGGAGACCGTGCTGCCGCCCGGCCTCGTGGTCACCGCCTTTCTCGAGCGCGAGGACGTGCGCGACGCCTTCATCAGCCGCAGGGCGACGAGCCTGTCGGACTTGCCGCGCGGCGCGATCGTCGGCACCGCGTCGTTGCGGCGGCAGGCGATTGTCCGCCGGCTGCGGCCCGACCTGCAGGTGGTCTCCTTGCGCGGCAATGTGCGAGACGCGGCTTGCGCAAGCTCGACGCGGGCGAGGTCGACGCGACCTTGCTCGCGCTCGCCGGCCTGAAGCGTCTCGGTCTGACCGAGGCGGCAAGCTCGGTGTTTTCGGTGGATGAGTTCCTGCCGGCGGTGGGGCAGGGCGCGATCGCGATCGAGACGCGCGCCGACGACGCGCGCACGCGCGCCCTCGTCGCCGCGATCAACGATGCCGACACGATGGCGGCGCTCACTGCGGAGCGGGCATTTCTCGCCGCGCTGGACGGCTCGTGCAAGACGCCGATCGCGGGGCATGCGCGCATCGCTGGCGGCGCGCTCTCCCTGCGCGGGCTGATCGTGAAGCCGGACGGCAGCGCAGCCCACGAAACGAGCCGCTCCGGGCTTGTCGGCGACGCCGCCGCACTCGGGCAGGATGCCGGGGCCGAGCTGAAGCAGCGCGGCGGCCCGGGTTTTTTCGGCTGAACCGATGCTGCTCCTCGTCACCCGTCCGGAGCCTGACGCGGAGCGCACCGCCAAGGCGCTGCGCGAGCGCGGGCGTCAGGCGCTTGTGGCGCCGCTGCTGCGCATCGCGCCGATCCTCGACGCGCCGATCGGCGAAGGGCCGTGGGCGGCGATCGTCTTCACCAGCGCGAATGCGGTGAGCGCGTTTGTCGCGCATCCGGCGAAAGCGCGTCTCCTGCGCGTGCCGGTCTTCACCGTCGGCGCCCGCACCGAAGAGGTGGCGCATGCCGCCGCCTTCGCCGAGGTGCAATCGGCCTATGGCGACGTCGCCGCGCTTGCCGGCCTCATTGTGGGCCGGCTGGTCGACCGCACGAAGCCGATTCTCTATCTCGCCGGCGAGGATCGCGCCGGCGATCTCGAAGCGCTGCTCGGGCAATACGGGTTCGTCGTACGCACCGTCCCGATCTACCGGGCGATCGCCGCGACGCGGCTTCCCGACGTGGCGCGGTCCGCGCTTGCGAACGATCGCATCGACGGCGTGCTGCATTTTTCCAAACGCTCGGCCGAGGTTTTCCTCGCCGCGATCGAGGCGGATGGCCTGCGCGAACAGGGACTCGCGCTCAGGCATCTCTGCCTTTCGGCCGAGGTCGCCGCGCCGCTGATCGCGGCCGGCGCCGAGCGGGTCGAAGTGGCGCGCCGACCGGATCAGCAATCGCTGTTGCGACTGCTCGACCAAGCATAAGGTTGCCGCGGCGGCACGGGCGCAGTATGCCCTTTTACACTATGCAATGAAGGTTGGGAGCCAGTGATGGCCCATAAGAAAAAGCGCCCGTTGACGGCTCGTGCGGGAAATTTCCGCAGGAAGAATCGGCCGCGGCCGAACCGTCGACCGAAAGCGCCGCACGGCCGGGCAGCGGCGACACGCCGGTGGATGCCGCACGGAGGAGACGATGGCGCAGACCACTCCCGCGGATACTACGGCGCATGCCTCTCCGGACGAGCCTACGGCGAATGCCGCTCCGGAGCACGCACGGCGGATGCCGCTCCGGAGGTTGTCACGGAAGTGGGCGCTCCAGCTGACGCGACTTCCGGCGCGGAAGGCGCGGAAACGCGCTCCGAGACCTATGGCGTCGAAGACGCGGAAACGCGCGCGGCAAGCTCCGGCGCCGAAGGCGCGGAGACACGCTCCGAGACCTTTGGCGTCGAGGACGCGGAAACGCGCGCCACGACCGATAGCGCGGGGCGCAGACACGCGGTCCGAGACATACGGCGTCGAGGACGCGGAAACGCGCGCCACGACCGATGGAGCGGAAGACGGGGTAACGCGCGACGCGGCCGAATCGCCGGAGAGCGCGCCGGAGCTTGCGCGCCCGCACTCGCGCCGGAGACGCAGACGGCGGGGCGCGAACGCCGCCGCACGCCGTGGGGCGCGATGCTCGCGTCCGGCCTGATCGGCGGGGCGTTGGTCGCGCTGGCCATGGGCTATACCTGGCTCACCTATATGTCCGACGAAGGACTCACGAACGTGCTGTGGGCGCGGCTCGGCGCGGTCGAGCTTGCGGTGCGCGACCTGAGCACGCGCGGGGTGCCGTCCACCGGCGAGCCGCTGAGGGCGGACGAGCTTGCCGCGCGACTGGCCAAGGTGGAGGCCGCGCTTGCGGCTGCGCCGCCCGATTCCGGAGCCGCGGCTGCGGCGACGCCGCCGGCCGAAGGCGAGCCGGCGACGCCCGATCCGGCGCTCGCCCAGCGCCTGGCTGCTTTGGAGGCGGTGGCGAAATCGCTCGCCGACGGGCTCGCGCTGCTCGATCGCCGCGCCGACGAAACCGCATCCGCCATGCAGCAAGCTGCGCGCGCGCGCCGAGGCTGCGGTCCGCGCCGGCGCGGAACAGGGAGCGACTGCGCGGCAGCAGCCCCCCGCCATCGGCAAGGCGGAATTCGACGCGCTCGCCGAGCGCGTCGCATCCCTGCAGCGGACTGCGGCGTCGCTGCAGCAATCGGTCGAGCAGACCACGACATCCCTGCAGCAAACGCTCGCGCGCGGCACGGAGACAACCGCAGCCGGCGACCGTGCGGTCCGTTTCGCGCTCGTCGCCTCGGGGCTGCGCAGCGCGGTCGAGCGCGGGGCCCCGTATTCGGGCGAGTTCAAGGCGGCGACGGCGTTGGCGCCCGACGCGCAGCTGCTTGCTCCGCTCGAACCTTTTGCCGCGACCGGCGTGCCGACGGCGGAAGCGCTCGGCCGCGAGCTTGCGGCGCTCGCGCCCCAACTGGCGGGGACCGGCAATGCTGCTGTCGCCCCCGACACCGGCTATCTCGAGCGCCTGCAGGCGCATGCCGAGCGGCTCGTGCGCGTCCGTCCGGTGAGCGCGGTCGCGGGCGACGATGTCACGGCCGTGGTCGCGCGCATCGAAGTAAAGGCCAAGCAGGCCGACCTCGCCGCCGCTCTGACGGAGCTGCGCAAGCTTCCCGAATCCGCGCGCGCGCCGGCCGCCGCCTGGATGAAGAA
The DNA here is from genome assembly GCA_963712435.1 of uncultured Alphaproteobacteria bacterium. Taxonomy (GTDB): domain Bacteria; phylum Pseudomonadota; class Alphaproteobacteria; order Rhizobiales; family Xanthobacteraceae; genus Rhodoplanes. Next base: position 159,494 of record CAVQIB010000003.1, on the reverse strand, counting down.
GGCCGAAGGACGTGAGGCGGCGGTCGCCGCCGCCCAGCGGACCGAGAATGCGGCGCTCGCGGCGCTCGCCAATCCATAGGACGGGAGACGATGACACGCGTCCTTCTGTTTTTGCTCGGCGTCGCCGCGCTCGCGCTCGGCGCGGTGTGGCTTGCCGATCGGCCGGGCGACATCGCCATCACCTGGCTCGGCTACCAGATCGAAACGTCAGTCATGGTGGGCGCGGCGGCGCTGGCGATACTCGTCGCCGCCGCAATCCTGGTCTGGTCCATACTGAACGGCTTGGTCCGGGCGCCCCGGACGTTATCCGGCTTTCGCTCGAACCGCCGCATCAATCGCGGCTATCGCGCAATTTCGCGCGGCATCATCGCGATCGGCGCTGGCGATGCGCCGGCGGCCCGCCGCTGCGCTCAGGAAGCGCGCCGGCTCATGCCGAACGAACCGCTTGCCCTCCTGCTCGGAGCGCAGACGGCGCAGCTTGCGGGGGACGGAACCGAGGCGGAGCGGAACTTCCGCACGATGTCCAAGCGGAGCGACACCAAGCTGCTCGGGCTGCATGGCCTGTTCATCGAGGCTCAGCGCCGCAACGATCCTGCGGCTGCTCGCTCCTATGCGGAGGAGGCGGTCAAGACCGAGCGCACGCTCGCCTGGGCGGCGGAGGCGGTCCTGCAATATCGCTGCGCGGACGGGGACTGGACCGGGGCGCTCGCGGCGCTCGAAAGCAATATGCACAACGGGCTGTTGACGCAGGACCTGTACAGGCGACAACGCGCCGTGCTGCTGACCGGTCGCGCTTTGTCGGGCGAAACCGATCGCGAGACGGCGAAGGGGCTTGCGCTGCTCGCACTGAAATTGTCACCCGGGCTCGTTCCGGCTGCCGCGCTCGCCGGGCGGCTCCTGGCCGAAGCGGGAAAAGCCCGCAGGGCGAGCCGCGTGATCGAGCGCGCCTGGGCGGTCAATCCGCATCCCGATCTCGCCGCCGTCTATTCCGAAATCCGTCCGCGCCAATCGAGCCGCGAGCGGCTCAGCCGCATCCGCAGCCTTGCTCGGCTCGCTCCCAATCATCCGGAGACCGCGCTCGCGGTCGCGCGCGCCGCGCTCGACGCGCAGCAGTTCGGCCTGGTCCGCGAAAGCCTCGCGCCGCTGCTCGACAATCCCACGCAGCGCGTCGCGGCGCTCATGGCGGAGCTGGAGGAAAGAGAAAGCGGAGATATCGGGCGCTCGCGCGAATGGATGGCGCGCGCGCTCAACGCGCAGCGCGATCCGGCCTGGACGGCGGACGGCCTTGTGTCGAACGCCTGGATGCCCGTTTCGCCGGCGACCGGACGGCTCGACGCGTTCGAGTGGCGCATTCCGATTGCCGATCTCGGTCCGCACGGACCCATCATCGAGAACGATCGTATGCGCGCGACGCTGCCGGCGCCCGCGGCGGTGACCGCGGCTCCGGCCGCTCCGGTCGATACCGAAACCGCCTCCAGCCCGGTCGTCGTGCCGGCGCGGACCGCGGCCTACACGCGTGCGTGGAGCAAAACGCCGCCGCCGAGCGTGGCGGCGTCAACGGCGGGGCATGATAAGCCGGTGAAATCAGGCGACGGCGCGGTTGAGCCGATTATCCCGCTCGTGCATGCGCCAGACGATCCGGGGACGGAAGCCGACAGCGGGACCGATCTCGATACGGCCGGAAAGACCGAGAAGCGTCGACCCACCTGGTTCCGTTGATGCTGCGGCGACCGCGCCCGCGCGGCGCGATCACTCCGGCGGCACCGTGCGCAGGCGGTCGCCTTCCGACAGCGCGCCCTCCGGCGGCGCGCCCTCCGACAGCGCCCGCGCCGCATTCGCCAGCGCGATCGTGCGCGCAAGCGCGGTGATCACCTCCATCTGCGCCCGCAGCTTGAGATGCAGATTGACGCAGCATCAGCAGGCTGATGACGACCCAGGTATAGACGATGAGGTCGACCCCGCGGCCGATGCCGACGAACTCCGCGAGCGCGGTCGCATGCGCGGGGAACCAGACGAAATAAAGCCCCGCCAGCGCCGCGGCGACGGCGAGCAGTCCGACCGCCGGCGCCAGCCGATAGGTTCGCCAAGCATAGAGCAGGATGGCGAACAGCATCGCGGTGAGAAGAAGCTGGGCGATCATCGGTGCATCCGTCGCGCGAACAGATCGATCAGGATCGCGAGCAACTCGCTGAGCGTCTGGCCCTTGCCGAGCGAATAGGCGCTGTACTCGATGGTCACCGGCACCTCGACATAGGGAAGGCCGCTCTGCGCGATCTGGTGCAGGATTTCCGAGGCGTGCGCCATGCGGTTCTGCTTCAGCCCGATGCGGGAGGCCCCGCGCCGCGTCATCGCGCGCAAGCCGTTATGCGTGTCGGTGAGGTCGAGCCCGGTGGTCAGCCGCGTGAACCGGGTCGCCGCCGTCAGCATCAGCCGGCGTTTGCGCGGCAGATTGACCGCGTCGCCGAGAAAGCGGCTGCCGAGCGCGTAGTCCGCCTTGTTCGCGGCGAGCGCCGCGATCAGCGGGGCGATATCGGCGGCGCGATGCTGGCCGTCGGCGTCGAAGGTGACGATGACGTCCGCGCCTTGCGCGAGCGCAAAGTCGAGGCCGGTCTGCAACGCGGCGCCCTGACCGAGATTGACCGGATGGGTGACGACGCACGCGCCGGCGCGGGCGGCGACGTCGCCGGTCGCGTCGGTCGAGCCGTCATCGACCACCACGGCGGGATAGGAGGCGCGCCGCACGTCCGGCCACCACGGACGCAATCACCGACGCCTCGTTGTAGGCGGCGATCACGACGACGATGCGGTCGCTCGATGCCACGACGCGTCATCCCGCGACCAGAAAGAGGCCGCCGACGACGACCGCGAGGCCGATCAGCAGCCGCGCCGAGAGCGGCTCGGCGAAGACGAGTCCGCCGAGCAAGGGGGTGAGCGCGAAGGCGATCGCGACAAACGGATAGGCGCGCGACAGCGGCGTGAAGGTCAGGACCCAGACCCAAAGTACGGAGAGCGCCGCGTAGAGCGCGACCGCGCCGAGGAAAAACCCGTTCTGCAGGAGACCGGCGAGCCGCGTCGCGAGCGGGCCGTCGCCCGGCAATTGCAGGGCCGCCGTCTTGAACAATAGCTGGCCGCCCGCCATCCCGACCGCATAGGCGGCCAGCAGCGCGATCTGGGAGAGGCTCAATCCGCTGTTCATAACCGCTCGATCCGTGTCGTCGCGCGCCCCGGACGCGGCGCACCGTGAAACCGCGCGCCGCTGATCCTGGGTCCAGACGGGGGACGGACCAATATCATCCTTTCCGCAACACGACGCGCATCGCATCGAACAGATTGACCGGCAGCCCGACCCGGCTCGACCCTGCGCGTGCGTCGGCGCGCAGGCCCAGCATGCGGCGGACCTGGAACAGAATGAGCGAGAGAGGCACGGTTTTCCAGGGGTGATCGATACGCTCCACGCCGAGTCCGGTCTGGCGCGCCAGCCGGCGGAAGCTCTCCGCGGTGAAGAACCACAGGTGCTGCGGCGGCGTCATCAGCCGCCAGCCCGCGCCGAGGGCGCGCGCGGCGAGCGAGCCGAAATCGCCGGTCGTGAGGACGATGATCCCGCCCGGCGCGAGTCGTTGCGCGGCGAGCGCAAGCGTTTCGTGCGGCTGCGGCAGGTGCTCGATCACGTCGAGCAGGACGATCACGTCGAACGGCGGGCCCAGGCGATCGAGCGTCGGCGCGTCGGCAAGGCCGGTGACGACGTCGAGGCCGCGGCTGCGGCAGAACTCGGCGGCGTCTGCGGCGAGTTCGATGCCGCACACGTCGTAGCGCTGCTGCGCCTCCTGCAGGAAGAACCCGTAGGCGCAGCCGAGTTCGAGCAGCCGTCCGCGCGGGACAAATGTGCGAATGAACGCGCACGGTGCGGGCGAACTCGCGGCGCAGCACCTGTTCCGCGCCGACATAGTCGGCATAGCCGTCGGCATGCTCGCCGGAGAAATAGCCGCCGGTGTAATAGGCGGACGGATCGAAGTTTTCGGCGCTCTCCGTGCGGCCGAGCCCGCACGCCGCGCAACGAAAAATATCGCAGCCGTTCTTGCGATAGAGACGTTGCTGCGATGTCGCCATTCCGCAGGCGGGGCAGGTCAGGGTCGTGGGCACGCGGGTGCTGCCTTCAGCAGCTCTTCCAGATAAGTCGCGAACTCCGCAGATGACATCACTCGCACGCTGCTTCTGAGCTTTTTAAATCTGTTTCTAAAGCCCTTATCGTCGGTCACCAGAATGTCGGCATCGGAAACCGCGGTGGTGCCAATTATAGCGTCGTCAGTGTGTTTGGGATTCCCGATCCGCAGTTTTGTATACGCTGCGTTTAGCGCATCGGTTCCGATCCGGCTTCGGTCAATCCGAGAATGATCGATGATGCACACTGGTGTCGGAATCGGCTCGACGCTTACTGCATTCGCCTGACCGATATCCTTGTCCGCGGGAATCGCGGCCAACTGATCGGTCTCGACATGCGTGGATAAAACGAAAAGGCTGCAAACACGTTGGCATTGCTCAATTAGCTGCTTCAGACGACGATCCTGGGCGACAGCGTCATAAACCATGCAATCGAGAATAACGCGATCAGCCATAGCCTCTCTCTTGTACGGTCAATCTACGAAGTTCAACTCCAAGTGTGCTTAGTCTTTACCAAGCGCGATATCGCCAGCGTTAGGCGAACTCACACCTCTTCCACCTCGCGCCGGCGCTCTTCCTTCTTGCGGTCGTTGGGATCGAGGATGCGCTTGCGCAGCCTGATCGATTTCGGGGTCACCTCGACGAGCTCGTCGTCCTCGATATAGGCGAGCGCCTTTTCCAGCGTCATGCGGATCGGCGGGGTGAGGCGCACCGCCTCGTCCTTGGCGGTGGTGCGGATATTGGTGAGCTTCTTGCCCTTGAGCACGTTGACGATGAGGTCGTTGCCGCGCGTGTGCTCGCCGACGATCATGCCGCGATACACTTTCCAGCCGGGCTCGATCATCATCGGCCCGCGATCTTCCAGGTTCCACAGCGCATAGGCGACGGCATCGCCCTGATCATTGGCGAGCAGCACGCCGGTGCGCCGACCCTGGATGTCGCCCTTGTGCGGCGCATAGCCGTGGAACAGCCGGTTCATCACCGCGGTGCCGCGGCTGTCGGTGAGAAGCTCGCCCTGGTAGCCGATCAGCCCGCGCGTCGGCGCATAGAAGACGAGCCGCACGCGCCCGCCGCCGGACGGGCGCATCTCGATCATCTCGCCCTTGCGCTCGGACAGCTTCTGCACGACGATGCCGGCATATTCCTCGTCGATGTCGATCACGACCTCCTCGATCGGCTCGAGCAGCGCGCCGTTCTCGGGATCGCGCTCGAACAGCACCTTCGGCCGCGACACCGACAGTTCGAAGCCCTCGCGCCGCATCGTCTCGATCAGAATGCCGAGCTGCAACTCGCCGCGCCCGGCGACCTCCATCGCGTCCTTCTCCGGAGATTCGCTGATGCGCAACGCGACATTGCCCTCGGCTTCGCGCAGCAGCCGATCGCGGATGACGCGGCTCTGCACCTTGTCGCCTTCGGTTCCGGCGAGCGGCGAATCGTTGATGCGGAACGTCATCGAGAGCGTCGGCGGATCGATCGGCTGGGCGGGGAGGGGGGTCGTCACCTCCGGCGCGCAGATCGTGTGCGAGACGGTCGCCTCGGGAAGTCCCGCGACCGAGATGATGTCGCCCGCGAACGCCTCATCGATCGGCTGGCGCTCCAGCCCGCGGAAGGCGAGCACCTTCGACACGCGTCCCTGCTCGATCAGCGCGCCGTGACGGTCGAGCACCTTGGCCGCCTGGTTGGGCTTGATCGAGCCCGCGGTGATGCGGCCGGTGACGAGCCGGCCGAGATAGGGATTGGCCTCGAGAATGGTGCCGATCATGCGGAACGGACCGTCCTCGACCTGCGGCGGCGCGACATGGGCGAGGACGAGGTCGAACAAGGGCGCCATCGAGGTTTTCGGCCCATCGATGCTCGTGGCCATCCAGCCTTCCTTGGCGGAGCCGTACAGCACCGGGAAATCGAGCTGGTCTTCGTGCGCATCGAGGGCTGCGAACAGGTCGAACACCTCGCTCGCAACCACATCGGGCCGCGCGTCCGAGCGGTCGACCTTGTTGATCGCGACGATCGGCTTCAGCCCGACCTTGAGCGCCTTCGACACCACGAACTTCGTCTGCGGCAGCGGACCCTCGGCGGCGTCGACCAGCACGATCGCCCCGTCCACCATGTTGAGAATGCGTTCGACCTCGCCGCCGAAATCGGCATGGCCCGGCGTGTCGACGATGTTGATGCGCACGTCATTCCACACGACCGAGGTCACCTTGGCGAGGATGGTGATGCCGCGCTCGCGTTCGAGGTCGTTGGAATCCATCGCGCGCTCGGCCACGCGCTGATTTTCGCGGAACGCGCCCGATTGCTGCAGGAGCCGGTCGACCAGCGTTGTCTTGCCGTGGTCGACATGGGCGATGATGGCGACGTTGCGAAGCTTCATTGTGTTTCCCGGAAACGGAACGCGGGCCATTGCGGCCCGCGGACATGCGCCGAATATAGTCACGATCACACCTGAGGCAATGACATCATTATGACGGCTGCGGGGCAAACCGGAGGTTCGCGCACGGTCTGGCGCGCCGCGAACCGGCGAATCCGCAACGCAGGCCCTCGAATTGCGTCCAAAAAGCGACGGCGGGTGTTGAGCCTGCTAAAGCAGGATGAATTGACGTGGGTTCGACCGATCTCCTGCCGTCATCGCCCGCGAAGGCGGGCGATCCAGTAAACACAAACGCGCTCCATGCTTACTGGATGCCCCGCTTCCGCGGAGCATGACCACTGAGGGTGGAACGATCCAAGCGGAAATCATCACGCTCTAATTAGGCGGATGCGCCTGCCGAAGTCAGCGCGCTGCGGAACGCTTCCGGGATCGGCGCCGACGCGACCGAGCTTTCGCCGGTCTTGACCGCCCACACGCGCGCCTCGACGCCTTCGAACACGATGTCCCGCGCGCGAAATCCCCGGTAGCTCACCTTGAAGCTTGTCCGTCCCCACTGCGACACCTCCGCCTCGATCGCGAGTGCGTCTTCGTGCGTCGCGGAAGCATGAAAGCGCGCCTTCGCCTCCACGAGCGGAATGCCGATCGCGCCGAACTGCTCTCGGATAATCCGCAGACTCAGTCCGGCCTTGCGCAACAGCGCCTGGAAGGCGCTGTCCATCCAATAGAAATAATTCGGATAATAGACGATGCCCTGCTCGTCGCAGTCGCCCCATGCGATTTGGACGGTAAAGGTCGGCGGCATGCGATACCTATGTCGGCTAGAGATGTGCTCGGTCAAATGAGCAGCCCAGGCTTTCTGCGGGGAGTATCAAAAGCTTTGCACGAGCCCACGGCGGCAACCAAGCCGGATTCGATTGTTCCAGCTCTGAAGCGTTGCTAGGCTTAACAAGCGGTAAAGAAAACGCGGTTGGAGAAACGCCATGGCTGCCATCGAAAGCACGCCGCAGCGGTTGGTGCTGCGGTCGGGTTCGACGACGCTGACGCTCGACAAGGAAGCGGGCAAGGTCAGCATGCAACGCAAGATGCTGTTGTGGAACCGGGCTCCGCTCGAGAAAACGCTCGCCGAGATCGTCGACGCCACCGTCGATACGGCCGTCGACCGGTCGTCCGGCGTCGAGGTCTGCAGCACCGTCCTGATCTCGCGCGCCGGCGAGGGCTGGGCGCTGCCGGCGAACGACAAGAAGGACGCCGAAACGAGCATGCGTCAGATCAAGCAGTTTCTCGGGCTCGGGTAAGCGATACCACCGGAAAGCGCGCAGACCTGACGCGAGTTCTCGTCTGCGCGCAGGATCGCTCACACGTGCGCGTCGCTGCGCTGCCGACCTGTCGGCCGGTAGGCGATCCGCGCATGCCCCGCGCAATAGGGTAGTCCCGGCACGGGCTCGTTTCCGCAGAAGTAAACGTCATTGCCGTCGGAGCAGTCGATCGGCCAGCGGCACTTTTCCCGGCCGAGCTCCAGCAGCGTGCATCCGCGGCCGCTATGAATGGGGACGGCTTCGCCCGCCGCCTGCGGTCCGGGATACGCCTTTGTCAGCACGCGATGTTGCGCGAATACGCTCATGCGTGGACGCTTCGGGCGCGCAAGCCGCGCGGCGCGCTTTTGCTCCAGCGTGTTGGCGAGGGCGTCCTTGGGCCGCGACAGGCCGAGGCGGCTCACTTTGCCGATCACCGCGTTGCGGGTCACGCCCATTTCGCGGGCTATCTGACTGCTCGAAAGCCCGGCTTGGAAGCAGCGCTTGAGTTGCTCGATGCGCTCCGAATTCCAGGTTTCACGGTTCGCGAACATGTTGATGGCCTTGCGTTGGGAATACTGAGTCCGAGGCCGGCGACCGGCGATTTCCGGCCCTGGCCCTACGCGTGGCACGCTCACTCGCAACACGAACACAAACACTGCCGTCCCTTCGCCCCGTCGCCATCGCGCAGGGGAAAGGCCACAGACCTGCTTGCCGGCGCCCGGCATGAAAGAGGACGTGCTCGCTTCTCGGCGGTGAGCCGGCGAGGTTCGAGGCGCATCAAGCAGGTCGGTGAATGTGGGCTAGGACAGCCCTGCCGCACTCGCCACGGAAGCAGCCTTGCTGGCGTCACTTTCGCAGTGGTGCGGCGGAATCAAACCTGTCACGATTCGATTCGCTTAACAAGGGTTAAAATGGCATTATAACGGCGTTATAATTGTGGAGTGATGCAATGGCGCGACCTGAAAATCGTTCGGAGGCCCGGCCGATCAGTCTGACCCTGCCGGATGAGACGTTCAACTATCTGGTTCTGCTCGCGACGCTTGGGAAGCTCGGGCGGACCGAGAACGAGGTCGCCACCCATATTCTCGTGCGCGAAGCCTATGCGATGCAACAGCGCGGCGTTCACGAGCAGAGAATCCCGACGGCCGACCAGGGCTAGAGCAGCTTGGAAGGAACGACGACATGACACGCGTTCGGCCGGCGCGGGGCTCAGGGTCGCCGCTGGCGTGGGCTGCAGGCGCCGCGCATGCTACTGCGGCGCCGCCGCCATGCTGCGGTCGTCGATGAACCGGACGCTGATCGGGCGGCCCGCGATCGCGGCCCTGAAGGTGTCGGAAAACGGCAGTCGATTGCAGCGGTCGAGCGTTTCGTCGATCGCGCGCCGATAGGTCTGTTTCACATCGGCTTTGGCGCCGGGCTTGGTGTAAGTCACAAACGGCGGAGCGATGATGTCGCCGGTTCGCCGGAAGCTGAAGCGCACCGTCATCTGCATGCCTTCCTGCGCCTGCTCGCGCGCCGGCGGCGCCCAGCATGCGCGCAGCGCGGCGAACAGCTCCCTGATCGAATTGATCGGCGCATCCGGGGCAGGCGGCGTTCCTGCGCCGGCCTTCCGGCTGTCGATGGTCAGCGCCAAACTCTCGGGAAGGCAAGGCCGGCCGAAGCCGCATCCGGGATAGCGCTTCAGGATGGAGTCTTGTGTTTCCGGGTCCGGCTCCGGCAAGACCAGCACGGGCACCCCGCCCGGTCCGAACCTGTAGACCGGCACGTTGCGCGCGGCCGCGCCGGGCGCGATGAACGTGCCGCCGAGCCCCGTTCCGCCTGGGGTGTAGCCCTGAACGGGAGGACCAGGCGCGATCGGAACCCCGCCCGGCCCCGGGGTGATCGTCAATTGTGCGAAAAGCACCGCATCAAGGCAAATCGGGATGGCCGCGAATAGAGCGAACATCGGTCAAGCTCCACAGCAGCGGTCGCCTCACGCGACCGGCGGGCCGAGTGTAGCAGGAGCGCCGGGTTGGACGAGGGCGTCGCCGGAAGGTTGCGGCCGCATAAGCTGCGTCGTGCGCCTGGCCCCAAACGCGAAACCCGCCGGGGAGACCGGCGGGTTTCACTCGGGTTTCAATCTTACCCCGGCCGGTTGACGGCCGGAGCCTGCTCAATCGCAACGCTGCTCCCTGCGCGTGACCGTGCGGCCGTCGTCGTCCTCCACCGTGGTGCTCACCTCGCGGCAGTTCTGTCCGGGACGGACCCTGACGCCGCCCGGGCCGACGCCGACGCTCACGTCCGGATCGTCCCGCCTTTCTCTGTAGACACGGTCCGGTCCGCCGGGGCCAATCTGAACGTCCACTTGCGCGACCTTCGTCTCGTCGGCTCTTGCCGCATCGGCTGGGGCGGCCGTCAGCGCCGCCAGGGCCGCCGCCGCGGCGAAAATCATCTTCCTCATCGTACTTGCTCCAAGTCGGTTGTCGCCCTTTCAGCCGCTTCGGACCGAGGACACTGGAGACACAACAACCGCTGGGCAGATTTGGTTGCGCGGCCACTCGCAAGGGTGCTCGCGCCCGCACGAGTGCGTCCGGCCGCGCCTTCTCTAGGCGATCTTGCGATCCGCCGGCGCCGGCGCATCGCCGGCGTTCCGCACGGGCGCGATCCTTTCCAGGCGCTCGCGACTGTCGACGGATCGCGCCGGGCGGTAGGGCCACGCCGATTGTCGCACACGCGGGTTGCGTCGTTCTGCGAGAAGGCGTTGCCCGGCGCGCTGCTGCGGTTCGGCGAACCCGGCGTCGTCGACCCCGGTTTCGGGAGACGAACCAGCGCTGCCGCCCTCACAGGCGCTCTGCACGTTGCTGTCCGCAGCGCTGTCGATGAGAGCGGGCGCTTGCCCGACTGCGTGTTCGCCGAGCGGCTCGAGTTGGCCGAGCAGGATGAGATCGATGTCCGCCCATTCGTCGGCCGACGACAGTCCATGGAACGCAGACGTGCCGACCGCCTCGGCGGCGGCCGCCTGCACCGTGGCGGTCCATCGGTCGACCAGGCCGACGGCCTCCCGGAGGCGCTCCGCAAAATCCGCTTCGCTGTAGTAGAGCCGCCATCGTCCGCTGTGGTAGAGGTCGACGAGATGCGCTTTGCGGCGCTGCGCGAGCGCTCGCCATTTCCGCGCCAGGTCGACCGAAAACATCGGTGAACCGCTCGCCTCGAAGTGCTCTTTACCGAAATGTTGCACGGCCGTCCTCCGAAGCTCTTTGCGAGCCCGTATTTCCCCCGCTTCCATCGACAGGTTGAGCCCACTTGCGGTCGCGGACTTGAGGCTTCTCAATTACGCATACGATCAGGAAAAACTCTTACATCCGGGGAGTAGCTGTTCCCCTTACGGCGCGCCGTCGGGATCGAACCTGCGCCCAGGGCGGCGGGCGCCGCCTCCGCTCGCGCCCTGTTGAGCGTTCATCAGCGGTGTGTGCGCGCCAACGAGACTTAGCGGGGCTTGCGGCCCGCCGGATAGCCGGCATAGCCGTAGAACGGATTCCTGACGCACAGGCCGCCGACGCCGCTGACCGCCTGCTGACATTGTGAAAGGGTAGAGAAGTAGCAGTTCGTGCCGCCCCCCGTCCCGTTCACCAGGATCGCGCCGCCGTTCAGCCGGGCGTATTCGGCGCACCACGGATAGACCGGGTAGCCCTGCGCGTCCGCCCGCGCGGTCGACAGCGCGACGACCGCCGTGAGAGCCGAAAGTCCAAGAAGGATCGTCCGCATTGGATCTCCTCCACTGACGCCGCCCTTTCTCCTAACGCGGAGCAAGCGAAAAGGACGATCCGCGTCCGCAAACATAAGGCGCGGGGTCGATCATCGGCGCATGCGAGGGCTCGCGGCCAGGCTTTCGGGAGTGAGGTTCTGCGCCTGCGCGACAGACTGGGATGACATCTTTGCGGACCGCAGGCCCGGCTGGTCGGGGTGGCGGCCGCGCTATTGGCCGACAGGAACAGCGGTGCAAGGTGGGCGTCCGCTACGCTCGCGCGCGCGCAAATTCGCGAGCGCGTGATGATATTTGCCTTCGATCATCCCACCCTCAGTGGTCATGCCCCGCGCAGGGCGCAGGCGGGGCATCCAGTAAACACCGAAAAGCATTGTGTTTACTGGATCGCCCGCTTACGCGCGGGCGATGACCCGGAAGTTGGTCGATTAGAAGCCAATTCATCGCGCTGTAGAGCGGAGCGGCCGTCAATTCAGTACGCAGGATATTGGTCGTTTGCTGGGGCTCACGCGGCGAGCGCCGCCGGCTGATCGGCTTCGCAAGCCGCCCGCGCGGGTCTGATCTCGCGAATCTCGCTGATGGTGGCCTTGGCCTTGAGCGGCTGCCGCGTCATCCAGCCCTCGACCTCCAGAGCCATCACGAGCGCGTCGGTCGCGAGCATCACGTCGAGGCGGGCCTTGCTGCTCGCCGCCGCCATGAGCAATCGTCCAACGGCGAACCAATGACGGCGGTGCCGGTATTGCGGCGTCAGGTCGTCGAGGAACGCACGATTGGCGTCGCGCAAAGTCCGCATCGACCGCATCGGGCCGGACTTGGGCGTCACCTGATATGTGAGCTCGGCGTTCCACATGAAGAGCATTACCTTCGAAGTGGGGCGCGCCGTCAATACATGCGCGCCCCAGCATCGACGAAAACACCACACTGTTGTGCACTAGCCACATAATGCTCCGAGCGCTCTGACATCGGCGGGCCGCTCTGCGAGCTATTGTTGCTTGCGCGCAACGTGCCGGGAAGTTCGCTTGGCGCGGCCGGCTTCGTTGCTGCGCAATCCGGCGGGTTTTGCTATTCTTTGAATACAGAGGACGGGACGCCCTGACGTTTCAGACTTCCATAGAATTTCACTGGTCACGCTGAAAACCGTAGTGTCCCCCTTCTGAAAAAAACCCCGGCTTCGCGGCCGGGGTTTTTCATTTTGCGTTGCCCCTCGAGCGAACCACAGGAAGGGCGGCCCGACGCCAGAATACGCGCGCGCCGGGCCAGTTCACACTGGAGCCGCACGAACCATATCGGGCGAGGGATTGCTGCAAGGTTAACTGGCGACGCCGAATTCGCTCGTTCCTGTCGATCAGGTTGAAGAAGACGCGTCGGTGTCACGGTGCGCGACCGCCACATCGTCCGCGGGCCGCATGGTTCCGCACCAGTGCACGCGCTTCGTGCTCGGTGAGTCGCGAGCAGGGCCCAGCCGAAGGCGTCCGGGCCTCATTTGGCGGCGGCAGGCGGCGCGCCAGCGAGGCTCCCGGTCCGCCCGGGGCCGTATTTTGTTGCGTCAAAACAACACGCAACACATTGGCGCATGCGACAAGGTCCGGGGTCCCCAGTTTCGCCCCAAATCGGGCCGTAAGCTATCCTGTACGGTGTGGCACTTGGGGGGACGCAATGAGCAAGATCACCGACAGGCTCGTTTTCGACTTCATCAAGCGGCAGTACCAACCCTACGATACGCACGACGAGTTCGGCCGGGGTTTCGCGGCCTACCAGGCCGGGGACTGCCGCAACCCGCACGAGGCGAACTGCGTCTCCGCTCGGGCGTGGGACCACGGGGTGGAGGCGGCAAGGCACTGCGAGAAGGCGACCGCCGCCTGAACCGGCCGCCACGACGAACGCCGCTTACGGGAAGGTCTAAAGTTCTCGACACCCGCCCGCGGACTTGCCGCTGGTACATCCGCAGTCGGCAGAACGCTGGGGAGGGCATCCGCCTCACGTCGGCCTGCCGGTACATCCGCGGTCAAGTGGAGCGTGAGGGAAGCGGCACGATAAACGAGAGCCGCAATCCCTATATGGCGACGGCGCCGCCCGAGCGCCACCGGGCCGGGCGAAATTTACCGATGTTTGTCCAAATCGTCGCCGGGTCACGTTCCTGAGCGCCGCCGGCTCCGACCCACACGAACCTGCATTGCCGGGGCTTGAGCCGCGGCGCTGTCCGTTTCGACCTGCCCAAGTGCAGAAGGTGCGGTGGCTCCCCGGGCCGGATTCGAACCAGCGACCAACCGGTTAACAGCCGGTTGCTCTACCGCTGAGCTACCGGGGAACGAGCGCGCCAGCGAACCCGTGGCGTATAACAAAACGCCGCGCCGCATGCAAAGTCCAATCGCGCGCTTCTTTTTTTGTTCACGGACGCGGCGGGAGGACACCGCCGGCGCGCACCGGAGGCGCTCCCCGCACTCAGCCCGGTTCGCTGAGCCCCTCGATTGCCGGGGCGGATTTGTCCCGCAGCGGCGGGCGCGCGCTCACGCGCGACCCAACCGGTGCAAATTGAGCTTTGGGGGACGCAGCGCCGGTCCGCGTGCGGCTGGTTCAGCCGCCCAATCAAGCGAGCACGGTCAGCGCTTCCAGCCGTTCACGGCGATGCGCGGAATGTCCTTGCGCGTAATGCCGAGCGCCGTCAGCTCTTCGTTGCTCAAATTGGTGAGAATCCGATAGCGGGTCGCCTGCTCGATGCCCTCGCTGATTGCGGCGAGGCCCTTGCGGATCATGGCAATGAGTCCGAACTCGGCTTTCGCTTGCAGCGGGCGCCGTAGCGACGGGCGCGGGGGTGTTGATCGACATGGTTTGAGCCTCTGGTTGTTTTCTTTTCAATCCTATATAGACCCGATTGCTCAAGATTTCCAACACACTTACCGCATAGCAGCATGACCGTTTTGCATGGCCGAAAGGTCGCTTTCCGTTAACGCTGCTGTGCTGCGGTCACAGCGCTCGTTCGATTCGCCCACCGATTTGCCCGCCGGATCAGGTCGCTGGCTCTCGCCGAAGCGTCCTCCCCATCCGCGCGCGAAGGCCATGTCCGGGAAAGGGACGGTGAGCGATCCCGGCCAAGACGGACAAAGCGAGTTCCGTCCTTCCTGGACGGAACTCGCTCTGCACGTCACTCAATGCCGCGATCAGTGCTTCATTCCGGGCATGGACGCCACCGAGTAGCCGACCAGGGTCGGGTCCATCATCCCGGCGATCATGGCGACATGCCCGACCACCAGGAACACGCCGACCAGGGTGGCGTGGATCGCCATCTTGCGATGCGGGTCGCGGCCGCGGCCTATCAGCCCGAGGTCGAGCGCGGCAATGCCGGCGAGCGGAATCACGCCGAGCAGGTAGGCTCCGACCGCGACGATATCGATCGGCCCGCGCCATCCGCCGCTGGCGGTGAGCGGCACGACGGCATGCGTCATCAGATAGATGAATACGCCGATGAAATAGAGGCCGACGGCGATCCCGGCGAAGCGGTTGATGCTGCGGATGGGGCCTTTGTAGTCGCGGGTATAGAGAATGTAGAGCTCGGTGACGGCGACCGTTTCCACCAGCACGATCGGGACCGCCATGAAGATCAGCAGGTTCCACGGCTGGTTGGCGGCGAGCAATTCCATATAGTTCGTCATGATCATGGGATGACCTCACGAAAAGCGCGATGCGGGACGCAAAGGGCCCCGCGGATGCATGGCTGTTTCGGTAAGGTCAGGCGCGCGGTGGCGGGGTGGCCGGTTCGCGATCGGTCACGTCGGGATCGCCATCGTCCAGCGACTCGATCGCGGACGGCGCGATGTGGATTGCCGGCACGAGGGTGGGCGACAGGCCGGCCACGGTGCAGGTCGCGCCGCAACCGCTGGCGCAGTGATCCGGCGGAGGGAATTCAGACGGTGCCGCCGGCACATGCGCGCCGCCGGCGCATGGGTCCTGTTCAGAAGGCCCGGAAGGATGCGACGCGAGCAGGGAGGCCGCATCCGCCGCCGCGGCGGCGCCTCGCATCGCCGCATGTGCGCAATGCGTCATGCTCGGCCCCGCCATGAGCAGCACCGCTCCGGCGATCACGGTCAGGATTGCTAGCGCCTTGCCCCAAATCGGCATGGGGGGATGCTACCGTCGCCGGCGGCAAATGCAATCCGGTCCACCGCGCATCCAGCCCGCCCGTTTTTTTGGCCGTTTTTACGAGAGCGCGGCCGACGCGATCACGCGGGCGGCCGCACGTTGTCAGCCGCCCCGGCGGCTTTGCCTGCTTGCTGTTGTGAGTGG
The DNA here is from genome assembly GCA_963712435.1 of uncultured Alphaproteobacteria bacterium. GTDB lineage: Bacteria > Pseudomonadota > Alphaproteobacteria > Rhizobiales > Xanthobacteraceae > Rhodoplanes. The sequence goes on along the minus strand of CAVQIB010000003.1, from coordinate 143,650 downwards.
AGGCCACGGCCGGAATTGAACCGGCGTAAACGGTTTTGCAGACCGCTGCGTAACCACTCCGCCACGTGGCCTTGCGCGGATCGGGACGGGCCCGATCCGGTCGGATCGATAGTTAGCGACGCTATACCAGGATGCAACGACAAACGCCAAACCGCATCTGCGGCGCACACGGCGTCCGACGTTCCGCCCTCGCGCGCGCTGCCGGCCGCGGCTTGGCGGCCTTCGCCGGCAGGAGCGGCTGCACTCGATGCGCGCATGATCGGCTCAGCGCCCTTGACCAGCGCGGCGGCGGCAGGTCACACTTGTTCTAAAGAGCGACGACAGACGCCCGCCGGGAATTGACGGTGGCGGCGTCCGTTCCGCGACGATCAGAAATGGATCGGAGCAAGGAGGCGCGCCAATGCCCGCCGTTTCGTTGACGGTGAATGGGAAGCCCGTCCGCGCCGAGGTCGAGCCGCGCACGCTGCTCGTGCAGCTCCTGCGCGACAATCTGCGGCTGACCGGCACGCATGTCGGCTGCGACACCTCGCAATGCGGCGCCTGCGTCGTGCATGTGGACGGCAAGGCGGTGAAGTCGTGCACGATGCTGGCGGTGCAGGCCGACGGGGCCGACGTGCTCACCATCGAGGGAGTTGCGCCGGGCGACACGCTGCATCCCATGCAAGAGGCGTTTCGCCAGAACCATGGCCTGCAATGCGGCTACTGCACGCCGGGCATGATCATGACGGCGATCGACATCGTGCGCCGCAAGGGCAACGAGCTGGACGAGCGCACGATCCGCGAAGAGCTCGACGGCAATCTCTGCCGCTGCACCGGCTACCACAACATCGTCAAGTCGATCGCGGCCGGCGCGCGGGCGATGGCGGCGGACGGCGCGGTCCGGCAAGCCGCCGAATGACGCAAGCCGCCGAGTAACGAAAGCGACGGACCGCCGGTAAGAGCGGCCGCTAAAGAGGAAACGGGCTGACGAGGAGTTTTGGGCCATGAGCGCGACAGGCCTCGGGGCATCGGTCCGACGCAAGGAGGACTTCCGTTTCGTCACCGGGCGCGGTCAATACACCGACGACATCGCCCGGCCGGGCCAGACCAATGCAGTGTTCGTCCGCTCGCCGCACGCGCACGCGACCATCGATCAGGTCGAGACGAGCGCGGCCGCGGCGATGCCGGGCGTGCTCGCCGTCCTCACCGGCGCGGACTTCGCCGCCGCCAAGCTCGGCAGTCTCATTTGCGGCTGGATGATTCACTCCAAGGACGGCTCGCCGATGAAGATGGCGGCGCATCCGGCGCTCGCGAGCGGCAAGGTCTGTTATGCCGGCGAGCCGGTCGCGATCGTGGTCGCCGAAAGCCTGGCGCAGGCGCGCGACGCAGCCGAGAAGGTCGCGGTCGATTACGGCGTGCTGCCGGCGGTGGTCGATCCGGCGGCCGCACAATCGGCCGACGCGCCGCAAATCCATGCGGTCGCGCCGAACAACACGATTTTCGCATGGCATCTCGGCGACGCGCAGGCGACCGATGCCGCGCTCCGCGCCGCGCGGCGCGTGACGCGGCTCGACCTGCGCAACAACCGGCTCGCGCCCAACGCGATCGAGACGCGGGCGGCGATCGCCGAATACGATTCCGGCAATGACAGCTTCACGCTGTGGAACACGACGCAGAACCCGCATGTCGCGCGGCTGGTGCTCTCGGCCTTCATCGGCGTCGCGCCCGAGCACAAATTGCGGGTCATCGCCCCCGATGTCGGCGGCGGGTTCGGCTCCAAGATCTTCATCTATCCGGAGGAGGTCGCCTGCCTGTGGGCGGCGAAGAAGGTGCGGCGGCCGGTGAAATGGGCCGCCGACCGCACCGAGGCCTTCCTCGCCGACGCGCATGGGCGCGACCATGTCACCCATGCGGAAATGGGCCTCGACGAGACGGGCCGGATTGTCGGCCTGCGGGTCAGGACGATCGCCAATCTCGGCGGCTACATGTCGACCTTCTCGTCGTCGGTGCCGACCTATCTCTACGCGACGCTGCTGTCGGGCCAGTACGCCATCCCGGCGATCTATTGCGAGGTCGACGCCGTCTACACCAATACGACGCCGGTCGACGCCTATCGCGGGGCGGGGCGGCCGGAGGCGACCTATGTGGTCGAGCGGCTGATCGAGGTCGCCGCGCGCGAGATGGGAATCGACCCGGCCGAGCTGCGCCGGCGCAATTTCATCACGGCGTTCCCGCACCAGACGCCGGTGATCATGAATTATGACTGCGGCGACTATCGCGCCTCGCTCGACAAGGCGCTCGAGCTTGCCGGCTATCAGAGCTTCGGCGAGCGCAAGCGCGAGGCGGCGCGGCGCGGAAAGCTGCGCGGCATCGGCCTGTCGACTTACATCGAAGCCTGCGGCATCGCGCCGAGCCAGGCGGTCGGCTCGCTCGGCGCCGGCGTCGGCCTGTGGGAATCGGCGGAGGTGCGGGTCAATCCGACCGGCACGGTCGAGGTCCTCACCGGCTGCCACAGCCACGGCCAGGGACACGAGACCACCTTCGCCCAGCTCGTCTCCGAACGGCTCGGCATTCCGATCGAGAGCATCGCGATCGTGCATGGCGACACCGACAAGGTGCAGTTCGGCATGGGCACCTATGGCTCGCGCTCGGGCGCGGTCGGCATGTCGGCGATCGCCAAGGCGCTCGACAAGGTCGAGGCCAAGGCGAAGAAGGTCGCCGCGCATCTGTTGGAGGCGGCCGAGGCGGACATCGTGTTCAAGGACGGCAAGTTCACGGTCGCCGGCACCGACAAGCAGGCGGCGTTCGGCGAGGTCGCGCTCAACGCCTACATCGCCCACAAGTTCTCCGGCGCCGAGCTCGAGCCGGGGCTGAAGGAGGGGGCGTTCTACGACCCGACCAATTTCACCTTCCCGGCCGGCTGCCATGTCTGCGAGGTCGAGGTCGATCCCGAGACCGGAGAGACGCAGATCGTGAGCTGGACCGCGGTCGACGACTTCGGCCTCATCGTCAATCCGATGATCGTCGAAGGCCAGGTGCATGGCGGGATCGCGCAGGGCATCGGCCAGGCCATGATGGAGCACGCCGTCTATGACGAGACCGGCCAGCTCGTGAACGGCTCGCTCAGCGATTACGTGCTGCCGCGCGCCGAGGACCTGCCGCCGCTCGTGGTCGACACCACGGTGACGCCGTGTCCCTCCAATCCGCTCGGCATCAAGGGCTGCGGCGAGGCGGGCGCGATCGCGGCGCCGGCGGCGGTCATTAACGCAATCACCGACGCGATCGGGACGGAGGATATCGCCATGCCGGCGACGCCGCAGGCGGTGTGGGCGGCGCTGCAGCGGGCGAGCCGGCGCGAAGCGGCGGAGTGATGTGAGCCTCTCGCCGCGCGTCGAGCATGCGCCACTGCGCCCTCCCCCCTTGTGGGGGGAGGGTCGGGGAGGGGGTCGAGCGACCCGAGGGTAAGTGAAAGCGCTCCCCACCCCTAACCCCTCCCCACAAGGGGGAGGGGAACAGAGGGAACTGAGAGGAACGGCGATGTACAACTTCACCTATCATCGCGCGAGCGGGCTGCGGCAGGCGCAGAACATGCTCGGCAAGCTCGATGACGCGAAGCTCATCGCCGGCGGCCAGAGCCTGCTGCCGATGATGAAGCTGCGGCTTGCCGCGCCCGCGAACCTGGTCGATCTCGGCAAGGTCGAGGGCCTGTCCGGCATCGAGCTGAAGGGCCGAGCGCTCGTGATCGGCGCGATGACGACGCATGCGGAGGTCAACGACTCGCCCGTCGTCAAGGAGGCGCTGCCCGCGCTCGCCGAACTCGCAGGCCAGATCGGCGATCCGGCGGTGCGCCACCTCGGCACGCTGGGCGGTTCGCTCGCCCACAATGATCCGACCGCCGATTATCCCGCCGCCTGTCTTGCGCTCGGCGCGACCATCATCACCACCCAGCGCCGTATTCCGGTCGAGGAGTTCTTCGCCGGCCTGTTCGAGACCGCGCTTGCGCCCGACGAGATCATCACCAAGGTGAGTTTTCCCCTCGCCAAGAAGGCGGCGTATCAGAAATTCCGCAATCCGGCCTCGCGCTACGCGATCGTCGGCGTGTTCGTGGCGAAGCGCCCGTCCGAAGTGCGCGTGGCCGTCACCGGCGCGGGGACCTCGGGCGTGTTCCGCGTGCCGGAATTCGAGCAGGCGCTGAAGTCGCGCTTCTCGCCGAAGGTTCTCGAAGGCTTGAGCGTGCCGTCCGACGGCCTGTCGAGCGACCTGCACGCGAGCGCCGAATACCGCGCCCATCTCATCGGCGTGCTTGCCCGCCGCGCGGTGGCGGCGGCCGCGGGGAGGGGCTGCATGATTTCACCGCTCCTTCGCCTTTTCCGTACGGGAAGGCGTTCGGACTTCGCGTGAACTCATCCTCCCCCGCCGCGCGGGGGAGGATGCGGGGCGCTCCGAAGGACTGATGTGACCGCGCTTCCGACCTCCATCGATGCGACGCTCGCGCTCCTCGCGCGCGGCGACTATCTCGCCGATCGTGCGCTCGCGACCGTGCTGTTTCTCGCGCTGCGCCTGGGGCGGCCGCTGTTCGTGGAAGGCGAGGCCGGCGTCGGCAAGACCGAGATCGCCAAGGTGCTGTCCGCCACGCTCGGGCGGCGGTTGATCCGCCTGCAATGCTACGAGGGGCTCGACGTCGCCGCGGCGGTGTATGAGTGGAACTACGCCGCGCAGATGATCGCGATCCGCCTCGCCGAAGCGGAAGGAAACATCGATCGCGCGCGGCTGACGCACGACATTTTCTCCGAGCAGTTCTTGATCAAGCGGCCGCTTCTGCAGGCGCTCGAGCCCGACACCGCGGGCCCGCCGGTGCTGCTGATCGACGAACTCGACCGCACCGACGAGGCGTTCGAGGCGTTTCTGCTCGAAGTGCTCGCCGACTTCCAGGTCACGGTGCCGGAAATGGGCACGGTCAAGGCCGCGCATCCGCCGCTCGTCGTCATCACCTCCAACCGCACGCGCGAAATCCATGACGCGCTCAAGCGGCGCTGCCTCTATCACTGGATCGATTATCCGAGCGCCGAACGCGAGCTCGCGATCGTGCGCACGAGGCTCCCCGGCATCGCCGCGCGACTGTCGGCGGAGATCGTGCATGTGGTGCAGGCGCTGCGCCGGCAGGATCTGTTCAAGGCGCCCGGCGTCGCCGAAACGCTCGACTGGGCCGCCGCGCTGGTCGAACTCGATGCCGTCGCGCTCGATCCCGCGACCGTCTCCGACACGCTCGGCGTGCTGCTGAAATATCAGGACGACATCGCCCGCATCCAGGGCTCGAAGGTGCAGGCGCTGATCGACCAGATGCGCGCGGAGCTGAAGGCGGCGGCGGAGTGAGACAACTTCGATATCCTCCCCCGCGCAGCGGGGGAGGGGGACCGCCCATCCTGCGCCAGGCTTGGCTGCGTGGGTGGTGGAGGGGGCGCTTTAGCTTTAATGGCAGCCTCCGCCTGCCCCCTCCACCATGCTACGCATGGTTCCCCTCCCCCGTTTCACGGGGGAGGATAAGTTCGAATAAGATGATCGAGGACATCCCCTCCCGCCGCGCATCGCGCGTCGAGCTTCCCCATAATGGGGGCGGTAATCACGAAATGCTGCGCCCCACCCCTAACCGCGGAGGGGAGCAAGAGGCCCCGCTCGGGTGCGGGGCTGACAACGAAGCCGCGCGGCCGCCTCGCCGACAACATCGTGTATTTCGCCCGCGCGCTGCGCCGCGCAGGGCTGCCGGTCGGGCCCGGCGCGGTGATCGATGCGCTCGATGCGCTGCAGGCCGCGGGTCTGTCCAGCCGCGCCGACGCCTACTGGGTCCTGCACGCCGTCTTCGTGAAGCGGCACGAGCATTCGCTCGTGTTCGACCAGGCCTTCCGCATCTTCTTCCAGCGGCGCGGCTATCTCGACCAGCTCATCGCGCTGATGTCGCCGGTCGCGCCGGGCGCGCCCGCCGCCGCGCCGAAGCCGGCCGCCGCCCGGGTGCAGGAGGCGCTGTTCGCCGGCATCAAGGACAGGCTCGCGCGCGAGGAACGCGAGCGCGAGATCGCGGCCACGCTCACCGCCTCCGACCAGGAGGTCCTGCGCACGAAGGACTTCGCGCAGATGAGCGCGGCCGAGATCGCGGCGGCCGAGGCGGCGATCCGGCGGCTCGCGCTCCCGCTCGATGCGGTGAGGACCCGCCGGCTCGTCCCCGATGTCGGCGGCGCGCGCATCGACCTGCGCCGCACGCTGCGCGCAAGCCTGCAGGCGGGCGGAGCGCTCATCGACCTGCAATATCTCGGCCCGCGGACGCGCATGCCGCCGCTGGTCGCGCTGCTCGATATTTCCGGCTCGATGGGCGAGTACACGCGGCTGTTCCTCCACTTTCTGCACGCCGTCACGGACGCGCGCCGGCGCGTGCACTCGTTCCTGTTCGGCACGCGCCTCACCAATGTCACCCGCGCGCTGAAGACGCGGGACCCGGATGAGGCGCTCGCGGCTTGCTCGTCGAGCGTCGCCGACTGGTCGGGCGGAACGCGCATCGCAACCTCGCTCCATGCGTTCAACCGGCTGTGGGCGCGGCGGGTGCTGGGGCAGGGGGCGGTGGTGCTCCTGATCACCGACGGGCTCGAACGCGATGCGGACGAGCGCCTGGGCTTCGAGATCGACCGGCTGCACCGCTCGTGCCGGCGGCTCGTGTGGCTGAACCCCCTGCTGCGTTTCTCCGGCTTCGAGCCCAAGGCGCACGGCATCAAGGCGATGCTGCCGCATGTCGATGAATTCCGGCCGATCCACAATCTCGACAGCATGGCCGAACTCGTGCGGGCGCTGTCGGCGCCGCGACGCCGGGCGGCGGGTCGGGGCGAGCCGGCAAAAAAGCCGAGCTGAATTTTGGCATGGCGGTCGCTGCTAGTTAGCTAATACGATTGTCTAATGAATGACACTAAGTCTCTGAACAGAAAAACATAGTAAAGTAACAGCATACGTTCAAAATTCCTCCTGCAGCACTTCAAACGTCTTCCACAATAGTCTTGGCCTTGAACACTCGCCAGAATGAGAGTAAGGGTGACTGACTAGTCAGTCAGGTATTCCGATCATGAACGCGTCCCGAGAGTCGCGCGAGTCCCAGGAGAAAGGGACAGGCGGTTCGGACTCCGCCCACGGGGAAGTCCCGCGGGCGTCGGCGCGCCGGACTGCGGCGGAGCGCGCGACCGATCCCAACTCGGCGCCGGCGGCCCAAGCGCGGGAGCCCGGCGCAAGCTCCGATGCGGCAGACAGGGCCGGCCCAGCGCGGCCCGGCGGACGCCCCGATCCGGCAGGCGCGGCCGGCGCTGCGGACGCGGCGGCGCGCGCGGAACACAGTCCCGAGCCTGCGCAAACGCGCCGCATCGCTCATTCCGAGCCTTCGCGCGCCGTCGCGCCAGGGCCGCTTGTCTCGCACCCGGATGACCGCGCATCCGGCGCGGCGCAGCCCTGCGCCCCCGAGGGTCCGCCGCGGCGCAAGCGCGCGGAGAAGAGCGAGGCCCGCCGCGAAGCGATCCTCGCCGCCGCCCTCGACGAATTCACCGAGCGCGGGTTCTGCCCTGACCCGCATGGAGGATGTCGCGCGCCGCGCGGGGGTCGGGAAGGGCACGATCTACCTGCACTTCAAGGACAAGGAAGCGCTGTTCCAGCAGCTCGTGACCACGATGCTGGGGCCGATCGTCGCGCAGCTCCGGAAACTGCCCGATGAGGACACGCCGGTGCGCTTCGTCCTGGAGCGCCTGTTCGCGATGTTCGTCAAGGAGGTCTACGGCACCAAGCGCCGCGAGGTGCTGCGCCTTGTGATGACGGAAGGTCCGCGCTTCCCGCCGCTCGCGGAATTCTACTACCGCCAGGTGGTGGAGCCGGCGATCGCCATTATGCGCGGGCTGCTCGATCGGGCCTGCGCGCGCGGGGAGCTTCGCCAGGAGCGCCTCGCCGATTTCCCGCAGCTGGTGGTCGCGCCCGCGCTCGTCGCCGTCATCTGGAGCGGCCTGTTCGACCGATACGCGCCGCTCGACATGGCCGGCCTCATGCGCGCGCATCTCGACCTCCTGTTCGGCCCGGGAGGCGAGCCATGAAGGCGTGGCGCGCAATCCTCGCCGTCGTGCTCGCACTCGCGCTGTTCGCCTGCGCCGAGGCGCCCAGGACCTATCAGGGCTGGGTCGAGGCCAACCTGATCTTCGTCGCCCCGGACGAAACGGGGCGCGTCGAGACGCTCTCCGTCCGCGAGGGCGAGCGGGTCGAGAAGGGCGCGCCCCTGTTCACCGTCGACGAAGATCTCCAGCGCGCCGATCTCAGGATGAACGAGGCGCTGGTCGAAAACGCGCAGCAGGCCTTCGATCGGGCGCGGCTCCTCCTGCGAAGCCAGACCGGCACGCAGAGGGCCTATGACGACGCCGAGGCGGCGCTGCGCACCGCGCAGGCGCGCCTCAACACCGCGCAGACGCGGCTTTTGCGGCGCAAGCTGGTGAGCCCCGTCAGCGGCGTCGTGCAGCAGGTCTATTTCCGTCCGGGCGAAATGGCGCCGGCGGGGCGGCCGGTGCTCGCGATCCTGCCGCCCGGCAACCTGAAACTCCGGTTCTTCGTGCCGGAGGCGGTGCTGCCGCAGGTCGCCTATGGCGACCTCGTCACGGTGCATTGCGACGGCTGCGCGGGCGACATCACGGCGCGGGTGAGTTTCATTTCCCGCACCGCCGAGTTCACGCCGCCGGTGATCTACAGCCTGCAGGAGCGCTCGAAACTCGTTTTCCTGATCGAGGCGCTGCCGGAGAACCCGGAAAAGCTGCGCGTGGGCCAGCCGATCGACGTCGCGCTCGGAGGCAATGCGAATGCTCCGGTCCAGGCGGCGGCCCAGAAGGAAGGCGAGGCGGTCCAGGGGCGCACGGACAAGGAGGGGGACGGAAGCATGCGTTCGTGGCTTCGCAATTGGGCGCTCTCGCTGTTGGGAGCGGACGGCAAGCCGCCGGGAACCCGGGACTAGGCGCCCATGGCCATGCTCACGAGCGACATCGCGATCGACGTCGAGGGGCTGACCAAGTCGTTCGACGGCAAGCAGGTGGTGCGCAATCTCACCATGCAGGTGAAGCGGGGCTCGATCTACGGCTTTCTCGGCCCCAACGGTTCCGGCAAGACCACGACCATCCGCATGTTGTGCGGTCTGCTCACGCCCGACTCCGGGCGCGGCACCTGCCTCGGCTACGACATTCGCGCCGAGGCCGACAAGATCAAGCGCCATGTCGGCTACATGACGCAGCATTTCAGCCTGTATCAGGACCTCTCGGTGCGAGAGAACCTGGAGTTCATCGCCCGCATCTACGGCATCCCGCACCCGCGGCGCGCCGCGCGCGCGGCCATCGATCGCCTCGGCCTGCAGGGGCGCGAAGAGCAGATCGCGAGCGAATTGTCGGGCGGATGGAAGCAGCGCCTTGCGCTGGGCGCCTGCACGCTCCCCGACCCGCAGCTTCTTCTGCTCGACGAGCCAACCGCCGGCGTCGATCCGAAGGCGCGGCGCGAGTTCTGGAACGAGATTCACGCGCTCGCGGCGCAAGGCCTGACCGTGCTGGTCTCCACCCATTACATGGACGAGGCCGAACGCTGCCACGAGATCGCGTATATCGCCTATGGCGAATTGCTGGCGCATGGGACGGTCGAGAACGTGGTCGCGAATTCGCACCTCACCACCTACACGGTGAGCGGCCGCGATCTCACCCGGCTCGCCGCCGAACTTGCCGAGCGCGACGGCGTCACGATGGTGGCCCCGTTCGGGTCGAGCCTGCACGTGTCCGGACGCGATGCGCAGGCGCTCGAGGCCGGCGATCGCGCCTTATCGCGCCGACCCGGCGCTTGACTGGCGCCGCGCCGAGCCCTCGCTCGAGGACGTGTTCATCGACCTGATGAGCGGGCCGCCGGCGAGGCCGTCATGAGCGCGATCTCAGCCGCCCGCGGGTTCTTGCGGCGGGTCAGCGCCATGCTGATCAAGGAATTCCTGCAGCTCATCCGCGACCGCGTCTCGCTCGCCACGATGATCACCATTCCGCTGATGCAGCTCCTTCTGTTCGGCTACGCCATCAACACCCAGCCGCGCGATCTGCCGACCGCCGTGCTGCTGCAGGAATCGAGCGATGTCGGCCGCACCATCATCCGCGCGCTCGAGAACACCCGCTATTTCAAGATCACCCATCTGGTGCGCGACGAAGCCCAGTTCGACCGCCTGCTGCAGTCGGGTGCGGTGCTGTTCGGCGTCGAGGTGCCGGCCAATTTCGAGCGCGCGCTCCGGCGGGGCGACCGGCCGGCGCTGCTCGTCGCGGCGGATGCGAGCGATCCCGTTGCGTCGGGCTCGGCGCTCGCCGCGCTCGGGCCGCTGGTGCAGACGGCGCTGCAGAACGACCGGGCGATTCCCGACAGCATTCCGCCGCCGTTCGAGATCCGCACGCATGCGCGCTACAACCCGGCCGCGGTGAGCCAGCTCAACATCGTGCCGGGCCTGCTCGGCACGATCCTGACGCTGACCATGCTGATCTACACCGCGCTGTCGGTGACGCGCGAGACCGAGCGCGGCACGATGGAAGCCCTGCTGGCGATGCCGATCAACCCGGTCGAGATCATGCTCGGCAAGATCATCCCCTATGTCGCGATCGGCTTTCTGCAGGCGACGATGATCGTCGCCGCCGGGCGTCTCCTGTTCGCGGTGCCGATTTTCGGCGATCTGGCGCTGCTCGCGGTGCTGACCACGCTGTTCATCGCCGCCAATCTGTCGATCGGCTACACCTTCTCGACGCTCGCGCAGAACCAGCTGCAGGCCGTGCAGATGGCGATGATGTTCTTCCTGCCGAACATTCTCCTGTCGGGATTTCTCTTTCCCTTCGCCGGCATGCCGCAATGGGCGCAATGGATCGGCGAGGGGCTGCCGCTCACCCATTACCTGCGCATCGTGCGCTCGATCATGCTGAAGGGGTCCGACCTCGGCGACCTGCGCTACGACAGTCTGGCGATGGTTGTGTTGATGCTGGTCGCGATGACGGTCGCGGTCACGCGGTTCCGCCGGACCCTGGACTGAAAGTCTTTGCGTTCCTGCTCCCCGGTCGCCATCTGTGCTAGGACCCGTGGCGCCGCCCTGACCCAGATATCGAGCCCGATGACCGCCTTGTTCAATACCGAAACGCCGCCCGCGTCTGGCGCGGCCCTCCTGGAGAAGACGCCGCTCGAGCGCTACGTCGCGCCGCTCAAGCCGTCCTTGATCGGGCTGTCGCGCGCCGAGATCGGCGAGGCTCTGGCCGGGCTCGGCGTTCCGCCGGCGCAACGGCGCATGCGCGTCCAGCAGCTCTGGCGCTGGCTCTATGTGCACGGCGCGCAAGACTTCGACGCGATGACCAGCATGTCGAAGGAGCTGCGCGCCGAACTCGGCGGGCGCTTCACCCTGGCGCGGCCGGAGGTCGTCGCCGAGCAGGTCTCGTCCGACGGCACGCGCAAATGGCTGCTGCGCCTCCCCGGCGAAGCGGACGCGCGGCCGCACGAGGTCGAATGCGTCTACATCCCGGAGAGCGATCGTGGGACGCTGTGCGTTTCGAGCCAGGTCGGCTGCACCCTCAACTGCTCGTTCTGCCATACCGGGACGCAGCGGCTCGTGCGCAATCTCACCGCGGGCGAGATCGTCGGCCAGGTGATGATCGCGCGCGACCGGCTGGGCGACTGGCCGAGCAAGTTGGGCCTGCCCGACTTGCGCATGTCGAGCGCCAACTCCGGCCAGCCCGAGTCGGAGCGCACGGCCGAGCCGGCCGCAGGCGCCCGCGTTCCCACCGAGGGCAGCCGCCTCGTCAGCAATGTCGTGATGATGGGCATGGGCGAGCCGCTCTATAATTTCGAGGCGGTGCGCGACGCGCTCCTGATCGTCGCCGACAACGAGGGGCTCGCCCTCTCCAAGCGGCGCATCACGCTCTCGACCTCAGGCGTCGTGCCGCTCATCCCGCGCGTCGGCGCCGAGATCGGCTGCATGCTCGCGGTGTCGCTGCATGCGGTGACCGACGCGGTGCGCAACGAACTCGTGCCGCTCAACCGCAAATACCCGATCGCCGCGCTGATGGAGGCCTGCCGCAACTATCCCGGCCTCACCAACGCCAAGCGCATCACCTTCGAATATGTGATGCTCAAGGGGGTGAACGACCAGCTCGCCGATGCGCGCGCGCTGATCAAGCTGATCAAGGGCATTCCGGCGAAGATCAATCTGATCCCGTTCAATCCGTGGCCGGGCGCGCGCTACGAATGCTCCGACTGGGACCAGATCGAGCGGTTCTCCGAATATGTGTTCAAGGCGGGCTATTCCTCGCCGGTGCGCACGCCGCGCGGGCGCGACATTCTCGCCGCCTGCGGCCAGCTCAAAAGCGCGACGGAAAAGCTCTCCGCCCGCGAGCGCCTCGCGCTGCGGGCTATGGCGATGACTGAGTGACCAGTCTCTGGTTCTGAAATCCCGGTCCGGACACGTCGACCTTCAGCCATACCTCTTTGCCGCGATCCGCGACATAAACATCCCTCACCACGAGCTTCGCTTTAGAATCAACAAACCCGATTATTGGTGCATTGCCGCGACTGGTCGGGTGGTCGTTGCGAAGATTTAATTGATTGATGCTTGATAAAATTTTCCCCTTCAACTTCAACGGTTTTATGCTTGGATCGAAGTCCAGATATTTGGTATTCCATCCAAACTTCATTCCGAAAGTGTAAGGTCCACGAAAATAAGGACCAGTGTAGTATTCGTGGGTCAAGTATGAGCCAGCGAAGACCCATCCCTGTTGTCCTTGAAGTGTAAACTCGAGTCTCTCCGAACTCATCTTTCGCTACTATTGGGCCTTGAATGTCTTGCTTTGAACTCCGGGCATTTCCGATTTAGTTCCGTTTGTCGAGCCTATATTCTCTTGGCCCGGACGCAAGTCGACGGTTTTCCCCTGGTCAGCTGGCGATTCTGAAACCTTGTCTTCTTGAACGGTGTCTTTTGCTGACCCGGAAGGTTCGTCAGGAACCTGAGCGGGGGGCATTACGACCGTCGCCTGACTCGCATACTCCCAGACCAGCGCGGCGGTCCAAGCGAGCCCAGCAGCTCCCGTTGCGCCACAAAATCCTATTACGGTAACGAGATTGCTCGCACGTTGCAGTGCTTTCCAGATACCTCTTTCCGCGTCGTCCACGTCTCGATCCCAGGCTCGCGAGCATGCCAATGTTCTTGCTACTTAGGATCGCAACGCTAAAAAGTTGAGTCAAGCATTTTGTGCGCGTGGCCGCTGCCCCTTTGAGCCTGGTTGAAGAAGTCTGCCACCTGTAAACGGGATGCCCTTCCGTGCCTTGATCAATTTCAACCGGCGGGCCCGCCCGACCTCGCGGCACGCCCGCCGGCATGCTAGGAAGGCGTCATGGCAAGGGAATGTCGGCGATGAGCGTGTCCTTGAAGACGGTGGAGACCGGCGGCGACCTGGTCGGCGTCATGGCCGATATCGGCCGCCGGGCGCGGGCGGCCGGGCGCAGGCTTGCGCTCGCCTCCACCAGGGACAAGGACGCGGCGCTCGAGGCGATGGCGCAGGCGATTCGCGCCGCGACGCCCGCCATCCTTGCGGCCAATGCCGAGGACGTCGCGGAGGCGCGCAGCCGCGGCGCGACCGCCGCCTTCCTCGATCGTTTGATGCTCGACGAGCCGCGCGTCGCCGCGATGGCCGAGGGCATCGGCGTGGTTGCCGCCCTCGAGGACCCCGTCGGCGCCGTGATGGAGGCCTGGGATCGCCCGAACGGGATGCGAATCGAGCGGGTGCGGACGCCGCTCGGCGTGATCGGCGTGATCTACGAGAGCCGGCCGAACGTGACCGCCGACGCCGCTGCGCTGTGCCTGAAGGCCGGCAACGCCGTGATCCTGCGCGGGGGCTCGGACAGCTTCGGCTCGGCGCGGGCCATTCATGCGGCGCTGGTCGAGGGCATCCGCTCCGCCGGGCTGCCGGGGGACGCGGTCCAGCTCGTTCCGACCCGCGACCGCGCCGCGGTCGGGCTGATGCTGCAAGGGCTCGGCGGCGCGATCGACGTGATCGTCCCGCGCGGGGGGAAGGACCTGGTCGCCCGCGTGCAGGCCGAGGCGCGCGTGCCGGTGTTCGCCCATCTCGACGGCAATTGCCACGTCTATGTCGACAAGGGCGCCGAGCCGGGAATGGCCAGGTCGATCGTGCTCAACGCCAAGATGCGGCGCACGGGGATTTGCGGCGCGGCCGAGTCGCTGCTGGTCGACCGCGCGATCGCCCCGCAACTGCTGGCGCCGCTGGTCGGCATGCTGATCGATGCGGGCTGCGAGGTGCGCGGCGATGCGGAGACGCAGGCCGCCGACCCGCGCGTGCGGCCGGCGACCGAGCAGGACTGGGCGACCGAGTATCTCGACGCGATCATCGCCACCAGGGTGGTCGACGGGGTCGACGCGGCGATCGACCACATCGAGCGCTACGGCTCGCATCACACCGATGCGATCGTGACGGCCGATCACGTCGCGGCGGAAAAATTCCTGCGCGAGGTCGATTCGGCCATCGTCCTGCACAATGCCTCGACCCAGTTCGCCGACGGGGGCGAGTTCGGATTCGGCGCGGAAATCGGCATCGCCACGGGGCGGCTGCATGCGCGCGGCCCGGTCGGCGTCGAGCAGTTGACCACGTTCAAGTACCGCGTGCGGGGATCGGGTCAGGTTCGCCGCTAGCAGCGGGCTGGCTCGCGTCCTGCCGACTGGCCGGCGCGCCGAGAGGTTCAGAACTTAATGTCAAGCGCGAACGAGCCTCGCCGGCCTGTCCCGGCACGGGACAGCGCGGGGCTTTCGGCCCGCGACTGCCGCATCCCGGCGCATGTGCCGGGGATGCGGGTCGGCCTGTTCGGCGGCACCTTCGATCCACCGCACGAAGCGCATCTCGGCGCCTGTCTGCTGGCGATGCGGCGACTGCATCTCGACCGGGTCTGGTGGCTCGTCACGCCCGGCAATCCGCTCAAATCGACGGCCCATCTTGCGCCCCTGGCGCGGCGAATTGCGTCCGCGCGCGCGCTCGCGCGGCACCCCCGCATCGAAGTGACCGGGCTCGAGGCGGCGATCGGGGTGCGCTACTCCTACGACATCATCCGCTACCTCGTGACGCGGTGTCCCGGCGTGCATTTCGTCTGGATCATGGGGGCCGACAATCTGCGCAGCTTCCATCGCTGGAACAACTGGCGGGGCATCGCCTCCCTCGTGCCGATCGCGGTGGTCGACCGGCTGGGGCCGAGCCTTTATGCGAGCGCCAGCGCGGCGGGTCAGGCGCTCGGCTTTGCCCGCATTCCCGAGACGAGCGCACCCACGCTGCTCTCCCGCCGTCCGCCCGCCTGGGTCTTCCTGCACGGGCTCAAATCGCCGCTCTCGTCGACCGCATTGCGGGCGATGCGGCAGTCACAAGGCCATCATCGAACCGCGGCACACTCCTCGCTCCGCTCGCCTAACGCCGTGAGCGATGGCCCCGCGGCCAAGCGGGCGGTCGAGAGCTCGGCGACGGGCGAGGGCGTCGGTCCGGCGGGATCGGACGGAGGAGCTGCGCCGGAAGCGCACGAGGGCGCGCCGCCGGAGGGCGCGCTCGAGACGCCATCGCCGGCCCGGAAGCACGAGGCGGAAAGAAAGCTGCGTGGGGGAACGCGAGGAGGTTGAAACCATTATCCCTCGATCACTATCTTCCGTTTGACGCGCGATGAGGCCCGAGCGGCAAGCCGGGCCAGAGCCGAAAGGAAAGGGCCCCTGACCACAACTGGATTTTCGCGGGCCGGCACACGCCGCACGCCCCACCCCGTCTCCCCAGTCCGTCCGGACGCTGAAGAGACGCTTCGCGTTGTCCTTGCGCGCCTCGATGACATGAAGGCCGAGGACACCCTCACTCTGGATCTTCGCCGCAAATCCACCATCGCCGACTACATGGTCGTGACCTCCGGGCGATCGAATCGCCATGTCGGATCGGTCGCCGATCGTGTTGTGGAGGAACTCCACAAGGCTGGTCTTTCGGCGCGCGTCGAAGGCGCCCCCCACTGCGACTGGGTGCTGATCGATGCGGGCGATGTGATCGTCCACGTTTTCCGGCCCGAGGTCCGCGCCTTCTACAATCTGGAGAAGATGTGGGCCGGCCGGGAGGCGCCTGCGCTGCGCGCAAGCTGACGCGCGGAACGCGACTGCCGCGCTGGCCCGGCGTTTGCCAGGCGTTGCAGTTTGGCCGCCGATCTCCCATTATTGCGCGCTTGCGCGGCGCGCCTTGGCGCGCGCGGTGTTACTCGTGTCGGCCAGGGAGAAGTCCCCGTGATCAGCGTGCGGGCAGGGTGAGATGCGGCTTTGTCTCGCCACCGTCGGTCGTCTCAAGAACGGGCCGGAGCGCGAGCTTTCGGCCCGCTATCTGGAACGCCTCCAAAAAGCAGGCCGCGGGATCGGCCTCAACGACGTCGAGATGGTCGAAATCAAGGACAGCCGCGCACAGGAGGTCGGCCGCCGCCTGCTGGAAGAGGCGATCGCGATCGCGAATGTGATTCCCGAGGGCGCCGTCACGGTGGTGCTCGATTCGCGGGGCGAAAACCTCGACAGCGCGGCGATCGCCGGGGAGCTTCGCGCCTGGCGCGATTCAGGGCGCGCGGCCGCAGCGTTCGTGATCGGCGGTCCGGATGGGCTCGGCGACGAGTTCAAGAGCCGCGCGGACTTCAGGCTTTCGTTCGGAGCGGCGACCTGGCCGCATCAGTTCGTGCGCATCATGCTGCTGGAGCAGCTTTACCGGGCGGCGACGATCCTGTCCGGCCATCCCTATCACCGCGCGTGAGGGTCTGACGCCGGGCGGGCGGCAGGCTCACGCGGATGTGCCTTGCGCCTCCGCGCCGCGTCCACAAATGAGCCGGCGACGTGAAGCTGCCCCAATCCGCTATTAAATATTTCCGATAACCACCGCGGAAAGCTGAACATCTTTGCGAATGACGCGCCATTCTTGTCCCATTCCCGCGCCGACAGCGCTCGCGCTGGCGGTGGCGCTGGTTTTTGCCGCCGCAAGCGAGGCCTGCGCGCAGGCCGAGCGGTCGGCCGCGCCGCCAAACGCCTCCTCGCTCGATGCGATCAAGGAACGCGATAAGGAGCTCGAATCGGCTCGTGCGGAGCAGAAGCGGGCCACCGAAACCGAAAGGAAGCTGCGGGGCGAGATCGATCGGCTCGGCGAGGACCGGCGCAAGCTCAACCAGACGATGATCGAGACCGCCGCGAGCATCCGCACCGCCGAGCAGGACATCACGTCGATCGAAAACCGGCTCGATCTGCTGGACAATAGCGAACGCGGCATCAACGGCTCGCTCGAGGCTCGGCGCGAGGTGATCGCGCAGGTTCTCGCCGCGCTGCAGCGGATTGGCCGTCGTCCGCCGCCCGCTCTGCTGGTGCGGCCGGAAGACGTGCTCCAGTCGGTCCGCACGGCGATCCTGCTGGGGGCCGTGCTACCGGAGCTGCGCAGCGAGGCGGACGTGCTCGCCGGCGATCTCGCCGACCTCGTCCGCGTACGCCGGGAGGCGGCGGCCGAGCGGACGCGGCGCGCGGCCGATCTCGCCAGCCTCGCCGAACAAAGGACGCGGATGGGCCTCCTCATCGAAGAGCGCCAGCGCCGGCTCGCCGAGGTCGAAACGGAGCTTTCGGCCGCGCGGCGTCGCGCCATGCAGCTTGCGCTCCAGGTCGACAATCTCAAGGATTTGATCGCGCGGCTCGAAGCCAATCTCGACCCGGCGACGCGCGCGGCCCGCACGGGCGAAGATTTGCGCCAGCAGGCCGAGACGCGTCCCAATCTCGCCCTGCTCAAGGATCCCGGCAGGCTTGCCCCGGCGATCGCCTTCGCCTCCGCCAAAGGCTTGCTGCCGCTGCCGGTCAACGGCGCCCGCACGCGCGAGTTCGGCGCCACCGACGCCCTCGGGGGCACGCATAAGGGCATATCCATCGCCACGCGCGCCGGCGCCCAGGTGACCGCGCCGTGTGACGGCTGGGTGGTCTATGCGGCGCCCTACCGCTCCTATGGTCAACTCTTGATCCTGAATGCGGGCGGCGGTTATCATGTACTTCTGGCGGGCATGGATCGGATATCGGTCGACCTTGGTCAGTTCGTGCTGACCGGCGAGCCTCTGGGCGTCATGGGAACTGGCGAAGACACCCCGACAGGCTTTGGAACCAGCGCTACTCAGCCGGTTCTATATATTGAATTCCGGAAAGACGGCTTGCCCGTTGATCCGTCACCATGGTGGGCGACAAACAACAGCGAGAAGGTCCGCGGATGATGCGTAAGACTTCCTTCATGCTCCTCGGGGCCTTGGCTGGCGCCGCGGTCGCCGTGATCGCCATTCAGCCGCCGGCGATGTTGACGGGCGCCATCGCGAAAGCCGCGCCGTCCGACACCTATCGCCAGCTCAACCTGTTCGGCGACATATTCGAGCGGGTGCGCTCGCACTATGTCGAGAAACCGGAAGACTCCAAGCTCGTCGAAGCGGCGATCAACGGCATGCTCAACGGCCTCGATCCGCATTCGAGCTACATGGACCCGAAGAGCTTCCGCGACATGCAGGTGCAGACGCGCGGCGAGTTCGGCGGCCTCGGCATCGAGGTCACGATGGAGGATGGGCTCGTCAAGGTCGTGGCGCCCATCGACGATACGCCCGCCGCCAAGGCCGGCATCCGCGCCAATGACGTGATCACCCATCTCGACGACGAGGCCGTGCAGGGCATGACCCTCAATCAGGCGGTCGAAAAGATGCGTGGTCCGGTCAACACCAAGATCAAGCTGAAGGTCATGCGCAAGGGCGCCGAGAAGCCGATCGAAGTCGCGATCACCCGCGACATCATCCGCGTGCGCTCGGTGCGCCACCGCATGGAAGGGCCCGATGTCGGCTACATCCGCATCACCCAGTTCAACGAACAGACGACCGAGGGCCTGAAAAAGGCGCTGAGCGAGCTTGCGGCGCAGACTCCCGCCGGACAAGCTGCGCGGCTATATCATCGATATGCGCAACAATCCGGGCGGGCTGCTCGACCAGGCCATCTCGGTCTCCGACACGTTCCTCGATCGCGGCGAGATCGTCTCGACCCGCGGCCGCGATCCGGACGAAACGCAGCGCTTCAATTCGCGGCCGGGCGATCTGACGAAGGGCAAGCCGATCATCGTTCTGATCAATGGCGGCTCGGCCTCCGCCTCCGAAATCGTCGCCGGCGCGCTGCAGGACCACAAGCGCGCGACCGTGGTCGGCACGCGCTCGTTCGGCAAAGGCTCGGTGCAGACGATCATCCCGCTCGGCGCCGGCAATGGCGCGCTGCGGCTCACCACCGCGCGCTACTACACGCCGGCCGGGCGCTCCATCCAGGCGAAGGGGATCGTGCCCGACATCGAGAGCCTGCAGGAAGTGCCTGAGGAAGTGAAGGCGCGCGCCGAGATGCGGGGCGAATCATCGCTGCGCGGCCACCTCAAGGCTGACGGCGAAGAGCAGGGCGGATCTCAGTCCTACGTTCCGCCGGAAGCCAAGGACGACAAGGCGCTCAACTTCGCGCTCGACCTGATGCGGGGCGTGCAGGCGAATCCGGCGTTCCCGCCCAACGCCGCGAAAGCCGCCAATCTGCCGAACTGAGCACGTCCTCGGATTCTTCTCAGCCTCCTCATGCCCGGCCTTGCGCCGGGCATGAGCGTTTCACGACCGTCCGGACACGGGGATGAGCAACCGCTCCCCGCCGGGGAGAGGCGCCGGCGGCTCAGACGTGACCCGATGACCTGCGGTCAGCGATAACCCCAGCGGCAGCGGATCTGCGGCGTCACCACGGTGCCGGCGACACGATGCTCGATGGCGTACCAGTCGACGCACTCGCGCACCAGCCGGCGCGTCGGGGTGACCACGATCCGGGCCGGCGCGCGGACCGGGCGTCCATATTCGTCCACGCGCGGCTGGGCGCCGGCGAGGTTTGTTCCCACTCCGGGCAATCCGACGAGTCCGACCGCGAGCGCGACGGCGCACCCCCAATTCGAAAGCCGCATCGCATCCCCTCCTGCCAACCGCGATACGGTCGCCTATCGGGGCCGTTGCGTCAATCCGCAGCAGGGCGGCGCGCGGTCGGCGGGGACTATGGAGCGGGACATTGCCCGCAAGCCGCTTGGCCGGGGCGCGCGGCTCCCGTACAACACCGCCCATGTCGAACCCGCCTCCCGCCGATCCGCTTGCCTGGCGACCGCTCAAAGCCCCCTCATTGGAGGAGATGGAGGCGGTCGCCGCCGAGATTTTCCGGCGGCTGCCGACAGGCTTCCGCGCCAAGTGCGAGGGCCTGGTGATTCAGGTCGACGACTTCCCCACCGACGAGGTCCTGGATTTATTGGGGATCGAGAGCGAGTTCGACCTGCTCGGCTTCTTCCAGGGCGTTGGCCTGCCGTTCCGCTCCGAGAGCGCCGCGCTTCAGATGCCCAACATGATCTGGCTCTATCGCCGGCCGATCCTCGATTATTGGGCCGAGCACGACGAGACGCTCGGCGCCATCGTCGCGCATGTGCTGGTGCATGAGATCGGGCACCATTTCGGTCTCTCCGACGAGGACATCGAGGCGATCGAAGGGCAGACGGATCAGGACGACAAAGACTGAGCGGGGCATGGCGAGCGAAGAGGCCAAGCGCTTCTGGGCGGCGATGCGCGCCCAGCCGCAGGACGACAATCCGAGCATCGAGCAGCGGCGTCAGGGCGACGAGCACGCCGAGGACCTGTCGAGCGAACCTTCGGGCGTCGTCTTCACGCCTGCGCCGGCCGTGAATGGCCTGTGGGCGGACCCGCCCGCGGCGCGGCCGGGGGCGGCGATTCTCTACTTCTACGGCGGCGGGTATGTGCTCGGTTCGCCGGTCTCGCGGCGCAAGACGGCGGGGCATCTCGCGCTCGCCGCGCAGGCGCGCGCGCTCGTTCCGGCCTATCGGCTCGCTCCCGAGCACCCGTTTCCGGCGGCGATCGAGGATGCCGTGGCGGCCTATCGCTGGCTGCTCGCCGAAGGCGCGGACGCCGCGCATGTGGTCTTGGCCGGAGACTCTGCGGGCGGCGGGCTTGCGCTCGCCGCCGCGCTCGCGCTGCGCGATCGCGACCTCGCCCGGCCCGCAGGCGTGGTGACGGTGTCGATGTGGGGCGACATGACATGCAGCGGCGCGACGATGGAGAGCCGCGCGGCGGTGGACATGTGTTGCAGCCGCGACGGGCTGACGGAACTGGCCGGGCTGTATCTCGCCGGCGCCGACCCGCGCCAGCCGCTCGCCTCGCCGGTCTTCGCCGACTATGCGGGCTTGCCGCCGATCCTGTGCATCGTCGGCGGAGAGGAAAGGCTGATCGACGATTTGGTGCGCGCGGTGCGCGCCGCAGGCCAGGCGGGCGTCGACGCAACGCTGTTCGTGGCCGCGGACATGCAGCATGTCTTCCCGATCTGGGCGGGCGCATTTCCGGAGGCCGACGCGGCCATCCGCCTGATCGGCGACTGGATCAGAGCGCGAACCGCCTGAGATACGGGGCCGACGCCCCGGGGGCCCCGGGACGGGCGCTGACGTCGATCTTCCTAATTGCCCGCCGCGATCCCATGTCTTGCGCCAGTTGCGCCCCTCCGGCGCGTGAACGAACGGAGACTTTGGATGTTCGCAAGCCGTCTGCTCGCTGCCGCGCTGCTGCTCGCCGCCGCGTTGCTGGTCGCGCCGCCGCCCGCTCTTGCCCACCACGGCTGGGGTTCGTACGACGCCGCCAAGCCCTTGACGGTCGATGCCGTGATCGAGGAGGTCGAGATCGGCAACCCGCACGGCACGATGATGATCAGCCATGACGGGCGCAAATGGGAGGTGGTCCTCGCCCCGCCCTCGCGGATGCAGGCGCGCGGCGCGACGCCGAGCGTCGTCGCCAAAGGCAAGCCGGTGAAGGTGTACGGCTATCCGCGCCGCGACGGCGCGGCCGAGATGCGGGCGGAGTGGATCGAGATCGACGGCCGCCGGTTCGAGCTGCGCTGAGCGCCGGAATTGATCGCGCTCCTCGATGCGGTGCAGGCCTCGGCCTTCGCCGCCTATGTCCGCGAATTGGTGCTGCTTTATCCGCTCGCCAATATCGTGCACGTGGTCGCGGTGATGGTGTTCTTCGCCGCCGTCGCGGTGATGGACCTGCGGCTCCTACAGGTGATCCGCGGCATGCCCGTGCCGCTGGTGATCGAACGGCTGCGGCCGGTCGCGGTCGGAGCGCTGGTCGTGATCGCCGCGACCGGATCGACGCTGTTTGTCCCGGAGGCGGCGACGACGGCGCGCAATCCGGCGTTTCTGCTCAAGCTCGCCGCGATCGCGCTGGCGCTCGGCAATATCGCGGTGAACGAATGGGCGTTGCGCCGCGACGGCGAGTCCTCGCGGACCGTGCAGGCGACCGCCGGCGTCTCGCTCGCGCTCTGGCTCTCGACCGCCGCGCTCGGCCGCGCCATTGCGTATGTTTGAGCAAACCGGCGCTCCGGTCGCAGGGGCGATCCCGGCTTGACCCGTGCTGCGCAAGCGTTCATGACGCGCGGTGTTGATTTAGCTCGCAAGGGCGCGCCGAATGGAAAAATTCACGGTTCTGGAAGGCATCGCCGCACCGCTGCGGACGATCAATGTCGACACCGACATGATCATCCCCAAGCAGTATCTGAAAACGATCAAGCGCACCGGCCTGGCCAAAGGCCTGTTCGCCGAGAAGCGCTATCGCGACGACGGCAGCGAGCAGCCCGATTTCGTGCTCAACAAGCCGGCCTATCGCAAGGCGAAAATTCTGGTCGCGGGCGACAATTTCGGCTGCGGCTCCTCGCGCGAGCACGCGCCCTGGGCGCTGCTCGACCACGGCATCCGCGCCGTGATCTCGACCTCGTTCGGCGACATTTTCTACAACAATTGCTTCAAGAACGGCGTGCTGCCCATCAAGGTCTCGCCGGAAGACCTGGAAAAGCTGTTCGACGACGCCGAGCGCGGCGCGAACGCGACGCTGACCATCGATCTCGACAAGCAGGAGATCCGCGGGCCGGACGGCGGCGTGATCCGCTTCGACGTCGACCCGCACCGCAAGCACTGCCTCCTGCACGGGCTCGACGATATCGGGCTGACGCTGGAGAAGAAGCCGAAGATCGCGGCGTTCGAAGAGAAGGCGCGGTCGGCGCGGCCGTGGGTGTGACGTAATGCCTTCTCCCTCCCCCTGAGGGGAGGGGAAGTCGAGTGGCTGAAAGCCTCACTGCTCCGCGATGGCGTCGGCGATGGCGACGGTGCGGCGGGCCATCTCGGCATGCAGCCGCTCGACCATGCGGCCTTCGATCTGCACCACGCCCTTGTTCTGATTCTCCGGCATGTCGAACGTCTCGATCATCTTGCGCGCCAGCGCGACCTCGTCGGAGCGCGGCGAGAAGGCCTGGTTGCACGGCTCGATCTGGTTGGGATGGATCAGCGTCTTGCCTTCGAAGCCCAAGTCGCGCCCCTCCGCGCATTCGCGCACGAAGCCGTCCATGTCGCTCATATTGTTGTAGACCCCATCGATGATGTCGATTCCATAAGTGTGCGCGGACAGCACGCAGTTTGCGAGCCACCCGATCATCGGCGCGCGGCCGGCCACGAGACGCACGCGGGTTTCCTTGGCGAGATCATTGGTGCCCATGATGAAGCAGGAGAGCCGCGTGTCGGGTTCGTGCGCGGCGGCGGCGAGTTCGCGGATGTTGAAGATGGAGAGCGCGGTCTCGATCATCGCCCAGATGCGGATTTTCGGGTCGGCCTGCATGTCGATCAGGCGCTGGCCGACGATTTCGAGCCGCTGCGGGGTGGAGACTTTCGGCACCAGGATCGCGTCGGGGCAAGCCTCGATCGCCGCGCCGATGTCCTCGTTGTACCAGGGCGTGCCGATGCCGTTGATGCGGATGATCACCTCGCGACGCCCGAAACCCCCGCCTTTGACGGCCTGCGCCACCTGGCGGCGCGCCTCGGGCTTGGCGTCCGGGGCGACCGAGTCTTCGAGATCGAGAATGATGGCGTCGGCCGGTAGGGTCTTCGCCTTTTCGAGAGCGCGGGCGTTCGAACCCGGCATGTACAGCACGCTGCGACGCGGACGAATTTTCATGACAAATGCTCCGGAGTATAGCGATTCCTCCCCGCAGGCGCGGAGACGCTACACGCCCAACCTAGAGCATTTCCCGGCGCAGTGGGAATTGGCTTAGGTCAAGAAATGCAGGCGAGCCGTGCGCACGGCGGCAAGGGCTTGGTCCAATTGTCTTGTTCTTGGGTCACGCTTGACGCGACTGCGAGCGGGCGTCGCCAACTCTGCATTGGCTAGCGTTGTGACTCTCTAACGCTTGTCTCCTCAAGGGAGTGCGTTTCGCGCCCCCTCCCCCTGAAAGGGGGAGGGTCGGGGTGGGGGTCGCGTTAGGTTGACCCCCTCCCGGCGAGCTTCGCTCGCCGACCTCCCCCTTCCAGGGGGAGGTCGGATCAGCAGAGCGTCGGGTCCACGCCGATCCAGTGCACAGAGGCAATGTGAACCTTTTGAAAGTGCCGCAACACTAGCGCCACTCCCGCACGTCGACAAAGCGGCCGGCGATTGCCGCCGCCGCCGCCATTGCCGGCGAGACGAGGTGCGTGCGCCCCTTGTAGCCCTGGCGGCCCTCGAAATTGCGGTTCGAGGTGGAGGCGCAGCGCTCCCCCGGCGCGAGCTTGTCCGGGTTCATCGCCAGGCACATCGAGCAGCCCGGCTCGCGCCAGTCGAAGCCCGCCGCGGTGAACATCTTGTCCAGCCCTTCGGCCTCGGCCTGCTCCTTCACGAGGCCGGAGCCCGGCACGATCATCGCCTGGCATGTCTCGGCGTTCACCGTCCGGCCGTCGACGATGCGCGCGACCGCGCGCAAGTCCTCGATCCGGCGATTGGTGCAGGAGCCGATGAACACGCGGTCGAGCGCGATGTCGGTGATCTTCTCGCCGCCCGAGAGCCCCATGTAGTCGAGCGCGCGTTCGGCCGCGCTGCGCTTCTTCTCGTCGGCGATCTCGGCGGGATCCGGCACCCGGCCGGTCACGGCGACGACCTGCTCGGGGCTCGTGCCCCAGGTGACGAGCGGCGGCAGCTGTCGCGGCGTCGAGCGTCACCACCGCGTCGAAATGCGCGCCGTCGTCCGAGCGCAGCGTCTCCCAGTAGCGCAACGCCTGGTCCCAGGCCGCGCCCTTCGGCGCTTTCGGACGGCCCTTGAGATACGCGAATGTCTTCTCGTCCGGCGCGACCATGCCGGCGCGCGCGCCCGCCTCGATCGACATGTTGCAGATCGTCATGCGCCCTTCCATCGAGAGCGCGCGGATCGCCTCGCCGGCATATTCGATCGTGTAGCCGGTGCCGCCGGCGGTGCCGATCTCGCCGATCACGGCGAGGATGATGTCCTTCGCGGTGACGCCCGGCGGCAGCCGACCGTCCACCTGCACCCGCATGTTCTTCGACTTGCGTCTGGATCAGCGTCTGCGTCGCGAGAACGTGCTCGACCTCCGAGGTGCCGATGCCATAGGCGAGCGCGCCGAAGGCGCCGTGCGTCGCGGTGTGGCTGTCGCCGCACACGATCGTCGTGCCGGGCAGGGTGAAGCCCTGCTCCGGGCCGATCACGTGGACGATGCCCTGCCGCTTGTCGAACTCGTCGTAGTACTCGAGGCCGAAGTGCTTCGCGTTCTCGGCGAGATAGGCGATCTGCGCCGCGCTTTCCGGATCCTCGTTGGGCTTTGCCGCGGTCGGTCGTCGGCACGTTGTGATCGACCACGCACAGCGTCTTCTCCGGCGCGTGCACCGTGCGGCCGGCGAGCCGCAATCCCTCGAACGCCTGCGGGCTCGTCACCTCGTGCACGAGATGGCGGTCGATGTAGAGAAGGCAGGTCCCGTCCGGCTGCTCGTCGACGAGATGATCGTCCCAGATTTTGTCATAGAGGGTGCGGGGTTTTGTCATCACCCTTTGTCCTGTTAGAGAGTGCGCATACGCGAACCGCGCGGATGTTATCTAATCGGTTGCGGAAGCAAACGAAAGGCACGGGGACGCCGCAGGCGTTCGCCGGAAAGGCAAGGAGTGGTCATGACCCAGAGGATCATCCCCTATCTGACGGTGAAAGGCGCGGCCGATGCGATCGCCTTTTACACCAAGGCGTTTGGCGCGGTCGAGACCAAGCGGCAAACCGCTGATGACGGCAAGCGGCTGATGCACGCCTCGATCGTCATAAATGGCGGGGCGGTCATGCTGGCGGACGAGTTTTCCGAGCGCGGCGGCACGCCGGCGCCCACGCCGGGCAAGCCGACATCGGTCGCGGTCGCCATCACGCTTCGATTCGGCGGGCGACGTCGACGCAACCTTCGATCGCGCGCTGGCGGCCGGGGCGCGGGCGCGCCGGTCGCCCACCGACATGTTCTGGGGCGGCCGCTTCGCTGTCGTCGAGGACCCGTTCGGGCATCGCTGGATGCTGTCCGCCCCGTTCGGCCAGAGCGAGGAGGGGACCTGACTGCGAGAGCGCACATACGCGTTGCATGATCTGGGCTTGTCCTAACCCGACGCGAGGAGGCGCCACCGATGTGGACGCATGGCAGCTTTTTCTGGAACGAACTGATGACCCGCGATGTGGAACGCGCCAAAGCGTTCTACGGCGCGACGCTCGGCTGGACATTCGAAGGAATGCCCATGACCGGACCGGATATGCCCTCGGGCGTCTATTGGGTCGCGAAAACGGGCGACCGCCCGGTCGGCGGGGTGTTTCTGATGCAGGGGCCGTGAATTCGGCGACATGCCGGATCACTGGTTCGCGCACATCGCCGTCGACGACGTGGATGCGCGCGTGAGCCAAGTTGAGGCGAACCGGCGGGGCGGTGCTGCGCCCGCCGTTCGACGTTCCCGGGGTCGGGCGCATCGCCATCGTCCAGGATGCGACCGGCGCTGCGGTCGGCTGGATCACGCCTGCGCCCGCGATGAACGAGCAGGGCGGCTGAACGTCACTCCGCGGCGGTTCCCGCCGGCTCGACGGCCGCCGCCTCGGTCTTGCCGGGGCGGTCGGTGCGTTCGCCGATGCGGGCGGACTTGCCGCGCCGCGACCGCAGGTAATAGAGCTTGGCGCGCCGCACCTTGCCGCGCCGCACCACCTTGATCGAGTCGATCATCGGCGAGTAGAGCGGAAACACCCGCTCCACGCCCTCGCCGTAGGAAATCTTGCGCACCGTGAAGTTCTCGTTGAGGCCGGCCCCGGCGCGCGCGATGCACACGCCCTCATAGGCCTGCACGCGGGTGCGGTCGCCCTCGACCACGCGCACATTCACGGTCAGCGTATCGCCCGGACCGAAGTCGGGAATCGTCTTGCTCGCGGTGAGCTTGGCGATCTGCTCCTGCTCGAGCTCTTTGATGATATTCATGGGGAAACTCCAGCGCTGCGCCAGGCGCATGGGCGCCGGTCTCATCGGATCAATGCGGGTTCGCGTGGTCTTACGCCATCAGATGGCGTTTGTCATCCTTCCGTCGCCTTCACCCCGGCCAGGGCGAGATAGGCGGCCCACAGGTCCGGCCGGCGGGCGCGGGTCAATCGTTCCGCCTCGGCGCGCCGCCACGCCGCCACCTTGGCATGATCGCCGGACACGAGCACCTCGGGGATCGCGCGCCCCTCCCACGACTGCGGCTTGGTGTAGTGCGGGTATTCGAGGAGATGCTGCGCGAAGCTCTCCTCGGCGGCCGACGCCTCTTTCCCCATCACCCCCGGAATCAGCCGCACGCAGGCGTCGATCAGCACCATCGCGGCAAGCTCGCCGCCCGAGAGCACATAATCGCCGATCGACACTTCTTCCAGGCCTCGCGCTTCGATCGCGCGCTCGTCGACGCCCTCGAAGCGCCCGCACACGATGACGAGGCCGGGGCCGGCCGCGAGCTGCGCCGCCCGCGCCTGCGTGAACGGTGCGCCGCGGGCCGACATCAGAAGACGCGGGCGTAGGCCGCTCCCGGCTGGCGGTGCGGAGAAACCTCCCCCTAAAAGGGGGAGGTCGGCGAGCTGTTGCTCGCCGGGTGGGGGTCGCGGTCCGGGCTGCGACCCCTCCCCGGACCGCTGATCGCGGTCCGACCCTCCCCTTTCAGGGGAGGGAAAAGCTGGATGCGACTCGCCGGTGACCGCGTCGATGGCGCGGGCGAGCACGTCCGCCTTCATCACCATGCCGGGGCCGCCGCCTGCCGGGGTGTCGTCGACGGTGCGGTGTTTGTCGGTGGCGTAGCCGCGCAAGTCGACCGCATCGAGCGCCCACAGGCCCTTGCCGTGCGCCTTTCCGGCGAGGCTTGCCCCGAGCGGCCCCGGAAACAGCTCGGGAAACAGGGTGATGACGGACGCGCGCCACATCGGTCGGGTTTACGCTCTGCGCTTGTCGGGCCCGGCTGCACCCCATTGCGGGGGAGGTGAAGCGGTCTCGCCACCTCTCGCACCGGGGGAGAGGCCTGGAGCAGCTCTTCCGGCGGGTGCGCCACGATCCGGCCGCCCGCAATATCGATGACCGGCACGACGGCCTCGGTAAAGGGCAGCAGCACCGTTTCGCCGCCTGCCGTCGGCGCCATTTCGATCAGGTCGCCGGCGCCGAAATTCTGGATCGCGACCACCCGACCGAGCGCGGTTCCCGCGGCGTCCACCACGGCAAGCCCGATGAGGTCGGCGTGATAGTATTCGTCGGCGGCGTCGAGAGCGGGCAGTCGCGCGCGCGGCACGAAGAGGTCGACATTGTTGAGCCGCTCCGCCGCCGTGCGGTCGGCGACGCCCTTCAGCCGCGCGACGAAAAATCCCTTGCCTGGCCGCAGCGCCGCGATCTCGAACACGCGCCCGTCCTCGCTCTCGAGCGAACCGAACTGCGCGACGGCCGGCGGGTCGGCGGTGAACGACCACAGCCTGACTTCGCCGCGCGTTCCGTGCGCCGCGCCGATGCGGCCGACGCAGACGCGCTTTTGTTCGTCAGCCATCAGGCCATCCTTCGAGAACGCGCTCCTGAGAATCCTATGGAACGCGTCAGCCCACTCATCCTCCCCCGCTGAACGGCGGAGGGAGGATGAAGGAAATCAGCTCGCGGCGGGCGCGGCCGTTTCGCCCTTGGCGGCGGCTTCCGCGCGCGCCTTGCGCTCCTTGCGGGGAATGGCCTTTTCCGGATTGTTGCGCGGCGTGCGCTTGCGGATGCCGGCCTCGTCGAGGAAGCGCAGGATGCGGTCGGACGGCGTCGCGCCCTTGGCGAGCCAGGCCTTCACCTTGTCGAGGTCGAGCTTGAGCCGCTCGGTCTGCTCCTTCGGCAGCAGCGGATCGAAATAACCGAGCCGCTCGATGAAGCGCCCGTCGCGCGGCGAGCGCGAGTCCGCGACGACGATGTGGTAGAACGGCCGCTTCTTGGTGCCCGCGCGGGCCATGCGTAGCTTCAGAGACATCCTTCGTCCTTTCTCATTGCGCCATACGGCTCGTCACCGCCGGGCTTGACCCGGCGGTCCATGTTGACGGGCGGTGCGGCGGGAATTGCAAAATCGATGCGCGGATCAAGCCCGCGCATGACGGCGTAAGTACTGCCCCAAACTCCCCGTTCATGCGGGCAATGATCGGCGACAGGCGGCTCACTTCTTCTTCCCTCCGCCCGGAAAACCGGGGAAGGGCGGCAAGCCCTTGCCGCCGAGCCCCGGAAAGCCCCCGCCCGGGAAATTGGGGCGGCAGCCCCGGCATGCCCGGAGGCAAGCCCCCCGGCGCGCCCGGCAGTCCGCCCGGCATTTTCTCCGCGAGCTTGGCCATCTCCTCGGCGCTCGGCATGCCGCCGCCCAAGCCCAGCGCATTGGCGAGACCCGCGAGCGGTCCGCGCTTCTTGCCGCCGCCCATCGCCTTCATCATGTCGGCCATGGTGCGGTGCATCTTGAGCAGCCGGTTGATCTCCTCGACCTTGGCGCCGGAACCCGCGGCGACCCGCTTCTTGCGGCTCGCCTTGAGCACGTCGGGATTGCGCCGCTCCTGCGGCGTCATCGAACCGATGATCGCGACCTGGCGCTTGAGCATGCGGTCGTCGACATTGGCGTTCGCGAGCTGGCTCTTGATCTTGCCGATGCCAGGCAGCAGTCCCATCAGCCCGGACATGCCGCCCATCTTCTGCATCTGCTCGAGCTGCTCGCGCAGATCGTTGAGATCGAACGCGCCCTTGCGCATCCGCTCGGCCGTGCGCTGCGCCTTTTCCGCGTCGATCGTCGCCGCGGCCTTCTCCACCAGCGTGACGATGTCGCCCATGCCGAGGATGCGGTCGGCGATGCGCGCGGGGTGGAAATCCTCGATCGCGTCGACCTTTTCGCCCACGCCCATCAGCTTGATCGGCTTGCCGGTGACCGCGCGCATGGAGAGCGCCGCGCCGCCGCGCCCGTCGCCGTCGATGCGGGTGAGCACGATGCCGGTGAGGCCGACCCGCTCGTCGAACGAGCGGGCGAGATTGACCGCGTCCTGGCCGGTCAGCGCGTCGGCGACGAGCAGCACTTCATGCGGGCTGGTCGCGCGCTTGACCTCGGCCGCCTCGGTCATCATCGCTTCGTCGAGCGTGATGCGGCCGGCGGTGTCGAGCAGCACCACGTCATAGCCGCCGAGCTTTCCGGCTTCGATCGCGCGCCTGCCGATCTGCACCGGCGTCTGGCCCGCGACGATCGGCAAGGTATCGACCTCGACCTGCTGGCCGAGCACGGCGAGCTGCTCCATCGCCGCGGGGCGGCGGGTGTCGAGCGAGGCCATCAGCACCTTGCGCCTGCCCTGCTCGGTGAGGCGCTTGCCGATCTTCGCCGCCGTCGTGGTCTTGCCCGACCCCTGCAGCCCGACCAGCATGATCGGCACCGGCGCCGCGGCGTTCAGATCGATCGGGTCGGCGCTCGCGCCCAGCGTCTCGACGAGCTGATCGTGCACGATCTTCACGATCATCTGGCCGGGCGTGACCGACTTGATGACTTCGACCCCGACCGCGCGCTCCTTCAGCCTGTCGATGAACTCGCGCACCACGTCGAGCGCAACGTCCGCCTCGAGCAGCGCGCGCCGCACCTCGCGCGCGGCCGCGTCGACGTCGGCGGCCGTCAGCGCGCCGCGCCGCGTCAGCCGGTCGAGTATGCCGGACAGCTTGTCCGAGAGAGCCTCAAACATGGTTCGCCTTTCATTACTCGGCTTAACGGGTCGTCCTTGCCGGGCCTGACCCGGCAATCCATCTCCCCCTCCCGTCTCGCTTCGCTCGCACTCCCTCCCCCCGCTTGCGGGGGAGGGTAGGGAGGGGCCTACGCCCGGGCCGAGCCCGGGCATGACGGAAGATGGGTACTCGCGGTCGCCAATCTAGCGTCCAAACACCAGTGCGCCCGAGGGCGCATCGCGCTGTCGGGCGTTGACCTCCGGCCTCCAGGACCGGTCGGCGGCATAAACTCATGGCTCGTGTCGAGAGCAGGCGGAAACTACCCCTTTGCGCGCCGGCAAGTCAATTGCTTGCCGGCCGATCCTCACTCCATGGTGGATCCCGCCTCGCCGAACGGCGAGCCCCGCCGGGGCTGGGCGCCCACCCGTTCCAGGATCGAGATCACCCGTCCCACCCGTCCCACGGGAACGTCCCGGTGTTCGTGCCGCTTGAACTCGCGCGCGACGAAGTGGCAGGCTTGCGCAAGCTCGGCTTGCGTCGCGCCCGTCCCGATGATCTCGGCGATCGTCGCGTCGTCGATCGGGTGAACGGCGGCGACAACCTCATCCCGCGTCAGTTCCGACATGGTTTCCTCCGACGTAGCGCGCCCGGGATCGCGACCTTTCTGCGCCTTGCGTCGGCGCCGGCGCTGACTAGCTTCAGGTCGTTCTTCGAACAGGACGATACCTGTAGACATAGCGACATGGCGCCGACCCGTCGAGGTTTGTTCTTGTCTCTGTCCGGGCTTGCCGCAGTTGCGCTGGCCGGCGCGACGGGCCGCGCGGCGCTGGCCCGCTACTACGATGGGCCGGTCTCCGACCATTTCGACGGCGCCCATTTCTACGACCCGCACGGCGCGCGGCCGAAAAGCATTGTCGACCTGGCGCGCTGGTGGAGCAGCCGGGGCGGCGAGCGCTGGCCCGAATGGGCGCCGAGCCCGCACGTCGACAAGCCCCCCGCGCAGGTCGACGGCGAGACGCTGCGCATCAGCTATGTGGGGCATGCGAGCTTTCTACTGCAGACGGCGGCGCTCAATCTGCTGATCGACCCGGTGTGGTCGGAGCGGGCTTCGCCGTTCTCCTTCGCCGGTCCGAAGCGGGTCAACGATCCCGGCATTCCGTTCGAGGCCCTGCCGCGCATCGACGCCGTGCTGGTCTCGCACGCCCATTACGACCACCTCGACGTCGAGACGCTCTCGCGGCTCGTCGCGGCGCATCGCCCGCGCATCATCACGCCGCTCGGCAACGACACGATCATGCGCGAGCACGACCCGGCCATCCGCGGCCGAGGCCTATGATTGGCACGACCAGGTCTCCCTCGGACGCCGGCGTCGCGGTCACGCTCGTGCCGCTGCGGCACTGGTCGGCGCGCGGGTTCCTCGACCGCAACAAGTCGCTCTGGGCCGGCTTCGTGCTCGACACGCCGGGCGGCCGCGTTTTCCACGTGACGGATTCCGGTTACGGCGACGGTTACCGCTTCCGCGATGCGCGCGAGCGCTACGGCCCGTTCCGCCTCGCCATTCTGCCGATCGGCGCCTACGCGCCGCGCTGGTTCATGCAGGACCAGCATATGGACCCGCACGAGGCCGTGCGCGCCTATGTCGACTGCGGCGCGGAGCTCGCGCTTGCCCATCATCACGGGACCTTCAAGCTGACCGACGAGGCGATCGACGCGCCCGTGCGGGAACTGCAAGCGGCCTGCCGCACGGCGGGGATCGGAGCCGACATTTTCCGCACATTGAAACCCGGCCAGGTCTGGGAGTTGTAGGCGGGCCAAGGGCGCCTCGCACCGCGCGGTCCCGGCAAGTCGCAGCGATGCACGTCTCGCGGCCTGCGACACCTGCGTCCGGCTTCGGTGTTGATCCGCAGCGCGCGGCAGGGCATGAGGGGGCCGGAAACGCCCTTCAATGACGGCCAGACAGGTCGCACCTGATGCCCGCCTCGCAGCACATCGATCCGAAGTCCGACATCGACATCTCGCAGGCCGCCCAGAAGCGCCCGATCCTCGATGTGGCGCGCGACAAGCTCGGCATCGCGCCGGAGAACCTCGAGCCGTACGGCCATTACAAGGCGAAGGTGTCGCTCGACTTCATCCGTTCGCTGCACGACCGGCCGAACGGCAAGCTCGTTCTCGTGTCCGCGATGACGCCGACCCCGGCGGGCGAGGGCAAGACGACGACGACCGTCGGCCTCACCGACGCCCTCAACCTGCTCGGCAAGCGCGCGATGATGTGCCTGC
The DNA here is from genome assembly GCA_963712435.1 of uncultured Alphaproteobacteria bacterium. Lineage (GTDB taxonomy): Bacteria > Pseudomonadota > Alphaproteobacteria > Rhizobiales > Xanthobacteraceae > Rhodoplanes. The sequence continues at coordinate 110,218 of CAVQIB010000003.1, read as the reverse complement.
GCGAGCCCAGTCTCGGCCCGGCGTTCGGCATGAAGGGCGGCGCCGCCGGCGGCGGCTACGCGCAGGTCGTGCCGATGGAAGACATCAACCTGCATTTCACCGGCGATTTCCACGCCATCACGGCGGCCCACAATCTGCTGACCGCGCTCATCGACAACCACCTCTATTGGGGAAACGAGCTGCGGATCGACGGCCGCCGGGTGGTGTGGCGGCACGTGATGGACATGAACGACCGTTCGCTGCGCGAGATCGTCAGCTCGCTCGGCGGCGTCACGAACGGCTATCCGCGCGAAACCGGGTTCGACATCACGGTCGCCTCCGAGGTGATGGCGATCTTCTGCCTCGCCCGCGACCTCGTGGATCTCAAGACCAGGCTCGGCAACATCGTCGTCGCCTATACGCGCGAACGAAAACCCATCCGGGCGAGCGATCTCAAGGCGCATGGCGCAATGGCGGCGCTGCTGAAGGAAGCGCTTGCGCCCAACCTGGTGCAGACCCTGGAAGGCACGCCCGCCTTCGTCCATGGCGGCCCCTTCGCCAATATCGCGCATGGCTGCAATTCCGTGCTCGCGACCACGACGGCGCTCAAGCTCGCCGACTACGTCGTCACCGAAGCAGGATTCGGCGCTGATCTCGGCGGCGAGAAGTTCCTCGACATCAAGTGCCGCAAGACGGGGCTCGCGCCCGATTGCGTCGTGCTCGTCGCGACCATTCGCGCGCTCAAAATGCACGGCGGCATGAAGAAGGAGGACCTCAAGGCGGAGAGCCTCAAGGCGGTCGAGGCCGGCCTGCCAAATCTGCGGCGGCACATCGAGAACATCCGCAAATTCGGCCTGGTCCCGCTTGTGTCCATCAACCGGTTCAGCAGCGATACGCCGGCCGAGATCGCGCTCGTGCAGGACGCCTGCGCGCGGTTCGGGGTGGCGGCGCCGCTCGCCGATCACTGGGCGGAAGGGGGCAAGGGAGCGCTCGACGTCGCGCGCGCCGTGATCGACGCGATCGACGCCGGCAAGGGCAGGCTCGAACTTCTGTATCCCGACGATATGCCGCTGATCGAGAAGATCCGCACGGTGGCGCGCGACATCTATCGGGCGAAGGACGTTTCCGTGGAGAAATCGGTGCGCGACCAGCTCGCGGCCTATGAGAGCATGGGCTACGGCAATCTGCCCGTCTGCATCGCCAAGACCCAGTACAGCTTCGCGACCAATCCCGATCTCAAGGGCGCGCCGACCGATCACATCGTGCCGATCAGAGAGGTGCGGCTCGCCGCCGGGGCGGAGTTCGTGGTGGCGATCTGCGGGGATATCATGACCATGCCGGGTCTCCCGAAATCGCCCGCCGCTGCCGCTATCGACGTCGACCCGGACGGCAAGATCACGGGATTGTTCTGATCCGGCGGGATGAATTGATTTAGAGTTCCAAACGTGTCCCGCGCGGCGCAGCGACAGCGATGCGCCGAAGAATCGGGACCTTAGGGAGGCCGTGGCCCCGATCGGCGGCGCACCACCGCGTGCTGCGCCGCTTTAGGGCGAACGATGCGTCAATGAACACAGCGGATGACAGCGGCGGGCGCAGTCGTCGCCCGCCGAAGACCCCGAAGGGACGTCAGCTCGATCCGCGCGCGCTCGAAGAGGTGCGTGCGCTGCTCGGCCAGCGGCCGCGCCGGCGTGACCTGCTCATTGAGTATTTGCACCTGCTGCAGGACAGCGTCGGCCATCTTTCCGCGCCGCACCTCGCCGCGCTCGCGAGCGAGATGCGGCTGGCGCTCGTCGAGGTCTACGAGGTGGCGACCTTCTACGCGCATTTCGACGTGGTGGCGGACGGCGCGCCGCCGCCGCCCGCCGTCACAGTCCGGGTGTGCGAGAGCATCGCCTGCGCGCTCGCGGGAGCGGAGCGCCTGCACGCGGCGCTCGTGAGCGAACTGGGCGGTCAGCTGCGCATCCGCCGCGCCCCGTGCATGGGCGCGTGCGACCGCGCGCCGGTCTGCGCCGTCGGCCATGTCCAGGTGGCGGAGGCGACGCTCGACGAGGTCTTCGTCGTCGTCGCCGCGGGCCGGCTTGTTCATCCCTACCGGCCGGGCAGGGACTTCGCCGCGTATCGGAAGGAGGGCGGCTATGCGCTCCTCCAGGCTTGCCTTGCGGGCGAGCGCAGCCGCGAGGAGATCATCGCGGCGGCAAGCGAGGCCGAGCTGCGCGGGCTCGGCGGCGCGGGTTTCCCGACCGGGCGCAAATGGAGCGTCGTGCGGGCGGAGCCCGGCCCGCGCCTGATGTGCGTGAACGCCGACGAGGGCGAGCCCGGCACGTTCAAGGACCGCCATCATCTCGAACGCGATCCCCACCGCGTCCTCGAAGGCATGCTGATCGCTGCGTGGATCGTCGAAGCGGCCGACGTCTATATCTATCTGCGCGACGAGTATGCCGAGCTGTATCTGATGCTGCGCGAGGAGCTGAGCAGGCTCGAGCAGGCGGGCCTGTCCAACCACACGCGCATGCATCTTCGCCGCGGCGCGGGCGCCTATATCTGCGGCGAGGAGTCGGCGATGATCGAATTGCTCGAGGGCAAGCGGGGGCTGCCGCGCCACCGGCCGCCCTATGTCGCGCAGGTCGGCCTGTTCGGCCGCCCGACCCTCGTTCAGAACGTCGAGACGCTCTATTGGGTGCGCGACCTCGTCGAGAAACGCCCGGCCTGGTTCGCCGCGCAAGGCCGGCGCGGGCGCAAGGGCCTGCGCAGCTTCTCCGTCTCCGGCCGCGTGAAGTCGCCCGGCGTGAAGCTTGCGCCCGCCGGGATCACCGCGCGCGAACTGATCGAGGAATTCTGCGGCGGCATGGCGGAAGGCCAAACGCTCAAGGCCTATCTCCCGGGCGGCGCCTCGGGCGGCATTCTTCCCGCATCGATGGCCGACCTGCCGCTCGACTTCGGCACGCTGGAGGAGCACGGCTGCTTCGTCGGCTCGCACGGCGTCGTGGCGTTCTCCGAGCGCGACGACATGAAGGCGGTCGCGCTCAATCTGCTGCGCTTCTTTGCCGACGAGAGCTGCGGCCAGTGCACGCCCTGCCGGGTCGGAACCGAGAAGGCGGTGCAACTGATGGCGGGCGGCGCATGGGACGCCGCGCTTCTGACGGAGCTCGCGCAGGCGATGCGCGACGCATCGATCTGCGGGCTCGGCCAGGCCGCGCCCAACCCGCTCCTGTGCGTGCTGCGTTATTTCCCGGAGGACCTCAAGCGCCCGCTCGGGCGTTGGTGAGAGCCGGAGGCTGTGCTGCCGTCTGCGAGAGTAGATGTGCGTTTGAAGTTGCGAAAATGCTGGCTGGCGATCTCTTCCCCTCCCCCTTGTGGGGAGGGGTGGCGCCGAAGGCGCCGGGGTGGGCGGCGATCAACGGAGAGGCCAGGCTAATGGCTCAAGGCGAATCGGGGAAACGACAAGGCGAAACTCCGCTCGGCTATGGCCATGACGGCAAGGGGGCCGCGCTTGGCGACGCCGTCAATGAGGGCCGTGTGCACGTCGCGCCGCCGCCGCGCCGCAGGACGCTGGGCTGATGATGGCGCGCCGATCCGCGTCACGCTGGACGGCCGCGCGGTCGAGGCGCGGTCCGGCGAGACCATCTGGCAACTTGCCAAGCGGCACGGCCTCGACATCCCGCATCTGTGCCATTCGCCCGCGCCCGGCTATCGGCCCGACGGAAATTGCCGCGCCTGCATGGTCGAGATCGCGGGCGAGCGTGTGCTGGCGGCAAGCTGCATCCGCAGGCCGATCGAAGGAATGGCCGTCACGACGGGATCGGAGCGCGCGCGAGCGGCGCGGCGCATGGTGTTCGAACTGCTGCTTGCCGATCAGCCCGCGCGCGACACCGGGCGGCTTTCCGGCGAGGCGCGCCCCCGGACGCATAAGGCTGGGGCGGAAGCCGTTTCGCCGCAGGAGATGCGGCCATGCAAGGAAACCAGGGCGCACGATCCCGCAGCCTCTTTCTGGCGCTGGGCGGATCGCATGGGGGTTGCGGCGAGCCGCTTCGCGCCGCGCGCCGCATCGCCCGCGCCGGACCGCAGCCACCCGGCGATGGCGGTCAATCTCGACGCCTGCATCCACTGCAATCTGTGCGTCCGCGCCTGCCGCGAGGTGCAGGTCAACGACGTGATCGGCATGGCGGGGCGCGGCCATGCCGAGAAGATCGTGTTCGACTTCGACGACCCGATGGGGCGCTCGACCTGCGTCGCCTGCGGCGAATGCGTGCAGGCCTGCCCGACCGGCGCGCTGATGCCGGCCTCGCTGCTCGATGCAGACAACCGTCGCACCGGCTATCCCGACCGCACGGTCGACAGCGTGTGTCCTTATTGCGGGGTGGGCTGCCAGCTCACCTATCACATCAAAGGCGACCGGCTGCTTTACGTGTCCGGGAACAACGGGCCGGCGAACGAGAACCGGCTCTGCGTCAAGGGCCGCTTCGGCTTCGATTACGTTCACCACGCGCATCGGCTGACGCGTCCGCTGATCCGCAAGGAGGGCGTCGGCAAGCGCGCCGACGACGTGGTCGATCCCGGACATCCGTGGACGCATTTCCGCGAGGCGAGCTGGGAGGAGGCGCTCGACCGCGCCGCCGCCGGGCTCGAGGCCGCGCGGCAAACGCATGGCGACCGCGCGCTCGCCGGCTTCGGCTCGGCCAAGTGCTCGAACGAGGAGGCCTATCTGTTCCAGAAGCTGGTGCGCACCGGCTTCGGCAACAACAATGTCGATCACTGCACGCGCCTATGCCACGCGTCCTCCGTCGCCGCGCTCTTGGAAGGTCTCGGCTCCGGCGCAGTGACCGCGCCCTTCACCGCGTGCGCGGAGTCCGATGTCATCGTGGTGATCGGCGCGAACCCGACCGAAAATCATCCCGTCGCCGCGACCTATTTCAAGCAGGCGGCCAAGCGCGGCGCGACGCTGATCGTGATGGACCCGCGCGGCCAGGCGCTGAAGCGGCACGCGACCCACATGCTGCAATTCGCGATCGGCACGGACGTCGCCCTCCTCAACGCGCTGCTCAACGTGATCGTCACCGAGAAGCTCTACGACGAGCAATATATCCAGACCCACACCGAAGGCTTCTCCGCGCTCGCCGCCCATGTGCGGCCCTTCACGCCGGAGGCGATGGCGGGGGTCTGCGGCATCGCGGCCGAGACGCTGCGCACGGTCGCGCGCGCCTACGCGCGCGCCGAACGCGCCATCATTTTCTGGGGCATGGGCATTTCCCAGCATACGCATGGCACCGACAATGCGCGTTGCCTGATCGCGCTCGCGCTGATCTGCGGGCATGTCGGGCGCGCCGGCACGGGCCTCCACCCATTGCGCGGGCAGAACAATGTGCAGGGCGCCTCGGACGCCGGCCTCATCCCGATGTTCTTCCCCGATTACCGGTCGGTGGAGGACGCGGACTGGCGCAAACGCTTCGAGACCGCCTGGGGCGTCCCGCTCGATCCGAAGAAAGGGCTCACCGTCGTCGAGATCATGGACGCGATCCTCGCCGGCGACATTCGCGGCATGTACATCATGGGCGAGAACCCGGCGATGTCCGACCCCGATCTCAACCATGCGCGGGCGGCGCTCGCCCATCTCGAGCATCTCGTGGTGCAGGATATTTTCCTGACCGAGACCGCGTTCCACGCCGATGTGGTGCTGCCCGCCTCCGCCTGGCCGGAGAAGGACGGCACGGTCACCAACACCAACCGCCAGGTGCAGATGGGACGCCGGGCGCTGCCGCTGCCGGGCGAGGCGAAGCCTGATTGGTGGATCACCCAGGAAATCGCGCGGCGTCTCGGCCTGCCGTGGTCGTATGCGCATCCGCGCGACATCTATTCCGAGATGGCGTCGCTGATGCACTCGCTCGACCATGTTTCGTGGGAGCGCGTGGAGCGCGAGAGCGCCGTCACTTATCCGACCGACGGGCCGGACCAGCCCGGCCATGCGGTGGTGTTCGGCGACGGGTTTCCGCGCCCGAACCGGCTCGCCAAGCTCGTCGCGGCCAAGCTGGCGCCGCCCGACGAGACGCCGGACGCGGACTACCCGTTCGTGCTCACCACCGGGCGGCAGCTCGAGCACTGGCACACCGGCGCGATCAGCCGCCGCGCCGAGACGCTCGACGCGATCGAGCCGGGGGCGGTCGCGTGTCTCTCGCGCGGCGAAATCGCGCGGCTCGGCATCGCGCCGGGCGAGCGCATCCGCGTCACCACGCGGCGCGGCGCGATCGAGCTTGCGGTGCGCCAGGATGACGCCATTCCCGACGGGGTCGTGTTCATCCCGTTCGCCTATGTCGAGGCCGCCGCGAATCTGCTCACCAATCCTGCGCTCGACCCGTTTGGAAAGATTCCGGAGTTCAAGTACTGCGCCGCCAAGGTGGAGCGGGTAGGGGCGTGAAAAAGAATCCGCGCTTGCCCCCACTTGCATTTACCTGGCGGCCCCGCCATGGTCCGCGATTATGGACGATAGAACCGCTTCTCCGATCACCGCCGCCGCCTCCGGCGCCGTTCCCGATCTCGCCGGCGTCGTGCGCCACGACTGGACGCGCGAAGAGATTCGCGCGTTGTTCGACCTGCCGTTCCCTGATCTGATCTTCGCCGCGCAGCGCATTCATCGGATGCATTTCGATCCGCGCGAGGTGCAGATTTCGACGCTCCTCTCCGTCAAGACGGGCGGCTGCGCGGAGGATTGCGGCTACTGCCCGCAGAGCGCGCATCATCACGCCGGGGTCAAGGCCGAGAAGCTGATGGAAGTTGACGCCGTTCTCGCCGAGGCGAAGGCGGCCAAGGCCGCCGGCGCGAGTCGGTTCTGCATGGGCGCGGCCTGGCGCGAGCCGAAGGACCGCGACCTCGACGACATCTGCGCCATGGTCGAGGGCGTGCGCGAGCTCGGCCTCGAGACCTGCATGACGCTCGGTATGCTGACGCGGCAGCAGGCGCAGCGCCTGAAAGGCTCGGGCCTCGACTACTACAACCACAATCTCGACACCTCGCCCGAATTCTACGGCCAGGTGATCACCACGCGCACCTATCAGGACCGGCTCGACACGCTCTCGCATGTGCGCGAGGCCGGCATTCATGTGTGCTGCGGCGGCATTGTCGGCATGGGCGAAACGCGCGAGGACCGCGTCGGCATGGTCGAGGCGCTCGCCAACCTCGCCGAGCATCCGGATTCGGTGCCGATCAATCTGCTGGTGCGGGTGGAGGGCACGCCGCTCGCCGAGGTCGGGCCGATCGACCAGTTCGAATTCGTGCGCACGGTCGCGGTCGCCCGCATCACCATGCCCGCATCGGTGGTGCGCCTTTCGGCCGGGCGCGAGGAGATGAGCGAGGAGATGCAGGCTCTGTGCTTCCTCGCCGGCGCGAACTCGATCTTCTACGGGCCGAAGCTCCTCACCACGCCCAATCCGGAGCCCGATCGCGACATGCAGCTCCTCGCGAAGCTCGGCCTCACGCCGATGGCGTGAGCCGAGCGACGAGACCGGTTCGTCAATGCCGGCGCCCGCCGACCGCGGGACCCGGGCCAGACTATCGCCGAAGACCATCGGGTCATGCCGCCGCTCGGCGTCACGCCTTGCCGTTGCGCTGCTCGCCATATTGCAGCACCTGCACCTTCTCCAGCGTGACGAGTCCGCTCGGCATCATAGCGTCGAGCACCGGCAGGAACGCATCGATTTTCTCCTGCGTGTCGACGATTTCGATCACCAGCGGCAGGTCCTGGGAGAGGCGAAGGATCTTGGTCGTGTGCAGGTGGCTGGAGTGGCCGAACCCGACCGCGCCGCGCAGCACCGTCGCCCCGGCGAGATGCATATCGCGCGCTTTCAGCACGATCGTCTCGTAGAGCGGCCGGCGCTCGAACTTGTCGTCCTCGCCGATAAAAATGCGCAGCAGCATGGCGTCGCGCGGAAGCGTCATGGCTCATATCCACTTCATCGTGTTGATGGCGACAGCGGCGACATAGCCGGCCCACACGGCGACGAGGCACAACACGACCGAAGCGACAATGTAGCCGCCGGCCCGCAGCCATTCGCCGTCCTGGACGAGATTGAGGGTCTGGATGCTGAACGAGGAGAACGTGGTGTAGCCGCCGCAGAAGCCGATCATCACGAATTGCCGCGCGGCCGAGCTCGCGAATACGCGGCCGTCCGGGCCGGTCAAGGTCGCGAAAAAGCCGATGATGAACGAGCCGACCACATTGACGATCAGCGTGCCCCACGGGAAGGTCTCGCTGATCATCCGCGCCGCCACGCCAGAGCACCAGTAGCGGGCGACGCCGCCGAGCGCGCTGCCGATCGCAATCCAGACATAGGCCATCATTCACGTCATCCCGAACCAAGAAAAAACCGCCCGGCGGGCGGTTCGGGACGTGCTCCCGCCGCCCTTCAGCGGCAGGAGTCATCAGCCTTTTTCAGGCGGTTTCGGGGAACTCCATCCCCATCTGCACAACCCTAGCGGCATTCGCCTTCGAAGGTCAATCGCTTCGCAGCAGGTTCACTCGACGAACTCGACCTTCGTCCCGCGTCGGACCATGCCGGCCAGAGCCTGCGCATCCCAGTTGGTCAGCCGCACGCAGCCATGCGATTCGGACGTCCCAACCTCCTCCGGATCGGGCGTGCCGTGGATGCCGTAGCTTGGCTTGCTGATGCCGATCCAGACCGTCCCGAGCGGATTATTCGGCCCGGCGGCGACCCGGAACGCGCGCGTCGTCCTGATCTCCTTGAAGGCGAAGCGGGGATTGTAGCGCCACTCAGGGTTGCGCGCGATCCGCCTGACGACGAAAGCGCCGTTGGGCGTCGGCTTGTCCGCGCTTCCGATCGAAGCGGGATAGACGCCCACGAGGCGGCCGTCCTTGTCGAAGGCGCGCAGCCGCCGCTGCGGCTTGTCGACCTCGATACGCGTCACCGCCACACGGGGTTCGGGGCGGCCGACGCGCGCAACGACGATGCGCGTGCCGGGCTGGTCGAGCGCGGCTTCCGGGTTGAGGAGCGAGAGCAGCCGCGTGTCCATGTGGAACTTCTCGGCCAGCATTTCGCCGGGTTCGCGATAGGACAGCCGCTTCAGGCTCGCCCAGTCCTCGACGTCCTCGGGAATGTCTGGCGCGAACGGCCCCCGCGTATCCGCCGCGGTGATAGCGTACTCGCCGAGAACCGGGTCTGCTGAGGTCGCAACCAGCACGTCCCATGTCGCCTGGTCGAGCATGCCGCTCCCGGCCAGGCCCTGCTGCTGCTGGAACGCAGCAAGCGCCTTGCGAAAGTTGCGGTTCCCGCGCCCGTCGATCGCCCCCGGCGAGAAGCCTGCGCGATCGAGCAGGACCTGCGCCTTGAGGATGACGGCGCTGATGCGGTTTGCGGACGGCCCCAAAAAGCTCACGTTGTTTATGGTCGCGTCGTTCACGCTCGCCATCGTGAGCGCGTCGCCTTGCACCGGCGCGCGGCCGGCCTCCACCGCATCGCCCTGCGTCGGGGCAAGCCCGACTGTAAAGGCCTCGCCGAGCGCCGGCGCCGCCGGAAGGCCGAACGCCGTCGCAGCAGCGACGGCCAAGCCTGTTCGAAGCGCGCGGCGTGATGTCATACCGATGGGACACGTCCTTGGAACTGCAACCAGAGACTGTTGTCGTCTCGCGCGGCGCGCGGACGCAATACCGATCGGCTGGGCGCAGTTTGCATGCCAAGGAAAACGCGCCGCGGCAATCGACTGTTCGCCGCTTTGAGCCCTTGCGTCGTCAAGCTTACGTGACTAACGAGGGCGCACTTCGTCGCATTTCGCGCTTCAGCGCATGTCGGCGGTCTTCTATGATCCGACGGTTGCAACTCACCGGGAAAGCGAGCAGCGCATGAGCGAGACGCGCAACCGCGTCGTCGCGGTCGGGGAGGTGTTGATCGAACTCGCGCGCGGCGCGGACGGACGCTTCGCCCTCTCGTGCGGCGGCGACACCTTCAACACGGCGATCTATCTCGCCCGCGCCGGCATCGACGTGGCGCTCGCGACGGCGCTTGGCGACGATTCGCATTCGGAGCGCATCCTCGCCTTGGCGGCGACGGAGGGGATCGGGCGCGACCTTGTCTTGCGGCGGCCGGGGCGGCTGCCCGGGCTTTATCTCGTCAACACCGATCCGAATGGCGCGAAGGCCTACCACTATTGGCGCGACGCGGCGCCCGCGCGCGAGCTGTTCGAATTCGCCGAATGGCCGCACATCGCCGAGGGCCTGCTGTCCGCGCGGGTGATCTATTTTTCCGGAATAACGCTGTCCCTCTATTCGAACGAGGGGCTCGGACGCTTTCTCGCGATCATCGAGCTCGCGCGCGAGAACGGGGTGAAGGTCGCCTTCGACGGCAATTTTCGTCCGCGCGGCTGGACCGGCGATATCGGCCGCATCCGCGCGGTTTTTCTCGAGGCGCTCAAGCGCGTCGACATTGCGCTGCCCTCCTTCGACGACGAGGCGGTGCTGTGGGGCGACGCCAGTCCGGAGGCGACGATTGATCGGCTGCAGGCGTTCGGCATCGAGGAAATCGTGGTGAAGAACGGGCCGAACGGCGCGCTCGTCGCTTCATCGGGATGGCGCGAGCATGTTCCGGTGCCGGAGGTGATCGAGCCGGTCGATCCGACGGCGGCGGGCGACGGGTTCAACGCCGGCTATCTGTCCGAGCGATTGCGCGGCCAGAAGCCGCTCGAGGCCGCGTTCGCGGCGCATCGGCTCGCCGGCCAGGTGATCCGTCATCGCGGCGGGATCATGCCGCGCCCGGACGCGGCGGTGCATTGACGGCGGCGTCCGCGCTTGCAGCGCCGCGCCGGCGGCGGCGCGACGTGTAGGCGAGCAGTTCGCCGACTATGCCGCGGCGGAACAGGAGAACGGCCGCCACGAACACCACGCCCTGGATGACGAGCACCCACTCGCCGAAACCGGCGAGGTAGTTCTGCATCGTCGCAATGACCGCGGCGCCGACGATGGGGCCGAACACGGTTCCCATGCCGCCGACCAGCGTCATCAGCACGACCTCGCCCGACATCTGCCACTGCACGTCGGTCAGGGAGGCGAGCTGATACACGATCGCCTTCGTCGCGCCCGCGCAACCCGCCAGCGCCGCCGAAAGGACGAAGGCGATGAGCTTGAACCGATCGGTCGCATAGCCGAGCGATATCGCGCGCGGCTCGTTCTCGCGGATCGCCTTCAAGACCTGACCGAAGGGCGAGTGGATGGCGCGATAAATGACGAGGAAGCCGATCGCGAAAATGGCGAGCACGAAGTAATACAGGACGAAGTCGCCGCGGATGTCGATCAAGCCGAATACGGGGCGGCGCGGAATCGCCTGAATGCCGTCCTCGCCGCCGGTGAACTTCGCCTGCACGCAGAAGAAGAACACCATCTGCGCAAGCGCGAGCGTCACCATCGCGAAATAGATGCCCTGGCGGCGGATGGCGATCGCGCCGACGACGAGCCCCATCAGCGCGGCGACCGCGGTCGCGGCGAGGATCGCGAGCTCGGGCGTCAGCGGCGGCAGCGGGATGACGAGCCAAGACCATGAGCCCGCCCAGTAGGGCAGACTGATCGTGCCGATCTTGGTCAGGTGCCCGGACACATAGGCGGCGAAGCCGAAGAACATCGCGTGGCCGAAGGAGAGCAGCCCCGTGTAGCCGATCAGCAGATTGAAGGCGAGCGCGAACAGCGCAAAGCACAGCACGTTCATCAGGAACACGGGATAGATCGCGAACGGGGCCGCGAGCGCGAGCGCCATCAGCCCGAGGAACACGGGGATGTCCTTGCTCGTCCCCTCGCGTGCGGGCGTTTTCTTGCTCATCGCGGCGTTCCGAACAGGCCCTGCGGCCGCACCATCAGCACGATCGCCATGATCACGAAAATGACGGTGTTGGACGCTTCAGGGTAGAACACCTTGGTCAGGCCTTCGATTAGCCCGAGCCCGAACCCGGTGACGATCGAGCCCATGATCGATCCCATGCCGCCGATCACGACCACGGCGAACACGACAATGATGAGGTTCGATCCCATGGTCGGGTTGACGGTGTAGATCGGCGCCGCAAGCACGCCGGCGAGCGCCGCGAGCGCGACGCCGCCGCCATAAGTGAGCGTGATCATGCGCGGGACGTCGATGCCGAAGGCCTGGACGAGATCGGGCCGTTCGGTCGCCGCGCGCAGATAGGACCCGAGTTTCGTCTTCTCGATCACATACCAGGTGGAGAGACACACGATCAGCGAGAAGGCGACGACCCAGCCGCGGTACCACGGCAGGAACATGAAACCGAGATTCTGGCCGCCCGGAATCGGATTGACATAGGGCAGTCCGGAAGCGCCGAACTGCTGGCGGAACAGCCCCTCGATGATCAGCGCGAGGCCGAAGGTCAGCAGCAGCCCGTAGAGATGGTCGAGGTGATAGAGGCGCGAGATCAGGAGCCGCTCGATCACGATCCCGATGGCCCCGACGATCAGCGGCGCGAGCACGAGGGCGCCCCAGTAGGGGACGCCGAAATATTGCAGCAGCATCCAGGCGGCGAAGGCGCCCATCATGTACTGAGCGCCATGGGTGAAGTTGATGACGTTCATCAGGCCGAAAATGACGGCGAGCCCGAGCGACAACAGCGCGTAGAACGCCCCATTGATCAGGCCGAGCAGGAGCTGGCCCATCAGCGCCTGGGGCGGCACGCCCAGCAGCTCGAACATTGTCCGCGCCTCCCGCGCACCCGGCCCTCCCGCCGCGTTCGCCGCGGCAGGGCCGGATCCGCCTCACCTCAGTGTCAAGACTTCACGAGCGGGCAGCCGCCTTCGCTGATCGGCCGGAACGCTTCCGCCGCGGGGATCACGGCGCGGACCTTGTGGTAATCCCACGGGCCCTTGCTGTCCGACGGCTTCTTCACCTCGACCAGCAGCATGTCGTGGATCTTGCGGCCGTCCTGACGAACGCTGCCCTTGCCGAACAGCTTGTCGTCGGTGGGCGTTTCTTTCATCTTCGCGACGACCTTGGCGCCGTCGTCGTCGCTCTTGAGCGCGTGCACCGCCTTCAGGTAATGCGTGACCGCCGAGTAGACGCCGGCCTGCACCATGGTCGGATAGTTGCCCTTGTTGGCTTCGGCGAACTCCTTCGCGAACGCGCGGTTGGCGTCGCTCGTGTCCCAGTACCAGGCTTCCGTGAAGATCAGGCCCTGGGCCGTCTGCAGTCCGAGCGAGTGCACGTCGGTGATGAAGACGAGCAGTCCGGCGAGGTTCTGCCCGCCCTGCACGATGCCGAACTCCGACGCCTGCTTGATCGAATTGATGGTGTCGGCGCCGGCATTGGCGAGCCCGATGACGTCCGCCTTGGACCCCTGCGCCTGCAAGAGGAACGACGAGAAGTCCTGGGCCGGGAAGGGATGGCGCACCTTGCCGAGCACCTTGCCGCCGAGCTTCTCCACCACCGCGGCGGTGTCGCGTTCGAGCGCATGGCCGAAGGCGTAATCGGCGGTCAGGAAGAACCAGGTCTTGCCGCCCTGCTTGACGAGGGTGCTGCCGGTGCCGTTGGCGAGCGCCCAGGTGTCGTAGGTCCAGTGGATGAGATTGGGCGTGCACTCCGCTCCGGTCAGTTCGGAGGCCGCGGCGCCCGAATTGAGGAACACCTTGTTCTTTTCCTTGGTGAGCTGGCTGACCGCCTTCGCCACCGAGGTGGTCGGCACGTCGACGATCATGTCGACCTGTTCGACGTCGTACCACTTGCGCGCGACGCCCGCGCCGATATCCGCCTTGTTCTGGTGATCGGCGAACACGATCTCGATCTTGTCGTGGCACTTGTTCGCCTTGCAGAAGTCCTCGACGGCCTTCTTCGCCGCCCACACCGAACCCTGGCCGGACAGATCCGAATAGGTGCCGGACTGGTCGTTGAGGACGCCGATCTTGATAATGCCGTCCGTGTACTCGGCGTTCGCCCCGACGGTCGCGGCGAGGCTGACAAGCCCCGCCAGAAGTAAGCTGTTCGCACGCATGCGTGTCTCCTTGCGTTCGCTGAAAATCAAACCCCCAGATAGCGTTCGAGCTTCTCCTTGTTCTCGGCGAGTTGCTCGTTCTCGATCTGGTCGACCACGCGCCCATGCTCGACCACATAGTGGCGATCGGCGACCGTCGATGCGAAATGGAAATTCTGCTCGACCAGCAGCACCGTGAACCCTTTTTCCTTGAGCGTGCGGATGATCTCGCCGATATGCTGCACGATGACCGGCGCAAGCCCCTCGGTCGGCTCGTCGAGCAGGAGCAGTTCGGCGCCGGTGCGCAGGATGCGGGCGATCGCGAGCATCTGCTGCTCGCCGCCGGACAGCTTGGTTCCCTGGCTCGCCTCGCGCTCCTTGAGTTGGGGAAACAGCGCGAACACGTCCTCGGTCGAAAGTCCGCCCGGCTTCACCACCGGCGGCAGCAGCAGGTTCTCCCGCACGCTCAGGCTGGAGAAGATGCCGCGTTCTTCCGGGCAGTAGGCGACGCCGAGCCGCGCGATGTGATTCGACGACAGCCCGATCGTCTCGTGCCCGTTATAGATGACGGACCCGCGGCGCAGCCGCACGATGCCCATGACGGCTCGCATCGTCGTGGTCTTGCCGGCGCCGTTGCGTCCGAGCAGCGTCACCACCTCGCCCTTGGACACGGCGAAACGCATTCCGTGCAGGATATGGCTCTCGCCGTACCAGGCGTTGAGGCCGTCGACCTCCAGGAGCTTTCCGTTCACGTCAGGCATGCGCCGCTCCCGCCGCCGCCGGAGCTCCGGTTCCCATATAGGCTTCGATCACCTGCGGGTTGCCGGACACCACCGAATAGGGTCCTTCGGCGAGAACCTCGCCGCGCGCCAATACGGTGATCGTGTCGGAGAGATCGGCCACGACCGACAGATTGTGCTCGACCATCAGCACCGTGCGGCTCTGCGCCACCCGCTTGATGAGCGCCGAGATGCGGCCGATGTCCTCGTGGCCCATGCCCGCCATCGGCTCGTCGAGCAGCAGCATTTCCGGATCGAGCGCCAGCGTGGTCGCGATTTCGAGCGCGCGCTTGCGGCCATAGGGAAGCTCGACCGCCTCGATGTCGGCGAGATCGGCAAGCCCCACATCCTCCAGCAGTTCGTGCGCGCGATCGTGCAGAACGTCGAGCGAGCGTCCCGAGCGCCAGAAATGGAAGGAGGTGCCGAGCGGGCGCTGGAGCGGCACGAGCACGTTCTCGAGGACGGTCATGTGCGGGAAGGTCGCGGAAATCTGGAAGGAGCGGACCAGGCCCAGGCGGGCGACTTCGGCCGGCTGCAGACGCGTGATGTCCCTGTCCTTGAAGCGAATCGAGCCTGCCGTCGGTTGGTGAAACTTGGTGATCAAATTAAAGCAGGTGGTCTTGCCGGCGCCGTTCGGCCCGATCAGCGCGTGGATCGTTCCCGCCTGCACCTGCAGGTTGACATTGTTGACGGCCCGGAACCCAGCGAACTCCTTGGTGAGCGCAGTCGTCTCGAGAATGATGTCGGCCGCCATGTTCAATCCGCGTCGGCAAGAAATCGGCTTATCGGTCGGTCATTGGCGAAAAAGCGCCGAGGCGTCACCCCGGCGAGTGGGGGCCTTTGACGACGGGAAATCGCAATGTGAGGGGCGTTGCTCCGGTCCTAAAATATACGGCGACGGTGCCGCTTCAACGGCGTCGTCCATGCGTCTCCTCCGCAGGTCTTATCGCCGGATTTCGCCCCCCGACGCCCGGCTTTGTAAATCAGTCTGCGCTTTTCAATTGTTTATGGCAAGGCTGTGGCAACGCGGCCAATTCGCGCCCTGCGTCACGGCGTTTTGCACGCGAATTACCATCCCGCAGCGCGCTCAGAAACGTGCAACGCGATGCCTTTCGGCGTCGCGCGCGTCAGCTCATGCCGGCGAGTTTTTCGCCGAGCCGCAGCCCCCAGGCGATAGATGGTCAGCGACGGATTGACCCGGCTGGTGCGCGGCAGCACGCTGCCGTCGGCCGACGTAGAGCCCTTCCATTCCGTGCACTTTTCCGTGCGGATCGACCACGCTCTTGGCCGGATCGCTGCCGGTGACGAGCGTGCCGACCGCGTGCGCCGTGCCGGCGAGCCCACGTCCAGCGGCTGGTGCCGACAAAATCGGCATGCAGGAGCGCGCGTTCAGAAGTCGTGGATGCAGGCCTCGTGCTCGTCGCGCGAGGGCTTGATCCGGTCGAACTCGTAATCGAGGATCGGGCCGGCCTGGCCGCGGTTCGAGATGACCCGGTTGTCCGGGCTCGATCCATCCTCGGTGGTGACGAAGAAGCCGAGCGCGCGCTTGCCGATCATGTTGGCGAAGAACTCGGGCGTCGCGGCGGGAAGCTGCGTCGCCGAGCAGTTCGCCGTCGATCCAGCCGAGGCACTGCACCGTCGAGTGCGGGATGCTTGTCGTTGTAGAAGATCGCCGTCTTGCGCAGCACGTCGGGATCGCGGAAGGTCGAGAAGACCGATGAGCGCGCTGTTGATGTGCATGCGGAAATTGCGGCCGACAAGCGCAGCGCCGGGCAGTTTGGCGGCAAGCCCGGTGGCGGCGAGATAATCCTCGAGCAGACGCGGCGAGGTCATCGCGCCGCGGCGAGGACGACCTTGCCGGCGCGGAAATAGCCGCCATCGGTGCAGATCACGCCCGTCGATCTCCTCCGGCGTCTCGGCTCGCATGCAGGAAGCCCGCGACCTCCTTGTCGAGCGAGGAGGCGGAAATTGGGCTCGTTCTCGATCGGCTCGATGAAGCATTCCTCGGAGTCGCCCTTGTAGCCGGCGACCGAGGCATAGCCGTCGAAATGCTTCGCCTCCTGCGGATCGTTGACGATCTCCGGCTTGAGCCCGAGCGGCAGCGGCTCGGGCGCCAATTCGGATCGGTCGGCGATGATCCTGTCGATCACCGACTGGAGTTCCGGCTCGTTCTTGAAGCGGTTGACGTGCAGCATGCGCTCGGCTTCGTCGTAGCGGGCTTCGAGCTCGGCGTAGCCCGAACGGCCAGCCGAGGCACTGGAACGCCGGATCGGCGTTGAACTCGTGCGGCGGTGAAGCGCAGCAGCGCCGCGCCGTACCACTTGGTCTTGCCGCCGAGATTGTAATGTTCGCCGGTCGGGATGAATGGCTTGCCGTGCCCGTCCTGCCATTCGGTCTTGTTGGAGAAGCGCCCCTCCTTGAACACGATCGCGGTCGACAGCGTCGAGGCGTCGAGCGGCAGACGGTGCCCCCTTCTCGATCATCAGCACGCGCTTGCCGGCCTTGACCAGCTTGTAGGCCGCAGCGCCGCCGCCGGCGCCGCTGCCGATCACGATCACGTCGAAATCGTCAGGCATCGGCTGCTTGTCCTTGTTCCGCTGCCGGCGGCTCGAAGCCGCAATGGATGCAGCGCGTCACGTGGTTGGGGTTGAGTTTCGGCTGGGTGAACTCGTTCGGCATGCCGAGCAGGTAGTTATGGACGAAGACGGCCCCGAGCATGCCGAGCGGCGGCGCCACGAGATAGATCCAGAACGCGGTCCAGGTGCCGGACGGCAGCGCCGAGGCGAAGCTGCGCGCCGGGTTCATTCCGAATCCGGAATAGGGCGCCTCGTACAGCACATACAGGAAGATCAGGCAGCCGGCGGCGAGGCCGGTCAGCTGGTCGAAGCGCGAATTGAGCATCACTGCGACGACGAACATCAGGATGAAGGCGATGATCAGCTCGCTGAGCAGCGCGGCCGGAACGCCTTCCGGTCCGGGCACGGTGGCCGCCCAGTTCGCCTGCGGATCGGCGAGCAAGCCCGCCGTGAGCACGTAGCTCAAGAGCGAGCCGGCGAGGCCGCCGGCGAACTGGAACACGGCGTAGTAGATCGCGTCGACCGTGTTGATCTTGCCCATGACCCAGAATGAGAGGGTGAAGGCCGGGTTCATGTGCGCGCCGGACCGCTTGCCCCAGCGCGAATAGATGATCGCGACCGCGGTGCCGGCCATCGCGAGCGCCATCAACGCCCGCTTCCAGAACGCGTTGTCGATGAGCAGGAAGGCCGGCGAGCGCGGGTCGTACAGGAGAACGGTGGCGACGCTCGCCGACACCATGAACATGCCGAGCGCCCAGCCCTCGATCGCGTATTCCGGCCAGTGCCGGCGCAGCGCCGCGAGCGGATCGAGGGCAGGCGGTCTGGTCGGGGCTGCGACGCCAGAATCTCCCCCGGAACGGGGGATGTCTGCGCGCGGCGCGGGCAGGGGGTCCGCCTTGTGCCGCGACCCCTTGTCGGACCGCTGTTCGCGGTCCGCCTCTCCCCTTTTCGGGGAGGGAAAAGTCATGGGCGATCGCCCGGCTGGGGAGGTAGTCGGAGCCAAGCATCAGCCTCCGGTGGCGAAGCCCGGATAGCAGGTCATGCCGCCATCGACGAAAATCGTGATGCCGTTGATGTAGTCGGCCATGTCGGAGGCGAGGAAGACGGCGACATTGGCGATGTCCTCCGGCTCGCCGATCCGCTTGTAGGGAACGAGCGTCATCAGCGCGGCATAGGCCTCCGGCGTATTCCACGCATTGGTGTTGATCGGCGTGCGGATCGCGCCGGGTCCGATCGCATTGACCCGGATGCGGTCGGGCGCCAGCTCCTGCGCCAGCGTCTTCATCATCATGTGGATGCCGCCCTTGGAGGTGGCGTAGTTGACGTGTCCGGCCCACGGGATCACCTCGTGCACGGAGCTCATGCAGATGATCTTGCCGGCGGCGACCGACACGTCCTTGCGCACGCCGCGCCGCAGGAACTCCTTCACCGCCTCGCGCGCGCACAGCCATTGGCCGGTCAGGTTGACGCCGATGACCGTGTTCCACTGCGCCATGGTCATGTTGACGAGGGTCGAATCGCGCTGCAGGCCGGCATTCGCGACCAGGATGTCGAGGGTGCCGAAATGCTCCACCGCCTGCTTGAACATGGCGTCGACCTCGGCCTCGTTCGAGACGTCCGCCTTGATCGCGACGCCCTTGCGGCCTTCCGCCTCGATCGCCTTGATCACCCTGTCGGTCTCGCCGACCACGTAGTTGACGACGACGTCGGCGCCGGCGCGCGCCATCCCGATCGCGCAGGCCTCGCCAATGCCGGAATTCGCGCCGGTCACCAGCGCGGTCTGCCCGACCAGCAGCTTCGGCATGGTTTTGTAGTTCGGCAGATCCGATTGAATTCTGCAGCAGTCGTTTCGGCCATGATGGCTCTCCTCCCTTCGATGCTGCAGCGTATTGACGCACAGCCGATCGGTCGCTCGCGCAACGTCAGCGACTGCGGCGAATACAGCTCGTCGATCAGATTGGCGATGAGGCCGGTCCACCCGGTCTGGTGCGAGGCGCCGACGCCGCGCCCGTTGTCGCCGTCGAAGTATTCGTGAAACCAGATGTAATCCTTGAAGTGCGGATCGGTCTGCATCTTCTCATAGCCGTTGAAGACCGGCCGCCGGCCGTGCGCATCGCGCAGGAAGATGCGGGTCAGGCGGTTGCGCAGTTCGTCGGCCACCTCGCTCAGCGACAGCATGCTGCCGGAGCCCTTCGGGCACTCGACCCGGAAGTCGTCGCCGTAGAAGGAGCCGAACTTGCACAGGCTTTCGATGATCAGGTAGTTGACCGGCATCCAGATCGGTCCGCGCCAGTTGGAGTTGCCGCCGAACAGGTCGCTGTCGGACTCCGCCGGCATGTACTTCACTTCGGAACGAAAGCCGTCGCACTCGAAGACGTAAGGGCTGATCCAGGTACGCCCGCGAAAGCGCGCGGACGCCGTAGGGCGAGAGGAACTCGGTCTCGTCCAGCATGCGCTCGAGCACCCGCTTCATGCGGAAGGCGCGGGCGATCGCGATCAGCCGCCTGCTTGTCGGCGCCGGGCTTGTCCAGTCGCGACACCAGCTCGGCGAGCTTCGGGCGATGCTGCGAGATACCATTCCATGCGCCGCGTGAACTTCGGCGCGGCGGCTCAGCAGCTCTTCGTCGAGCACCTCGACCGCGAACAGCGGAATCAGCCCGACCATCGAACGCAGCCGCAGCGGAATCTTCTCGCCCGACGGCAGGATCAGCCAGTCGTAGTAGAAGTTGTCCTCGTCGTCCCACAGGCCGCAGTCCCTCGCCGCCGAGATTGGTCATGGCGCCGCCGATCAGCAGGAAATGCTCGAAGAACTTGATGGCGATGTCCTCATAGGCGTCGTCTTCCTGCGCCAGTTCGAGCGCGATCCGCAGCATGTTCAGACAGAACATCGCCATCCACGACGTGCCGTCCGACTGGGTGAGCGTGCCGTCGACCGGCAGCGGCGCCGAGCGATCGAAGACGCCGATATTGTCCAGGCCGAGAAAGCCGCCCTGGAAGACGTTGCGGCCGCGCGGGTCCTTGCGGTTCACCCACCAGGTGAAATTGAGCAGGAGCTTGACGAAGACGCGTTCGAGAAAGCCGCGGTCGCCTTCTTGCCGTTGTCGCCGCTTGTCGATCTCGTAGACGCGCAGCGCCGCCCAGGCGTGCACCGGCGGATTGACGTCGCTGAAGTTCCACTCGTAGGCGGGCAGCTGCCCGTTCGGATGCATGTACCAGGCCTGGCACAAGCAGGATGAGCTGATCCTTGGCGAAAGCCGGATCGACCAGCGCCAGCGTCACCAGGTGGAAGGCCCAGTCCCAGGCGGCGAACCAGGGGTATTCCCACTTGTCCGGCATCGCGATGACGGTCGGCGGTGTCGAAATGGATCCAGTCGCTGTTGCGGCCCGACTTGCCGCGCGTGTCGGCGGCGTCGGCTCGGTCGGATCGCCGTCGAGCCATTCCGCTGACGTCGTAGTAGATAGATACTGCTTCGACCACAGCATGCCGGCGAAGGCCTGCCGCTGCACCCGGCGCGACGTCGTCGTCCGGGATGTTGCTCTGCAGGTCGGCGTAATAGGCATCCGCCTCGGCGATGCGCGCCTGGAAGATCTGCATCGAAATCGGCGAAGGCGTTCGGGTTGGCGCCGCCCGGCGACGAGCCGGACCCGGATCGACGATGCTGCCGCCCGCCGGACACGTCGCGCGCGTAGATGCCGGCCGCCTTGGTGCCCGTCGCGCCGGGTTCACCGCGCCCGTGTTGCCGTGCACGACGTACTCGTGGAAGGCGTCCTTGAAGTAGCCGCGCCCGTCGGTGCGCCGAACAGCTCGCGCGCGTTGGTTTCGTTGTCGCAGAACAGCAGGTCTTGCGGCTGCTCGAAGTGCAGCGTGAAGTCGCCGAGCGTGTCGTGCTCGACGCTGATCGCGCTGCGTCGTCCGCCGCCGTCAGCGACGGCTTCTTCGCGCCCTCGAACCAGGTCCAGGTGTTGCGGAACCAGACCTGCGGCAGCACGGTGATCGTGCGCCGCTTCGGGCCCGCGATTGGTCACCGTGATCCGCAGCAGGATGTCGTCGACATCGGCCTTGGCGTATTCGATGTCGACGTCGAAATAGCGGTCGTCGTCGAAAATGCCCGGTATCGATCAGCTCGAATTCCGGTTGCTGCTTGCTCGCGCCGGGCGTTCTCCTCGATCAGCCGCTCGTAGGGAAAGGCCGCCTGCGGATATTTGTAGAGCATGCGCGCATAGCGAGTAGGTCGGCGTCGCGTCGAGGTAATAGTAGATCTCCTTGACGTCCTCGCCGTGATTGCCCTCGCGCGTTGGTCAGTCCGAACAGGCGCTCCTTCAGGATCGGATCGGCGCCGTTCCACAGCGCGACGCCGAGACAGAGCGTTTGGCGATCGTCGCAGAAGCCGCCGATGCCGTCCTCGCCCCAGCGATAGGCGCGGCTGCGCGCGTGGTCATGCGGGAAGTAGTCCCAGGCGTCGCCATTCGCGCTGTAGTCTTCGCGCACCGTGCCCCACTGCCGCTCGCTGACATAGGGTCCCCAGCGCCGCCATGACTTCTTGCCGGCATTCGCCTCGCGCAGGCGTCGTGCTTCGGCGTCGCGTCCCGGCTTCCTGAATGCGCGCATGCTGCTGCAGCCCCTCGGTTTCGTCCATGTCCGGCAATATTACCCGGATTCGCGCGCGCTAGCGGACGGGAAAATCATGGCTGTGGAGCGGCCCCGGCGCGGCGGTGAAATCGAAGTGCCACCATTCGAGGGAGTAATTGCGGAATCCCGCGGCGGCGAGCGCGCGCTTGAGCCGGTCGCGATTGACGCGCGCCTCTCCGCCGACCCTCGGGGAGGCCGTCGCCGAGAGCGGCGAGGAGCAGTCATAGGCGGTGCCGAAATCGAGGCTCAATTCGCGCGCGCGGGCGGCGAACGGCCCGTCGCAGGGGCCGGAATCGGTGGGCGTGGGCCCGGCCGGTTCGTCGGCGCGCACGAGGCCGACATCGACCGCAATCCCGAGCGAGTGGCGCGAGCGCTTGGCGAGATAGCCGCGCGCGAACTGTTCCGCCTTGGGAATGTGCGGGGAGAAGATGCGCGCCATCCAGTCGGGCTCCGGGCTCTGCGCCCAGGCGATGAAGGAACGCACCGCGCGCTCGGGGCGGTAGCAATCATAGACCTTCAGACTGTAGCCCTGCGCGAGGAGTTGCGCCTGCGCCCGCGCGAGCGCCTCGGCCGCCGGTCGCAGCAGAATGCATTCCGCCGCGTCATAGCCGGGCACGCGCCGGCCGGTGAAGTTGAACGGCGTCGCATAGCGCATGTCCTGGCGGATGGTCGGCGCAACCTCGCGCAGCCGCACGAAGCCCGCCGGGAGGGCGGCGCCCGCGCGCGGCGGCGTCGCCGGCTGGCTTGCGCGCGGCGGCGGCGCGACCTGGGCCGTGCGCTGAGCCGGCGGGGGTGGCGCTTGTTGCGCGCCGGCGGGCGCTGCGAGCAGCAGCGCTGCGCTGAGGACGCAACCGAATTGCCGGCCAAGCCAAATAGGAAAGCGTTCGTCGCGCAGAGCGCCCGGGCAGCTTCCGTCCATCCTCCCCCGCGTCGCGGGGGAGGGGGACCGCCAATCGCTGGCAAGCTTGCGCATCCTGCGCAGGCTTGGCTGCGTGGGCGGGGGAGGGGGCGCGTGTCGCTGGCGCAGGCCCCCTCCACCATGCTGCGCATGGTCCGGCTCCCCCGTTTCACGGGGGAGGATGGAATCAGAGGCGAATAACGAAGTTGCAGTCATAGGCCGTGCCAGCACGACCCGTTCGGTATGCCGACGCGCCCGCATGGCGCTCACCCGACCAGCACGTTCTTGAACTGCCACGGGTCGCTCGTGTCGATGTCCTCGGGAAACAGGCCGGGGCGATTCGCGAGCGGCGTCCAGTCCGTGTACACCCCGACCACCGGGCCGAGATAGGGCCGCTGCAGTTCGAGGCAGCGGGCGAAATCCATGTCGTCGGCTTCGACGATGCCCGCCTGCGGGTTCTCCAGCGCCCACACCATGCCGGCCATCACCGCCGAGGAAACCTGCAGGCCGGTCGCATTCTGGTACGGCGCGAGATCGCGCGTCTCGTCGATCGAGAGCTGCGAGCCGTACCAATAGGCGTTCTTGGCGTGGCCGTAGATGAGCACGCCCAGTTCGTCGATGCCGTCGACGATCTCGTGCTCGTCGAGAATGTGCGAGCGCTCCTGCCGCCGGCCGGCCTGGCCGAACAATTCGTGCAGCGAGAGCACCGCGTCGTTGCAGGGGTGATAGGCGTAATGGCAGGTCGGCCGATACACCACTTGATCGTCCTCGCGCAGCGTGAAGAAGTCGGCGATCGAGATCAATTCGTTGTGCGTGACGAGGAAGCCGTATTGCGCCTGCGCGGTCGGCGTCCACGAGCGCACGCGCGTGTTGGCGCCGGGCTGCAGCAGATAGATCGCCGCGCCACAGCCGGTTCCGTGCCGGCGCGCATTGGGCGGCAGCCATTTCTCATGCGTTCCCCAGCCGAGCTCGGCAGGCTGCATGCCCTCCGAATAGAAGCCTTCCACCGACCAGGTGTTGACGAACACGTTCTGCGGCTTCGGCAGCCTGGCGCGCTGGGTGTCGCGCTCGGCGATATGGATGCCCTTCACGCCGAGGCGCACCGCGAGCCTCGCCCAGTCCGCGCGCGTCGCCAGGACGTCGGCCTCGACCCCGGCGTCGCGCGCAATGTCGAGCAGCGCCTGCTTGACGAACCACGACACCATGCCGGGATTGGCGCCGCAGCAGGAGACCGCGGTGATGCCGGCGGGCTTGCGCCGGCGCGCCGCCAGCACGGTCTCCCGCAGCATGTAGTTCGAGCGCGCCTCGGGGGTCGCCTTGGGGTCGAAATAGAGGCCGGGCCAGGGCTCGATCACCGTGTCGATGTAGAAGACGTCGAGCTCGCGGCAAAGCTCCATGAGGTCGACCGACGAGGTGTCGACCGAAAGATTGACGCAGAAGCCGCGCCCGCGGACCGTCGGTGAGGAGCGGCGTGAGCAGATGCCGGTAGCGCTCCTTGGTGACCGGCTGGTGGATGAAGCGGATGCCCCGCTCGTCCAGGATGCGGCGATCCTTGTCGTCGGGATCGATGACGACCAGCCGCTGCTTGTCGAACGCGAAGTGCCGCTCGATCAGCGGCAGCGTTCCTTTGCCGATCGAGCCGAACCCGATCATCACGATCGGGCCGTCGATCCGGGCATGCACGGGCCAGGTGGTCATTGGTTCAGGTGCTCCGGGAGAATTGAGCTGAACAATGGTCGGGCGACCTCGCCTCTCAGAAGTGGAAGCGTCGCAAACCGCGAAGCGGCCGCCTCTCGTGAACGACAAACCTCGCGTGAAATCAAGCCGCATCCGGCGACGCGCCGTATCTGCCGGAAAGGCCGGCAGGCGCCCAGCTCAAAACGTCCGCGCGAAATCCTTCGAAACGAAGGGTCATCAACGATGCCGCCACTTGCGCGGGCCCGTTGACGTTACATCACCTGCACGGCACGCATCGACAGCAGCGCGGCAGGCAAGCGCTGACCCAGCCAGGGCCGCACCCGCAGGCGCCTGTTCTTCCGTTGCAAGCTGCTGGTTGGACAATCGAGCTCGCGTTCTTGAGCGATTGGAGGCAGGCGGCTCCGCGCTGCGCGTTTTGCGCGCTGGCCGGAAAAGCCGCAACGCCCACCATGAGCGCTGCCGCAGCCAGTGATTGACAGCTTTCGCATCACATTGTTCTCCCGCTCGTGGCCAGTAACCTAGGAAAGTACGACGGCAACGTAGCCTGAGTGGCGGCTTCGGCGACAGGGCTGAAGTGGACACATCGCTCCATTGTGAATACGAGGACGGTCATTCGCCGGCACAACGCCAGCAACGGCCATGCACAACTCTTGCGCGGAGGCGCATGCGTGAAGCGAGGCGAAACTAAGCCGCGCGCGGCAGGGCCTCACTCAGGGCGGGCGCGGCGAGAACCATCCCGCGCGCGCCGGCGAGCGCGCCGGGGAGGAGTTCGCGCGCGAGCAGCCGGTCCGCCTCGTAGGGGCCGGGCAGCGACAGGGCGCCGGTCTGCTCGGCGGAAAAGCCGAACCGCGCGTAATAGGGCGCGTCGCCCACGAGCAGCACCGCGGCGTGACCGCGCGCGCCGGCAGCGGCGAGCGCACGTCGCATCAGGAGAGCCCCGACGCCGCGCGCGCGCCAATCCGGATGCACCGCGAGCGGACCGAGCAGCAGCGCGGGGCGGCCGCCGACGGCGACGTGCCACAGCCGCACGGTGCCGACGATGCGGCCGAATGCGGTCGCAACAAACGACAGTCCGGCCGCCGGCTGGCGGCCCTCGCGAACGCGCTGGCACGTCTTTTCGAAGCGGCACGCGCCGAAGGCGAGATCGAGCAGGGCCTCGCGCGCGGGCGCATCGGCGGGCCGCTCGTGACGAATCGTGATCATGGTTCTCTCCCGTGCGGAAATCAGCACAGTGAACACGAGGCGGAGGTGAATGGGCCTCACCGCATCCTCCCCGCGCAACACGCGGGGGAGGATGAGAGGGTGAAGCGCGACGGCTCAGATGTGGTACGTCTTCAGCGGCGGGAAGCCGTTGAAGGCGACCGCGGAGTAAGTCGCCGTATACGCGCCCGCGCCCTCGATCAGCAGCTTGTCGCCGATCTCCAGGCTGACGGGCAGGTCGTAGGGCTGCTTCTCGTACATCACATCGACCGAGTCGCAGGTCGGGCCGGCGAGCACGCAGGGGCCGAGCTTGTCGCCGTCGCGCGGGGTCTTGATCGGATAGCGGATCGACTCGTCCATCGTCTCGGCGAGGCCGCCGAACTTGCCGATGTCGAGATAGACCCAGCGCAGCTTCTCCTGTTCGGCCTTCTTCGACACGAGCACGACTTCCGCCTCGATCACGCCGGCATTGCCGACCATGCCGCGGCCCGGCTCGATGATGGTCTCCGGGATCGCGTTGCCGAAATGCTTGCGCAGCGCCCGGAAGATCGAGCGGCCATAGCTCTCGACCGGCGGCACGTCGCGCACATATTTGGTCGGGAACCCGCCGCCGAGATTGACCATGGAAAGCGCGATGCCGCGCTCCGCGCAGGCGCGGAACACCGCGGCCGCGGCCTTCAAGGCCTGGTCCCAGGCCTGCGTCCGGCGCTGCTGCGAGCCGACATGGAACGACACGCCATGCGCCTCCAGGCCGAGCCGGCACGCGTGTTCCAGCACGTCCGTCGCCATCGCCGGGTCGCAGCCGAACTTGCGCGAGAGCGGCCATTCGGCGCCGACGCAGTCGAACAGGATGCGGCAGAACACCCGCGCCCCGGGCGCGGCGCGCGCGATCTTCTCGACCTCGGCCTTGCAGTCGACCGCGAACAGGCGCACGCCGAGCGCGTGCGCGCGCGCGATGTCCCGCTCCTTCTTGATCGTGTTGCCGAAGGAGATGCGGTTGGGCGCAGCGCCCGCGGCGAGCGCCATCTCGATCTCGGGGAGCGAGGCGGCGTCGAAGCAGGAGCCGAGGCCCGCGAGCAGCGACAGCACTTCCGGCGCGGGATTGGCCTTGATGGCGTAGAACACGCGCGTGTCCGGCAGCGCATGGGCGAAAGCGAGATAGTTCTCGCGCACGACGTCGAGATCGACGACGAGGCACGGCCCGTCATCGCGGCGATTACGCAGAAAGTCGCGGATGCGCTCAGTCATGGCGCTCTCCCAATAGGCCCATGGGCGGAGAACCGCCCGGCATGAGTGCAGGTGCGAAGCTCGCACCGACGCGCGATGGGGACGCGTCAATGCCGAGTGGTTCACACCCGTCCGTGCTGCCTTGGATTGGAAGGGGAGGACCCGATCCGCACGCCCGGCAATGATGAACAAGCCTCTTCGGTGACCCGAGCCGGTGGTGGAAACCGGCAGAGACCAAAAAAGCCCGGTCCGTCGTTGCTTTAAGCCGCGTCCCCCGCTGAGAGCGAGGTGCGCCGGTTTCGCCTCCGGCTGCCGATCAAGTGTTCGGAGCTCAAACGACCCGGCGACCTTGCAGTCGTCGCATCTCGCTCCGGGCGGCTGTCCGGCCTCTTGTCCGGATGCCCACCGATCGACACACGGCCACAGGCACGTGCGAAATTGGGCAAGGCTCAGTTAAGCGATCCGATCCGGTTTCGCAAGTTTTTTGCGAACAGAATCTCTTCGCCTTTCAACGAAATGTGTACGAAAAGGTTCGCGAGATATTAACGCGCGCCGCAGCGCCGCCTAATCGCGCGTCGTGAACGGTTCGACCGCCATGCCGCCGCGCACGAACTGACCGATCACGATGAGCCCGAGCAGGAAGAACAACCCTTGCAGGGCGTAGACGCCGTAGGCGCCGAGGCCGAACAGGTTGGCGATCGCCCAGCCGCCGGCGAAGGCCGCGCCGAACACTTCGGCGCCGATCAGCACCGCAGCGGACAGCACCGTGACGACATTGCGCCACCGGATGCGGCTTTGGCTCTGGGCGGTGGATTGCAACACGCGTTTCCTTTCTGCGCCGGCACTCTTCACGAAACGCCGCCGCGGATCAAGCGGTTCAAGCGAACGCCCGCGCCGAGCAGACGCTGAGGGCGCACCGTCCGAAGGACGACAAAACGACGGGGATCGGCGTCCGATTGCGGCTGGCGATGACAAAAGGGCCGGGCTCGAAAAGCCCGGCCCTGCAGGCCGATATCACAATCGGAAGCGTCGCTTCAACTGCGCGGCGTCACCGCCAGCAGCGGCGGCGCACCCAGCACCGGCCGCCGCGGCACCAGCGGCGCACGCGGCAGTACCGGACCTCTTCGAGCAGCGTCGCAGCGTTCGCGCCGCGCTGGATCGCAAGCCCCTCCGCGGGCGCCGCGATCGCGGCGGGCGCGATCATCAGGCCAAACGCGGCGGCGGACAGAATGCCCAGAATCATCTTGCGCATGATCGTCTCCCTCTCAAGTCGCCCGCGATTGTTAGTAGAAGAAGTCTGCGACGGGCTGAAGGCTGAGCGGCAGATTAAATTTTTGCTGCATTCAGCGATGGTTCAGGATCGCGACGAGCGAGCCAAGCGGCCCGTACGCCGCGATGTCCTGGAGATCGGGAGCAAATCGCTGCGCTCGCCTGGTTCGAGCGTCCCCTTTTCAGGGGAGGAGGGCGAAAAGCAAAGCGTCGCTCCTCAGCTCAGCAGCGGCGACCAGGCGGGGTCGGAGGCGAAGCTCGGGGTGGTGACGCGCTGCTCGTTGCGGCCGGTCACGTCGATGGTGAACAGCGAGGGCCCGCCAGTGCCGGCAGGATCGCGGAAGAACATCAGCACGCGGCCGTTCGGCGCGAAGGTCGGCCCTTCGTTGTGATAGCCCTCGGTCAGGATGCGCTCGCCGCCGCCGTCCGGCTTCATGATACCGATGGCGAAGCCGCCCGACGTCTGCTTGGTGAAGGCGATGAAGTCGCCGCGCGGCGACCACACCGGCGTCGAGTAGGAGCCGTCGCCGAAGCTGATGCGCTGCGCCCCTCCGCCTTGCGCCGGCATGACATAGACCTGCTGCCGGCCGCCGCGGTCGGACTCGAAGCAGACGCGCGTGCCGTCCGGCGAGTAGCACGGCGCGGTGTCGATCGCCGGCGCATCGGTGAGCCGGGTCGTCGCCTTCGAGCGCAGGTCCATCACGAACAGATTGGAGTTGCCGCCCTGCTGCAGGCTCATGATGACGCGCTGGCCGTCAGGAGAAAAGCGCGGCGAAAACGTCATGCCGGGGAAGTTGCCGACGATCTCGCGCTGGCCGGTCTCGACATTGAGGAGGTAGACCCGCGGGTCGCCCTGGCCGAACGACATATAGGTGATTTCCTGCGTCGTCGGCGAAAAGCGCGGCGTGAGCACGAGGTCGTCGCCGCGGGTGAGATAGCGAACATTGGCGCCGTCCTGATCCATCAGCGCGAGGCGCTTGATGCGCCGGTCCTTCGGCCCGGTCTCGTCGACGAACACGATGCGCGTGTCGAAATAACCCTTCTCGCCGGTGAGACGCTCATAGATCGCGTCGGCGATGATGTGGGCGATGCGGCGGAAATTGTCCGGCGAGGTAAAATACTGCTGCCCGGTGAGCTGGGCGCCCCCGACCACGTCCCACAGGCGGAACTCGGCCTTGAGGCGGCCGTCGCCCTGGCGCGTGATGCGGCCGGTGACGAGCCCCTGGGCGTTGATCGCGCGCCAGTCGGCAAAGCGCGGCACGGCGTCGATCGTGCTGATCTTCTCGATGAAGGCGGATGGAGCGATGGGCGCGAACAGGCCGCTGCGCTTGAGGTCGCCGGTGATGATCTGCGTGATCGCGCGCGCCTGCTCGATATCGGCCGGGCTGCCGGCGAGGAAATCGGGCAGGGCGATCGGCAGCGGCTGCACATTGCCCTGGGTGACGTCGATGCTGAGCACCGCGCCCGCCGGCTGCGGCCGCAGGCCGAGCAGCGCCCCCGCTCCCGCCGCGGCGGTGGCGGCGAGCAGACCGCGGCGCGTGAAACGCTCGTGCATGGCGAACGAATCCTCCGAAACCTGTGTTCTGATGCTTGCGTCGATTCCTTCACCCGTCGCAATGCGAGGGAATTATGGTCGGGCGAGGGCGGGCGAGCCTCTCATACGGTTTGTTAATGATCGGTTGTCATTCGGCGCTCCGGTGCGAAATCCGGGCATTGCCGGCGCGAGAGCTTTCACGAACGGTCCCGAATCACTTCCGGCCACCGGGTCTCGAACAGAGAGGCAGGATCAGCTCCTTGTATAAGGCTCACGCGCGCCGTGCCGCACGGCGTGGATGATGATTTCGTCGGATGTGGCTTCGTAGAACACGAGGTAAGGGTGGGGCGGCGTGGTCATACGGCGAATAGCGGGGTCGTCAGTGCGTGTGCCGATCGAGGGGTGCTGTAATAGAAGGTTTATGACCGCGTGGATGCGGGCTTTGACCCGCGCCGCGCCTTCCGGGGACGCGCGCTCGATATAGTCGAGGATCGCGTCAAGGTCGGCGAGCGCGGGGCGGGTGTAGCGGAGTTTCAAAGGCCGTGCTTTTTCCAGACGCTCCGCACCTGCTCTTCCGTGGCGAATTCGCCGCGAGCGGCGGCGGCCTTGGACCGCTCGATTGCGGTGCGCTCGTCTGCGGAGAGAATGACCGGCGGCCCTTGATCGCCCGCAAGCTGGAACATCACGCGGGCGATGTCATCCTGCGCCTCGGGGGGCAGGGCGCGGGCGGCTTCAATGGCCTGGTCGAGCAACTTGGTCATGACGGACGATATAGGGCGGATAGAGCGCTCGGCACAATTGCCGATCCATCGTTTGTGGGCGCCTCGCACATGCGTGAGGTTCTGAAACTGGTCAGAGCCTTGCGAACCTCTTGCGGCGAAAACCCGCGCGCCCCCGCGCCGACGCTTGCGGTCAGCCGCGGAACATGTCGCGCGGATCGAACGTGACCTCGACATCCTTCCAGACGTCGTATTTGGCGAGCGGAAGCTTGTAAGGCTGGCACCGCTTGATGGCGCGCAAGGCGCTCTCGGCCGCGATCTGGAAGATCGGGTGGCCGCCGCGGTTGAGCAGGATCGGATCGGCGGAGAGCGCGCCGTCCTGGCGCAGCTGGAGCCGCACCCTGACGATCAGCTCCTTCGCCTCGAGCGCGCCGGCCGGCGGATTCCAGCATGCCTGAATTTGCGCGCGCAGCGCGTCGATCTCGTTCTGGGTCAGCGTCGCGGAGGTGCCGCCCGGCAGGCCGAGCGATGCGGTGGGATTGAGCACGTCGCCGGCTGCGGCGTGCCGCTGCGGGCTACGCTTGTCGAGCAGCGCCGCGATCTTGTTGGGATCGAACGCCTGCTCCTTCTTCTTCGCCTCTTCGAGCTTCTTGGCTTCCTCGCGCTTCTTCGCCTCTTCCCGCCGTTTCTGCTCCTCGCGCTTCTTGGCCTCCTCCTTGCGCTTTGCCTCCTCCTTCTTCAGCGCCTCGGCGACGGGATCGGGCTCTGGCTCCGCCTTGGCCTTTTCCGGCGTCGGTTCGGGCTCGGCCTTGGCCTTTTCCGGCTTCTCCGGCGGCTTGACCTCGGGGATCGGCATCGGCTCGGCCGAGGCTGTCCTGATCTCCGGCTTGGGGGCGACCTTCGGGGTCGACTCCTCGACAGGCTTGGGCGCGTCGATTTTCTCGACCAGCGGCTTCGGCGTCTCGACCTTCGCCGCCGTCCGGACCCCGGCGGTCAGCTGCGAGAAGTCGGTAGTCGGAAATGATGTCGACGGGAAGCGATTGGACCGCTCCCGCCTCCAGCGGCTTCACGCCGAAGGAGACGAGCCCCCACAGCAGCACCGCCGCATGCACCGAGGTCGATATCGCGAGCGCGGTCCGCATCGGCCTACGACCCCTGCTCGACTTCGGTGACGAGCGCGACGCGCCGGAATCCGGCGGCGGAGAGCCGTCCCATCACCCGCATGACCGTGCCGTAATCGACGCGGCGGTCGCCGCGCACGAAGATGCGCTCTTCGAGCCCGCCGCGCGCCTCGGTCACCGCCTTGAGCTTGGGGACGAGATCATCGACGGCGATTTCGCTGTCCTGCAGGAAAACCTTGCCCTGGGTGTCGACCGAGATGGTCAGCGGCTCCTTGTCCTGATCGAGGCCCTTGGCCTGGGTCTGCGGCAGGTCGAGCGGCACGCCGACCGTGAGGAGAGGAGCGGACACCATGAAAATGATGAGCAGGACCAGCATCACGTCGACCATCGGCGTGACGTTGATCTCGCTCATGACCGGCTTGCGACGGCGGCGGCGCTTCCCCGATGCGCCGCCCGCGGCCAGCATCATGGCCATTCAGGCAATCCCCGTGCTTGCTTTATGCGCCGGCCTGCGCCGGCGCGCCCCTCAAGTCCTATTCCCGAACCTTGTTGTTTCAGCCCCTTAGACGCGTTCGTCGATCTGGCGCGACAGGATAGCGGAGAATTCGTCGGCGAATCCCTCCAGCTTTGTCGTCTGTTTGTTCACTTCTGACGAGAACTTATTGTAGAAAATGGTCGCCGGTATGGCGGCCACAAGGCCGATTGCCGTCGCCAGCAGGGCCTCGGCGATGCCGGGCGCGACCACCGCGAGCGAGGTGTTTTTCGACACCGCGATCGCCTGGAAGCTGTTCATGATGCCCCAGACCGTGCCGAACAGGCCGACGAACGGGCCGGCCGAGCCGACCGTCGCGAGCACCAGGAGCCATCGCTCGAGCCGCTCGACCTCGCGCTGGATGGTCACGTCCATCACCTTTTCGAGCCGCATCTGCAGGCTGGCCACCGCCGGGTTAGGCCCTTCGAAACTACGCTTCCACTCGCGCATCGCGGCGACGAAGAGCGACGCCATCGAGTTGGTCGGGCCGCGCCGACAATGCCCGGTAGAGCTCCTCGAGCGACTGGCCCGACCAGAACACCGTCTCGAAATGCTTCATCGCTTGCCGGGTGCGGCTGTAGAGGATGAATTTGTCGATCGCGATCGCCCACACGCCGACCGAGGCGGCGAGAAGCCCGACCATCACCAGTTTGACGACCCAATCGGCCTTCCAGAACAGGCCGAGGATCGAGATGTCGGACGCGATGCCCGGCAGTTCGGCTGGATTCATGGTCTTCCTACGACTTTCCGGCAGACTTTCCGGCGCTGGACGGGCTGCGCGCCCGCTGGGCGCCCGCAATGAAGCCGCCGTATGGGAGCTTTCTGTGGCGGACGCCATTGCCGCTCAGCGGCAAATCCGCGCCAAACGTGACCAAAAGAGGGCCTTTCGCGCCCGCAAAAACCCGCATGCGCTTTGCCGAGGGATGCAGGGCTGCCCGGGACGCCTCCCGATCCGCCCCGATTGTAGCCGCCATGTCTCGTCGAGCAGGGCATGTCCGCGGCGACCCTGTGCCAGCCGCCCCGAACACGCCGCGCTCGCTGCCCATTACGGGCCGGGCGGGGTTAACGCGGGGTTAATCGGGGCGAACGGCCCCAGCGTCGCGCCCGTGCGGCGCGGCTGCTGTGCTCGATATGGCGTACGGATGGCCAGCGGCCGAATCAGCCCGGCGTGGGCAAGCCGAGCACGAGATAGGCGCTGTAGCCGCTGATGACGAGCACCAATGCCGCCGACAAGATCAACTCGGCGCGCACGCTGCTCGCGGAGTGCGTCTCAGGGTCATCGAGCAGGCGTTCAGTGCGGACGAAGCGCGCCGTCGCGACCACCAGGAGCGCGAGACCGCCGAAGATGAGAGCAAGGCCGACATAACGCCCGAGCCAGCCCGACAGGTTTTCGAACTGCAATCGCTGCGCCGCATCCGCGGAAGCGGAGCTTGCGATCGCATAAAAGAAGAGGTTGAACTTCTCGATGACGAACCCGAAGGCAATGATGGCGATGCCGGTGCGCACCCAGGCAAGAAACGTCCGCTCATTCGCCGCATGGTCGCTATAGCCACGAATCACCAGGCTCCTCCTTCCAACATTGAACGGGCGCCGCGAGAACGGGCGCTGAATCAAAGCCCGCGCATGAAATCCGGCCGCAGCACGGGAGCGCCGCGGCGCGCTTGCGCGATGAGCGCGAGCAGCCGCGCGCGGTCGTGCGGCAGCGTGCCCGCGAGCGGCAGGCAATTCGAAGCGTGATTGGAGCGGAAGGTGACCGGTCGCGGCGGCTCGAGCTGTTGCAGGAGCCGCTCCTGCTCGGCGAGGATGCCGGCGTCGTCCTGCTCCTCGAACGGCGTGCCGTCCCGCTCGAACCGTTCCACGAATTCGGCGACCTCGTCGTCGTCGAGCCGCAGCTGCAACGTGGACAGAAAATCCGGCGGCGCGCGGTTGACCACCGCGGCGACGCCGTCGATGTGCTCGCGCCAGAGGCGCCGTCCGCCGAGCCCGAGCACGACGGTCGCCGAGACCGCGATGCCGGCCGCGTGCGCCCGGTCGAGCGCGTCGGCGATGCTCGCGGGCGTCGCGCCCTTGCGGATGCGATTGAGCATCGTGGCGGCGCCGGACTCGATGCCGACATAGACGAGCGAGAGCTTCTTCGCGCTCAGGCGGCGCAGCTCGGCGACCGGTTTGTGCGTCAGGTTGATCGGCGTGGCGTAGCAGGAGACGCGCTCGAGCCGGGGGAAGGTCGCCGCGAGCTTGTCGAGAATGGCGGCGAGATCGTCGGTGGGCAGCACCAGCGCGTCGCCGTCGGCGAGGAAAACGCGCGACGCGTTCGGCCACACGCGGGCGGCCGCTTCGATGTCGGCGAAAATGTCGGGCAGCGGGCGCGCCCGGAAGCTCTTCGTCTTGTACATCGAGCAGAAGGTGCAGCGGTTGAACGAGCAGCCGATCGTCGCCTGAATGATCAGGTTGCGGCCTTCGCTGGGCGGCCGGTAAAGCGGCTGGTCGTAACGCAGGATCGGATCGGCCAACATTGCTGTGTCATGTCCTCGCAGGACTTTGTCGCAACGCACTTTGCTGCGCTATTCTGCACCGGCGCGCGGGGCATGCAAGACATGCTTCAGGCCGCAATATGCGCCTGCGCCGTTGCGCCCTTTCAGGAATTGTTGATCTGGCTCAAACGCGCCTGCGGCGTTTTTTGGTTGCCTCGTGCATCCGGTTTCCAGTCCCTGTCCCAACGCGAAGGTTCTGGGGCGACAGGAGATTGCAGTCCCGGCGTTGCGGCCGGGGACGGGCCGACGGTGTCGGCCCTTGTCGATAACCGAGAAGGAGCGCCGCATGTACAGGATCTACAGCGCGCCGGCCGGCGCGCAGAACATCTCGCCGATGGAGAAGGAGCGTCTTCTGTACAAAGAAGCCGGCACGATGGACGAAGCGATCAGCTGGGCCTCGCATATGAGCAAGACCGGCCATTCGGTCGTGCTGATCGAGGGCGATGACGGCACGCGGCTGACCGCAAGCGAGATCGCGAGCGCCCTGCGCCGGCACACCGGCTGACGACGCGCTGCGCGCGCCACGCGCTCATGAAAGGCGGCTGCGTTGCGCAGCCGCACGCGGCCGCGCCCGTGCGCAGCGTTCCAATCCCGGTAGTAGCGAGGGGAGAGGCGCTCGCTTTCCGATGGAACGCGGGCGAGGAATTCGCGCGCGCCGTTGACGGCGATCGCGCACGGCGCTGTCCTATGCGCTGGCCGAAAATGCGCCGAGAGCGCCCGGTCGATCGAGAGCCGCTCTCAAGCTCCCCAAGGAAAGCCGACAAGCCTTTCGAAGCGCGTTGCGGCGCGTCGAAGCCGGCGCGCGCGCAGATGTGATCGTCTGCGCCTCCGTGTTCCCGTTCCATTCAGGCTCCCACGCCACGCGCCGCGGCTCGGCCCGCTTGCGTTGAACCCGTTTAAGTTGTCTCATCACTAATTGCTCGTATCTAGTATTAGCGACCGATCATCATCGCGCGGGAGGCGGCGGCCTATGGCTCAGCTCGGGGTGCGGCTCGAATGGCTTACCGGCCTGAAGCGTCCGATTTTCCGCAATGTGCGCTTGGTCGGCAGCTGGGACGAAGGCGGCCGCTATTCCGATCAGTGGCGCATGACCGCCATGGACGCGTTCACCGCTCCCGACGGGTGCCCCGCCTGGCGCGCCGACATGCTGTTCGACGACGCCCAGCGCGGCTGGACCTTCCACTGGGGCGTGCTCGTCGACGCCCCGCAACAGAACAATGTGTGGGGCATCCCGACCGAGGCGGGCGATGCGAACGCGCGGGCGCAGCACCGCAGTTTC
The DNA here is from genome assembly GCA_963712435.1 of uncultured Alphaproteobacteria bacterium. Classification (GTDB taxonomy): domain Bacteria; phylum Pseudomonadota; class Alphaproteobacteria; order Rhizobiales; family Xanthobacteraceae; genus Rhodoplanes. Next base: position 74,290 of record CAVQIB010000003.1, on the reverse strand, counting down.
GCTCTCCGTGGCGAGGGGCAGGTCGAGCGCTACTGGCTCACGCATTGCCGCCGATTCGGCGCCAACAAGCTGTGGCGCGAGGGCGCGGACAAGCCGGCGCTGACGTTTTCCGTCTGGGCCCCCAATGCGCGCGAGGTCGACGCCGTCATCGGCGAGCCCGTGTCCGGCTATATCTGGAGCGACGGGCGGGGCGTGAAGCACGCGTTCAAGCTGGCCCAAGCCGGTGACGGCATCTGGTGCAGCGACCCCGCCGATCCCGCGCTCGCGGATTTTTCCGGCTGGGACCACCAGCTCTACATGTTCCGCGTCAGGAAGGATGACGACTCCGTCGCGTATCGCACCGACATCTACTCGCGTTGCCAGATCGGGAGCGGGCGCAAGAAGCCCGAGAAGCCGAGCGAGGGCGAACCGCCTTGGAACGGCACGCGCCAGGACCTCGACGGGACCAAGGGCTGCTCGGTCATCATCGATCCGGAAACCGTGACCGCGCGCGTCGACGACGAGAATTTCCCGCCGACGCAATGGGCGAGCGAAGAGGAATTCTGGGCGAACGAATACGATCCGCTGCGGCCGACGCCCGACCGGTTGGACGATCTCGTCATCTACGAGATGCATGTCGGCGGCCTCGGCGTCGGAGAGCGCGACGCAAGCGGCGCTCCGCTGCCGGGATCGTTCAAGGACGCGATCGCTTTGCTCGATCATCTGGTCGAGCTCGGCGTCAATGCGATCGAGCTCATGCCGATGTCGGAGGCGGAGGGCTGGACCTGGGGCTACGGCACGTCGCACTATTTCGCGACCGAGTATTCCGGCGGCGGCCGCGACCAGTTCAAGCATTTCGTCCGCGAGTGCCACCGGCGCGGCATCGCCGTGCTGCTCGACGTCGTCTACAACCATTTCGTCCACGACGCCGAGCGCGCCGAATGGATGTACGACACCAACACGCACCACAAGAACGCCTACTACTGGTACCAGGGCCGCGAGACCGACTGGCCGAATCCGGACGGCGGCTATCTCGACAACGGCTCGACCGGCTGGTTGCCGAACTTTCGCAGCGAGTTCGTGCGCAAGCTGTTCATCAGCAGCGCGGCCATGCTGCTCGCGGAATTCCACCTCGACGGATTTCGCGTCGACCTCACCCAGGCGTTCCATCGCGACAACGTGATCCACGCCAATGGCGCGCCATGCGCGGAAGCCAACCTGCTCGGCGCCAGGTTCCTGCGCGAATGGGTGCGCACGCTGCGGCTGATCAAGCCTTCGGTGATGCTGAGCGCCGAGGATCACACCGGCTGGTCCGCCATCACCCAGCCGCAGGAAACGGGCGGCGTCGGCTTCGACGCGATCTGGTGGGCGGACTGGTACCACCACCTGATCGGCGACTTGCAGAACGACGCGCACAATGCGCGCCTGCTCTATGTCGCCGGCTTCGGCGGCGACGACCCGCTCGCAATGTCCTATGTCGCGGGCGCGCTGCAGGCGACGCCCGGCCGCATCGTCTATCACGAATTGCACGACCAGGCCGGCAACGCCTCCTACCGGATCGGCGATTACGAGGTCCATTCCGCGCGCACCATCCAGACCGCGGTCAACGGCACGCTCAACGGCAATCGCTACTGGGCGGAAGCGCGCTGCCGCGTCATGGCCGGCCTCACGCTGCTCGCGGCTGGCATCCCGATGTTCTTCATGGGCGAGGAGGTCGGCGCGAAGGAGCCGTATCGCTTCAATGACTGGCTCGATCACCGCGAGGACCTGCCCGCGCTGCGCGCGGCGAGCGGGGCGAAGCTGTTCGGCTTCTATCGCGACATTATCCGGCTGCGCCGCCGCTATCCCGCGCTGAAATCCCCGCATGTCGAGGTCCTGCATGTGCACGACGCGAACCGCGTGCTGGCGTTCCGGCGCTGGCTCGGCGATGCGGAGTTCCTCGTGCTCGCGAGCCTGAACAATGCGCCCTTCGCCGATGGCTACTGGATTGCGCATCCCGCGCTGCGCGACGCGGCCTGGATCGAGGCGCTCAACAGTGACGATGCGGCCTATGGCGGGCTCGGCGTGACGAATGGCGGAGGGCTCGGCTCCTCCGGCGGCGCGTTCAACGCGCGCCTGCCCGCCAACGGAATCGCCGTTTTCCAGCGCGTGTGAGCACGGGGCCGGCCATGATTTACCAGTTCATCTTTGCCGGTCCCAAACCGGGTCTCGCCGACGACGCCTTCACGAGCTACTGGATCAATTTTCACGCAGTCGATTACGCGGCGAAAATCCCGCAGATCAAGCAGTACCTCGTCGCCGCGCGCCTGCCGGTGAAGACCGCGCGCGACGTTCCGTGGCTGTATCAGGGCGTCGCCGAGATCTGGCTTGCGGACGAGGCCGCGCAACTCGCCTCGCTGCAGTCGCCGGAATTCCTGCAGGGCGCGCGCGCGGACGAGCCGCGCTGGGCGGCGTTCTGGCGCACGCTCGTGCTCGACACCGAGGCGCAGCTGCTGAAGGACGACGGCGCAGCGCGAGCGCCGCCGGAATACGCCAAGATCTACGTGCTGCTGAAACGGCGCCCGGAGCTCGCGCTCGCGGCGTTCCGGCGGACGCTGATCGAGGATCGGGCCGGACTGGCGAAGCGGTTCGGGTTCGACCGCCATCTGGTCGGGTTTTCCCGCGATCCGCTCTACGCATTCGGCGAACCCGCTTTCGACGCGGTCGAGTGCCTGTCGCTGCGCGATCCGGCCGCGCTCGAGGCGCTGCTCGGCGACGGCGGCTTCACCGCGGCGCTCACCGCGCGCCCCTATGTCCACGAGACCTACGCCTTCAATTTCGTCGCGCGCGAGCGGTGGATCATTCCGCCGGGCGTGCGGTGACGCGAGGATAACGGAGGAAATTCGCGATGCTGTTCTATGTGCAGATGCGCTGGAATTACCAGGGACGGATTTCACAGGACCAGCTCTGGGATCTCGAAGCGCTCGAAGGGGCGCACGGAGTCGAGGGCATTCGCGCGGGCTTTGTGCAGCTCTACAAGGTGGTCTCGCAGCACCGCATCATCGCGATCGTCAATGCGGACTCGCTCGACAATCTCGACCGCAACTCGATGGGCTGGCTGCCCATGCGGGAATTCCTCGAGTTCGAGCAGGTCTGGGCCTTGCGCGAATACGAGGGCTTTCTCGACGATGTGAAGGCGAAGTTCCCGCGCAACGCGGCGCAGCCGCGGCGGGCCGCGCTCCCGCCTCCGCTGGCGGCGTCGAACGCCGCGTCGTCGGACATGACGCGCGCAGTCGTCGAGCGCTGGTTCAACGCGCTACGACGCGGCGACGGCGCGGCGGCGCTGGACTGCCTCGACGACAATGTCGTGTGGATCAACAGCCCTCCCGACAAAGGGTTAAGCGACATCGTTTCCTGGCTCGGCGAATATCACGGGCGCAAAGCGGTCGAGGAGACTTTCGTCATCTGGGGCGAGCTGTCGCAAGTCAAACAAATGGAGGTCCGCAACATCGTGTATGCCGGCGACGAAGCGCTCGCCATCGTGCACGAGGTCGCCACCATAAGAGCGACCGGGCTCGACTACGACATCGAGTTCATCCAGCGCATCCGCGTCGCCAATGACAGGATCGTGTTCTGGAAATCGTACTGGGACACGTCCAAGGGCATCGTCGCCTTTCGCGGCGACATGCGCGCGCGCTTGATCGCTGCGGCCGAGAAGAATGACCGCGACGAGGCGATGAAAGTCCTTCCCTTCGGGGCCGATCCGAACACGGTCGACCCGGCGAGCGGGCTCACCGCGCTGATGATCGCGGCGGGGCGCGGACATGTCGACCTCGCGCGCGCGCTGCTGGAGCATGGAGCCGATCCCAACGCGGTGGAAAGGCGCGCCGGCACGGCGGCGCTCCACAAGGCCTGCCAGGGCGGGCATCTAGCCGTCGTGAAACTGCTCGTCGAGGCGGGCGCGCAGATCGACCTGCAGGCGACGACGACCGGCCATACCCCGCTCGTCGAGGCGATCTGGTTCAAGGCTGACGACATCGTGACCTATCTCATCGATCGCAACGCACGCATCGAGCTGAAGACCTACTACGGCTTCACCATCGACGATCACATCAATTATGCGGTCGCCGTCAGCCAGGGGCAGGACGACCAGCAAAAACTCGCGCGCATCAAGGACCTGGTCGCGCAGCGGCGCGCGCGCGACGCGCGGGCGCGGGAGGCCGCGCCGCTGATCGCGGCCGTGCAAAAGAGAAGCCTCGACGAACTGACCGCCGCGTTGCGCGCGGGCGCGAAAGCCGGGGAACGCTGGCCGATCATCGGAAGCTTCGACGACGGCCATACGCCGCTGCTCGTCGCCGCGCGCGACGGACAGACCGAGATGGTGCGCGCGCTCCTGCAGGCAGGCGCCGACGTGAACGCGGTGGAGCCGGTGTTCGGCGCGGTCCCGCTGCACAAGGCGACCTATAACGGCCATCTCGACATCACCCGCCTGCTCGCCGCCGCGCCCGGCGTGAACCTCGACTATCAGGGGCCGTCGAACGGCTACACGCCGCTCGCCGACGCGCTCTGGCACGGCTTTGCCGATTGCGCCGCGGCGCTGCTCGACGCCGGCGCGCGCAGCGACATTGCCGGCTACGACGGCAAGCTCGCCGTCGACCTCGCCGCGGAAAAGCTCGGCGCCGATCATCCGCTGACGCAAAGGCTGCGCACGGCTCCGCGGCCGCAGGCCTGAAGAACAACCTCCAAGGGAACTGTCGGCGATCATCACGCAGAGTTGTGCTGACCGCAAACACACGTTTTGAGAGTATTCATCAAGCGACACACGCCGGCTACGCGCGGCGTGATCGTCAGGGAGATGGTGCGATGAACGAAGCGGTCCGGAGCCAGCCCTCCCGTAAATCCTACACTCAGGCCACATCGCTTCTCGGCGTCGTGACCGAGGTCGTTCCCGATCCTGTGAATCCTTCCTTCGCCGTTCGTTGCCGCAGCGGCGACGAGTTCCGCATCCGTGTGAGCAGCGAGACCTGGTTCACAGTGGTGCGGAACATGGACGACCTTGACCGCGACCGCGTCGCCAATCCACAGGATTTCGATGGCGGAAAACCCGCCGAGCGGCTGCGCAAATATGTGCGCGAAGGCGACCTGCTCGCGGTCGAAGGCGTCGAGATCGATCACGACGGCCATTCGAGTTTCGAGGGACGCAAAGTCACGTTGCTCGCGGTGCAGCCGGGCCGTTTCCTGTTCGAGGATACCCATTGGTGGCTGACCCAGATCGCCACGTTCGCCGACGAATGGCTCGACGATCTGTTCGCCGACCGGCGCAGCTATGAATGGGACGACTTCGCCCGGCTGTACCGAACCAACCTGAACATTCTGGGCCAGCCGATGGACGACACCGTGCAGGAATGCGCGACGCTGTCCCGGCTGATCTACGGACTGTCCTCGTGCTATCTCCTGACCGGCGGCGAGCGCTATCTCCTCGCGGCGCGGGCGGGCGTGAAATACCAGCGCGAGACGTTCCGCAGCCTGAGCCACGACGGTCGCTACTGCTTCTGGCAGTTCGGCAAGCGCAAGCGCGACCGCGGCGCCGCCATGATCTTCGCGTCCGAGAATGCCGACGACAAGGACACGGTCGCGCTCTACGAACAGATCTACGCCCTCGCCGGACTCTGCCAGTATTACCGGATCACGCAGGACTGGGAGGTCCTCGAGGATGTTCGCCGCACCATCCGCGCGTTCCAGGATTTTTTCCATGACGGGCCGGACTCGGACTACACCAGAACCGGCGGATATTTTTCGCATATCGACTACGCGACGATGCGCCCCGACGTCGACAGCCTCGGCCAGAACAAGCTGCGCAAGAACTGGAACTCGATCGGCGACCACATCCCCGCCTATCTCGTCAACCTGATCCTCGCGCTCGATCCTCTGCCGCGCGGCGGCGGGGACCATGAACCGGCCGAGGACCTGCTCAAGACCTGCCACGCGATTCTTGCGGAAACCTCCAGGCTGATCCTCACCAAGTTTCCCGACCCCGCCAGCAAATTCGTGAACGAGCGCTTCCACGCCGATTGGAGCGTGGACCACGGCTGGGGATGGCAGCAGAACCGCGCGATCGTCGGCCATAACTTCAAGATCGCCTGGAACATGACGCGCGTCGCTTATTACTTCCGCACCCAGGCGGCGTGCCTGCGCGCCGAGCGTGACCAGAAGAAAGCGGAAGCGGCGAAGACGCATGACGACTTCGCCTCCGAGCTCGAACAGCTGGCGATCAAGCTGACCGACAACATGACGACGGCCGGCATCGATCAGGCCCGCGGCGGCTGCTTCGACGCGGTCGAGCGCGAGCCGCGCAACGGCCTGCCGGTCGATTTCGCCTGGAGCAACACCAAGGATTTCTGGCAGCAGGAGCAGGCGATCCTCGCCTATCTCATCGTCTACGGGTTCAGTGGCGATCCTACGCATCTCCAGCTCGCCCGCGAGATGATGGCGTTCTGGAATTTGTACTTTCTCGACCACGACAATCGCGGCGTGTTCTTCCGCGTCACCGCCGACGGCATGCCGGTCATTCAGGGCAACTACTCGCTTAAGGCCGGGCATGCGGTGGCCGGCTATCACAGTTTCGAGCTGAACTATCTCGCCCACACCTATATCTGCACCTATGTGCGGCCGACCGCCACGCCGCAGACGATGACCGGGAGTGCGCAGTTCGCGACGACCGATCACAATTTCTGTCTGTTCTTCCAGCCCGACAAGAACGCCCGCCACACCACGCTCAACGTGCTGCCCGATTTCGTTCGCCCCGGCGCGCTCGAAATCATGAGCGTCAGGGTCAACGGCGTGCCGCGCACGAATTTCAATCCGGAGAATTTCCAGATCGAACTCGATCGGGAGGAGCTGGGGTCGGAGATCATCGTGGAGTTCTGCCCGAAGGGGGCGTGCTGATGAGCGGGCTCCTGAAGGCGCCGCGCATCGACGGCGCGAGGATCGGCGTCGTGCTGGAGAACAAGTTCATTCCCGAGGAGATCGCCGCCTATGTCAACGGCTTTCCGCTGCTCGGAGCGGAAGTGGCGCTCGTTTCCCGCATCTGGTACGGCGACTTCAAGCCGGCGGTGACGACCTTCTACAGCGATGTCGACCCGTCCGACGATCCGGTCTGGGCCTCGCCGCAGAGGATCGACGTCAGGCACGACATTTCGCAGGTCCGGCCTGGCGACTTCGACGCGGTCGTGATGGCCGCGAACTACACGAGCGTGCGGCTGCGTTATCCGGGCGATCTGCCGGCCGATCCGGCGCAGTTCGACGCGTGGGGGCACGTGCAGTCCGCGCCGGTGGTGCGCTTTTTCGCCGAAGCGATGCAGGACCGGCGGGTGGTGAAGGGCCTCTTGTGTCACGGCCTGTGGGTGCTGACCCCCAACCCGAAGCTGCTGCGCGGGCGCAAGGTCATCTGCCACTCGGTGGTGATGGCCGACATCGTCAATTGCGGCGCGCAGATCGTGCTCACGCCCGAGCGGGTGGTCATCGACGACGACCTCGTCACCGGGTTCAGCAAGCATCAGGCGCTGCCCTTCATCGCGGCGATCGCCGCGCGGATCAGCGCGCTGAGAGCAACCGCGCGCAGCGGAGAGCTCGTTCCGCTGAATCCCTATGCGTGATCGGCGTCCGACGCGGCGATAGCGCGCCGGCGCGGTTCGCCGCCATCGACCCGGAGGAGATTGCGATGCGGAAGATTCTGCTCGTGCTGTCGGAGTGGGGCTACTGGGGCGAGGAACTGATCGGCCCCTTGGAGGTGTTCGACGAGAAGGGCTACGAGTTCGATCGTCTGCACGCCGACCGGCCGGCGGCCGCGCGCGCTCCCGCCCAGCATGAGCGCCGACTTCGTCGACCCGCCGCTCGGGCGATCCGTGACATCCGCCGAAATGGCGGAAAAGGTCCGCGCGATCGACAACCCGAACAATCAACGTCTCGACAATCCGATCGACCTGTCCGCCTGGTTTCCGCAGCGGCCCTATTGGAGCGGTGCCGACGACGGCGGCGTGATCGGCAATGGCGCCCCGGTGCTGCGGCAATGGGAGGAGTACTACCGCCGGCGCAGCGCCGCCCAGGCGGACGCCAACCGCTTCGACGCCGTCGTGCTGGTCGGCGGCAGCGGCCCGATGGTCGACATGGTCAACAACTATCGCGTCCACGACCTCATTCTCGGCTTTCTCGATCACGGCAAGCCGATCGCGGCCGAATGCTACGGCGTCGCCTGCCTCGCCCAGGCGCGCGACTACAACATCCGCAAGAGCATCATCTGGGGCAAGCATGTCACCGGGCATGCGATCGAATACGACTACCGCAACAATACCGGCGTGCTTAATCCCGGCACCGGCGAGATCCTGAACAACCAGCACAATCAGTTCGTCAATTTCGGGCCGCCCTTCTACACGCTCGAATACATGTTGCGCGACGCGACCGGTCCCGACGGCCAGTTTCACGGCAATGTCGGGCGCGAGACCTCGGTGATCGTCGACTATCCCTTCATCACCGGCCGTTCGACGCCCGATTCCTATCTGACCGGGCGAATGGTGGTGGAGGTGATCGAGAACGGGCTCAGGCGGTACGGCTGGTAGGCGAGGGCGCGGCGATGCGGAACGAGAACACGGGCCGCTATGCCTTCTTCCGGCAGCTCCTGGCCGACGGCGTGACCTGCATGTTCGGCAATCCCGGCAGTTCAGAGGAAAATCTGCTGGATGCGCTGCAGGCGCCCGAGTTCAAGGAGTTCCGCTACTATCTCGCTTTGCAGGAAGGCGTGGCGGTGGCGATCGCCGACGCCTTTGCGCGCGCATCGCCGCCCGTTGCGAAGGACGGCGACGCCGTCGCGTGGCGGCGGCCCGCGCTCGTGCAACTGCACAGCTATGCGGGGCTCGCGAACGGCCTCGGCATGATGTACTACGCCCGCCGCGGCTACACGCCCATGGTGGTGATCGCGGGCGAAGCCGGGCTGCGCTACGAGGCGCTGGACGGTCAGATGGCGGCCGACCTTCCGGCGATCGCGCGGCCGTTCGTCAAGTCCGACGCCAACGGGCCGTGCGCCTGGCGCGTGGTCGATCCGGGCTCGCTGCTGCGGCTCCTGCGGCGCGCGATCAAGACCGCGGCGACGCCCCCGATGGGCCCGGTGTTTCTCGCCCTTCCCATGGACGTGCTGGACCAGCCGAATGCCGAGCCGGTTGCCCGCTCGTTCCCGGTGCGCTCGACCGTCGTTCCCGACCAGGCGACGATCGCCGAGGCGGCGCGCCTCATGCGCGGTGCGACCTCTCCGCTGATCCTGATGGGCGACGGCATCGCCGCGGCGGGCGCGCAGGCCGAATTGACCGAGGTGGCCGACCTCGCTGGCGCGGTGGTGTGGGGCGGCAACTGCTCCGAAGTGAACATGCGCGCCTCGCACCCGCTGTTCGGCGGCTATCTCGGCCACATGTTCGGCGACGACAGCAAACGCATCATCTCCGCCGCCGATGTCGTGCTGATCTGCGGCACGACGGTGCTGCCGGAGGTGTTTCCCTCGCTCGAAGGCGTGTTCGGCGAGAACGCCAAGGTGATCCAGTTCGACCTCAACCCGACCGAGATCGCCAAGAACTTTCCCGTGACGATCGGCGCGCTCGCCGAGCCGAAGGCGACGCTCGCCCGGCTCGCGGCTGTCTTGCGCGCAAGCATGGCCGCGGCGGAGAGCGAGCGCGCGGGCGAGCGCCGCAAGCGGCGCGAAGCGGAACAGGCGGCGCGCCGCCGCGCCGAGCTGGAGCGCGATGCGCTCGCGCGCAATGGCGCGCCGATGCGGCCGGCGCGTTTCATGGCGCAGCTTGCCGAGCGTCTCGCCGAGCTTGCGCAGCCGCCGGTGTTCTTCGACGAAGCGCTGACGAGCGCGCCCGACCTGTTGCGCTACCTGCCGCAGGAGGCGCCGGGGACCTGGTATCAGACCCGCGTCGGCATGCTGGGAACCGGACTGCCGGGCGCGGTCGGGCTGAAGCTCGCGCGCCCGGACCGCACGGTGTTCGGCTTTACCGGCGACGGCGGCGCGATCAGCACCATCCAGGCCTTGGCGACGGCCGCGCGCTATCGGATCGGGGCGAAGTTCGTCGTATGCAACAACAAGAGCTATCGCATCCTCAAATACAATCTGCGTCAGTATTGGGCTGAGGGCGGCGAGCCGCAGGACCAGGCCTTTCCCGACAGTTTCGACCTCGCCCAGCCGGAGCTGCGCTTCGACCGGCTCGCGCAAGGGCAGGGGGTGGACGCGATCCGCATCGAGCAACCGGCCGACATCGCGCCCGCGCTCGACCGCGCGCTCGCCGACGACAAGCCGTTCCTGATCGATCTGGTGCTCAGTCCGGAGCTTTGACGAGAGGCTCGCCCAGCCGCCATCATGCTCTAACGGAAGCCGTGGTTTCCGACACGCGGCCCGTGGTAATTCTGCAGCGCCGGAACTCGCCGGTTGGCTGGGACCACGCATGGCTGCGGAAGATGTAACGCAGGCGGCCGTTCATACGCCGTCGCCCGGCAATGCCGCAGAGGTGCTGGCGGCCTTCACGCGGCTCGGGCTCACCTCGTTCGGCGGGCCGGTCGCGCATCTCGGCTATTTCCGCGAGGAGTTCGTGGCGCGCCGGCAATGGCTCGACGATCACGCCTATGCCGACCTCGTCGCGCTCTGCCAGTTCCTGCCGGGGCCCGCCTCCAGCCAGGTCGGCATTTCGATCGGGCTGTTCGCGCGCGGGCTATCTCGGGGCGCTCGCCGCATGGCTTGGCTTCACGCTGCCGTCGGCGCTCGCGCTCGTGCTGTTCGCCTACGGCGTGAGCGCGCTGGGCGGACCTGTCCGGCGCTCGGCTGGATTCACGGACTCAAGGTGGCGGCGGTGGCGGTGGTGGCGCAGGCGGTGCTCGGGATGATGCGCACGCTCGCGCCCGACCGCGAGCGCGCCACGCTTGCGGTCGCGGCCGCGGCGATCGTGCTGCTGATCCCGAGCGCCTGGGCGCAGATCGCCGCGATCGCTTCTCGGCGGGCTCTTCGGGATCTGGCGGCTGCGTGCGGCCGCGCCGGCCAACCAGGTCTCGCTGCCGCTGAATGTGGGATATGCGGCGGGCGCGGCGTTCCTCGCGATGTTCTGCCTGCTCCTGGTCGGCTTGCCCGTTCTCGCCGCGGCGACGGAGGCGCAATCCATCAAGCTGTTCGATGCCTTCTACCGGGCCGGCTCGCTCGTGTTCGGCGGCGGCCATGTCGTCCTGCCGCTGCTGCAGGCCGCGGTCGTCCCGCCCGGCTGGGTGAGCAACGACACCTTCCTCGCGGGCTATGGCGCGGCGCAGGCGGTGCCCGGGCCGCTTGTTCACCTTCGCGGCCTATCTCGGCGCGGTGATGGGCCCGGCGCCGAACGGCTGGGCGGGAGCGGCGTCTGTGCCTCGTCGCGATCTTCCTGCCGTCCTTCCTGCTCCTGTTCGGCGCGCTGCCGTTCTGGGAGGAGCTGCGCCGGCGGCCCGCGGCGCAGGCGGCGTTGCGCGGCGTGAACGCCGCCGTCGTCGGCCTGCTGCTCGCCGCGCTCTACCATCCCGTCTGGACCGCCGGCATTCTCAATGCGGGCGACTTTGCGCTCGCGGCGGGCGCGTTCCTGCTCCTGTATCATGTGGCGGACGCCGCCTTGGCTCGTGGTCCTGCTCTGCGCAGCGGGAGGCGCGGTCTTGGCCGGCTGAGGGTTTTTTCCAAGACTTTCGGCCATTGCCGGCGACTGCGGGAAGTTGGACAGCTATACGAGAGACTCCACGGACAGATGCACTTCGATGAAGCCGCAGCGCCGCAGGAGCCGGCGTCAACGCCGATGCAACGTGCTGGAGATCAGTTGAAAATGGATATTTCCAAAATACCGACCGGGCGCAATCCGCCGTCCGAAATCAATGCGGTGATCGAAATTCCGCAAGGGGGCGAGCCGGTCAAATACGAGCTGGACAAGGAGTCCGGCGCGATGTTCATCGACCGCTTTCTGCATACGGCGATGTTCTACCCCGGGAACTACGGCTTCGTGCCGCATACGCTGTCGGAGGACGGCGACCCGGTCGACGTGCTGGTGGTGACGCAGGCGCCGGTGGTGCCGGGCGCGGTGATCCGCTGCCGGCCGGTCGGCGTGCTGCTGATGACCGACGAAGCCGGCGGCGACGAAAAGATCATCGCGGTTCCCACCGACGCGCTGCATCCCTTCTACACCAATATCCGCACCTATGAGGACCTGCCGCTGACGCTGCTCGAAAAGATCGCGCACTTCTTCCAGCACTATAAGGATCTGGAGCCCGGCAAGTGGGTCAAGGTGGTGCGCTGGGACGGCCCCGCCGCGGCCGAGCGGATGATCGCGGAGGGGATGCGGCGCGCGCGCGCCGCCGAAGCCTGAGCGGGCAGCAGTCTCAACGATACCCGAATTGCGGGGCAGCGAATTCCGCTCGGGCGAGTCCCGCCAGCGGATCGGCATCCGACCAGATCGGTGCGGGTGGTCGGAATCGAACCGACACTCCTTGCGGAACACGATTTTGAGTCGTGCGCGTCTACCAGTTCCGCCACACCCGCTCCGCCTCCCTTATAACGGGACCGGCGGCGCGCGCCAATGGCAAGCGGCGCCGCCGCCGCCGTGTCGAAGGTCGACGGCGCCAGTAAGAACATGACCACGTCCGCAGGAGTTGAAGCGCTGTCTCAGACCCGCCGCGAGCCGGTTCAACTCAGCCCTCACCGGGGAGCAGGGCCGGCGCTTGCGCTTGCGGTTCTGCGGCGAGCGCGCGCCGGGCGTTGATCAGGCGGCGGCGATCGAACCGCCAGCCGCGGCCCCGAAAGAGGGCAGGGGCGGGACGCGCCTTCCGGCGAGCGGATTCACATGCTCGAGCTTTTCCGTTGGCGCACAAAGCCCTGATTGATAGATTGGGCCACATGCGGGCGTGGCGGAACTGGTAGACGCAAGGGACTTGAACGCTTTGAGTGCCCGCGGGGAAACCCGCGGCGCAGAACTGCCCAAATTCGGGGGAACCGGTCACAGGCAATCCCGAGCCAAGCCCCGGCGCGAACGCGCAGGGGAAGGTGTAGAGACTAGACGGGCAGCGCCTAAGGCGCGAACGCGCTAGGGTGAAGGTATAGTCCAGACCACAAACGCGCCGACGTGCAGAACTGCATCCGGCGAGGCGGCGAAAGCCGTAGCTGGTAAGAAAATCCCTCGGCGAGCAATCGCCGTGCCGGTTCGAACTCCGGCCGCCCGCACCACGCAAATCCGACTGCGAGCGCATGCTTCGTCAGCCTTCATGTCGAAGTACGTCCGCCAACGTCGAATCAACTCTCCCCGAGGAAACGCCATGCAAAATGTCGTTGTCGTGATAGGAGCGGGTCAGATCGGTCAAGCGATCGCCCGGAGGTCGGCGCGCTGCTCATGGGTTCCGACGGTGGTTTCATCACCTGCAGTGACATCCTCATGGATGGCGGCGTGACAGTCGCCTTTTGGTACGGCGAACTCGCACCGCGTTGACGCGCAAAGCAGGAGCGTTCAGAAGGGCAACGATCCTTAGCCGCGTGAGGTGTGCCCAAATCAACCAAGTACGGGTCTATTACTGCGTCCTTGCATTACGAGGGGAGCGTTTTTGGCCAAGATTAGCTACACAGCGCGGGATCGCGCTTGGGCAGAGTGGATCGGTGTCACTTTGCGCGACAATGGGCACGAGCCGTTAATCCATGAATGGGAGATTGGTGCGGGCCAGAACATCCCGCAGTGGATGAACCAAAGCTTGGAAGCCGCCGACTGTTTGCTCGGCGTGTTCACCGATGCCTACACAGCAGCAATCTATTCGGGGGCGGAGCGGAACGCTGCTTTCTGGCAAGACCCAGAGGGTTGCAAGCGGTTTCTTGTGCCGGTCGAGGTGGAGGAGGTCACTGCCTGGCCGCTGCTGGTGAGCCCGCTCAAGCGGCTTTCGCTGGTCGGCCTTGCCGAGGTTGATGCGGAGACTGCACTGCTCGCCTTCTTGGAGCCGCCGAAAGCACCGGATACTCGCCCGCCTTTCCCGGGTAAAATCTACGCCGATCGCGGGGTCTTATTCGACGAAATGGAACAGACTGACGCGCTCATGGGGCATAGCCAGCCGCTGCCAGCGGTTCGTCCTCCTTTGCCGGGTTCACCGACCTCTTTCCGGGTCGACTACGACAACTCTCCCGAAGTGACAGCTTCAGGTCGTATCACCATGCATCATGAAGTAGCAAAAGGAAGCGAGCGACGAGCAGCTAAGGGTTTCTTCCTGCAGCTCGATACACCGCTATCCTTGTGGGACGGAGAAGTCTGCTACAAATGCGGTAAAATCGTCCTCATTTCGGACGACCCTCAGCTTGTGGAATGGGTCAACCGACACGTCACCATAGAAGGTAAACTTGGTCGGTTCGGATCGGCCTTGGTTGACCCGTCGATTTTCATCGAGGTGGCAACGATTAAAGACAGCGTTGATTGATTGACCTGTTCTCCGTGGCGACGGCTACGCATTCGGCTACATAACAGGATTTTAGCGAACGAAACCACATTGGCTTCAATTACTCGGATGCCGTCGGCTGTCTACTGTCGTCCGCACAACGCTACGGCCGGAGCGGACGGGCAGCATTCAGAGCGCAGGGGATGGCGGCGCGTCTGTGCGTGATCGGGCGCAATTCTTGCGCTATGTGTGCATGGGAGAGCGCGGCGCGCGCCGGTCGAGCACCGGTGTGCGCCCGACCGGCCCGCGGGGGACGAACGCTTCGCCCGTATCGCAGAAGGAACGGCCTTGTGCCGCTGAAGCATAGTCTCGGCGCGGACCATGTGGTCATCGCGGTGCGCGACCTCAACGCCTCGGCCGCCCGATGGAAGCGTCTGGGCTTTGCCCTGTCCCCCCGCGGCGCGCATTCGCCGCAAATGGGCACCGCCAACTACACGATCGTTTTCCGCGAGGACTATCTCGAACTGCTCGGCGTCGTCGCCGCGACGAATCAGAACAAGCCCACGCGGAACTTCCTGAGCATGGGCGAAGGCATCGAGCGCACGGCGTTCACCTCCGACGACGCCGCCGGCGGGGTCGCCGAATTGAAGAGCCGCGGGGTCGATGCGGTCGGCCCGGTTGATTTCGGCCGGCCTGTGGATCTGCCCGGCGGCGGCAAGGGCGAGGCCAGAATTCTCCGTCTTCCTCTGGCCGCGCAACGAAGCGCCCGGCGGCATGCCCATTTTCGCGTGCCAGCATCTGACGCCCGACGCGCGTTTCGATTCCCGAACTCAACAAGCACGCCAACGGGGCGGTCGGCATCGCGCGAATCGAGATCCTTTCGGCCCAGCCCAAGGCCGCGGCGGAACATCTCGGCCGATTGATCGACGAGCCGGTCTCCGCCATCCGCGACGCCTGGCGCGTGCCCTCGGGCGGCAAGCGAGCGGTTTTCGTGTTCTATGATCAGGCGAGTTTCGCCAAGCGCTATCCCGACGTCGTGCGTGCGGGCGGCGGCGCGCGAGGGAGCGGCGGCCCTCGTCATCGGCACGGCCGATCTGTCGGCCGCGGCCGACATGCTGGGCTCGCTTGCCGTCGCCCATGGCGACGTGGTGAGCGCGCCGGCGACCGCCGCGAACGGGGTCGTCGTGAGCTTCCTGCAGCAATAGCGGCGCGCAGCCTGCAACGCGTTGCGCGGCCGCGCTTGGCTCACGCTTGCTCCGGTGGCGCGTTACCGTCGGCGCTCGGAGCCCTCGCTTGGGCGATCGCGCGGTCTGGCGCATGCGCCGGATCGGACCATATAACGGCGAGTCATTTGCCTCTTCGGACCCCCACCTATGACCGATCCACTCTCCTCGTTCGGCACGCGCCTCGCCTATGCGGCGAGCCAG
Organism: uncultured Alphaproteobacteria bacterium; assembly: GCA_963712435.1. Lineage (GTDB taxonomy): Bacteria > Pseudomonadota > Alphaproteobacteria > Rhizobiales > Xanthobacteraceae > Rhodoplanes. The sequence goes on along the minus strand of CAVQIB010000003.1, from coordinate 58,460 downwards.
CTGCCGCGCCTTGCCTGGTATGCCGGTCACGACCTCGTGCTGCGGCGGCTCGCGACCGAGGCCCGGCGCCGCGAGCGGGAGAGCGTGCGTCCGCCCGCCAAGTCGGATGCGCCCGTGCCCGACCAGCGGCGCATCTATGCCGATATGCTGGCCTTGCTGCAGCGGGACATCGCGAATGTCGAGGCCGGCATCTATCCCCTGCCGGACGATCGCGACGGCTCGCTGCTGACCCGGCTGCGTCGCTCGCAGCTGTTCTTCGCCGACCTGCCCGAGATCCATCGGCGGCGCGAGCACAACGCTTTCCGCGAGGTGCTGAGCGAGGAGACCCGCGGCCGGCGTCCCGACTACTATCTGCAGAACTTCCATTTCCAGTCGGGCGGGTGGATGACCGACGAATCGGCCGACCGGTACGACACGCAGGTCGAGGTGCTGTTCAAGGGCACCGCCAATGCGATGCGCCGGCAGGCGCTGCCGGAATTGCACGAAGTCTTCGCCGGACGCGACCAGCGCAGCCTGCGCCTGATCGATATCGGCTGCGGCACCGGCCGCTTCCTCAATTCCGTCAAGCAGGCCTGGCCGCGGCTTCCCGCGCTCGGCCTCGACCTGTCGGAAGCCTATATCCGGCACGCGCGCCGCCATCTGCGGCGCTGGGCGCGCGTCGATCTCGTCGTCGCCAATGCCGAGGCGATCCCCGCGGCGGACGAGAGCATCGACGCCGTCACCAGCATCTTCATGGTGCACGAATTGCCGCCGCCGGTGCGCCGCGTGGTGGTCGCCGAGTGCGCGCGCGTCCTCAAGCCGGGCGGGCGGCTGATCCTCCTCGACTCGCTGCAGCGCGGCGACGCGCCCGACTATGACGGCCTGCTCGAACGCTTCCCGCAGAACTACCACGAGCCGTATTACCGCAGCTATGTGGACGAGGACTTTGCCGCGATCGCGCAGCAGTGCGGGCTCGCGCACCGGCGCGACGTGACGACATTCGTCTCCAAGGTGATGGTGTTCGACAAGCCCGCCGGCTGATAGACGGCGCTCCCGGCGGCGCCGCGGGCTCGCCTCCGGCGGCCGTTCGGCGTCTTTTCGGAATAGAGGGGAGGGGACGGGTGCGCAAAGCCCTTGACGGGCGATACCGTATTGTGTTCCGCCGCTTGCTACAAACCTGTTTGGTCCGCTCTGCCGGCTCGGCCGTCCCGCCGGAGCGCCCTTGCGCTGATTGTCTCGACCGGGTTTCCGCGAAGGAGGACATCATGACGTCGCCCCGTTTCACCGCCGGGTTCGGGCGGCGCACGTTTCTGGCGCTTGCGGCGCTGGCGGCGGTTCTGACCGGTCTTGCCGCGCCGCTCGGCGGCCTCGCGCAGGCGCAGACCGCGACGGCGGACCCGCTGAGTTCGTGGAACGACGGGCCGGCCAAGCAGGCGATCGTCGACTTCGTCCGCGTCACCACCGATCCGGCAAATCCGAATTTCGTCGCGCCGGAGGACCGCATCGCGACCTTCGATCTGGACGGCACGCTCTGGGTCGAGCACCCGATGTACACGCAGGTGATCTATGCCTTCGATCGCGTGCCCGCGGTCGCCAAGGCGAAGCCGGAGCTTGCCAAGACCGAGCCGTTCAAGACCGTTCTTTCGGGCGACCGCGCGGCGATCGCGAAGCTGTCGACCAAGGACATCGAAACGATCTTCGCCGCCACCTTCACCGGGATGAGCGTCGAGACGTTTCGGGCGGACACCAACAAATGGCTCGAGACCGCCCAGCACCCGCGCTGGAAGCGGCCCTATACCGAGCTCGCCTACCAGCCCATGCAGGAACTGATCAATCACCTGCGCGCCAAGGGCTTCCGGACCTATATCGTCACCGGGAGCGGACAGGATTTCGTGCGCGTCTTCGCCGAACGGGTATACGGCATTCCGCCCGAACAGGTGATCGGCTCGGCGGAGGCGACCAAATACGGCTACGGCGCGGACGGCAAGCCGTTCCTCACGCTCAAGCCGAAGCTCCTGCTCGACGACAATTTCAGCGGCAAGCCGGAGGACATCTATCTCGTGATCGGACGCCGCCCGTTTGCGGCGTTCGGCAATTCGACCGGCGACCGGCAGATGCTGGAATACGCCAAGGCGGGGCGCAACGCGCGGCTTGCGATGATCGTGTTGCACGACGACGCCGAGCGCGAATATGCCTACGGTCCCGCCCAGGGCCTGCCCGACACCAAGGTCGGCTATTTCTCGCAAGGACTGTACGACGAAGCGAAAAAACAGGGCTGGACGGTCATCAGCATCAAGAACGATTGGAAGCGCGTCTTTGCATTCGAATAGCATTCGCCGAAAGGATCGGATCATGACGAAATGCCTGAACACGGCCCCCGCCACTGTCGCGCGCTCTATCCTCGCGCCGCCGGCCGCGATCGCATCGCGCGCGGCGGGGCTTGCGGCCGCGATTCTCCTGAGCGGGCTTCTGGTTCTTGCGCCGGGCGGGCGCGTCTGCCGCCGGTCTCGACTGCCCGGAAACCGGCCCCGGGGCGGTGCCCGATCTGCTCGCCGGCGCAAAGCAGATCGAGCGCATGACGACCGGCAACGAGGTCGATCTCGCCAACGAGATCAAGGGCCTCATCAACCGGGTGCAGACCGAGAAGCCGGGCATTCCCAGCGACGAGATCGTCAATGTGCTGATCGCGGCCTATTGCCCGGTGGTGGCGGGCATGCAGGTCTCGCCCGCCGACAAATGGCGTCTCATGCGCCGGTTCGATGCGGCGACGTTGCGAGCACTCACCGCCGCGACGATGCCCGCCGGATCGCTGATCATCGCCGATGTGCCGCTGCCGCCCGGCGTGTTCCGCAGCCTGACCAATCAGGCGGAGGCCGCCGGCCAGACCCCGGCGCAGTTCATGGCCGCGATCCTGACAAACGCAGCAGGGAAGTAGCGGCCAGGAGGAGATGCAGTGCATCATCCATCGCTGACGATCAAAGGCCTCACGGCGCGGCCGGTCGTGCTGAAGCTGAAACGGCCCGTTGTCGCACGCATCGCGACGATTTCCGATTGGCCGCTCATCCTGATCGACCTCCACACGGAGGAGGGGATCGTGGGGCGCAGCTATCTTGAGCCCTACACCGCAAACGCGATCAAGTATCTTCTTCCGGCGCTCCGCGATCTCGGCGAGTCGTTCAAAGGCCGCCGGGTTGCGCCGGCCGACCTTTATGAGCTTGCACCCAAGTCGCTGCACTGTCGGCCAGGGCATGTCGATGCGCCGTGTCCGGCCTGACATAGGCGGCGTCGGCCCGCGCAGGCATATTGCCGGCGGCGCCTGCGGAGCGCAGCCTCGAGCGTCGGCGGCTGCGGCGCGACCGCCGGTGCGCACTGGCCGATCGGTCGAGCCTGGCGCGATGGCGCCGGTCGCATGGCGTCGAGAGCCGAGTGTTAGCGTGGATTTTCGTGGTCAGCCCGCCCCGCGAGCGACCCATGCAACGGGATCGGCTTTTTTTGGGCGTTGGCGGCGTGACCTGGTGCGCGCGGATCGCGCGAATCGATCATCTGAAGATCGCCGCCGTAAGCGTGTGAGACCGCCTTCAGCATCCTCCCAACGCCGGGCGACGGCCAACGGTTGAAGCGGTTCAGCGCAAGTCGTGTGCGGACCCGGAGCGCTCCACCGGCATGCGCGCCGGTTCGCAGCCGCCCGATGCGACCATTGAGCCCGCCTGTCGTCCACCCGCGGCGCCCCGCGCGGCTTGTTGGGCGACAAAGGCTCTGTCACCGCCCAGTCGAAATCCGTCAGATCAAAGCGCGCCATCTCCATCCTCCGGTTCGGAGGCTCGAATCGAGATTCTCGCGGTTCGGAGAATCCCGTTTAGGGGTTCATAACCTAAACCGGCTGTTCACTCCGCGGCGACCGCATGCTTCGGCGGCGCGCCGTAGGTGTTGGGGATGCGGTCGGCGAACACCTCGACGAAATTGCCGGCGGCGCCGCTGGTGACCGGCCGCAACGCGTCGTCGATATAGGTCTCGGCGCCCGGCTCGGCGAGGATGCGCTTCATGATGGCGCGGTAACGCCGGATGAGACGCCACCACTTGAACCCGACGGTGAAAAAGTCGACGACGCGCCACGGATAGAACACGAGCGGGTTGACGACCGGCAGGCCGTGGCGCCGCTGCGTGCGGATCTTCCGCCGGACAAAGCCGAACTGCAGCGGATGCACGCCTTCGATGCGCGCGGCGCCCGAGAACACCGTCATCGAGTCGAAGACCTTCGTCCGGTTGATCCCGGTCGCGATCGCGCGCCGCATGATGGTTTCGACATGGGCGTCGGAATAATAGCGCGCCCACGCGTCGGCATAGACGCGCTCCCAGGTCTCCTTCGACATGACGCGGATGCGCGGTGCAGACGTGCTCGAGATCGTATTTGTTCATGTCGGGATCCATCGGGACCCCGCGCACGATGCAGGTTCTTGTGATCTTCCGAACCCGGCAGCGGCGTCAGATAGAAGAACTCCAGAATGTCGACCGGCAGCTCCTTCTTGATGATCTCGATGTCGCGGGCGATCGATTCCGGCGTATCGGTCGGGAAGCCGAGGATGTAGCCGGCATAGGTCATCACCTTGGCCTGCCGCCAGGCGAGGAACATCTCGCGATATTCCCAGATCTTGTTCTGGCGCTTCTTCGCGCCCATCAGCGATTCGGGATTGATGTTCTCCAGGCCGATGAACACGGCGGTGCAGCCGGCGCGCGCCGCCTTCTCGATGAATCCCGGGATGCGGTGGCACAGCGTGTCGACCTGCAGCATCAGCCGGATGCGGAAGCCGTCCTTCTCGCGCAGCTCGATCAGCCGGTCGAGGATCGGCTCCCAGTTCTTGTTGCGGGCGAAATTGTCGTCGGTGATGAAGAAGCGGGTGATGTTCTGCGCCGCATTGGCGCGCACGATGCCTTCGACATCGTCCGCCGTGCGGTAGCGCGACTTGCGGCCCTGCACATTGATGATGGTGCAGAAGCTGCACTGGAACGGGCAGCCGCGGCCGGCGTCGAAGCTCGTATAATGGCCGGCGATGCGGGCGACCGTCTCGCGCGGCAGGATCGGATAGGTGGCCTGCGCCATTTCCGGCAGGTCGTCCATGTAGTTGTAGATGGGCTTCGGCGTCCCCGCCGCCATGTCGCGCAGGAACACGTCCATGCGGCCCTCGGCTTCGCCGGCATAGAGCGTGATGCCGAGATCGAGCGCCTCCTTGATGTCGGGCGGCAGCTCCGGGCAGCATGGCGAGGCATCCGCTGACATGGAACCCGCCGATGGTGACCGGAATTCCCGCGGCGCGGAACTGGCGCGCGATGTCGAGCGCGCGCGGGAACTGGTTCGACTGCACCCCGATCAGGCCGACAAATCCGCCTCCCGCCTCGCGAATCTTGCGGGTAATGCCCTTGATGTCGATGACGGTGTTGCACTCGTCATAGGCCTCGATCTCGATGTCCACGTCCGGACCGAGCGTCCTTGCTGCGGCGCATTCGGAAATCAGGCCGTGCACGCTGGCTAGGCTGTTGGAAGGGATGGTCGAGCGCCACCACTGGATCACGTAGCCGTCCGCGTCGTAGTGCGACGGCTTGATCAGGATGGCCTTGAATCTGCTTGCCATTGTTTCCCCGCCTGGTTTCGACCGCAGGCGAGGCCGCGCCCGGCTCCCCCTGTCGTGTCCCGAACCGATCGCCCCCGGGGCGATGCGACGCAGCGCGGCGGCAGTGTACCCTCAGCCGCGCCAGCCTCAAAGCCGTGAAATCGGCGCAGGCGCGGGGCGGGCGGCGGGCGAGGCGCCGCCTGAACCGGGCCGCGGGCGCGATAGACCAACAGGAGGGGTCGTGCGCCATCTCGCCGTCACGAGTCCGACACGATTTTGCTATGACTCATTGGCCGGGGGCGGGTCGGCCCCGGCCTAGTCCGGGATGGAGGTTTCGATGCTCGCCCGCCTGCGCGCCGGCTTCCTGGCCGCGCTGATATCGCTTTCATTCATTGCGATCGTTCCAGCTTACGCCGCCGACAAAGCGTTTCAGCGCGACGATCTCGCCGACAGCGCGATCAAGCTCGAGGCGCAGATCAAGAACGACGCCGGGCCGGTGGCCAAGCCGGTGGCGGCGCTGCGCCGCGAGGCCGATGCCGGCGTTCCAGCGCAACGACGTCCGCGCCGGCATGCAGCTGCTCGGGCAGATCGTCGCGGTCGCCCCCGACGAGTCCGCCAACTGGCTGCGCCTCGCCCGCGCGATCCTGCAGATCCGCACGCCAGACGAGCGCGAGCGCACCGCGCTGCTCGAGCGCGCCGACCACCGCCGCCTACATCGCCTATCAGCGCGCCGGCAACAGCGGCGAGGAGGCCGACGCGCTCGTGCTGATCGGCCGGACCTTCGCCGACCGCGAACTGTGGCGCCCGGCGCTCGACGCGCTGCGGCTCGTCGCTCGAACTGCGCGAGGTCGCCGACCTGCGCGGCGGCCTATGAGCAGATGCGCGCCGATCACGGCTTCCGCCTGCTCGACTACTCCGTCGATTCGGATGCGGCGTCGCCGCGCGCCTGCTTCCAGTTCTCCGAAGCGCTGCCCGGCCGACGCACCGACTTCTCGCCGTTCGTCGCGGTCGCCGGGCAGGACAAGCCGGCGCTGTCGGCCGACGACAAGCAGCTCTGCGTCGAAGGCCTCAAGCACGGCGAGCGCTACACGATCACGCTGCGCGCCGGCCTGCCGTCGACCGTGCAGGAGACGCTCGCGAAATCGGCCGACTTCAACATCTATGTGCGCGACCGCAAGCCGTTCGTGCGCTTCTCCGGCAAGGCCTATGTGCTGCCGCGCACCGGCCAGCGCGGCATTCCGGTGGTCAGCGTCAACACGCCGGCGGTCACGGTCGCGATCTACCGCATCGGCGACCGCAACCTGATCGACACCGTGCTCGGCGACGATTTCCAGCGCAATCTCGACCGCTACGATGTCGAGCGCATCGCGCAAGCGCGCGGCACGAGGTGTGGAACGGCGAACTGGCCGTCGAATCCCCGCTCAATGCCGAGGTGACGACCGCGTTTCCGGTCGACCAGGCGGTCGGCGATCTCACGCCCGGCGTCTACGTGATGACGGCCGAGCCGAAGGGAACGAGCACGGACGACTATGGCGCGCTCGCGACCCAATGGTTCATCGTCTCCGATCTCGGCCTGTCCGCCTATTCCGGCGGCGACGGCATCCACGTGTTCGTCCATTCGCTCGCGAGCGCCGCGCCGAAGCCGCAGACCGAGGTGCGGCTGATCGCGCGCAACAACGAAGTGCTGGCGACGCGGCAGACCGACGCCGACGGGCATGTCGCGTTCGAGGCCGGGCTTGCGCGCGGCGAGGGCGGTCTTGCGCCCGCTTTGATCATCGCGTCCGACGCCGCAGGCGCGACTACGCCTTTCTCAGCCTGAAGTCGCCCGCCTTCGATCTGTCCGACCGCGGCGTGACGGGCCGCGCGGCGCCGGCCGGCCTCGACGCCTTCGTCTACACCGAGCGCGGCGTCTACCGCACCGGCGAGACCGTGCATGTCACGGCGCTGCTGCGCGACGGCGACGGCATCGCCGCGCTCGGCGTGCCGCTGACGTGGTGGTCGAGCGGCCGGACGGCGTCGAGTATCGCCGCGCGGTGGTCGCCGACCAGGGCCTCGGCGGACGCAGCCTCGACGTGCCGATCGCCAGCACCGCGCTCGACCGGCACCTGGCGCGTGCGCGCCTATACCGATCCGAAGCGGCCGCCGATCGGCGAGACCGACCTTCCTGGTCGAGGACTATGTGCCGGACCGGATCGAGTTCGACCTTGCGAGCAAGGCGACCGGCATCGGCAAGTCGACCCCGGTCGAGCTCGCCGTCGACGGCCGCTTTCTCTACGGCGCGCCGGCCGCGGACCTCGAACTCGAAGGCGAGGTCACGGTCAAGGCGGCGCAAGGAGCGCCCCGGCTTTGCCGGCTACCGGTTCGGCGTCGCCGGCGACGACGAGGATGGCGAGACGCCGTCCGCCCAGCAGCCGCTCGACGATCTGCCGCAGACCGACGACGAAGGGCAAGGCCACGTTCCCGGTCGCGCTCGACAAGATGCCGGAGACGACGCGTCCGCTGGAGGCGCAGATCACCGTGCGCATGGCGGAGGCGGGCGGCCGCGCGGTCGAGCGCAAGCTGACGCTGCCGGTCGCGCCGACCGGCCCGATGATCGGCGTCAAGCCGCTGTTCTCCGGCCGCTCGCTCGGCGAGGGCGACACCGCCGATTTCGACGTGGTCGTGGCCGCGCCCGACGGCAAGCCGCTCGCGCGCAGCGGGCTGCGCTACGAACTGCTCAAGGTCGAGAGCCGCTACCAGTGGTACCGGCAGGACGGCCCGTGGAACTACGAGCCGATCAAGTCGACGCGGCGCATCGCCGACGGCACCGATCGATGTCGCGGCCGACAAGCCCGGCCGCATCGCCGTGCCGGTGAAGTGGGGCCGCTACCGGCTCGAAGTCTCGACCGGCGAGCCGGACGGCGCTTCTGACCTCGGTCACGTTCGACGCCGGCTTCTACGCCGAGGCGAGCGCCGACACGCCCGACCTGCTGGAAATCGCGCTCGACAAGGCGGAGTACCGGGCGGGCGACACGATGACGGTCGCGGTGACCGCGCGCACCGCGGGAAAGCTGCGCGTGTCCGTGATCGGCGACCGGCTCGTCACGACGGTGACGCAGGACGTGCAGCCGGGCGCTCGACCAGGTCCGCATCCCGGTCGGACGCGACTGGGGCAACGGCGCCTATGTGGTCGCGACGCTGCGGCGTCCGCTCGACGCGCGGCGAGCGCATGCCGGGCCGCGCCATCGGCGTGCAGTGGTTCTCGATCGACCGCAGCGGCCAAGACGCTGGCGCTCGACATGCAGGCTGCCGCAACTCATGCGGCCGAACACGACGCTGCGCGTGCCGGTCAAGATCGACGGGCTCGCCGGCGAGGAGGCGCGCATCGTCGTCGCCGCCGTCGATGTCGGCATTCTCAATCTCACCAACTACAAGCCGCCGGCGCCGGACGACTATTATCTCGGCCAGCGCCAGCTCTCGGCCGAGGTCCGCGATCTCTACGGCCAGCTGATCGACGGCATGCAGGGCACGCGCGGCCAGATCCGCACCGGCGGCGATCGGCGGCGGCCGAACTTGCAGGGCAGCCCGCCGACCCAGGCGCCGCTCGCGCTCTATTCCGGCATCGTCACGGTCGGGCCGCGACGGCACGGCCGAGGTCGCCTTCGACATTCCGGCCTTCGCCGGCACCGTGCGCGTGATGGCGGTGGCCTGGTCGAAGGACAAGGTCGGCACGCGCCAGGGCGACGTGATCGTGCGCGATCCGGTCGTGCTGACCGCGACGCTGCCGCGCTTCCTGCTCACCGGCGATCGCGGCACCATGCAGCTCGAGCTCGACAATGTCGAAGGCGCGGCCGGCGACTATCGCATCACCGTCGAGCGCGGACGGGCCGGTCGCCGATCGCCGCCGGCGCGGCGCAGACGCTGCGGCTCGCGGCGAAGCAGCGCGACCGCGCTCACGCTGCCGGTGACGGCGAATGCGGCCGGCGTCGGCAAGCGTCAAGGTCCGCATCGCCGGACCGGCGAATTTCGCGCTCGAGCGCAGCTATCGCGCTCGACGTGCAAGCCGGCGACGCAGATTCTCACGCGCCGCACGGTGCAAGCCGATCGCCAAGGGCGAGAGCCTGACGCTGTCGAGCGACCTGTTCGCCGATCTCGTGCCCGGCACCGGCGCGGTCGCGCTGTCGGTCGGTCCCTCGACCGCGCTCGACGTCGCGACGCTGCTCAAGGCGCTCGACCGCTATCCGTTCGGCTGCTCCGAGCAGATCACCAGCCGCGCGCTGCCGCTGCTCTACGTCAACGAGCTGGCGGCCGAGGCGCAGCTGGCGCTCGACGCCGGCGTCGATCAGCGCATCCGCGACGCCATCGAGCGCCTGCTGGCGCGGCAGGGCTCGAACGGCTCGTTCGGCCTGTGGTCGGTCGGCGGCGACGACGCCTGGCTCGACGCCTACGTCACCGACTTCCTGACGCGGGCGCGCGAGCGCGGCTTCGCGGTGCCGGACACGGCCTTCAAGCTGGCGCTCGACCGGCTGCGCAACTTCGTCGGCAACGCGCCGGAGCCGGGCAAGGACGGCGGCGCGCGACCTCGCCTATGCGCTCTACGTGCTGGCGCGCAACGGCGTCGGCGCCGATCGGCGACCTGCGCTACCTCGCCGACACCAAGCTCGCCGACGTCGGCAACGCCGATCGCCAAGGCGCAGATCGCCGCGGCGCTCGCGCATGCTGGGCGACCGCGTGCGCGCCGAGCGCGTCTATGCCGCCGCGGTCGCAGGCGATCACGCCGCCGCCGACGCTCGAGTATCGGCCGCGCCGACTACGGCTCGACGCTGCGCGACGCCGCCGCCCTGGTGACGCTCGCCTCCGAGGGCGGCGCGCCGCGGCCGGTGATCACCGCGGCGCGTGCAGCAGCGTCGAAGCGGCGCGCGCAACGCGGCCGTCCTACACCTCGACGCAGGAGAACGCCTGGATGGTGCTCGCCGCGCGCGCGCTCGCCAAGGAAACGCGGCGTCTCGCTCGACGTCGCCGGCGAGCCGCGCCAGGGCCCGCTCTACCGCAGCCTGGCGGCCGAGCGAATTGCAGGCGGGCCCGTTGACGGATCACCAACACCGGCGAGGCGACCGGTGCAGGCGGTGGTGTCGGTCTCCGGCGCGCCGATCACGCCGGAGCCGGCGGCCGAGAACGGCTTCAAGATCGAGCGGCTCTACTACACGCTCGACGGCGAGCGGGCCGATCGCGACCAAGGCGAAGCAGAACCAGCGCTTCGTCGTGGTGCTGAAGATCACCGAGCCGCAGCCGCAGTTCGGCCGCGTCCTGCGTCGCCGACTATCTGCCGGCCGGCTTCGAGATCGACAATCCGCGCCTCGTCTCGTCGGGCGAGACCGGCACGCTGTCTGGATCGAGGATGCGGCCGAGCCGGTCACTCCGAGTTCCGCGACGACCGCTTCAGCGCCGCCTTCGAGCGCAACAAGGAGTCGCCCGCGGTGTTCACGGTCGCCTATGTCGTGCGCGCCGTGTCGCCCGGCCGCTACGTGCTGCCGCAGGCCTATCGTCGAGGACATGTACCGCCCCGACCGCTTCGGCCGCACCGCGCACCGGCGCGATCGAGGTGTCGGCCGCCCGGCAGTAAGATGCGCAACAGTGCATGCGTTCGTGAGCAGCGAGCGAGGCGCAGCATCTCACCCTCTCCGCTCGAGGGAGAGGGTGGCACGGCCGAAGGCCGGCCAGGTGAGCCGGTGCTCGTGAGCGAGACTTTCACCCGCCTCGTTCGCGGCGCTCGCTCATCCCCCCTCGCCGGCGAAGTCGGTGAGGCTCTCGGGCAGTCACGAGGCGAACTCGCCTCACGAGCCGCGCTGCGCGGCGCATCCGACCTCTCCGCCGCGAGCGGTTTACGTCGGCGATCGCGCTGCTTGCGTCCGTGATGCGGCTTGCGTGGTCTCGGCTCCGCCGCCGCGCTGTGGATCGCGTCGCTCGGGCCTGCGCCGGTCGGCGAGGGGCTCGCCTTCTCCACCGTGGTGGTCGACCGCGACGGGAAGCTGCTGCGCCCCTATGCGACGGCGGACGGCCGCTGGCGGCTGCCCGTGCGGCCGGAGGCGTCGATCCGCGCTTCTTCGATCTGCTGCTCGCCTACGAGGACCGGCGCTTCCCGACCCACCGCGGCGTCGATCCGCCGGCGCTCGCGCGCGCGGCGGCGCAGTTCGCATCGCATGGCCGCATCGTGTCCGGCGGCTCGACCCTGACCATGCAGGTCGCGCGTCTGCTGGAGCCGCGCGGCGAGCGCACGCTTTGCCGCCAAGCTGCGGCAGATCGTGCGGGCGATCCAGCTCGAGCGAGCGCTCAGCAAGGACGAGATCCTCGCGCTCTATCTGAGCCTCGCGCCCTATGGCGGCAATCTCGAAGGCATTCGCGCCGCCTCGCTCGCCTATTTCGGCAAGGAGCCGCGACGGCTCACGCTGGGCGAGGCGGCGCTGCTGGTCGCGCTGCCGCAGTCGCCCGAAGCGCGCCGGCCGGACCGCTTCCGCCGCCGCCGCGCACGCCGCGCGCGACCGCGTGCTCGACCGCATCGCCGCCGCCGGGGCGATCGACCGCCGGCGAGGTCGCCCGCGCCAAGGCCGAGCCGGTCGCCGCGCGCGCGCCGGCCGATGCCGATGCTGGCGCCGCACGCCGCCGACCGCGCCGTGGCCGAGGCGCCCGAGCGTCCGCCCATCGCCTGACGCATCGATGCCGCCTGGCAGGCGAGCCTCGAAGAGCTCGCGCGCGAGCGCGCCCGCGCGCTCGGCCCGGACATCTCGGTCGCCATCCTCGCGGTCGATCATGCGACCGGCGAGGTGCTCGCGCGCGTCGCCTCCGCCGACTATTTCGACGAGCGCCGCGCCGGCCAGGTCGACATGACGAAGGCCCTGCGCTCGCCCGGCTCGACGCTGAAGCCGTTCATCTATGGGCTCGGCTTCGAGGACGGGCTCATCCATCCGGAGACGCTGATCGACGACCGGCCGATGCGCTACGGCGCCTATGCGCCGGAGAACTTCGACCTGACCTTCCAGGGCACGGTGTCGGTGCGCCGCGCGCTGCAGCTCTCGCTCAACGTGCCGGCCGTTGCGCGTGCTCGACAAGGTCGGCGCCGAGCCGGCTCAGCGCGCGGCTCGCGCAGGCGGGCGTGCGCGCTGGTGCTGCCGACGGGCGAAGCGCCGGGCCTCGCCATGGGGCTCGGCGGCGTCGGCGTCACGCTCGCCGACCTGGTGCAGGCTCTATGCCGGGCTCGCGCGGCTCGGCACGACCGTCCCGCTGACGGAGCGGCTGCGATCGCCCCGCGCGATGGATCGCCTGCCCCGGTGAAGCCGGATCCAGCCTGACAGAGCAGGGTGATCTGGACGCCGCTGCGCCTGATCGATCCGGTCGCCGCCTGGTATGTCGGCAACGTGCTGATCGGCGCGCCGCCGCCGGACAACGCGGCCGGCGGGCGCATCGCCTTCAAGACCGGCACGTCCTACGGCTATCGCGACGCCTGGGCGGTCGGCTTCGACGGCAAGCGCACGATCGGCGTCTGGGTCGGCCGGCCCGACGGCGCGCCGGTGCCGGGACTGATCGGGCGCACCGCGGCGGCGCCGATCCTGTTCGACGCCTTCGCGCGGCTCGGCAAGCCGCTCGCGCCGCTGCCGCCGGCGCCGAAGGGCGTGGTCTTCGCCACCAACGGCAAGCTGCCGCCGCCGCTGCAGCGGCTTCCGGCCGAGCGGCCTGCCGACCGAAGGCGCCGACCCGCCGCTGCGCATCATGTTCCCGCCGAACGGCGCGCGGCTCGACATGGCGACGCGGCGAGAGCGACGCGCCGGCCGCGATCGCGCTGAAGATCGCCGGCGGCCGGCTCCCGGTCACGGTGCTGGTCAACGGCGTGCCCGGGCGACGCTGCGCGACCGCCAGACCGTGTTGGTCGCGCCGGACGGATCGGGCTTCGTGCGCCTGACGGTGATCGATGCGACGGGCGCAACCGACAGCGTGCTCGTGCGCCTGCAATAGGCCACGTTTCGCGCTCCCCTTGCGGGTCGGAGGATGGTCGCGCGCGCGGCGGCGCATCGTTTGCGCGCAGTGTCGTCGCCAGCCGAAAGACCGAGGCGTTCGCCTTTCCCCCGCGGACGGATTTCTCTATGGTCCGCCGGCTTTTTCTGCGCAGGACATGGCAATGGCGGTGGTGACCGATTCATCGAAGCGCGGCCGTTCCGGTTGGGGCTTCGGGACGCTGCTCGCTTTCGCGACGCAGTCGCATGCGCGCGCCGTCGCGTGCCTCGCGGTCGTCTGCCTGCTCGCCTTCCTGCCGGGCTTCTTCTACATCCCGCCGGTCGACCGCGACGAGGCGCGCTTCGCGCAGGCGACCAAGCAGATGATCGAGAGCGGCGACTATGTCGACATCCGCTTCCAGGAGGTCAGTCGCTACAAGAAGCCGGTCGGCATCTACTGGCTGCAGGCGGCCGCGGTGAAGGCCGGCGAGGCGCTCGGCGTGCCGCGGGCGCGCACGCGCATCTGGCTCTATCGCATTCCCTCGCTGCTCGGCGCGATCGGCGCGGTGCTGCTCACCTACTGGGCGGCGCTCGCCTTCGTCTCGCCGCGCGGCGCGTTGCTCGCCGGCCTCATGATGGCGAGTTCGATCCTGCTCGGCGTCGAGGCGCGGCTCGCCAAGACCGACGCCATGCTTGCTGGTGACGACGATCGCCGCCATGGGCGCGCTCGGCCGCGCCTATCTCGCCGCGCGCGGCGAGTGGCTCGACGACGACCGTCCCCTCGCTCGTGCCGGCGATCTTCTGGACCGCGCTCGCGGCCGGCATGCTGCTCAAGGGTCCGTTGATCCTGATGTTCGTCGCGCTTGCCGCCGTGGCGCTCGTCGCGCTCGACCGCTCGGCGCGGTTCCTGCTGCGCCTGCGGCCGCTTGCCGGGGCTCGCCTGGATGCTGCTGCTGGTGCTGCCGTGGTTCGTCGCGATCGTCGCGCGCAGCGGCGACGGCGTTCTTCGCCGAGTCGCTCGGGGGCGATCTGTTCGCCAAGGTGGGCGGCGCGCAGGAGATCGCATGGGGCCCGCCCGGCTACTATCTCGCGCTGTTCTGGCTGACGTTCTTTCCCGGCCGCGATGCTGGCGCCGCTCGCCGCCGGCGCCGTGTGGCGATGGCGCGACGAGCCCGGCGTGCGGTTTCTGCTCGCCTGGATCGTGCCGGCCTGGATCGTGCTTCGAACTCGTGATGACCAAGCTGCCGCACTACGTGCTGCCGCTCTATCCGGCGATCGCGATCCTGATCGCATGCGCGATCGACCGGAAGGCGCTGACGCAGACCCCCTGGCTGAAGCGGGCGACCGTGTGGTGGCTTGTCCTTGCCACGGTCGGAGCGGTCGGGGCGATCGCCATCAACATCGCGATCGGGCAGCGGCCGGGCTTCGCCGCCTGGCCGCTCGCCGCGGCGGCGGTGATCGCGGCGCTTTTCGCCTGGTGGCTCTACGACGTCGACGGCGCGGAGACCTCGTTCCTGCGCGCGGCCGCGGCGGCGATCCTCGTCTACACGGCGCTGTTCGGCGCGACTTTCCCGGCGATCCCCGCGCTGTTTCCCTCCGCCCAGATCGCTCGGCTGCTCGACCCGCCGCTGTGCGACAATCCCGCCTTCGTAACCGCGGGCCATTACGAGGCGAGCCTCGTTTTCTCCGTCGGAACCGACCTGCGTCATTCAACCGGCGGGGGAGCGGCCGATTTCCTCGCGGGCGGAGACTGCCGGTTTGCCCTGGTCGAGCGGGCGCAGGAGCGGGCCTTCGTCGCGCGCGCCGACGCGATCGGCCTGCGCTACGCGCTCGGCCCGCGGGTCGACGGCTACAATGTCGCGACCGGCCGTCCGGTCGCGATCACGATCTTCATCGGAGCGGGGCAATGACCCTGTTCGGCGGGGTGGCGCAGGGCGCGTCCCGTCGGGCGGTCGCCGTCGCCGGCGACGTCGCCAGCAATCTCATCGCGTGGACGGCGGCGCTGGTCGGACCCGCCCGCCCAGTGGCGCGGAAGGCGGACTATCGCGCGCTGCTGCGCCGGCATCTGTGGCAGGGCGTCGTCGGCGCTCGGCCCTGGTGGCCGCGGCCATGGTCTGGGTCGATCCGTACGCCGAAGCAGCAGTCAGGACGCTGCCTTTCTGGCTCGTCTCGGCGTTCGCCGAGATCACCGATTTCGGCCGTTCCGGCTGGACGCTCGTCCCGACGGGAGCGTTGATCCTCTCTCCTCGCGGCGCTCGCGTCGCCCGCGCTCGACCGGTTCTCGCGCGGCGTGCTCGCTGCGCTCGTGGTCCGGATCGGTTTCATATTCGTCGCGATCGGCCTGCCGGCGCTCGTCGGCAGCGTCGTGAAGCGCCTGATCGGGCGCGTGCGGCCCTCCGCCGAAGCGCCCTTCGCCTATCAGCCGTTCTCCTGGCGGCCCGACTATGCGAGCCTGCCGTCCGGGCACACCATCACCGCCTTCGCCGCGCTCGTGGCGATCGGCGTGCTTTTCCCGCGCGCGCGCCCGTTTCTGTGGGTGTTTGCGATCACGATCGCGGTGAGCCGGATCGTCGTTTCCGCGCATTTCCCGAGCGACGTCATCGCCGGGGCCGCCTTCGGCGCGTTCGGCGCGATTCTGGTGCGCGAATGGTTCGCCTCGCGGCGCCTCGGATTCGTGATCGATCCGCAGCGGACGGTGCGCAGATTTCCGCTTCCCGTCGCTCGCGCGCGCGAAGCGGGCGATCGGAGCTTCGCTTGCGCGGTAGAACGGTTTTCCACTAATTGAAGCGGCTTTCCGCGACGCATGCGGCCGGGCGCAAGCGCGACGGCCTGCGACGCGATCGAAGCCGATCTCTTTCGAGCCCCGCCTGCCGCAAGCCCAGGACTGACAGGAGCCGGATCAATCGCATGATGAGCGCGCAAGCATCCGCGGCCGGCGGCGAAGCGCCGTTCGTCTCGGTCATCGTCCCGGTCCGCAACGAAGCCGGCAATGTCGGGCCGCTGATCGAGGAGATCGCGACGAGCCTCGCCGGCAAGGGACGTTTCGAGGTCGTCTATGTCGACGACGGCTCGACCGACGGCACCGCGGCCGAGATCGACCGCCTGATGGAGGACCGGCCGTGGCTGCGTCATCTCGGGCATGCCGTCTCCTGCGGGCAGTCGGCCGCGATGCGCACCGGCGTCGCCGCGGCCCGCGCCGCGCTTGTCGCCACGCTCGACGGCGACGGGCAGAACGATCCCGCCTTCCTGCCGGCGCTGATCGAGAAGCTCGCGCAGAACCCGCAGGTCGGGCTGGTCGCCGGCCAGCGGGTCGGCCGCAAGGCGACCGGCTTCAAGAAGCTGCAGTCGCGCATCGCCAACACGGTGCGCGGCAGCGTGCTGCGGGACGGCACGCGCGACACCGGCTGCGGCCTGAAGGCGTTCCGGCGCGACGTGTTTCTGGCGCTTGCCCTATTTCGACGGACTGCATCGCTTCCTGCCGGCGCTGGTGCGGCGCGACGGTCATGAGATCGCCTATGTCGACGTGATCGATCGGCCGCGGCGCGCCGGCGTGTCGAACTACGGCATGTGGGACCGGCTGTGGGTCGGCATTCTCGATCTCGCCGGGGTGTGGTGGCTGATCCGGCGCCGCACGCGCGTGCCGCAGGTCGTGGAGGTGTCGCGGAATGCTGGTTGATCTGTCGGAGACGATCGGCGCCTATCTGCACGAGGTGTTCGTCGCCAATCTCGACTGGTGGGTCGTGCTTCGGATTCGTCGCGCAGGGCTTGTTCACCATGCGCTTCGTCGTGCAATGGATCGCCTCGGAGCGGGTCGGGCGCAGCGTCGTGCCGATGGCCTTCTGGTGGTTCTCGATCGGCGGCGGCGTGCTGCTGCTCGTCTACGCGCTCTACCGCCGCGACCCGGTGTTCATCGTCGGCCAGGCGTTCGGGGTGTTCATCTATCTGCGCAATGTCGTCTTCGTGCTGCGCGAACGCAAGGCCGGACAGCCGGTCGAGACGCGGCCGGCCTCATAGCCGCAGCCGCCTCATAGCGGAGCCGCCTCATCGCGCGGCGCGCGAACGCGGCGAAGCCGCGCTCGAGATCGGCGATCAGATCGCCGACATCCTCCAGCCCGATATGGAGGCGCACGGTCGGGCCGCCCGGCGCCCAGCGCGTCGCGGTGCGGATGCTCGCGCAGTCGAACGGGATGGCGAGGCTTTCATAGCCGCCCCACGAGGCGCCGATGCCGAACAGGGTCAGCGCGTTGAGGAAGGCGTGCACGGCGGCGGCCGGCACCGGCTTGAAGACCACCGAGAACAGCCCGCTCGCGCCGGAGAAGTCGCGCTTCCAGATGGCATGGCCCGGGTCGATTTCGAGCGCGGGGTGCAGGACGCGCGAGCACTTCCGGGCGGGCCGCGAGCCAGCGCGCGACCGCAAGGCCCGACTCCTGGTGCACGCGCGAGCCGCACGCCAGGGTGCGCAGGCCGCGCAGCGCCGAGATACATGTCGTCGGGGCCGACGCACAGCCCCATGGTGAACGACCGTGTCCTTGAGGTCGCGCACCAGGCGCGGCATTGGCCGACACGATGCCGAGCATCACGTCGGAATGGCCGCCGATATATTTGGTGCCGGACTGGATCGCGAGGTCGACGCCGCGCGTCGAGCGCCGGGAAAAAGAGCGGCGTCGCCCAGGTATTGTCCATCAGCACGACGGCGCCGCGCGCATGCGCGACCGCGCTGATCGCCGGGATGTCCTGCATCTCGAAGGACAGCGAGCCCGGGCGCTCGACGAAGACCGCGCGCGTATTGGGCTGCATCAGCGCGGCGATGCCGGCGCCGATCAGCGGATCGTAATAGGTGGTCGCGATGCCGTAGCGGCGTCAGGACGCGTGTCGCAGAACATGCGGGTCGGGCCGTAGACGCTGTCGGTCACCAGCACGTGATCGCCGGCGCTCAGCACCGACAGGAGCGCGGCCGAAACCGCCGCGAGGCCGGACGGCAGCAGCGCCACGCCGGCGCAGGCCTGCGCCCTCGAGATCGGCGCAGCGCGTCTTCGAGCGCTTCCGAGGTCGGCGTGCCGCGCCGGCCGTATTTGTAGCGGCCGCGATGGGCGAGGAAATCCTCCGCCGTCGGATAGAGCACGGTGGAGGCGTGATAGACGGGCGTGTTGACGTAACCGTGATGAGCGAACGGATCGCGCCCGGCGACCGCAAGCCGCGTGCGCGGCTCGAGTTTTGCCAGCGCCGCGTCGCGATCCGGGTGTCCGCTTCATCGGTCGGTCCTCACAAGCCATGGTTCGTCCGTGATCGCAGTATAGCGGCTCCGATCAATCCCTTGACCGCGGAGACGCATTCGTTCTGAGATGGCGGAAGTTGGAACGCGCGTTGAATGAATGACCGCACGGCCGCCCGGTCGTGCCAGAGCGCATTCGGTCAGCCGACGCGTCAGGGCGGGTCCTTCAGGAAGCTGCCCATGCACCGGACGGCACGCAGTGTCAATGAGGCGATCATGAAACGCGTTGTCATCGCACTCGTCCTGGCGAGCGCAGCCGCCATCCTCGCTTGCCCCGCGTCGGCGGCGACCCTCGACGACGTCAAGGCGCGGGGCATGCTCAATTGCGGCGCCAACGGCCAGCTCGCCGGCTTCGGCCTGCCGGACGCGCAGGGCGACTGGACCGGGCTTCGACGTCGATCTCTGCCGCGCGATCGCGGCGGCGATCTTCAACGATGCCGACCAAGGTCAAGTTCGTCGCGCTGTCCGCCAAGGACCGCTTCACCGCGCTGCAGTCGGGCGACGTCGACGTGCTGTCGCGCAACACGACCTGGACGCTCGTCGCGCGACACCCAGCTCGGCCTCAACGCCACCGGCGTCAACTATTACGACGGCCAGGGCTTCATCATCCGCAAGTCGCTCAAGGTGAATTCGGCGCTCGAACTCAACGACGCCGCCGTCTGCGTCCAGCAGGGCACGACGACCGAGCTCAATCTCGCCGACTATTTCCGCGCCAACAAGATGCGGCTCAAGTCGGTGACCTTCGCCACCCTCGACGAGGCGCTGAAGGCCTACGACACCGGCCGCTGCGACGCCTTCACCACCGACGCCTCCGCAGCTCTACAGCGTGCGCCTCAAGCTCGCCAAGCCCGACGACCACGTCGTGCTGCCGGAGATCATCTCCAAGGAGCCGCTCGGGCCGTTCGTGCGCCAGGGCGACGACCAGTGGTTCGACATCGTGCAGCTGGGTGCTGTTCGCCATGTTCAATGCCGAGGAGCTGAACGTCACCAAGGCGAATGTCGACGAGCAGGTGAAGTCGGACAATCCGGAAATCAAGCGCCTGCTCGGGACCGAGGGCAATTTCGGCGAACAGCTCGGCCTGACCAAGGACTGGGCGTTCCGGATCGTCAAGCTGGTCGGCAACTACGGCGAGGTGTTCGAGCGCAATCTCGGGCCAGAGCTCGCCGCTGAAGATCGCGCGCGGCCTCAACGCGCTGTGGACCAAGGGCGGGATGCAGTACGCGCTGCCGATCCGCTGACATGCAGAGCGAGCGCGGGCGGCCGGGCACGACGATGACGGAGCGCCTCGACCAGGCCCCGCCGGCGGTTTCTCCGCTCTACGATCCCCGGTTTCGCGCGCATCGCCTATCAGGTGGCTCTCTGCCGCCTGCTCGGCTTTCTCGCCTATGCCGCGATCGACAACGCCGCGAGCAATCTCGCCCGCGCCAGCATCACGACCGGCTTTGGGTTCTGGAACGACATCGCCGGATTCGACATCAGCCAGACGCTGATCTACTATTCGGCCGAGACCTCGACCTATGGCCGCGCGTTCTGGGTCGGCCTGCTCAACACGCTCCTGGTGGCCGGGCTCGGCGTCGTATTCGCGACGATGCTCGGCTTCCTCATCGGCATCGCGCGGCTGTCCACCAACTGGCTCGTCGCGCGGATTGCCGCCGCCTATGTCGAAATCGTCCGCAACATCCCGCTGCTGCTGCAGCTTCTGTTCTGGTACAACGCCGTGCTCAAGGCGCTGCCCGAGGTGCGTGCGAGCGTCGCCCTGCCGGGCGGCGGCTTTCTCAACAATCGCGGCCTGTTCCTGCCGCGCCCCGAGCTCGGCGGCGCGCGATGCGATCATGCTGGCGCTGCTCGCCGGCCTCGCTGCGGCGCTCGTGTTCTGGCTGTCGCGGGCCCGCTTGCAGCGGCTCGGCGGCGGGCCTGCCGCGCTCGCCGTGACGGCGCTGCTCGTGCTTGGTCCGCCGGTCGCGGCTTTCCTGGCCACGGGCGCGCAGCCTTGCATTCGTTTATCCGGAGATCGGCCGGTTCAACATCCGCGGCGGCATCGAGATACTGCCGGAATTCGCCGCGCTGCTCGCCGGGCTCGTGATCTACACCGCCGCCTTCATCGCCGAAGTGGTGCGCGCGGGCCTCGCTGCCGTGTCGAAGGGGCAGACCGAGGCCGCCTATGCGCTCGGGCTGCGGCGCGGCGCGACGCTGCGGCTGATCGTCATCCCGCAGGCGATGCGCGTCATCATCCCGCCGCTCACCAACCAGTATCTGAACCTGACCAAGAACTCCACGCTCGCGGTCGCGATCGGCTATCCCGATCTCGTCCAGGTGTTCGCCGGCACCGTGCTCAACAATACGGGCCAGGCGGTCGAGGTCGTGGTCATCACCATGGCGCGTCTATCTCGCGATCAGCCTCGCCACCTCGCTGTTGATGAACTGGTACAATGCGCGCACCGCGCTGGTCGAGCGGTGAGGGGGCGGGCCGTGGCGCAGACGCATCGACCGAACAGGGCAGGGGCCGCCTATGTGCGCACGGCGCCGCCGGATATGGTCTCCGCGCCGATGCTGGCGCGGGGCCCGCTGCGCTGGATGCGCGACAACCTGTTTTCGAGCGTGTTCAACAGCGTGCTCACCCTGCTGCTGATCGCGCTCCTCGTCTGGCTCATTCCGCCGCTCGCCAAGTTCCTGGTGATCGATGCGGTGTGGAGCGGCACGGACCGCGAGGCCTGCCTTGCGACCGAAGCGCGGCCGCGAGGTCGGCGCCTGCTGGGCCTTCGTGCGCGAATGGTTTTCGTTCTTCATCTACGGCGCCGTATCCGGCCGACCAGCGCTGGCGGGTCGACCTGTTCTTCGCGCTGCTCGCGTTCGGCGCAGCGCTGGCTCCTGTGGCTCGATGCGCCGCGCCGCGATCTCGGCGCCGTGTTCTTCTTCGTCGTCCTGCCGATCGTGTCCGTCGCGCTTCTGCGCGGGTTCCCGCCGATCGGGCTCGCGGTCGTCGACACCGCGCTGTGGGGCGGCCTTCTGGTCACGCTCGTCGTCGCCTCGGTCGGCATCGTGGTGTCGCTGCCGATCGGCATCGTGCTGGCGCTCGGGCGACGCTCGGCCATGCCGGCGGTGCGGCTCATCTCCGTGCTGTTCATCGAATTCGTGCGCGGGGTTCCCCTCATCACCGTGCTGTTCATGGCGAGCGTGATGCTGCCGCTGTTCGTGCCGCCGGCCTGGTCGCCCGACAAGCTGATGCGCGCGCTGGTGGGCATCGCGCTGTTCTCGTCCGCCTATATGGCGGAGGTGGTGCGCGCCGGGCTGCAGTCGATTCCCAAGGGGCAGCACGAAGCCGCCCAGGCGCTCGGGCTCGGCTACTGGGCGAGCCTGCGCTTCATCGTGCTGCCGCAGGCGCTGAAGGTGACCATTCCCAACATCGTCAACAGCACGATCGCTTTGTACAAGGATACGACGCTCGTCTTCATCGTCGGCATTTTCGATTTCCTGCGCACGATCGAGATCGCCCGCGGCGATCCGCGCTGGGCGACCCCGGTGACGAGCTTCACCGGCTATGCCTTCGCCGCGCTGTTCTATTTCGCGACCTGCCACCTGATGTCGCGCTATGCGAGCGGGATCGAGCGGCGGCTGCGCGCCGGCGAGCGGCGGTGAGGAGCGTCTCGATGGACGATGCGGTCGAGGATGGCGAAGGCGAGCCCGCGGCGCCGGAGGCCTCCGACGCCGTGGAGATCATCGGCCTGCACAAATGGTTCGGCGAGTTCCATGTCCTCGCCGACATCAATCTGCGCATCGCGCGCGGCGAACGCATCGTGATCTGCGGCCCGTCCGGGTCGGGCAAGTCGACGCTGATCCGCTGCATCAACGCGCTCGAGACCTATCAGCGCGGGCAGGTGATCGTCGACGGCGTGGTGCTCACCCACGACCTCAAGCGGATCGACGAAGTGCGCCGCGAGGTCGGCATGGTGTTCCAGCAGTTCAACCTGTTCCCGCATCTCACGGTGATGGAGAACTGCACGCTCGCCCCCATCCATGTGCGCAAGACGCCGCGCAAGGAGGCGGAGGCGATCGCCATGCGCTATCTGACCCGCGTGCGCATCCCCGAGCAGGCGAGCAAGTATCCGGCGCAGCTGTCCGGCGGCCAGCAGCAGCGGGTGGCGATCGCGCGGGCGCTGTGCATGAACCCGAAGATCATGATGTTCGACGAGCCGACCTCCGCGCTCGATCCGGAAATGGTCAAGGAGGTGCTCGACACCATGGTCGCGCTTGCGCAGGACGGCATGACCATGATCGTCGTCACCCACGAAATGGGGTTCGCGCGGGAGGTGGCGGACCGCATGGTGTTCATGGACGAGGGCCAGATCATCGAGATCAACGAGCCGGCGGCGTTCTTCGCCAGCCCGCAGCACGAGCGCACGCGGGCCTTTCTCGGGCAGATCCTGGCGCGGTGACGCTGGTAGGTTTCGGCGTCGTCGCATGGAGGTCTCTTCCGTCTTGTAAGACGGGAGAGGGCGCGTCCCCAAGGTCCGCCCGCGGAAACCTGCCGCCTGCGGATCGTATAGTCCCGCATCGAAGAGAGATGACCTATGAACGACGCCAATGTTTCGCTGGTTCAAGACCTGTACGCCGCTTTTTCTCGCGGCGATGTCAGTACGATCCTGTCGGCATGTGCGCCGGACGTCGACTGGCAACTGGTCGGCCGCAAGGACGACTATCCGGCTTTTGGCGCTTGGCGGGGGCCGGGCGAGGTCGAGACGTTTTTCCAACTCGCATCCGGCTTGCAGGATTACCAGGACTTCTCGCCAAGGGAATTCCACGGCTCGGGCGACAAGGTGTTTGTGCTCGGCTTCTATTCGCTGACGATAAAGAAGACCGGCCGCTCGATCGCGAGCGAATGGTGTCACGTGTTCACCATTCGTGCCGGCAAGGTGGCGGCCTTCCGCGAGTTCACCGACACCGCGCAGGCCGCGGCGGCTTACCGCGGCTGAACGCGACTTGCCTTGTCTATCGACGCGCGCGGCCCCGGCAGCATGCGCGCGTTCGTGATCCCGCCGTCAGTCGCTCGCCGCATCCGCGTCTTTCGCCGCGTCCTCCAGGGCGTCGGCGAGCCGCGCCAGGATGCCGGCGACATCGGCCTCGATGTCCGCCGCGGTCGCCTCCATCACGCGGTAACCGCGCTCGGCGAGCCATGCGTGTCGTTGCGACCGCGCCCGCCCGCCGCCTCGATGTTTTCCCCGGCCGGGACGATCTCGATCACGGTGCGCAGCGGGAACGAGACGAGGTCGGCGATGTGCGGGCCGATCGGGACCTGGCGCTTGAAGCCCTTGCCGGCGAAGCGGCGATCGTTCACCAGCGCGTCCCACAGCAGCCGCTCGGCGTCGGTCGGATTGCGGCGCAGGAGCCGCGACAGGCCGCGCACCGGTCCGCGTTCGGAGGGAACGCGGCCGGCCGCGTGCTCGGCGATGAGCTCGCGCAGCCTGAGCGCCTCCTCGCCGTCGAGCACGCCGCCGCGCGCCGGCCCCTTGCGGCCTTCCGCGATCGCCATGATCACGCCGTGCAGCGTCTGGATGTCCTGCTGGGTCGGCTGCATGCGCGCGAAAATGTTGCGCAGATTGATCTGCATGGTCTCGCGCTTCTCCGCCGGGCGGAAGAACTCGACGCGCTCGAGCTCGCGTTCGAGCGTCGCGAAGAAGGCGAGCAACTGCTCCTTCGGGGCGGTGCGCGACTTTTCCGGCATGGCGAAGGGCGTCGCGCCGCCGGAGGCGAACTTGAACCATTCATAGGCGACGAGCGCGACCGCCTGCGCGAGATTGAGCGACGCGAAGGCGGGATTGACCGGAAAGGTGACGATGCAGTCGGCAAGGCCGACCTCGTCATTCTCCAGGCCGTTGCGCTCGCGCCCGAACACGATCGCCGCGGTCTCGCCCGCGGCGACGCGCGAGGCGAGCCGCCGGACGCATTCCTCCGGCGAGACGACCGGCTTCGCCTGATCGTGCGCGCGCGCCGTGGCGGCGGCGACGAAGCTGCAATCGGCGATCGCGGCGGCAAGCGTGTCGAACAGCTCGGCGCCGTCGAGCACGCGGTCGGCGCCGGCCGCCATCATGCGCGCCTTGGGATTGGGCCAGGCCTGCTTCGGATTGACGATGCGCAGGCGCGACAGGCCGAAATTCGCCATCACGCGCGCCGCCGCGCCGATATTCTCGCCGAGCTGCGGCTCGACCAGGATCACGACCGGCCCGGGCGCGGCCACCCAGGTCTTGGTCTTGTCAGTTCCGGCGCCAGGCATGATCGGGGTCAGGTTGACAGGGTTTTGTTCTTCCGATCTTGTGCGGCCGCTTGTCCGTTCGGAGATCGAAGTGCTCGCAGCAGACCTGCTCAAACAGTTCCGGCGCCGCCATATCTATCCTCTCCTCCGGCCGCTGTTTCCGTATCGGAAAAACAGGTTCGCCGCCATCACCGTCCATTACAAGAAGCACCTCGACGGGGGCGGGAGGGGAATAGGCCAGGGCTTCATTCCGTTCCTGCAGAGCCGCGGCATGCCGAAACAGCGGCGTGTGTTCGAGTGGTGCGCCGGCCCGGGCTTCATCGGCTTCTCCCTGCTCGCGCACGACCTGTGCGAGACGCTGTGCCTCGCCGACATCAATCCGGAAGCGGTCGCGGCCTGCCGCCGCACGGTCGAGGCCAACCGGCTGTCCGACCGCGTCTCGGTCTATCAGTCCGACAATCTCAAGGACATCCCGGCGAGCGAGCGCTGGGACCTCGTCGTGTCCAACCCGCCGCACTTCGCCGACGACTACATTCTCGGCGAACGCACCGACGAATATCGCGGCGACCGGCGCGCGCACGATCCGGATTGGCGCATTCATCGGGAGTTCTTCGCCACGGTCGCGCCCTTTCTCAGCACGGGCGGGGTGATCATTCTGCAGGAGAACAATGCCGGCTCCACGGCGGAGACGTTCCGCGGCATGGTCGAGCAGGCCGGCCTCGAAATCCTGTTCGTGCAGGGCGGCTGCCCCGAGCGCACCGCCGACGGCCGCATTTTCTATCTCGGGATCAAGCGGGCCGGCGACGCTGCGCCGGCTTGGGCAAGGCCGCTCTGACGCCGCCCTGCTTGCCTCGCGCAGCCCCCTCCCAACCCTCCCCCGCAAGCGGGGGAGGGAGTACGGCGCGATCGCGCGGCGGGCGGCGCGCGGGCGGAAGCGTCCATTCGAAGGTCGGGTTTCCCTCGGCTTTGCCGGGGCCCGCGGCGATGCTATACGACCCCGCCCGGCAACCGGGCCCCCCTGACATCGGCCTGTCTCCACCAGACGCAAGCGGAGCATTCATCTCATGGCGAAGATCAAGGTGAAAAACCCGGTCGTCGAGCTCGACGGCGACGAGATGACCCGCATCATCTGGAAGCTGATCAAGGACAAGCTGATCCACCCGTATCTCGACGTCGAGCTGCTCTACTACGATCTCGGCATCGAGCACCGCGACGCGACCGACGACCAGGTGACGGTCGACGCCGCCGAGATGATCAAGAAGGTCGGCGTCGGGGTGAAATGCGCGACCATCACGCCCGACGAGGCGCGCGTGAAGGAGTTCAAGCTCAAGGCGATGTACCGCTCGCCGAACGGCACCATCCGCAACATTCTCGGCGGCGTGATCTTCCGCGAGCCGATCATCTGCCGGAACGTGCCGCGGCTGGTGCCGAGCTGGACGCAGCCGATCATCATCGGCCGCCACGCCTATGGCGATCAGTACCGCGCAACCGACATCAGAGTGCCGGCCGGGGCCAAGCTCACGCTGAGCTATCGTGGTGAACGGCAAGGAGACGAAGCACGAGGTGTTCGAGTTCCCGGATTCGGGCGTCGCCATGGCGATGTACAATCTCGACAACTCGATCCGCGACTTCGCCCGCGCCTCGCTGAATTACGGGCTTGCGCGCAACTATCCCGTCTACCTGTCGACCAAGAACACGATCCTCAAAGTCTATGACGGCCGCTTCAAGGACATTTTCCAGGAGGTGTTCGACACGGAGTTCAAGGCGGCGTTCGACAAGCGCAAGCTCACCTACGAGCATCGGCTGATCGACGACATGGTCGCGAGCGCGCTGAAATGGTCCGGCGGCTATGTCTGGGCGTGCAAGAACTACGACGGCGACGTGCAGTCGGACACCGTGGCGCAGGGCTTCGGCTCGCTCGGCCTGATGACCTCGGTGCTGATGACGCCGGACGGCAAGATCGTCGAGGCGGAGGCCGCGCACGGCACCGTCACGCGCCACTATCGCCAGCACCAGAAGGGGCAGGAGACCTCGACCAATTCGATCGCGTCGATCTTCGCCTGGACGCGCGGCCTCGCGCACCGCGCCAAGCTCGACGACAATGCCGATCTCGCGCGCTTCGCCGACGACGCTGGAGAAGGTCTGCGTCGACACGGTGGAGGCGGGCGACATGACGAAGGACCTCGCGCTGCTCATCGGGCCCGAGCAGAAATGGCTCTCGACCACGGGTTTCCTCGACAAGATCGACGAGAACCTGCAGAAGGCGATGGCCTGAGCGCCGTGGGATTAACGCTGCCTGCGTTCCGATATGTCAGCTGCGCGACCGCGGACCTCGTCGCATGCGCGCGCGGTTCCATCGACGCAGCGCTGAGCGCATGCGCTCGACACCGGGTCTACGGTCCCGCAGCCGGCGTGGCGGACCTGCGCGAACGCTTCGCCCGGCGATCATGCCGACGCTCCGCAGCGACTGGCTTGGAAACCGTGCACTGTCTCGACGCGAGCATGACGGTGCCGGAGGGCGCACCGGAACTCGACGCTGCATGGCGCGAAGTTCTTGCGCGACTCGGCGACGCTGCTTGCGGCGCGACTGCTAACGTCATCGGAAAGTGGTTCGCTTGCGCGATAAACTGGCGAGGGCATCATGCGCGCTTCATTTCGTCTCGTCTTTGCAGGCCCAATACTCGCGTCTGCGCTGGTCGGCGCGGCGCTGGCGCAGCTTCCCGCCGCGCTCGACGCGCCGGGAGAAGCGCCCGTGTTGAAACTGCATGCCGCGGGCGCGCAGGTCTACGAGTGCAAGGCCGACGCCGACGGCAAGCTCGCCTGGACGTTCCGCGAGCCGGTCGCGACCTTGATGATCGAGGGCAATACGATCGGCCGGCATTACCGCGGTCCGACCTTCGAGCATATCGACGGCGGCGCGGTCGTGATCAAGCCGATCGCAAGCATGCCGTCGCCCGACGGCAAGAGCATTCCCTGGCTCAAGGCGGAGGTCGTGGACAAGCGCGGCACGGGCGTGCTTTCGGAGGTCACGACGGTCCAGCGCATCAACACGCAAGGCGGCGCGCTGCAGGGCCCGTGCGAGCAGGCCGGCGCCGTGCAGGGATCGGCGTATACGGCGGACTATGTCTTTCTGCGCAAGGGCTCGTGAGGCGCGGCGCCGGTTAGTCTAGCCGCCGCGATGTGGCGCCTTCCGGAGCGCTGATCGCGCGGGTGGAGCGGAAATGCGGCGTCACCCTCCGCCGATCGCGCTCGCGATCGCGTCAAGCGCCGCCTCGGCCTTGGAGCCGTCCGGACCGCCCGCCTGCGCCATGTCCGGGCGGCCGCCGCCGCCTTTGCCGCCGAGCGCCTCCGCGCCCTTGCGCACGAGATCGACCGCGTTGAACCGTGCGGTGAGGTCGCTGGTCACGCCGACCACGACGCCCGCCTTGCCCTCGCCGGTGACGCCGACGATCGCCACCACGCCCGAGCCCACCTGCTTCTTGCCTTCGTCGGCGAGGCTCTTGAGGTCCTTGATGTCGATGCCGGACACCGCGCGGGCGAACAGCTTGACATCGCCGACCGTGCGGACGCCGTCGGGGGCGCCCGCGCCCGCGCCGCCGCCCATCGCGAGCCGGCGCTTGGCGTCGGACAGCTCGCGTTCCAGCCGCTTGCGGTCCTCGAGGAGCGCGCCGACCCGCTCGGGCGTCTCTTCGAGCGGGGCCTTGAGCTCGGCCGAGACGGCCTTCGCGAGCTGGGCGACGGCGTTGCCGTGCTTGCGGGCGGCGCGCCCGGTCAGCGCCTCGATGCGCCGCACGCCGGCTGCGACCGCGCTCTCGGTCACCACCGAGATGACGCCGATATCGCCGGTGCGCCGCACATGCGTGCCGCCGCACAACTCGACCGACCAGCCCATGGCGTTGCCGCCGGTCTCGCCCATGGCGACGACGCGCACCTCGTCGCCGTATTTCTCGCCGAACAGCGCGCGCGCCCCGGACCCGATCGCGTCGTCCACCGTCATCAGATGGGTGGTGACGTCGGAATTCTGCAGCACCATGTCGTTGGCGATGTCTTCGACCCGTTCGAGCTCGTCGCCGGAGATCGGCTTGGGATGCGAGAAGTCGAAGCGCAGCCGGTCGGGCGCGACCAGCGAGCCCTTCTGCGCCACGTGATCGCCCAGCACCTGCGCGCAGCGCCTCGTGGAGAAGGTGGGTGGCCGAATGGTTGCGGCGGATGTCGGAGCGCCGGGCGTGGTCGACATCGAGCGTGAGCGCGAGATCGCGCCGCAACGCGCCTTCCTCGACCACCCCGGTATGCACGAAGACGCCGCCCGCCTTCTTCTGCGTGTCGGTGACGCGGAAGCGCACGCCGTCGGTCGTCATCAGTCCGGTGTCGCCGACCTGGCCGCCGGACTCGCCGTAGAACGGAGTCTGGTTGAGCACGACCGCGCCGGTCTCGCCCTGCTTCAGGCCCTTGACCTCGCGCGCCGTCGCGCACGAGCGCGAGAACGACGCCCTCCGCGCTTTCGGTGTCGTAGCCCAGAAACTCGGTCGGCCCGACCTTTTCGCGCAGGCCGAACCACAGCGCCTCGGTGGCGGCTTCGCCCGAGCCCGACCAGGACGCCCGCGCCATTTCGCGCTGGCGCTCCATGGCGGAATCGAACGCCGCCACATCGACCTCGATGCCGCGCAGGCGCAGCGCGTCCTGGGTGAGGTCGAGCGGGAAGCCGAAGGTGTCGTACAGCGTGAAGGCGACCTCGCCCTTGAGCCTGTCGCCATGCGCGAGCTCGCGGCTCTCCTCCTCGAGGATCGCGAGGCCGCGCTCCAGCGTCTTGCGGAAGCGCGTCTCCTCCAGCTTCAGCGTCTCGGCGATCAGCGCCTCGGCGCGCAGCAGCTCGGGATAGGCCTGGCCCATCTCGCGCGCGAGCGTCGGCACGAGCTTCCACATCAGCGGTTCGCGCGCGCCGAGCAGCTCGGCATGGCGCATCGCGCGCCGCATGATCCGGCGCAGCACATAGCCGCGCCCCTCGTTGGAGGGCAGCACGCCGTCGGCGATCAGGAAGGCGCTCGCGCGCAAATGGTCGGCGATGACCCGGTGCGAGGCCTTCAGCGGACCGTCCGCCTCGACGCCGGTCTTGTCGACCACCGCCTGGATGAGCGCGCCGAACAGGTCGATCGCGTAATTGTCGTGCGTGCCCTGCAGCACCGCGGCCATGCGTTCGAGGCCCATGCCGGTGTCGATCGAGGGCTTGGGCAGTTCGAGCCGCCGGCCTTCGGCGAGCTGCTCGTACTGCATGAAGACGAGGTTCCAGATCTCGATGAAGCGGTCGCCGTCGGCGTCGGGCGAGCCCGGCGGGCCGCCGGCGATGTGTTCGCCGTGGTCGTAGAAAATCTCCGAGCAGGGACCGCACGGGCCGGTGTCGCCCATCGCCCAGAAATTGTCGGACGACGCGATGCGGATGATGCGCCGGTCGGGCAGGCCGGCGATCTTCTTCCACAGGTCGAAGGCCTGGTCGTCCTCGGCGAACACGGTGATGACCAGCCGTTCCGCCGGCAGCCCGAACTCCTTGGTGATCAGCTTCCAGGCAAGCTCGATCGCGCGCTCCTTGAAATAGTCGCCGAACGAGAAGTTCCCCAGCATCTCGAAGAAGGTGTGGTGGCGCGCGGTGTAGCCGACATTGTCGAGATCGTTGTGCTTGCCGCCGGCGCGCACGCATTTCTGCGCGGTGACGGCGCGCGCATAGGGGCGCTTCTCCAGGCCGGTGAAGACGTTCTTGAACTGCACCATGCCGGCATTGGTGAACATCAGGGTCGGGTCGTTGCGCGGCACGAGCGGGGAGGAGGGCACGATCTCGTGCCCGTTCTTGTGGAAATAGTTCAGGAATGCCGACCTGATGTCGTTGACGCCGCTCATTGCCTCTCGCTTGGCCTGACTACTCGGCCCGCGCGCGGAGCGTCCGCCCGGACCCGGAACTTGTCTCGGGGCTTATGTAACGACGGGCTTGCACGCTGTCCAGGAAAGCAGCGGGTTGGCAGCGGCAGGCGCCGTGCCGGCAGAGGCCGCGCCGGCGTGCGCTCCCACATCACTCCGCGTCGTCTCACTCCGGCCGCGGCGTACGCCCCCACCCATTGCGCTACGCGCAACTCCCTCCCCCGCAAGCGGGGGGCGGGGAGGGGCAAGCGAGCGATCCGAACACGCTCCGCCGGAGTTCCGCCGGAACACGCATGGGAGCGCTCCCGGTGGCAGGCATCACGCCGCGTCGTCTCACTCCGCCGCGGCGTCCGCCCCCACCCGTTGCATTAGGCGCAACCACCCCGCAAGCGGGGGAGGGGGCGAGCGTCGCGCGGATGATCACTCGGCGTCGTCCTCCTCCGCCTCGCCGTCGGCGCCGAGGATCTGGTCGGCGATGAGGCCCGCATTCTGGCGCACGGCCGCCTCGATCTTGCCCGCAAGCTCGGGGTTCGCGCGCAGAAAGGCCTTGGCGTTTTCCCGGCCCTGGCCGATGCGCTGGCTGTCATAGGAGAACCAGGCGCCCGACTTCTCGACGATGCCCGCCTTGACGCCGAGATCGATGATCTCGCCCAGCTTGGAGACGCCCTCGCCATACATGATGTCGAACTCGACCTGCTTGAACGGAGGCGCGAGCTTGTTCTTCACCACCTTCACGCGGGTCTGGTTGCCGGTCACCTCGTCGCGCTCCTTGATCGCGCCGATGCGGCGGATGTCGAGCCGCACGGAGGCGTAGAATTTCAGCGCATTGCCGCCGGTCGTGGTTTCCGGCGAGCCGTACATCACCCCGATCTTCATGCGGATCTGGTTGATGAAGATCACCATCGTGTTGGAGCGGCTGATCGAGGCGGTGAGCTTGCGCAGCGCCTGGCTCATCAGGCGGGCCTGCATGCCGGGCTGGACGTCCCCCATCTCGCCTTCGAGCTCGGCGCGCGGCACGAGGGCTGCGACCGAATCGATCACCAGCACGTCGATCGCGCCCGAGCGCACCAGCGTGTCGGCGATTTCGAGCGCCTGCTCGCCGGTGTCCGGCTGCGAGATCAAGAGGTCCTCGAGATTGACCCCGAGCTTGCGCGCATAGATCGAATCGAGCGCGTGCTCGGCGTCGATGAAGGCGCAGATGCCGCCCTTCTTCTGCGCCTCGGCGACGCAGTGGAGCGCGAGCGTGGTCTTGCCGGAGGATTCCGGGCCGAAAATCTCGACCACGCGCCCGCGCGGCAGCCCGCCAATGCCGAGCGCGATGTCGAGGCCGAGCGAGCCGGTCGAAATGGTCTCCACCTCGATCGGCTTGGCCGACTTGCCGAGCCGCATGATCGAGCCTTTGCCGAACGCCCGCTCGATCTGCGTGAGGGCGGCGTCGAGCGCCTTCGACTTGTCCATGGAGGAACCTTCAACGACACGGAGCGCGGGCTGGACCATTCGTTCCTCCTATAGACCAAAGATTTGGCCGACCGACAACGCGGCCGGCCGCACGAAACACACGCCGCGACGCCGCGGGCGACGACACGCAGGACCACGCGGGACGCAACGCCCGCGGCGACACACCGGGCGCGCGACGCATAAACGCGGACGACAGATAACGCAGGGCACGCGAACGCACGCTCGGGCAACAATGACGACCGTGCGCGGCGATGATGGCGATCACGCACACAAGACGCCCAACGGGACGAGTACGCTCAGCGATGCATTTTCCCTTGCGGCGAGCGCCGCGGGCGGCGGTCCTCTCACTTGATAAAATGTACACTGTTTGTTCACGGTTCGCAATATGTTCTTTTGTCGGGGTGGGTACTGTCCTATTCCGAGGCGCGTTCGAAGAACTGAGGTTTCCCGATTCGCCCTTGGAACAGTGGGGCGCCGGCCGCGTTGTACCCGCAGCGGATAAGCCCGGCAGAATTGGCAGGGCGACGCCCCAAAGAGCCCCGTGTCGCGAGCGGGGCTCTTTGCTTTTTGCATCCCGCCCGGCCATGACGAACGGACAGAGACTTTCCGGATCGGCGCAAGGACGTGGATGGCCAAGCCCGGCCATGACGAACGGACAGAGACTTCCCGATCGGCGCAAGGACGTGGATGGCCGGGTCAGGCCCACGGCTGTCCGGGCCGATCTCGCCGAACGCGCTGGAAATCGCTGCAGCGCATGGCGTCAAGGCGCATTCGCCGTATCCGGGACACGATTGCGCAAACCCGTTCTTCGTCATCGTCCGCGCCAGCGGACGATCCAGTAGCCCCGGTCTTTCAGGCAATTTCCCAGCATTCGTAGTGGTTACTGGATGAACACCATGCACAAGGTGGCCGACGCGATCTGCGCCGCGATCAGCGTTCCCTTTCTCAACCTCGCCGATTGCACCGCCGCGCGGATCGTCGGGGCGGGCATCGGCCGGGTGGCGCTGCTCGGCACCCGCTTCACGATGGAGGAGGACTTCTACAAGGCCCGGCTTCGCGCGCACGGGCTCGCGGCGCTCGTTCCCGCGGAAGAGGACATGGCCGAGATCCACCGCGTGATCTACGACGAACTCTACCAAGGCGTCGTTCGCGACAGTCGCGGAGCGCTACCGTCGTCGTCGTTTCGTCGGCGCCGAAGGCGTGATTCTCGGCTGCACGGAGATCACGATGCTGATCGGGCAGGAAGACGTGTCCGTTCCGACCTTCGACACCACCGCCATCCATGCCGATGCGGCGGTGCGCTTTGCGATCGCCGACGAGACGGCCGACACGCCTGGCCGCGGCGCCGCGGTTCCGCTCAGCCGTCCCAGCTCACCGTGCCCGCGTCCCACTTCGCCTTGAGCTTCGCCGCCTTGCGAATCAGTTCGTCGAGCGCGGACACCGGGCGTCCGTCGGGATTGGCCTTGCAGTAGTCGAGCACGCCGTTGAGCACCTTGCTTTCGTCGAGCGTGGTGATGTCGACATGTTTGCCTTCGGCCTCGAGCAGCGAAATATTGGCGGCGCTCACATAGCCCTGCGCCCAGGAATAGAGCATCAGGTTGACCGGGTTGTTGAGGCCCTCGGCCGGCTTGAGGTCGGCGATGAGCTTGGCGCAGGTCGACGCGCCGATCCCCTGGGTGACCAGCGGCTCCGCCTTGCTCTCGGCGGCGAGGCCGGCGCAAAGGCTAAGGAAAGCGGCGCAGGCGAGCGCGACGCAAGTCCGACTTGGTTGCATGGGACATGGCCTCCCTTCCGACACGGCCGTGCGCGGCTGCCGTTGCATGCGCCGTCGCGCTCCGCAAGGAACGCGCTCTCGGCATGGTTGCCGAAGAGTAACGAATTCCTCGGGCGCGACCAAGCGCAAGCTGGCGCGGGCGGCGCGAGCGCTGGGCATAGCGACTTAGGCCGCGCGCACTTGGTAAGTGCGCGGGGGGCACGGGGGTGCGCAGTGTGTGCGCGGGGATGGCGGCGGCCGAGCCGTTCAGCCATAATGCCGCGCAGGGGAAAGGCGGGACCGGAGGACGACGCGCCTGGAATGAGGGGCCGTTATGCCTGAGCTTGATTTCGGGACCGAAACGCTGTCGGTCGTCACCTGGGCCGCCGGAGGCCTCGCGGCGCTCCTGCTGGTCGCTGCGGCTGTCGCATGGCGCAAAGCGCCGAGCCTCACGGCGATTGCGACGGCGCTCGCGCTTGCGCTGTTCGCCGGCGCGGGATTTCTGGTTCTGCGCGACCGGCTCCAGCTGGAAAACCGCGCGGCCGAACGGCTGGCCCTCGCCCGCCGCGCCGATGAGCTTGCCGCCCGCGCGATCGCGCCCAACAGCCCGCTCGCCTGCCTCAACGCCCGCGCCGGACCGACGGTCGAGAGCGCGTGCGAGGCGCTGATCTTCGGCCGGCCGGAAACGGTCGCGGCGGCCGTGTCCTATGTCGCGGCGAAGGTCGCGCTCCTTTCCGACGGCGCGGCAGCCGCAGGCGGCGACGCGGCGCAGGCCGGCCCCGCGGTCGCGGCGCTCCAGCGCGAGCTCGAAGCCGACCGGTTCGGCGTCGTCGCCCATGTGCTCGCCGTGAACTTTTCCTGCGACGCCGACCGCTGCGCGGCCTTCGCCCTGCTCGCCGATCCTGCTCAGATCCGATCGAATTTGCGGGAGGGCGCGTTCGATCGGCTGGTGGCGCGCCACTCCGCGGCGTGGGCGTCCGGCGAGCGCACCTCCACGATATCGGCCGGCGCTCCGCCGCGCGGCGGGACGCCCGGCGCATCCTCGCCGCCCTTGGTCGCCAAGCCGCTCGCGCCGGGCCAGGATTTCCCCTCGGCCGCCTCGATTCCGCCGGTCAGCATCATGGCGCCGGAACCCGCGCGCCCGCCGGAGCCCGCCGCGGGCGGCGACGGACCGGCGGCGGAACCATCCGCGCCGCGCAGGCCGGCGGCCGCGCCGCCGCTGCCGCGTCCCGCGCCGCGAACCTCGACCGGGCCCGTTTCGATCGTGCCCCAGCGCCCGGCCGCGCCCGCCCCCACCGCCGCGCCCGACCAGAACTGACAGGCAAGCGCGAGTGCGATGACGCTGCACCTCCTCAAGCTCTGCGTCGGCTGCGACAGCGTGAGCGATCTCGAAGCCTGGATCCGCGAGACGCTGAAGGGCAAGCGCAAAGGCGCGCGGGAGCATGTGCATACGACCCGCATGACGCCGAAGCGCGCGTCCGAACTGCTCGCCGGCGGATCGCTCTACTGGGTCATTCGCGGCGAGATCTCCTGCCGGCAGCGCTTGCTCGCGCTGCGCGCCGTGGTCGATCGCGACGGCGTCGGCCGCTGCGCTTGCGTGCTCGAGCCCGCGGTCGTCCCGGTCGAGCCGCGCCCGTTCCGCGCCTTTCAGGGCTGGCGCTATCTTGCCGCCAAGGACGCTCCGCGCGACCTCGATCGCGCCGCGCCGGGCGCGCGCGACATGCCGGAAGCGCTGCGCCGCGAGCTGCGCGAACTCGGCCTGCTGTAGGCCCCGCCCTGCGTCGCGCCGGCGAGGGATCGGCCGCAAGCCCGCTTCAGACGCCGATATTGTCGATGAGGCGCGTCTTGCCGATGCGCGCGGCGACGAGCAGCCGGATCGGGCCGTCGGCGAGGGAGTCGATCGGCGCAAGCGTCTCGGCGTGGCGCGCGGCGAGATAGTCGACGACGAAGCCGGCGCGCGCGAGTTCGGCCGCCCCCGCCGCCGTCACCGCTGCGATCGGCTCGCCGTCCGCGATCCGCGCCGCGCATTGCTTGAGGACGCGATGCAGCGAGGGCGCGCGCGCCCGCTCCTCCGCCGAGAGATAGACATTGCGCGACGAGAGGGCGAGCCCATCCGGCTCGCGCGTGGTCGGAGCGCCGATGACTTTCACCCGCAGATCGAGATCGGCGGCCATCCGCGTCACGACCTTGAGCTGCTGATAGTCCTTTTCCCCGAACACGGCGATGTGCGGGCGCACCTGGGTGAACAGCTTCGTGACCACGGTCGCGACGCCGCCGAAAAAGTGCGGCCTGAACTTGTCTTCGAGTCCGGCCGTCGCCGGTCCGTCCGGCGTCACGCGCGTCGCGAAACCGGGTGGATACATGACGTCCGGCGGCGGCGCCCAGACGAGGTCGACGCCGAGCGTCCGCAGCGCCGCGAGGTCGGTCGCGACCGTCCGGGGGTAGCTCGCGAAGTCTTCATGCGGCGCGAACTGCGCCGGATTGACGAAGATCGAAACGACCACCCGGCGCGCTTTCGTCTGTGCGAGACGCACAAGCGCGAGATGGCCTGCATGCAGCGCGCCCATTGTGGGGATGAGCGCGATCGGTCCGACCTGCGCGCGGAAGCGGGCGGTCGCACGATCGAGGGCATCGAGCGTGCGTGCGACAAATGGCTGGTGCGGCATCGTGAAGTGTCTCCGCCGCCGCGCGGCCGATCCGGCGTTGCTCGCGCCGAGGCGGCAGTGGTCGCCCGGCGCCGATCGCCGAGAGATAGCTTGACCGCGCCGGGCATCAAACCAATTTCTTCGATCCGGTTTGGCTGGCCGCGCCGGTCGGCTCCGCGGCCGGCGGCTTTGATGCGCGCCCCGGTCGCGGAGCGCCGCTTCGGGCGCAGCCCGCCGGCGCGGATCGCCCAGGACCGACGTTCCGAATCCGACGCCATTGCGAAGCGCGACCCGCGCGGCCACCTTATATGACGAAAAGGAGATGCGAATTCGCAATGGCGAAGACCCCCGACAGCGCGCCTGTCCCGAGCGGGCGCTCGCAGGAGCCCGCCACCAGCTCGAACCGGACGGAGATCGACGCCTTCCTCGCGAAGGTGCGCGGCCTCGGCGTGGCGCAGGCCCAGACGCCGGGGCGGCGGGGCCGGCTGATCTTTGCGCTCGACGCCACCATGAGCCGCCAGCCGACCTGGGACACCGCCTGCCGGCTGCAGGCGGACATGTTCAACGAAGCGGCCGCCGTCGGCGGGCTCGATGTGCAGCTCGTCTATTTCCGCGGCTTGGGCGAGTGCCGCGCCTCGCGCTTCGTGTCCGACCCGCGCGCGCTCGCCAGCCTGATGGAAACGATCGACTGCCGCGGCGGCCACACCCAGCTCGCCAAGGTGCTCGCGCATGCGCGCCGCGAGACCGAGACGACCAAGGTCCAGGCGATGGTGTTTGTCGGCGACGCGATGGAGGAGCCGATCGACGAGCTGTGCGCCAAGGCGGGCGAACTCGGCCTGCGCGGCGTCCCCGTCTTCATGTTTCAGGAGGGGCCCGATCCGGTCGCGGAGAACGCCTATCGCGAGATCGCGCGCCTGTCGCGGGGCGCCTATTGCCGGTTCAATCCGGGCGCGGCTCATGAACTCGGCGAATTGCTGCGCGCCGTCGCGGCCTATGCGAGCGGCGGTCTCAAGGCGCTTGGTCGGCTCGCGGCGGACAAGAACAGTCCGGCGGTCCGTCTTCTGGAGCAGATGAAATAACCATGCCGACGCTCCTTCTCGGGCTCGCCGCATTGCTGATCCTGCTGTGGGCGCTCAAGTCGCTCGCCCGCGCCGATCCCAAAGGCGTGGTTCGCGGGGCGCGATTGGCGGGCGGGGTCGCCGCGCTCGGCGGCGCCGTGTTTCTGGTCGCGCGCGGCCAGGTGTCGATCGGCGTTCCGCTCGGCCTGACGGGACTGGGCCTGCTTGGCTGGCTTCCGTTCGGGCCGGCGTCGTTCGGCAAGCGCACGGAGAAAACGGGGGGCCAGGTGTCGCGGGTCCGCTCCGCCTTTCTCGAAATGGAGCTCGAGCACGACAGCGGCGCGATGCGCGGGCGCGTTCTCGCCGGGCGGTTCGCCGGTGTGCCGCTCGAAACGCTCGACCTGCCGACGCTTATCGCTCTGCTCGGCGAGATCGACGAGGAGAGTCAGGCGCTGCTAGCCGCTTATCTTGACCGCCGCAGTCCCCGCTGGCGTGAGGACGCGCAGGCAGGTGCGGCGACGGGGGAGGTCGGCCCGGCTCGATCCGGCAAAATGACGGAAGAGGAGGCCTACAAGATCCTTGGCCTTGAGCCGGGGGCGAGTACGGAGGAGATCGGACGCGCTCACCGCGTCCTGATGAAGAAACTGCATCCCGACCAAGGGGGGTCGACGTATCTCGCGGCCCGCGTCAATCAGGCCAAGGACGTTCTGCTTCGCCGCCATCTCTGACTCCAACGCACTCATGGCACGGGCGCGACCACCTGATTCCGACCGGCGCGGGCGCGCATTCACACAACGATAACCCTACGGACGAAAACTACGCCGAATGCCTTAACGCTTGGTTTGCGCCGCGCGGCACGACGCCGCGGTCCGCGCGCCTCCGGCCGCTCCCTGGCACGAGGAGAAGCAGGAGGGCGCGCGGGCGCCGCGAGGTTTTATGGGGTGTGGGTCCGTCTTTTCCCCGCCAGCTCCTCCGCCCGGTGCGGCGCAGGAGCAATTCCCTCGGGGAGAGGGGAGGGCGCGTTGCGGCGCCCGAGTCGAGCAGACGCCGTCAGTTCTTCAGCGTCATGCAGGCGAAGTCGTTCCGCTTGAGGTACTTGCAGGCGGCTTCGGCCTCGTCCTTCTCAAAGCCGGCAAAGCGCGCGCGGTAGAAGGTCCGGTTTTCCTTCACGACGGTCTCGGTGAAGGCGTCCGCGCGGGCGAGGAGATGCTTCGCCTTGGTCTGGGCCGAGCTCAGCCGATCCTTGGCTTCGCGCTCCGCCTCGAACGCGCCGACCTGAATGACCCAGCCGCTATGCGCTTTGCGGGAAGCCGACTGCTCGCTCACGCCTGCGGTTTCGGTCGGGGCCGTCGCAGAGACGGCAAACGTGGGACCCGCCGATGCAACCTGGATCGGAGCCGGGGCTGGTGCGGACGCGGTGGGCGCCGCCAAGGCGACCTGGACCGGAGCCTGAGTCGGCACCGTAATCGTGGGCGCGGCCGCGGCGACCTGGACCGGAGCCGGCTCGGACGCCGGCGCAGCGGCCGCCTGGATCGGCGTGGCGGGCGCGACCGCCGGCTTGCCGGAGGCGGCGGGTTCGGCCGCGGCGGCTGCCTGGCTCGCGGGAGCTTCGGGGGCGGCCTTGGCAGCGACGGTTGGCGTGGGCTGCTCGGCGGCTTTCGGCGCAGCCGGCCCGTCCTTGACTGCGACGACCGGCAGATGGGCGAGGGGCGGCGTCAGCGACGCGGTCTGCACGCCGGTGAGCTTGACCTTGATCGTCCTGACCGCGATCGGCTTGATCGGATCGACGGCGCCGGACCCGGCCTTCGGGGCCGGCGCTGCAGCCGCGCGCTGGCTGCGGGTGGAATTGATCGGCGTGGCCGGCGCGGGGGCGGCGGCGCTCGCCGGCGTTCCCTGCGAGCATCGTTGGCGGAGGCGACGGCCACCGGAGCGGTCTCGACATTGCCGCCGCTCGACTCGGCGATCAGCGGGGCGGTGCGGCCGGCCGAGGCCTCGGCGATGTGCTTCTCGAGCAGGCTGCGCATGCGGGCGTCGCGCGCGCCGCCCGAACTGCCGCCGAGAACCACCGCGACGAGACTGCGGTTGTTGCGCTTCATCGACGCGACGAGGTTGAATCCGGAGGCGTTGATATAGCCGGTCTTGATGCCGTCGACCCCCGGCACCGAACCGAGCAGGCGGTTGTGATTGCCCATCGTGTTGCCGCGGAACGTGAACGACTTGGTGGAGAAATAGCGGAACTGGCGCGGGAAGCGGTCCTGGATCGCGCGCCCGAGCAGCGCCTGATCGCGCGCCGTCGTGACCTGGTCGCGGTCGGGCAGGCCGTTCGCATTCATGTAGACCGTGCGGCTCATGCCGAGGGCGCGCGCCTTGCGCGTCATCCGCTTGGCGAACTCCTCCTCGTCGTCGGCGAGCGCCTCGGCGATCACCACGGCGGCGTCATTCGCCGACTTCGTGACCAGGCCGCGAATCGCGTCTTCGGCCGTGATCGTGTCGCCCGCCTTCAGGCCAAGCTTGGTCGGCGACTGCGCGGCCGCATGCGCGGACACCTTGAGCGGGGTGTCCGGCTTGATCTTGCCTGCCTCGATCTGCTCGAACAGGAGATAAAGCGTCATGATTTTGGTGAGAGAGGCCGGATGCCGGATGCCGTCGGCGTCTGCGGCATGCAGCACGCCGCCCGAATTGGCGTCCACCACGATCGCCGAATAGGGCGGGTTGTAGCCGCCGCCCTTCTTGGCGGAGCGCCTCTTGCCCTTTGCGTCAGCCGTATCGACAGCAAGCGCGAGCGCCGCGACGCCAGCGAGAAAACCTACGATGATTGTGCGAAATCGCCGTGATTTCCCGAATGTCCGGAGCATTGTGTCCCCTCGTCGATCGGTCGCGTTGGCGCACGCCGACATCCCCCGTAAGTCTCTTGGCCGTCCGCTCCCCTGTGCCAAATTCGCGGCGGCTCACGATTTCGTTACCAACGAATTCAGGCGCTACCGAGACGGAGCAGTACGGTAAAGTACGAGGGGCATGGTTGCCGGTAAGTTAACGGGGCATTGAATAGACGCAGGAATTCCGCTTGAATTTTGTGGAGCCGCGGTTTCGGCTTGTCTTTTTGTGCGGTGCAATATAAACTTCGGCAAAATCTGAGGCATCAGCGTGATCACGAAATCGATCACGGAATCGTATGCGTATTGTAGACCCCCAACTGAGAGATTCCCAATGTTCAATTCCCTCGACGATCTGACGAAACGCAACAAGGATAATGTGGACGCCGCCATGAACTCGTTCGGCGTCATCTCCAAAGGCGTTCAGGCGATTGCGGCGGGAGCGGCGGATTATTCCAAGAAGTCGCTCGAGCAGAGCACCGAAGCGCTGCAAAAGCTGCTCGGCGCGGGCTCGCTGGAAAAAGCGATGGAGGTCCAATCCGACTACATCAGGACGGCCTACGAGTTGTTCATCGCCGAGTCGAATCGCGTCAGCGAGCTGTGCGCCGACGTCGCCAAAGAGGTTTACAAGCCGTTCGAGGCTTACGCCGGCAAGATGCCGGCAATGCCCTATGGACAGGCGAGCAGCTGACGATCCCGGCGGTCGCGCGTAGCGCCGCCGCTCTGCGCCACGGCCAGAGCACGGCGGCAAGCGAACCCGCGCGTCGCCGCAGCCGCCGC
Organism: uncultured Alphaproteobacteria bacterium; assembly: GCA_963712435.1. GTDB lineage: Bacteria > Pseudomonadota > Alphaproteobacteria > Rhizobiales > Xanthobacteraceae > Rhodoplanes. Next base: position 16,917 of record CAVQIB010000003.1, on the reverse strand, counting down.
CCAGGAGCCCTCCTCGTCAGGAGGATTTCGTGGTCGGCTTGCCGGGGCTGCGCCTGCGCCGCGTCTCGTTTGATCGAGGCGTGCCGCGGTTGCGGTCGCGTTGCTGGGCGGGTTGAATATCGGCGGCTCGCCGCGTCCGTTCATTCCGCATCGTGAATGGGTCGAACCGCTGAACCCGGCGCACGACGCAGTTCGGCGCAGCGTGTCGGCAAACCGACATCGCCGCGGGCGCTGCTCGCCATCGTGCGTGCTCGACGGCGACATCCTGCTTTGCTGTGAGATGGCTCATTCGATGGGTCGGCGAATTCCGCCTTGGCGCCACGTCGCGCGCGGCTGCACAGGCGCCGCCTGCGCGAACGCAACGGAGTGAGCTCGGCGCGACGCCGCGATCTGCCAGCCGCGCTGTCCGCTCTTGCTTGAGCGCTGTTGCGTCATAGATGAGACGTCAGAGCGCGGCGGCGGCCGCGCGTGGTCACGGCGGTCGGCGAAAGCAGGCTGACGTGCCTCCATTCAGAAGCGTTGGACGACGCCGCGTTGTTCGTCTCGGACTAGACCTGCCGAACTTTCGCCCGTTTCACTCAGTGTTCTGTGAGCCACGGTCACTGTTTCGGTCGGCGGTGGAACCCGCTGCGACGCTCAGACTTTTCCCGGACGAAGAGCCGCCGCGTGGCTCGGCCGGTCGAGTAGCCAAACAAATGGTCGCCTGTTATTTTAGCTCGAACGGCGCCTCGCCTTGCGATAACCGGGCGGGCCTGCTTGCCCGGGCGGGCTCCAGCACTGCACTTGTCTCGAAGCCATGAATGTCGACAGTCGCCACGCCCCATCTGTCATCCGCCCAACGAGCGATTCGTTGCGCCCGCGGCTCGCGAATGGCGACCGCAAACGGCCGAAGGACCCGAACGCGCCCGGCACCGCCGTCATCACAAAGACGAAACCGCAGACCAAACGGCCGAACCTTTATAGGGTGCTGCTACTTAACGATGACTACACGCCGATGGAATTCGTCGTGCATGTGCTGGAGCGTTTCTTCAACAAGGACCGGGAGGCGGCGACGAGGATCATGCTGCATGTCCATCATCACGGGATCGGCGAGTGCGGCGTCTTCACCTACGAAGTGGCCGAGACCAAAGTGACGCAGGTGATGGACTTTGCGCGCAAACACCAGCATCCTCTGCAATGCGTGATGGAGAAGAAGTGACTTTGGGGGCGCACCTACTCAGCAATGGGATGAGACACTGATGCCCACCTTCTCGCGTAGTCTGGAGCAATCGCTCCACCGGGCGCTGGCATTGGCGAACGAGCATCGCCATGAATACGCGACGCTCGAGCACCTGCTGCTCTCCCTGATCGACGACCAGGACGCCGCCGCCGTGATGCGCGCCTGCAATGTCGACGTCGAGAAGCTGCGGCGCAACCTTATCGCGTATGTCGATTCGGAATTGGACAACCTGGTCACCGAAGGATCGGAGGATTCCAAACCGACCGCCGGTTTCCAGCGCGTCATCCAACGCGCGGTGATTCACGTTCAGTCCTCCGGCCGCGAGGAGGTGACCGGCGCCAATGTGCTCGTCGCGATCTTCGCCGAGCGCGAGAGCCACGCGGCCTATTTCCTGCAGGAGCAGGAGATGACCCGCTACGACGCGGTCAACTATATCAGCCACGGAATTGCGAAACGCCCGGGATTGACCGAGGCGCGCCCGGCGCGCGCGGCGGATGAAGATGCCGAACTCGGGCAAGTCGCAGGACGACAGCAAGAAAAAGGGCGATGCTCTGGAAGCATATTGCGTCAATCTCAACAAGAAGGCGCGGGACGGCAAGATCGACCCGCTGATCGGGCGCGATATCGAGATCAGCCGCACCATCCAGGTGCTGTGCCGGCGCCAGAAGAACAATCCGCTGTTCGTCGGCGATCCCGGCGTCGGCAAGACGGCCATCGCCGAGGGGCTCGCCCGGCGGATCGTCCATGGCGATGTCCCCGACGTGCTCAAGGGCGCGACAGTGTTCGCCCTCGACATGGGCACGCTGCTCGCCGGCACCCGCTATCGCGGCGATTTCGAGGAGCGGCTGAAGCAGGTCATCAAGGAGATCGAGGCCTATCCCAACGCGATCATGTTCATCGACGAGATCCACACGGTGATCGGCGCCGGCGCCACCTCCGGCGGCGCGATGGACGCGTCGAATCTGCTCAAGCCCGCGCTCGCGGCCGGCACCGTGCGCTGCATCGGCTCGACGACCTACAAGGAGTACCGCCAGTACTTCGAAAAGGATCGCGCGCTCGTCCGCCGCTTCCAGAAGATCGACGTCAACGAGCCGACGGTCGCCGATTCGATCGAGATCCTCAAAGGGCTGAAGCCCTATTTCGAGGACTACCACAAGCTCAAATACACCAACGAGGCGATCAAGGCCGCCGTCGAACTGTCGGCGCGCTACATCCACGACCGCAAGCTGCCCGACAAGGCGATCGACGTGATCGACGAATTGGGGGCTGCGCAAATGCTTCTCCCCGAGCACCGGCGCAAGAAGACGATCGGTCTCAAGGAGATCGAGACCACGATCGCGACGATGGCGCGCATCCCGCCGAAGACCGTGTCGAAGGACGACGCGGTGGTGCTCGCCAATCTCGACGAAAATCTCAAGCGCGTGGTCTATGGCCAGGACAAGCCGATCGAAGCGCTCGCCGCCGCGATCAAGCTTGCGCGCGCCGGCCTGCGCGAGCCGGAGAAGCCGATCGGCTGCTATCTGTTCTCGGGCCCGACCGGCGTCGGCAAGACCGAGGTGGCGAAGCAGCTCTCGGTCACGCTCGGCGTCGAGCTGATCCGCTTCGACATGTCGGAATACATGGAGCGCCACACCGTTTCGCGGCTGATCGGCGCGCCGCCCGGCTATGTCGGCTTCGACCAGGGCGGCCTGCTGACCGACTCGGTCGACCAGCACCCGCACAGCGTCCTGCTGCTCGACGAAATCGAGAAGGCGCATCCGGACCTGTACAACGTGCTCCTGCAGATCATGGACCACGGCAAGCTGACCGACCACAACGGCAAGCAGGTCGACTTCCGCAACGTCATCCTCATCATGACGACGAATGCGGGCGCCTCCGACATGGCCAAGGCGGCGTACGGCTTCACGCGCTCAAAGCGCGAGGGCGACGATGTCGAGGCGATCAACCGGCTGTTCGCGCCGGAATTCCGCAACCGGCTCGACGCGATCGTCACCTTCAATCACCTCGACGAGGAGATCATCGCCAAGGTGGTGGAGAAGTTCGTGCTGCAGCTCGAGGCGCAGCTCGCCGACCGCGACGTCACCATCGAGCTGTCGGACGAGGCGGCCAAGTGGCTGACCGTGCGCGGCTACGATCAGCAGATGGGCGCCCGGCCGATGGCGCGGGTGATCCAGGAATTCATCAAGAAGCCGCTTGCCGACGAGGTGCTGTTCGGCAAGCTCAAGAATGGCGGCCATGTGCGCGTGATCGTCGTCAAGGACGAGGCGGGCGACGACAAGCTCGGCTTCGAGTTCCTCGACGGGCCGGTCACGCCCAAGCCGGAGAAGCTCCCGGCGCAGCCGCGCGCCGGAGCAAAGCGAAAGCGCGGCGGCGGACAGCGCCGCAGCAGACCGCCGCCCGGGCCGAAGGGGGAGGGCGGACCGCCCTCCTCGGGCCGGGGCTCCGTGCCCAAGGTGCCGCTCGTCAAGGCATAAGCCAGACGGCGCTATCGATCGAAAGACAGGCCGGGCTCGTCCCGGCCTTGTCTTTTGGACCGCCGCCAGAGCGCTTCCTTGCGCCATCACCATCATGGACAATTGCGCCACCCGGCGCGCCATGGGACAGAGCGGCCATGGCGCAGCCAGCGACCGAGCCCGAGCCCGCGAAGCCGTTGGACGGATTTCTCCTCGGCGTCAGAGCGGGGCTCACCTCGGTCTTCCAGCTCGTGCTCTTCGGCACGTTCCTGAGCATCGGCACGCTCGCGCATGATCTCGGCTTCTCGGCGACCTGGGTCGTGCTGGCGACGCTGCTGATCTGGGCGGCGCCCGCGCAGGTGATCATGCTCTCCGCCTGGGCGCGGGCGCGCCGCCGCTCGAAGTGGCGGTCGCCGTCAGCTTGAGCGGCATGCGGCTCCTGCCGATGGTGGTCTCGCTGCTTCCCGTCATCAGAAGCGAGCGCACGCGGCCATCCGGGCTGATCCTCGCTGCGCATTTCACCGCGGTCAGCATGTGGATCGAGGCGCTGCGCCTTGCGCCGACGCGGCCGCGCGCCGAGCGCGTCGCCTTTGCGAACGGCATCGGCGCGAGTTTCACCGCGACGTCGATCCTCGCGACGATTCTCGGCCACTACCTCGCCGCGGTCCTGCCCGTCGCGTTAGTCGCCGCCCTCTTGTTCCTCACGCCGATGTCGTTCCTGACCTCGGTCACGCGCAACAGCCGGCTGTTGTCCGACCGGCTGGCCTTCGTGGCCGGGCTCGTGCTCGGACCGCTGCTCGTCTTCTACAAGGTCGGGCTCGACCTGTTGTGGACCGGGCTCCTCGGCGGCACCGCCGCCTATCTCGTTCACCGAGCCTGGAAACGGTCGCGATGACGCTGAGCGAGCTTGCTCCCTATCTGGTCCTGATCTTTGCCGGTTTTCTGCCGCACGAAGCGTGGCGCTGGCTCGGCGTGGTGCTGTCGCGCGGGCTCGACGAGGACTCAGAGCTGATCGTCTGGGTGCGGGCGGTCGCGATCGCGATCCTCACGGGCGTGGTGGCGAAGATCGTGGTGTTCTCTCCGGGCGCGCTTGCCGGCGTTCCGTTGTGGATCCGGATTTCGTCCGCGGTTTTCGGCATGCTCGCGTTCTTCCTCGCCCGGCAGTCGGTGATGGTCGGAGTTGCCGCGGGAACCGGTTGCCTGCTGCTCGCCAATCTCGTGTTTGGTCGCTGAGCGAGATCAATTGCGACCCCCGCGTTGAGTAAACGGAGCAGGAAATCGTTCGCAATCCATTGCTTTTGTTCTGATATCCAGGTGATGTCGCAACCGTGTGCGATTCGGGCGGGAACTTGGCGCGGAGTTCGAGGTTAGTAGGTCCATGCGCGGCTTCTTGACGGTCCTCTTTGTGATCGCGAGCGCAGCCCTGTTGGCGGAGCGCGGTCCCGCGCAACCGTCGGGCGCGCCGTCCGCCGAGGAGAAGCAGGGAGTCGATGCGCCGGCGCCCGTCTCCGCGCCCCCGACCGATTCCGCTCGCCCGCAACTCGACGACGCGGCGGCGACACAGAAGTCAGAGCCGCAGGCGGCCGCGCCGAAGCCGGAGCCGCCGGCAGGCAATGCCCCGGTGAAGGTCACCGGGGCGATGGATTCGATCTGCCTGATCCTCGAATCGGCCGCGGCGGCCAACGGGCTGCCGCTCGAATTCTTCGCCCGGGTCATCTGGCAGGAGAGCCGGTTTCAGCCGAACGCGGTCGGGCCGATGACGCGCCGCGGCTACCGCGCGCAGGGGATCGCGCAATTCATGCCCTATACCGCCGACGAGCGCGGCCTGCTCGACCCCTTCAATCCGGTGGCGGCGCTGCCCAAGGCGGCGGAGTTCCTGAGCGAACTGCGCAGCGAATTCGGCAATCTTGGCCTCGCCGCCGCCGCCTACAATGCCGGGCCGGGCCGGGTGCGGGGCTTTCTCGGCGGGCGCGGCGGCATGCCGGCCGAGACGCGGAATTATGTGCGCGCCATCACCGGCCGCTCGGTCGACGAATGGGCGACGCTCGGACGCGAGGGCGGGAAGGACGGCATCGCCAAGCCGACCTCGTGCCGCCAGCTCGCCGCTTTGCTCAAGGAGCAGCCGAGCTTCTTCATCGGCGAACTCGAGCGGCATGTGCGCGAGGGGGCCTTGCGCCCCTGGGGTGTGCAGCTCAGCGCCGGCTTCTCCCGTGCGCGCGTGCTCGAAGCCTATGCGCGGATCGAGCGGCAATACCGCGCGATGCTGGAAAATCACGATCCGATGATTCTCCGCACGGTCCTGCGCAGTCGCGGAACGGACGGCTTCTATCAGGTGCGCGTCGGCGCCGACACGCGCGCGGCGGCGAACAAGCTGTGCGCCGATCTCACCGCCAAGGGGGCCGCCTGCATGGTGCTTCGCACTTCGCGCGGCTCGCCCGAACTCGTCCAGCGGGACGGCCCGACGGCCCGGCCGGATGCGCCAGAGGGCGCGGGAGGGGGCGCAGGCGGCGTTGCGCGTAACGTCCCCGCCGATGCGCGCACGACGCGATGACCGCGGCGGCGTCCGGCCGCCATGCCAACGATTCAAGCGGAATCCGAGCCGCCCGCCGGCGGCTCCTCGATCGTCTCGACATAGAGGTCCTGCACCACGACGAGCGTGACCACCGCGAGCGGCGCGGCGAGCAGCGCTCCGATCACGCCGAACAGGATCGCGAAGGCAAGCACGGCGAACAGCGTGATCGCCGGCGGCAATGCGACCATTTTGCGTTGGATGATCGGCTGGAGGAGATTGCCTTCGATCTGCTGGATCACCACGAACAGCGCGAGCACCCAGAGCGCGACCTTGGTGTCCTGCGACAGCGCGATGATCAGGGCGGGGATCGCCGCGGCGATCGGCCCCAATATCGGCACGAACTCCGCCAGTCCCGCAAACAGGCCGAGCGCGAGCGCAGACGGCACCCCGAGCAGCGCGAGGCCCGCCCAGGTGAGCACGCCCACCATCACCATTGCGATGGCCTGCCCGAGCAGCCAGTTGCGCAGCGCGTGGCCGCATCGGACGAGGGTCGCGCCGATCCGGTCGCGCTCCTGCGGCGGCACGAGCTTGAGGAAGCCTTGGTAATATAGGCTGGGCTGCGCCGCGATATAGAGCCCGGCGAACAGCACCAGGAAAAGGTTGGCGACGGCGCCCACAAACGCGCCGAGCGCGCCGCCGATGCGGCTCACCACATTGCCGGACAGGAGCGCCTGGCCGGCTTGGTCGAGCGCGCTGGTGAGCCACCGCGCGTCGCCGATCCGGTCGCGCACGGCCCGCCAGGCGGTGGGGAGCTGCTCCGCCAGCGTGTCCACGTTTTGCCGGATCGTCGTGCCGAACAGCACCGTGATCACGACGACCAGGCCTGTGACCAGCAGCATGGCGGCGGCGAGCGACCATCCGGGCGAGAGCGCCGTCGGCCGCGCGATGAGATCCGCCAAGGCGCGGAAGAAAATCGCGACCAGCACGGACGCAAAAACCAGCAGCAGCAGATCCGCGAGCTGCCAGGCAAGCAGCAGGACGAGGACCACTCCCGCGGCGAACAAGAGCCTCTTCGAGAACTTCGGCTCGGTCAGCATGTCGGTTCCTGCGGGAGTTCACGCGCGGGGTAAGAGCGCAACAGGATTTCTCTCCACCGAACGGAACGAACAAAGCGCCGGTTCGGGTCCATGAGCGCCGCCGAGATTCACGGCGCAAGCCCGGCCGCGGCCGGTCTGCGAATTCGGTTCGCGGCCCGAAGAAACGCAACATATATCCGCCACGCGCCGGTTGCGCGAGTTGCCGAAAGGCGGCACTTTGCAGCCGCGAAAATGCGTGCGCCCCGGCGCCGAGGAGCATCGATGGGGTTATTCGACAAGATCGTATCCGGCATGATCCAGGGGCTGGTGAAGAACCTCGACCCCGCGACCATTCCGGGGCTTGCCACGCAATATCTGTCGAAGACAGAACTGGGCGACGTCAGCGGCCTTCTCAAGAGGCTGCGGCAGGGCGGACTTGACCGGGAAGTCGAGTCATGGCTTGGGCCCGGCCTCAATCTTCCCGTCTCGCCCGACCAGCTGCGCATCGCCCTCGGCGAGGATGTGGTTGAGCAATTTGCGGCCGCGACAGGCTTTTCTGCAGACAAGCTGCTGCCGCTGATGGCCGCCTATCTGCCGCAGACCATCGATGCGATGAGCCCGAACGGGCGGATCGAGGAGAAACCGGCCGGAGCTGGCGAGGCGCCATCGGCGTAGCGGGACGCGCGCCGTCGCGCTATATGGTTTTCCCATGTCGCTGTTTCCCCCCTTCGATCCCGAGCAGCCGGAGCGGCGCCGCCGCGCTTTCCGGTCAATTCCCATTCGCACTTTGGTGCCGAACGTCATCACGCTGCTCGCGTTGTGCGCGGGACTGACGGCGATCCGCATCGCCCCCGAGGGCCGCTACGACCTGGCGCTCGCCGCGATCGTGTTCGCCGCCATCCTCGACGGGGTGGATGGCCGGATCGCGCGCATGCTCAAGGGCACCTCGCGGTTCGGCGCAGAGCTCGACAGCCTTGCCGACTTCGTCAATTTCGGCGTCGCGCCGGCGCTGATCCTCTGGTTCTGGGGCCTACACGAGGCAAGGGCGGTGGGCTGGATCGCCGCCATCGCGTTCGCGATCTGCGCCGGCCTGCGGCTTGCGCGCTTCAATGTGATGATCGAGGACCCCAACAAGCCCGCCTGGGCCTCCAACTTCTTTGTCGGGATGCCCGCGCCGGGCGGCGCCATCGCCGTGTTCCTGCCGGTCTATATGCACTTCCTCGGCATGCCGAAAATTCCGGCGGCGCTCGGCGTCGTCTACACGCTCCTCATCGCCTTTCTGATGATCTCGAAGCTGCCGGTCTATTCGGGCAAGAAGCTTGGCACCCGCGTCGCCCCGGATATGGTCTTGCCGGTGTTCGTGCTGGTCGTGCTGTTCTTCGCGTTGCTTATCAGCTTTCCGTGGGAAGTCCTTACCATTGGAACTCTTTGCTATCTAGGGAGTCTGCCGTTTGGCTGGCGGTCCTACCGCCGTTACGCAAAGGCGGAAGCGGCGGCCGAAGGCGCGTCCGGCAAGTCGCGCGAGGGTGCGCGGCGTGAGTTGCCGGCGCCGGATGTCCCGCTTCCGAACGACGACAACGAGCGGCCGACCCGGCTGAATTGACGCTTGTCTCCTCAGCCGGAACCGGCGCGCCCAACGTCATTCCGATGAAGGTCGCAAGGGGCTGTCGCAGGGTTTATGAGAAAGACGCAGCCGTCACCGCCACGGCCGACCCGGCCGACCCGGCCTGCATCCGTAAATGCGGCCGCATTTCACGCAACGAGGCGGCGAGGTCATTTCTGTTTCGAGACAGCGCGTGCAACGAGCACGGCTGGGATAGCAGGTTGGCGGCGTTCCTATCACCGCTTCCGCAGGCGAGGTGAACAGCGGCACGGCGAATGCGGACGATAACATCAATGCCGCAAGACTGATGACGGATCGGGTCCGTGAGCGCCGAGAAGCGGAAAAACTCATTTGATATCCTCCGGTTGCGTGCCGCCGTTCGGCACGAGAGATGGTCAGTACCATTACAGCGAAGGTTCAAGCCCGTCCGCAGGAAAGCGGTTCCGGACGCGCAGAATTCCCCGCTAAGACGAGGCGGCGCGTCCACCAGCGGTTTGCGCGGAAGCTGTCCGGTCCGCTTCGCCGCACGTGCGAAGCGCATTCGCCAGGCGCGCAGCGGCTGACCCGCATTTGTCTGAGAGGCTGGCCGAGGCCAGAGCCATGATCCGCAACGAACCGAAGATCACGCCGGAGCTCGTCGCCGAGCACGGCCTGAAGCCGGACGAATACGAGCGCATTCTTGCGCTGATCGGCCGCGAGCCGACCATCACCGAGCTCGGCATCTTCTCGGCGATGTGGAACGAGCACTGCTCGTACAAGTCCTCGCAAGGTGCACCTGAAGACGCTGCCGACCAAGGCGCCGCTGGGTGATCCAGGGCCCGGGCGAGAACGCCGGCGTCATCGACATCGGCGACGGGCTTGCGGTCGTCTTCAAGATGGAGAGCCACAACCACCCGTCCTATCATCGAGCCCTATCAGGGCGCGGCGACCGGGCGTCGGCGGCATCCTGCGCGACGTCTTCACCATGGGCGCGCGGCCGATCGCCTGCCTCAATTCGCTCTCGCTTCGGCGATCCCGACCATCCGAAGACGCGCCATCTGGTCGCCGGCGTCGTGGCCGGCATCGGCGGCTACGGCAATTCCTTCGGCGTGCCGACGGTCGGCGGCTCGGTGCGCTTCCACACCCGCTACGACGGCAACATCCTCGTCAACGCCATGGCGGTCGGCCTCGCCGAGAACGGACGAGATCTTCTACGCCGGCCGCGTCGGGCGTCGGCAAGCCGATCGTCTATCTCGGCTCCAAGACCGGCCGCGACGGCATCCACGGCGCGACCATGGCGTCGGCCGAGTTCGACGACGACGCCGAGGAAAAGCGCCCGACCGTGCAGGTCGGCGATCCCTTCGCCGAGAAGCTGCTGCTCGAAGCCTGCCTCGAGATCATGGCCAAGGGCTGCGTCATCGCGATCCAGGACATGGGCGCGGCCGGCCTGACCTGCTCGGCGGTCGAGATGGGCGCCAAGGGCGATCTCGGCGTCGACGCTCGATCTCGACAAGGTGCCGTGCCGCGAGACCGGCATGACCGCCTACGAGATGATGCTGTCGGAGAGCCAGGAGCGCATGCTCATGGTGCTCAAGCCGGAGAAGGAGGCCGAGGCCGAGGCGATCTTCCGCAAATGGGGCCTCGACTTCGCGGTCGTCGGCGAGACCACCGACACGCTGCGCTTCGTCGTGCAAGCACCAGCGGCGAGGTGATGGCCGACCTGCCGATCAAGGAACTCGGCGACGAGGCGCCGGTCTACGATCGGCCCGCATGTCGACGCGCCGAAGCGCCCGTCGATCGACGCCCGCGGGCGTGACGCCGCCGATGTGCCGGTCGCCGACGCGCTGGTGAAGCTCATCGGCTCGCCCGGACCTGTGCTCCAAGCGCTGGGTGTGGGAGCAGTACGACCACCTCATCCTCGGCAACACCGTGCAGCGGCCGGGCGGCGACGCCGCCGTCGTGCGCGTCGAGGACGGGCCGAAGGGCGCTCGCGCTGACCACCGACGTGACGCCGCGCTATTGCGAGGCCGACCCGTTCGAGGGCGGCAAGCAGGCGGTGGCGGAAGCCTGGCGCAACCTCACCGCCGTCGGCGCGCACGCCGCTCGCGCTCACCGACAATCTCAACTTCGGCAATCCCGAGCGGCCGGAGATCATGGGCCAGTTCGTCGGCTGCATCCGCGGCATCGGCGAGGCCTGCCGGGCGCTCGACTTCCCCGTCGTCTCCGGCAACGTCTCGCTCTACAACGAGACCAACGGCCGCGGCATCCTGCCGACCCCGACCATCGGCGGCGTCGGCCTGCTCGACGACGTCGACGGCCAGTGCGACGCTCGCCTTCAAGGCCGAGGGCGAGGCCATCCTCCTGATCGGCGAGACGCAAGGCTGGCTCGGCCAGTCGCTCTATCTGCGCGACGTCTGCGGCCGCGAGGAGGGCGCGCCGCCGCCGGTCGACCTCGCCGCCGAGAGCGGCAACGGCGACTTCGTGCGCGGGCTGATCCGCGCGCGGCCGGTCACCGACGGTCCACGACCTCTCCGACGGCGGCCTCGCTCGTCGCGCTGGCCGAGATGGCGATGGCCGGGCGGCATCGGCGCGACGCTCGAACCGCCGCCCGAGCGACGCGCCGCCGCATGCCTTCTGGTTCGGCGAGGATCAGGCGCCGCTATGTCGTCGCCGTGCCGGCGAGCGCCGCCGACGCCGTCGCTCGCGAGCGCGCGCGGGCGTGCGGCGTGCCGGCGCCGCGCATCGGCGTGACCGGCGGCGATGCGCTTGATCCTGCCGGGCGAGCGGCCGCTATCTGATAAGCGAGCTTGACGGAGCGCATCGAAGCCTGGCTGCCGGCCTACATGGCCGGGGCAGCGGCCTGAAGGCGAGGGCCATGAGGAGGCGATCATGGCGATGGATGCCGACGACATCGAGCGGCTGATCAAGGAGGCGCTGCCCGACGCGGTGGTCGAGATCCGCGATCTCGCCGGCGACGGCGACCACTACGCCGCGACCGTCGATCTCCGCCGCCTTCAGCGGCAAGACGCGGGTGCAGCAGCACCAGATCGTCTATGCCGCGCTGAAGGGCGAGATGGGCGGCGTGCTGCACGCCCTTGCGCTGCAGACCGGCACGCCGGAGCGCTAGGATCGAGATCACTGAGAGCGCGGGCCTTGACCCGCGTCATGAAAGGACAGACCATGGCGCATCGAGCAGTTCATCGACAACGAAGTGAAGTCCAACGACGTCGTGCTGTTCATGAAGGGCACGCCGCAGTTCCCGCATGTGCGGCTTCTCCGGCCAGGTCGTGCAGATCCTCGACTATCTCGGCGTGCCCTATAAGGGCGTCAACGTGCTCGAGATCGGACGACCTGCGCCAGGGCATCAAGGACTATTCCAACTGGCCGACCATTCCCGCAGCTCTACGTGAAGGGCGAGTTCGTCGGCGGCTGCGACATCATCCGCGAGATGTTCCAGGCCGGCGAGCTGCAGCAGCTCTTCAAGGACAAGGGCATCCCGGTGCAGACGCCGGCGTCAGCCTGACGGTTGGCCGGACCTCTCTCGGGGCCACTTTCGCCGGCTTGACAAGGCTGCGTGAATTGCCGAGCGTCGCGCGCGCCGAGCAGCGGAGCGCGCGACATGCCGATCTCGGGCGAGCCTGACCTGCCGATCAGCCATGTCCCGATCACGGGGCCGGCCGTGGATGCGCTCGACCGGCGCAAGGAAAGCAGCAGCAATCCCCGGATCGCCGCGAGCGAACTGCGCGAGAGCTACGACGGCGTCAAGGCGGAGCTGTTCGCCGGCGTCAGGGCGCTCGTGCAGGCCGCTCCGAGCATCGCCTTGCGGCCGAGCGAACGGGGGCAGGGGTAAGTCCGTTCTACGCTTCGGAGAAGGCCGTCACGGAACGGGCGAATCTGTTGCGGGAGGTGGCGCGCGAACTGCTCGACAGCGGCACGCTTCCCGCCGACCGGGTCGTGCTGCGCGAGCCGCGTATTCGACTTCTCACCCAGGGCTATTTCCTGCTGAACAAGGCCTACAAGGACTGGCGGATTCCGGCGGGCCACGCCAACGAGCTGACCAGGATCGCCGCGCTGCATGCGGTGACGATCGTGCGGTTCCAGCCGTTCATGCCGCTCGATCCGGCGAACGCGCAGGATCTCGCCGAGGCGCGCTGCAACGAGATTTTCGCGCTCGTCTACGCACTCGGCATGCTCGGGCGGAAACTCGCGCTCGATGGTCCGGACAGGGTGGACTTCTGGCTGCGCGTGCTCGACATCATGACGGAAGCGACCATCGAGACGCTGGCCCCGTTCATCGCCGACATCAACCGCGGAACGCAGCGCCCGCTGGACGAATACGCTCTCCTCCTGCACAGCCGCGACAAGCTCGTGATCAACAGCCTGATCTCGATCTTCGAACTCGTGGCGAACGCGAACATCTCCGACCCGCTGCCGTAAGTTCTCCAAACGAAATCAGCCGGGAGATTGCTCCCGGCTGATTTGCTTTCGGTCTCGATCGTGCCGAACAGTCGACCCCGTTCAGATGCGGCCGCGCTCGGCCCGCTGCTCGGCATAGGCCGAATTCGATCCGGCGGCCTGCAGGAAGGGGACAAGCTGCCAGAGCGCGGACAGTCCAACGAGCGTGTACACGATCCGCGAGAGCGTCGCCGTCTGGCCGCCGAACAGGTTGGCGACGATGTCGTACTCGGCGATGCCGACCGCGCCCCAGTTGATGCCGCCGATAATGATCAGAAGGAGGGTAAGCAGGTTTAAGACTTTCATTGTGTCGCGCCTTTTGTTTGCGGGGGTTCCCGAACCAAACGGGTGGCCCCGGGACGGGGTTCCGCAAAGCGCAAGGCAAATGGCCGCACCGCCGCGCGGCCTAGCGCGTCGCGGCTAGGCGCAAGCGATGCGGTCTAGTCGCAGCGGGCCGTCGTCGCCGTGAGCACGCACGTGAAACGCGCTTTGCCCGAGGGTGCAATGAAAGTCGCGGTCGAGCCGTCTTCCTGCAGCGTGATCATGAGGAAGCCGAAGCGGTCATCGCTCCGTCCGTAGTTCACCGTCGCGTCGCCCACTTTCATCCCGTCGATCTCTCGTTTGATCTTTTTGTCGAGCGAGGTGCCGCCGGCGCCGGCAACGATTTGCGGTGGGCGCTCGTCGGTAAAGCTCAACAGCTCGAAAACGTGCACATGCCCGGACAGCACGAGTTCGATCCCTCGCGGCAGCCTGCCGCCCGACGACTTCAGCGCCTGCTGGAGCGTCCGGTTGAGGGTAAAGCCCCGGCCGATCGCCCACACGGGACGGTGGCTCAGCAACCACGTGCCCGGTTTCGGCTGGAGGCTGGCGAATTGCGCGGCGTAGGGCGCACTGTCGCACGCGTCATCGGGGCAGGTGTCGTCCGCATCGCTCGAATCGATCACGAGGAACGACTTGCCAGCAATTGGCGATGTTTTTTTTTTTTTTTTTTTTTTTTTTTTTTTGTGTGTTCTTCGTTCAGTTCTCGTATTGCTGTTCATCACGGGCAAGCCGATATCGAGAAGCGCTACCTGGGGCTTGAACTCCTCCGCAAGCGCGAGAGCCGAAGGACCGTTGCCGGCGACGATTACGTCATGACCGAACCGCGTCAGCGAATCGGCCAGCACGTTCGCGGCGTCCTCGTTGTCGTCGACGACCGACGCGCCTGCGCTCCGCTTCGCTCAGGTGAATCGCGACGGCCCTGGGGTGCTCGACGGTCACCGCCTGCGCAATCAACGGGAGCTCGACCACCAGCTCGCTCCCTTTTCCTGGTCCCTCACTGCGGGCGTAATCATCCCGCCGTGAAGCTGCACGAGGCTTCGGGCGATCGCCAGCCCCAGCCCAGCCCGGACCTGGGGTTCGTTTCTGCCCCGCGGTGCTGGACGGCAAAGGCCTCGAAGACGGAGTCGAGCATCTCACCCGGTATCCCCAATCCCGCAATCGCGGACCCGCAGCCGGACGAGGTCACCGCTGCGCTCCGCGGCGACCGTCACCTCCGAGCCCACGGGGCTGTACTTGGATGCATTGTGGAGAAGATTCGACTCGCAGCCAGCAGGTCAACGAGGCGACCAGCGGGTGCTCACCTCAGCGTCCGCTACCGGTTCGTCATCGACACCGCCACCCTCGGCTGAGCCACACGGGAGCGCCCGTCCGGCAGTGGCCGGACGGGCGCTCCGGCGTACGGGTGGCAGGGTGGGCGCGATGCGGGTCGCGCGGATCGGGTTCACGCCCGTCAAGGGAGGTCGCCACCGGACCCACCCCGCGGTGAGCCTGACCCGGGCCGGGCCGCAGGGGGACCGGAGGTTCTGCCTGCTCGACCTGGCAGCCGGCCGCTGCCTCCGCACGGTCGATCACCCGACCCTGCTCCGGACCTCTGCCGTCTGGGACTGGACGGTGCTGTCCGTGGCGCTCCCCTCAGGCGTGGTCGAGGGCAGGCCGGTCGCGACCGGGGAGGTCCACCACGTCGACTACTGGGGCAGGTCCGCCGCCGTGGAGGTCGTGGAGGGTCCGTGGGCAGCGGCGTACGCCGCCCACCTGGGCCGCGAGGTCGTGCTGGTCTCCAGCACCCCGGGCGACCTCGTGTACGGCGGTCCGGTCACCCTCCGTGACGAGCGCGTCGCTGGCCCGGCTGGCCGACGAGGTCGGCGCGCCCGTCGACGCCGCCCGGTTCCGGGCCACCTTCGAGCTGGCCGGTGGCGAGCTGGACCCCGACGTCGAGCAGGACTGGGTCGGCCGTCGGGTGCGGATCGGCGTGGCCGAGGTCCGCGTGCGCGGCGTCGTGCCCCGCTGCGCGGTGGTCGACGTCCACCCAGAGACCGGGATCCGCGACCTGGCCCTGCTGTCGTCGCTCGCCGACCGTCGCTCCTCCCGGGGCGAGCCCGTGTTCGGCGTGGACGCCGAGGTCACGGTGCCCGGCCGGGTCCACACCGGTGACGCGGCGACCCTCGCGCCCGGTTGACCCGACCGCTCGACGCCCGGCTCAGGGGAGCCGGACGGACAGGCTGCCGAGTCCCTCCGCCGCGACCTCCCACACCCCGCTCCCGACGGCGACGGGTGGGCACCACCGACCCCGTGATCACCACGTCGCCGGCGCGCAACCCCTCACCGCAGGCTGCGAGCGTGTCGGCGGTCGAGGCGAGCACGGAGCCGAGCCCCCCGGTCAGTGCGGAGGGATCGGTCGTGGACGCGACCGCAGCCGCGTCGCGCACACCGAGAAGCCACCGGGCGAGGGGAGGTCGGACACGATCGGCCCCAGCAGCACGTGCCGGTGGAAGATGTTGCCGGCCAGGATCCGCTCGACGTCCGACGGCGTGTGGTCGAGGTCCGCGAGCTCGATCGCGACCGACCAGCCGACGACCGCGGCGAGCGCCTCGAGACCCGGAGGCGCCGGTGCCCGACGTCGGAGCCGAGGTGGGCGGCGACCTCGGCCTCGAGCACCGGCCTGGTCCAGCCCGAGACGTCGACCGTCGCGCCCGAGGGCAGCAGCCGCTCCCGGGTCAGGAAGCCGACGAGCGGGCGGTCGAGCTCGAAACTCGCCTGGGCGGCAGGCGCGCCGAAGCCGACCTTCCAGCCGAGGTGGGCGCCACCCGCTCGAGTGAGGCCGAGCGGGCCGCCAGCATCCGGGTGGTGCCGCGGGCCGATCCTGGGGTCGAGCGGGGTCACGAGGGGTCGTCGAACTCGTCGTCGTCGGCGGACGGCAGCCCGAAGCCGGCGGCCCAGCGAGCCGGCGCCGCTCCAGCCCCAGATCAGCAGCACGTCCTCGTCGCCGGTGTTGACGAAGCCGTGCCGGTTGCCACGCAGCGTGAAGATCACGTCGCCGGCCTGCGACGGCTCGCGGCCGGCGTTGGTGTGGATCTCCCCGCGGCCCGACATCACCAGCAGGAACTCGTCCGCGTCGGTGTGGAGGTGGCGGTCGTGACGGGCACCCGGCGGGAGCACGGTCCGGCCCACGGTCAGCCCGTCGGAGCCGCCGCGCTCGGAGTTGACGAGGTACTGGACCTGCATGTCGACCCAGCCCTGGTCCTCGCGCAGGTTCTGCTCGGGGATGCGGCGACGGTGGTCCGGAAGGGAGGCTGGCGGTC